>JBCCBW010000013.1:0-92532 GCA_039033835.1 Pseudomonadota bacterium
ATCGGCCTGGGTGAAGAAACGGAAGATCTGGGTGAGCAGATTGCGCTCATGCTCGGTGATCTTTTGCGCCCAGTCGCGGCAATCCTCGCCCAAAGGCACTTCCTCGGGCATCCAGTGGATCTGCTGCTGGCGTTTCCAGAAGTCGTAAGCCCATGGATATTCGAACGGCTTGTAGGTGTTACGGGCTTCGAGCAACGACATGTTGTGTTTCCTTCGCGAGTGTTCGTTTACCCATATAGGGAATCATGGCCGGAATTCGAAGGCAAGCACGCATGATTCGGCGGGGATAAACCGTGTATATTCTGAGTCGAACCGAGGCGTGCGCCCGCCCTCTTGCACGGGTTGCAAGAGCTTAACGTGTACGTTGCGCAAGTAGACCAGAGAAACCCCTTATTGGCAAAGCGACCGTGGCGGCGGGCTCAATGCTAACGGTCGATTAAGCACGAGCGTTTAGGGCAGGACGCTATGGGGGTGATGGAGTCTTTCTCGTCGGCGGAGGCGGCGCTGTTGAGCGCTTATGCTGTGGGGACGGGCGTGCGCGATGAAAGCGTGCCGGAAAGACATGCGCCGATCGATTCCGAACAGATCGACGCTATCGTGCAGGAAGGCCGCCCGCACAGCCGATGGCCCGATGCAATCCGCACGCTTTATGATGACGAGATCGTCCGGCGGCTGTCGCGAGAAGAGCATTTCCTGTTCCTGCTCGGGCTGCTGATCTGCCTTGCAACCATCCTGATCGACCAGATCGTCAACCCGGACATGGTGCGCGAAGGCGCGGTGCTGAGAGTGCTGGCCGTCGCCCCGATCACGCTGGTCGGCCTGATCGCGAGCGCCAACAAGTGGCACCAGATCGCCTCGTTCTGTGTGGGCGCGTCGCCGATCGCCTTTGCGACCGTGATCGTGCACCTGTCGCTCCATCTGCCGCCCGAGAGTGCCGCGCGCTATCTCGCTGCGGCAGCCATCATGCTGGGCCTTGCCAATATCGTGCTGCCTTATGCGCTGCGCGGATTGATCCTGTTCGATCTCGCCTATCTTACCGCAGCCTTTGCCGCGAATGTGTGGGGCAGGCCGGACAACCCGACGCACAATCTCGATTTTCTGGTGCTGCTCGCGATCATCGGCTGTTCGACATTGCCGCTGGCCTGGCGGTTCGAGCGGCTTCGGCAGCACAATTTCCTGCTGACCCTGCGCAGCAATGCAACCTCCATCGAACTGCTGACCGCGAACGAGCGGCTGCGCGACCTTTCCGACCGCGACCCCTTGACCGGACTTCCCAATCGCCGCTGCTTTGCCCGAGTGTTCGACGAGATGGTCGAAAGCCGCAGGCTGGAGGATGCCTCCGCCGACGGACCTTCACGCCGGATCGCGGTGATGATGATCGACCTCGATCACTTCAAGGCCTTCAACGACACGCACGGCCACACCGCTGGCGATGAATGCCTGAGCATGGTCGGGCATGAACTCGCCTCGATCGTCGATCGCGAAAACGCGATTGCCGCGCGCCATGGCGGCGAGGAATTCGTTATCGCTGTGGTGGAGGAAGCGGATGGCGATATCGGGCGGGTCGCCGAGGATGTACGCCACCAGATCGCGACCCTGCTGTTGCCCGTAGGCCGTTCAGGCCGCTCGATGATCACCACATCGATCGGCGTTGCGATCGCAGCGCTCGACCAAACGGTGTCGCGCGATGCGTTGCTCGAAACCGCCGATGCGGCGCTCTACGATGCGAAGCGCGCGGGGCGCAACCGCATCAAGGCAATCGAGATCGAACCTGTCGCCGCGCTGACGGCCTGACGTTCAGGCGCAGGAACCTAACCGCCTCGGCTTTTCTTCGACCCGAAAAAGCTGCCACCGCCTAATACGGTGATCCCCAGGAAGAACCCGAAATCGTACCACGCGCCTTTGTTGGGGACGGCGTATACCGCGATATCAGGGCTGAAAAGCGATCCGATCCAGCTCCACGGGAAGATGAACCCGTGCCACAATCCCCACCAGAACCCAGGCACATCATTGCCCTGGCTGACCCCGGCATCGATCTGGCTGGCGCAGGCCGACAGCAACAAGACAAGCGCACCCGCTGCCGTGATCCGCTTTATCGAAAGCGCCGCACGCGCGCTCATGCCAGCGTGGAGAACGCGACCACGAGCCACATCACCGGCAGCGCGATAACGGCCATGGCGATATGCAGCGCGCCCGCATTGGCGGCATGTCCCTTTGGCCCGCGGATCAGCCGCAAGCCGTTGAACAGAAAGCCGAGCATCACAATGGTGCCGATGATGCCGATCCAGATGGGTGGTTCCATGATGTCAATTCCCTTCCCGGATGCTTCGTCCCAAACATCCCTGAAGTTACTATGACATAGACTCGACCCATGCGCGAGTTCGACCCGCTTACCCGGCCTTAACCCGTCGGTTTCGCTCGATAAAATGAATGCTGATCAGCAGAAACGGCGCGGTTTCGCGTCGTCCATCGGCTCGAAAGCTTCGATGATCGCCGCACCTGAGGCGTCAGGCACGTGTTCGACCTGAAAGCTGTCGACCTGCGCGGGATCGAGCGGCACGGTGAAGGTCACACCCGCCTGTCCATCATCGACCCAGCGGATCGCCGCGCGATAAGGCCCGGCCCCGGCGATATAGATCTGCAAGGGCGATCCGATCGCGAGCTTCTGCGTGCCCACGGGAAAACGGCACCCGCCTTCGGAAACATCGGACAGCACGACGTCGATAGGCGTGCCAAGCCCGGTGAAATACCGACCGGGCAGGTTGAGCGCTTTGCGAGGTTTCTTGCGTGTCTGCATGACGAACGCTGGCTTAGCAGCAGGGGCTTAAAGCTGCGTAAACTATGGCAAAGCGGGCCTTGCGCCTATTGCGCGACAGCGGATTGATGCGGCCGGAAGGTTTGCTGCCCCATCATCATCCCGCGGATAGAGAGATCTTCGTCTATCTCATCCCAGTGCAAACCGCTCGGTGACAATTCCACGTTATCGAGTTGCTCGCGCGTCGCCCCCAACAGGCGCGGATGCCATGCCAATGGCACGCCAATGACCCGTCCATCCTTAAGCGTCACCCACATCATCGCCTCGTCGAAACGGACGCTCATGGGTTCAGGAAATTCGGTCATCTCCGGCAAAGTGCTCATTCCATGCTGCCTCTATCGTGTCACGTTGGTCCACGACTTCTTTGGCAAGTCGCCTTAGCACAATCGCATCGAAACCGCGATTATACGCTACGGTAACAAATGGACGTAACCAGAACTTGGCCTCCGCGCCATCTTTTCTCACATGGACGTGAACCGGCTCCAGCGGCGTTCCTTCATCGGAATAGAAGAAAAAGCGGTAGCCGCGCCATTCGAAAACCTTCGGCACGGCGACCCCCTTTTACTGACAGCTCAGGCATTCCTCATAATCGGTCTGCTGCTCACCAAGCTCGGCTTTCAGTTCGATCTCGGGCGCGTCCTTGGTGTTGTCGGCTTCGACGCCGCCGGCAAAGCCTGCGCGCTGGACCGATTTCGACCGGAGGTAATAGAGCGATTTGATGCCCTTTTCCCACGCCTGGAAGTGCAGCATCATCAGATCCCACTTGTCGACATCGGCCGGAATGAACAGGTTCAGCGACTGCGCCTGATCGATATAGGGCGCACGGTCAGCGGCGAATTCGAGCAGCCAGCGCTGATCGATTTCGAAGCTGGTCTTGAAGCTCGCCTTTTCTTCCGGCGTGAGGAAATCGAGATGCTGGACACTGCCGCCCCGCTCCAGGATTGAATTCCAGACATTGTTGGAATCCTTCGATTTTTCCTGAAGCAGCTTTTCCAGATACGGGTTCTTCACTACGAAGCTGCCTGACAGCGTCTTGTGCGTGTAGATGTTCGCCGGGATCGGCTCGATACAGGCGCTCGTGCCGCCGCAGATGATACTGATCGAGGCGGTCGGCGCGATCGCCATCTTGCAGCTGAACCGCTCCATCGCGCCCATCTCGGCAGCGTCCGGGCACGGCCCGCGCTCCTGTGCGAGCAGCATCGATGCTTCGGATGCCTTGGCCTGAATATGCTTGAACATCTTCAGGTTCAGCGCCTTGGCCATCGCGCTTTCGAAGCCGAGGCCCTTTTGCTGAAGGAAGGAGTGGAAGCCCATGACGCCAAGGCCAACCGAACGCTCACGCTCGGCAGAATATTTGGCGCGCGCCATCTCATCGGGTGCGCGGTCGATGTAATCCTGCAGGACGTTGTCGAGCATGCGCATCACGTCTTCGATGAACTGCTTGTCGCCGTTCCACTCATCCCACTTTTCAAGGTTGAGCGAGGAGAGGCAGCATACAGCGGTGCGATCGTTGCCGAGGTGATCGACACCGGTCGGCAGGGTGATTTCGCTGCACAGGTTCGAGGTCGAGACCTTGAGGCCCAGATCGCGGTGATGCTTTGGCATCATGCGGTTCACCGTGTCGTTGAACACGATGTAGGGTTCGCCTGTGGCAAGCCGCGTTTCGACCAGCTTCTGGAACAGCGAACGCGCATCGACTGTGCCGCGCACTTCGCCGGTCTTGGGCGATTTGAGCTCGAACTCGTCGCCCGCGCGCACGGCCTCCATGAACTCATCTGTCAGCAGCACGCCGTGATGCAGGTTCAATGCCTTGCGGTTGAAGTCTCCGGAAGGCTTGCGGATTTCGAGGAATTCCTCGATCTCCGGGTGCGAGATATCGAGATAGCATGCCGCCGAGCCGCGCCGAAGCGAGCCCTGCGAAATCGCCAGCGTCAGGCTGTCCATAACGCGAACGAACGGAATGATGCCGCTGGTCTTGCCGTTGAGGCCAACCGGCTCACCGATCCCGCGGACATTGCCCCAATAGGTGCCGATCCCGCCACCTTTGGAAGCGAGCCAGACATTCTCGTTCCAGGTGCCGACGATCCCGTCGAGACTGTCCGACACCGAGTTGAGGTAGCAGCTGATAGGAAGACCGCGACCGGTGCCGCCATTCGACAGCACTGGTGTTGCAGGCATGAACCACAGGTTCGAAATGTAATTGTAGAGGCGCTGCGCATGCTCGGCGTCGTCGGCATAGGCATCGGCGACGCGCGCAAACAGATCCTGATAGCTTTCGCCGGGCAGCAGATAGCGATCGGTCAGCGTTTCCTTGCCGAATTCGGTGAGGTTCGCATCGCGCGAGGCATCGGTCTGCACATCGAAGCGGCGAGCGTTCACGGTCTTGCTGTCGGAAACGGCAGCTTTCGCAGCTTCGGTGCCCATAACGTTCAGGGCACCAGCCAGCGCCTCGCCCGCTTTCGCGGCGACCAGTTCTTCGCTGCCCTTGTCGCTCTTTTCCATTTTCACAGCCTTTTTGCCGTCTTGGACCGCGCTCGACACATCGCTCGTATCCTCATCGGTCAGCACTTCGCCCATTGTATCGGTCGGCACGTTATCGCTCGCTTTGAAATCCATTTCAGCCCCGTTCGCATCCCCGAATCGGACCGCTGCCCCTTCTAGCGAAGAAAAGCATTTGTTCCGATTCTGTTCTATACCGCTCTTTCAACACGAAACCCACAGCTTTCGCGGTGGGTTTCCCATCGATCGGCCCACTCGAAGCCTCGTTTCACCCGACCCAGGCGACTCCATCCCCCTCCGCAGAAGCCCATATCCCGATATGGGTGCTACGCGATGCGATCACTAGGTCTTGTGGGTGAATAACCCCGAACAGCCACTAGATACTGAATCACAGCCGAGTCCGGCGCAAGAGGGTAAATACCGAATTAATGAAACTGGCGGTCAAATGAAGCGGTGTGTTAGTTTGCTGCAACGCCGCGACGCGCCGGAAATGCTAGGGTCGTGCAACGCGCAAGTCCTAAAACGAATCTGCGAAAAAATTTTTGCGGGCAAAACCGGCAGGCAAGGCCTTTGAATCAATCGAATCGAGCGTTGAAACTTTTGAATCGTAAGGCGGCGTTTGAGACGACAAGGGGAAGTCCGAGGATGAACCGGAAAGCAATGAAGCAGTGCGTCGATGGCCCGGTGCTTCGCCGATCGCTGGTCGTGTCGATCGTGGTCGGGACGATCCTTGTGGCGATCAATCAGGGGGACGTGATTCTTTCAGGCACCGAACCGGTGATCTGGAAGGTCGTGCTCACCTATATCGTGCCCTTCTGTGTCGCGACCTACGGCGCGTACAGCGCCTGCGTGGCGCATTCGATGATGGCCGACTAGGCTGCGGCGATGCTCGAATCAGTCCCGCCCCAGATGCTGGCCAACCTGCGAAAGAGCCACGCCGAACCGCAGCGGCATTATCACGACTGGTCGCATGTCGAGGCGCTGCTGGGCCATATGGCGAAGGTCGAGGCCAGGCTGCACGATCGCGAGGCGGTCACCTACGCAATCCTCTTCCACGACGCGATCTACGATCCGCGCGCGAAGGACAATGAACGCCGCAGCGCCGCGCTGCTGGTCGAAACCGATCCGCCGATCCCGCCCGAAAGCCTCGCCACAGCAAGGCGCATGATCGAAGCGACCGAGGGGCATTTCCTGCCCGACGATCTGGATGACCCCGCACGCGAAGATTGCGCGCACTTCCTCGATATGGACCTGGGCATCCTCGGCGCATCGGAGGAGCGCTTCGACATCTACGAGGATCAGATCCGGCGCGAATATGCGCATGTGCCCGCCGACGCCTTTCGAGAAGGCCGGGCAAAGGTGCTGCGCCATTTCGCCGAGCGCGAGCGGCTCTATTTCAGCGAGTGGGGTCGGCAGAGCTTCGAGGCGAAGGCGCGCGCCAACCTCGCCCGTTCGCTGGAAGCGCTGACCGCCTAGGCGGCCTGTGACACCTTTTCGCCCGCGCTCTTGGCATGGGCGGCCACTTCGCCTGCAATCTGATCGATCAGCTCGACCGGCAGATCGTGGCCCCATCCGGGAATCGTGACCAGCCGCGCGCCGGGAATATGCGCGGCGGTATCGCGCCCGCCTTCGACCTTGACCAATGGATCGTCTTCGCCGTGCAGCACGAGTGTCGGCACCGACACCTGCTTCAACCGCTCGCGCCGGTCGCCATCGGCGATGATCGCGGCAAGCTGGCGCGGCAGGCCCGGCGGATAGACGCTGCGACGAACGCTCTGCAACACCGTCTCGCGCAGCCGATCGGGACTGCTGGGGTAACCAGGGCTGCCGATACTTCTGCGGACATTAAGACCATGCTCCAGCAGCGCGTCTTCTTCCATCGAGGGGATCGGTGCGGTCAAAGCCTCGATCGCCTGCTTGTCCGCCTGTGGCAGCTTGGGATTGCCGGTGGTGGAGAATATCGAGGTGAGCGACAGCAGTCTGTCCGAATGGTTCACCGCCATCAGCTGCGCAATCATCCCGCCCATCGATGCACCCACCACATGCGCGCGATCGATGCCGAGCGCGTCGAGCAGCCCCGCACCATCATCGGCCATGTCCGACAATGTGTAAGGCACCTTGGCAGGCCAGCCGATTTTCTGGCGGATCACCTGCCAGGCGACGCCCGGAGCGCGCGCGCCTTCCATCTTTTGCGAAAGGCCGATGTCGCGATTGTCATAGCGGATCACGCGGTGCCCATGATCGACCAGCGCCGCCACGAATTCATCGGGCCAAAGCGTCAGCTGCGCGCCCAGCCCCATGATCAGCAGGATCGGCTCATGACCGGGATCGCCGTGGTCTTCGTAAAACAGTTCCATGCCGTTGGCGGTGGTGGTTGGCATCGTCGGGGCGGCTCCTGTGCTGGCCTGAAGGCCAAGCTGAATGCCGCACATGCACACGCACCGCAACCCACACTCGCCTTTAAGGGACTGGAGGCGATTGCAGGTGCGGCACGGGCGACCTTCCGCGCTCAGGCAAGCACGGATGGCCGGGTCTCGGGGCCGGGGTATCAGCCGCCGAGCAGAACGGTGGTGTCGGTGCCTCCGGCAGCAGCGATCCGGGCGCGTTCGGATTTCCAGAGTTTGGCGGTCAGTTCATCATGCTTCGCGTAGGAGTTCGCAAAGATCATGCTGGCGATGAACTGTGCACCTTCCGGGTTTTTCACTGGCACGGCATCAAGACCGTCGAGCCGCCGGACGGCATACAGTGCGGCCTTGCGCGCGGCCCAGTTGCCGTCCCCGTCGAGCAGTGTCACCTCATCAGCTTTGCCGTCTGCTCCCAGCGTGAAAGCTACCTGCACGATCGCGTTGTTTGGCCGGACCTTGCGGGCCGCCGGTGCGCGGGCCAGCGCCCGGTTCAGGTCTTTGGTGGTTTCGGCCTGCCATTCCTTCATCGCGGCTTTCGACTTGACCACGATATCGTCGGATGTCTCGCCAGCCATGGCGGGAGTGACAGCCGAAAATGCCAGGGTCAAAGCTGCGGCGGAACTGCAAGCGAGTTTTGTAAAGGTGTTCATCAAATCATCCTCTTCATCACGTCACGAAGATGATCGATCGCAAGGACCGCTAGCGCCGAGCACCAGTCCCTACACCCGTGCGATTGGCTCTATTGGTCGATCAGGGCCAACGGAAAAAGGGGTTGGGGGTGTCCGTTGGCGTCCGAAGCAATAATGCCAGATCGCAGGATTCTTTCAAAAGGAAGTCGGCGAGCCGCCTAATGTTTCGCCTGACGGGCGTGTGACGCAGATAAACTGCACACCAGACCCGACCAACAAAAGGGCTTAGCCTTGCATCAACGCCATTCTGGTCCGCTGATCACGGCACCACGCGCTTCCAACTGGTCGAGCACGCCGTTCTGCTCGGCCAACACCCGCAGTGGCACCACGGCAAGTGTCACGCCCTCGGTCTGGGCAGCGTCTTCGATGCTGCTGGTCCATTGTTCGCGAATTTCCTCGCCGACTTCAGGATCGGCCCAGGGCCAGCAAGTGCCGAGGGCGATTTCGAGCGGGTTCTCCATTACCGCCGGAACATCAAACTTGCGCCAGTCATTGCCGCGCTTTTCGATGATATCCTGCCCGGCCTCGGTCGCGGCCATCGCCGCTTCCAGGCAGGGGATGTGCGAAGCGGGGTCAGCCTCGGCCAGATCATCGAGCAGGTCTTCGCCGCGAAACCGCTCGGGCCGGGTGATTGGCACATCGGCCTTGTCCGCCGCCTTGCGCACGATATCGGTCGCGTCCTTGGTGGTGTCGTCATCGAAATCGAGCCGCCGAGCGAGCAGGTCGAACGCGGTCATCAGGAAGCTGCCACGGTCGTAATCCTGATCGTATTCCGCTTCGAGCGCGGCGAGGCGCGCGCGCTGGGCTTCGTCGAGATAATCGGCGGCGACGGTCTTGTTGGGCAGCTTGGTAAACTTGCCCCCGCGAAAGATCAGGCGGAGCACATCGCCGGGCGAAAACTTGGGCCGCGCGCGGATAATCGCACCCTGCGCCTCACCCGTCGCTTCCTCCAGCCGGTCCGGCAGCCACGGCGTCGACTTGGGCACCGCGCGAATCTCGCCGACGAGAATGATGGTGCCGCTGTCGGTATCGATAGTCCACATCGGCGCACCGGAACGCTGCGCGGTGACGACGATCTGGTTGTCAGAGGTATCACGCGGCTGTTCATCTTGTGCAGCAAGAGGGGCCGCCCCCAGAAAAGCCACGAACATTGCAATCCGGCGCATGGTCAATCGCTCCAAAGGCAAACACCCTATTGATCTGCTTCATCGTCCGAAGCAGTTTGAAGTTGAACGACCAATGAAGTCTGATTGCCGTCGTCATCAGCAGCGCAGATGACGCGCATCAGAAATGACAGCTTCGTTCGGTCCGGCACCCAGAAATTAAGTAGCCTATCAGGCCTGCAATCGCTTGCCGAGATTTGCCGATCTTCAAAATACTGCCGCGTGGTCATAGTGGAGGAGCGCGGATGATCCGCGACGTTGCTTGCCATAAATGCGCGTTGCCGGTCCAATTGGCGCTGAATTGCGGCGCGCGATATCTGATAGGGCTGGTTTTGCCCGAAACGCACGCGGATTGCCTCGATATCCGCTGATATCTGCGGAGGGACCTCAACGCTGACAGGCCTATGCGCAGCCAGCCAAGGCACTGCCCCACGCGAAACCAGGATTTGATGAGGGCTTTTGGGCTCGACCTCGCTATCGCGCTTGATCGAATAGCCTTGGTAATCGCCATCACTGCCATAATCTGCCGATTTGACGAACCTATCAATCAGCGTTGCCTGCTCGTCGCCGGTTTCCCAATCGATTGCGACCAGGAACACCTCAACCCGCTTCGATTCATGATAGCCGAGATTGTCGTCGGAGACGCGCAGGAGAAACAGATGGCTCTCGCTTACGCCTACTGGCTCTTCATGAATATCAATCGAAGTTTCTGGCGAGCCCGACGCAGGCGATGCCACCAACGCAAGTGCGGCAAAACACATGAAAGGGATTTTTGCCAACGGTCTCACGGCACCAAAACCGTATCGCTCGCTGCACCCAGGGTTTCGGGATAATCCAGCGTGTAGTGCAGCCCACGGCTCTCGTGGCGGTGCAGGGCTGATCTAACGATCAGTTCAGCAGCCTGAAGCAGGTTGCGCAGTTCAATCAGATCGGTGGTGACGACAAAGCTGCCGTAATACTCCTCCACCTCGCGCTTGAGCAATTCGATCCGATGCGCGGCGCGCTCCAGCCGCTTGGTGGTGCGCACGATACCGACATAGTTCCACATGAAGCGGCGGATTTCGGTCCAGTTCTGCTTGATCACGACCTGCTCGTCCGAATCCGACACCCGGCTTTCATCCCATGGCAGGATCGCGGGCGGCTCTTCCAATTCGTCCCACATAGTCAGGATATCGCTGGCAGCGGCCTCGCCATAGACGAAGCATTCGAGCAAGCTGTTGGAGGCCAGACGGTTCGCACCATGCAACCCGCTCTCGGTGCACTCACCCGCCGCCCACAGGCCGGGAAGGTCGGTGCGCGCGAACAGGTCCACCACGACCCCGCCGCAGGTGTAATGCTGCGCGGGCACAACGGGGATCGGACCTGTCGTCATGTCGATGCCCAGCCCCATCAGTTTCTCATGGATGGTAGGGAAGTGCTCCTTCACGAATTCCGGTGGCTGATGGCTGATATCGAGATGCACGTAATCGAGGCCGAAGCGCTTGATCTGGTCGTCGATCGCGCGGGCGACGACATCGCGCGGGGCCAGCTCCATCCGCTCTTTATCGTAGTCCGCCATAAAGCGATGGCCGGTTTCGGGGTGTAACAGATGGCCGCCCTCGCCCCGCACCGCTTCGGTGATGAGGAAGTTCTTGACCTCAAGATTGTAAAGACAGGTCGGGTGGAACTGCATCATCTCCATGTTGGAGGCTCGCGCGCCCGCCCGCCACGCCATCGCAATGCCATCGCCGGTTGCGCCGCGCGGGGCTGTGCTGAACTGATAGACCCGGCCCGCTCCGCCAGCCGCCAGCACAGTGGCACGAGCGACGTGGCGTTCGACCCGTCCGGTCTCCTCGTTCAGCGCATAGACACCCCAGACCCGCCCTGCGGCGGAGAAGTGTTCGCGGTGGCGATCGGTGATGAAGTCGATGCAGGTGCGTCCGGGTAGCATCGTGATGTTCGAATTGTCCTCGGCGGCTTTCAACAAAGCCGATTGCACCGCCCAGCCGGTCGCATCGTCAACATGCACGATCCGGCGGTGCGAATGGCCGCCTTCGCGGGTGAGGTGGAGGTCGCCTGATTGCTGATTGAACGGCACGCCCAGTTCGACCAGCCGATCGATGCTGGCAGGCGCGCGCTCGATCACGAATTCGACCGTCTCACGATCGTTAAGGCCGGCCCCTGCGACCATCGTGTCGCGCACATGATTTTCGAACGTGTCGCCCGCATCCAGCACCGCAGCGATGCCCCCTTGGGCCCAGGCGGTCGATCCACCGGTCAGCGAGCCTTTAGCCAGCACCAGCACGCGCTTGGTCTCTGCGAGTTCAAGCGCGGCGGTCAGCCCGGCAGCGCCTGAGCCGATGACGATGACGTCGTGATTGTGTCCGGAATTCACCATCGCACGCGCATGGCGTCCAATGCATTCGAGGGCAAGAGCAGTCTGGTCGCGCCACTCCGGCAATCGACCTGCCGCAATTCGCACAGCGCCGGTCGCAGGCAAGCGGAACCAGGTTATGAGAGCAGCGCTGTGTGGTGGTACGAAACGCAGTGCTCGACGCGAGCATAGTATCAAGAGACGGGGGCGTTTTCGGTCGTTTAAACCTGCAAAAAGAAGGACACCCTCTCCCATGTCCATCCTCTCATTCGCTGCCTGCCTCATTGGCCAGCACCGCCCCCGCAACGGAACCGTCCGGTGGGACGGCCTCAATTTTGCAGGCGAATGCAAAGGCTGCTCCAAGCCTATCTTCCGCAATCGACATGGCCGCTGGCGCGCACGGCGATCAACGGAGCACATCGTTTTCGCAATGCACGATCACGATGCGGAAAAAGAGGCCTAGCCGCTCGGGCCACAGGGCTTTCCCTTAAGTGTGCAGCCGATGAAACGCGCTTAACGTCTGTTCGCGTCGCACAACTGGAACAGTATCCTGAGCGAGCGTTTTCGCGACCGGCTCATGTACTGCCTGCATTTGAAAGGGCAGCCCATTCATGTCCCTGCTTTCATCGATCAATTGCTCTATCGGTCGCCACGAACCCCTTCGCCGTCGGGTACGACATGACGGACGAAACTATGTGGGCAATTGTCGGCATTGCGGCAAAGCGATCCACCGTGTTGCGCATCGCGACTGGCGCGAACAAAACGCCTGATGGGATGCTGACCTGCTAGAGCGCGTAGCAGTCAAGATCGGCAGCAACGCTGACATCGCCTGAATAGCTGTCCTTGATTGCAGCAAGGCTGTCCGAAATCGGACCCAGCGAGCGCTCCATATTGTGCGTCAGCACCAGCCGCCCCGGCTTCAACGCGCCCGCCAGTTCGCCGATCTGCGCCGGGGTGCGATGAAGCCCGCGCGGCTGGCCGTCCTCGCCATTGATGACGTGGTGGGCAAACAGGATCGTCGGCTTGCTGTTAGTGAGGTCGGCAAGAAAGCGCTCGCTCAACCCGCTCTGGTCGCCCGTGATGACGAAGCTGGCATCACCGACTTCGACCATATAGCCCAGCGCGGGGACCACACCGTGGTTCACCGGGTGGGCCATCACCGAAAAGTCGTTCGACACATCGATCCCGGCGGCGGCTGTCCCCTCCGCCGTGGCAATTTCGCGCACGAGCAACTCGGGCTTGTTCTCGGTGCCATCAATATAGCCGCCATTATAGGCAAACGCGCCGCCGTCCTTTCCGACGAGGCGCTGAATGAAGTCCGACATGCCGGGAAACCGCGGCGCTGCATCGGGGCCGACGACCGGCAGCGGCTCGGTCCGCTCCTCGAACCCGCCCGAATTGAGAATGTCGACAAGATCGCCTGCATGGTCGGCATGGAGGTGTGTCAAAAGGATCGCATCAAGCGTCGCCAGCTTGCCGCCCGCTTCTGCATAGCGCAGAAAACTTCCCGCGCCCGCATCGATCAGCAGGCGCGGCTCGCCATCGATCCATAGCAGATAAGATGTGGCCGCACGTGCTGCCTCAGCAATCGGTCCGCCACTGCCGAGAACCTGCAAGGCCGCGCCTTTGGCGGGGCATGCAGTCGGTTGCTCGGCGCGGGGCAGGGATGCTGCGATCTCGGTCGAGCTATCTGGCAGCGCGTCGTCCTCATCGCTTGCGAGCGAGCCGCAGCCCGAAAGGCTCAGGGCCGCCGCAACTGTAAGCATTATCCGCATACGCAAACCTCCCGGGCCTAAGCACCTGTCCCCGTAAGCTGCACGAACACATCTTCCAAGTCGGCCTCGCGCGTCGTCACGTCTTCGACGGTCAGCCCCTGCTCCTGCAGGATCGCGAGCACCTGGCCCGCATTGAGCTTGTCCTTGTCATAGGTCACCTCGACCCCGCGCTCTCCGGCACGCTCGACCTTGGAGAACGCGTCATGGGCCGGGATTTCGGCGAGGTCGCTCGCCAGGGTCACCGCCACAACCTTGTCGCGCGCCATTTCGATCAGTTCCTGCGTCGGCTTGTTGGCGATGAGCTTGCCGTGATTGATAATCGCGATCCGGTCGCACAGCTCTTCGGCCTCTTCGAGGTAATGCGTCG
This sequence comes from Pseudomonadota bacterium, assembly GCA_039033835.1. Classification (GTDB taxonomy): domain Bacteria; phylum Pseudomonadota; class Alphaproteobacteria; order Sphingomonadales; family Sphingomonadaceae; genus Erythrobacter. The sequence continues at coordinate 14,067 of JBCCBW010000013.1, forward strand.
TCAAAACCACCGTTACGCCTTCGCGGTTCATCTCGGTGACGAGCTCCCACAATTGCCGGCGCAGTTCGACGTCGACGCCTGCGGTCGGTTCGTCGAGCACGAGGATCGGGGGCGAATGCACCATCGCCTTGGCCACCAGCAGACGGCGCTTCATCCCTCCCGACAGCGTGCGCGCATAGGCATTGCGCTTATCTGCAAGGCGCACGGCGGCGAGCAATTCCTCGCTGCGGCGATCCTTGCCCGGAATGCCGTAAAACCCGCCCTGATTCTCCAGCACTTCGTAGGGCGTGAAAAACGGGTCAAACACGATTTCCTGCGGTACGATCCCGATTGCGCGGCTGGCGTTACGGCGCTGCTGATCGATGTCGAAGCCCCAGATCTCGGCCGATCCGCTGGTCTTGTTAACGAGCCCGGCGAGGATGTTGATCAGCGTCGATTTGCCCGCGCCATTGGGGCCCAGCAGCCCGAAGATCGAACCTTGCGGCACGTCAAAGCTCACTCCGTCCAATGCCAGCTTTCCTTCGGCCTCCTCGCCCTTTGCCCCCTTGGGCGCGGCATAGCGTTTGGCGAGATTGTCGATCCGGATGGCGGGTTCAGCAGACATGAGCGGTGCCATAAAGGCGCGAGCGCGAGGCGCAAGCCGTCAACGCAGTGTTAACCATGAATGCTAGCCAAAGCTTCTCACTGTGCAGTCTATCCGGGCTGGATGCACGAAGCGCATTTCATCCCACGCGGGCAGTCAAAGCCGCGCGCATCACACAGAGCCGCCGCGCTCTGCGTAGGTGCTTGCGCGATGCTGGCGGTGCCAGACGTGGCGCAAGCACAGGCGACGCAGAGCATTCCTGCGCGGACCGAAATCGTGTCAGAAGTTACTCTGGTCAAAACCCGCGACATGGATTTCGGGCGTGTCATCGTCCCGCGCAATGGCCGGATCGATATGACCGCAGAAGAGACACCGACCTGCACCCCCAACAATGGGCTGACCCTGCTCGATGCTTGCCAAAGCGCCGGCTTTTCCGGGCGCGCCGGGGCGGCCTTTCAGATTCGCATTTCCGTCCCAGTGAACCGTCGTATCGATCTAACCGGCCCAGGTGCAGACTTGCGACTCCGGCGAATGACGGTCGGCGCGGGAGACGGTCTGACGTTCGAGCGGCGGGTTAATCGTAACTTCGACTTTCTCGTGACCGATCCGGGCGGCGAGTTTGAATTTCACGTCGGCGGACGGCTGCTGTTTCGCAATAATCAGGCAAGCGGTGTCTACACAGGCACCTTCACGATCGAAGCCGACTATCAATAGGCAGTCATTCGAGCGTCTGGCGAGAAACAGCGATTGAATTCACTCACCGCCGCGATTATTCGGCTGTCGTGATGAACATTCCTCCACCCGAAGTCCTGTTGGTAGAAACCCGCCGCGTCAGCTGCGATGGCGCAAGCGCGATCCGTGGCGGTTCGGGCTATCGTCCGGCCGCTTTGGGGCATCCGCGCGTCTTTCTGGAAATCGACGAGCACGGCTATGTCGATTGCGGTTACTGCGACCGGCGCTTTGTCCTTAAGGGCGGCCCGGCAGACGGGGTGGATCAGGCCAGCCTGCCAGACATCTCCGAGGGGTCCGATCCCGGCCATCGCTGAGGAAAAATCGCCTTGGTAAGGCGGTGTTAAATACGCTTTCAAAGCATTGTTAACGCCCTCGCTGTAAAGCGGGGCCGTACCAACTCGCCAAGGCAGCTTTGATGTTCAAAATCCTCCACCGACTGGCCCTTGTCTGGGCCGGGCTCCTGATCGGCAGCGCGTCCTTCGCGGCGTCTGCGCAGGACACGGAAACCACCGATGCGCGGGCCTTTCTGGTCACGCCGCTCAGCTTCGTGAAGCAGACTGACCTCGATTTCGGCCAGATCATTCCGGGCGACAGCGACGGCGCGGTGACGATGGATTCGACCGGAGCGGTAACGACCACCGGCGGCGTGATCCAGGTCGATGGTACGCAGATTCCGGCACGATTCTGGGGCTACGGCACATTTAACCAGACCGTTCTGATCAACGTGGATGCCAACAACTACCTGCTGACCCGCGCTGGCGGCACTGAAACGATGCTGCTGGACCGGGTGACCATCGGCAGCCGTCCACCGATCATCATCTCGACCAACCCTCGCCGGTTTCGAATCGCTAATCCGGACGGGTTCTTCTCTTTCACGATCGCAGGACGGCTTCAGGTCGAATCGGATCAGGCTGCGGGTGTTTACGAGGGCGAATTCGCCGTCACTCTCGAATATGAGTGAGTGGCACTGAGGCCGCTCCAGACAAACCCGCATCGTATTTTTCGCGATGGACGGTCAGCGCGGGTTCAGGCACGATATGCACTCTCGTATCGCCTGAACTTGAGGAGACCGCCCATGCTTCGCCTGCCACGCTCAAACCGCCTGCCAGCTGCCGCTCTAGCCAGCGCCGCCGCTCTCACTTTGCTGGCCGCCCCTCCCGCTCTCGCTGACGACGAACAGCCTGAAAGCGCAGAGACAAAAGAACTGACCAAAGGTGAAGAACGGCTGGCCAGATTGCTCGAAGGGCGCGTCGCCGGGGAGCCTCAGGAATGCATCAGAAATTTCCCTACTCAGAGGGTCAGAGTGATCGAGAAGACCGCCTATGTCTATGGTCGCGGCAAGACAATCTATGTCCAACGAACACGCGATCCAGCCAACATCGATCGTGACGACATTCTTGTTTCGCGGAACTTCCAGGCCACACGGTTATGTCGGCTCGATCAGGCGACTACAGTTGATCGTTTTGTCGGCTTTTTCACCGGCAACGTCTTTTACGAAGAATTCGTCCCCTACACACGTGTAGAAGCTGGCGATTCCTCGGGTCAGGCCGACGGCTAGGTCGCACCATACGCAGACGCTCAAATGAAATGAGTGTCGGGCGATCGTGCGACACCCTGCGAGCCGTGCAACGTCCCTGAAAATCGCGATCCTGCTGGTTCCGAGCCAATTCGCTCATCCAGTTGGACCGGTGCCGCATCCGAGAAGCGCGGCAGGTCGTCATCCACGAGTTGCTTCGGTTTCCGGTTCAGGCCCGAATTCCGCCGCGCCAGTTCATCGATCGATCCACGATAGTGTTCGAGCACGCGGGTTGAAACGGGATCGGGCGCAATCGGCGACAATGTGAGGTCGGCAGATTCCCAAACACGATCACTCTGCCGGATTTTTTGCGTCTGCGCCTGCAATTCGGCGAGCGATGGCATGCCATCAAAGGTTTCACGCCGACGACGCGAGCGCTCTTGTTCCAACCGGGTGGGCACGTTTGCCGAGGTTTCCAGATTCGCAGGCGCGGGATCGCGCGTCATGGTCAATCGGTTCGCATTAGCCGAAGCCACCTGTTCTGCACGCTCCTGCCTCGAGGTCGATCGAGGTGCGATCTTTGGTGGAAGTGTCAGTGGAACCGGCGGCTGCGCGGCGTCATCTACCAATCTGCGCATACGCGCCGCCCCATACATGTCACCGAGTATCCAACTGATTATGCAAGGTGCGGCCACCAATACGATCCACACTTCAAGCGCAATAAAACTTCCCACGCACAGCTCCGTTTGCCGCCATGGACGAGCAAAACGCGCCAGACGGTCGTCCAAGTTGACCCCACTGCCGGGAACATACAGTTCTATCGCTCGGTCAAAGGGCTTCCCACGTCCCTCTGACGATAGAATCGTTCACTTCCAGACGTGATCACATTACCCAGAGATGCGGGTTCCCGATATCAGGTCAACTACGTAGCCGAGCCTTAACCATCTGAATCATTGATATTTATTAGTCATGTGTCGTCCCATTGGGACTACGCAGCAACACCTGCCCGCGCCATGCCGTTCATACGTTCGAGAATCGCGTCGGCCTCGTTCATGATACCCTCGATCAGCTCCTGACAGGTCGGGATATCGTTGATCAGGCCAGCGACCATGCCACAGCTCCACGCGCCCTTGTCCATCTCGCCTTCCATCATGATCGACGGGTAAACGCCTGCGACTTCGGGCAGGATATCCTGGATCGTGATGGCATCGCCCAGCTCCTTTTCCTTCTCAAGCAGGCGCTCAACCGCATCGTTGGCCAGCACACGTTCGGTGTTGCGCAGCGGGCGCATGACGAGGCGCGTGTCGAGTTCGGAAGCTTCGACGATCGCCTTCTTCACGTTTTCGTGCACCGGCGCTTCCTTGGTGGCGATGAAGCGGGTGCCCATGTTCATCCCCTGCGCGCCCATGGCGAGGCTGGCGACAAGGCTGCGGCCGTCGGCCATGCCGCCGCTGGAGACGAACGGAATTTCCAGCTCGTCTGCGGCGCGGGGCAGCAGGATGAAGTTGGGAATGTCGTCCTCGCCCGGATGTCCGCCGCATTCGAACCCGTCGACCGAAACCGCATCGCAGCCGATGTCCTGCGCCTTCAAAGAGTGCCGCACGCTCGTGCATTTGTGGATCACCTTGATCCCGGCGTCTTTCAAAGGTCCAAGCAGCTCGACCGGATTGCGCCCGGCGGTTTCCACCACCTTCACGCCGCCATCGATCACCGCCTTCACCAAACCCGGATAATCAGGCGGGGTCAGGGTAGGCAGGATGGTAAGATTCACGCCGAATGGCTTGTCCGTCATGTCGTGGCAACGCGCGATTTCATTCGCGAGCTTTTCCGGCGTTCCCTGCGTCAACCCGGTGATGATGCCAAGCCCGCCCGCATTGGAAACCGCCGCCGCCATCTCGGCAAAACCGACATAATGCATCCCGCCCTGAATAATCGGATGCTGGATACCGAACATTTCGGTGATGGCGGTTTTCATGGCGCAGTTTCCTTCCGTGATGCTTGCTTCGGACCACGGATTGCGCACAATCAAGGCGCTTGCAAGCGCGGTTTTGACGGGGAGCGCGTGAAACGTCGCGCGTCGTAACGTCAGGTAACGGCCCGCTGCTTATATGATTCCCGATCCTGCATCGCAGCCCTCAACTCATTCCATGCACTGGCTCAGCTAGAGGGAACTTAAGCGTCCAGGCCGTGCCTTCAGGTCCGGTGTCCAGTTCCAGAACCCCGTCGATTTGTTCGGCGAGATCATGGATCAATTCCATTCCGACCGAACCAGGCCGCTTTGCATCATGAGGTGAAAATCCGGCCCCATCGTCACGGATTACCAGAATCGCTCGCTTCGACTTGGGTTCATCCACGCATGACAGCGATACAGCCACATTGGCATTGCCAAGGTGTTTGAAGCTGTTGGCGATAATCTCCGTCGTGATAAGACAGATCGGAGTTATCCGATTGACGTCGATCCTCAGTGCTTCGACCGCCGTGGTGTCAATCCTGCCAGCTGCATTGTAGGCTTCCTCAAGGCTATGGGTGAGATTGGCAAAATACTCGTCGGCGCGGATTGATGTGGTTTCTTCCGGTGGCAGTTCCTGAAGGTGATCGTGCAGCGCCGCCATGGCGTTCGTCTGATCGCGGATCTCTCTGAATTTGTCCGCCTCGAGCGCGGGATCTTTCATCCGGCGCAGCGACATGCTGAGCAAGCTCGTCACCAGCTGCAAATTGTTCTTCGCCCTGTGGTGCGTGTCTTTCAAATACAGCGCTCTGCTGTCAGCAAGTGCGCGCTGTGCCCGGTAGAAACGATAGACCAGAAACGCGACTACCGCCGCCATCGCCGCTAGCGCAAACGCCAGCCATTGCGAGATGCGCGACTGTCTCAGCGCTGTATCTTGCTGCGCATTCAGATCGGCCAATACGGCAAGCCTCTCACGCCCCGATCTGATTTCCAGCAAAGATTCCGCATTGGCGATCGCGGCCAAGTCTCGCTGCGTCATGAGCATTTCGGAAAGCTCGGCAGAAAGCCCGGCATATTGGACCGCCATATCGCCAATGCCCAGACTTGCCGCCGCCGTCGCCATGTTCTTGGCGTATTCGAAGATGTGCCTGCGCTCATCTTCTAGTGTTTTGAGAATGGTCCAGCTTCGCCCGTCAGCCATCATCGACCGTTCTGCATCAGCCATGGCATCCCGCGCTTTTCGCGCTTCGCCGCGCTCCGCATACACGGATGCAAGCCAGCTTTTGACATCGGCCCGAACAAAAGCGGATTGCTGCTGATCTTCTATAGCCGCAGCCGCTTCGGCAAGGGTAACGGCTCTGGGTACATCGCCAAGCGCAACAGCGGTTTCCGCATGCTTGGCATAAAGGCGCTGGTTGAAGACTTTCATCCGGCTGCCAAATGGCGTTTTCGACTGTTCGTTGATAATCAGCGAAGCGTCGATAAACGCCTGATCGGCCGCGTCAAACTGGCCCAGATCAAACAGCGATTCACCCATATAGATGAGCAAATTCACCTGATGGTTGGGGCTTGCGTTGGCCCCTTCTGCATCAAGCACCCGTTTGCTTACCCTGTAGTAATTCAACGCATCTTCATGCGTGCCCAAAAGGGCGAACACCCGGCCGATATTGATGTTCGCAACAATCGCTCTGGCCGATGAGAGCGTATTCGATAGCTCTTTGGCGTCGAGATAGAAATTCAACGCATCGACCAGCCGTCCATCCTCGAACGCGACATTGCCGAGGCCGTTGGTGTAAACGTATTGAAGTTTGGTGCCGAAACCGTTCTTCTCCACGATCTCGAGACCAGACGTGAGGTAATCCTGCATGATTTCCAGGTTCATGTCGGTGGAGGCACGCTCGACGGTCGCAGAGTAATACAGCGCTGCAAGCGCCACCTCGTCTCCCACCCGTTTTGCGTCTTCGATATATCCCTCAAGATCGTCATTCGACAAATCGATATCGGGGTTGTCGTGCTCCTTCGCACGGTACGCGTTGGCGCGAACCAGGGTCCGTGGCTCCATCTGAGCGAGTAGGGGATTCAGCTCGACGGCTTTAATAAAGCGCAGATGATTTTGCTGCTTGTTGACCAGGAAGCTGCCGATCATCTCGTACCGCTCCTTGTCGGAGGCCTTGGTCAGATAATCGATGCACAATTGCTGTATTGCGGGAAGATCATCCCTCTCGGATTCTTCCTGCGCAACCGCTTCGGGACATGATGTAGGCTGTTCCGCATAGGCTGGTGCGCCTGTCGCAAGCAGCACGGCCACCGCCAGGATCAGCCTTCTGCCGAACTTTGCCCAAATAGCTCGCACGCCAATTCCTTCGCTCCTGCGTTGCAGCTTTGTCGGGGAAACCTGTGGTTAAGGCAATATCGCCCTTTTTTGCGGCAGCACATCGTTATTCGCGGCGCTCTATCGGCCCCGTCTCACACAGATCGCTGACAACGCAGATCTCGCATTTGGGCACACGCGCGCGGCACACGCGCTTGCCGAACTGGATCAGCCAGAAATGCCCGTCTGCCAGCGCCCATTCGGGCGAGCGCTCTTCAAGCTGCTGCGCGGTCTTTTCCGCTGTCTTGGCTTCGGTCAGCCCGATACGGTTGCACACCCGGTGGACATGTTTGTCGACCGCGATCACGTCTTTGCCGAAGGTGAAGCTCATCACGATGTCGGCGCATTTGCGCCCGATGCCCGGCAGGCTCATCAAACCTTCGCGAGTATCCGGAACGACGCCGTGATGCCGATCCAGCAGAGCGGTGCAGAATTTGCGGATGTTTTTCGTCTTGTTGTTATACAGACCGCACGGCTTGATCGCCTCGGCGATTGCCTCGTCCTCGAGCGCCAGCATCGCCTCGGGCGTCCTGGCGAGCTTGAACAGCGCCTTGGTCGCTGCCGCCGTGTTGCGATCGAGCGATTGGGCAGAAAGCATGCAGGAGATGCACGAACGGAAGGCGTCGGGCTGGCCCTTTGGCCCCTTGGCGTTTTTCGTGCGCCCCGGCATCGCCTCTGACAGCTTGCGGTAAACCTTTTCGACCTGTGTTTCGCTCAGCATGGTTCATCAGCGAGCGGATGGCGTGCTGGTTCCGGATGGCTTGAACAGCGTCAGCACGATCCCGCCAAGGATCAGCGCTCCGCCCGTTGCCAGCCGCCAATCCAGCGGCTCGGCCAGCAATACGATCCCGCCCAGAGCCGCGGCAACCGGTGTCGCCAGTTGCACGCTCGCGACGGTCGCCAGCCCCAGACGCGGCGCGACCTTGTACCACAGCACATACCCCATGCCCGATGTCACAGTTCCAGAGATCGCTGCCAGAATGACGCCGTGCGCGCTGGGCCAGCCGCTATCGAAGGCCAGCATCGGGGCGACCAGCAGGCTCGCGAGCAGGAAGTTTCGCGCCGTGCTGCCTGTCGCCCCGCCGGGTTTGCTCGCCGAATTTCGCCCGATCAACGTATAGGCGCCCCACGCTATTCCGGCGCTGGCCATCAGCAGGCCTGGCACCAGCGTCGTCCGGTCCGATCGAGCCTCCCATGGTGCCATCAACCAGACCATCCCGGCCAGTGCGAGAGCCACCCCGATCCATCCAAGAAGCGTGAGCTTTTCACCACGCACTGCGCCCACGATCAGGATAGTCGCCTGGACAAAGCCGAACAGGATGACCGCGCCCAACCCGGCTTCCAGATCGAGATAGGCCAGCGAAAACCCAGCGACATAGATCGCCAGCGCAATCGCCCCCGGCATGTCCGCACGCGAAGGTCGCGCACCTAGGAATGGCAGCAGGATTAGGGCGCCTGAAGCGAGGCGGATCGCAGAATAGGCTCCGGCCTCGATCGCCCCATCGGCGAGCGCCGCACGGGCGAGCAGCGAGTTTCCCGCAAACGCCGCAATCGCAAAAGTCGCCAATAGCGCGGTCAGCAGCATATTCGAACGGATCACCGCTCGCGTCCAATTTCACAATCATTGCGCACCGGGCAACGATCACAATGCATCTTGCGCGGGCGGCACAGGGTCTGGCCGAGTTTCTTCAGCAGCAAATGATGCTCGTCCATATCCGCTGCCGACCATTCTTCCGGCACGACCGGCATCAGCGCATCGTAAGCGCGAGCGGTGTCGGCCTTTGGCGGTACGATCCCCATACGCTGCATGATCCGGCGGTGATGTCCGTCGATCACCATCGCCCGGCGATTGAAGGTCGAGGCGTTCATCACCCCGGCGCTGATCTTGCGCGCGACGCCGGGCAGCGTTTCGAGCCACGTCATCGCCTCGGCGGTTTCGAGGTTGGAGAGGTGCCGCAGATCGACACTCCCGCGCGCTTCGATAATGGCATTGAGGCACTGATTGAGCCGCTTTGCGGACACGCTCGGGAAAGTCTGGCGTTGCAGCCGCTCCTCCAGCGCATCGACAGGCGCGGCGGCGACCGCCTCCCACGTCCCGTATTCAGCGAGCAGATTATCGGTCGAGGCGTTAGACGCTGCCGTCTTCGTCTGCGCGCCGATCACGCCATGGACCAGGACCCAGACTGGATCGCGCCGCTTTTCCGGCGGGCGGATGATCCGCCCATAACGCTCGATCAGCGCGGGCTGCATCCGCCGCAGCACCTCGGTGCGATCGTCGGGGCCAAGGTCAAGCTGCATGGGTCCGGGCCGCGCGCCGTGCTCCCCAGCCGAAAATTGCCAGCACCGCACAGGGGAACCAGATCCAGCGCAGCTCCGACATGAACGTCTCGAGCCCCCGCGCCGAGAAGAAGTTCGCGCCAATGGGCGAGACCCTGATCGGGGTTTCTGGGGCGAAAATGCGACCGCTATCGAACGGCCAGAACAAGGCTGCGCCAAGCCCTCCATCGGTGAGGGTATCGAGCAAACCGTGGCTGGCCATCGCCAGCGTCAGAAAACCGAACGCGACCTGGCTCCTTGCCTCGCGCCAGACCAGCGCCAGCGCCGCCGCGCATATTGCTGCAAAAACGAATGAATGCGTCGCGCCGCGATGGCCCCATTCGTCGGCGTAGTCCACGCCAAACGCGAACCCGACCACGTCGGCATCGGGCAACACCGCAAACGCGGCACCGGCCATCGCCAGCCGAGGCGAAATCCGCGTCCCGCCCGCAGCAGCCGCGATCGCAAGCGGAACGACAGCGTGGGTAAAAATCGTGGGCAAGCGCGCCCTAGCGTTCGAATGCCAGCGAGAAGGTGACCGGCACCGCGGGCGTGATCGAGGGCAGCCCGGCAAGCTCCTGCAATTGCGCAAGGCCATCGGCCAGCTCCAGCGCATCGGCATAGACGATCACCGGCTTGGTCGAGGTTGCAAGCACGCGGTCGTCTGCGACGCGGGTCACTTCCAGCTCGGCATCGACCTTGGTCTCAACCCCTTTGACACTCAGCGTCGCGGCGACCGGCTGGATCGTGCTTTCCCCCACGCCAAGCCCTTCGAACGCGGCCGGATCGAGTTGCGCCGTGACGCTCGCGGTCGGAAACTCGGCGATGTTGAAGAAGATATCGCGCATCCGCTCGTTGCGGATATCGACCCCGGTGCTGACGGTCGCAAGATCGATCTCGACCATCGCTGCCCCATCGGGCGAAACACTGCCCGACAGGCCGGTAAACTCGTTGGTCTCGGCAACCTCGCCCGATTTGACGCTGACATAGGACAGACGCGAGGCATTGCTGTCGACCGTCCACGCGCCCTCGACCAATGGCGGGGCTTCGGTTTCGGCCGGGGAGCAGGCGGCGAGGGTGAGCGCGGTGGTGAGGGCGAGAGCGGAAAGCGGTTTGATCACAAAGGAACCTTTGATTGAGCAGCGAGGCGTACGAACACTGGAATACCCGTAACGCAGGCGCCGCTCAATGGTTGCCTTGTCATGCCAAGCTGGGGCTATCGCTTCGCCATTTCAGCCAGCCATTCTGCACGGGCGGACTGGATTGCCTCGTTTGAACCGCTCGCCGTGATCGCGGCAAATCCAGTGTCGCTGGCAGGGTCGTACACCACGAGCGATTTGTACGCGCCATTGCTACCCGTCTGCCAACTGATGAGGTTCTGCTCGCCCGCAAGCTGATAGCGGCCTCCAAGCGTGTAGCCTTCCTCTGGAGTGGTGATCGTCATCAAGGCCCGCACGCTTGCCGCGCTCAAACCGCCATGATGCGGAAAACGCGCGAGGGCGATCAGGTCGGTGGGAGTGGTCGCAAGACCCCCTGCGCATGTCAGGAAACCGGGGATCGGCCTGCTTGGCTCGGCTGGGGGATGGGCCGCCTCGCCGATTTCACCGACGAACATGCGGCTCTGCCCCATGCCCGCAGGTCGCAGGATCAACTGCTCAAGCACCTCCGCCACCGGCAGCCCGGTAGAATGCTCGATCACCGCCTGCACCACGACCCAATTGACGAGGTCATAGGACCACGTCTGGCCCGGCTCGGCCGCGAGTTTATCGAGCGTGTATCGTCTGACCGCTGTGCGCGCATCCGGCGTTGCCATCACCTGTTGCGGGTCGGATTGAAACGCGGGCAGCAGGCCATCGGCGATACCGCTGCGGCTCGCCAGCACCTGGCGCAAGGTGATGGGTGCGATCGGTGTTCCTGAAGCTTCGGGCAGCAGCTCGCCAAGAGTGTCGTCCAGCGTGAAGGCGCCGCGATCCGCCAGTTTCAGGACCGCCAGCGTACATGCGAACTTGCCGATTGAGCCGGCTTCGTAAAGCGCGCCGGGCACGGTATCACCCTCGGTTCCTGTGGAAATGGTGCCGGATGCGTCCAGTTCGGCATAGGCATATGAGGAACCGTGCGCGGGCGCGCATAGTGTCAGCCCAACTGACACCACCAATGGTCCAACAACCTTCATACTCGCGCCCCATTCATCGCAGGCCTGAGTGCCCGCAAACGGCCATATTACTGTATTGCCTGATTAACACAGCCCGTCCCGATCAGGACCAGATGAGATTCGACCAACGGCCCGCCCGGACTGAACCGCTACAGCTATTCCGATTTGGTAAAGCTCATGAAGGCGATCTTGTTACCGTCCGGATCGCGCGCATATGCACCATAGACATTGGGGCCATATAAAGGGCGCGGTCCCGGTGCCCCTTCATCGATGCCGCCATTGGCCAGAGCTGCTGCGTGCGCGGCATCAACCGAGGATATGTTGTCGACGTGCAGACCTGCTGTGTGGCCATTGCCGGGTTCGGCAGCTTCACCGTTCTGTGTTCTGGTGACCCAGACCTGAAAGCCATCCGGCATCGCATAGCTGCGGGTCATGCCCTCGAAATCGCCAGCAACCTTTGCGCCGAGCGCTTCCATCACCGGATCATAGAAGCGAAAAGACTTTTCGAGATCGTTCGACCCGACGGTTATATAGCATTTCGTCATTGCATCACTCCCACTCGATCGTACCCGGCGGCTTGGACGTGTAATCGTACACCACCCGGTTGATCCCCTGCACTTCATTGACGATCCGTGTCGCGACTTGCGTCAGGAAGCTGGCGTCGAACGGGAACACGTCTGCCGTCATGCCGTCGGTCGAGGTTACCGCGCGCAGGCCGCATACCGAATCGTAGGTACGGCTGTCGCCCATGACGCCGACGGTCTTGACCGGCAGCAGCACTGCGAAGGCCTGCCAGATCGCGTCGTACAGCCCGGCGTTGCGGATCTCTTCGAGGTAGATCGCATCGGCCTTGCGCAGAATGTCGCAGCGTTCCTTGGTTACCTCGCCGGGAATGCGGATCGCAAGGCCTGGCCCGGGGAAGGGGTGGCGGCCGACGAAGGCTTCGGGCAGGCCAAGCTCGCGGCCCAGTTCGCGGACTTCGTCCTTGAACAGTTCGCGCAGCGGCTCGACCAGTTCCATGTTCATCCGCTCGGGCAGGCCGCCGACATTGTGGTGGCTCTTGATGGTGACGCTCGGTCCGCCGGTGAAGCTGACGCTTTCAATCACATCCGGGTACAGCGTGCCCTGAGCCAGGAAATCCGCCCCGCCGACGGCTTTGGCTTCGGCCTCGAACAGGTCGATGAAGGCCCCGCCGATAAATTTTCGCTTTTTTTCGGGGTCGGTGACGCCTGCAAGGCCCGTGAGAAAGGTCTCTTCCGCATCGACCGCGATCAGCGGGATGTTATAGCTGTCGCGGAACAGCGCCACGACCTGCTCGGTCTCGTTCAGCCGCATCAGGCCATGATCGACATAGACGCAGGTGAGCTGATCGCCGATTGCCTCGTGGATCAGCACCGCCGCAACCGCGCTATCGACGCCGCCTGATAGTCCGCAGATCACCTTACCCGAACCGACCTGCTCACGGATTTCCTCGATCTTGGTCTTGCGGAATTCGGCCATGGTCCAGTCGCCCTTGAGGCCGCAAACATGGCGCACGAAATTCGCCAGCAGCTTGCCGCCATCGGGGGTGTGGACGACCTCCGGGTGGAATTGGGTGCCGTAGAATTTGCGCTCCTCATCCGCAATCACCGCGAAGGGCGCGCCGTCGGACGTGGCGACGATCTCGAAACCGGGCGCGAACTGCGTGACCTTGTCGCCGTGGCTCATCCAGACCTGATGCCGCTCGCCCTCTTTCCAGAGCCCGTCGAACAGCGCGCAGTCTTTGGTCACGGTCAGGTAAGCGCGACCAAACTCGCCGCCCCGATTGCCATCAATATCCGTTTCATGACCAGGCCGCACTTCGCCGCCAAGCTGGTGGCTCATCACCTGCTGACCATAGCAAATGCCAAGGATCGGGATGCCCGCCTCGAACAGAGCCTGCGGCGCGCGCGGGCTTCCGTCATCGGGCACGCTTGCTGGTGAGCCCGACAGGATGATCCCCTTGGGCTTCATTCGTCGAAACGCCTCTTCGGCCATCGTGAATGGCGCGATCTCGGAATAGACGCCCGCCTCGCGCACCCGGCGCGCGATCAGCTGGGTCACCTGACTGCCGAAATCGACGATCAGAATGGAATCGGGGAGATGATTGTCGTGCATGGCCGGGAGTTACGGAGCGCGCCTGTGAGTGTCCAGCACGGCGTGTCTATTTTGCACCGCAGCAGCGGGGGTTCCCAGAAAATCGCAAAAAAGACCTGCAAACTTTGGAACCAATCGCGCGTATTTCGCATTTGCACAATTATCTTGTGCGCTGCACCGGAGTTTCAAACGAAAACCGAAAGTCGGCAAACGGCTCAACCACCACGATCGAACACTCTCTCCAAAGGAACTTTTCATGCGCTTCACCCTTCCGATCATCGCCCTTGCCGCACTTGCTGCCCCAGCAACCGCAGGCGCGCCCGTGGGCGACGAAATCGTCGACGTCCGCATCGCCTATGCCGATATCGACCTCTCCACCGACGAAGGCCGGGCCAAGCTTGAACAGCGGGTCGACGCGCAGCTGCGCAAGGCCTGCACGATCGAGACGAATTCACGCTATGGCTATGGCCGCGACATTGTCGATCAGAAGTGCGTTTCCGAGGCACGCACGGCAGCATTGGCCGAAGCGCAGCGGATCGCTGCCTCGCAAGCCCGCAGCGGTCGCGAAGTCGCCGCCAACTAAAGCTCGGGCAAAACAAGCCTAATTTTCGCGGCCGTCGGAGAACTCCGGCGGCCGCTGCTATTCTGCTCACCGATCCCAACCTCAAGCCTCGCGTAAAGATTGCATTATTTGCAACAAGGGCGTGAATTTTCGCATTTGCGTTCGATGCAATCGAACACCATTTGACCCTCACGATGCAGGCAAGGCCCCTCTCTCCATCCTGTCCGCGTCGTCTGGCAGCATCATGATCCGCACGCGGAACTGTGCTGCCACACTGCTTGCCGCCGATGCGCGGCCCGCACAATCAGCGTCCCCCCCACGCTGAGGGCCACGCGGTGTAGAGAATTGCTGAGAGTCCGGATGCGTCAGGATGAACGCGTAACACTGGACCACTCCGTCTCTGCCATCGGCGATGCAGCGAGCGAGACGCGGTCGCCACAGTCCCCCACCCCCCGAACAGGCGGCCGCGTCTCAATCACTCGCGGCAGCTATGGCTAAGCGTCGAGGGCCAGTATCAGGACACCGCCAAACGCTCCGCCCGTTCGCGCAGCTCGGTTTTCAAGAGCTTGCCGATATGGCTGCGCGGCATTTCGTCGATCGGGTAGAGCGCCGATAGCCGCTGGGTCTTCCCAAGCCGCGCGTTGACCGCCGCCATGATGGCGTCCGGCTCGCGCGCATTCGCCGACAACACTGCAAAGCCGACAGGCGTTTCGCCCCATTGCCGTGACGCGATGCCGACCACTGCCGCCTCGACTACGTCGTCTTCTTGTTCCAGCTCTGCTTCAAGATCGCTCGGATAGATGTTGAACCCGCCGGAGATGATCATGTCCTTGGCGCGGCCCACCAGTTCGACGAAGCCTTCCGCATCGACCCGGCCGATATCGCCCATACGCATCCATGCATCGCCCGTGGCCGGATCGATCCACTGCGCCTCTGCCGTCTTGTCCGGGCGGTTCTTGTAACCCGACATCATGGTGTGCGAGCGCCCGATCAGATTGCCGGGTGTGCCGGGCGGAACTTCGGCGTCCTCATCGTCGAGCACTTTCAGCTCGCTGCCGGGCGCGGGCCTGCCGACCGTGTGGAGCTTGTCCGGGAATTCGTGACACGCCAGGAGGCACACGACCCCGCCCTCGGTCATCGAATAGATCTCGATCAGCCCGCCGGGCATCCGGTCCAGCACCTGACGCTTCAGATCGGCAGAGAAGGGCGCGGACGTGCAGTATTTCATCGCGAGGCTCGAAAGGTCGAACTCATCGAAGGCGGGGAAGTCCATCAGCCGCTGATATTGCACGGGAACAAGCATCGTCACCGTCGTGCGATCGGCCTGCGCGTGTTCGAGCCAGCGCGCGCAATCGAACTTGCCCATAACCCTCACTGTGCCGCCTGCGAGCAGGGGTGCGAGAAACGCGACCATGGTGGTGTTCGAATACAGCGGCGTCGAGGCAAGCGAGCGCACCGGCAGACCCGCTTCGAGATAGCTCAGTGCGGTCGATCCGAATTGCCGCCAGCGCATCTGATGCGAATGGACGATCCCCTTGGGAATGCCGGTCGTGCCGCTCGAATAGATGATGTTGAACGGATCGCCCGGCTGCGGGTCGAATGCGGGTGCGGTACTGCCAGGCGGGGCCATCCATTGCCCGATCTCTTCCAGTGGGATGCGCACCAACTCAGCCATGAAGTCCGGCCCAAGCTCAGCAGCCTTGCCCGCATCGATAAACAGATGTCGCGCGCCTGAATCCTTCGCCATCCCAGCCAACTGCTCGGGCGAAGCGCTGGTTGTCAGCGGTGCAGCAACACCCCCCGCCCGGATCGCCGCGAGAAACACCAGCGCGTAATTGACCGAAGACTTGCCCAGGATCGCAACCGATTGTCCGCGCCCCAGCCCGGTCTCAATCAGCCGCGCCGCCAGCCGCTCGACTTCGCCGATCAACTCGGCCCAGGCAACATCTCGGGTCTCATCCACCAGAGCGATCTTGTCGGGGTGCGACCGCGCATTCGTCACGAGAACATCGCAGAAGTTCCCAAACTCATCTGCCAAACGGTCGATCGCGCTCACCTGTTCGCCTCCCTTTGCCGGGCCGATGGTCCAAACCCTAGGCGGCGTGGACAAATTCCGTACGGATCACGGTTGGAGCCAAAATCCGCAACACACAAGACGCGGACGCGCAGGAAGTGCGGCGCACTTTCAAGCGTTCGCAACGCGGTGAGGGCGGATTTTGGCCCAATCCCATCGGGACAAGTCGAGACCGCACGGAATTTGCCCGCGCCACCTAGTTCCGCATTTCGTCGAGGATTTGACGCAGTTCGGCCAAGAGGGGAAGCAAATCCGTCAGCAGATCGCTGCGAACATGGTCTTCGACATCGCGCAAAGGACCGGCCAACCCCACGATACACTGATCGCGCATGGTCCGACCGGCCTGCGTAATCGCGACCCGTTTACCCCGCCCGTCATCGGGATCAGGCGTAAGCGCCACCAGCCCGGCCCGCTCCAGCCGCGACAGAGTGGTCGACATCGTGGGGCGGCTCACCTGAAACGCCGACGCCAATCGCGCAGGCGTCGAATACTCGTGTCCAAGTCGCACGAAGTGGTTCAGGATCGAAAACTGCGCGACGGACATTCCGCGCGGCAGGGATTGCGTAAACGCATGGGTCGACAGTTGATCGATGATCCCGATCTCGTTGAAGACCCGATACGCAATAGGTTCATCCGTGCTCATACCATATGAGTGTCTAACGGCCATCGTGGTGCCGGGCCAGTCCGTGGACCGTATCCGACCCTGGCGAGCATCTGAATACGCTCGCCCGGTTTTGCACCCGCAACCTGGTGGACTCGTTCAAACATCGGCTGCACCTCGGTGTATTCTTGCAGGCTCTGGCTCATCGGATGCATAGCAAGGCCAAGCGCGGTGGCGTGAAGGTTCGCGCGAACATATTGCCGTCCGGCCTCGAGCTGGTCCTTTCGCGAGTTTCCGTTGGTGGTGATCCAGACCAGGGCGGGCACCGATCCGTAGGTGGTGCGCATCATGTCCAGCCCTTGCTGGAACGCCGAGCTTTCCGGATCGGCAAGAGCTTCGCGATCGATCATCCCGACAAGCTTACCCGCTTCAATCATGGGGCCATGCAGCTCGATCCCATCGGGATTGGCATCGACCTCGCTATAGCCGATCCGCATCAATTCCACGCTTTCCATGTTGGCAGCGGGGGTGAGCATTTCCGTCTCAATCGCAGCGACGATTTGCTCGGTCAGCTGGGCCGTTTGTTCGGGATCATTGGTGAAAGCGCCACCATCAGCAGTGACCGCTTCGAGATGCGCCTGCGCGATCGTGCGCGAGAGGTCATACTCTTCCTTGTTCGACCGGCGGGTCGTGATGTGATCGAAAAGAGGGTCTCTCGCGATTGCCGCGTCTGCGACGAATTTGAGATGCGCGACCGGCGCGGTGCCGATTGCGTCGGCGCGCGCGCCATCGGGCAACGGCGTGACATCCATTCGGACCCCGCGTGCTGTGCAGGCAATGCGGGCCGTTTCGATGAAGGTGCCGAACCCGATGGTCGTCTGCCTGTCGAAAGGATCGGTGTCGGGCAAAAGCCGGTCTTGATCGCAGGTCAGGATCGCCTCATCTTCACCGACCAGTTCGATCAGCCATGGCTGGCGATTGTGCGGATTGGGCGCGAGGATCGCGTGGCGAAAGGCATCAAGGCGCACATCGTCAGGTGGAGTAGGATCAAGATCCCATGGCGCGAACGCAGAGGTCGGAACGCGCGACACACGCCAAATGCCGCCGGTTGCGACCAGTGCTGCACCACCGACACCCGCGGCCAGAATGCCGCGCCGGGAAAGAGAAACCATAACCAGCTCCATTATAATTAGGTAGCTAATTATCTATTTATGACGTCGGTTGCAATAGCCAATTGCCGGGCGATCAAAATCGCGGCGTTTTCGATTGTGTTTGAGCTGGGGGAAAAGCTGTCACAATCCGGCTTCAAAGTTTGGGTTTCGCCCGAAGCGCGCCTATATAATCGGCATGGACGAGAACACTTCTGACAATAATAACAGCCCTGCCCCGAACGAAAAAATGAAGGGCGAATATGGCGCGGATTCCATCAAGGTTCTCAAGGGCCTGGATGCAGTGCGCAAACGCCCCGGCATGTATATCGGCGACACCGATGACGGATCGGGCCTGCACCACATGGTGTTCGAAGTGTCGGACAATGCCATTGACGAGGCACTGGCAGGGCATTGCGACCTCGTTCTGATCGAGTTGAACCCCGATGGCAGCGTCTCGGTCGAGGACAATGGCCGCGGCATTCCTGTCGGCATGCACAAGGAAGAAGGCGTCTCGGCAGCCGAAGTCATCATGACTCAGCTGCATGCGGGCGGCAAATTCGAAAACACCTCTGACGACAACGCCTATAAGGTGTCGGGCGGGCTGCACGGCGTGGGCGTTTCGGTGGTCAACGCGCTTAGCGAATGGCTCGAACTGGTGGTCTGGCGCGATGGCAAAGAGCACTGGATGCGGTTTGAGGACGGCGACGCTGTCAAATCGCTCGAAATTCGCGGCGATGCACCGAAGGTCGATCAGAACCCGGATGAAAACGGGTTCAAGAAAGGCACGCGGGTTACCTTCAAGGCATCGACCGACACGTTCAAGAACGTCACCGAGTTCGACTTCGAAAAGCTTGAGCATCGCTATCGCGAGCTCGCCTTCCTGAATTCAGGCGTGCGCATCCTGTTGCGCGACAAGCGGCACGAAGACATCGCCGAGCATGATCTGTTTTACGAGGGCGGCATCGCGGCCTTCGTCAAATATCTCGACCGCAACAAACAGCCGCTGGTGGCAGAGCCTATCGCTGTGTCCGCGAACAAGGACGGGATCGGGATCGACGTCTCGCTGCAATGGAATGACAGCTATTACGAAAACGTGCTGTGCTTTACCAACAACATCCCGCAGCGCGATGGCGGCACGCACTTGGCGGCTTTCCGCGCAGCGTTGACGCGCACGCTCAATGGGTATGCCGACCGCGAAGGGCTGCTGAAAAAGGAAAAGGTCAGCCTGACCGGCGAGGATATGCGCGAAGGTTTGAGCGCTATCGTCAGCGTGAAACTGCCCGACCCTAAGTTCTCCTCTCAGACCAAGGACAAGCTGGTTTCCTCCGAAGTCCGCTCTCCGCTCGAATCGCTCATGGGCGAGAAGATGACCGAGTGGCTGGAAGAGAACCCTGCCGATGCGAAGGCCATCGTTCAGAAGATCATCGATGCCGCCGCCGCGCGCGAAGCCGCCAAGCGCGCCCGCGAGATGAGCCGCAAGGGCGCGATGAGCGTCGCCAGCCTGCCCGGCAAACTCGCCGATTGTCAGGAACGCGATGCGACCAAGGCCGAACTGTTTCTGGTCGAGGGTGATTCCGCTGGCGGCTCCGCCAAACAAGGCCGCGATCGCAAAACACAGGCGATCCTGCCGCTCAAGGGCAAGATCCTGAATGTCGAGCGTGCGCGGTTCGATCGGATCATCTCGTCCAAGGAAGTCGGCACGCTGATCCAGGCGATGGGCACCGGTATCCGCGACGAATTCAACCTCGAAAAGCTGCGCTATCACAAGATCGTGATCATGACCGACGCCGATGTCGACGGCGCGCATATCCGCACCCTGCTGCTCACCTTCTTCCATCGCCAGATGCCGGAAATCGTCAAGGCCGGGCACCTGTTCATCGCGCAGCCGCCTTTATTCAAGGTGTCGAAGGGCCGCAGCGAGGTCTATCTCAAGGATCAGGCCGCGCTTGATCGCTATCTGGTCGATGCGGGCCTTCAAGGCCGCGTGCTCGAAACATCGGGCGGGGCGCGATCTGGCGAGGATTTGCGCACTCTGGTCGATCAGGCACTGCGACTGCGCAGCCTGATTGGCTTCGTCCCACGCCGCTACGACCCTGCGATTGTCGAACAGATGGCCCTCGCAGGTGCGCTCGATCCGGTACTATCCTCTGGCGATCGCGCAAAGGCTCTCGAACTGACGGCAGAGCGGATGCAGCAAGGCGATGCCGATGCGAGGTGGAGCGCGTCGGTGCTTGAGGATGGATCGGTGCAATTCAGCCGGTTGTGGCGTGGCGTGACCGATGTCCATGATATCGAAGCGCGTTTCCTGACCAGCGCCGAAGCGCTCAAGCTGCACGGCCTCGCGGGACCGCAGGCCGAAGCCTATATCTCCCCGGTACGGCTGGTTAAGGCCGCCGATACGCCCGACGATGCCGAAACCGTCCCGGACGGAGACGCAGAGCAAGACGACGCACCTGCGATTGCCGGCGATGACGCGATTTCGCGTCCGACCCAGCTGCTCGACGCAGTGTTCGCCGCCGGGCGCAAGGGCCTGTCCATCGCGCGCTACAAAGGTCTGGGCGAGATGAATGCGGAGCAGCTGTGGGAGACCACTCTCGATCCCGAACATCGCGTGCTGTTGCAGGTGAAGGTCGAGGATGCGGACGTAACGGACGAGATCTTCACCCGCCTGATGGGCGACGTGGTCGAACCGCGCCGCGAATTCATTCAGGACAACGCCCTGAACGTCGCGAACCTGGATGTCTGATTTATCACAGATAGCGAGCCACTTAGCGCCGGTGACGCCGAGAAGCTTGATGTTTAGCGCCTGAGAGGCGACATCACTGGGTATGTCTAAGAACCCACACCACACCGGCGAACTCCAGCAAATCAGCTTCCTGCTGGTTCTGGCTGCCGTCACGTTCTTGCTGATGTGGATCGCATGGCCGTTTGCGACGCCACTGTTGTGGTCCGCTCTCGCGGCCATCATGTTCCAGCCGCTGTATAAGTGGGCGCTGGTCAAATGCCGCGGCAAACGCAATCCGGCAGCGCTTCTTTCGCTCACGATCATCCTGCTGGCGGTCATCCTGCCGGCGCTGTGGATCGGTTCTCTCGTCGTCAGAGAGGCGTTGGAGGTGATCGCTGCCTTGCAGAACGATCCGATCGATCTCGCCGCATGGGCCAATCAGATTTACGGAATGCTCCCCACCGTCGCTCAGGACATGATCGACGATAGTGGCTGGGCCGATATGAGCGAAGCGCAGACCCGGTTGCAGGATATTCTCGGCGAAAGCGCCGGGGTTCTGGCCAGCTCGGCTGTGTCGATCGGCAGCGGCGCGCTGGGATTTGTCCTGAGCTTCGCGCTCGGTCTTTACGTGACCTATTTCCTGCTGCGCGACGGATCGCGCATCGGCGAGACGATCCTGCATTCCGCTCCCATCGAGCGCGAGATCGCCGACCGGCTGGCGGAGCGCTTTCTCGGCATCGTGCGTGCCGTGATCAAGGGGTCGGGCGTTGTCGGTCTGGTTCAGGGCACTCTGGGCGGGATCACCATGGCGATTGCAGGCGTGCCGTCGGCACTGCTGCTCGGCGTGCTGATGGCCATCCTCGCGCTGATCCCCGCAGTGGGCACCGCGCTCGTCTGGGCCCCGGTCGGGATCTGGCTGCTGGTATCGGGCGATATCTGGCAGGGTGTTTTCGTGCTTGGCTCCGGCTTCATCATCATCAGTTCGGCCGACAATGTGCTGCGCCCGATTCTGGTTGGGCGAGACACCGGAATCCCTGACTGGATCATTCTCGTCACCACGCTCGGCGGGCTTTCGATTGCGGGCTTTTCGGGCATCGTGCTCGGGCCATTGGTCGCCGGACTGTTCCTCGCGAGCTGGTCGATCCTGCAAGAGCAGCGGGCCGAGGACGAAGAGGTGGCGGAGCGGTATCGCACCCGCGTCGGTTCCGATGGCAAGGCGCGTCCCGATCTCGATGCGCCGCAAGACCCAGAACCCGTTCCTCAAACCGAGGACGCTTGAGCCGCATGCGATCCATGGTCGAGCCAGGCAGTCAGGGAGAGCAGGTCGGGCGACTGCTATTGGCAGTCGTGGTCGTTATCTTCCTGCCCGCTCTGCCGTTTGGCACCTACCTGATCTATCCGTTCGTTATCCTGACAACATGGTTTCATGAGATGGGCCACGGGCTGTCCGCGATTGTCATGGGGCAGGATTTCCAGCGCCTGATCATCTACGCCAACGGGTCAGGCGTTGCAGAGAGCTTTGTCGATGCCGACGCATCGCGCCTTACACAGGCAGCGATTGCGGCGGGCGGCCCATTGGCACCCAGCTTCGTCGGTGCCGGGCTTATCCTTGCAAGCGCGCATCGCAAGCTGTGGCGACCAACGCTTGTCGCCATGGCGGTCGCGATCTTCGTCTCGGTCATCATTTACGTCCGCAGCGAAGTCGGCGTGGCTGTGCTGCCGCTGGTCGGGGCCTTGCTGGTACTGATCGCGTGGCGCGCGAAAGATGGCTTCGTCCGGTTCAGCCTGCAATTTCTGGGCGTGCTGGCGGCGATGAGCATGCTGCGCGATTTCAACTATCTGTTCACCGAGGAAGCGGTGATCGGCGGCAGGCGCATCCTGTCAGACACCGGGGCAATCGAGGCGGCACTGGTCCTCCCGCACTGGTTCTGGGCCGGTGCGATCCTGCTGGTTTCGGCCACGATGGTCGCGCTAAGCCTGAGATACGCGCTCTCGGAACGACGCCTGCGTACCCCTTCTGCTCCGCGACCTGCAAACGTGCTCCAGTTTCGTCGTCCGCCGCGCGATTAGGAAGGGCGAGCCAAATCATCCATGAATGATAACACCCCCCAGACACTTGCCGACCGACTGGCGATCGAAGACGTGCTGGCGCGCTATTGTCGCGGGATCGACCGATGTGACGCGGCGGAGCTTGCCAACGTCTTCACCAAAGACGCGCGGATCGATTACGGCGATGGGCCAAAGCCGCCTGACGAGACGATCGCAGGCCTGATGGGCGGGCTTTCGGCGATGAAGCTGACTCAGCACAATATCGGCAATGTCATCTGCCGGATCGAAGGTCCGCGCGCGATGGTCGAGACCTATTGCGTCGCGGTCCACATCCTGCCGCGCGGCAATGATCTGGGTGACGGGGTCACCATGCCCGATATCGAAATGGTTGTGGGCGGGCGCTATCTCGACACGCTGATCAAGCAGGATGGCAAATGGCGCATCGCCGAACGGCTTTATATCATGGACTGGAACCGCCAAGGCCCAGCGACCATGGAACAATCGGGCGGGCTGTATGATACACTCAGGCGGCGCGGTACCCGCAAACCCGACGATCCATCATACGATTGGTGGGAACGCGGTTTTCCAGAGGCTGCGAACCAGGGGCGGATCTAGGACGCTACCCTTAGCGTATTGACTCCAATCGCTGCATCGCCGGCTTCGCATGACAAGCCGATAAACATCGTATCGATGATCCGTGCGAGCTTCTCTTCGGTCAGCTTGTCTCCGAGATAGATCATCGCATCTGGAAGTGTATAATTCGACACCATCTGATTGATCAGAGACAGCGACTCATCAATAGTGAGCCCGGCGAAGAACCCCTCTGCCTGCGCCAACACAATGATTTCACACAGATAGTGGTCAGCGAGATCGACATAGGACCGAACGCGTTCGAAATTCGACGCGCCCATCTCACAAATGATCGAGAAAAATTCAGGGTCTTCGCGGAAGCGATCACGGTGGATCACAAATCGGCGACGGTAAAATTCGTACATCTTGCGCGTCGGAGGCAGGTCGGTGGCGAGCACCTCTTCCATCACCTTCAGATGCGGTTGCAGCCACGCCTGCGCGACGGCATCGAACAGATCATCGTAGTCTTCAAAGAGTTGTTCAAACCGGCCACGCGACAGGCCGCTTTCAGTAAGCGCCACGGCGTAGGGAACCTCCGCGCCGCGCTCCTTCACGAGATCGAGAACCATCTGCGCGATACGGCGTCGCTCGCTCTCTCTAGCCTGCTCGTTCAGTACCATGCTGCGCTGACCCTTCCTGACCGGTCCTTATTTAGGACCGACATGCGGCAGCTTAAAGATACATCTTCAAAATTTTATGCGCCGGATAATCGCATCGTAGCCATAGTGGGCGCGCCGATCAGATGTCGTTCTTTCCTGCGATGATGTCGCGGGCCTGCTGCTCCAGCACCTTGTAGCGATCGTAGTCTGGAATTTTCGAACGGAACCATTGGGCGAGCTTCAACAAATCTTCCCCGTAATTTCCGGTCGGGATCATGGGTGGGCCAAAGCCGATGATCATCTTGTCGTTGTCGGCATATGCCGGGACGATCGGCACACCAGCGGCCTGAGCGATATTGTAGAAGCCCGATCGCCATTTCCCGTCAGTGTTGCGGGTGCCCTCGCACGCGATCACCAGCGCCAACTCATCGCGTTTCGCATATTCCGCCGCAACCTGCTCGACGGCGTTGGTCTTCTTGGTCTTGTCCACCGGAATTCCACCCATATCGAGCATGAAATTGCGCATCATGCCCTGAAACAGCGTGTGTTTACCCATGAAATTGGGCTGCACCTGCTCCTTGTGCGTTGCGCCTGCAAAGAAAACGAAGTCCCAGCCCGACGTATGCGGCGCGCCCGCGATTACATACTTCTTGAGGTTCTTGGGAAGGTGCCCGTCGATCTTCCAACCCTTAAAGGCATAGATCCAGATGATGATCCGACGCACGATACGCGACAGCAAGCCGACGTTGCGGGTTTCGTTATGTGGCAAAATGTTCTCCCCCTGCGCGGTTGTGCGGGTTCAAGAGGAGTTACGCAAGGGAAAGGCCGTTGGTTTCACAAGCAGATAGCAAACGCGCGCAAAGCACGTGATCGGCTATTGCACTCGGTGAGTTATCGCATGAAGCCAAAAATTCGCCGGATCAGCAGGCCATCCTCCCAGTCGAGCACGAACTCACCTTGCGAAAAGGTGCTGCCATCCTGTTTGACGAGGGTCCATGGAGTCTTCGAGATGCCGTGATGTGCAGCAATCTCTTCCGGCTGGAACCGCAGTTCGGGAAACTTGCCTTTAAACATCACAAGAAAGTCCAGATATTTTTCAGAACCCCACATCTCTTCGGGAGCATGTGGATCGACGTAGCGTAAATCCGACGCGAGGAGCGATCTTGCTTTAGCGCGCCGAGACTCAAGATCAGTATCATTCAAGAGATCAAAAAATGCGGTGGTCTTTACATGCAGTTCCGACATAGTGCTTCCTTACATCCTGAACACGCCGAACGCGGGTCGCTCGGCTATCGGAGCCTCCAATGTCGCCGCAAAGGCCAACCCCAGCACATCGCGCGTCTGCACCGGGTCGATCACCCCGTCATCCCATAGGCGGGCGGTGGCGTAGTAGGGGTTGCCTTCGTCCTCGTACTTCTGGCGGATCGGGGCCTTGAATGTCTCGGCCTCTTCCTCGCTCCAACTGTCGGCGTCGCGGTGGACGGTTGCCAGCACACTCGCTGCCTGCTCGCCGCCCATCACGCTGATACGCGCATTGGGCCAGGTGAACAGGAAGCGCGGGGAATAGGCGCGGCCTGCCATGCCGTAATTGCCTGCGCCGAAGCTGCCGCCGATCACCACGGTGATCTTGGGCACGGTCGCGGTGGCGACAGCAGTGACGAGCTTCGCGCCATGCTTGGCGATGCCCTCCGCCTCGTATTTCCCGCCGACCATAAAGCCAGAGATGTTCTGCAGGAACAGCAACGGAATACGGCGCTGGCAGGCCAGCTCGATAAAGTGCGCACCCTTCTGCGCGCTCTCCGAAAACAGCACGCCATTGTTGGCGAGGATCGCCACCGGCATGCCCCAGATATGCGCAAAGCCGCACACCAAAGTACTGCCATATTGCGTCTTGAACTCGTGGAATTCGCTGCCGTCGACCAGCCGCGCGATGACTTCCTTCACATCATAGGGCGCGCGCACATCGTCGGGCACGATGGCGTAAAGATCGTCAGCATCGAATTTCGGCGGGCGCGGGTCTTTGAGCGCGACGTCGGTTGCCGCACCGGTGTTCTCGCCAAGGTGCGAGACGATATCGCGCACGATGGTGAGCGCGTGTTCGTCATTTTCGGCAAGGTGATCGACCACGCCCGATTTTTTTGCGTGGAGATCGCCGCCGCCCAGATCCTCTGCGGTGATCTCTTCGCCTGTTGCAGCCTTCACCAGCGGAGGCCCGGCGAGGAAGATCGTGCCCTGATTGCGTACGATAACCGTCTCGTCAGACATGGCCGGGACATAAGCGCCGCCCGCGGTGCAAGACCCCATAACGCAGGCAATCTGCGGAATGCCGAGCGCGGACATATTGGCTTGATTGAAGAAAATCCGCCCGAAATGGTCACGGTCGGGAAAGACCTCGGCCTGATGCGGCAGATTCGCGCCGCCGCTATCGACCAGATAAATGCACGGCAGCCGGTTCTCCTGCGCGATTTCCTGCGCGCGCAGGTGCTTCTTCACCGTCATCGGGTAGTAGGTGCCGCCCTTCACGGTGGCATCGTTGCAGACGATCATCACCTGTCGGCCCGACACGCGCCCGATCCCGCAAATGATCGAGGCACCGTTGATGTCGCCTTCGTACATGCCGTTGGCGGCAAGCTGGCCGATCTCAAGGAAGGGCGATCCCGGATCGAGTAAGCGCTCCACCCGCTCACGCGGCAGCAGTTTCCCCCGAGACACATGCCGCTCGCGGCTGCGCTCCGGTCCGCCGAGAGCGGCTTCGGCGACGGTGGAGCGCAGGTCGGCGGCGAGCGCTTTGTTGTGCGCGAACCGCGCCTTCGCATCCGGCGCTTCGCGGTCGAGTTTGGAGGTGAGAACGGGTGCGGTCATAAGAAATCCTCCCCGGCACGGGGAGGGGGACCGTCCGCAGGACGGTGGAGGGGCTCCCTTGATCGCGAAACGCAAACCTCCACAATTCGGGTCACCGCCACCTCAATCTCCTTCAAAACCACCTCGGCCGGAACGCGCAATGTCGCTACCCCGCGCGACTTTAGAAACGCCGAACGATTGGCGTCTTTGCGTCGAACCGAGATGCAATCATGCGCTTTACCATCAACCTCGACTGCCAGTTTCGCTTTGGCACAGTAGAAGTCCAGAACGTAATGGCCTGCCGCATGCTGACGCCGAAATTTCAAGCCGGCTGGGCGTTTTCGGAGTTCGCGCCAAAGCAACACTTCAGGCAGCGACATTGCGCGGCGCAGCTTTCGAGCAAGCGCGACGGTAGAAACGGGTCCGGTGATCACGACCGGCGCCCCTCCACCAGCCTGCGGCTGGTCCCCCTCCCCGCAGCGGGGAGGATCAAGAAACCGCCCCGATCAGCTCACGGCCAATCAGCATTCGTCTGATCTCGTTCGTCCCCGCGCCGATATCGAGCAGTTTCGCATCGCGCATATAGCGTTCGACCGGCCAGTCGAGCGTGTAGCCCGCCCCGCCCAGCGCCTGCACGCTTTCGGCAGCAACCCGGAACGCATTCTCGCTCGACAGCAGGATAACGCCCGCCGCATCGAAGCGCGTCGTGTTGCCCGCATCGCACGCCTTCGCCACCGCGTAAGTGTAGGCACGCGCGGATTGCAGCGCGACATACATGTCGGCGACCTTGGCCTGCATCAACTGGAAGCTGCCGATCGGCTTGCCGAACTGCTTGCGCTCGCGCAGATACGGGATGACGGTGTCGAGGCATGCCTGCATGATGCCGAGCTGCAATCCAGCCAGCACCACGCGCTCGTAATCCAGCCCGCTCATCAGCACGCCGACACCGCCATTGACCGGGCCCATCACGCGGTCTTCGGGAATGTGACAATCGTCGAACACCAGCTCCGCCGTGGGCGAGCCTTTCATGCCGACCTTCTCGATCTTCTGGCCGATCGAGAATCCAGCATCGTCCTTCTCGATCAGGAAAGCGGTGATGCCACGCGATCCGGCGTTACCGTCGGTCTTGGCGTAGACAACCAGCGTGTCGGCCTCGGGCGCGTTGGTGATCCAGAACTTCGTGCCGTTCAAGATGTAGCCGCCCTGAACAGCCTCGGCCTTGAGCTTCATCGAAACCACATCCGACCCGGCATTCGTCTCGCTCATCGCCAGCGAGCCGACATGCTCGCCCGAGATCAGGCCGGGCAGATATTTCGCTTTCTGCTCATCATTGCCCCAGCGGCGGATCTGGTTGAGGCACAGATTGGAATGCGCGCCATAGGACAGGCCCAGCGAAGCGCTGGCGCGGCTGACCTCTTCCACCGCGATCACGTGCTCCAGATAGCCGAGGCCAAGCCCGCCATCGGCCTCTTCGACTGTGATCCCGTGCAGGCCAAGCTCACCCATCTGCGCCCATAATTCGGCGCGGGGAAAGTAGTCTTCGCGGTCGATCCTGTCGGCCAGCGGCGCGATCTGCTCGTCGGCGAACCGGCCGACGCTGTCGCGGATCATCTCGGCGCTTTCGCCAAGCTGGAAATCGAAATCGGGGGTGGCGCGCATAATTCTCTCTGTGCTCATCTGCTGCGTTCACGCGAATGCGTCGGTTGGCAGCATTTCTTTAGTGCTCCGGCCATTAGCAATGCGGATGACAAAGGCAAACGTCTCGCGCCGCCGAAAGCTGGTTTTGACCCGGCACACGCTTGTTGTATGGCGACCTTTAAGGGAGCGTGCGCTGACATACACCGAGAGCAATATGTGGCCGACCGGCACCGCGCCCGCGCAGGAGTTCTGCTCGGAGGACGAGCGGCTTTTGGTGCTGGCGAGCTTCGATCTCGGCGAGCTGGACGGAGACCCGGAGCTTGCCCGGATCACCCGGTTTGCCGCGCAATTGTGCAACGTACCCAGCGCGGCTGTCAGCCTGGTCGAGGAACAGCGGCAATTGTTTCTCGCCAGCGAAGGGTTCGACGTCGGCGAGACACCGCGCTCCACCAGCTTCTGCGCACACACGATGCTGGGCGCGGACATTCTCGAAGTGCTCGACGCGACCGATGATCAGCGTTTTGCCGATTTTGCGCTGGTTACCGGCGACAGCCATGTGCGGTATTATGTCGGTGCGCCGCTGATCTCTTCGGAAGGTGCCCCGATGGGCGCGCTGTGCATCACCGATATCGAGCCGCGCTCAAAGGGCTTGAACGAGCTGCAGACGGAGGGGCTGCTGGTCCTGGCCGAGGCGGTGCGGCGGCGAATCGAGGCTCATCGCTACGCCAACCGGACCACGCTCCGGTTAAAGGCAAGCGCCGATCGGCTGCAATTCATGCTCGACAGCGTGCCCGATATCGCCTGGTCTGCGTCAGCCGACGGTCAATTCGACATGTTCAACGCCCGCTGGACCGAGGTCACCGGCATGCCCAAGCCGAAGACCGTCGAGGAATGGCGTCCTGTGGTTCACCCCGACGATTTCGAACCATCGGTCGCCAAGTTCGGCGAAGCGGTCGCCGCGGCATCCCATTTCGAAGACGAATGGCGCATGCGCATGCCCGATGGCAGCTATCGCTGGATGCTCACCCGCGCGGTCCCCTCATCGGACGATCCTGAAACCGCCCGCTGGTTCGGTACTATCACCGACATCGACGAACGTTACCGGCTGTCGGAAGAGCGCGAATTGCTGGCGGGTGAACTTGCCCACCGGATCAAGAACGTGTTCTCGGTCATCACCGGGCTGATCACCATGAATGCGCGCGGCGATGCCAATCGAGAGGCGTTCGGGCGAGAGCTGGCCGATAATATCCTGGCCCTTTCGAAAGCTCAGGACTTTGCCCTGCGCATGGACACGACAAACGGCGAAAACCTACAGGATCTGCTGACGGTATTGATGGCACCTTATGGCAATGCGGGATCAAGCCCGGTTTCGATCCACGGAGACGAGGTGACCTTCGGCCGGCGCGCGGCCACCCCGCTCGCGCTGATTTTTCACGAGATGGCGACCAACTCCGCAAAATACGGGGCGCTCGGGACGAGCGAAGGCAAGGTTTCGATCGGAATTGCGCTAGAGACGGCTCAGGACAAAGGGGTCATCAGCATCACCTGGCATGAAGCCGGCGGACCCCCGGTCAAGGCTCCGGAAGGCGAGGGCTTTGGATCGCGGCTGATGCGAATGACGATAACCAACCAGCTTGGCGGGACTGTTACGCGTGACTGGCATGAGGATGGGCTGGTCGCAAAGATCATCATCCCGCAGGAGCGGCTGGCTCAATAGACCAGTGCCCGCTAACCGCATCATCCATGCCTGAAACCGAACATCCGCCTGCGCCGCTGCTGGCATTCGAGAAGGTCGGTCGTCGATATGGCGCACGCGGCGAGGTTGTGGCGGTGGGCGAAGTGAGCTGCATTGTCGAAGCAGGCAGCTTCGTCGCATTGGTCGGATCGTCGGGATCGGGCAAATCGACCCTGCTCAAGATGGTCAACACGCTGGTGACGCCCAGCAATGGCCGCGTGCTGTTCAAGGACCAAGACGTCATCACGGTCGATCAGTCGCGCCTGCGTCGACAGGTCGGCTACGTGTTTCAGGGCATCGGACTGTTCCCGCATTTCAGTGTGGGCGAGAATATCGGCATCGGCCCGCGACTGGATGGCGCAAAGCTGTCGGAGGCACGGACTGCCGAGCTGCTCGAACTGGTCGAGCTGGAACCGGAGATGGCCAGCCGAATGCCCGATGAGCTGTCGGGCGGGCAACGCCAGCGGGTCGGCGTCGCGCGCGCATTGGCGAACAGCCCCGAACTGCTTATCATGGACGAACCGTTCGGCGCGCTCGATCCGATCACCCGCGATGCACTGGGCGAGAAAGTGCGCGAGTTGCACGATCGCCTTGGCCTCACCACGATCATGGTGACCCACGACATGGCCGAGGCACTGCTGCTGGCCGACCGCGTATTGGTGATGGATGCAGGAGAGCTGGTCGCGGACGAAACCCCCACCGCGCTGCTCACCGGAAGCGGCGGCGACATCGCGCAGGGCCTTGTTTCCGTCCCTCGCCAACAGGCTGAAAAGCTTGCCGCGATGGAAGGGCGTCTCGCCTGATGAATAGCTTTCTGGAAACGCTCTTGGGTCTGGGGGACAAACTTGCATCGCATATCGTGCTCTCCGCCAGCGCCATCGGACTGGGCATCGCGGTCGCACTTCCGCTAGCGGTATGGGCAAGCCGCTCGCCAACTGTAAACCGCGTGGCACTAGGCTTTGCCAGTCTTGTTCAGACCATCCCTGCGCTGGCGTTGCTCGCGCTGTTTTTCCCGATCCTGCTGTCGTTGCGCGCCGTGTTTGGCGAAGGTCTGCCGACGCTCGGTTTCCTGCCCGCGCTGCTGGCGCTAGCGCTCTATGCGCTGCTCCCGATCCTGCGCAACGCGGTTACCGCACAGGCCAATCTCGATCCCGGCGTGCTCGAAGCCGCTGATGGCGTGGGCATGACCAGTTGGCAGAAGCTCGCGCTGGTCGAAGCACCTCTCTCGGCACCCTTCGTCATGGCCGGCATTCGCACGGCGAGCGTCTGGACCATCGGCGCGGCGACCCTTTCGACCACAATCGGGCAGCCGAGCCTGGGCGATCCAATCTTTGCCGGGCTTCAGACCCAGAACTGGGCGCTGGTGCTGGCCGGATGTGTCGCCAGCGCCGGGCTGGCTTTGATAGTCGACGCGCTGCTCGGCCTGATCGAACGCGGTCTGATCCAGCGCCGCCGCTGGCAATATGTCGGCGGGATGGTCGCGGTTGCGCTCGGCCTGATTGCTGCGCTCACCTATCAGGCAGGCGGCGATGACGACGACACGATCATCATCGCGTCAAAGCAATTCTCCGAGCAATATATCCTCGCCCAGTTGATCGGCTCGCGGCTCGAAGCCGCTGGCTATTCGGTCGAATATCGCGACGGGCTGGGTTCGGCAGTGGTGCATAATGCGGTGGCCAGTTCCAGCATCGATATCTCGGTCGACTACACTGGCACGATCTGGACCAACAACTTGAAGCGCACCGACAATCCTGGCCGAGAGGAAATGTACCGGACCATCGTCGAGTGGGAGCGCGAGGAAAACGGTGTGCTCGTTCTCGGACGGTTGGGCTTCGAAAACGCCTATGCCTTCGCGATGCGGCAAGACCGTGCTGCGGAGCTGGGCGTGACGTCGCTCGAGGATCTCGTGTCGGTCGGTCCGCAACTGACCGTCGGCGGCGACCCGGAATTCTTCGAACGGCCCGAATGGACCGCTGTGCGCGAGGCCTATGGCATCCGGTTCGGCGAAACGCGCAATTTCTCGCCCACCTTCATGTACAACGCCCTGCGCTCCGGGGAAGCCGACGCCATCAGCGCCTATACCTCCGACGGGCGGATCGCTGCGGACCGGCTGGTGGTGCTCGAAGACCCGAAAGAGGCGCTGCCATCCTACGACGCGATGATCATGATTGCGCCGCGCAGAGCCGGTGACGAAAGGCTAAAAGCTGCGCTAGAACCCTTGCTCGGCGCGATCAGCGTCGAAGCGATGCGCGAAGCAAACTATGCAGTCGATCGCGAAGGCGAAGGCAAGCTCAGCCCCAAAGCAGCAGCCGCGGAACTGGCGGAGAGGATTGGCCTATAACTGGGTGGTGGGAACTGGTTCGGACCCGGCAGGGTCCGCAAGGGCGACCGCCCGTCCGCAGCGACGCGACCCTCAGGTCGCATGAGCGAGGATATCGCGCGCCGTATGGCGTGCGAGAGAATTAAGATGCCTTGCGCCAGATCTGCGTCTGGCAAAACGGCCCGATGCAGCCTTTCACTTCAAGCAGGTTCGGGCCCTTGCGGCGCAAGACAGAGCGATAGCTCTTGCCGCTCTTCGGATCGTAGATCCGCCCGCGCCAAAGATCGTCGTCCTCGGAAAAGTTGAACAGCACGGGCAGGCCCAGCAGCTTGCGCTTCTTTAGCTTGGGATCGGGGTTGTTGATGTCGCGCTGGCCCGGTCCATCAGGTGGCGGCACAAGAAAGCGGTTGATCTTTCCGCACACGCTCGGGCCGCATTTGCCGATGACGACCACCGCGTCCTTGTCCGCGGTAACCCACCGACCGTTCACCGGATCAGCCGCCGCCGCGGGCACGGCAACGCTCGCGAACAAGGTGCCGGATAACATGCCGGACAGGGTAAGCAGGCGGCGCAGAAACATTGATCTCTCCAAAGGGGTGTCATTCAGGAATACGCGCAAATGCGCCTTTGGGTTACATTTGCGCGGGCCAAACGTCAGTCGAAACCGACCCCATCGGGCCATCTGCGACCGGCGATCCCGAGCACTTTGAACAAAGTGCCCATCTCACTGTCACCCACCAAACGGTTGAACTGCCGCTGCAACTGATCCTTTTTCGAAGGGTCTTTGCGTTCGAGCGCCTCCAGCCGCGTCTCGATGCCGAGCTGGCGCAGCCATTCGCCCTGCATCTGGATGCCCATCACATCCGCCCCGTTCTTTTTCGCGACGTCCTGCAACATCTCGAAATCGACATGCGCGGTGATGTCCGCCTCGCCCGGATGGCTCAATGGATCGACTTTCTTGTGCGCCTTGATCGCCTGCAGGGTCGATCCACCGCGCAGCTCCATCGGGCCGTAATCGATAATCAGAGCGACGCCGCCCTGCTCGGTCAGCCGGTTGGTGATCTCCTGCATCACTGCGGCGGCCGCAGGGCTGGTCTCGATCATCGAGCCTTGCGAGGCGCTCTTCCAGCTTTTCGGAACGATTGAATCCATCGGCTTGTCGCCAGCGACGAAGACCAGCCGGTCATCCTCGAGCCCGATCATGCGTTCGTGCCAGCCATTCGTCGCACGGACGAGCTGATGCACTGGAAGGGCATCGAAAAACTCGTTGGCGACGATCAGCAGGGGCGCATCATCGGGCAGCGTCGACAGGTCATCATGATGGGTCGCGTCGGGGAAGGCTTCACTCTGAATCTGTCGCAGCGCTGGCGAGCCTTCGACGAAATGGACTTGCGGGTCGAGCTCATAACGGGCCGCCGTGCGCAGCGCGTCTTGGGCCAGCGTACCCCGCCCCGGCCCCAGTTCGACATAATGGATGCGCTTGCGTGAGCCCATCTTGACCCACAGATCGGCCAGCCACAGCCCGATAAGCTCGCCGAACATCTGGCTGACTTCGGGCGCGGTGATGAAATCGGAATCCTCGCCCAGAGGGTCGCGGCTGGCGTAATAGCGCGCGTTGCTTTCGCCCATATATTGCGCGAGGCTGATCGGGCCGGTTTCGCGGATCAGACGGCGATAGGTCTTGCCGAGATCGGCAGCCTTGGCCCGCGCGGCGGCTTCTTCCTTTGCTTTGGCGGCAGCAGCTGCTTCGGCCTCGGCGGCCGCTTTTGCTTCGGCGTCTCTGGCGGCCTGGGCCTCCGCCTCGCGCTTGGCTTCCTCTTCCGCCTCTGCCTTGGCCAGCGCTTCGGCCTCCGCTCTGGCTTTGGCGGCAGCTTCCTCTTTAGCCTTCGCTTCTGCCTCGCGCTTCGTTTTTTCTTCGGCCTTCTTCTTGGCCTTGGCTTCCGCTTCAGCTTTAGCTTTTGCCTCAGCTTCTTGTTTTGCCTTCAGCTCGGCCTCAGCTTTGACCTTGGCTGCCGCTTCGCGCTTAGCTTTCTCCTCGGCCTTTTTCTTCGCTTCGGCCTCTGCTCTGGCCTTTTCCTCGGCCTCTTGTTTCGCTTTGGCTGCCTTCTTCGCTTTGAGCTCAGCTTCGCGTTTGGCCTTGGCTTCCGCCTCGGCCTTGGCTTTTGCCTCTGCTTCCTGCTTCGCCTTGAGTTCAGCTTCGGCTTTGGCCTTCGCCGCCGCTTCATGCTTGGCTTTTGCTTCGGCCTTGGCCTTCGCCCGCGCTTCTGCCGCTGCTTTGGCCTCCGCCTCTTCCCGAGCCTTTTCCTCGGCCTCCGCCTTGGCTTTGGCCTCAGCTTCAGCCTTGGCCTTTGCTTCGCGCTTTGCTTTGGCCTCGGCTTCGCGCTTTGCTTGGGCTTCCGCTTCGCGTTTCGCCTTTGCTTCCGCTGCCTTGGCTTTTTCCTCACCCTCTCGTTTTGCTTTAGCTTTGGCTTCTGCGGCGGCCTTCTCCTCGGCTTCCCGCTTCGCCCGTTCTGCCGCGTCCTGCTTGGCTTTGGCCGCGGCTCTCGCCTCGACTTCAGCCCGCGCTTTTGCTTCGGCGTCTGCTTTTGCCTTGGCCTCCGCCGCAGCCTGCGCGCGCGCTTTGGCATCAGCCTCGGCCTTCGCCGCAGCTTCTGCCTCGCTCGACGCCTTGCTGTCGGAAGCGTCCGGGAAGGGCGACGCGAGTGTTTCGACGGGGACTTCGGTGACAGTCCCGTCA
This sequence comes from Pseudomonadota bacterium, assembly GCA_039033835.1. GTDB lineage: Bacteria > Pseudomonadota > Alphaproteobacteria > Sphingomonadales > Sphingomonadaceae > Erythrobacter. The sequence goes on from JBCCBW010000013.1 coordinate 49,462, forward strand.
GGCTCGATCAGCCGCAGCCTGCTTTGCCAAACGCCAGCCGTGTCCGCGTCCGCCGCGTCTAGGCCGTAGCGGGAGAGCTGCCCGTACCCGTGCCCACCGGCTTCCTCGTCACGGCGTAAAGCGTGACAATCAATCCAGTCACTATGAGCGGTATTGTCAGCCATTGCCCCATCGATAGCCCGGTTCGCACTGCAAAGTCAGCCAATTGTGCATCCGGTTCGCGGAAAAATTCGTTAACGAAGCGCGCAATGCCCATGCCGAGCGTGAAGACCCCGACGAGCAGACCTGGGCGATAGCGTGCGCGGGTCTTCCAGAACAGGAACAGCAGGATCGCCAACAGCAGGAACCCTTCGAGCCCTGCCTGATACAGCTGGCTGGGATGGCGGGCGATCTCCCCAGCGCGCGCGTCCGGAAACACCATGCCCCACGCCACGTCGGTTGCGCGGCCCCACAGCTCACCATTGTTGAAATTGGCCAGCCGCCCAAGCATCATGCCCATCGGCACGCTCACGGCGATGTAATCGCACACCCGCAGGAAATTGAGCTTGTCGCGCCAGGTCACGAACACGATCGCCAGCACCACTCCGACAAGACCGCCGTGGAAGCTCATCCCGCCATCCCACATCCGCAACAATTTCCAGCTGACAAAGCCTTCGCCCGAAAAATCGGTGAAGGCGCTGGGGATGCCGGTATCTCCGCCAGTGTAGAACGCAGCGTAACCCAGCCGTCCGCCCAGAATCACGCCGAGCGTGCAATAGAAGAACAGATCGTCCGCATGCCGCTGTGCCATCGGTGCGCCGGGTGTCTTGAGCGCCTTCGACGTATGCCAATAGGCAAAGATGACGCCGATCAGGTAAGCCAGCGAATAGAAACGCAGCGTAAAAAACCCGAGATCGATGCCCGGTTGCAGCCCCAGATCCGACCAGTAAATCGGATCTGCAGCGCCGCTTGCAGCAAGTAGTGACAGCACGAAGCGAACCTCTTAAGAACCATGATATGCCGTAGCGACACATTTGCCGGGCGGCTTTTGGCACAGCGAGAGGTCTGGGGGAAGCCTTGCGCGGGCGGTCATATTCAGGCGCGGCTAACCGGCTGCGTCGTCGAACAATTGTGCAAGGTTGAACAGGAGAGAGATTCGCATGCCCACCCAGCTGGACACGGCGCTTGAAAACATCATCGGCGAACTGACCAAGGAAGGCCAGCCTTTCGCCACCGTCCCGTTCGAACAGGACAGGGTGACCATGCCCGCCTTCGCTGTCGCTCCTCCGACATTGGCGCATTATTTCGCCCATTTCTGCAACGAGCATAAGGATGTCCCGTTTCTCGTCGATGGCGATATCCGCATGACCTTTGGCGAAGCTTACGCTGCGGCTGTCTGCGTGGCTCAGGGTCTGGCGACCGGGCACGGGGTCGAGAAAGGCGATCGGATCGGCATCGCTGCGCGCAATTCGACCAACTGGATCGTCGCCTATATGGGCATCGCGATGGCCGGTGGCTGCGTGACCTTGCTCAACGGTTTCTGGTCGGGCGAAGAGCTGGCCTACGGCATCGATCTGGCCGAATGCAAAATCGTGTTGGCCGATGCCGGTCGCGCAAAGCGGCTCGATGGCCATGAGCACGCCGCAAAGCTTGTGATGATCGAGCATGACAAGGCCCCGTCGGAAGGGCTGGCGAATGTCTGGGCGGTTCCGGGTACGGATTCCCCATCGGTCGCAATGGCGATGCTCGGCCAGCTCGGCCCCGATGACATTGCGACGATCCTTTACACCTCAGGCTCGACCGGCAAATCGAAAGGCGCCTGGTCGGACCAGCGCGGCGTCATCCATGGGGTGATGAGCTATGTCGCCCAGAGTGCGATGGCCAAGATCCTGCTGGAAAGCCAGGGCGAAGACCTGTCCGCCCAGCCGAGCGCGCTGGTGGCCGTGCCGCTGTTCCACGTTACCGGCGAAATCCCCCTGTTCCTCCAAAGCTATGCGATTGCGCGCAAACTGGTGCTGATGCCCAAATGGGACGCAGGCGAGGCCTTGCGCCTGATGGCAGAGGAGAAGGTGACCTATTTCGTTGGCGTTCCGTTGATGAGCTATGAGATCGCCAGCCATCCGGATCTTGCAAAATACGACCTGTCGGCGTGCAAAAGCTTTGCCGCTGGCGGCGCGCCGCGCCCGGTCGAGCATGTCACAAAGATCAAAGAAGCATTTCCCGGAGGCTTTCCGCTGCTTGGGTATGGCCTCACCGAAACCAACGCGGTCGGCTGCGGCAACTTCAACGAGAATTACATCGCCAAGCCCGGATCGACGGGCCGCGCGAGCAAGCCGATGGTCGATCTCGCCATTCTCGACGACGATGGCAACAAACTGCCACAGGGCGACGTGGGCGAAGTCTGCATCCGCTCGGTCGCCAATTTCCGGGGTTACTGGAAAAACGACGAAGCGACCGCTGCGGCCTTTACCGATGACCGGTATTTCCGCACCGGCGATCTCGGCTATCTCGATGAGGATGAGTACCTCTTCATCGTCGACCGCAAGAAAGACATCATCATCCGTGGCGGCGAGAACATTTCGTGCATCGAGGTCGAAGACGCGGTCTATGCGCATGACGATATTGCCGAAAGCTCGGTCTTCGGCCTGCCTGATGAGCGGATGGGCGAAGTCCCGGCGGCGGTGTTCCGGATCAAGCAAGGCCGCGACGCAGTGACTCCCGCCCAACTGCGCGAATTCCTGCTAACCCGGATCGCGCCGTTCAAGGTTCCTTTGGAAGAGCATATCTGGGTCGTGGACGAAGCTTTGCCCCGGCTTGGAACGCAGAAGATCGACAAGAAGACCCTGCGCGAAGAGTACACGCAGAAACTGGTCGCCGCATGATTGATCGCGCCGCGCAGAGACGGCTTTTGCCGTGAGTGCGCGGCGGGTTCCCGGCCAGCGCGCGATACTGGATCGCCGCGCGCTGGCGGAAAAGGTCGCCAGCCTTGCCAGCGCGCAGGGCGAAGCGGCGCGTCCTGCTATCCTCGAAGAATTGCGCAGCGCGCTAGACGCCGGGCGGGAAGAGCTTGCGCGCAGGCTCGCTGAAAAACCGTCTGCCGGATATGAATGTGTTCACGGTCATTCTTTCCTGATCGATCAGCTTGTGCGCGTGATCCACGATTACGTGACCAGCTTCGTCTTCCCAGCCCCCGACCGCAGTCCGACCGAGCGCCTCGCGATCCTGGCGGTGGGCGGATATGGGCGCGCGGAAATGGCGCCGCATTCCGACGTCGACATCGCGTTCATCACTGCGACAAAACACGCCCCCTGGTGCGAGCAAGTGATCGAGGCAATGCTGTATCTGCTGTGGGATCTGGGCCTGAAAGTCGGCCATTCCAGCCGCACGGTCGCTGATACGATGGCGATGGCGAAGCAGGACCTGACAATCCGCACGGCCTTGCTGGAAGGGCGATTTGTCTGGGGCGAGCAAGCGCTTTATGACGAGCTGCGCCAGAAATTCTGGTCCGAAGTCGTGCGAGGCAGCGAGCGGCAGTTCCTCACGCAAAAGCTGGAAGAGCGGAATCTGCGTCACAAGCGAATGGGCGACAGCCGCTATGTCGTTGAACCCAATATCAAGGATGGCAAAGGGGGCCTGCGCGACCTCCAGACGCTGTACTGGATTGGGAAGTATATCCACCGTGCAGAAACGGCCGCCGAACTGGTCGATGTCGGACTGTTGACCCGGACCGAATATCGCAGCTTTCGCCGCGCCGAAGGGTTTCTGCTGGCCGTGCGCAGCCATATGCACACGATCACTGGCCGGGCAGAGGATCGCCTGACCTTCGATCTGCAACGCGAAGTCGCCGCGCGCATGAATTTCGCCGACCGACCCGGCAAAAGCGCGGTCGAACGCTTCATGCAGTTCTACTTCCTTCAGGTGAAGCGGGTCGGCAACCTGACCGGCGTGTTCCTCGCTCACCTTGATGAGGAGTTCGCCAGAAAGCGTCCGCGCGGTGGTTTCTTTGCCGGGTGGAATGCGAAAGCGCGCGTTCTGAAAGGCTATGTCGTCGAAGGCGGGCGAATAAAGGCGCCAGGCGATGACTGGTTCAAGCGCGATCCGGTGCGGCTGATCGAGATTTTCCAGCTGGCCGAAGCCGAAGGCGTCGAAGTCCATCCGGATACGATGCGCCAGGCCGACCGCGACTCTAGACTGATCAAGGCGCGAGTGCGCAAGGACAAGCGCGCCAACGCGCTGTTCCTCGACCTGCTGGCCGGCCGCAAAGATCCGGAGACGTCGCTGCGCTGGATGAACGAGGCTGGCGTATTCGGACGCTTTGTGCCCGACTTTGGCCGGGTCAATGCGCAGATGCAGTTCGACATGTACCACCACTACACCGTCGATGAACACACGATCCGCGCCATCGGGCTGCTATCTCAGATCGAGCGCGGTATGCTTGAAAAGGATCATCCGCGCGCGACCAAGCAGATCCACCGGCTCGCCTCGCGCCGGGCGATCTATGTCGCGGTGCTGCTGCATGACATTGCCAAGGGGCGCGGCGGCGATCATTCGGTTCTGGGTGCCGAAGTCGCGCGCAAATTATGCCCGCGCTTTGGACTGGATGACAAGGAGACTGAGCTGGTCGCCTGGCTCGTGCTCCAGCATCTGCTGATGAGTTCGACCGCGCAGAAGCGCGACCTTACCGATCCAAAGACGATCGAGGATTTCGTCGGCGAGGTGAAGACTATCGAGCGGCTGCGCAATCTCGCGATCCTGACCGCCGTCGATATCCGCGCGGTTGGTCCAGGCACATGGAACAGCTGGAAAGGTCAGCTGCTGGGCGAGCTGTATGACGCCGCGCAGGAACGCCTGCGACTAGGGCACAAACGCCATGGTCGCCAGCAGCGGGTCGAGGCGAAGAAGGCAGACGCGACCGCATTGCTCGGCGAAAAGGCGTATCTGGTCGAGGAAGTCGGCGAGATTCTCAGCGATGCCTATTGGATTGCAGAGCCCGAGGACATCATCGCGAAAAACCTCATCCAGTATGAAGAGGCACAGCGGATCGAGGAACACCTCTCGATCCATTGCGAAGTCGATGAAGAGCGCGGCGCGACCCTGGTCAGCGTTATCGCCGCCGACCATCCTGGACTGTTTTACCGCATTGCCGGGGGCATTCATCTGGCTGGCGCGAACATCATTGATGCGCGCATTCACACTGCAATGAACGGCTATGCGATCGACAACTTTCTGGTGCAGGACATGCACGGCGAACCCTTCCGCGAAGCGTCGCAGATCGAGCGGCTGAAGAAAGGTATTCGCGACGCGTTGCTCGCCAATATCGAACTGGTACCCAAACTCGCCGCGCGTCCGCTGGCTCATTCGCGTGCCAAGACGTTCGATGTCGCCCCAAGGGTCAATTTCGACAATTCAGCCTCGAACCACTTCACTGTTATCGAAGTGACCGCGCGCGATCGCCCGGCGCTGCTCAACCGGCTGGCGCACGCGCTCTACAAGGCGAACCTGATCGTTCAGTCCGCGCACGTCACCGCCTATGGCGAAAGCGCCGCCGACACGTTCTACGTCACCGATCTGACGGGCGCGAAAATCTCCGCACCCGACCGCCTTTCCGATATAGAAAAGGCTCTGCTCGCCGCCGCCAGCGACGCACGCCAGCAGCAACTCGAAGAGGCGTAAGCGCCGCTCGTCGAGCAGCGCGTCCAAAATAGGTTGCATTTGCGTGACTCATTGTTAAACGCGGCGTCCCCGAGGTCAGGAGAGAGATTTATGACTGTTCGTACCGCTTTGCGGCGCAGTTCCGCTGCGCTGTTGCTTTGCTCATGCGCTGCCACCCCGTTTGCAGCCTACGCCCAAGATGCTGATGCCCAAGACGCCGATAGCGGTGTCGCAGAAGACGCTCAGGAAGAGCGGACCAGTTCGCTCGATATGATGGGCGAGATTATCGTCACCGGTACCAAGACCCAGGACCCTGAAAACGTTCAGGACGTCGCGCTGGCCGTCACCGCCTTCAATGCCGACACGCTCGAAGCGTTCAAGATTCGCGACGTGCAGGGCCTGACCTTTCAAGCGCCGAACGTCTCGCTCGACCAGATCGGCACCAGCCGCGGTCAGGCGAACTTCTCTATCCGCGGCCTCGGCATCAACTCCTCGATCCCGTCAATCGACCCGACTGTCGGTGTGTTCGTCGATGGCGTGTATCTCGGCATCAATGGCGGCGTCGTGTTCGATCTGTTCGACCTTGATAGCGTAGAGATCCTGCGCGGTCCGCAAGGCGTGCTGTTCGGTCGCAACGTGACGGGCGGTGCCGTGCTGATCAACACCGGCAACCCGACCGAAGAATTGACCGGTAAATTCCGCGCGGCTGTCGACGGTCCGCTGGTTGACGGCGGTCGCGGCGGCGCGAACTACACCGCCAGCGGCGTGATCTCCGGCCCGATCATCGAAGACAAGCTGCTGTTCAAGGTCGGGGCGTATTACAACAACGACGAAGGCTACTTCACCAACCTGTTCGATGGTTCGAACCATGGCGCGGCTGAAACCTACATTCTGCGCGGCGCACTCGAAGCGCGGCTCGGCGATCTGACGCTGACCGGCAAGATCGACTATTTCGACAGTGACGGCGACGGCCCTAGCGCGCAGAACCGCGGGACATTCAGCCGCGAGAGCTTCGATTTCGCGATCGACAACCCCGGTTCCTACACCAACGAGACGATCAACGCCTCGCTCAAGGCAGAGTGGGATATCGGTCCGGGCACGCTGACCAACATCTTTGGCTGGCGCGATTACGACGCGACCACCGATGCCGATATTGACGCACTGCCGGTGTTCATCTTCCACTCGAACACCGAAACCGCGCAGGATCAGATTTCGAACGAAATCCGCTATGCCGTTTCGACCGACAATTTCGATCTGACCGTCGGCGGCTTCTATTTCGACCAGCGGCTGGAATACACCGAAATCCGTGAAATTCCGCCCTCCACCCCGCTGCCCTTCTTCGGCGGGGGCGCACAGGATCACGAAGTGCTCGGGCTGTTCGCCAACGGACAGTTCTATCTGACCGACAATTTCTCGATCATCGGCGGCATCCGCTGGAGCCAGGAAACCAAGGATGCGGACATCACATTCATCCGCCCGCGTCCGGAATGCTCGGTGCTTGACGGCACCTGCCCAACCGAAGGAACAAACCCGTTCATTCCGGGCGAGCCAAACGGTTTCTCCGACGAGGTTCGGTTCCGCAATGTTTCGCCGAAAGTGGGTGTTCAGTACGAATGGAACGATAGTCAGGTCTACGCCCACTGGACCCGTGGTTTCCGTTCGGGCGGCTACAACTTCCGCATCACCGATGTTCCGGTGTTCCTGCTCGCGGTTGAAACGACCGGCAACTTCTTCTTCGATGAAGAACGCGTCGACAGTTTCGAGATTGGCGGCAAGTTCCAGACGGTGGACGGGGCATTCACGCTGAACGTCGCGGCATATCTCACCGATATCTCGGACCTGCAACGCGAAGTGAACCTCGCCGATCCGGGCGCAGGTGTGGTGCAGAACGTGCTTAACACCGCGGATGCAACCATTCTCGGGTTCGAAGCTGAGGCACGCATGCGCGTGTCGGATTCGCTGATCATCACAGCCAATCTCGGCCTCATCGACGATGAGTATGACGAAGTGTTCTTCGACATTTCCAGCGATGGCGTGGTCGATGAAGAGGATCTCGCCCTGCGTTTGCCGCGCGTTCCCGAATTCACCTGGGGCATGGGTCTGATTCATGAGCTGTTGCTGGGTGACCACGAAATCCTGACCCGCGTGAACTATCAGTTCCGCGATGAATTCGCGTTCACTGACAACAATTTCGGTTTCATCCAGGATTCCGACAACCTCGAAGCCAACATCACCTGGGTCACGCCGATCGATGGGTTCTCGCTGTCCGTGTATGGCCGTAACCTGCTCGATCAGGTGCAGGCTGGTGGCGATACACAGGTGCCGTTTGGCGGGCCGCTGTCGAATGGCGTCAATCAGCCGTTCGACGCCGCCCCTGCGGCCGGCACGTTCTCGCCGCTGTCGCGTGGACGCAATATCGGTATCGAGGCCTTGTTCGAATTCTAACTCGCTTGGTTTTCGCACCCCATCCGGGGGTGCGATTTCCTCACTCATGCGATCATAGATCGCGTCACTCCGGACGGGCAGTCGCCCTTGCGGTCACGAAGTGACCGAGCAATAGCCTAAGAAAGAGGGCGCTCCGAAACGGGCGCCCTTTTTATTGCCCATTTTGGTGGATGTCAGTCCTCGGCCATCAGGAGCAACAGGGCGATCCTGGTATCGTCCATCCCGACAAAAGCCCATTCAAACGTCGCGGTCGAGATGGGGTTCCAGCCGAAATACATCCGGTTGGTCAGGATGATACGCTGGTCCGGATTGAAAGCGCTGAGGAATTCCCGTCCGCATCGCTTTGCTTCGTCGTGGCCAAGCCAGCTGGAACGGGTGAAGACCATGTTCATGGCCATCGCATCGTCGAATGCGGCAATCGCTGATCGCGGTGCGTCCTCGTCGCCCGTGCTGTCGAGCATTTCCCAGTTTTGCCCGATCGGCTGAAAATTCAGCTTTTCGACGAAACGGTCGGCGATTGCCGGGTGCGTGCCCGAAGAGCCGTCGCGCAGGCACGCTTCGAACACCACTTCGGCCTGGCTGTCCAGCGGGCCTCGCCAAATGGCGATGAAATCGTTCAGTGGGTCAAGCGGATCGCTCACGCCTTGCTTCGCGCCCCGAACAAGGCCGTGCCAACCCGCACATGGGTCGCGCCGAGCTGTATCGCAGTTTCGTAGTCACCGCTCATGCCCATCGAAAGGCCCTCAACGCCATTGTCGTCGGCGAGCTTGGCAAGGAAGGCAAAGAACGGCGCGGGCTCGATATCTGCGGGGGGCAGACACATCAGGCCTGAAATCGGAATATCCGCATCCCGCACCATGGCGAGAAACGGGGGGAGTTCCGCAATCGGGCAGCCACCCTTCTGCTCTTCATCGCCGATATTGACCTGGATAAAGCACGGCACACGCTTGCCCGCCTTGTCCATCGCCTTGGCGAGCGCCTTCAACAGGCTCGACCGATCGAGCGCGTGGATGCAGTCGAACAGCGCCACGGCCTCCTCCACCTTGTTCGATTGCAACTGCCCGATCAGGTGCAGTTCCGCATCGGGAAAGGCCTCACGCAACACTGGCCATTTGGCCTGCGCTTCCTGCACGCGGTTTTCGCCAAATACGCGGTGCCCTTCCTCCAGCAGCGGCGTGATCGCGTCTGCCGGATGGGTCTTGCTGACCGCTATCAGGGTCACATCCTCACGTTCGCGCCGCGCAATCTTGCACATGCGTTCGATCTTGGCCTCGACTTCCGCGAGACGCCCGGCTGCATTAACTTCTGCACTTTCCATGGGCACGCGCTATAGCGCCGCGATGGCGCGAAACCAGTCCCTGCCGCTGCTCTGGCTGATATCCGATGCGCGCAACGATGGAGTGCTCGAACACGCGTTGGGGCGAATGCCGCGCGGATCGGGCCTTATCTACCGCCATTACCACTTGGGCGATCCGGAGCGGTGGGAACGGTTCCGTGCGCTCCGCAGGATCGCCCGCGCGCATGGCCACACGATCATATTGGCCGACAGCGCATTGACCGCGATCGAATGGGGTGCCGACGGCATCTACGGCGCGCCAAGATCGCTCTACCCCCGCCGCCGGGGCTTGCTGCAACTGGCGACCGCGCACGACCTCGCCGAAATCGGTCTCGCCAATCGGATGGGAGCGGATGCGGTGCTGCTTTCCCCGGTCTTCGCAACCCGCTCGCATCCGGGCGGCGCGATGCTTGGCCCAAGCCGGTTCCGATTGCTGGCACAGCATTCGAGAGTGCCCGTGATTGCCTTGGGAGGCATGAACCGACATCGCGCTCGCGCTTTCAACTGGCCCAGTTGGGCCGCGATCGACGGCTTACGTTAGATTCACGCGGAGACGCAGAGACGCGAAGAAGTTGTGCCCGATCGCAACGCCTCACCCACCTTTAGCGATGCAACCGAAAGCGCCCCATCGAATGCGGCTCCGCCGCGAGCTCCGTCTCGCTCCGCGTCTCCGCGTGAACAAATCCCGCACGGCGCGATTGGTCGCTCCTGCCTTGACCGCGAGTCCCCTAGGATTCATGGTGTGTTCCGATAAGAGAGTACAAGAGCGCAATCATGGCTTCGCGAGCGATCAGCACCCGTAAATCAACCGCCGACTGGCGTGCAGGACTGCGCCGTTCGCTGCGCCGGACCGCGCAGATGATCGGCGCTGGCGCGCTGCTTATGACGATGATTTTCCTCGCGCTTTCGCTTGCGAGCTACACTCAGACCGATCCCAGCCCTTCGACCGCCGCTTCGCCCGATCAGGTGAGCAACTGGATGGGTCTGACAGGCGCATGGGCCGCCGACCGGGTGCTGTTCGCGTTCGGTCTGCCAGCGGTGCTTTTGCTCCCGTTGCTCTACATTTCCGCGCGCAAGCTGTGGCGCGATGTCGAAAATGGCGATGAGGCCGAGACGACCCGCTGGTGGTTGCCGACCGGTTTGCTGCTGATCGCGATCGCCTTGCTCTCGACAGTGCTGGCGCTTGCCTTCGACACGCCGGGCGGCACGCTGCCCGCGCAATTGGGCGGGGTTTCCGGCCTGCTCGGTGCGGGAGCGATCGAAGCGATTGCCTCGCGTTTTGGCGAGAGTGCGGAAGGCTGGGTGATCCTCGGATTCGCGCTGGCAAGCCTTGCAGGAGGGGTGGCGCTCCTGACCCGCGTATTCGCGATCGACTGGCGCGCGCTGCTCACCTTGCCTAACTTCCTGACGAGCGGCGAAGGCGTATTGTTGCGACTCCCCGGCTTTGGCCGCCTCGCCAGATTGGCACCGCCTGCCGACGACAGCGAAGACAACGCGCCCACCGCTAAAGCCCGCCGCAAGGTCCGGTCGGAACCGGAAGCGCGCCCCGAACCTGCACCGCGCCGCTCGCCCGAAATCACCGACCCATCTGCCCCTCCCAAAAAGGCTACTCCGGCCAAACAAAACCAGGGCGACATGTTCGCCGATTACAGCCTGCCAAGCCTTGAACTGCTGGCCCCGCCGCCGGAAAACGACGCGCCAAAGCTCGATAAACTGGCGCTAGAGCGGAACGCGCGCCTGCTCGAAAACGTGCTCGACGATTTCAATGTAAAGGGCGAAATCACCGCCGTGCGCACCGGACCGGTGGTGACCATGTACGAGCTGGAGCCAGCGCCCGGTATCAAGGCAAGCCGCGTGGTTGGCCTCGCCGAAGACATCGCGCGCAATATGTCTGCCATCTCCGCACGCGTCTCACCGATACCGGGCAAGACGGTGATGGGGATCGAGCTGCCCAATTCCGATCGCCAGATGGTGATGCTGAAAGAGCTCGCCGCCTGCGCCGCCTTTGCCGATTCCAAGGGCAATCTGCCGATCATTCTGGGCAAGGATATCGCCGGTGAACCGATCATCGCCGACCTTGCCGCTATGCCTCACCTGCTGGTCGCCGGGACCACCGGGTCGGGTAAGTCGGTCGGGTTGAACTGCATCATCCTGAGTCTGCTCTATCGCTTCACGCCCGCCGAATGCCGGATGATCCTGATCGATCCCAAGGTGCTGGAACTGGCGAGCTACGACGACATTCCGCATTTGCTCTCGCCCGTGGTGACCGAGCCGCACAAATCCGTCCGCGCGCTCAAATGGGCGGTGGAGGAGATGGAGCGGCGTTACCGGATGATGAGCAGCATCAATTCGCGCAATATCAATTCGTTCAACGACAAGGTCAGCGCTGCCGCTGCGAAGGGCAAGCCGCTGGGGCGCCGCGTGCAGACCGGTTTCGATCCCGACACCGGCGAGCAGCTCTATGAAGAGGAGCAGCTCGATTATCAGCCGCTGCCGCAGATCGTGCTGATCGTCGATGAGCTGGCCGATTTGATGGTCACGGTGGGCAAGGAAATCGAAGTGCTGATCCAGCGCCTCAGTCAGAAATCGCGCGCGGCGGGTATCCACCTGATCATGGCGACGCAGCGTCCTTCGGTCGACGTCATCACCGGCGTGATCAAGGCGAACCTGCCGACCCGGATCAGCTTCAAGGTGACGAGCCGGATCGACAGTCGCACGATCCTGGGCGAGCAGGGCGCCGAACAGCTGCTGGGCAAGGGTGACATGCTCTACAAGCCCAACACCGGCGCGATGGTGCGCGTGCATGGGCCGTTCGTCAGCGACGAAGAAGTCGAGGCAGTGGCCGATTTCTGGCGCGCGCAGGGCTCGCCCGAATATGTCGATGCTGTCACCGAAGAACCCGAAGACGGCGGCGGCCTAAACTTCGAAGACGACCTGACCGCGTCCGACAGCCCGGAAGAACGCAAATATCGCCAGGCCTGCCAGATCGTAATCGAGAACCAGAAAGCTTCCGGGAGCTGGCTGCAACGTCAGATGGGCGTCGGTTACAACACGGCGGCCAAATGGATCGAGCGGATGGAGAGCGAAGGGCTGGTCGGCCCGGCCAACCATGTCGGCCGCCGCGAAATCTTCCGCGATCAGGACGGCAATCCGCTTTGATAGCACGAGCAAAGTTTGCGGTCAGAAGCCCAGTTTCGTCCGCCCCATCAGTTTAAGGAGTGCGCTGCGTCCCTTGGTCATCATCGAATAATTGCGCTTCGCTGATTCGTCCGACTTGAACAGCGCGCCATGAGCCGAACCCTGCGATAGCTCCTGAATAACATTCGCCCCGTGAATGAAGTCGTCACCATCGACAATTGCCATCCCGTCATCAACCAGTTTGCCGCTCGCTCGCACAAGCCGAACCGCTTCATGGTCAGGATACTCCCGAGCGTCGATAAGTTCGAGGTCCGGAAAACGCCGTTTGAGATTCAGATAATCGACATAGCGCGCACAAAACGGGCAGCCGCCATCATAGATCAAATAGCGCATTGTGCGTTCTCTCGTGGTGGCAGAATTGGGCGTGCAAAAAGGCTGAGCAAATATGCAAACAACCCGCCGAAAAGCGGCAACAGTGTGAGCGTTTGCGGCCGCAACCAGTCTTCGCGCTGAAATGGCGAAGCGATGAGCAAAAGCATCAGGATGACGATATGTGTCGGAAACGCGATTTCCATAAGTAAGAACGTCCCAGTGTGGAATGCGACTAGGATGCCCGCCCAGACCAAATGCATGCTTGGACGAAAAGCAATTACGATCGACACGATTTGAACATACATGAGACAAAGAAACAACGGCCAGGCCAGGATTGCGTAATCAACGAAAAACGGACCCAGCAAAGGTGATGTGTTCGTCTGCGCCATCCGGTCAGCCAAAGTCCATGCCAGCGCATCAGGTGAGAAATTGCCCGGCACACCGTTGATCAGGGACTTGATGCCCTCGGCAAACTTCCAGAACCCGGCCATTGTATAGAACATCAAGACCAGTGCCTGTGCTGTCGCAAAGGTCAGGCAATAAGATAGCTTTGCCACGCGAGTTGTTCCTGATGGCAGGAAAATGAAAACCAAGGACACCCAGATCCATTCGTGATGACCATGATTGATCGCTCCCAGCGAAGCGGAAACCGACGCGCAAAACAAAAATGATAAGGTAAAGCCGATGCGGAACAAGATCACGTCAGGCTTCCAAAAAGCCAAGATTGCCAGCGTGGCGGATATCACCCCGAGAGTATCCATCAGCGGGAGTATCGGAATATCTGCAGCCCAATATAATGGCCAAACATGTTCAAGTGGTGGCGCGCCAATAACAGCTTGATGCCACTGAGGTAGGCACATCCAGACGTAGAGCGCCGCAGCAAGATAGAAGTAACGTGTATTCTGCGTGGCTCGCTCATGAGCCTTCGAAAGTCCGCGAATCGGCGAATCGCCATATCGATCATTCGCGGCGAAAAGCGAGCGGAACGACCGTACGAGATGAGGAATTCGCTTTTGAATCATGATTTCGAATAGCGTTTGAGCACTAGCATCGCTTTGACCTCGCCCTCGCGATAACGGCGGATCGGATCGTAAGTTATCATTGCAAGGTCGTACTCAACCGATCTGGCATCGCGCATGTAATGGTGTTCGATCAACCTGCGTGTATTCCGCTCCTGGACCGGATCGTCGTTCAAGAGCGCGTAAGCGAGACGATCGGCGGTCTTTGCTAACCGCGAGTCACGGGCTTCAGCGGAACCGAAGCGATCCTTGAGATCATAGAAATGAGTGGGCTCATCCAACTGCTCGCCATCAATCGAGCGCACGATAATCACGACATCATCAAGTCTGTCGCTTGTCGTACTGAAAAGGCTCCATTTGAAAAACGGGAACAGCTCAAGATTTCCGGGAGGCGGAGGCAAGATTGCAATCAGGAAATAGCATATCACCCCGAGAGGTAGCGCCAGAGCGCGTAGTCGATATGCTTGGACCGCCGTCATGCAAGAGAGATAGCGGAAAGGTGGTAAACGTTTGGTTGCTTTAAGTCGGTTCGACGGGGCTAACTATGGGGCGAAACCATCCCTTTTTGCATTCTGCCGTGAACAAGAAAAGCGATCGAATGTAATCTCGCGCCTTTTGTTGGCTGGAAAAGATGCGACATGACGTAGGAAAACCCGCGCGTGCCGCTACTCCAGATCCTCGCCCGTCATCACGGTCAGGTTTGCGACTGCATCGGCGCTCGTCGCCTGCACTTCGTCGGTCGCAGGAACCAGACCAATCGCGGTGAGCGGGCCACCCGCACTCCAGCTCTGCGCCCATTGCGAGAGGTATTCCTCGATGCCGGGGGTCACTCCGATATGGGCTTTCTTGACGTAGATATAGAGCGGGCGCGAGGCGGGGTACGACCCATCGGCAATTGTCTCTGCGGTAGGCTCGATGCCGTTCATCGGCAGGCCTTTCACCGTATCGGCGTTCTCTTCGAGATAGGAATAGCCGAACACCCCGATTGCGCGCGGATTGTTGGCAATCTTGCGCACGATCAGATCGTCCTGTTCACCCTGGTCGATATACGACGCGTCGCTGCGCATAGCGTGGCAGTTCTGTTCGAATGCAGTCGGATCGCTTTCTTCGAGTGCCGCCATCGCACCGTTCGTTTTGCAAACCGGCTGCATCACGATGTCGAGCAGCGCATCGCGGGTGCCCGATGTGCTGGGCGGTCCGTAAACCAGTATCGGAGCATCTTCGAGCGAGCCATCGACGTCGGACCAGCTTTCGTTCGCTTGCTCTTCGCCAAACGGATTGGCGGCCAGCGCGCGATAGACAATGCCAGGGGTCAGTTCGAGGTCGATCCCGTCGTCAACCGAAGAGGCGAAGGCGATCCCGTCGCGCCCGACCTTGATCTCGATAATCTCCGAAACGCCGTTATTGTTGCAGCGGTTGAACTCGGTGATGGTCATCCGGCGCGATGCGTTGACGATGTCGGCTGTGTCCGGCCCCTGGCCGGTGCAGAATGTCTCGATGCCTTCGCTGGAGCCGGTGGATTCCACGCTCGGCACAGCGGCACCTGCATTGGCCGCAACGTAATCGGCGGCGACCTTTTCAGCAAAAGGGAAGACCGTCGATGATCCGATAATCGTGATCGGATCAGCCCCTGCTTCCTCGGCCGCTTCGCCGCACCCGGCCAATACCGCCAGCGATGCGCCCAGCAGCAGGGCGCGGCCTGACATTCGGCGTCTCTTGTCCTGCGCGGCATTATCCCGTGCGGCGGGCCTGATGAGAGAGAGTGCGATCATGGTGTCCTCCTAGGGGTAAAGGATCGGGGGTAGGGGATCGGGAGTAGACGATCGGCGTTTCAGCCTTCGTCTACGCTGAATTGTGTCGGCGCTTCACCTGTCAAATCCGCGCGCGTCATGGTCAAAAGCTCGTTCACGCGGCGTTCGTTCTCCGCCATCTCCTCCGGCGGGGAAGCGACCAGTCCGACACCGGCAAGCGGACCGTCTGCCTTCCAGTTCTTGACCCATTCCTGCAGATACAGGTCGAGGCCCGGAATGGCGCGCATATGTGCTTTCTTCACATAGACATAGAGCGGGCGAGCACCGGGGTAGGAAAAGCTCGATATGTTTTCGTAGGTCGGATCGACACCGTTCATCGGCAGACCCTGCACCTTGTCGGCGTTCTCATCCAGATAAGAGAACCCGAACACGCCGACGGAGCGCGGATTGCTCTCGATCTTCTGGACGATCAGATTGTCCTGTTCACCCTGATCGACATAGGCACCATCCGAACGCACTTCAGTGCAAACCTGCGTATGGCGATCCTCGTCGGCTTCCTTAAGCGCCTTCATTTCCGGATTGGAATCGCACCCGGCCTCAAGCACCAGCTCCTTCAGAGCGTCGCGCGTACCCGATGTGCTGGGAGGGCCGTAGACCAGGATCGGTTCATCGGGCAGCGACGGGTCGACATCGGCCCACGTTTGCGCGGTCTGCTGGCCACCATAAGGATTGGCCGCGAGCGCCTCATAAACGATCCTCGGCGACAGATTGAGCTGGATGCCGCCCTGCGCGGAGGCGAAGGCAATGCCATCGAGCCCGACCTGCAATTCGATCACATCCTGCACGCCATTGGCCTGGCATTTGTCGAATTCGCTCACCTTCATCCGCCGCGATGCATTGGCCATGTCCGGCGTATCGGCGCCGATCCCCGAACAGAACAGTTGGATACCGCCGCCCGTGCCGGTCGATTCGATCAGCGGCGACTTGTAATTCGGCTGCGAGCGGGCGAAGCTTTCGGCAACCTGCTTGGCAAAGGGATAGACCGTCGATGACCCGACCGCGCGGACGAAATCGCGCGCGCCTCCGCCTGCGCCGCCATCGCACGCAGCAAGCGTGAATGCGGCAACCGCCAAAAGGCCAAAACCGAGTTTGCGATTGTTCATTTGGGTCCCTGCTTTCGTAAGTGCCCCGGCGCTATAGATTGTCTGTGACACGCTTGTGACCATGCCACCTTTTGCATGGTCGAGGCTAGCAGGTCTGTCCCGGCTTCCCAACGACGGAACAACCCCAACCATGACTGTGCGGCGACGCGCAATTCAGGCATCTCAGAAAAACTCACGATCCCCTGAAATCATTGGGTTTTTAGACATACCCATTTAAGACGATTGTAAGGGATCGCGGATAGGGTTTCGGGTATGGGATCCCCCGTCCTCTCGAAACTGCTGGCGACGCTGGCGGCCTTGTTCGCGCTCATGGTGTCTGCGCCTGCGTTGGCGGATGCTCGGCATGCCCCGGCGGCTGCCCCGTCATGTCACGCCAGCTCGGATGCGACGCGCGGTTTTTCCGATATGCTCGATGACGCCGAGTGGATTTGCTCGAACGAGGATTGGCGCGCGAACCAGCCGGTTGCCTGGTTGCGGTTCGACGCTGACAGTTGGTCCGATCAGAACATCCCGCGCCATTTCGTATCCCGGATCGCCCGGCACAACCGCATCGAATTCGCCGCACTCGATGCCGATGGAACCATGCGCACCCTGTCGCATAACGAGTCCGCCGGACGTCCGTTCGGCGGCGGACCGGTGTTCGAACTGGCGCTGCCCGAGATCACCGAGGCCACGCAAGCCATGCTGGTGCGCATCGAGCGACCGCATTCGATCCCGCTGCTGACCGAAGCAAAGCTGGCCGTCGATCCGGACGATGTCGCCTGGTCGCAACACGAAATGATCCTGCTCGCGCTCGTCATCGGCATGCTGGTACTGCCGCTGTGCTTCGACGTCAGCTTCTTCATCGTCCTGCGTGAGCGCTCGGTGATGCTGCATGCCATGATGGTCGTGAGTATGATGACCTATGTCATGTTTGCAGGCGGGCTGATTTCGGTCTTTGTCACTCTGCCGGTGCCGCTGATCGCCGTTCTTGCTCCGCTCAGCTGGGCGATCGGCTGCGGCGTGTCCGCGCTGTTCCTTGCCTGTTTTCTGGAACCGCGCGCGCAATCGCGCTGGATGCGCCGCGCGACCATGGCCACCGGCATCTGGACCATTGCAGTGCCCGGTTTCTTCGCGCTGCAATTCGATGCGACCCAGCCGATCGACGATCAGGCCTATTTTCTGACCTTCCTGCCCACCCTGTTCATCGTGTCCGCCGCCTTGATCGAAGCCGTCTGGCGCGGCAGCCGATCAGCGCGGTTCGTCGCCGCTGCATGGCTTCCGATCATTCTCGCTTCGACCGACAGGCTCCTGCGCGGGCTTGGTTTCTATGTCGGACCATCAGAACTCGATCAGGCGCTTTATGTCGCCACCGGACTTGAAGTTATCATGATCTCGATGGCGATTGCCGACCGCTTCCTCGCGATCCGGCGAGAGCGGGATGAGGCGCTGACCGAAGCGCGCATGCTGGGGCGCCTGTCACAACGCGATCCGCTGACCGGCCTGATGAACCGCCGCGCGATCGAAGCCCGCTTTACCGAATTGCGTCGGGAAGGCTTCGACACGTTTGCATTGGTCGATCTGGACCTGTTCAAGGACATCAACGATCGGTTCGGCCATCAGGTCGGCGATGCCGCGCTGATCGCCTGCGCCGAAGCCTTGCGTGGGACAGAGGACCGGGATTCGGTCGCATTCCGGCTGGGCGGCGAGGAATTCGTGGTGGTGCTGAAAGGGGAACATGCCCGGCAGCGGGCCGAAGCTGTGCGCCAGGCAATCCCGCTGCGGATCGCACGCGATGTCGAAGGTCTGGATCGACCGGTCACCGCCAGCATGGGCGTGGTCGAATTGCCGCGCGCCGCGAGCGAGGCGATGAGCTTCGAAGATTACTACGCCCGCGCAGACATGTTGCTCTACGATGCCAAGGCGAACGGTCGCAACCGGATGTATTACGAAAAACTCACCGTGTTCAACGAAGCGCCGCCGCCCCGATCACAGAGCAAAGAAGTCGCAGCCTAATCTTCCAGAAACGGCGCGATCACTTCTGGCCGAACACGCGCCAGCCGTCCGCTTTCCTTGTCGAGCATCGCCCAGGTTGTGCAGGCCGAAACCAGCACCTTGCCCGCGCCATCGACAAATTCGACGCAGCGCAGCGATTTTGCGCCCTTCGGAGAGTCGGGAATCCACGTCGTTCCAACCGCGCTCTCGCCCTCGGCGATATTGCCGCGATAATCGATCTCATGCCGGATCACGACCCAGAAAAATGCTGCATGATGCGCAGTGTCCGCAGCCGCTTCCCAATGCGCGGTGGCGAGATCCTGAATCCACTGAACCCAGACCGAATTGTTGACGTGACCTAGCTCGTCGATGTGCTCAGGCGCGGCGGTGAAGGTGCGGGTGAAGCGTGCGGTCACTCCCCCACTTGCTCCCCGGCCATACCCATCTGCCACAGGATGAAGGAATACTCCTCCGCCGTTTCGTACAGCGAGTTCCAGCGGCCCGACTTCCCGCCGTGCCCTGCGCCCATATTGGTCTTCATCAGCAGCACGTTGTCATCGGTCTTGGTGTCGCGCAGTTTGGCGACCCATTTTGCCGGCTCCCAATAGGTCACGCGCGGATCGTTGAGGCCTGCGGTCACCAGCATCGGCGGGTAATCCTGCGCCTTGACCTGATCGTAGGGTGAATAGCTGAGGATATATGCGAAGGCCTGCTTGTCCTCGATCGGATTGCCCCATTCCTGCCATTCGCCCGGCGTCAGCGGCAATTCCCTGTTGAGCATCGTGTTGAGCACATCGACGAACGGCACATGCGCCACGATGGCTCCGTATTGCGATGGATCCTGATTGACGATTGCACCCATCAGTTCACCACCTGCCGAACCGCCGCTGGCGGTGACTTTGCCCTCCGCCGTGTAGCCCTTCGCAATCAGGCCCCGCCCGACATCGACGAAATCGTTGAACGTGTTGGTCCGCTCGTTGAGCTTGCCCTGAAGGTACCAGCGCCGCCCCAGATCATCACCCCCGCGAATATGCGCGATGGCAAAGGCGAAACCGCGATCCACCAGGCTCAACCGCGTGGTCGAAAAGCCCGGTGGGACGGCATAGCCATAGGCGCCATAGGCGTAGAGATGCAGCGGGCCTCCAGCGGGGCGATCCTTGCGCATGACCACGCTGACCGGCACCATCGTCCCGTCACGCGCTTCGACTTCCAGCCGCTCGGTCGTGTAAAGCGAGGCGTCGTATCCGCTCGGGATTTCCTGCTGCTTCAGCAGTTCGAGCGACGCACTGGCGACGTCGTAATCATAGACCGAGTCCGGCGTGACCATGCTTTCGTAGGATAGCCGCAGCTTGGTCTGATCGTATTCGGGATTGTTCGAAAGGCCCGCATCGTAGCTTGCTTCGGGAAAGGCGATCGGTTTCGCCTGCGTGGGCGCGTCGTATGTGCGGATTTGCACCTGGTCGAGGCCGTTCAGACGCCCCTCGGTCACAAAGAACCCTTTGTAGAGCTCGAAATCGGTGAGGTGAAATTCGTTCGACCCCGCGATCACGGTTTCCCATTCACTCGGCGTTTCGATCGAAGCCTTGGCGAGGCGGAAATTGATGTGATCGTCATTGGTCCAGACGAAAACCTCGCCGTCGCGGATATCGACCGCATATTCGACGCCCTTCTTGCGCGCCTTTACCAGTGTCAGCTCGCCGGTCGGATCAGCTGCCGAGACGAAGCGGACTTCGCTCGTTTCGTTGTCGCCGGTCGAGATGATGAGGTAGTCTTCCTGCGCCGAAAGCCCGGCTCCCACACTGAAGCTCTCGTCGTCCTCACGATACAGCGTCACGTCCTCTTCGATCGGGGTTCCGATGACATGCAGCTTCGCCTCAAGCGTGCGCCAGTTCTCGCTCGAAGGGCCGTAAACCAGCGCCGTGTCACCCGCGACCCATGTCAGCGAACTGCGCAAGTTCGGAATTTCGTCCGCCAGCAATTCGCCCGTTTCCAGATCCTTGATCCGCGCGGTGTAGCGTTCCGAGCCGTTGGTGTCGGTCGAATAGGCGAGGAAACGCCCGTTCTTGCTGACCGATGCCGCGCCGAGGCGAAAATATTCAAGCCCCTCGGCCAGCTCGTTTTCATCGAGCATCAGCTGCGGTTCGGCAGCTTCGGATGCGCCGACCGGCCCTTCGTCTCCGCTCAGGACAGGCTTGCGATAATGCTTGCGATACTGCGCGCCCTCTTCGAATTCGGACCAGTACAGGAAGTCGCCCCGCCGCTGCGGCACGGTGCTCTCATTTTCCTTGATCCGCGCGCGCATCTCCTTGAACAGCGCCTCGGTCAGCTCTTCCTGCGGAGCCATGTTCGCTTCGAACCAGGCGTTTTCGGCCTTCACGTAGTCGAGCACATCCTCATCATCGACGGTCGGATAGGATTTGTCATACAGCCAGTCATAAGGATCGGAGATGGTGATGCCGTGATGGGTGTAGCTGTGCTCGCGCTTTTCCGCGATCGGAGGGGCGGTTGGCACGGTAGCTTTTGCGGCATCATCGCTGGTGGTCACGCGTGTGTTATCCTCTTGATTGGCCGCATGCGCAGCGCCGAAAGGCGCGAGCGCAATGGCTGCGGCAAAAGTCAGTTGAGCGATCCGGGAAGTCATCATTTTCTTGGGCGTCCTGAAACCGGGTGTCTGCTTTGCTGGAAAGCGAGCGCGATTGGACCTATGTTGCAGGTCATCAAGAAACAAGTGGGCGCAGGCGATTGCTGCGCCACCAAACGGGAATTCCGCCGATGCTGATGCTCACCCACGAAGCCCGCCTCGCCGCTCTGCGCGAAGAGCTGAAACGCCGCGATCTCGATGGGTTCGTCATCCCGATCTCGGATGAGCATATGAGCGAATATGTCGGTGAGTATGCGCAGCGCCTCGCCTGGCTCACCGGGTTCGGCGGATCGGCCGGGTTCGCGGCGGTCACGCTCGACCAAGCAGCGATCTTTGTCGACGGGCGCTACACCGTGCAGGTGCGCGATCAGGTCGACGGGGCGCTGTTCGACTATCGCAGCATTCCGGGCGACAGCCTGGGTGGATGGCTGAAAGAGGTTTGCGAGAGCGGTGCGCGGATTGCCTATGATCCGTGGCTGCACACCTGGAACTGGGTCGCGGCGCTGGAGAAGGCTGTGGAGCCTGCCGGGATCACCATGATGCCCGCGAACGGAAACCCGATCGACGCCGTGTGGGCCGACCAGCCCGAACCGTCGGATGCAACCGCGATTGTCCATCAAGAGGAGCTCGCAGGGCGCTCTTCGGCAGAGAAACGCGCGGAGATCGCCGATTGGCTGACCAGCGAAGGCCACGACGCCGTGGTGGTCCCGGCGCTCGATTCCATCGCCTGGCTACTCAACATTCGCGGCGGCGATGTGGCGCACACTCCCGTCGCCTTGTCCTATGTCATCGCGCACAAGGATGGCCGCGCCGAACTGTTCATCGCGCCGGAGAAGGTGACGCCGGAACTGACCCAGCACCTGGGTAATGCGGTGGTGATCCGCGACCGCGACCAGTTCGAAACAGCTTTGGGAGAGTACTCCGGCAAAAGCGTCAGCGTCGATCCCGATTTCGGCGTGGTAGCGATTGCGCAGGCGCTTCGGGCGGGCGGCGCGAAATTCGCGTTCAAGCAAGACCCGACGATCCTTGCCAAGGCTATCAAGAACCCCCGTGAGCAGCAGGGCCATCGCGATGCTCAGGCGCAGGACGGTGCAGCTGTCAGCCGCTTCCTGCGCTGGCTCGAAATGACCGCGCCGGACGGCGAGGTCGACGAACTGTCTGCCGCCGCCAAGCTCGAAGGGTTCCGGCGCGAGCATGGCGACCTGCGCGACACGTCGTTCGACACGATCTCGGCAGCGGCGGGGCACGCCGCGTTGCCACATTACAAGGTCGATGAGGACAGCAACATCACGATCCCGCCCGGTTCGATTTATCTGGTGGACTCGGGCGGCCAGTACCCGGCTGGAACGACCGACATCACCCGCACGGTGTGGATCGGACCTGGCGCACCGACAACGGAGATGAAGGACCGCTTCACCCGCGTTCTCAAAGGGAACATCCAGATCGACCGCGCGGTCTTTCCGCAAGGCACCTGCGGCGGCCAGATCGACGCACTGGCACGGCAATATCTGTGGGAAGCCGGGGTCGATTACGCTCACGGCACCGGACACGGCGTCGGCAGCTTCCTGGGCGTACACGAAGGGCCGCAGCGGATTGCAAAGCCTTCAGGCGGACAGGCAGGCACGGGGCAGGAACTGTTCGCAGGCATGATCCTTTCCAACGAGCCGGGCTATTACAAGCCCGACGCGTTCGGCATCCGTATCGAGAATCTGGTGCTGACCGTAGAGAAGGAGATCGAGGGTGCGGAAGGCCGCTATCTCGGCTTCGAGACGCTCACTTTCGTGCCGCTGGATCGCACGCTGATCGACACATCGCTTCTTACCGATGGCGAGATCGCATGGGTGGACGAATACCATGCAAAGGTGCGCACACTGATCGCGCCGCAGCTGGCAGGCGATGATCTGGCCTGGCTCGAACGCGAAACCCAGCCGCTCTGATCCATCTTGTCGCATCAGCGATGTTCTAGTAATGTTCTATTATCGCGAGTCGCAGCGCGCAGCACTTAAGAGGAAGAATGAACATGATCGGCTACGTAACTCTGGGCACCAACGACCTGCCGCGTGCGGCGAAATTCTACGATGCGATCGCCGAACATTTCGGCGTGGGCCGGATGATGGATTTCGACACATTCATCGCATGGGGAGCCATGGGGGGCGCACCGGGCGTTGCCGCGACCAAGCCGTTCGACGAGAAGGAAGCGACCGTCGGCAACGGCACGATGGTCGCGCTCGTCGTCGACACTCCGGAAAAGGTGCAGGCGATCTACGACACCGCTCTCGCCAATGGCGGCAGTGACGAGGGCGCACCCGGTCCACGCGGCGATGATGGTTTTTATGCGGGCTATTTTCGCGATCCCGACGGCAACAAGCTGAACGCGTTCTGCATGACCGCGCCTGCATCGTGAGTGCGCGCAAGCTAAGCGAAAGCTTCTTGCATCTGGGGCCGGGTAAAGATGGGATGGGCGCCACTGCCGTGCCCCAGCCACCCTTTTCCGGGATGGACTGGTACGAGGGCTATGGCGCGCGTCATGGCAGTGACGGTCCCGAAGGGCGTCTGGTCTCGCAGCACACTTTTACCGAAGGATGGGATTCGTGGGAGATGCACCCCAAGGGCTCGGAAGTCGTTATCTGCACCGAAGGCGCGATGGTGCTGACGCAGGAATTTCCCGATGGCAGGCGGGAGCAGGTGACGCTTTCAGCAGGCGAATATGCGATCAATCCGCCAGGTGTGTGGCACATCGCGGATGTCGAGACCCAAGCGACTGCGATCTTCATTACCGCAGGTGAAGGCACACAGCACCGGCCACGCTAGGCGGCTGTACAGCGTCGCTTTCTGTCGCGTAGATGAACGTCGCTTCGCGCAAATTGCGCCCCGGTGAATGGCTCGCCCGGCGCGATACAATCCGCGACACAATCACGCCCTTTCGGGATAATCGTGCGACATGAGTCCTCTAGAACGGCTCTCGTGAGTTGCGGTGAGCGTACCAAGCGACACTCCCCCTGACGAGCAGCTTCGATACGCCCCTGTCGAAGCTCACGCCGTCGCTGCTGCATACAATCGCAGCAACCCGGTGCCTCGCCGCAGCTCTTTTAAGAACCGACAAATCTGGAGAACACACATGCGTAAACTCACACTCACGATCTCGGCTGCGGCCCTGGCACTTGGCGGTGCCGGCATTGCAGTCGCCGCCCATCATGCTGGCAGCCACTCGCCGGACGCAAATGGCGACGGACTGATCACGCTCGAAGAAGCCAAGGCCAAGGCCGATGAGCGTTTTGCAAAGATGGATGCGAACGGCGATGGCCAGCTCGACATGACCGACCGCGAAGCCAAGCGCGCGGCATTCTTTGCCACAGCAGACGCCGATGGCGATGGCGAGCTCACACAGGCCGAGATGACGGCAGCGCGAAAAGCGCGCCAGACGCAGCGGGCCGAGCACCGCGCCGAGCGACAGGCCAGACGCTTCGAACGCCTCGATACAGATGGCAGTGGCGGGGTGAGCGAGGCCGAAATGATGGCGGCGCGCGAGGCTCGCGGTGAGGCACGACAGGGTCGCCGTGGTGGCAAGCGGGGCATGCGTATGCTCCGCCAAGCCGACACCAACGAAGATCAGGTCGTTAGCCGCGCCGAATTCGACGCTGCTGTCGAAGCCCGCTTCGCCCGCGTCGACGCCGACAGCTCCGGCACCATCACCGAGGAGGAACGCGAAGCGGCCAAGGCCGAGCGGCGCGAACGCCGCGAAGAGCGTCGCGGACAGCGCGGCGGCAATCGCTCGCTGTAATTAGCAGCCCTCTCCCGGCGATGTGCAGGCCCCTGCCTTTGGCAAGTGCATCGCCGATCAGACCGGCCTGGCCCTTACCGCGAATGTGGTATGCGTGCCGGGCCGGTTTCCCGTACCGGCCCACAGGCAGCCAAACGATCACGATTTGGGACGATTATGAACGACGA
This sequence comes from Pseudomonadota bacterium, assembly GCA_039033835.1. Classification (GTDB taxonomy): domain Bacteria; phylum Pseudomonadota; class Alphaproteobacteria; order Sphingomonadales; family Sphingomonadaceae; genus Erythrobacter. The sequence continues at coordinate 74,880 of JBCCBW010000013.1, forward strand.
CACTGCGACATCCATTCTGCTGGTCGATGACGAGCCGACCCTGCGTGAGCCACTGGCAGAATATCTGACCGGGCAGGGTTTCGCTGTCACCGAAGCCGAGAGCGCAGCGGCAGCGCGCAGCACGCTCAACGAAATGGTGCCGGACCTTGTGTTGCTGGACATCATGATGCCCGGCGAGGACGGATTGTCGTTCTGTCGACACTTGGTCGAGACGCGGCAGATCCCGGTGATCTTCCTGACCGCACGCAGCGAATCGACCGATCGGATCGTCGGGCTAGAACTCGGCGCGGATGACTACGTTGTCAAACCGTTCGAGCCGCGCGAGCTAGTGGCGCGGATCCGGACCGTGCTCCGCCGGGTCGCGCGCGGCTCGACACCCGCAGCACAAGCGGAAGACTGGCATTACGATTTCGAAGGCTGGATCTTCGATCCGCTCAAACGCAAGCTTGTTGATCCAGAGGGCGTCAAAGTGCCGATCTCCACGGCGGAATACCGGCTGCTGCGCGCGTTTCTCGATAATCCGCGCAGCGTTTTGGATCGCGACCGGCTGCTCGACATGGTTCAGGGCCGCACGGCGCATCTGTTCGATCGCGCGGTCGACAATCAGGTCAGCCGCCTGCGCCGCAAGATTGAGGCGGACAGCCGCAACCCGCAATTCATCCAGACGGTGCGCGGCGGCGGCTATCGCTTCTCCGCACAGGTCAAACGCGTCGCACCGCAACCGGACCTGTGATCCGCAGCGTGAAGCGCCTTCTTCCCTCCAGCCTGCTGGGTCAGGTCATGCTGGTACTGGTCATCGGCTTGCTGGTCGCGCAGTCCATTTCGGCTGTGCTGCTCTATCGCGCATCCGAGCAGCGCCGCGAGGCAGCGCTGGTCAGCGGCCTTGCGCTACAGGTCGTCAACGCACTCGACCGTGAGGAATTGCGCGGGCGATTCTCCGACCAATCGGATCTGCGCGCGCAATTGCGCGACACCGCGTCTCAGGCGCGGCGAAGAGCCGGTATGCCCGGACGTCTCGGCGATCGCGGCCCGCGCCTCAGACGCCGTCGCGGCGTGCCGATCCAGCGCAGCGCAGAAAACCCGATCATCGCCGACGGGCGCCGGTTGGAGCGCTTCGAGGCATCCTTGCGCGAATTGCTGGTCGAACAAGGGGTCGCCGCAGGCGACATTCACGTCACGCGCAGGCGTGCGGACGACGATCCGTTCGTCGTTGCGCTGGTCGCCGAAGAACCCGAATTGCGGGCCGCCCGATGGCAGGACCGGATCGTCCTGACCGCTGCAATCGAGCGCGAAGATGCGAGCGGGTGGCTCACGGCACGCCTGCCCGAACCCCGCCGCCCGGCTGGCGGACCGACGCCGCTGATCCTGCAGACGCTGATGATCTTCGCCGTGCTGGTGTTGATGCTGTATCTGGTGTTGCGGCGGATCACCCGCCCGCTGGCGCTGCTTACCGAGCGGGTCAGCGATTTCTCGCGCCAGCCCGATCGCGTGGTCAGGCTGGAGGAAAGCGGCCCCGCCGATACGCGCCGCCTGATCGCCGCGCACAATGCGATGGAAGCGCGGATCGCTGCCTTGCTGGATGAAAAGGACGTGATGCTCGGCGCGATCGGGCATGACCTCAAGACCCCGCTCGCCGCACTGCGGGTGCGGATCGAGAGCGTGCCCGATGACATGCAGCGTGAGCGGATGGCCGCCAGTATCGAAGACATTACCCGCACGCTCGACGACATTCTCTCCCTCGCCCGCATCGGCCGAAACGGACCAGCCGCCGAAGCGATCGATCTCAGCGCGCTGGCAATCGGTGTCGTTGAAGAGTTCGAGGATCTGGGCCAACCGGTGACCATCGGCGACCCGCCGCGACTGGTCGCCAGCGTTCAGGAAACGTGGTTGAAACGCGCGCTTCGCAACCTGATCGCCAATGCCGTGCGATATGGAAAAACCGCTGAGGTTTCATTGCTCGAGACCGAAGATGCGATCTTGTTGCGTGTCGACGATACCGGGCCGGGCATTCCGGAGGATCAGATCGCCGACATGCTCGAACCGTTCACCCGCGGCGAGGCCTCTCGCAACCGGGCCACTGGCGGGGCGGGCCTCGGCCTGACACTGGCCCGCGCAATCGTGGAGCAGCATGGCGGCACATTGGTGCTCGAAAACCGAAACGAAGGCGGGCTGCGAGCGGAAATCCGCCTCCCGCGCTAGTGACTGCTGTCGCGTGGCACGAGTTTGAGATCACCGTCGCCTTCCAATTCGTAGACATAGTAGAACCAGCGGCTTGTCTTGCTCGTGGTTTCTTTTTTGAAGGCGGTCATCATCCGCTTGCCATCGGTCTTCACATAGATCGCGCCATCGACCGCAACCGACGGCAGCGCGAGCTTTGACAGCTTGCCGAGCAAGTCGGTCAGGTCGTTATTCTGCCGCTCAGCGGCGGCTTCATCGTCTGGCTCGTCGCGAACTTGCTCAACCAGATCGCCAACCTGTTTCTTGAGCTTGCGCACATCATCGGCGTTGTCGATATCGCGTGTGGAGCGCTGAAGTTCGGTCGAAAGCAGCACGGGCGCATCGCCTTTGCCGAACTTGCCCAACCGCCCCAGCAGATCCGGCCTCGGATGGACGAAATTGTTGTCCTGATCGCCTGAGGAGATCACGAATGCCGCAGGGTTCACGGCCTGTAGGAATTCATCGGTGACGTCCGACGATCCATGGTGGCAGCTTTTCATGACATCAGCGCTGAACCGCTCGGATGCTTTGGCGACCATGTCCGCCCGCCCGGCTGCGGTGCTCGGCCAGGCGTCGATCCCGGCATACTGGCGCAGCAAGAACATCTCCGCAGGCTTATTGAGGTCGCCGCCGAACAACACGCTGAACACGCCATATTGCAGCCGCAACAGCACCGAGTGCCCGTTCTTGGTCTTGCCGACATCATCGGCAAAGACGCGCAATTGCGGATGCGCCGGGTCGCTCGGATATTCGAACCACGGACCCAGAACCTCGATCGTGTAGGCCCGCCCAGCCGATGGCGCGAAACCGGGCAGCCAGTAACGATCGTCCTCCGCCTCGCCGAAATTCACACCCAGAGTGACGAATTCATCGACATTGGCCTTCTTGATCCCTTTTTCGATCACATTGGCGAACCAATTGGTGCGATTGATGATGTCGGGGTCGAACAGCGCGCGCATTTCCGCATCGCTCGTCACCACCTGTTCGAGATAGCTGGTCTGGCCATCAGGGCCGAGCGCCCGCCCGCCGATCCGGTCGAAATTACTGGCGCTGTTCAGTTCGACGATCCCGTTGTGATAGAGCCGATCGAACGTGATTTTCGACGTCGAGAGGATTCTGTTGAAGCCGTAATAATGGTCGGAATCCGGGTGGGTGATGATCGCAGCGTGGAAATCGAAGCCGCTACCATAGGCCTTGAACCGGCCGTCGAGGAATTCGCGCATATGGGCACCCTTGCCCGCATCGATGACGATGATCCGTTCCTCGGTGCCATCGACCTGCGCGGTGTCGCTGGTGTCGCGTTCAGGGGTGATGAGAACCGCCCCGTCGCCGATCCCGACATCGACGAACACGATCTCCAGCGGACGGTCGGGCCGGGTGAAACGTCGTTCGATTTTCAGAAGCAGACGTTGTTCCGGATCGGGATGGCTCCAGGCCCATCGGACCCAAAGCCATTTGTCCGAATTGGCCATGCCGTCTTCGAGGTCGCCCGGCTCTGCCAGCGTCAGCCAGTCACCCCACAAGACCTGACGGATTGTCTTGCCGCTGCGGTTCCGCAGAACAATCGTATCGTAAGGATCGTTCTGAGGTAAATCGACGAAGACATGCGCCACGTTACTTTCTCCCAACAGGAATGATCGCGACGCGTATTATGCCTTTTCTTGAGATCTATCCCAATCCAGGCATGATGGAAAGTTCACCGCATCAAACCGCCGATCAGGTTTCGCACAAACCGCCCTGCAATCGGCCCGGCGAGATCGGTTGCGATCGATCCTGCGGCAGACGTAATGCCCGATCGCATAGGGTTGGCGCGGCTCTTCTTTCCGAGCACCGCCGCAGCGGCAGCCCCGGCCATACCGCCAGCGGCAACCTTGGTCCCGCGCGAGAGCGCTTTTTCCCAGATGCTCTTGGTCTTGCGCGGGCGTTTGCGGACTTCCTCTTCACCTTTTTCAGCCACTTCTTCGGCGGTTTCGGCGGCATCGGCGGCCTTCGCGGCGAGCACTTCCTCTGCGCTCTCGCGGTCTATCGCTTCGTCATACTTGCCATCGAACGGGCTCACCGACTGGATGATCGCGCGCTCCTTGGCCGTCACCGGCCCCAGGCGTGAGCGCGGCGGCTTGATCAAGGTGCGCTGAACAATCGTCGGCGCGCCCTCTTCATCCAATGTCGAGACCAGCGCCTCGCCCACTTTCAGCTCGGTGATGGCCTCTTCGACGTCCAGCTCTTCGTTGATCCGGAACGTCTCAGCCGCCGCCTTGATCGCTCGCTGATCACGCTTTGTGAAAGCCCGCAGGGCATGCTGCACCCGGTTGCCGAGCTGCCCGGCGACTTCCTCAGGAATATCAATGGGGTTCTGCGTCACGAAGAACACACCCACACCCTTGGATCGGATCAGGCGCACGACCTGCTCGATCTTGTCCTGCAACGCCTTGGGCGCATCGTCGAACAGCAGGTGCGCCTCATCGAAGAAGAACACGAGGCTGGGTTTTTCCGGATCGCCGACTTCGGGCAGGCTCTCGAACAGTTCCGCGAGCAGCCACAGCAGGAACGTCGCATACAGCTTTGGGCTGCGCATCAGCTTGTCGGCAGCAAGCACATTCACATAGCCGCGCCCTTCCTCATCGGTCTTCAGAAAGTCGTCGATCTCCAACGCGGGCTCGCCGAAGAAATAATCCGCGCCCTGCGCCTCGAAGCTCAAAAGCTGCCGCTGGATCGCGCCGACCGATTGCTTCGAGACGTTGCCGTACTCGCCTGACAGCTCCTTCGCATTCTCGTTCGCCCATTGCAGCATGCTCTGCAGGTCGCCGAAATCGAGCAGCAACAGCCCGTTATCATCCGCGTGGCGAAAGACGATCTGAAGCACGCCTTCCTGCGTGTCGTTCAGATCGAGCAGGCGCGACAGCAGCAACGGCCCCATCTCGCTGATCGTGGTGCGGATCGGGTGCCCTTGCTCACCGTACAAATCCCAGAACACCACCGGGTTATCCGCATAGGCATAGTTGTCCATGCCCAGTTCCTTTGCGCGCCCTTCGAGCTTGTCGGCGTGCTTGAATTTGGGGCTGCCCGGCATGGCGATGCCGGAAAGGTCGCCTTTAACATCGGCGACGAACACCGGGACGCCGTTGGCCGAAAAGCTCTCTGCCAGCCCCTGCAACGTCACCGTCTTGCCCGTACCGGTCGCCCCCGCGATAAGCCCGTGGCGGTTCGCGCGGCTGAGCGCTAAATGCTGATTTTCGCCATTGCCGCCAAGGCCAAGAAAGATGTCACTCATGTCGCTGCCGGTCCCTCACCCGTTCATGTGTTCGCGGGGCGGTGTGCATAGCCAAAGCGGAGCGGTCAACCTCTCGACTTGCAGCGCCGATAAGCTAAGGCGGTGAGGATGGGAGAACACTCGCCATTCGTATTGCTGGACGACGCGCGGGCCGGGGACGGCGCGGCGGATGCGCTGTTGTATGAGCGCCCCGCAGAGGTGTTCGTCGCTTACCACCCGGCAGACGTCGATCGCGTTCTGGCAGAGGCCGAAACGGCGCGCACAAAGGGTCGCGGATCGCTGGCTGGTTATGTCGCGTATGAGGCAGGACTGGCGCTTGAGCCGAAGCTAGCCCCGCTCGCTGACGCACGCAGCGGCGCGATGGGGCCGCTGGTGTGGCTGGGCCTGTTCGACGCTCCGACAAGGGTTACAGCAGACCAGGTGCCCGAATGGCTTGCCGCCCGTTCGCACGGCCCGGCCAGTATCGGCCCGCTCGATCCGCAGCTTTCGCCGGGCGGCTATGTCGAGGCATTCGAGGCTTTGCGCGAGGCGATCCATGCAGGCGATATCTATCAGGCCAATCTGACCTATCCGCTGGCCGGATCGTACAGGGGCGATCCGATTGCGCTTTATGCCTCGCTGCGCAGCGCAGCGCAGGCCGGGTATGGCGGCGCGCTGTATGATGGATCGCACTGGCTGCTGAGCTTCTCGCCCGAACTGTTCGTCGCGCTCGACCGCGGTCAGGCCAAGGTCAAGCCAATGAAGGGCACGCGCCCTCGCGGGGCCGACGAAGCCGGCGATGTGGCGCTGGCCGAAGAGCTGGCGACATCGGTCAAGGACAAAGCCGAGAACCTGATGATCGTCGATCTGATGCGCAACGATCTGTCGCGGGTCGCGGTGCCGGGCAGCGTAAAGGTCGAAGCACCCTTCGCGATCGAGAGCTACCCGACCGTGCACCAGATGGTCTCGACCGTCCGGGCGCAGCTCGCTCCGGGCAGAAACGCAGGCGATCTGGTGCGGGCGCTGTTCCCATGCGGATCGATCACAGGTGCGCCGAAGATCCGCGCGATGGAGCTGATCGACACTCATGAGCGCGATCCGCGCGGACCGTATTGCGGCGCGATCGGGCGGATCGATGAGGGCGGCGACGCAGCGTTCAATGTGGCGATCCGCACGCTTCGCCTGACCCCGATCGAAAACGGTCAGGGCAGTGCCGTGCTTGGCGTCGGATCGGCGATTGTGGCGGACAGCAACGCGATGGCCGAGCGCCGCGAATGCGAAGTCAAAGCCGGATTTGCGCGCCGGGCCACACCTGAACTGACCGCACCATCCTGCGATTTGATCGAGACCATGTGCTTCACGCCCGAAGATGGGATCGCGCTGCTAGAACTGCACCTTGAGCGCATGAAGCGCAGCGCCAGGGCACTCGGTTTCGAATTCGACCGTCACGCGGCGCGCAATCAGATTCAGGCGCTGTGTTTCGAGCTGGAAGAACCAGCGAAACTGCGGCTGCTGGCCTCGCGCAGCGGCGCGACATCGCTCGAAACCGGGCCGATGCCGCCACCGTTTAAAGACGCGCTAAAAGTCATTGCGCTACCCAACCCGCTCGACCCCTCGGATTGGCGGCTGTCCCACAAAACCTCGGATCGCGGGTTTTACGAGGACGCGCTGACGGCAGCGAAGAGCATGGGCGCGGGCGAGGCGATCCTTGTGCGCGATGACGGTCTGGTTACCGAGGGCAGCTTCACCAACATATTCGTCGAGCGCGATGGTGTACTGCTCACCCCACCCGCAACGCTCGGTCTGCTTCCCGGAGTGCTCCGCGCGTATCTGATAGAAAAAGAACAGGCGCGCGAGGCTGAATTGACGCTCGACGATCTCACCGATGGCTTCATGCTCGGCAATGCCGTTCGCGGCCTGTTTAAAGGCCAGCTGATATGAATATCGTTTCGTTTGAAATGCCCCGACCGCCCACTCCCTCCACCCTTCCACCCAGAGCCTACCGGGACACAATCCGCGCGGAAGGGTGGAGGGAGCGGGCGGCAAGGACCGTAAAAATATGAATATACCCATCCTGTTCGAAGACGGCGAAGCGCTCGTCATCAACAAGCCCGCCGGGCTGCCGGTCGACCGCCCGCGACGCGGCGGAGCGTGCCTTGAAGATCATCTCGATCAGCTCAAGCTGGGATTCCAGCGCCGCCCGATGGCGGTGCATCGGCTCGACACCGACACCAGCGGATGCCTGCTGCTGGCGCGCAATCCCAAGGCGCTCAAACGCTTCAACAAGGCGTTCGAAGATCGTCTGGTCGGCAAGACCTATCTCGCCGTGATCGACATGGAACCGGCGGAGCAATCGGGCACGATCGAACTGTCGCTTTCCAAGATCAGCTCGGCGGAGAAAGGCTGGCGGATGATCGCCGCGAAGAAGGGCAAGCCTGCAATATCTCATTGGGAATTGCTGGAGGTGATCGGAGACGGTGATCGAAAGCGCTCGCTGATCCGGTTTCGCCCTGAAACCGGACGCACGCATCAGCTGCGCGTTCATGCACTTCAGGGGCTTGGTGCTCCGCTGTTGGGTGATCCGGTGTATGGTCCGGTGCGTGGTCAGAACAAGGGCGCGCCGCGCACGATGCTGCATGCCGAGACGATCTCGGTGGAGCGCGACGGCAAACCGACCATCACCGCCTTCGCGCCTTTTCCTGAGGACTTCGTTCGCGCAGGGTTAAGCGCACCCGACGCGCCAATCGCAATGGCCGACACCGCGCAGGACGATGGATAAGGAACTTCTCAATCGCGCGCACGCGCTTGCGGAGGAGAGTTTCCTAGCGGGCTCCGGTCCCGGCGGGCAGAATGCCAACAAGGTCGCGACCGAAGTGCAGCTGCGGGTCAACATCTACGCCCTACGCCTGCCGCCACCCGTCTTCGCCCGGTTGCGCGATCTGGCCGGATCGAAACTCACAACCGCGGGCGACCTGCTGATCACGGCGCGCGAGCACCGCACGCAAGATGCAAACCGCACCGCCGCGCGCGCAAAGCTCGAAGACATGCTCGAAACCGCCCATCGCCAACCCAAAAAGCGCGCGAAAACCCGCGTAAACCGGGTCGGCAAGACCAAGCGGCTCAAGACCAAGAAAGCGCGCGGTGCGGTGAAGGCGAACCGGGGCAAACCCAGCCGGTCGGATTGGTGATACCGGACCAATCGCAGACGGGTCATGTGACGGTTCTGGCGAACCTTCTGGATGACGATCCAATCAGGCGGGAGGCGTTGAGCGTGGTCGCCGACCTCGACCTTCCCGATTGCTGGATCGCGGCAGGCTTCGTTCGTGATGCCGTGTGGGATCACCTACATGGGCGACAGCCTGCAATTCCTGCGGGCGATGTCGATGTGGTGTGGTTCTCTCACGCAGCGCTTTATCAAGCGGATGATCGGGCGATCGAGGCGGAGCTTGCTCGCCGGATGCCGGGACTGGACTGGTCGGTGAAGAATCAGGCAAGGATGCACCTGCGCAACGGCGATGAACCCTACGCCTCAGTCGCTGACGCCATGCAGCACTGGCCCGAAACAGCGACCGCCGTGGCCGCAAGGTTGAACGCCGATGGAGCGATCAAGATCAGCGCGCCTTTGGGTCTGGAAGACCTGTTCGCTCTGCGGCTTCGACCCACGCCTGCCTTCAGATCGAAGAGGCGTCACATTTTCGTAAGTCGAGCGTCTTCCAAGCGATGGATCGAACGCTACCCATTGCTTGACTTTTCCCCGTGAATCGGCAAATGGGCGCGGCTTGAAGGGCGGTGCATCACGCGCCGCCTGTTGTTTTTGGCCGCTCCGGTAATACGGGCTGCCCCCACCCGATCTTAGGAAACCGCCATGGCGAAGCCCGCAACCGTCAAGATCAAGCTCGTCTCGACCGAGGGCACGGGCTTTTACTACACGACCAAAAAGAACCCGCGCAACATCACTGAAAAGATGGTGTTCCGTAAGTACGATCCGGTCGCGAAAAAGCACGTCGAGTTCAAGGAAGCCAAGATCAAGTAAGGTCTTGGCTCGCTGCCCCGGAAACGGGTCACGTGCGCCGTTTACGCTTGCAACGGGTTCAATTCAGCCGCAGTTCAACGCCACGAAAGTAGGCGCTGATACATGATGATGCTGAACCATATTCTCTCGAATAAGCCTGTCCGCTTCACGGCGGCGGGTATCGCTGGCGCATTGGCCTTTGCGATGCCATCAGGCTCGCCCTTTGCGCCCGTTTCGCCTGCCCACGCGCAGACCAGCGCGGCGGATCTCGATCAGGCGGTCGCGGCTCTGCGCAGCATTTCAACCATGCGCGCCAACTTTACTCAGACCGATCGCATGGGCAACACCGCGCGCGGCAGGATGACGCTCAAGCGCCCGGGAAAAATCCGCTTCGATTACGGCAAGGACTCCGATCTGCTGGTGATCTCCAACGGGAAATCGCTCTATCTGGTGGATTACGAGGTCAACCAGGTCGAACGCTGGCCGATCAAAAGCTCTCCGCTCGGCGCTCTGCTCGATCCCAATCGGGACGTGAAACAGTACGGCACAATGGTGCCCACCGGCAGCCCGGATGTGCTGAGCGTCGAGGTGCGCGATCCCAAGAAGCCCGAATTCGGGATGATGAACATGATTCTGGTGCGCAACGCCTCGGCGCCGGGTGGCTGGCAGCTGACCCATTGGGTGGCGCTCGATGCACAGAATCACCGCACCACCGTGCGGCTGTCGAATCACCGCTACGGAGTCTCGGTTGCGGAGAGCACGTTCGAATTCCGCGACCCACGCCGATCATCTCGTCGACCGAGATAAACGGTTCGACCTTGTATGGTTGTACGGATGCGACAAAATCGCGCGCATATTCATTGCCGTGCAAGCGGAAAGCGGGTAATTATTGGCAACAAGATGGTTGAAGGAGGGTTTCCCCCCTGTTGCCCTTTTCTTCGTAAAGACCGTCTTGAACAAGCGTGACGAACGCTAAAAGGAACCCTCGTCCCACCGCCCCCGGGACGGGGGTTTTCTTTTATGAATTTTCGCCAGCCTATCCGGGCGCGCAGTATCATTCCCAGTCAAACGCAGCCCGAATGATGTCATAGATCACGTTCTGCTCGATCACACCGCGCGCCTTCTCAGCGCCCGGTCCCCTCGCATAGAGCGCGACGTCTTCACCGCCATGGGTTTCGCTGCCCGTCGGAATGGTCGCCTGCTGCTGCGCGTTGATGCCGGTTTCAGGCACGGGTCGCTCCGCCTGATTGGCGATCGCGCCGGGGCCATTGGCGTAAGCAAGCGTGGTGTAAGGCTTTCCATCGAGCGCTCTGGCGACTTCGGCAACCTCGTCCCCGCCATCGGCAGGGGGGACGACGTGGCCGAGGATATCGTTCCCGCGCCGTGGATAGCCCGCGATGGTGAAGACATGGCTGTGATCGGCAGTCACCATGATCAGTGTTTCCGCAGGGTCGGTGTTGTCGATCGCGTATTGAATGGCTCGCGCGAACTCAACCGTCTCTTCAAGCGCCCAGCCTGCGCGGCCGGCATGGTGGCCGTGATCGATCCGCCCGCTCTCGACCATCAGGTAATAGCCGTCGGGATCGCTTTTGAGCCGCGTAATCGCCTGTGCGGTCATATCAGTTAGGGTCGGCTGGCTGGTGTCGCGTTCGGCGTCGGCCATGTAGTCCATGTGGCTGGCACCGAAGAGACCGAGCACCGGCTTGTCCAAAGGCGCGCTGGCGAGCGCATCCTTCTCGGTCACATAGGTGCCGCCGGTTCGCGTGACCCAGCCCGCTGGCAGGTCGGCATTCTCTTCGACCCGGCGCCCACCCAGCGCGCTGCCGAAAAACGAGCGCATTCCGCCGCCCAAGGCGAGATCGAACTCGCTCTCGACCAGCTGCGTCGCGATGTCCCGGCACTTGCTGCGGCGCTGTTCTTCTGCGGATTCGATATAGGTTTCCCATTCGCGGTCGGCGCTGCGCGCATAGACGCTGGCCGGGGTCGCGTGTGTGATCCGCGCGGTCGAAACGATCCCGAGCGCGAGGCCGCGCTGTTTCACTTCCTCGCCTAGCAGCGGCAGCGGGTTGGCAAGCCCGGATTCGCAGTCTCCGCGCACCACCGCCGGGCCGACGCCGAGCACGCCGATCTTCGTCTTCTGCCCCGAATGCATCGCCGTGGCCGTTCCCGCGCTGTCAGGCACTTGTGCGTTGGTGTTGTAGGTCTTGACCAGCGCGACATTTTCGAAGCTTTCAAAGCTAAGCAGGTTCTCCTCGCCCGTCTCGCCGCGTTTCTGCCCTGCATAGATCCGCGCGGCGGTGATGGTCGAAATGCCCATGCCATCGCCGATGAACAGGATGACGTTCTTTGCCTTTTCGGGAGTCGCAACCTGCGCGGTCTGCGCGGCCGTTTGCGAGGCGCTGGCCGCCGAACCGTATCCCCCATCTGCGGAGCAAGCGCCGAGCGAAAGTGCGGCGCCGGCAGCCAGCACGGTGAGCAAAGGTGTGCGGTTCATGTCCAAATCTCCCCAAAGTCCTGCTCTCGCTATCGCCTCTCAATGCGTCGGGAAAGTGAAAGGTGGAGTTTCTTCGCGTCTCATCCTAGATCGCCCGGATGATTTCTATCGCCACCTGGAACATCAATTCGGTCCGGCTGCGCCTGCCGATTGTCGAGAAATACATCGCCGAAGAGGCGCCCGACGTGATCTGCCTGCAAGAGATCAAGTGTGAGAATGACAAGTTTCCCGCCAAGGCGATCGCCGAGCTTGGCTACGAGCATCAGGCGGTATGCGGTCAAAAAGGCTATCACGGGGTCGCGACATTCAGCAAACTCCCGCTCAAGGAAGTCTCTCGCCATGATTGGCAGGACAATGGCGAAGCGCGGCATGTCGGTGTCGAGCTGGTCGGCAAGGATATAGTGATCGAGAACGTCTATGTCCCGGCAGGCGGCGATATTCCGGATCGTGAGAAGAATGTGAAGTTCGGTCAGAAGCTCGATTTTCTGGGCCGGATGACGCGCTGGGCCGACACGGTGGAGCGACCCACGCTGATCGTCGGCGATTTCAACATCGCCCCGCTGGAAAGCGACGTGTGGAGCCATAAACAGCTGCTCAAGGTCGTCAGCCACACCCCTGTCGAAGTCGAAACACTGGACAAATTCCGCGACGCGCATGGCTGGGTCGATATCGGCCGCGAACATATCGCCGAGCCGGAGCGGTATTACAGCTGGTGGTCGTATCGTTCGCCCGACTGGCGCAAGAACGATCGCGGGCGGCGGCTCGATCATATGTGGGCGAGCGAGAGCCTGGCGAAACAGGCGACCGGCCACCGCGTGCTGGAGGCGGCGCGCGACTGGGAAAAGCCGTCCGACCACATCCCGCTTATTACCGAGTTCGATATTTGAGCGAACCGTCTCCATCCAGACGCGCCGCGCAGGCGGTCGATGCGTTGCGCCACGGCTGGCCGCTGGCGTTCGATGGAGGGCCGACCTTGCTGCCGGTCGAAACCGCAGTGGCAAGTGGGGCCACATCAAAGAAGATGCTGATTTCGGCGGCGCGCGCAGCGACGCTGAAACTGGCAAACCAGCTCGAAGCCGCCGTGCCGCATTCGCCCGTGCTGATCCGCGGCGGAGAGCCGTTTGCGATGGCCGACGCGGTGCCGATTGCCGATCCTGCGCTCGACCTCAAGAACCCGCTCAAGGGGCCATTTCGCGCCGAAGCGCTTGACTGGGAAGAGACGGCCAGCATCGCGATGGAGCTGGCGCGGATCGCCGGTATTCTCCCTGCCTTCATGGTCGATCCGGTCAATGCGGGCGAGGAGCATTCGCTCGCGCCGAGCGATCTGGCGGAATATTCGGCCAGCGGGGCGCTGCGCATCGTGACCCGTGCACGCCTGCCCGTGACCGCCAGCGAAGATGCCGAGATCGTCGCCTTCCGCTCGACCGCCGATACGCGCGAGCATGTCGCGCTGATCATCGGCGACCAGTCCGGCGACAAGCAACCGCTGGTGCGGGTGCACTCGGAATGCCTGACCGGGGATATCCTCGGCAGTCTCAAATGCGATTGCGGCCCGCAATTGGACGCTGCGCTGCATGCGATGGCCGACCATGCTCGCAAGGATGGCGGTTGGGGCGCGCTGCTCTATCTGCGGCAGGAGGGGCGCGGGATTGGATTGATCAACAAGCTGCGGGCGTACAGGCTTCAGGATCAGGGTTTCGACACGGTCGACGCAAACCAGCGCCTCGGCCTACCCGATGAAGCGCGCGATTTTCCGGTGGCGGCGCGCATGCTCGACCTGCTCGGCGCACGCACGATCCGGCTCATGACCAACAACCTAGCCAAGGTCGATGCTTTGTCCGCCGCCGGGATCACCGTGACTGAGCGGGTTCAGCACCAGCTGCCCGACAATCCCCACAACACGCGCTATCTCGCCACCAAGCGCGATCGATCAGGACATTTGCTGAAATGACAGGCCCGAAAATCGCCATCACGATCCGGCCCGAAGCCGCTGGCGACGAAGATACGATCTTCAAACTGACCGAAACGGCATTTCAGCCCATGCCGTTTTCCGAAGGGGATGAGCAGCATTTGGTCAATCACCTGCGCGAGGCGGGCGATCTCACGCTGTCGCTGGTGGCGGAGAACGCAGAGCGGATCGTCGGCCATATCGCCATTTCGCCGGTGACCATCAGCGACGGCGCATCCGACTGGTACGGGCTTGGCCCGGTGTCGGTTTGGCCCGAGTTGCAGCACAAGGGGATCGGCGGCGCGCTGATCCGGCGGGCAATCGCCGACATGCGCGAACGCGGCGCGAAGGGCATCGTGTTGCTCGGCAGCAACGTCTATTATCCGCGCTTTGGCTTCGTGCATGAGCCGCAGCTCACTTATCCCGGGCCTCCGCCCGAATTCTTCCAGTGCCTGCTGCTCAACGGCGACCTGCCACGCGGCGAGGTCAAATTCGCGCCGGCTTTTGGTTAGGCTTCAACGCCGCTCGTATTGCTTCAGCCCGTCGGCGAGCGCGTTGCCCGAAAGCGCGATGCTCGCCCCGGTCCAGTCCGCCAAGAACACACTTGAACGGCGCAGGCCCGGTACGAAGCGCGCTTCGTTACCGGTGACGGTCAGACCGTCAGACGAGTGCAGATTGTCTTCGGCCCCCACCGCAATGAAGGCCGAATAATTCTCCTTGTCGCGGCCCTGTATGAACCAGTTGCTCGCAATCGTGCCGCGGCTACCAGCGGGCAGGTCGATCATGTAATTGGTCGCGCGGCCATTGGCATCGTCGAACGAGTTGTTCTCGATCGTCACATTGCCCGCGCGCGCCTTCAAGTAGTGCCCGCCCTGACCGCGTTCGAAGCGGCTTTCCTTCACAGTCAGGTCGCCATAATTGCCGGTGTAGATCGAATGGGCGCAACCGGCGGAATTCTCGCAGGTGCCCAGCCCGCTGAAGGTCGAGCGGATGATATAGATGCGCCCACCGGGATCGTTGGCGGTCAGGATGCCTTGCTGGCTATCCATGAACCAGCTGTTGGCGATGTTGAGGCTGCCCTTTTCCAGCCGGATACCCGCGCCATTGCCATCAGAAACGTAGATCCCGCGAAACACGAGGCCGCGCACTTCCGCTCCGGTCCCGCGCAGCACCAGCGCCGCTTTGCCTTCACACGCCCTGCGCTCGAACACAGCGCTGCCCGGTTCCTCGGTGACATACGTGATGACGCCAGCTTCCTGCACCGCGCATTCGCGATAGGTGCCGGGAGCCACGGAAATCGTCCCGCGCCGGTTGCCGATTGCGTTCACTGCACTCTGCAAGCTGCCGTAGCCGCGCCCCGTTTCGACCACGGTGAAGCTGCTGGCTGCCGTTTGCGCGGTGGCGATGCTGGCCGGGCTGGCAAGCATCGTGGCAGAGATCGCCAGCGCTGGAATGGTGCGAAGCGCCTTGGCAAAACGGCGGGGCGTGGTGGATGCGGTGTGATTTGTCATGCCGCGCCGATTATCATGCGGAAAGCCCGTGCGAATGCGTGCATTTCCCGCTGTACCGTTTCGGTCCAGCAATTCGCGCTTGGCTTAAGGCCGTCAGCGCGGCTAAACCCTGCGCCGTCGGGCGTGCAGGCGCTCCGAAAAAGATTTCGGGACACTAGAGGAGGAACCCACCCATGAAGAAATTCACCACTTTCGCTCTGCTCGGCAGCGCGTCGCTGGTTCTCGCAGCATGCGGCAGCGCTGAGGATGCATCGACCGAAGCCACCGCAGATACGGTCGAGATGCCAGCCGACGAAGCGCTTGAAGGCTTGTCCGACGAGCCGGTAGAAGATGAAGCCGCCGCGATCGATGAAGAAGTCGCAGGACCGGCTGCCGTGACGCAGGAAACCGCCGAAACCGCTGCTGAAAACGCAGCCGATGTCGCCGCGCAGGTCGAAGCGGCGGCAGCTGAAGCCGAGGCAGCCGCAAATCAGCTCGACGAAGCTGTCGACGCAGCCGAAGCTGCTGCCGACAACGCGACCGAGTAACCCGGTCATCGCCCGTTCGCTCACCACGCTCGGCCTTGCCTGTATGCTGCTTGCCGCCTGTGAAGGCGCGGGTGGCGGCGGGCCGGGCGGTGTGAGCGAAGGCGAGGCGCGCGCACTCGAAGAGGCGGCGGAAATGCTCGACGCGCAGCGCCTGCCGGATGAGGCTTTGCCAGCGCTGGACGGGCCACCGGGAGCCGAGCAGACCTCCGCCGAAATGACAGGCGACAGCGCGCCGGAAACTCCGCAATAGCGCCGAACGTCACTAACCCTTTCACCAATCAAGGCGTGCCGAACCGCGCTCAAATGGATGCCCTGCAATGACCACCGGAACCACCAACCCCGGCATGGACCCCGATACGTTCGAACAATTCGCCGATCAGCTCGATCGGTATGTCAACGAACGGCTGATCCCGGCTGAGGAAGACGTGATCGAACACGACCGCGTTCCACCCGAGATCGTCGACGAGATGCGCGACATGGGGCTGTTCGGGATTTCGGTGCCGGAAGAATATGGCGGGGCCGGGCTCAACACCTCGCAATATGCGCGCGTGGTCAACACGATGAGCTATGCCGCGCCCGCCTTCCGTTCGATCTTTTCGATCAATATCGGGATGTTTGCCAGCGCTCTGAAAAACGGTGCGACGGAGGAACAGCGCGCCGAATGGTATCCCAAGCTGGTCGAAGGCAAGATCGCATGCTTCGGCCTGACCGAGCCGGGTTCAGGCAGCGACAGCGCCGCTATGCAGACCACAGCGACGCCCGATCCCGATGGCAATGGCTGGGTGCTCAACGGCACCAAGCGCTACATCACCAACGCCCCACATGCCGATGTCGCGCTGATCATGGCGCGCACGGAGAAAGACGCGCTACCGAAAAACGCGCATGTCAGCGCCTTTCTGGTGCCGATGGATTCGCCAGGAGTTTCGACCGGATCGCCGGACAAGAAGATGGGCCAGGCCGGTTCGCACATCTCCGACATCATGCTCGACGATGTGAAGGTGCCCGGCGATGCGCTGCTGGGTGGCGAGACCGGTAAGGGCTTCCGGTTTGCCATGCAGAGCCTCGACAATGGCCGTATCTCGGTCGGCGCGGCGGCAACCGGCTATGCCCGCCGCGCGCTCAATTCGGCGCTGCGCTACGCCAATGAGCGCAAGGCCTTTGGCGAGCCGATCGCGCGGTTCCAACTGATCCAGGCGATGCTGGCCGACAGCGAGACCGAGATCTACGCCTCCGAATGCATGATGCGAGATGTTACCGCGCGCGCCGACCGGGGCGAGAATGTCATCGGCAAGGCGGCGGCGTTCAAGGTCTTCGCCTCCGAAATGTGCGGGCGCGTGGTCGACCGGGTGGTGCAGATCTATGGCGGCGCAGGCTACCTTGCGGAATACGATGCCGAGCGGTTCTATCGCGACGCGCGCATTTATCGCATCTACGAGGGGACGACGCAGATCCTGCAACTCCAGATCGCCAAGCATATGCTGCGCGAATGGGACGCGGTGAACGGTTGATGGGTGCGGATCAGGCATCCGCCTGATCCTTGGCCAAGCCACCCGCTCCCTCCACCCTTCCACCCGGATCGTACACCGGAGTGATAATCCGGGGGGTAGGGTGGAGGGGGCGGGTGGCGTGGCCAAGGATCAGGCGGATGCCTGATACGCACCCATCAACCCTTCACCGCGGCCCAATCGCGCAGC
>JBCCBW010000014.1:0-89817 GCA_039033835.1 Pseudomonadota bacterium
GAAGGGTTCGTTCGACTTGCATGTGTTAGGCATGCCGCCAGCGTTCGTTCTGAGCCAGGATCAAACTCTCAAGTTTGTGTCACATACTAAACAAGCACGGGGAAAACCCCGTTAACCTGCCTGGCATGAGCTTCAAGGAGCCGATACCTGCACTGTCAAACGTAATGGATACGAATGAACATGCATCATCACAAACCACCTGTGGAGGTGATAAGGATGTGGCAATCGGCTTAAATTAACCGGTATCCAGAGCCTTGAGGTCCCTGGACCGGGCGCCGTCGCCCACATGTCCCTTCATCAAAAACTAACAATGTCAAAGAGCCTACCAGACACAAATGGCGGACAGCGATGGTTTCCCCGATTTACACCGGGGGACCGGCTATCCGTTTATGTTGGCGACCAACTCAGTGATGCGATAGAAACCGTCATCGCCGCGTCGGTGGAGGTCATCTAGGCGGGGTCTGAGATTCGGTCAACGCCTTTTTGCAATTTTATTTCGCGCCGACGCATTTTTCTCAGAATTCCGCCGTTTTCGGCCCTCGCCGAGCCACCAAGATGGGCTGTTCGCCCGTGATTTCAAGCCCGCATTAACGATTGAGAGCCCTGACACACCGCGATTCATGGCTGAATCACTCAGCGATGCGGGCAGATTCTTCACTTTTTGATCCTACAGGCACGGCAATGCACGCGGACGCCCCCGAATCCGAATCAATGCCCCTGCGCGATTCTCCCGATCCAACGGAGGATTCGGGCTTCGCTTCGCGCGTCCGGTCGGCCGTGGCTTGGCGTTGGGGCACGCAGGTTGCCGCGCAAGTCGTAACCTGGACATCGACCATCCTTGTGGTCCGCCTGCTGGAGCCCACGGACTATGGTCTGTTCGCGATGAGCCAAGTGGTGCTGACGGCCCTCGCGATTCTCAACGGCCACAGCTTTGCAACCTCCCTGGTGCAGACCGAGCGGATCGACGAGCGACGGATCGGGCAGATCTTCGGCCTGCTGCTTGTGTTCAACGGAGCGATGGCCGCGATCCAGTTCATCTCCGCACCGCTTGCCGCCACCTATTTCCGCGAGCCGCTCGTCGCAGATATGCTGCGCATTCAGGCTGTCATCTTCCTGACCGTGCCCTTCACCGCCCTGCCCAGCGAGTTGCTCGCCCGCCGACTTGAGTTTCGGCGGCAGGGGCAGGTCAACATGACTTCCGCAATAATCGGTGCGGTCACCGCGCTCGCGCTCGCCTGGCAAGGTTTCGGCGTGTGGGCATTGGTCTATGCGCCGATCGCCATGTTCGTGACCCGAGCTGTTGGGCTGTCGATTGCCGCCAAGCTGCTGGTCCGCCCGATTTTCGATCCGCGCGGGGCGTGGGATCTCGTCACCTTCGGCGGCACGCTGACGCTGTGCCAGCTGTTCTGGATCATCCAGAGTCAGTCCGACATCGTTATCGCGGGTCGCATGATGCCGACCTATGATCTGGGGCTGTATTCAGAAGCGCTGTTCCTGACCCTGATCGTGACCGGGCGTTTCATCCCGCCGGTCAACGAAGTCGCACTGGCCGCCTATTCCGAGCTGCACCGGGCGAAGAAGCCGCTTGGTCCATACTTCCTCAAGACGGCGCGCATGGTGATGATGGTCAGCGCGCCGATATATATCGGCCTCGCGCTTACCAGCGAGGCGGCGATCCTCACTCTGTTTGGGGAGAAATGGGCCGAGATGGTCCCGATCGTCGGAGGCCTGGCGCTGGTTATGCCTGCCTTCGCTCTGCATCTGATCTGTTCGCCGGTCACCAATGCAATGGGGCGGCCGAAGGTTTACCTGTTCACCAGCGCTGCGGGTGCGGTCATCATGCCGATCGCCTTCCTGATCGCAGTCAGCGGAGGAGCGATGGGTCTGGTGCACGCATGGTGGGTTGCCGCGCCCTTGCTCTGCGCGATTACGCTGTTGGCGACTCTGCCCCGGATCGGCGTCTCACCAATAGCATTGCTGCGCGAACTCGCACCGATAGCGCTGGCCTGCGGGGCGATGGCGTTCGCGGTTCTGGCGGCGCAGCGCTTCGCGCCCATCGGCACGTATTGGCTCGATCTGGCGTGGAACGGCTTTGTTGGGGCGAGCATCTACGCGGCGACATTCTGGTTTGGCTACAACACTATCGTGCGGGAGACATGGGATCTGCTACGCAATCGTGGCAGCGTGACGGAACAGCGCCCAGCCACCTCTCCCGCCTGACACACTCACGAACACCCCCATTTGATTTGGGGCCACCGCCATTGTCTGATACTCTCTCGTCGTGTCGCGCGGTCGATAACTCGCGCGCATTCGGGATGGGATAGACTATGAATTACCTCTGGGCGCTGCCGGCAATCTCTATGGCTCTGATCGATTTGGGGATCGATGTGGGTGTCGAACCGGTCAAACCGGTGGAAGAACAGGCCATCGCGCCCAGCCTCACCAACCCGGCGACCGAAATTCTCGATCTGGAAGAAGAGCGTAACAGGCGCCTCACTATCCCCGTCACGATTGGCGGGACCGGTCCCTACGACTTCATGATCGATACCGGCAGTCAGGCGACGGCCGTTTCGCATCAAATCAATCAGAGTCTCGCCCTCACTCCGCTGGGCACCGCCACATTGGTCGGCATGGCCAGCCGCCGTCCGGTCAATCTGGTCGAAGTCAACGATCTCGTCGTCGGCAGCCACACGATCAACGATCTGGTCGCGCCGGTCCTGTATCGCAGCCATGTGGGCGCGGACGGGATCATCGGTCTCGACAGCCTGCAAGACTTCCGCGTCCTTTTGGATTTCCGCAACGAAACGATTGCGCTTGAAGATGTCACGCAGAAGAAAAACTACAGCCGCGGGTTCGAGATTATCGTTCGGGCCAAGCAGAAACTTGGCCAATTGCTGATCACCGACGCCACCGTCGAAGGGGTGAAGGCGACAGTCATTATCGACACCGGCGCCGAAGCCAGCCTCGCCAACAATGCCCTGCGCGAGAAAATCCGGACCAAGCGGGCTGCCGAGGTCACGACCACCGATGTGAACGGTGTATCGATGATCGGCCAGATGTCCTTCGTACGCTCGTTGGAGATCGAGGGGCTGGTGCTCCAGAATGTGCCGCTCACCTTCGCAGACGCGCCCGCCTTCGAAGCGCTGGGTCTCAAGGACAAGCCGGTCCTGTCACTCGGAATGCAGCACCTCAAGATGTTCGACCGGGTGGCCATCGACTTCACGCGCCAGCGCGTCCTGTTCGATGTTCCGCGCGAAGTCGCCCGGGAATTGCGGCGGGCCAAGGACGGCCGTCGATCGCATTCGCGGCTCCGTTAATACTGGCGTAAGCCTTGCTTGCGGCACGCCCCGCGCCCACATGGACGGGCGCAATGCCGCCAGACACCGCTTCCTCCGATAACAAGCCCGATCCGCGCGATGCGGAGGGCTGGCACACGCTCCGGCGGTTCCTGCCATATCTTTGGCCGAAGGATAATCCGACCCTGCGGTTCCGCATTGTCGCGGCCATGATGTTCGTGCTGGCGGCCAAGGGCGTCACCCTTGCTCTGCCCTTCGCCTATAAGGAAGCCGCCGACGTGATGGCCGGGCCGGTCGGTGATGGTGCGAGCGTGGCGCTGGCACTGGTCGCCGCCTATGGTCTGGGCCGGTTCACCTCGGTGTTGTTCGACAATCTTAGGAACATGACATTCGAGCGCGTCGGTCAGGCTGCGACCCTAAGCTTAGCCGAAGACGTGTTCCATCGCCTGCACCGGCTGTCGCTCCGCTTCCACCTGGGACGTCGCACGGGCGAGGTTACCAAGATCATCGAACGCGGAACCAAGAGCATCGACATGATGCTGTATTTCCTGCTGTTCAACATCGCCCCCACCGCGATCGAGCTGATCGCTGTCGGCGTCATCTTCTACATCAATTTCGGCTGGGAGCTTGTTGCGGCCACCGCCGTTACCGTCGTCACCTATGTCGCACTCACGCGTTGGATCACCGAATGGCGCACCAAACTGCGGCGCGAGATGAACGATCTCGACGGGCAGGCGCTGCACCGCGCCGTGGACTCGCTCCTCAATTTCGAGACGGTCAAATATTTCGGTGCCGAGAACCGCGAAGAAGCACGCTACAGCAAGGCCGCGCGGGCCTATGCCGAGGCGGCGATCAAGTCCGAAAACTCGCTAGGCATACTCAACGTCGCGCAATCTCTGATCACCAATGCGCTGATGGCGGGGGCGATGGCATATACGGTTTGGGGCTGGAGCAAGGGCGAGTTGAGCGTCGGCGACCTGGTCTTCGTTAACACCTACCTGCTGCAACTCTTCCGCCCGCTCGATCTGCTGGGCTGGGTTTACCGCACCATCCGTCAGGGTCTGGTCGATATGGCGGAGATGTTCCGTCTGATGGACACCGCCGTCGAAGTGACCGACCCGCCGGGTGCGCCCGCCCTGACAGTCGGCGAGCCGCATCTGGCGTTCGACAACGTCACCTTCGGATACGAGCCGGAGCGCACGATCCTGAAAAATCTGAGCTTCGAAGTGCCTGCCGGGCAGACGCTGGCGATTGTTGGTCCGTCAGGTGCGGGGAAAAGTACGATCGCACGGCTGCTGTTCCGGTTCTACGATCCGCAGGCCGGGCGCATCCTGATCGACGGCCAGGATATTGCGCAGGTCCAGCAGGATAGCGTGCGCGCCGCCATCGGCATCGTCCCACAGGACAGCGTGCTGTTCAACGACACGCTCGCCTACAACATCGCCTACGGGGCCGAGGGTGCGGATCAGGCGACCGTCGAACAGGCCGCGCGCGATGCTGCGCTGATACCCTTGATCGAGCGGCTGCCCGAACGTTTCGACACAATGGTGGGCGAACGCGGACTGAAGCTGTCAGGCGGCGAGAAACAGCGGGTCGCCATCGCCCGAACGCTGGTCAAGAACCCGCCGATCCTGTTGCTCGACGAAGCGACCAGCGCACTGGACACCCGCACCGAGCAGGAAATTCTCGGCACGCTGAAACGTATTGCGCAGGGACGCACGACGATTGCCATCGCACACCGGCTTTCGACCATTGCCGATGCCGACCGCATCCTCGTTCTCGATGGCGGCGAGCTGGCCGAAAGCGGCAATCATACCGAGCTGCTGGCGCGCGGCGGCCTTTATTCCGAGATGTGGACGCAGCAGGCCAGCGAACGCGCCGAGGATGAGCAGGAAGCTGCGGAGTAATTCCGCCGCCTGCCCTGACCTCAGCAGCGATCAACTAGTCCGCATTCACACTCGCATCCGCGCCGGACATTCTGCGCAGATCCGCCGACGCGAGATCGAGATCGGCAAACGGGATCACCTCCACATCGCCGCGCAGCTGCACGAGATCGTCGAGAAACTGCTTCGCATCGCCGACGATGACGAGCGTGGCCTTGGCCGGATCGACATAGGTCTGCGCCGCGAGGCTCGCTTGCTCCGGCGTGATTGCATCGAGCCGGTCGGCAAGCCTCAGCGCCTCTTCAGGCGGGAGTCCTTGCTGGAGCAGGGTCTGAACGATCCTCGTCAATCCGCCGCTGGTTTCCAATGCGCGGGCATGGCTTCCCGTCAGGAACAGACGCCGCTTTTGCATCAGTTCTTCGGAAAGCGGTTCGCTGCCCAGCCGCGCAAATTCCTCCAGGAAGATCGCCGCGACCTCATCGGCGGTCTCGTTCTTGGTCTGCGCGGTCGCCTGCAGGATCGAATCGTCCGCCCGGTCGGCAAAGCCCGAGTATGCGCCATAGCTCAGCGAGCGCTTGGTGCGGATTTCCTCGAACAAGCGCCCACTCGACCCGCCACCCAATACGCTGTTGGCCAGTTCCAGCGCGAAGTAATCCTCATCGTTGCGCGCGGGCGCTCGCACCGCTGCAATCACCGATGCCTGTCCTGCATCGGGCATATCGACGACGATAGTCCGAACCGGCTGGACAGCGCCTGCTGGCGTTTCCGGCACATCGCCCGCAAGCGTGGCCACGGTCCAGTCGCCGAGCATCTCCTCTGCCAGAGCCATCGCCGCGTCTGGTTCGATCCCGCCGCTGATCACGATCTGCATCGCGTCGGGATGGAAATAGGCCTCGCGGTGAGCGAGCAAATCCTCGCGGGTAATCGCAACAAGACTGTCCATCGTTCCCGTCGGCTGACTGCCGTAAGGCGCATCGCCATACATCGCGACCCGCGCGATAAAGCGCGACAGCCCGCCCGGCTCGTTCATCGAGACTTGCAAACCGCTCGCCGCACGATCGCGTTCGCGGATGAATTCATCCTCCGGGTAACTCGCCCCCTTCACGATCCGGGCTGCAAGTGCGCCCGCTTCGCCGAGATTGGCGACAGGCGCGGTCAGGCTGAATGCGGTTCCGTCATTGCCCGCACCGCCGCCAAAGCTCGCCCCGAGGCTTTCGAAGCGCGCCGCGATTGCCTGGGCGTCCATGCCCTCGATACCCTTGTCCGCCAGCGTCGCCGCCAGCTGCGCCGTTCCCGCCTTGGCACGCAGGTCGGTTTTGCTGCCGCCGGGCATCAGCATGTAAACGGTCGCGATCGGGACATCACCGGTCTGCACTGCCACCACATCGATCCCGTTCGACAAAGTGCCCCTCACGAATTCAGGGTCGCTGACCTCCGGCGAAGCGCCCGGTCCGGGAGGAGCCATGCGCTCGCCCTCGGGCTTCACCTCGCGGATAACGCCAACGGCTGGTGGCAAGGTGCGGAACTCGGGCAAGGGCACCGGGTTCGCGTATTTCGACGCGTCGTCTTCGCCTTGAGTGTATGTGATCGAGACCCGCTTTTGCGGATTGAGATAGGTCGTTGCGACCCGCCGCACATCCTCTGCCGTGACATTGGTGACCTCGGCAAGTCGCCGGTCGGCAAAATCGGGATCGCCACTTGCGACCAGCGCTTCGCCAAGCTCGAAGGCCCGCCCGCGTGCGGTTTCCCGGCGGCGCAAGGTGCTCGCGACAATCTCGCTCTTGGCCTCGGCCAGTTCGGCTGCGGTAACGGGCTCGCTGCGCATCCGCGCGATTTCCCCGTCGAGCGTCGCGGCGGCCTGCTCGAGTCCCTCCTCGCCCGGCACGACGGCGTAGGCGGCTATCTGCCCGGCCTCGCGGAACATCAGCACGCTGGCCGCGACCTGCACCGCCTGACCGCTGCGGACCAGCGCATTGTCGAGGCGACTGTTATCGCCGCGCGTCAGGATCGCTTCGAGCACTTCGAGCGCGGCTGCATCCGGATGCGTTATTGGCGGCGCTTTCCAGACACCGCCCACAACCGGCAGAGGCACGCTGGGTGCTGTGGCATTGACCGTGCGCGGCTCAGCCAATTCGGGTTCGCGGGTGGGGATCGCCAGATCCACCGGATTGGCGCGGGGCGGAATGTCGCCAAAGTATTGATCGACGAGGCCGCGAAGCTGCTCGATCTCGAAATTGCCAGCCACAATCAGGGTCGCCGTATCCGGGCCATAATAGGCTTCGTAAAACGCGCGCGCATCATCCAGCGTCGCATTGTCGAGATCTTCGATACTGCCGATGCCCGGGCGGCGATGCGGCATTACGTCATACGCGTTTTCGGGAATCACGAAGCGCTGCAACCGGCCATAAGGCGGCGCGAGCACGCGCTGACGCAGCTCTTCCTTCACGACATTGCGTTCGGTTTCGAACACTTCATCGTCGACCACCACCTTGGCCATACGCTCACGATGGGTCCACAGCATCGTTTCGAGATAGGCCGCCGGAACCTGTTCGAAGTAATTGGTGCGGTCGACCCAGTTGGAGGCATTGCGCGTGCCGCCGATATCCGCCGTCAGTCCGTAGATCATGTTGTAGGGCATGTTCTCGGTCTTGCGGCTGAGAATATGTTCGAACAGATGCGCAAACCCGCTGCGCCCCTCGGGATCGAGCTTCGATCCGATATCGTACCAAAGCGACGTGGTGACAGTGCTGGTGCTGGCATCGGGAATGGCGATGACACGCAGGCCGTTGCCGAGCGTCCACATCGTGTATTTGATCGGCGGCGCCGAAAGCGTCGACGGCGCGTCATGATCCGTCGTGTTCCCGTGAGCCATCGCTGGCACGCCCGTGACAAGCGCCGCCATGGCGACACCCGCCAGCATCAATTTACCGATCATCCTTCAGTCCCCGTATCTTGCCCGACCGTCTTCCCCGCGAGCGTTGATGCAGGTGCCACTAAAGCGCGCAAAGGCTGAACGCTCAAGTCATCATGTGAGAGGCACCTGCGAAACGCGCAGATTTATCGACGTGCGGCGTGGGAAAGGTTCCGCAGTATCCCGGCGGCTTCCTCGCGACGGTCCCAAGGCACGAACAGATGATCGTGGTGAAAGCCGGCGATGACATTGCAGGCGATCCCGGCATCAGCCAGCGCGGTTGAAACGGCTGCGGTGAGACCAACACCTTCAAGTGCGGAATGAACCTTCAGAGTGATGCGGGCGAAAAGCGCGCCTTTGGCCTGCGGATCGCGCGCCGCGGTGATGATGGTCGCCGCTTCGTCTTCGCGGATGATGGCGAAGGGCTCCCCGATCCAGTCCGCCTTGGCATCTTCATCCGGCACCGCGAGAAAGCGGTACGGATCGTCGTGCAGATGCGGCTCCATGCCCGCCAGCATATCGCGAAGATCGCTGACGGGCTTGTCGGTCACAGGATATACTTGCTGAGGTCGGTGTTACCCGCGAGGTCGGCCAGCCGCTCCTGCACATAGGCAGCATCGATGGTGATCGTCTCGCCAGTGTGTTCTTCGGCTTCGAAGCTGATTTCCTCCAGCAGCTTTTCCATCACGGTCTGAAGCCGCCGCGCGCCGATATTCTCGACGCTTTCGTTCACCTGCGCGGCGATCTTGGCCACTTCGGCGATAGCGTCTTCGGTGATCGTAAGCTCGACATCTTCGGTGCCGATCAGCGCCTTGTATTGCGAGACCAGATTGGCGCGGGTTTCGGACAGGATACGCACGAAATCTTCCTCGGTCAGCGCGCGCAGCTCGACCCGGATCGGCAGGCGGCCCTGCAATTCGGGCAGCATATCCGATGGCTTGGCGACATGAAACGCGCCGCTCGCGATGAACAGGATGTGGTCGGTCTTCATCGGGCCGTATTTGGTCGAGACGGTAGTCCCTTCGATCAGCGGCAGCAGATCGCGCTGCACGCCTTCGCGGCTGACAGATCCACCACGCACATCGCTAACGGCGATCTTGTCGATCTCATCGAGGAATACGATCCCGTTGGTCTCGGCATTCTGGAGCGCGGTGCGCGCGACGTCATCCTGATCGAGGCGCTTGTCGGCTTCCTCGTCGACCAGCTTGTCCCACGCATCGGGCACGCGCAGTTTTCGCTTCTTGGTCGGCGTCTTGCCGAACGCTTTGCCCATCATGTCGGACAAATCGATCATTTGCATGTTGCCGCCCATATTGCCCATGTCGAAAGGCATGTTCTGGGCCTCGGTCACGTCGATTTCGACCTCGACCTCGTTCATTGCATTCTGGACGATGCGCTGGCGGAAGCTCTCGCGGGTGGCTTCGGACGCGTTATCGCCGACCAGCGCGTTGAGCAGTCGCTCCATCGCAGCTTCGCTTGCAGCTTCGCGCACCGCATCGCGGCGGCGCTCTTTCTCCAGACGGATCGCTTCTTCGACGAGGTCGCGCGCGATCTGTTCGACATCGCGGCCGACATAGCCAACCTCTGTGAACTTGGTCGCTTCGATCTTCACGAACGGAGCCTCCGCCAGCTTGGCGAGACGGCGGCTGATCTCGGTCTTGCCGCAGCCGGTCGGGCCGATCATCAGGATGTTCTTCGGCGTAACCTCGTCGCGCAGATCCGGCCCCAATCTCTGACGCCGCCAGCGATTGCGCAAAGCCACCGCAACAGCGCGTTTGGCGTCTTTCTGGCCGATGATGTGTTCATCAAGTGCGGCGACGATCGCCTTTGGTGTCAGATTGTCCATGTGGTCTTTTCTAGTTGTCAGGTTGGCGTCCATGTGGCGTTCCAGCCCCATCGTTCAAGGTCAGACGATTGAGAGACCGGATCATCGGGTGCTCGATCCAAGTGTCGAACATCGAACTGGCCATACGGCTGACGATGACAGCGCGCAGGAAACGCGCCGCTAGACCCGTTCGACCGTTACATTTCCGTTGGTGAACACGCAGATATCGGCAGCGACGGCCATCGATTTACGCGCGATGGTTTCGGCATCCTCTTCGTATTCCGCCAGCGCCCGCGCGGCAGCGAGTGCGAAGTTTCCGCCCGATCCGATTGCGGCAATCCCGCCTTCAGGCTCCAACACATCGCCATTGCCCGTCAGCACCAGCAGTGTCTCTTCATCGGCGACGATCATCAATGCCTCAAGGTTGCGCAGATACTTGTCGGTCCGCCAGTCCTTGGCCAGTTCAACCGCAGCGCGCAGCAATTGCCCTGAATATTGTTCGAGCTTTTTCTCAAGCCGTTCGAACAGGGTGAAGGCATCGGCGGTGGCTCCGGCAAACCCGGCGATAACCTTTCCGCCCTCACCAATGCGGCGGACCTTGCGAGCGTTGGGCTTCATCACAGTGTTGCCCATCGAAACCTGCCCGTCGCCCGCGATCACGGTGCTGTCGCCGCGCTTCACGCCTACGATGGTGGTGCCATGCCACTGGATCAGACCGTGGCTGTCATGCGTATCAGTCATGCTGCGCGATATGGGCGCTGGGTGATTGGGGTCAAGCTATCGGGGTCACTATGGACCGCCAGGCCCGCCCGGCCCTGCACCCGGAGCGCCGACCTGCCCGATGTTGCCAAACAGGTCTTCGAGAAAGGACCGCTCCCGCCCAAGCGTCGGTGTCTTGTCGCCATCGGGCTGGAGGTAGACGACCTGATCGACACCGCTGCGCTCAACCGCTGCGACATTGCCCTGCTCGTCAAACTTTACTGCGAGCACCCCGTGGGTGCGAATGCGCGGGCGTACGAATGGGCGCCTCCCGGTGACGCTCGACACATAATACCACGTCGGATCGCCATATTGGCTGGTGAAAGATGGCCGACCCAAAGTCGCTTCGACAGAGCGTTGATTATCGATGCCCGGCTGGACCGACTGCTGCAACACAGCATCGCTGATATAGCCGCGCGATTCGCGGATGGATGAACACCCCGTCAGCGCGACCGCTGCGCCCAATACGAGCGATGCTGCCCACACTTTGCCCCGGCCTGATCGATCTGCGTTACTCATATTCTGACTAGCTTGCGCCAAGGCTTACCATTCCCGT
This sequence comes from Pseudomonadota bacterium, assembly GCA_039033835.1. Taxonomy (GTDB): domain Bacteria; phylum Pseudomonadota; class Alphaproteobacteria; order Sphingomonadales; family Sphingomonadaceae; genus Erythrobacter. Next base: position 11,231 of record JBCCBW010000014.1, read on the forward strand.
CCATTGTGGTGCGCGCGGGGCGCACTATATTCGCGTTTCACACGGCTTTAAGCGGCTGCGTGCAGCCTTGCAACGCCGCTGCGCCAAGCAGCTGGGGTCAGAGGCGTGAATTCCGGCTGAATGTGCATTACAATGCGGCGAGGAACATCACCGGCTACCAACGGTTAGCCCAACATACGGGCGGCCTTTTTGCACCGCCGGCCAGTCCAATGCCCTTCGAAGAAAGACTCGCGAGACCCATGTCCTTCCTCTCCCGCCTGCTCGGCACAGAACCCGATCCGCGCGAGGCCATTCGCCCGCTGTGGCACCGCGTCGTCGAGCTCGCCCGCGAGCCTTCCTATTATTCGACATGCGGAGTGGCCGACACAGTGGGCGGACGGTTCGATCTGATCACCGCGATGCTCTGCACCGTCATGGTGAGGATCGAAGCCTCGGAAATGCGTGCCGAAAGCGCGTTGCTGGCCGAATTGTTCGTCGAGGATATGGACGGGCAATTGCGCGAATTCGGCGTCAACGACGTAGTCGTGGGCAAGCGCGTGGGCAAGCTGATGAGCGTGCTGGGCGGCAGGCTTGGTGCCTATCGCAGTGCTCTCAATGAACAGGATCGCGACAAGCTGACCGCCGCCGTCGGGCGCAACGTGACATTTGCCGATGGTCGCGACGAAGCGGTCGGATCGCAATGTGTTGCCGACAAGCTGCTGGCTCTGTCGGAACGGCTCGCGGGGTTCGGCGATGAGGAGATCCTGAAAGCGAGCGGCATCTGGTGAGCGCTTCTCCTCCTTCTTCCAGCCCGTCTCACCCCGAACTTTCGCGAGTGTTCAAGGTCCGCCCCTTGCCCGGCGAGGCTGTGGTGATCGAGGCAGACGAGGCCGAGCGTGCGAAATTGGCGGGCCGGTTTGGTCTTACCGAGATCAAGGGCCTGCGCGCCGAAGTCGAGCTGGAAGCGGAGAAATCCGCGATCCGGGCGACCGGCACACTCACCGCAGAGTTGGTTCAGCCCTGTGCGATCTCCGGCGAGGATTTTGACGTGAGCGTCTGCGAAGACATTGACCTTCGCTTCGTTCAGGAATCGAACCTGCCAGAATCGCAAACCGACGATGGCGAGATCGAAGTGGACCTGACCGCCGAAGACAGTGACGAAATCGAATATGAGGGCGAGATGTTCGATCTGGGCGAGGCCGTGGCGCAGACGCTGGGCCTCGCGATCGATCCCTATGCCGAGGGGCCAAGAGCCGACGAGGCCCGCAAAGCCGCCGGGCTGAGCGACGAAGACACGCCGAGCGGGCCACTGGCCGAGGCTCTGGCGGCGCTGAAGAAGAGCTAGCTATTCAGCGTCTTTCCAGGGATTGAAGAACAATTCTTCGACCGGAAGATCGAAATGAGCAGCCAGCCGATATGCCATCGGAAGCGAGGGATCGTATTTGTCGGCCTCGATCGCGATGATCGTCTGGCGGGAGATTTCCAAGGCTTCGGCAAGATCGGCCTGATTGAGCGAACGCTCTTTTCGCACGTGGCGTAGGCAGTTCTTCACTCGGCGGCGCTCCAGCCCCGGACTTTCCAGGCTGACCAGACAAGCGCGAACCCTGCAAACTGCGCGAAAAACAGGTATCCCGCGCCGCGGATCAATTCACTGTCGCGGCCCGTGAACACCAGTAGAGCAATAAGCATTACGACCGCGCCTGCCGATCCACCCCAATACCAGCTCACAGGCTGACCTTGCTTTTGTACATCGTCGGTGTTCTGCCACCACAGCCATGTTGCTCCTACAACAAGGCTGGCGACGACGAGCAGAACAGGCAAAATGACAGCCGGACTATCGCTCGCACCGCTTGCAGGCACGATTTTTCCGATGGCGATTCCTGCCAAGGCCGCTGAGCCAAACGCCAGCGTAGCCAGCGATAACAACTTCGTTCGATACGTCATGATAGATTCCTCTTGACTGATACAGTCGATGTCGAAACCTTTTAACATTTCCAACCGAATGTCAAAAGGCTTTTACATTGAGCCAGTGACGCACAAAAAAGGCCCCGCAATCGCTTGCGAGGCCTGCTTTCGTGTCGCCCATGGGCGCACTGATCAAAACGGAATGTCGTCGTCCAGATCGTCGTAGCCGCCGCCACCCGAGCCGCCACTGCCGCCCTGGCCACCGCCTGATCCGCCGCCGCCCTGGTTCCAGCCGCCACCGCCGCCACCGCCGCCAGCACCTCCGCCGCCGTATCCGCCGCCACCCGAGCGCTGACCACCGCCACCGCCGCCGCCTTCGCCGCGGCCATCGAGCATGGTCAGCGATCCGTTGAGCCCGCGGATTACGACTTCGGTGGAATAGCGATCATTGCCGGACTGATCCTGCCATTTGCGGGTCTGGAGTTGCCCCTCGATGTAAACCTTGGAGCCCTTTTTCAGGAAGCGCTCGACCACGCCCACCAGCCCTTCGGAGAAGATCGCGACCGTGTGCCACTCGGTGCGTTCCTGACGCTCGCCCGTGTTGCGGTCCTTCCAGGTCTCGGATGTCGCGATGCGCAGGTTTGCCACCTTGCCGCCATTCTGAAAGCTGCGGATTTCGGGGTCTGCCCCGAGATTGCCGATCAGCATGACCTTATTGAGCGAACCCGCCATCGAAATGTCCTTCCCAGAATAAATGTATGCGCGGAGACAACAAACGTCCCGTGCGATTCTCTATCCTATTAGGACAAGTGCGCCGCGTGAGGCGAGCGGCCTTTGCGCGTTACCCACCTCCGCGAGAGAAACCTTACCGGCTCGGGTAACGCAACCGGCCCAGAAACCGCGTCAGGCTGGGCAATTCACGGTCGGAATTGAGCAGCTTTGCCTTCGCCTTTTCGAACTTCATCACCCCGTCGATGCGGCGGTCGAGAAATTCGTAGGTCTTGGCCTTGCCCTCGCTGTCGTCATTCACGAACACAGCGAGCGTCGCGCTGTAAATCCCGGCAAGGATCGTGCGCTTGGTATAATGGTTGTAATCGGTGGCGGTGTCACCGGCGAGCCGCCACATGATATCCGCCGAGCGCCAGCCCATGCGCAGCGAGCGGGCCGCGTTTTGCGGCATTGCCATCATCGCCATCGCGCGGCGCACCGCCTCATCGACGTCGGTCACCGCTTCCAGTCGAAACGCCACGAGACTGCGTATTCGCTCGCGGATCTTCAGCTCGGCGAGCCTTTCCGCAGGCCATTCGGCTTCCATTGCCTGATCGACCGACACGATCCACGCATCGATCATATCCATCGCCCGGCCATTCAGCGGCTTGGCCGGAAAGGCCAGCTTCGCGACATCCGGATCGGCACCCGCCATATCGGCAGCGGTCAGCAGCGCGGTCTCGTTCCAGCCATCGAAAATCGCCGAGGCGGCAATATCGGGAGCCAGCGCGATGCGCAGCTCATCCAGTGTCATGTCGGCGAAGTCGCGTGTTTCCGTGTTCATATCAGAAAGAAGGCCCGTACTGCCGGGTTGTTCCCTTCTCTTCGCGTTTCGCGTCTGCTTCGTCGAATTCCTGCAGGATCTGCTCGTTGCTCGCCATTAGCTCGACATAGTCGCGCGCGGACCGGCCTGAATTGTCATTGCGGTCGGGATTGGCGCCTTCTTCCAGCAACCTCCGGATCATCGCGACGTCCCGGCGATGCACCGCAGCGATCAGCGGTGTTTCGCCCTGCTGATCGGCGATATTAACCTGAGCGCCGCCCTTGATGAGTTCCTCCACACCATCGACAAAGCCCAGGCTCGCTGCGATCTGGATCGGGGTCAGGCCTTGCTTGTTACGGATATTCGCATCGGCCCCGCGCTGGACGAGAAAGCGCACCCACAGCACATCGCGCCGCTTGGTCACGATGTGCAGGCCGGTATCGCCGCTGGTCAGATCGCGGGTGTTGATGACAGTTGTGCCCGGTTCGTTGAGCATCTTGGTGACGGTGTCGCCGTCACGCTCATCGACCGCTTCGAGAAATTCGTAGCCGTCCGAATATATCTGCGCCGATGCGGGCGCGATTGCAGCCAAGCCAACCAGGCCGACCAGTGGCAGAATTTTGGCCAAACTCGCACTGGCAATCGCCAAGCCAAGACCTAACTTGCGTAAAACAAGCCCCCCCACGCTTTGATCCTTTCGCATTTCCTGTCACACATCCAATATAGGGATCCGCAAGCGAACCACCCGGTCCACCTGTTGCTTGCGGGTCAGTTAGCAGAGCATGAACCACCACGCCAAGCCCTCCCCCAAGCTGTCTTTTTCCGCGCTGGCCCTGGCCGCCGCACTCGCCCTTTCGGCCTGTGGTGGAGCCCCTGCCACCGAAGCGCCCACGCAGCCGCCGCTGGCCGGTGCCGATATAGGCGGCGATTTCGAGCTTACCAGCAGCACTGGCGAAACCGTGCGCTGGGACGATTTCGACGGGCAGTACCGCATCGTCTATTTCGGCTTCGCCTATTGCCCCGACATTTGTCCGAACGACATGAGCCAGCTGACCCGCGGGCTAAAGAAGCTGGCAGAAACCGCCCCTGAAAAGGTCGCCGCGATCCAACCGATGTTCATCACCATCGATCCAGACCGCGACACGCCTGAGGTAGTAGGCGAGTTCACCAGTGCCTTTTCCGACGATATGATGGGCCTCACTGGCACGCCTGCGCAGATCAAGGACGCCGCCGACACGTTCCGCGTCTATTACGAACGCGGTGAGGATCTGGGCGAAGGCCAGTATCTGATGAACCATTCGAACATCGTCTATCTGTTCGGCCCGTCCGGAGAGCCGCTGGCCACCCTGCCGACCGATCAAGGCCCCGATGCGGTGGCCGCCGAAATCGACAAATGGGTGAATTGAGGGAAGCTTTCTGGGAGCTGCCGCTCGCCGACCTGTCGCGGGCGGAGTGGGAGGCATTGTGCGATGGCTGCGGTCGATGTTGCCTGCACAAGATCGAAGACGCCGACACCGGCGAAATCTCAGACACCAATGTCGCGTGCAAGCTGCTCGACACCGGCACGGCGCAATGCAGCGATTATCGCAACCGCAAAGCCTTCGTCCCCGATTGCCTGCGGCTGACGCTGGCGATTGTCGAGGACGTGCCGTGGCTCCCCTCGACCTGCGCCTATCGCAGGCGCGCGAGCGGGCGGTCCCTGCCCAGCTGGCACTATCTCATCTCCGGCGATCGCGAAGCGGTGAAGCGCGCCGGCGTTTCCGTGGCAGGCCGCGTCATCAGCGAGACCGATGCCGGGCCGCTGGAACATCATATCGTCGAGTGGGGCGCACCGCGGATCGACGCGCTCGCTGACGAGGGCAAGGGGGGCGTGCCGGAATGATCGACTGGCTTCGACGCGCGCAGGTCGACCCTGAAATCGAGCTGGCTGGCGAAACCGTTCCTATCGTGCTGCGCCGCCACAAACGGGCCAAGCGGCTGACCCTGCGCCTAGCCCCCGATGGCGGTTCGGTGCAGATCACTCTGCCGGACTGGGCCAATCCCAATGAGGCCATCGCCTTTGCCCATGCGCGCACCGACTGGCTGACCGAACAGCGCGAACGGATACCCCGGCGCGCCGCGCCTGCTCCGGGAGGCGACGTGCTGTATCGCGGCGAGCCACTGGCGCTGGTCTGGGATCAATGCGCACCGCGCCGTCCGAAACTGGCTGACGGTACTCTTACGCTGGGCGGGCAAGAGGCGGGCTTCGAAGCGCGGGTCCGGCGCTGGCTTGAACGCGAGGCTCTGTCGCTGTTTGAACAGGATGCGCGTGATTACTGCGCGGCAGCCCAGCTCGATCCGGTCCCGATGGGTGTGTCGCGCGCGCAGAAGCGGTGGGGTAGTTGCTCGGACGGTGGCAAATCAGGTCAAGCACGCATCCGCGTCAACTGGCGACTGGTGCAGGCACCCGATGCGATCCGCCGCTCGGTGGTCGCGCATGAAGTCGCCCATCTGATCCATTTCGACCACAGTCCGGCCTTTCACGCGCTGCTCGGCGAGATCTACGACGGTGACATCAAGGCGGCGGATCGCTGGCTCAAGCAGCATGGCCGCTCGCTCTATGTGAGCTTTGGTTAGGCGCCGTGGCCACCAGCCTGGGCCTCGCGCCGAATACGTAGAACTTCGTTAACCTTGCTTCGTTAAAAAGCGGTCATGATTAGACGGCTTGCCATCCTTGCAGCGGCCCTCAGCCTTGCCATGCCCGGACCTGCACCGGTGTGGGCGCAGGGCAATTGCCCCAATTGCGATCTGCCGCCGGGATGCCGGGGAAATGGCAACATAAAAGACAAGCCCAACAAAAAACCGCGCAATTGCCAGCGGATCGAACTCTCGATCGAAAGCGACATCGATTACGGTCGGCTCGTGCTGCTGGGCCGGGGTGAAGGGCGCGTGCTGCTCGACCTCAACACCGGTAAGAAGCGGCTGATCGGCGATATCGACGATCTCGGCGGTCTCGCCATTACCGGTCGCGCGATCATCACCGGTGCGCCGTTCGAAGAGGTGAGAGTCGACCTGCCGAGCGAAGTTGCCATGCGAGATCCGGGGGGCGGCGAAGCGACCATTCGCGACTTTGTGACCAACCTTCCGGCCATGACCCAGCTCGATATCGATGGGCGGCTGGAATTCCTGTTTTCGGGAACTCTGGTGATCGACGAGCAATCCAACGGAGCGGGCAAGCTGCGCGGCCGTGTGCCGATCAGCGTCGAATATCCGTAAGCTGCTGGTGCACCTCCCGACGCATGCGGGCTGGTATCGCTGACCGCTAGCCCCTATGTCTGCACATATGTCGATGCTGTCGAATTCGCGATTCAACCCGAAACCGGGCGTTCTCGATTTCTGGAACGAGATCCGCAAACCCAATCCCTACCGCTGGCCGATCCTCGCGCTGTCGATGGCGCCGTTCGGGGTCATCTTCTGGTGGCTGTCGGGAGAGACCGTCTACAAGACACCGGAACGCCCGGCGATCACCTATATCACGACTTATGATCCGGATCGCAGCGATGAAGAGATCATCGCGACCAACGAAGCGAATCAGGAAGTGAAAGATCTGCGCGAGGCCCGCGATGCCGACCTCGCCGAGCGAAAGCGTGAGCTTTACAAGGCGTTGGGCGCGGCTGCCGGCATGGATGTCGAATCCATCGAAGCGCGCGCCGATGCCGAACGCGCCGCCGAAGAAGCCGCCGAGGCCGCCCGGCGCGAAGAGTTCTTCGCTCGCTCTGCCGAAGCCGCTGGCGATCCCGCCGGCCCAGCCTCGAACGCCGAAGAAGGCAGCACCCCATAAAGCCGAGCGCGCCAGACGATCGCGCCTGGATGGCCGCCGCCGCGCGGCTGGCCGCGCGCGCCCGCCCGCTCTCGCGACCGAATCCCGGTGTCGCCGCCATACTGGTGCGCGAAGGCAGGATGCTGGCGCGCGGCTGGACGCTGGAGGGCGGACGCCCTCATGCAGAGGCTCAGGCGCTCGCTGGCTTGGCTTCTGGCGAAGCGAAGGGGGCGACATTGTATGTGACGCTGGAACCGTGCGCGCATCGATCACCGCGCGGCCCTGCCTGCGCCGATCTGGTCGCACAAGCTGGACCTGCACGGGTCGTCATCGGCCAAGGCGATCCCGACTCACGCACCTCTGGCGAAGGGATCGCAAGGATGAAGCGCGCCGGGATCAAGGTCGAGGTTCTGGACGACAATCCTTCTGCCGCCAGCCTTTCAGGATACCTCGTCCGTCAGCGCGACAACCGCCCGTATGTCACACTCAAACTCGCCATGTCGCTCGATGGATGCATCGCCCTCGCCGATGGGACCAGCCAGTGGATCACTGGCGAAGCGGCGCGTGCGCATGTCCATGCCCAGCGCGCGCAAAACGACGCGATTCTGGTCGGCGGAGCCACCTGGCGCAATGATCGCCCACGTCTCGATGTGCGCCTGCCCGGGCTCGAAGACCGAAGCCCGCAACGGGTCTTGCTCACTCGCGGAGTGAAGCCGGACGGTGTGACGGTCATCAATAATCCCGACCAAATCGGGGAACTCGACGGCGTGCAATATCTCTACATCGAAGGCGGCGGCGAGACCGCGGCCAGCTTCCTCAGGGAAGACCTCGTCGACGAACTGCACCTGTATCAGGCACCCATCCTCATCGGCGACGGACTGCGCAGCCTCGGCTCGCTCGGCCTTGCCGATCTGGAAAGCGCGCATGGCAATTGGCGGATGAACGAGCGCCGCCAGCTTGGCAGCGACACGTTCACCGCCTATCTGCGCAACCGATAGGAGACCTCGCGCATGTTCACCGGAATAGTCACCGCGATCGGCACGATTGCCAGCACCGAGCAACGCGGTGATCTGCGCGCGCGCATCGCAGCGCCGCTAAACCCGGCCACCATCGATATCGGCGCGTCGATCGCGTGTTCGGGCGTTTGCCTCACCGTCGTCGATCGCGGCGGCAAGGCCGGGGATGCGTGGTTCGACGTGGATGTCTCGGGCGAAAGCGTCTCACGCACGGTCGAGGGGATGTGGACGAAAGGGCGCAAGCTCAACATCGAACCCTCCCTGCGGCTCGGCGACGAGCTGGGCGGGCATATCGTCACCGGCCACGTCGACTCCATCGGCGAAGTAGTCATGGCGCGCGAAGAAGGCGATTCCTGGAAAGTCGCGATCCGCGCCCGCGCCGAAATGGCGCCGTTCATTGCCGAAAAAGGCTCGATCACGGTCGATGGCGTATCGCTGACCGTCAACGACGTCCGCGACCGGCCCGACGGCATGTGCGACTTCGCGCTCAACATTATCCCGCATACGGCTGCAGTGACGACTTTGGGCGACATGGCCGTTGGCGATCAGGTCAATCTGGAGATCGACGTCCTGGCGCGGTATTTGAAGCGGATGCAGGGGCTGGCTGCGGCGGGGTAGATAACCGCGAGTGTTCACCTCAGACCCTGATGGGCGACGTCCCTTTCGGTGGGTCAGTTGGCCTGAACCGGTCGCCTTCTCAAAGCTCGACCATTAAAACATCGTCGCCGTCGTCGAAGGTAGCTGCTTCGAAAGTGCCTGGAAGGACGCAAGGTTCAAAGGACAGGCGTTTGCAAAGCACAAGAGAAGCGGCGTTGCCTGGCGCAACGCAGGCCCACAGTCGCTTGACCCCTCCCGCTTTGAGTTCAGATGCCAGCGCCCGAACAGCTTCGGTCGCATAGCCTTGTGACCAACTCGCTGCGACGAAGACAAATGCGATCTCTGCATCGGGACCGTGGACCAAAGCTTCGATCCTGCCAATCGCTTGTTCGCTCCGGGCAAGGCGCACGGTGAGAGCATTGAATTGCGCTGCGCTGGTTATGTGACGCGCTGCATTCTCTATCGCCCTGTATTGCTCACGAAGTTCACTCTTGGTGCTCGGCGCGTCCTCTGAAAGGAAGTGCTCGGTCACGCGTGGATCAATCAGACCCATCAACTCATCGGCGTGAGCCGCATCTAGCGGAACAAGACGAAGGCGCTTTGTTTTTATCGCCCTTGCCTCTTCGTTTGTCGCCATCCTCGTTCTCTGACTTGAAACAATCTTTTTCGGCGCGCGCGATCCGCTCGCCCAGCCGTCAACTTTACTCACCGCCTCCCAACTGCCCTTCAGCAAACCCTTCCCGCGTTATCTCGTACACCAGATGCAGCACCCGCTTGCCATCGTAACGCGTCAGCTCGGTGCGATCGCTGCGGACCGCGCCGATATTCTCCAGCGCGATGCGGGAGCGGTAGTTGGTCTCGCCGACGCGGAAATCGACCCGCGCGACACTTTGAAAAGCGTGGCGGAGCATCAGCCGCTTCATCGCCCGGTTGATACCTTTGCCCCAATATCGCGGCGCCAGAAACGTCCAGCCGATCTCGACCGAGCCGCCCTCGTCCGCGTCATGGGCTTGAAACCGGGTGGAGCCGATGATCGTATCCTTCGCCGGATCGATCACGGCCAGCGCGCCGCCCTGTTCCAGCGCATCGTCAAAAAACGCGCGGAACACGTCCTCGCGCCAGCGATCGTGCATTGGATGCTGTTCCCACACCGCAGGGTCGCTCGCCACCGCGTAGAGCGCTTCCCAATCGTCCTCATGCAGGGGGCGTAGGCGGACGGTTGCGTCTTCCAGCGTCGGTTGCCGATCGAGCGTGATTACGGGTTCGGATTGCGGGGGTTCAGGGGGTGTAGAAGACATCGGAGAATTGACCTTTCCTACTCGCCCGATCCGCGCATAGCTGCGCCGATGACCCGCGCGCCCCTTTCAACACAATGCAAATCAAACCGCGTTTTCGCCGCTATAGTGTCAACTTTGCCCACGCCACGATTGTCAATTAAACACAGTAGCTTAATGTGTATTCACGCGGTTGACACGGTGTCAAATGTGTCAATTTCGCGCCCCACACCCGGTGACAGCAGCGACTGCATCCACGAATTTCTCGATATTGCCCATCGTCAGCCCGGCAATGTTGATCCGGCCCGATCCGGCCATGTAGATGCCGTGCTCGTCGCGCAATTGAGCGACCTGCTCCTTCGACACCGGCAAGACCGAGAACAGCCCGTTCTGCGTGCCCAGCGGGGTGAGATCGACGCTGCCCGCTGTCCCCGCATCGGCCAGAGCCGCGCGCACATCGCGCATCCGCTCGCGCATCTGATCAAGCTCGTCGAGCCACATCTGCGTCATCGTGTCATCGCGCAGGATCAACCGGACAGCCGCCGCGCCGTGATCGGGCGGCATCGACCAGCTGGCGCGGGCCAGAGCATTGGCGTTCGAGAATGCGGTATCGAGCGTCTCCTGCGTATCGGCAAGCGCATAGAACGCACCGACCCGGTCGCGGTACATGCCGAAATTCTTGTCGCAGCTGTAGCAGATGAAGGCCTCGGACACTTTGGCAAGCACACTGCGCAACCCGGCGGCGTCTTCCTCCAGGCCGACGCCCAGTCCCTGATACGCGGTATCGATGATCGGGAAGATGCCGGTCTCGGCAATCGCATCGCCGATCGCGTCCCATTCCTCCGCCGAATAATCGATGCCTGTCGGGTTGTGGCAGCACCCATGCAGCAGCACGCCTTCATCCGGGCCAGCACCACGGATCGCTGCGAGAACCGCATCGACATTCGCCGTGCCATCGGGGTTGGCGTGATCGAAGGGAACGAATTCCAGCGCGAGATCGCCAAGGATCTGCGCGTGATTGGGCCAGCTCGGCACGCCCATATGCAGCCGGGTCATCCCGACCTTCTGCGCCAGTGCCAGCGCCAATCTGACCGCACCGGTCCCGCCCGGCGTCTGCATCCCGGCGATACGTCCGCCCATCGTTGCATTCTCGCCGAAGATATACGGCATCAGCGCATTGACGAAGCCCATATCACCTTCGGGGCCGAGATAGCTTTTGGATTCCTGTCGATCGACCAATTGCTGTTCGGCTGCCTTGATCGCGGCGAAAACGGGGGTGTCGCCCTGCCCTGTACGATAGACGCCGACGCCAAGATCGATCTTGTCGGGGCGCTCGTCAGCGGCGTGGAGCTTGATCAGCGCGAGCAGCGCGTCGGGCGATTGGGCTTCGAGTCGGTTGAGCATGATGCGAGCGGCATGCCGCGCACGCTGGCCATGCGCAACCGCTTTTCACCCGATCCGACTTCACGCCGCCTTTTTGGCGGTCACAGTCGGGATTTTACGACCTCAGAAGGGCAACCAGCGCTGCTTCTTCGAGAATTTCATATAGCCCGCATTGACGCCCAGCCGCAGGCCTGCGCCCACGCGGATCGGGATCAGAACCTTGTCGCCCTTGCGCATATAGCTGACATGCAGCCCGCCAACGAAATAGGCCTGCCCCTCGCCCGCCGGGAAGCGCGCGAACAGCTCTTCGCTGTCATACAGATTGTAGACCAGAACGAACGAATTGGCGGCATTTGCGCCTGCATCAAAGCCGATCGAAGGACCGGTCCAATAGACCTTTCGCGTGCCTTCAACCTTGTGATGCAGCGTGCCGGAGCCATAGCGCGCGCCGAAAATGAACGCGCCGCCTGCTTCACGCCCGACGATATAGCCGTTGGGCTCGCCCTGCTCTTCCAGCAGGTCTTCGATCAGACCGGCCAATCCCTTTGCACCCTTGCCGAACACACCCTCGGCCGCGCCGATCAAGTCGTCTTCGGCATAGGTGGTGCTGTTCTCGGTCGCGGCGGCCACGGCAGCACCATCCGGATCGCTCCATTCGGGCACCTGCTGGCCGGACTGAGCCGAGGAATAATCGGAGTAGTCGGAGAATTCTTCGTCGAAACCCGGCTGAGTCGTGGACACCACGGGGGCCGGGCCGGACTGTTCGACAGGGACCGGAGCCGGGGTGGCAGTGTTCGCGGCGGACGGATCGACCAGATCGGCGTCGATCGCCCAATCGGTGCTGCCCACATCATCGCGCGGCGCTTCGCCCGATGTTTGAGTGGTCGAATAGGCCTCGTTCGGATCGAAGCTCTCTACATCCTGCGCGGCGGCAGGGCCGGCGGCCAGCCCCATTGCGGCAATCGCTGCCAGCATCGCACGCACTTGTTTTTGCATAAATATCTTCATGACGGTCCTCATCTCGCAGTCGTCCCGAACTGCGCCCGCACCTTTACGGGCGAGAGCAGAGTCCTTTGCATCGCATTCGACAATCGACAGGCGGCGAAGCGAATCGAAAACACGATGAGCTGTTATGGTTAACGAGAACTTACTGAATGGTTGGCGAATTGCGCGGGCGGGAGCACGTATCTCTGCGTAGATCGAGGCGAACTGGCGAACAGGTGCCAAATTAATGGCTTTCGCACCTTGCCGCCTCCGGCGAGCGCGATTATAGCGCGCGGCTCGCAGCGAGAACGCGCGTTGCGGAGACGTGGGTGAGTGGCTGAAACCAGTTCCCTGCTAAGGAACCATACCTGGTAACGGGTATCGAGGGTTCGAATCCCTCCGTCTCCGCCACCTTGTCAGACATCAAAGTCCTTACCCTGGCCTGGTTGCTTGTTCGACGATCTGCATCCACTGGTCGGCGATTGCACCAGTGTCGAAACGTGCGGAGGCCTCCAACGCCGAGCGCGCGAATGTCCGCCTTGCATCGGGATTTTCCAACAGGCCTGCCAGAGCATTGGCGAGCGCAGGAACGTCGCCCTGCGGGACGAGTCGACCGGAGACGCCATCCTCGATCATGTCGGCGACGCCATGTTCGCAATCAAAGGCGACGACGGGCAGCTCGGCGGCCATGGCCTCGACAATGACGTTCGGCCAACCCTCATATGCGGACGAGAGCACAAACACGTCAGCTGTCTCGATCCACTGTCCGGGCCTCTCCGTAAGGCCAGGGAGCGCAATCCGATCGTCCAGACCGAGCTGTGAGCGCTGTTGTTCCAGTTCAGAGCGCGCCGCGCCCTCCCCCCAGATGACGAGGTTCCAGCTCGGAAAATCCGCCGCGATCGAGGCGAACGCATCGATCAGCAGATGAAACTGCTTTTGGTCCGTCAGCCTGCCGACCGCTGTAATCGTGTTACCCTCACGTCGGTTCTCCCAGCTTGCGGGAAGGTTTACAGGATTGGGAATGATCGAGGTTCGGGGCCGCTGGCGCTCCGGATAGTATTCCGCAGCCCCCTTTGTCATCGTCACAAACGAAAAGGCTTTGGGATAGGTGTAGGCTCGCGCCATGCGCCAGAAGGCGTTGAATTGCTGAAGTGTCGGGTTGTTCCGCTCGGAGACGATGACCGGCACGCCTGATCGACCTGCGGCCAGAAGCGCCATCACATTGGCCTTAGTCAGGAAACTGATCACCGCGTCCGGCTTGAATTCGCGATACACACCCTCGAGGGCTTTTACCCGACGCGCTGTCTGCACAATCTGGCCTGGGAGACCGCCCGAAGCGACGGGTAGATCGAGACGAAACAGAGTGACCTCGGGCGCGAGTGGGTAGAACGGGCAAAAATCGGAAGCGTCGAAATTGGCAATGCCGACGTCACGCCCCTGTTCCGCCCAAAAGTTCGCAAGCGTCGTGACGACCCTCTCGCTGCCGCCCGCACCAAGTGATGGAAGCACGAAAAGGATACTGGCATCACTCAATCGTTGATCGGACGCCTGCTTTATCTGTGTGATTTCCATCCCTCTCCCTCACGCCGATATGCCCACTTCGATTAAACCTCAGCGCTCATCCTCGTTAGGCCCCAATCTCGGAGGACAGGTGGCGCGACACAGCCATCGACGTCCAACTAGGCTTGGAGAGCACCACCAGTGTCAGTTTCTAGACATTTCGCAGATTACCAACCGACATCGCGGGGCGCAGTTGGAAAAACGGACTAACACGTTCTGGACGCTCATCGGGCCAGTGGTGCCTAATGGGGTCAGCCTTGTTGAATCTGCCCGTGCCTGGCGTTCGTCAACCCTACAAGCCGCCACCAGATAAACACCTCGCCTGGCGGCGCGTCACCCTAGAGAACCAGCGCACTACCCATCAGAGTAATTGCCAAGGCATTTTCGCCCGACCATTCTTCTTGCGAGCGCTTGGTCACCTACAAATCCAGAGCGTGCTTACAGAACGCGCGCTACCGGCGTCGCAACCTGCTTTCATGCTTCAATTAGAAGGTGCCAGTAAACAATGCGGTTCGATGACATCGATTTCATCATTATCGGGGCCGGAAAGTCGGCGACCACGTGGCTGCAAACACAGCTGCAGGACGATCCGGCAGTGTATATGCCCGACCCGGAGCTTCATTATTTTTCGCGGGAGTACGATCGCGAAGACGACTGGTATTTGTCGCAGTTCAGCGATGAGGGGATCGGGAAAACCGTCGGTGAGAAATCCAATTCCTACCTCTACGAACCCGAAGCTGCAGAGCGCATCCACCGCGTCATGCCTGGGGTGAAACTGATCGCACAACTGCGCAATCCGGTTGAGCGGGCCTATTCCAATTATTGCATGCTGTTCAGGCGCGGCGTGGTCGGACCGGATATCGAATCCCACCTCGATCCCTCACAGGGTGAGAACCTCCGGCTGTTGGTTGCAGGGAATTTCGCATCGCATTTGCAGGCCTTTATCGACCGCTTTGGCCGCGAAAAACTGCTTATCCTGTTTTTCGAGGGAGTGAAAGAAGACCCGGAACAGCAGATGTCACAGGTGCGCGACCATCTGGGCTTGCCGCCGCGTGCGCTTGCACCCGATGGGCTTGAGAAAGTGAAAGACAGGACGGCGCCAGCTGTTCCCGCCAACATCAGCAAGCATCTTGCATGGATGAAGCCGGCGGTGCGTCCGCTTAGAGGCACCGCCGCCTTCGAGGCCGTCCGGGGTTCGATTGCGCGAAAGACCAACTACCCCCCGCTTCCGGACGATATGCGAAAGCGCCTTCACGAGTTTTTCTCGCCCTCGATCGAGGCATTGGAACAGATGAGCGGCCAGTCGCTCAGCCACTGGTATGGACCAGCGCATTCGGCAAAGCGGTGAACAGGCCTGCTCCAATCTCTTCGTCGCCAGCCGAGCTGCTACAAGGGGAGGCTCTCAGGATAGGCGGAAGAGTCCCGGTTAAAACTCATTGGTCATCGGGACTATCGATAACGTGTTAGTCCTTTTGCGCAAATGCGTCGCGCAAGCTTGGATGGTAACTCAATCAACATAAACGCCTTTACGACCGGCTGCAGCGGCCAAGCTGCATGGGTTCCAGCGGTTGCACCGCAGCACCTGTCGACTGTCACTGAGGCTCTACATCGATTGATCTGCCAAGGGAGTGACCGGTATCTTAGTTCCTGCGACGAGCGTGATAACCACCGCAGATGCGATTGAGCGTCTCATCGTGGGCAAGCAGCATCGCGGCGTGCTGCGACTGGCCGCGTTGGAAGCGCTGTCGCGGTTCTCGCCGAGAAGCGCGCTCGCACCCCGCCATCTCATGACGTCTGACGGACGGTAACGCACCATGAAAAAGTTCGTAATAACCGGCATACAAATGAGAAACAAAGGCTCCCAAGCCATGTTTCTCTCGCTGTATTATGCTCTGACTTCGATTTATGAAGACTGCGAAGTTATCGGATTTGCATTCAAGACCGATTCACCGGAGCAATATGCGTTCAAGCTGCTGCCGCATGACGATTACACACGGCTCGTCTTCAAATACCGTTTGAACGAAGTGCCGTTTTTGGCTCCGATGCTGACCCGGCTCGCCAGCCTTTCGAGAAAAACCAACAAATGGGACGGCAAAATCGCGGAAATGGAAAAAGCGTTGAAAGACGCGGACGCCATTTTCGATGCGAGCGGTTACACGCTGGGTTCCGGCTGGAGCAAAAAGGGAGGAGCCAACCTTCTCGAAACAATCAAGACCGCCCGGCGGTACGGCAAGAGAATCATTCTCATGCCCCAAAGCTTTGGCCCGTTCGACTGGGGTGAGAAAGATGACGTCGAGTTTCTCGAAGAGGTCAAAAGGGAGCTAAGCTATTGCTCCAAGATATACGCTCGCGAGAGAGAAGGGTTCGATTGCCTGAAATCGCTCGGCCTCGAAAATGTCGACCTGTCGGCTGACATGGTCATCCGGGAGAAGTTCTTTCCGGACGCGGACGACATCTCGGCCTCCGGTGAAAGCCAAGGGGTGGTTTACCCGGCCAAGGGTTCTGTCGGGTTCATCGTTAACGAGAACCTCTTCAGGATCGGCGATCCCGACAAGGTTCGCGAATTGTACGCGAGAATTCTCGACAAGCTCATAGACAGCGGTGAGACGGTCTACTTCTTGAATACTTCGGCCGCCGACCTTCGGCTCACTGAGGAGATCCTCAGCAAAACGGAAAATCGAGATAAGGTCAAATTGATAACTGGAGAATATTCGAGCCCGGAGCTGATCGATATGATCAGCAGGTTCAAATATGTGGTGGCCTCGCGATATCACTCAATCGTCTTCGCTTACAGGACCGGAGTTCCGGCAATCATATTCGGATGGGCGACCAAATACTTCGATCTGGCGGCTCATTTTCAACAGCAAGACTATGTCTTCGACGTGAGAAATCCGAATGCTGACCGGATTTTCGAACAGATCGACGAGATGAGCGCGAGCTACGAAGAAGAATCTCGACGCATAAAAACGTGCCTGGAGGAAATCCAGACGGAGTCCGTTGTTCAGCATGCTGTGAGCGCTCTGTAAAATGAGGGGTCTCACTACAGGTTTGCCGCACGCAGGTGAAAGTCGGGAGGCGTCGACTGCGACGCTACCGGCATCGCTCCCGATCAAATCGCGATCGGGAATCTGTGCGAGCGCGGAACTGATGTATTTAGGGGAGTTGAGCTAAAATGAAGCCTCTAGTGAAAAGAATCCTGCCCGAAGCTCAGGTGGATCGACTTCGCGATGCCCGGCTCTTTTGGAAGGCGTCAGGGGCGAGGCGCTGGGCAAGCTCGGCGCAGACCGCCGGTTTCAAATTCGCCTCACAGGTCAAGCCGCTGGCTTCGGCCTATTACTCGCTGCTGTCGGCGAAGTTCCAGCGCGAGGAACGCGCGGTCCTGCTCGGCCTCGCCAAGTACCATGAAGAGCTTCAGGACAACGACGCCAACATCTTCCTGATGCGCAGAAACGTCCATCGGTTGGAAAAGGGGCTGTTGATGAAGCCCCGGCGCCCGGTCTTTGCGAAGGACTACATCCTCGAAACGGTCAACGTGTACCGCAAAATCGTTGCCGAACCGGTCCGTTCCGAAGAGAGCTCACTCGACTCGCTCCGCTGGGGCTACGACGTGCTGAGCGAATACTTCAAAGCCGTCGCCGCAGATCCGGTGGTCGATCACGCGCGCGAGGTGTTCCAAGAATGTCCGCCCCCCGAAGGCAGCTGCGACCAAGCGGCGAAGCGGATCCCGTACAAGCGCGACCTCGACGATCATCCCGTCTCCTACGATCAGTTGGAGCAGCTGGCCATCAAGCGGCGATCGGTGCGGTGGTTCGAGCAAAAGCCGGTATCCCGCGAATTGCTGGACAAGGCTTTCACACTGGCCGGCCTGTCGCCGAGCGCCTGCAACCGGCAACCTTACCGGTTCCTTGTCTATGATGATCCCGAGACGATCGAGAAGGTGGCTTCGCTGCCCGGAGGAACGATCGGCTTCAAGCACAACATTCCGGTTATTGTGGTGATCCTGGGGACGTGGGACGCGTTCTACAGCGAAAAGGATCGGCACGTGCCATACATCGATGGCTCGCTTGCCGCGATGTCCTTTTCCTACGCGCTGGAAACCCTCGGTCTGGGCGCCTGCATATTCAACTGGCCGGATATCGAGGCCCACGAAAAAAGGGCGGAGAAGGTTTTGGGCCTGAAGGGATATGAGCGCCCCGTGTTCTTCATGGGCGTGGGCTATCCGGACCCGGATGCGATGGTGGCGTATTCTCAAAAACGCCCGCTCGATGTGATGCGCGAGTACAACCCGCCGATTAATCCGGACTAGGGCTCATTATCCGGCAGGTAGCTGGCGCGATCTGGGCAAGGTTCAACCTGTCAGGTCCGCAGCTCAATTCACACGCTCACGCAATCGGCTTAACCGTAAGCTCGTCAAAAGACGTAATGACAAAATCCGCCTCGTGATCGGGTTCGCTCGGCAATCCGCAATGGATGCGTGCAGGCCGCAATATCTGTATAGTCTGCCACCCGAGCTGCCGTGGGGCGATGAAATCCTTCGCCCCGTTATCCGCAATGTAAACGAGGTCGCGCTTCGAGGACGATGTGAGGCTTTCGATCGTCTGGAAGGCTCTAGGATGCGGCTTTGAGTATTCTTTCGCCCACTCTCCGGTGACGACGATGTGATCGATCATGGCCTTGAGTCCGAGTGCTTTGATTTTCCCGCATTGGGCCTCTTTTGGCCCGTCAGTGATCAAGCCTGTGCGCATTCTGCAGGTTCGATCGAAGAAACGCGAAACGTCTGCGCAAAACGCGATTTCCGGCTGGTGAGCGCGAAAACACGCCACCAGTTCCGCGATCAGTGCGTGCGTGGGTTCTATCCGGCAACGGGACAGCGCGAGATTGAAAATGTTTCCTCTTGTCCCGCTGGCGAGCAGTTCACGACACTCTCTTTCGAAGCGCTCGCCTCCGATCCGTTCACCGAATTCGCCCGCAAGCGCCCGGAATCCGCTCTCGGCGAAATCTCTTTCCAAAGAGAGAGTGTCGTCGAGATCGAAAACGAGGATTTTGGCTTCGATCTCAATCAATGAAAACCGCCGCGTCGTAGCGAAGCATTGTCACGCCATCCTTCCATTGGCTGTCGATCCAATCGGGGCCCTCACGAAGCTTATAAAGCAATCGCTCCGCGAACCGCCCACCGGCTCGATCGGCCAGAGGGTAGCCGCCTCCGAAACGGGCATTGATTTCGAAGACGCGCGGCCCATGCCGGATGTCGTCGATCAACTGAAAGCACATCACGCCTTCGGGGTCAGGCAGCGCCTCTGCAACTTTTGTTGCGATGTCCTCGAAATCGGATCTGCGAACTGTGATCCCCTTCTCCACTTCGCCGGCCCGCACCGCCAAACGCTTGTGGGGAATGGCTGTTTTCAGGGCACCGTTCGTGTCGACGAAGATATTGATCGTATACTCATCGCCTTCCAGCAATTGCTGGACGATCATCGGCTCGTCATAGGACTCGGCAATCGAGCCGGGGCTATCGATGACGTCTATCCCGCGGCTCGCACTTCCGCCCGATGGCTTGATGAAAGCCGGCCATTCCCAATCCCTCGGACTATTCCTGACGCTTTCCGAAAGACCGGTCTTGGGAACAGGCACTCCGTGACGCTGCAGAACCTCGACAGTCTTGGCCTTGTCCCGAACGATTTCGATGGTTCTCGGCCCGCTCACATGCACTTTGGTGCCGATGCTTTCGAAGCGCTCCTTTGCGAGGGCCAGAGGATACAGCTCGGGATCGATAGTCGGGACCAGCAGATCGATTTTGTGCCGGGCGCAATATTCCAGGAGCGTGTCGACATAGTCCGGAGCGTCGCATGACGGAACGGCAAAGGCGTGAGAAGCGGCTTGGCAAGCGGCGCTCAATTCAGGTCTGAGATCGCAAGCGTGGGTTGATAGCGTAACCCCGAGTTGCCGAGCTGCCGCGACGAAGCAATTGATCAGTTCAACCCGTCGGCCGGCAGAGGTGAAGAGAACCGATAGAGGCTGAGAGTTCATTGGACTTCGGTCCCTTTCCTATACGTTGGCACGGTTTCCCCCGCCCTCACCATCAATTCCATGACATTTCTCATGAGAAAGTCAGGCGGTGCCGGTGCGCACCTTTTCCCCGCCGATCATCACCAGAACCGTGAGCGCCAAAATCCTCAGGTCGAGAAACGCGCTGCGATTATCGATGTACCAGAGATCGAGGTTGATTTTCCGGTCGAGCGTGAGCAGAGTGTTTCCGTTGACTTGTGACCAGCCGGTCAGACCCGGCTTGACTGCGCATCGCTTCCAGCCCCGGCTCCCCAGCTCTTCAATCGTAGCTGGCAGCAGCGGGCGCGGTCCGACAAACGCCATTTCCCCGCGCAGAACATTTACCAAGCCGGGCAACTCGTCCAGTCGCGAGCGACGCAGGAATGTCCCGATCCCGGTGACACGCTGATCGTCCGGGAGAAGCCCCCCGTTTTCGTCACGTATATCGCGCATCGAGCGGAATTTGAGTAGCCTGAACGGGATCGTTCCCTTGCCCGAGCGATACTGCCGAAACAGCACCGGGCGTCCCTGTACAATCGCACAGATCAGCCAAAGCGTGAGCATCACAGGAGAAAGCACCACGAGGAGCACCAGCGCGCACAGGCGCGATACGAGCGCGGCCATCATCACAGCCGCCGCTTGCCTGCTTCTTCACTGCGCCGCGTGTACATGGGCGGGTGAGCGGCCAAATGCGCGCAGGATCTGCTCACGCAAGGTCCACCTGCGGGGCACACCTTCGCTGAAATAGTCGGCGGCATCGTAATAGAACTGGATTGAATCGCCGTATTTCCGGCGGGCATGCTCGGCATAATCGACCTGATTGAACACGCAGCCCGCGACATTGCCACTGCCGAGCGTTTCGAGAGTCGCACGGAACTGCTCGATGGTCGTTTCGCCCCACTTGGCAACCAGGATCGTATCGTCGGTGTAATCGCACATCGAGCGTGCATCGCGAACCGCCAGGGCGGCGGGAGCATTGACGACCACCAGATCGAAGCGCGCCTTGAGTTCGAGCACCAGTTGACGGAACCTCGACGATCCGAGAACGGCGGCGGGCTCCGCGACGGGCTGGGATGCGCTGAGCAACATGAAGCGGCTCAGCATGTCGTCGATATCGTTCTTGATGACGAGGTCTGTATCGCTTTGCTCTTCGTCCGACCCGTCCGGGTCCGGCGGAGCCAGAAGTGCATGAAGATCGACGTTACCTCGAACTACATCCATGAGTTCGGGAGCGTCGATATTCTCCTGGATTTTCTGAAGGATACCGGAACGCCGCAGGTCCAGGTCAAGTATGACTGCCCGCTTACCCATCGCGACCGCGGCCGCGGCCATGGTGAGGGCAATCACCGATTTGCCGTCGCCCGGCAACGGAGAGGTGACGAGCACACTTTGCGACTGATTGATCGGCGTGAGCGCGCCGATCTCCGCATGCACTGAGCGCGCGACCTCGGAAAACAGTGACTGCGGATCGATGAACACGGGCGACTCGCGCAGATTCGAAGAAACGCCATGCTCCAACGCGGGCAGCATGCCAAAAACCGGCAGGCCGAAATACTTCCGGATTTGAGCGACGGTGCGCAAACGATCATCGAGCAGATCGATCACGAATGCGACCATCATGGCGAGAATAGCTGCGCCGATCATGACGACCGCAGTGATCTTCAGGGGAGATGGCGAAATGCGTTCGCCATTGGCGATGGCAGGAGAGATGATATTTGACGAAACGCCTTCGACGAGCTTCTCGGATTGAACGCTGGTGATCTGATCGGCAATCTCCGCGACTGCCGCAGCTGTCGTCGTGGCCTCTCTTTCGAGTTGCTCCAGTAAAGGGATGTTGGCCGTGTTCTGATACGCGCGCGAGGTGAGGGAGGCGACGACCGACTGCAATCTTCCGGCGCGCGCGGCGTCCCGCGATGCTTCGGCGCGCGCCATTTCCCGCGTTCGTGCGGCTTCCGCATCCGCCTGTTCCTGCGCTGCCTGTCGCGCAACCTGCTGCTCACGGGCCAGGGCCGATCGAACGCTCTGCAATTCGGTCTCCACCCGCGCAAGTTCGGGGTATCCGCTGCCATATGTCTGCGAAAGCCGGGCATATTCGGCGCCCAGCTCAGCCTCCTGGCGTTGCAATTGCTGGACTGCGGCCGAGGTTGCACCCGCCGTGGAACTGATACTAGCAGCGCGGGAGATTCCGGCGCTTTGTGCCGCCGACCCCGATCCCATGGCAGCGGCGGACGCAGCTTCACTGGCGATCCCGTTGATCTGTGCAAGTTCCTGAGCCCCTCCGGCACCCACCAGCATCCGGTTATCGACCCTGAACTGCGCCAGCTTTTCAGCAGCTTCGACGGCGCTTTCCATACGCTGATCGCGCTCGGCGTTCAGTTCATCCAGCAATTGCTGCCGACGCACCGCACTGCGCGACCGTTTGATATCGCGGACCGCTTCCGGAAATGAGTTTGCAATCTTCGATGCGAGTTCGGGAGAGCGAGCAACAGCCGTCATCTCGATCAGATCCGAACCATCTTCGAACTGCACCCTCGTCATATCCAGCAATTTGGAAACGGCTGCGCTCATGCGTGCCGTATCGTTACCGTCAGGCAGACCTCCCAGCTCGCGCAGAAACTCCGGATCTTCGAGCAGGCCCAGCGTCTTGATCACCTTTTGCGCCGAGTTTCTCGAGCGGTAGAGCTTGCCCTCGTTGGCGATACGCTGGGAATTGCGCGCGAGCACATCCGCCTGATTGGTGCCGGTCTCATCGATCAGTTCGACCTGGATATTGGCTGTCGAGCGATAGAGGTTGGGCGATGTCAGCTGCCACGCGAGCGTCCCCAGCGTCGCTGCGATAACGATAGCCAGCACGAGGAAACGATGCCGCTCGAATGTCCGGATCAGATCCACCAGACCGAACTGGTCGGGGCCATCCGTGTTGGGTGAGTATGAGGGTTGGGTAGACAGATAGCTACGTCGCTGCGTGGGAAATCCCTCTCTCGGATGATCAAGGGCGACGTCGTTCACTGTTCTTCTCCCCAAAATACCAAATCGCCTATGAAAGACGGCAGTGCGAAGTTTAAAGGAGGCGCGGTGTGCACGGTAGAGGCTATTGCGGAGTGTTGAGCTCTCTTTCGGCTACCTCGTTTGGGGGATGTCGGGATCGCTTACGCATCGCGATGTTGCTCGCATAAAGATCCCTGTGTTTTACGGCTGCACGGTCGATCGAAAACTCGCCGCTTTTCTCGATCGATCCTGCGGATAGCGTTGAATAGAGATCGGCATTGCCCAAGATTTCCGAAATTGCCCGCGCGATCGCATCGGCGTCGCCTAACGGCGCCTTGATCCCGTTGGAGCCATCTTCGATCAATTCCCTGTTTCCCGGAACATCGGTCGCCACGATGGGCAATCCACTTGCCATGGCTTCCAACAGCGTCAGTGGCATGCCCTCGTAGAGCGATACGTTCAGATAGAGGTCGCTATCCTGCATCAGATCCGGAACATCCGACCGCTCTCCGAGAAAGTCGACGATGCCGTCCAAGCCAAGCTTTGCCGCCTTGGCTGTAAGTGCCGGAAGATCCGAGCCTGCGCCTGCAATGCGAAACCGGGGTAACGGGTCGACAATACCGGACGACTTCAATGCTGCCGCGACTTCTATCAAAAGCGCGTAGTTTTTCTGTTCACTGATTGCGCCCACGCACAGAATGGTTTTGCGGTCAAGCGAGAGCGTACGGGGCGCCCCCGCTTTAAACTGGCGGCTGGCCGCGTTTGAAATCCTGGTGATCGGTTTGCTGGCGTGTCGGCGAAGGATTTTCTCGACGTCGGCTCCGATCGCGACATAGCCCTGCGTCATCAGGTCGCACAGCTTGAACATCCATGGGGGAAACGGGAGCCGGGTGTTGTGATGCGTCAATAAAACCGGCGCCTGCGCACGAGCAAGCGCCAGCATCGGTAGAGCGCGAACGGTGTGAGCGTGAGTTATATCGGGTGCGAATTCGAGCAGCACTTCTTTCAGCCTCTTCGCTCCGACAAACGGATTGCGGCTTGCTGAGAGGCCGAGCGACCTGAATTCGCCGCCGGCAGACACGATCTCCTGTGCCATACGCAGTTCGGTTTCCAGCGAGTTGCCGACCGTCGATGCGTCGCAAAGCGCGATCACAAGCGGGTGGTCACCTTGCCTGGCAAACTCGGCCGATAGCCCGGTCACGAGAACTTCCGCGCCGCCCGTCGTGAGGCTGTTCACTATGGAGCAAATGCGCATCGATCCACCCTCGGCCTCATGATACCGCCGCCTCGCTCGCTTCATTGGAACCGTAGGCGACACGGAAACCGATCTCGAGAAGGATCAGCGTGACGCCAGCGAAGGCGATATGTGCGTAGTTTGCTCCGATCGCCCCCACGTCGGGGATGACCGTCACAGCGACTGCAAAGAAGATAGCGGTCGCGAGGACTGCGATCGCCAAAACCGTCCCCGGCCTGTTCATGGCAAGCATGGTCGACCGCGAAGGAGCCGCGACCAGGATCAGCGCGACCGCGATCAACTGCGTGACCAGCAGAGGGTAGACCATGTCGAAGCCTTCCCCGAACAACCAGGCCACAGCGGGCCCGCCCAAGGCTGCGGTGACTGCGATGATGCCGAGGCCGATCGCCCCGAGGGCGATTTGCACGTTGGTCTTGATAGAGCGGACGGTCTCGAACCGCTTGCGGGCCCACATGCGGGAAAGATCCGGATAGATCACCGTCTGGACGTAAGCCCCTACTTGCTGTGCGACTTTCGCGAACCTTTTGGCGATGTGATACGCGCCCGCCGCCGTAGGACCGGCAAGCGCGCCAACTAGCAGGGTATCCGCCTCGTGCGTGAGCGTGCGTAGTGCGCTCGATGCGTTTGTCTTCCATGCAAATCCCATGAAACCCGGAAAACGGGCGGTGAGACCTTTGACACCAGCGTGCAGCGGATTGGCAACGCCTAAACTCGTGAGCGCGCGGGCGCCCAGATACGCGAATACGGCGGTGTCGATCACCTGAGCGATGGTCCAGATCGCCAGAAAGGCTGCCAGCGGTGCATCTATCGCCCACGCCACACCCGCCATGACGAGGCGGAGAGATGCGGAAAACAGCTGAAAATAGGCGAGCAGCTTGAACTGTCCCGCCAGGCGTAACGCAGCGGTCGGCGCGCCGCGGATATTCAGCGCGATCGCGGGGGCGAAGATCAAAAGGAGATAGAAGTGCGACTGTTCAAGCCCGATAAGCGGGAGAAGAAGAAACCCACCGGCAAGCATCGCCGCAGCTGCAATCAATGCGCAGCCAATGTCCAGAAGGAGGCCGAGAAGAAAGAGCTCTCCCATCGCCTTTGGGTCTTCTTCGATATCCTCCTGCGTGCCGAACCTGATGAGGGGTTGCCAGCTTTCGAAGCGGATGAGTCTTTCGCAGATCCGCCCGATCGTAAGCACAAGGGCAAGCACCCCGAACGCCTCCGCCCCAAGCGCTCTGGCGGCGACCACTGTGCTGAGCGCCATCACCACCGCGACCGCCATGCTCCCACTCAGCAGATGCATTATGCTGCCGAGCCGCGAGACCAGCATCTTGCTCATGCCTCGGGTGGGCCAGAAGGTAGAGGTCTCGTCGCCCGTCATCGGTGCTGCACTGTCTGGCCAAAAGGCGGTGAATGCGTCGGTCGGCGGGCGAAATAGGTGCTCAACGCCAGCAGAACTGGCAGTATCCAGACGCGCGAATACATATGCGGGATCGAGAGAGTGTAGACGTTGAATACGACGATGACTGCAAGGATCATGGCGCCTTCTGCGCGACTTCGCGAAATCGCCGTGAAAGCGGCCGCACCCATCGTCAGCAGCAGTGTTACGAGCCCGGCAAAGGCCAGGATGCCGCCCTCATTCCAGATCAACAGATGAAGCTCATGGACGGGCGCGCCATAGTGGCTGACCACTCTGAACTGATCGACGCCAAGACCGATAAGAGCGTTGTCGTCGGCCATATCCCATGCCTGTTCGATCAGCGCGGAGCGGCCCGTATAGGTTCCGGCCTGAGCGAGGTCGCCAGTCGTCAGCGCGCCAGCCACCCGGTCTTCAAACGCCGACGGTAAGGAAAGTCCTGAGGAAAAAAACAAACCCAATGCGACAGCAGCGACGATGGAAATCCGCATGAGCGATCTCAGGCCCGAAACGGCGAGATAGGCACCAAGCGCGACGAGCGCTGCGGCAAAGCCGGTGAAGGACCCGCTGGCGAGCAAGCCCCAGATCAGCAGCAATCCGCAAAGTAGACCGATGCCCAACGGCATAATCCCCTTGCGCACCGAATAGAGCAGCATTGGCAGGGAAAAGGCGATCATCGCACCGTTCGGGTTCGGCTCCCCGGTCATCGCGCCCAGGCGGCCATTGCCTGTCAAAAAACCATCGCCCATCAGATCTTTCGTGTCCGCGTGCTCGAAGACCAGACTGGCCGAGATGCCGATCAGCTGAGATGCGGCAATCCCGAGCACGAACAGAGCCGGAAAACTGCGCGTCAGCGAGATTTGCTGGCCCGTAATCATCATCGGGACCAGAAAGAACGCGAACAGATACTGCGCACCGACGATCAGCCAGCGATCGACGCTGCCATTGATCACGGTTCCGATCAGGAGGCCCAGAAGCATCAACCCCAGCCCGCCGAACCAGAATACTGTAAGATTTCCGAACGGCCTGCTGTTGATCTCCCCGCGAAACAGCATGACGGCCATCACCAAGGAGAGCAGAATGTCGCTCAGGGTGAGATTGATTTGACCGACACGCAAGATGGACCATCCGCAGAAGAACACGGCGATCATGAGTATCGCCCTCATCGGACGACTGATCGGTCTGGTGAAAGAGCCAGCGTCACCGACAGGAACGGCAGCGAAACCAGCGTCAGCCTGTCCGCGATCATACGCGGCTGGCCCACCGGGCAAATTTCCTGCCGGTGCGGTTTGCAGATCCTTTTGTTGGCTCATTGTATATTTTCTGCCAGCCGCGAGGCGTCTGGACAACGGCTTATCGGTCCAGTTCGCAGCGCATTGGGGCTATGCGAACCTCACAGGAATTGATGGCCCAAATATACCAAAGATACCTTGCTGCACCGCGCCACGGGTGGGAGACTCAGTATCCGTCTGGAGCTGGGTTTGGCGATGCCACGAAAAGATCCTCTGAAAGTAATCTACATCGCCGGCTATGGCCGCAGCGGAACTACGCTGCTGGATATCGCGCTTGGGCAACAATCGGGTGTGTTCGCTGGCGGCGAAATCACGGCGCTTCCTCGCCACGTCTGGAATGAGCGTGAATTTTGTGCTTGCCGACGCCAGGTCGACGAGTGCGGCTTCTGGGGATCGGTCGTGGATGCGTGGCTCAATCCCAGGCGGCCCGATGCGATGGACTTACACGGTCGGCGTGCAGCCCGACTGGAGTGGCTGGTCGATCCCAGACGGCTCTTCAGGGGCCTCTTTGCTGGCAACGAAAGTCGAGCCTACCGCGAAGAGACGTTGGCATTGTTCCAAGAAATCGCCGCAGCCTCCGGCGAATCGGTGATCGTGGATTCGTCGAAGCTGCCGGGCCGCGCATCCATGCTCATGTCGATCAAGGAAATAGAGGTCTTCGTGGTGCACATGGTGCGCGACGGACGCGGCGTGGCCTGGTCGATGATGAAGCCATATCGGCGCTCGGTGGAAGCCGGCATTCAGAAGGAACTGAGACCCAAGCCAATATGGTACACCGCCGCCCGGTGGTTCACGGTCAATCTCGGTGCGGAAATGCTTCGTCTGCGTCTTCCGCGCAAGCGGAGCATCCGCGTCCGTTACGAAAATTTCGTCGCCGATCCCGAAGGCACGGTGAAATCCATCCTCGCTCTGGCGGGCCAGGAATACGTTTTGCCGGACCACGGAGCGGACGTGATGAAGCCGCAGCACCAGATCGCGGGAAGCCGCCATCGTATGCAGGAGGAAATCAGGATCAACAAAGATATCGGGTGGACATCACAGATGCCCCGATCGTTGCAACGCGTGTTTTCGGTTCTCACGGCCCCCTTGCTGATGAGGTACGGTTACTTTGCATCCACGCCCTTACAAGCGGAAACCGAGCGCGAAAGAGATCGGCGGATCGGCAAGGAAGCGGTGTGAAGACGCAAGTCGCCAGCACACTGCGCGCGGCGTCTTTTCTCGCGCTGCTCGGATCGAGCTTGCAGCTCGCGTCCTGTACCGACACGGTCGAGGCAGCGCCGCCGGGCAACCCGCAACCCGTGTCCGAAAGACGCGCATTCCCGGCGGCAATCGGTCATGGGGCTGGCGCAGTCGGGGGGGAACAAGGACGGATCATCCGCGTAACCAATCGCCGGGATTCCGGGCCGGGTTCCTTGCGAGATTGCCTGGAAGCGCAGGGCAAACGGGTTTGCGTCTTTGCCGTGGGCGGTGTGTTTCGTTTCACGACGAAACCTCCGATAATCAAGAATCCCTATCTCACCATTGCCGGTCAGACCGCGCCGGGGGGAAGCGTCGTGATCACCCACGCAGGCGGCTCTTCCGCCCGCACTCCGATCGTTATCAAGAACACTCACGACGTGATCGTGCGCCATGTCAGAGTCCGGCTCGACCGCTTGAGTGCGAACCGCAAGAGCGACGACGCCTTCACGATCGAAAACAGCCGCGATGTCATTATCGACCATGTCAGCGCCAGCTGGGCGAGCGACGAACTGATCAATGGCTACGGAGACAACGACCGGGTCACGATCAGCAACTCGATTTTCTCCTACGGGATTCCCCGCCACGACAAATGCGCGCTCCTGGCAAGCGATCCCAAAGGCCCACAGCGCCTCAGCTTCATCGGTAATGTCTGCGCGCATAATGGCGACCGTAACCCCGACATCAACTTTCCACCCAATTCCTGCGTCGAGGTCGTCAACAACATCCTCTACAATGCGCAATCGCAATTTGCGGAGGTTTGGGAGGGCTTCGGCGGGAGCCCTGTCTCTATCGTCGGAAACACCTTCGTTGGCGGTCCGAATACCCGTAGCCGAGCCCAGGGAATCGCACGCAACACCATCGGATCGCGCGGGACCGCGGAAATCTATCTGTGGGACAACGATTTTCGCGGCAATTTCGAACATGTGTCCAGCTTCGCGCGCGCTGCGCAGGTCGAGCGTCCGCCATGCGCCATGACGATCCAGCCTCAATCGGCAACACAAGCCTACGAACACGTGCTTGAGCGTGCAGGCGCATGGCCGAGGGATGCAATCGACATTCGCGTAATCAGCGACGTCAGGAACCAGAGCGGAAAGATCATCAAGAAACCCGGACCCATTCCCCCGCTATCGAGCGGCGAACCATATTCCGACATCGACGAAGACGGCATGGACGATGGCTGGGAGGCAAGCCACGGGTCGAACCCTCGGCTGGCGGACGCCTGGGCCGATAGCGATGGCGACGGCGTCTCCAATTTCGAGAATTTCCTTTCCTATCGCGAAGACCAGCTGCGCAGGGCGAACGGCGCATGAACGTCGCCGAGCTCAATGCAGAAACGATTGCGACTGCCAGCGAAATGGCTCGATCGCGGCGGGTGACGATATGCTACCCGTTTGCCGGAGATAGTGTGGGGGGCAGCCACTTCTCGGTGCTTGGGTTGTTGGAAAACCTCGACCCGGCGCAATACCGCGTACTTCTGGTGCCAGAGATCCAGAACGGCAGGATCGCGGCGCATTTCTCAGGTTTTGAGCAGCTGGATGATCCCGGACGGGCGGATGGTTTCTTCACGCCGGGCGAGCAATTCAGCATGGCGAAGTACCTGCGCACCTTTGCCGGTGTGTCCCAGCGCGTCCGTTTCCTTCGCGAGCAGGGGGCCGATATCGTCCACACGAATGATGGACGCACGCATGCTTCCTGGGCGCTCGCCGCCCGTCTGGCGGGTGCGCAACTTGTCTGGCACCATCGCGCCGATCCAGACGCCTTGGGATTGCGCCTGCTGGCGCCGCTGCTCGCAAGCAAAGTCCTCACCGTATCCAGTTTCTCGCTTCCCAAAGGGCGGATTTGGAGCGCTGCGCGCAAGGCAAAGGTTGTCTTCAGCCCTTTCGATACGTCGATCTCTGCCGACCGTGCGCAAATGCGGCAGCGCATTCTGGAACTGGCCGGGCTTCCTGACGATGCACTGCTGCTCGGCATTTTCGGCAGCTTCGTTCCCCGCAAGCGACCGCTGCTGTTCGTCGACCTGATCGCCGAGCTTCGCTCGCGGCTACAGCATCCCGTCTATGGACTGATGTTCGGAGAGGCGAAAGTTCCAGAAATGGATCGCATGTTGCGTGCCCATATCGACCAAAAGGGAATGGGTGATCGCGTCAAGCTGATGGGATTTCGGACGCCGGGGCATGAGTGGATCGCGGGCTGCGACCAACTCATCGTGCCTGCGGTGGGCGAACCGCTCGGCAGAACTCTTGTCGAGGCAATGCTTGTTCGAACTCCAGTAGTTGCGACGCGCTCTGGCGGAAACGGGGAAGCGCTTGCTGACGGTTGCGGCGTTTTGGTCGATCCGGAAAGCGCCACCTCGCTGGCAGATGGCGTGGAAACCGTGCTTGCCGATCCAGGCGGGACCGCAGCGATGCTGGAGCGGGCCGAACTCTCGGCACGCGAGAGGTTCGGCAAGGAACGGCACGCCGCGTCCGTCATGCAGGTCTATGACGAGCTGCTCTGTCGCTAGTGGCTAAGCCGCTAGAAACGGACGAATGCTGCGATGCTCGTCCGAAACCGATCGAATTCCTGTGCCGGATCATCGCTCGTTCTGTCGGCTGCCTCTATCTGGGCGATGAGCGACAATCTTCTGCCGACGAGGAATTCCAGCGCGAGCGTGGAACCGAAAATCTCCTCTTCGACGCCGCTGCCAATGAACCGGTTTTGGATCCACCGCAGGCCCGTTCGGGCGTACAAATTGTGTCGTATTTCAAACTGTCCGGTCAGCGATACCCGCGTATCCGTGCGCGCCTGCGCGCCGCTGCGGAACGTTGCAACATCGCCGTTGAATGCCTCCAGGATCAAGGCGGTCCTGCGGGTCGGGAGGTAGGTGACCGAAACGTCTGCAGAGAAACCGGTGCGTGGATCAAAGCTCGCATCAGCAGGATTAAAGCGAAACACACCCACTCGGGCACGGCCACGAAGGCGTTCGCTTTCGACGAAAGTGACACCGAGCTGACCACCATAGGTCGTCGCATCGCGGTCGGGATCTGTCAGGGTCGCTTCCAGTCGAAAGTCCCTGACGCTAACAAAGCCTGTCGCTGTGGCGTAGATCGGTCCGCTGACCCTGTACCCCGCAGTCGCACGGGCCGAATAGGTCTCGAAATCCCGGTCGTCATCGAAGGGCGATACGGCATCGAGATCGCTATAGGCCGCTTCGAGTGCGAGCAGCACACGACCGCCAGTACGGCGATAGTCGACGTTTGCAAAAGTGTTGTCCACCAGCCGCGGTCCAGGTTCCGCCAGATCGAGTGCTTCGGGATCGCCGCGATTTTCTTTCAAGCGAGCGTAGCTCGCGTTGAAGTTCAATCGACTGGTCAGGCCGGTGCTGTAGGATAGGTTTCCGCTGACACCGTAAGTATCCGAATCCTCGCTCGTGAAATCGGCGAACCGGGAGAATTCGCCATAACCTTCCAGCGTGAAACGCAGGTTCTCCTCGCCGAGGCGGGCGACCAGTTGGGGCCGCACGATAAACTCGGCATCCTCGATCTCGGAGCCATCCGGGTCCGCGATTACATTGTCATCATACGCTGCGCTGGCCAGAAGCTCGGGCGAAAGGCGCAGCGGACCAAGAGTAATGGGATCGATTTCGTATTCGGGATCGTCACCGGCGACCAGGGGAGCAATGGTGGTCTGAGCCAACGCGGTGGTCGAACAAAACGCCAGCGCCCCTAGCGAGCAGGCCAAGCCGATCCTTTGCCGGGCAACCACGATGCGCATCAGAACCAGCGTTCGTACA
Organism: Pseudomonadota bacterium; assembly: GCA_039033835.1. Taxonomy (GTDB): domain Bacteria; phylum Pseudomonadota; class Alphaproteobacteria; order Sphingomonadales; family Sphingomonadaceae; genus Erythrobacter. The sequence continues at coordinate 43,258 of JBCCBW010000014.1, forward strand.
CGCGGATACGATCACCGGGCAGGATCACGCTGTCTTCGTTCGCCACGGCCGTGGTAGATCGCTCCCCGACGATGCGAGTGACGGCAACCTCACCGGTTTTGGCGCGGTATGTATAGCCGCCGGCCATGGAGACAGCAGCGAACACCGTCAGACCCTGACGATAGGCGTATTCGCCGGGCTGGCGCACTTCGCCCATGATGTAGATTGGTCGAAGTTCGAGAGGCTGCACCGTGACATTCGGATTCTTGAGGACATCAGCCTCGATCAGCTGTGCGGTGATCGTGTTTTGCATCTGAGCGTAGGATAGCCCGGCGACCTCGATCCGATCGATCAGCGGGAGCGACACCGATCCCGCTTCATCGACGATGTAGTCCCCGGACATCACATCGAGATCCTGCACCGCAATGCGAACCTTGTCGCCGGGGGCAAGCTTCACCTCCGGCGCTCCTACACTGGCCAGCGGGGGAAGATCACTCATACCCGTGGAACATCCTGCCGTAAGGGCCAGGCAGGTCGCCGCCGCAAGGGCCGAAAGTTTTCTATGGAGCATGATCATGGGTATCTCCTCTCTCTAATCTTCAGTCCAATCGCCCTATCCACTTGTCCCTCGATCATCGCGCTACCGAAAATTGATCGACGATTTCGGACAGGCAACGCCCGACGCGAGCGGTCATTGAGGGCGAGAGCGTGTGGTCCACCTGGAACATGATCGTCTCTTGCGCGAGACGATGAGCGTTGGAGAGGTCTCCGTCACGTTTGACATCCGTATCCTCGAACGCGCCCTCTCTGCTCATGTCAGGGCAGGAGCCGCTGCCGCATGCAATGCCCTCGGCCATCAGCGCGGCGATGATGTCCGAGCGGGAAACACCAGCCGTCAGGCGGCTCAGGTCAAGCCGGACATACGCCTTGTAATAGGCATGTTCGGCAGCGTCTGGCAGTCGCATCGGCGACACCGCCGGGTGTTTGCAAGCCTCGGCCAGCAACGCTTGCGCATTTTTGCGCCGTTGTGAAAGCCAGCCGTCCAGCTTCGCCAACTGCCTTCGTCCGATCGCGGCCTGCATTTCGGTCATCCGGAAATTGCTGCCGAACCCATCGTGGAGATAGCGAAACTCTCCGGGCGCGGAGCGCGACGGTGCTCTCAGACGGAACGGATCCTTGCCGTGATCCTTGTAAGCAAAGGCCGCGCGCCAAACTTTTTCATCCCGCATCACCAACATGCCGCCTTCGCCGCCGGTCGACATGATCTTATCGGTGCAGAAAGAGAAGGAGCCTGCATCGCCGAAAGAGCCGACCGGACGATCATTCCAGGATGCACCATGAGCCTGAGCGCAGTCTTCGATGATGCGCAGATCGTGCTCTGATGCGATGGCGCACAGTCGATCCATGTCGCACGGCTGCCCGGCGAGATGAACGCAGATGATGGCCCGCGTGCGCGCTCCTATAAGCCGCTCGACCGAACTTGGATCGATATTCTGAGTATCGAGCTCGATATCGGCGAACACAGGCTGCGCGCCCACGGCAACGACCGCGCTTGTCGTGGCGAAGAAACTGCGCGCCGGGACGATGACCTCATCGCCGGGACCAATACCAAGGGCACGCAGGGCAAGTTCGATGGAGACGGTGCCGTTGCTCAAGGCGATTGCGTGTGGAACACCGATATAGCTTGCAAACTCCGCCTCGAACGCGCGGTTTTCCGACCCGTGGACCAGCGCGTTGACCTTGCCTGATTGCAGCACCTGCGTGGCGGCCTCGATTTCGTCGGCGTCGTGCCTTGGCCAATGTGATGGAGCCATGGCAGCAGGTTCGGGCTGTATGGAGCGGAGGAGGCGATCTGCTTCGGCTATTTGCGGCATCGGTCAGCCCTCCTCGACCGTCAGGAACTTACGTCCCCACAGCGATTTGGAGTTGGCGACAAACCCGGCAAGCGTGGGTGAACTGTTCGGCAGGCTCGTGAGATGGTGCGTGATGCGCCGTACATCGCCATCGTTGCCTTGCTCTATCGCGAGGCCGATCTGCTCGATCGCGCGCGTAATGAGCGGCAGCGGGATTGGATGCGATCTGGCTTCGAAGATACCGGGGATCGAGGAGGCCTGCTGTTCCTCGCAACTGTCGAACAATTCCTCGAACAGCTTCTCGCCGGGGCGCAGGCCGGTGTACTTGATTTCGATGTCGACGTCAGGCTCTAGGCCGTGAAGCCGGATCATTCGCTTCGCCAGATCGACGATCTTTACCGGCTCGCCCATGTCCAGCACCATGATCCGCCCGCGCGGCGTGCCGTCTTCGAGCGCGCGCGCGCTGCTTTGAAGGATCAACTGCACCGCCTCGCGCACGGTCATGAAGAACCGCTCGATATCAGGGTGCGTTACCGTCAACGGGCCACCGGCGAGCAATTGGCCGTTGAACAGTGGAACGACCGAGCCGGACGAACCGAGGACATTGCCGAACCGGGTGGTCATGAAACGAGGGGCATCGGGATCATCGATACCGCACAGGTCCAGCGACTGCGCGTACAGTTCGCCAACACGCTTGCTCGCCCCCATTATCCCGACGGGGTTCACGGCTTTGTCGGTGCTGACCTGCACCATCGCGCGGGCACCGAATTCGCAGACGGCATCGGCGACGTTCTTCGTCCCGATGATGTTGGTGTGAGCACCTGCGCAGGGGTTTACCTCGGCGATTGGCACGTGCTTGATCGCGGCGGCATGGTACACGATCGCAGGCTGGTGGCGTTTGAACACGCGCCGGATTTCCGCGAAGTCCCGCACGTCGCACAGGGAAATGGCGAGTGGCACTTCGGGATAGGCCTCCCTCACCTGCCGCTCGATCGTGTAAAGATTGAACTCGCTGTGATCGAGGAGGACAAGCTTGGCTGGTGTGAACCCTGCGAGCTGCCGGGCCAATTCGCCTCCGATGGTGCCACCGGCGCCGGTCACAAGGATGGTTTCCCCCGCAACCTGCTTTGAGATGGCCGCTTCGCGCAGCTCGAATTCCTGTCTTCCTAGCAGGTCCGCTGGCGATAGTTCGTTGAGCGTCGAGTTGTTTGTGCGCCCGAGCAAGTGCCCCCAGTCATCGCCCACGCGAACGGTCTCGATCCCGAGATCGCGCGTGCGCCGCGTTATCGAGGTGACATCGCGACGGCTCAGATTGATTGCGTCATCGCACATGATGATCATGTCCGGTCGGCGGCCGCGCTCTTCCAGCGCGACGATTGCGGACAGGAGGTTTTCAGGAAATCCAAGGACGGGAACACCGCGGATCTGGGAGATCGGCCCATTCGCCTCTGGCAGGAGGCTGCCTACGACCGCAATGGGCGAGTTCCTGTCCGCATGACTAATCCTGATAACGGATTCGACCCAGTCCGCCCGTCCGACTAGAACAGCTTTCTTGCGATCCGCGATCAACGACGTCGACGTATCGCGGGTGAAAGAAAAAACCGGCAGACGCACGACCGCGCGCCGGGCCAGCCGCATGACCTGCATCACCAAGAGAGAAAGGCAGAAATGGAGGGTCGCTAGGGTCAGGAACTGCGCGGTATCCGACGGTTCGAACAACACCCAGATCGCCGTCCATAAAAGCCCGATGGCAATCGCGATGTTCAACCCCAAAACGAAGCAATCGGCGAGCGACGTGAAACGCCAATTGCGCCGATAAAGGCCACTAAATAGCAAGACGAGGACTGCAATCGCCCCGCTTGTGACCACGAAAAGCGGAAGTGCGATCAGGTTTGTTTGGCTCTCGATATGGGGCTGAAGGAGCGGCAGCAACAAGAAGAGCGCGCCGGCAATGGCGGTGAAATCGAGCACCATCACACCAGTCAGGCGAATGAGCTTCTTCCAGCGATATGCAGAGCCGATGCCAAACCGGGCAGCGAGAAAGCGCGACAGCTGGGTCAGGCGACCCGCGCCATCGACCGCGTAGTGATCGGCCTCTTCAGTCACCGCGTCTTCGGCGGGCTGGGCATTGCCTGTCATCGCTTGCGCCATTGGTCGGCTTTCTCCCCCTTGCCAGGCAGAGTTTTGGCAACTCCGCGACAAATTGGTTACCGGCTCTCAAGCGCGATCGCACTTGCGCATCGTAACATCAGCCATAAGGGCCTGCAGGCGAGCATCTGTCTCCAACAGGAGATCGCGATTGCACCAAAGGGATAGGTTTCGCACTCTCGGAAGGAGGGCGCATTGCCCTACCTGGACCTGCACCATCCCTCATGATTGCAGCGGATCATCTTTCGCCTATTCGACCAAATACAGTTTTCTTTCGGCCGCTGTGTAGGGCAAGCCCTAATCGGGAATGGCGCATTTTGGCGCGACTGAAAGGATTACTGCCTTGAAAGTTCTGGTGCTTTCTAGCCTGGCGTTTTCCCTCATCAACTTTCGCGGCAAGCTGTTGGAGGAAATGCGAAGATCGAGCCACGATGTGGTCGCGGTCGCTCCCGACGACGATCCAACGGTCCGTGCCAAGCTTGCCGAGATCGGGGTCGGTTTCCGCACCGTGGCGATGGCAAGAACAGGCACGAACGTCTTTTCGGACCTCGCTACCATCTGGAGCTATGTGAAACTGCTCCGCAAAGAGCGCCCAGACGTGGTGGTCGCATACACGCAGAAACCAATCATCTATGGCGGCATTGCCTGCCGTATTGCGGGCGTGAAGCGTTACTACGCATTGATGTCCGGCCTTGGTTACCTTTTCAGCGAGGCTGCGTCGGATCGGCAGATGCTCAAACGCGTATTCTGTCAATTATATCGGTCCGGCCTAAAAGGCGCCAAGAGGATTTTCGTGTTCAATTCCGATGATCGCGCCGACATGATCGCTGCAAACATTGTCGATCGGGCCTCGCCGGTGTTCGAAGTGCCAGGCTCCGGCGTCGATCTCGACCGGTTTCTTCATGCCCCGTTGCCGCAGGGCCCGCTACACTTTCTTATGATCGGGCGTCTCATGCGCGATAAAGGTGTTTGGGAGTATGCAGAGGCGGCCGCGATGATCGCATCCCGGCACCCGAATGTGCGCTTCAGCTTGATTGGACGCGTCGAACCGGACAACCCTACCGGCCTGCAGGAAGCTGATCTGACCCGGTTGCGCAGCGATTTTCCAGTCGAGCTGATCGACGAAACCGACGACGTTCCGGCTTTCCTCGCGAAGTGCCACGTCTTTGTTCTTCCGACCTATTACAGAGAGGGTTTACCCCGGACGATCCTAGAAGCTCTTGCCGTTGGCCGCGCGGTGATCACCACCGATAGCCCTGGTTGCCGCGACGCCGTAACAAACGGAGGAAACGGATTTCTCGTCGCCCCTCGTGACGCGAACAGCCTCGCGGAGGCCATGGAAAAACTGGTGGCTGACGATGAACTGGTGAAGCGGATGAGCGATCGATCGCGCGAACTGGCAGAAACGGTTTATGACGTGAGGAAGGTCAATGCGCTGCTGATGAAAGAGATGGATCTCTCCCGCGAGAACCCGGAGGAACGCGATGCTCCCGCCAATTTTCCTGCTGGCAGGCTAAACCACTCAGCCGCTATCGACGGGGCAGTATGAGCCAATGAAGATCGCACTCGTCGGAGCGGTGGAAGGGTCTTTATGGGCTCTGCGTGCCATGATTGCAGAAGGCTGTCCGCCAGCTGTAGTGGCAACCTTGTCCAAGGAGCTTTCCGGGCGGCATTCCGATTTCGTAGACCTTGAGCCCCTGGCTAAAGAGCACGACATTCCGGTCGTTCACGTCCGCAATGTCAACGATCCTGAATCAATCGAGGCCATTCGCGCTGCAGCCCCGGATTACATTTACATAGTCGGGTGGTCTCAGATTTGCGGCGCGGAGTTTATGGAACTCGCGCCGGAAAAGGTGATTGGTTACCATCCAGCCGCCCTACCCCGCATGAGAGGCCGCGCGGTCCTGTCTTGGACCATCCTCAACGAAGAAAAGATCACCGGCGGCACGCTGTTCTGGATGGATGACGGTGTCGATACCGGCGATATACTCGAGCAGCGCTTCTTCCACGTCGCCCCGCGTGAAACTGCGCGAACGCTGTATGACAAGCATATGCGGGCACTCGACTCCATGATCCGTGCCAGTTTGAGTTCGCTCGCGTCCGGCGCTGCCCCGCGCACGAAGCAGGACGAAGCATGCGCCACCTATGCGGCAAGACGCCGCCCGGACGACGGACGGATCGATTGGGCTGCACCGGCAAAAGAGATCGACCGTCTCGTCCGGGCCGTCACGAAGCCTTATCCGGGTGCATTCACAGCCTATAACGGTAAGCAACTTGTTATCTGGCAGGCGGACTACTCACCCCAGCACAGCTATCACGGAATTGCCGGGCAGATTGTCAACGTGGGTGATGGGACGTTCGATATCGTCACGGGAGACGGGTTGCTCCGCGTCGAAGAATGGGAGGGGAAAGAGATTTCCTCGATCCGCAATCATGTTGTGTTGGGGCGATGATGAAGAACAGCTTGGCTCATCTCGGAAAGACGCTCGTCATCGCGCCGCATCCCGATGACGAGGTTCTGGGTTGCGGCGGCACGATAGCGCGTCTCGCCGACAGCGGACAGGAAGTCCACGTCGCGATCGTGACCCGTGGTTATGAGCCGGCATTCTCCGCCGAAGGCGTCGAACAGGTACGCGCCGAACTGGCCGAGGCTCACAAAATCCTGGGCGTTGCGCAGTGCCACTTCCTCGATTTTCCTGCGGCTGCGCTCGACACGCTACCGGGGGCTGAGATCAACGCAGCGATAGGCAAGTTGGTGCAGACAATTTCGCCCGACACTCTCTTTCTGCCGTTCCTGGGCGATGTCCATCGCGATCACCAACTTGTGTTCAACGCTGGCCTTGTGGCTGCACGACCGAGAGACCCCGACGTTCCTCGGCGAATCTACGCATATGAGACGCTTTCGGAGACGAATTGGGCCGCACCGGGCATAAATGAGACGTTCGCCCCGAATGCTTTTTTCGATGTCAGTGAGACAATCGAGAGAAAGCTGAATGCCTTTGCCCGCTTCGAAAGTCAGGTAAAACCCTTCCCGGATGAACGCTCGCTCAAAACGATAGAGGCTCTCGCAACCGTAAGAGGATCAACGGTTTACGTCGCGTCAGCCGAAGCTTTTGTGTTGATTAGAGAGATTTCCTAAAACGCGTCTCGTGGTCGCAAATGGCCAATTGACAGGTGTCCAGTTTTTAGACTCGACGAATCGTCACCATTGCGGTTAAATACGTATCGGCAAAAAAGCCTACATTCGCGAGTGCGTTAGATGAGATGGGTTACCTAAAATCGCCCACCGACTAATGGCACATCACTTTTGGGTCGCAGGGAAACGCTCAAAGGGGGAATGTACCAATGGAAAACCGTTCGCATGTATCGGTTGCTTTAGTCAGCGACAATGCGCTCGCTCGAGAAGGCTTAAGACGCATTCTCGAAGGTGATGAACTCACCGTTGTAGAATCGCATGCTTCAAGTCTTGGCCTGGCTCAATCTCAGGAACGTCGAGATGCTCCGGATATCGTAATTCTGGATATCGGAGACGATCAAAATAGCTGCGCGGAGGTTGAGGCATGTCAGTGCGCTCTGCCAGACGCGAAGGTCGTCATTCTCAGTAATGACTTCAATTTCGAACTGATGTTTGAGGCCTTCAAGGCCGGCGCTGACGGTTACATCGTCAAGCGGATCGACTGTGAGGCTCTGATAGGGTCGCTGAAACTCGTGCATCTCGGCGAGAAAGTGCTGCCCAGTGAGCTTGCGAGTGGGTTTCCCGCGCGCTGGACCGGACGGGTTCTCCCTTCCATGCCCGAACGCGAAGCGGTTTCGCTTTTGTCGGAGCGTGAGATCGAGACACTCCGTTATTTGATCCTTGGGTCACCCAATAAGGTCATCGCGGGGCATCTCGATATCAGTGAGGCGACGGTGAAGGTTCACGTCAAGGCGATTTTGCGCAAGCTTGGCGCTCAAAACCGTACACAGGCCGCGATCTGGGCGGTCAATAACGGGATCGAACTCAACCAAGCAGAATTGGTTGCTGCGAATGAGGCCGATAACGCCAATGCCCAACCTGCAACAGGTGCCGCGACAGCGAGATAAGCTCGTCGCGGCATTCCCTGAGCGAGCAGACAATCACTGAGGCTATCAAGAGCCAATCGGCAAGCGAAGGGGTGGTGGTGGGACCGCCCCTGTCTTTTGGGCAAGTCACAATTGCAATTTTGATCTGTTGGGCTGAGCAAGCCTTGGGCCTCAGCTATTCAGCCAAGCCTGATGATCAATTACCCTTTTGCACCAATGCAAAAACCGTTCCGTCCTCGGACTTTCGAAAGCCGAGCAGCTGGTTGCCGGTAACGCCTTTGGTTTTATCGAACTCAGCCGCCCAAGCAGTAACCTCTTCTTTGGATGGATCAACGCCGATAGCGATCTCCTTGACAGCTCCACCAGCGCTTTGAACTGGCGGAACGGAAAGCGAACTAAGATAAGCGGCGCTGACTGTTGCTTTTGATACCGGTTTCAAGAATTCGCATCCATAAGTATTAGCTTTATTCCAGACAATGCATGCCTCTTCTTTATGTGACAATGGCAGCTCGATAATCAGCGTGTCCCCCAAGTCAAGCCCACTCGCGGTCTCCAGTCTCAGACCCGTTTCAGACAGGTCGTGGATGAGTGCGCGTACTCGATGGGATGTGCTTGCAACCGACGCATTAAAGCGAATCGCGTAACGCACCGAATCCCGCCCGTCTTTCAAGATCTGGGCTTCTAGCGGCTGGCGATGGGTTGCCATCAGATGATTTTACTCCTGCCCAATATATGACCCGCGATGTCTCACCTAATCTCACTTGTCTCAACGCGTAAAGGATGGTCGTCGCCAATTTAGCACGTCCCACCGGGCGCCCGACTTCTGGCACCGAGATGCGTTAGACTGATCGGGTGGGGCAAAATCGCCTCACAGATCAGGCGATGTCTCGATCCGATGCGTCTCCGGCAAGCCCGTCGAACCTCTCCAGTTCCTCCAGGATCCACGGCGTCACGTCGCGATGCGCGTTCCGGCCGATGAACAGGTCCATGTGACCGTAATCGGGAATGATACGCTGGCGATACAGGGAACTGCCATTGTGCTCTGACAACCAGACGCGGGTCCGCTGCCCGCTTTCAGGGTAGAAGATTTGGTTGGTGGCTCCCGACAGAAAGGTGATCGGCAAGGCGAGACGTCGGGCAGCTTCAGCGCCGGTGTAGACTGACTTGCCATCAGCATCGACGGCGAGCCCTTTGTGCATAATGTCGCCGAGCTGCTTGAACGGCGTCAGCGACACGCGGCTGAACATGCTGCCGAGCGCAAGATGGGTGTCGTGGCTGAGCTGACGATGATCCCAGCTGGGGCCGAAAGTGCCGAACACGCGGCGACAGGTCGGGTTCTTGCACGCCTGGCCTTCGGGGACCGGGATCTGATAGGCGACCGCATCGATCTCGTAATCAGCTTCGGTACCCTGGCTCACGAAGTCCATATGCCCATCGAGCAGGGAAATCTCTCCGAGCATGCCCGCCACGCCAAGGTCGGCCTTCATGTAGTTGAGCCAATCGGTGACCGGGTGCAGAGTGAGCTGCGAACTGATGAGCGAGCGAACGCCCGTCACCCAGCCTGCGCCAATGCCCATCAGCAAGCTCATTGAGCCAACGCAATGCGCGAGCGCCTGCACGCTGTCAGCCCCGGTCACAGCGCGTATCTTCGCAACTGCCGCAGGCCAGTCATGCCGGGCGATATCGTCGATCGTGAATTCAGGAGGATGTTCGGTGTCGTTGCCCGAATCCGCGCTGGCGCGGTAGTCGAACAGCCACACGTCATAACCCTGCGCGACCAGGCTTTCGGTGAGGTTCTCATCCACCGTAGGGGTGGCGAAGCTCGACGCACGTACCGAGAAACCCGGTGCCAGAACGATAGGACCGCGAGGTCCGCCGCGATAGCGGGTAAGCCCGATATTCACTCCGTCGCCGGTCGGGACGATATGCTGCTCGGCTGGCGGCAGGTGGAGATCGCGGAACGTCAATGACGCGGCATCGGTGCCAGCAAAATCGTTGAGCGTCGCGAGCATTCCGCCGTAGGCGCGGAACACGGTCATGGCAAAGAAGCCCGCATATTTGGCCACGAAATAGGTCTCGATAGCCTTGCGAGCCTTCGGGATCAGGTTGATGATGTGACCCACCAGTGTATCGGAATCATTCACGGTAATGGTCGTCAGCTGGCGCATGAACTCGTCGATTCCGAGCTTCAAAATGCCGCGCCCGATCAACTCGCCATTTGCGTCTTCGCCATTGCGCAGAGTGACGAACAGTGTCGTCAGATCGGTCCAGGGGTCGGACTTGCTGCTCCCTTGGCCGCGCTCCTCCAATGTCTTGAAGCCATGGAAATGGATCGGACCATCCGGCCCATCCAGTACCATGTCATAGAGCATCTTCCAGCTCTCGGCTTTGTCCGGATTGGCAACCAGCAGGCGGAAAACACCCTCGCGTACCGGCAGAGGATCTGGCGAAATCGCATTCACCAGCACTTCGCCTGTGATCCGCGAGCGATGCTCTGGCTCGTCGATCATGCGGTGGAGGTTGTCGGTTGTAACGGTCAGCTTGAAACTGCATTCGCTGTCTTCCGATTGTCCCCATGCCGCGCCGTTGACGTAGTCGTCACGGATGCGCTCGACATGGCCGCAGGGGCGATGATGGCAACCCGTAGCGCTGATATGGCCCGCCATGGTCTCGGTGAAAGCCAAGCCGGGGCTCATGGCCTCAGGGTGCTCTTTCACCAGATTGCGGATCGCGACTTTGCCCTCTTCAATAGCGCCGCTCTCGAAGTGTTTGGCCGTTCGGGTAACCGCCTCGGCTACCGGACCAATCGCATGACCGCCCACCCATTTGGCGATGGAAAGCTTCAGGCTGTCATGGTGTGGAACCGCCTGTGGTTCGGCAGTCGCCTCTTCTTGATCTGGAGTTGCCTCTGGCAGCGGGGCTTCTTCGCCTAGCGCATAATCGATGGCCCAGCCTTCGCGTTGCGCCAGCTTTTCCACTGCGCGTTCGGCCACGGCTGTGATCGTCAGAAGAGGATTGACGCCAACTGCGCCAGGAATTGCGGCTCCGTCACAGACATACAAACCCGAATGGACACCGGTTCCGCTGGTGCCGGCGAAGACACGGCAGCTGTCATCGACAACTCCTGTCTTGGCATCATCACCCATGGCGCACCCGCCGATCGGATGCACAGTAATGACCTTACGGCCCAGCTTTTCTGACCACAGCGGATCGGAGAAATACTGCGCCTCGATAGCCTCAGCCGCCTCGCGCATTTTGTCGTCGTCGTGGCGGAAAGTCTGCTGCTCGCCCGCGTGGGACCAGCGAATGGTGATGCGATCATCCTCAAGCGCGAGGCTACCTCCGGAATCGTCCACGCTCATGACAAGGTAAGTCAGCGTGCGCGCCATCGGGCCTTTGTAGGCCCAGTCAGCGATGCTACCGGGATCGGTCTGTACCGCTTCGCCCATAGCCTTGGCGTCAAGCAGGCGCGGTTTGACCTGATCGAAACCGAAGCGGGTAAACCCATCGGCCAGCGCCTCTCCGAAGAAGAACGCGGGAGCCAATGCGGTTGCGAGAATGCCGGGCGCGACGCCCTCCTCGATCACGAGTCCCTTGGTCGGATCGTCTGCGTCGCGCATGTCGATCACGCCGGTTATGCAGGGGCCGGGATAGGCTTCCGGCGCGACATCCGATGTACCGACACCCATCGCGTAGATCGGGTCGGCAGTGAGGTCGTCGTCATCCTTCCTGGATTTGAAGTAACTGTCATACGCGAAGCCAAGCGCGTCGCCATTGCCGGAGAAGCTCTCACCCAGACGTTCGGACAGAGACAGGCCCTTCTCGCGCGATCTCAGCAGGATTTCGGTCGAGCCAATCGCGCCCGCGCCCAGAACCACATGGTCGGCTGTGATCGTTACCGAGGCACCGTCTTCGCAATTGTGCTCGACATGCACACGCCACACCCCGTTCTCGTCGTCGCCATCGCGCTCGATCCACAGCACTTTTGCCTGTGTGAAGATTTCCGCGCCATGATTGGCTGCGTCGGGCAGGTAGTTCATCAGCGTGGTGTTCTTCGCGCCGACATTGCAGCCCGACGTGCAGTCACCGCAATTGGTGCAGGCTGGTTGCGGGACGCCGAACTTGTTGGTCTTGTCCTCGAAATTGACGTTGATCGGCGTCTTGTAGAAGCGCTTGCCCATGGCGTTGGCCGAGTGCTCCAGCGCTTCCAGTTTGCCGAGCGTCGGGTGCGTATCGGGATAAGCGTTCGGAGAGAGCATCTCCCGCGCACGCTCGTAATACGGATCGATCGCGTGAGGATCATCGCGAAATGCGGCAGGCCAATGCGCCTGATCGAGCAACCGCTTGTCCAGTTCCAACGAGACATTGGCGTTGATCAAAGATGTGCCGCCAAGGCCGCACCCAACCAGCGCGTATTGATCGTCATTCACATGCACTTCGAACAAGGCGTCGGGCGAACCGATCCGCCCGCCCTTGGCGTTGAACTGCATCGCCCCCTGCGCATCTGCCAGCTTGTTCGGGTATTCGCCGGGAAGCATCTCCTTGCCGCGTTCCAGAATGCAGACGTCCTGCCCTGCGCGTGCCAGCCGTGATGCGGCAACACCCGCGCCATAGCCTGAGCCAACGACGAGAACGGTGTAATGCGACTTTAGCTGGCTCTCAGCCTGAGCCTGATCGAGGCTGCGCGCGATGCGTTTTTGCCCAAAGGGATTCTGGATGGTCATTCTGCCGCCTCCCGCAGCTGTTCGTTAGATCGTGCGAGCATTTCGCGGACGCGCTTGTCGGCCTCCTCGACAATGCGAGCGTGGACGATGCGCGAGAAATCGGCCCAATGGGCAGAGGCACCCTCGACAGCCTCGCCGGCTTCATCGACCAGGCGACTCAATCGCCCGCTGCCTTCGACGCGAACCGGGGCGATCGTGCCGTCGGTCGGATCGTTGAACAGCCGCAGCGAAGCGACCTCCAACTCGTCGGATACCAACATCGCGGCGCAGCCTTGCACGGGCATGAGCGTCGGCTCGTCCAGCACCCAACCGCCGGTATTGAAAATGCCTACAGGGACATCGAAGCCATCGACGAGCAGCTCATCCTGAAACGGCTTGTGCGTGTGCCCGAAGATGAAGGAAAGTTCGCGCGGCATGTCTGTCAGTTCCTGACGCATCTGATGCGCCATCGGCGTGCCGAGATACCAGCCCAGATCCTCGATCTCATCCTCGCCCAGCACATGTCCGTACCCGTCGCGTTGACGTTCAGCCGCGCGACCTGCCGTCAGATCGACGGCGGCGCGGATCAGATTGTCCAGCGTGACCCCGTATTTGAGCTGCATCTTCGGGTTGATGCCGAGCTTGGCGTGCAGTCCGCCGGTCACGCGCCGGGCGATGCTTTCGGCAAAGTCGTGGCTGGCACCAGCGCTCAACATGACCTCGTATAGCGAGCCCGCCTCATTGCCGATTTCACCAGCGCTGCCGAGGTCCGACCACAGGAAATCAATCCACGGCCCGTTTTCCTGCTCCAGCTGAGCCATGGTGGCCGGGCGCGCCCCGCCGTCCCCCAGGAACGCCCGCATGTTCGAAAGCGCGCGGTACATCCCATCGAGATAGTGGCCGTGATGCATGACCACGGCGCGGCTGCTCTTGCTGTCGGAAAGCCCCCAGTTCGGGTAGGCAATCTTGACCGAAGCACCCGCCAAATGCGGCCGGTGCGCAATCAGGGATTCCATCAATCGGCAGCGATGCGAGGGCGTGCCGAAAAGGCTAGTGACCGCATCCAGATCGCCGGGAATCTTCCCGTTTTCGAGCGCAGACAGAAAGCCGTTATCCTGCGCAATGCGCCACAGGTGATGGTCGTGATTACCAGCAACGTAGATGATGTCGCGGCTGAAGAGGTCAGCGCCATCAGCGGGATAGAACGCATCCAAAAGTTGCAGGAAGCTCTTCGATACGTCTCCGAACGGCGACAAACCAAGGTCCAGGGCATCGCCAAGCAAGACGAGTTGCGGCTTCTCCTGATTATCCAGCGTTTCGCGCATGCCATTGGCAAAAGCGGCAAGCACTTCCGACGGACCATCGGCGATCTCGCCGCTGCCATGCGCATGGGTGAGCAGGCTGTCGCGCGCGCCAAGGTGGAGGTCGGACAGAACAACGTGGCGAATGCTCATGAGCGGTTCTCCAAACAGGTGTAAAAGGCATCGCGGACCGCTTTCTCGCGGGGATCGTCCCACTTTCCGGTGCCGAGTGTGCTGGTGATCCAGGCGTATGCGACGCCATCTTCGGGATCGCAAAATGCGAGCGAACCGCCCACCGCGAAACTGCCGAAGGCGCTGCGAGTACGGGCGTATTCCCACTCGCTGAACGGTTTTTCGAAGCCGTACGAATAGTACATGTCGGCGGTCAAAACTTGGTCCTTCAGACCTTTTCGCGGAAACGGGTGGCCGTTGATGAGGGTGTCCATGACAGCAGGCGTGACGCCCAGTTTTTCGCCTCCCTCGGCAAATGCGTTGTACAGCGCGGCCAATCCACGCGCCGAAGCCATGCCGCCGGCAGCGCCCTGCCCCACGCGCCAGAACGCTTCACAATCAAGCGCGCCGGGGCCTTCGAGAACCAGCGGGTTGTTCAGCGTTCGAAAGGCCAACGTGCCTGGCAGGCACATCTTGAATGTGAGCGGCCAGGGCATCGTGGTGTGATGGATGAAAAGATCCTGCATCCCGAACCCTTCAATCCGAGCAATACGATCGCGATCGAAACTATCCGGCAGGCCGACAAAGACGTCCTGCCCGAGCGGACCGGCAATCTCCTCGGCGAAGAACTGGGGTAGGCGCCTGCCTTCGGGATCGCGGCGATGGATGAGTTCACTGGCAATCCAGCCAAGCGTGTAAGCGTGGTTGCCGGAATGATCGCCCGGCACCCAATTGGGTTTTTGGCCCGCGATCGCAGCGCAGATCGCGGCTTCATCGCCAATATTCTTAAGGGTGAGCTTGAAGTCGACCGCAGCAAGACCGGCCTGTTCGGACAATGCCTCGCCGACCGTGATCGCCTCTTTGCCATGCGCCGCAAACTCGGGCCAGATATCGGCGACCGGCTCATCATAAGCGAACAGCCCGCGCGATACGGCAACGGCGGCAGCCATTCCCGTCAGGCCTTTGGTCAATGAATAGACCAGCGCGATGTCATCAGCGCTCCATAGCGCCTCGCGTGATCGGTCTTTCCAACCACCATGGAGGTCCACCACTGTCTCGCCACGATGTATGATCGTGCATGCCGCACCCAATGCCTCTCCAGATGCTATCGATGTCTGAAAGGCATGCGCTACCGGTTCAAACCCATCGGCGACATAGCCACCAATGAGAGCTTCCGAACCGGCGCTCTGCGCTCCCACCGCTGAACGCGAACGACTCCATGGCTGCATTGTATAACGACCCCTCTATGCGCATCGGCAAAAGGGCCTCGCGCTCTCATTAAGGGGCTAGTTAGAATTGGTTAACGCTGGGTTAGAGGCGATAGCACACTGGTGGCGAGCGGCTCGTTATTCGGCAATATCTTGCCAATCAGCGTGATCATGTCGGTTCTGGACCGACACGATCACACCAGAGAGCGGAAAGCTTAGACATCTCTCAACACCCAGTGTGTTTGACACCCCTGATATTCCTTCAAAAATCGCCAAAAGAAATCATACAAAAAATATGTCAGGCCAAGCGCGCCTCCTAAAGCGCCTCTTAACTATATTGACCTAACCCGTGGTCACGGGAGCTTTACGGGTCGATGCAAACGCAAATTCTTGGACTGTTAACGCCGCTGATGGCGTTGCTTTTCGCTGCGACATTCGCGGTGTTCTGGCGCGCGGGACGCATGAAGCGTCACGTGCTCGGCTTTGCCATTTGCTATGGCCTTTTCTCCGTCGGATTTCTGATCACGCACCTCTTGCCCGGCGACGCAATCTATCTCTTTCATACTACACAGGCGGTCTACAGCTTCGGCGTGACGCTGTTTGTGGCGTCGATTTGCGAACGCGCCGGGCAGCGACTTCACTTGGGCAGCTTCGCGGTTGTATACGCGATAAGCGCCTTGGCCTTGGCATTGATGATCGGCCTTTCAGACGATGTCGGCCCGCGGTTGATCATCGTGAACATCGGCTACGGCGTGATGTTCGCGATGGGGATAACCACGCTCCTCACTGCCGGGCGGCGCAACTGGATCGATGTAGCAATTATTGCGGTTATGGCACTCCAGGCGACCGATTTCCTCATTCGGCCAACGCTGACCCTTCTGTTCGAGCGAACGATCTCGGCAGAGGTCTATCAGGAATCAGTCTACTACTCCGTGATCGGGCTGGTACTCGGGGTGAAATCCATCACCACAGCGATGGTTCTGATCGGTGCGACGATCGTCGAATGGACCACAACGGTGCGCGAAAGTGGTGAGCGAGACACACTGACCGGGCTGAGCAACCGAGGCTCGTTTGAGCAATCGATGCGCAGCCTGCTTCCCCGTGCGCAGACAGAGGCGCGGCCGCTTAGTCTGGTGGTGGCTGATATCGACCATTTTAAGCAGGTGAATGATATCTGGGGCCACCAAGCGGGAGACCTTGCGATCTCTGGTTTTGGCGACCTCATCGCAAACATGGTGCGCGGATGCGACACGGCAGGCCGGATCGGCGGCGAGGAATTCTGCATTGCGGTCTGGAACTGCGAGAATGAGCCAGCCGAGCGATTGGCCGAACGGATCAGGCAGGCTTTCGCATGCCTCAAACACTCCGGGCTAAACGACGATATCCGTCTGACTGCGAGCTTCGGGGTGGCCACAGCGCGCGAGGGCGAAACCTATGAGCACCTGTTCGCCCGGGCCGATGCGGCGCTTTACCGCGCCAAGTCGAACGGCCGAAATCGCGTCGAGAACGCAGAACAGCGCCGCCTGGACGATGTGGCTGTGACTCTGGACATCGAATCCACCGAAATGAAGCGCGTCGCATCGGATAGATAGTCGGCGGGCGGAATTGTCCGATACTCTTCACAGCTTCCTGAGCTGCTATGATTACGGGCCGATAACAAAGCCCATTTCGCCAGCGGCTACTCACTCAAATGCGCCCCACATGATTGGCGGACGATAAGTTCCGTCTCCATGACCACCGGATCCGCAGCCTCGCCCCCGAGTATTCCGATCAATTTCTCCACCATGATCTGTCCGGAGCGGTGAATCCGTTGATGGATGGTGGTTATCGAGGGGCTGACATGCCCACTTGACGGAATGTCGTCGAACCCTACGATCGATACGTCTTCCGGCACTCTGATACCCGCCTGTCGCAGATTGGCGATCGCGGCGATCGCAATCATGTCGCTGCAAGCGAAAATACCGTCAAAGCGAGGGAAGAGCTTTACGAAAGGCTGGCTCACCTCGCGCGCCTTTTCAATGTCGAACGGCGTGTGGATCACAAGATCATCGTCGACGGAAAGTCCATGCGATTGCAGCGCCTCGCTGTAACCCTCAAACCGCTGGCGCATCTCGGGGAGGTCGGTGTCGCCGAGGAAAGCGATCTTGCGCCTCCCGAGCGAAAGCATGTGCGACGTTGCGAGCCGCCCGCCACCGACATTGTCGCTGCCGACCACGCAATAATCGTCGCCGGGTGAGACCGCACCCCATACGACCACCGGGCCATGCTTCCTGGCGAAATCCCTGATTTCCGAGCGGTGGCGCCCTTGCCCAACGAAGATCACCCCATCAGCGCGCGCGCCAAGAAACGCGCATCCAGGGCGCTCCTCATCCCATGGGGGCGAGCGCGACATGAGGACGTCATAACCGTGCTTGCCCAATTCATCGGTAAGCACCGCCAGCATGTCGACGAAGAACGGGTCGGAGACCTGCTGAAGCGTGCCCCGCTCGATCGGAAAAATCACCTCGATCGTGCGGGTCTGGCGCAAGGCAAGATTGCGCGCCTGCTCATTGATCGAAAAGTTCGCGTTGTGCGCGATTTCGCGGATGCGCTCTCGTGTTTTTGCGGCGACCAGCGTGCTGCCCGCAAGCGCTCGCGACACGGTCG
The DNA here is from genome assembly GCA_039033835.1 of Pseudomonadota bacterium. Classification (GTDB taxonomy): domain Bacteria; phylum Pseudomonadota; class Alphaproteobacteria; order Sphingomonadales; family Sphingomonadaceae; genus Erythrobacter. The sequence goes on from JBCCBW010000014.1 coordinate 61,329, forward strand.
ATTCCGAAACGCCGGCCATGCGGGCAATGTCGCCCATCGTCACTTCTGAAGAGCGGCGCGCCATACCCTTCCCCCTAGCCGTGGCCCACATCGCACGCAATGAAGACACCATTTGGCTTCAATACCAATGCGTCGTCATCGAACGTGCTATCCCGGCACAACTCGCTGTCAGGCGCGAATGCGGAATAGGATGCGAGATTTAACCTGACTGTTTCGGTCTCCGACAGGTTGAACGCGCACACGATCCGCGATCCATCGAGCACGCGCTCGAACACCAGTCCATGCGGGTTTTGCACTCTCACCGGATGGTGTTCTCCGCGAATGAGTGCGGCCAGGATGCTGCGGCGTTTGAGGAAACCGCGCGCATATTCGAGCACGGATCCGGGATGGCCCATCTGCTGGTCGACGGCATGCGCGCGATGTCGCGGGTCCAGCGGTAGCCACGGCTGCGCATCCGAGAAGCCTGCGTGAGGCGCTTCGCCAATCCACGGCATCGGTGTGCGGCAACCATCACGGCCTAGATTGTCGGGCCAGAACCGGATCGCCTCCGGATCGCGAAGCTGATCGAACGGCACGTCGGCCTGTGGCAGACCAAGCTCCTCCCCCTGATACAGAAAGATCGTCCCGCGCAGACACATCAGCAGAGCCAGCAGCATCATCGCCCGCTCCGGCGTTCCGTCCTCCACCGACCATCGGGAAAGAGCACGCCGGACGTCATGATTGGAGAGTGACCATGAAGGCCAGGCATCCTCGCCATTCCACGCTTCCAATGCGGCTTCGATGAAGCCTGGGCTAGGCGCGCTGCTCTCAAGAAAGTGAAAGTTATAGGCGGTGTGCAGGCGGTTTTGCCCGCTGGTGTATTCGATGCTGCGCGCAAGGTTCGATCCGCTGGCGATTTCGGCCACGCTTGTCTTGCCCGGATATTCATCGAGGACCGTCCGCAAGCGTTCGAGAAAAGTGACGGTTTCGGGGCGCGACCGGTTATAGCGGTGGTGCTGAAAATCGTACGGCCTTCGCCCTCCAGTGTGTTCGCGCGCCGGATTGTCGCGCAGCTCGGCATCATGAAAATAGTTGTTGGCGACATCGAGGCGGAAGCCATCGACGCCCCGGTCGATCCAGAATCTCGCGACACCGAGAATTGCGTCCTGCACTGCCGGATTGTGAAAGTTCAGATCGGGTTGCTCGCGCAGGAAATTGTGGAGGTAATATTGCCGCCGCGATGTGTCCCAGGACCATGCCGCCCCGCCGAACATGGACAGCCAGTTGTTGGGAGGCGTGCCGTCCTGCTGGGCATCGGCCCAGACATACCAGTCGGCCTTGTCTGATTTCGCCGAATGTCTGCTTTCGCGAAACCATGTATGCTGGTCCGATGTGTGCGAATAGACCTGATCGATGATGACTTTCAGCCCAAGCTCATGGGCTCGGGCAATGGTCGCGTCGAAATCCGCGAGCGTTCCAAAGATGGGATCAATGTCGCGATAATCGGACACGTCGTATCCAAAGTCGGCCATGGGTGAGGTGAAGAATGGCGACAGCCAGATGCCGTCGACCCCCAGGTCTGCGACATAATCCAGTTTCCCGATAACCCCGCGAAGATCGCCGATCCCATCGCCATTGCTGTCGGCAAAGCTGCGCGGATAGATCTGATAGATGACCGCACCCTTCCACCAGTCCGGGTCGGCATCGCTGATCTTCGCAGCGATCATCGGAACGTCACCACGATAAGTGCCGTGACAATCAGCAGAGCAATCGCCTGATAGCGGTAATTTTGCCACGCCGGCTTGGCCGCGAGCTCTGCGGTTTCTGCGGCGAACAGGGCCGGTGTCCAGATGAACTCGTCTATGTCTGCCGGATCGGGCGGCGGAGCGCGCAGGCTGCCGAGCATCAATGCGAGGGCACAGGCCAGGAACAGCAGCGGAGCCATGTAGAGGAAATGGAGGCTGAACAGGCCAAGCACCTCGATCGCGAAAAAGCCGCCCGTCCCAAGCGCCAAACCCGTCACCATGCAGGCCATCGCACCGCTCGCATTCGCCCGACGCCAGAACACCCCGATCACGAACAGCGCGACGATAGGCGGCACCGCGTACGAGAACATTGTCTGGATGTAGGCGAAGATCGACCGGAAATTGGCGATCAGCGGTGCCCAGACTATCGCAAACAGAAGAAAGCCGACCATTACGACCCGTCCGACATTCATGAGCTGGCGGCTGTCGAGATGCGGCTTTGCTCGGCGGATGAAATCCATCGTCACCAGCGTCGATGCGGAATTGAGCGCGGAATCGATCTGCGACATGATCGCGGCAAGGAAACCCGCCAGCGTCAGGCCCAGCAGCCCCGCTGGCAGCAGATCGAACATCATGGTGGGGTATACTAAATTGGCGCTTTCCAGCTCGGGGTAGAGCAGGATCGCCATGCTCCCCGGCAGCACCATGATGAACAATGGAGGGAGCTTGAGCGCCCCGGCAAACAATGCGCCCCAGCGGCCATGGTCGACCGATTTGGCCGATAGGGCCCGCTGCACGATCGCCTGATTGGTCGCCCAGTAATAAAAACCGAGGATCGGCACACCCGTAATCAGGCCCAACCAAGGCACGCCGGCATCCCCGATCGGACGGATCAGGCTGAGTTTTTCAGGCCCGATCTGATCCATCAATACGCTCCAGCCGCCAATCTGATCGAGCGCGATCCAGGTGATTACAGATGATCCCAGCAGCAGTAGCAGCGCCTGAACGGCATCGGTGATCATCACCGCGGCAAGCCCGCCGGTGACGGTGTAGAAGCCCGCAATCAGCGCCAGAACCGTCATGATCTGCCAAAGCGGAACACCCGGCATGATCAGTTGGATGACGATCGCCCCCGCAAACAGCGAACCTGCCGTTTCGACCACCACGCTGAGGAACAGCGTCAGCAACGAGAAGTAGGTGCGAATACGCCCATCGTATCGACCGGCCAGAAATTCCGGCATCGTGAATACCTGGCGGCGCAGGATGATGGGCAGAAAGACGACCGCGAAAACCACCAGGATGACGGCGGCCATCCACTCGTAATTGTAGACCGATATGCCGGTCGCGTAAGCATCGCCGGACAAGCCAACCAGAGTGGTACTCGAAATGTTAGAGGCAAACAGCGAAAGGCCAATGAACGGCCACACCATATTGCGCCCGGCCAGAAAATAATCCTCAGCCCCCTTGCTACGACGCGCTAGGACGACGCCCAGCACAATCATGCCGACGAAATAGGCGATCACTATCCCGACATCGAGCGTTGAAATCGTGTGTGTCGGCATATTTCTCCCCGCCGGTGCGCCGCCCTTTATGTCGACAAAGCGTGCCGATGTTTCGACGAATGCCCCAAATTGTTGCAAGCGTTAGCATCATATCCGATCCACGCAAAGCTTGGATCTCAGATCCAATATAAAGTTCAAAATTTCAGCACTATAAAGGATTTGACCGCAGATCTGCTAAACTCATCACACCCATCGAGTATGCTTCGAAAATACAAAAATGCAAGCGCTTGCAATCACACGGCTCTCGCTTTACCCAAGTAAATGCAGAACTCGAATCAATACGAGCTGCGATGATAGGGAGCAGGTTTATGAAGCGGACAGCAATCAAGGTTTCTCTTTTGGCCAGCGCCGCTGCGATGGCAGCTCCGGCGCTGTCTCAGGATGCTGGCAGTGACGCAGGGGACGCCGCTGCAAACGAAGGGGAGCCAACCAGTTCCCTGAACGAGATTATCGTTACTGGGCGCGCCGGAAACACAGCGCAGACGCAGTTCGAAGCAACCGTTTCCATCTCGACCTTCGACGCCGATGACATCGCCGAGGTCGCACCGCTAACCGTCGCCGATCTGTTTGCGCAGGTTCCCGGCGTATGGGCTGAATCCTCCGGTGGGCAGGCAGCGTCCAACGTCTTCATTCGAGGTATTCCCGCCCCCGGTCAGTTTCTGTTTTCGAAGATACAGGTCGACGGGCTACCAGTTTTCGAAGAGCACGGGATAGGCTTCCTGACGCCAGACGGGCTTTACCGCAACGACCTCACCACAGAACGACTGGAGGCTGTCCGCGGCGGTTCGTCGTCGGTTTTCGCATCGAACGCGCCCGGCGGCATCTTCAACTACATCTCAAAGCGCGGAACCGATACCGCTGAGGGCGGAGTGAAGTTCGAATGGGGCGATTTCGGCCATTTCCGCGTCGATGGCGATTTTTCCGGACCGCTCGGCGACAACACGACCTTCGCGGTCGGTGGTTTTTATCGTGTCGCAGATGGTGTGCGCGATCCCGGTTTCCGTGGAGACGAAGGCGGGCAGATCCGCGCCAGTCTGACGCAGACATTCGATCGCGGCGAGCTGACCGTTTCAGCCAGCCATATCGATGACCGGAACCTGTTCCTGCTCGCCATTCCGCTCGATCTCGATGAAGACGGCGACCTTACTGGCCTGACCGGGATCGACGCCAACACGGGCACTCTGGTCAGCGACGATATTCGCGACACGACATTGCTGTTCCCGACCGGCCCGCAAGAGTTCGATCTTTCGGATGGCATCAACAATGTCGCCACCACGATCAGCGCAGAACTGGAATACGACCTTGGCGGCGGCTTCACCGTCGTCAATCGCAGCCGCTACGTCGATGGCGATACGCAGTTCAACTCCGCGATCGCGTTTGGCGCGGAGGACGCAAATACGTTTCTCGACGGCCAGCTCGCTGCCGCACAGGCCGCGTTTGGAACCGATGTCGCAGCCGTCACCGCCACATTCCTCGACGGCACGCCATTCGCACTTGCAGATGCGAACGGTCTGGGCGGAAACAACGGCAACGGCCTGATCGGGACCAGCGGGTTCTTCCCGGTCAATTCCGACTACGAAAACTTCATCAACGACTTTCAGATCTCGAATTCGTTCGACACCAGCTTTGGTATCCACAACGTCACGTTCGGGTTCTATTCGAGCTTCTACAGCATCGATCAGTTCCAGACCTTCGCGAGCTATGTCCATGAAATCGATAGCTCACCCCGACAGATCGAACTCACGGCGGTTGACGCTGACGGGAATGCAGTGGGCACCTTGTCGCAAAACGGCTTCACCAACTTCTCGACCGGCTTCTTCCAGAACTATTCGGGCGATGGCGAGGTGTTCGCCTGGTATCTGTCTAACGAGTGGGAGATCAACGACCGGCTGCGCCTCGATGGCGGCATCCGCTACGAAACGCAGACATTGGAAGGCACGGTGGAAATCCCTGGCACGTTCGACCTGAGCGACCAGAACACCCTGCTCCCGACAGGGTCACTGCCCACGACTGCGGACGACGCAGTGGTCGGGGGAACGGGACAGTTCGAATCCTTCCGCGAAACCTATGACGAGTTCGTCTGGACGTTTGCCGGGAACTACGTGGTGACCGACTGGCTTTCCACGTTCGGTCGGGTGAGCGATGGCTTCCGCACCCCGACGCTAGATGATCTCGCTTCTGCCGGAGCGGCAAATACCGGCAATGTTCTGGTCGGTTCAGTCTTCCAGGTCGAAGGTGGGCTGAAAGTCGATCTGCCCAAGTTCCAGGCCTTCGTAACCGGCTTCTACAGCGAAGTAGATGATCAACCTTTCACCGAGCCAGTGAATGACATCGACGGCAACGTAATCGACGCCACCATCATCCAGTCGAGCGAAACGATCGGGATCGAAATCGAGACCGAGATCGGCCCGTTCTACGGTTTCTCGGTAAATGCCAAGGGTACGTTTCAAGACCCCGATCTTGCCGGGCTGACGGTTTCGGGCGGCGGTCTGACGGTCGACGATTCCGCCATAACCGGCAACCGCGTGCCGCGTATCCCGGCTCGCATTATCTCGATCCGTCCGCGCTTCGAGTTCGATGGTGACAATATCGGCCTTGGAGATTCCGAAGGCTCGATCTTCCTCAGCATTTACAATGTCGGCGATCGTTTTTCCGACATCGGCAATACTATCCTGCTGCCGGGCTACACCTCGCTGGGCGCTGGCGCGCGGCTTGGTTTCTTCAGCGGGTTCGAGGTCGCTGTGGTCGCGGATAACCTGACGAACACCATCGGCCTGACCGAGGGCAATCCGCGAACCGACCTGTTCGCTCCCATCGGCGGGGACGTAACGACGGCAACCTTCGGACGGCCGATCGTCGGCCGAAACTTCCGCGTATCGGTTGGCTACACTTTCTGATCCGCCCTCTCCGCGGACCTTAATGGCCCGGTCGTCCGGAATGGCGATCGGGCCATTTTTTTGGTCGATGGGAAGCGAACCGGAGCCGTCCGAACCTAGCATCGGTCACGCCTCGACGCTTGACCGTTGGTCCCACTTTGCAGACAGATGCGCACGGGTGTCTGTCGAAAATGCACACGGGGAACGTTGGATGCGGGGTAAGTTGATTGGACGGTTCGCGGCGGCGCTAGCTGCGTTTGCCTGTATGCTTCAGCCGGTGCAGGCGCAGTCGTTTCTCGACGCCGAGTTCGATCCCGACATTCCGACTCTGACCGAAACGGTCGGGCATGCACCCGGTGAACGGATCACCTCGACCGACGAGACATTGGCCTATCTGCGCGCGCTGGCCGAGGCGGCGCCGGATCGCATGCGGATGGTCGAATATGCCACCAGCTGGGAAGGCCGCTCGCTCAATTATGTGATCATGACCGCTCCCGAGAACATGGCACGGATCGATGCGATCCAGGCGGATCTCGCCAACGCCGCCGCCGGACACCCAAGCAATGGCAGCGCGCTGCCGGTGACGTGGCTCGCCTATGGCGTCCATGGGAACGAAATTTCTTCGACCGATGCCTCATTGATGATGGCTTATCACCTGCTGGCTGCGCGCGGCGATGCACGGGTCGACCAGATCCTGAGCGAGACGATCGTAATCCTCGACCCGATGCAGAACCCGGATGGGCGGGCGCGCTTCGTCAACCATTTCCGAACCGCAAGAGGGATCGAGCCTGCCGCCGACCGTCAGGCAGCCGAACATGACGAACAATGGCCAAGCGGGCGGGTAAATCATTACATGTTCGATCTCAACCGCGACTGGTTCACGCTGAGCCAGCCCGAAACGCGCGGCAAGGTCGCCGCGATCCGCGCTTGGAACCCGGTGGTCGTTGTCGATGTGCACGAGATGGGCGGGGACGAAACCTATTTCTTCAGCCCCGCCGCACAGCCGCTCAACCCCAACATCACCGACGCCCAGCGTCGCGCCTATGAGTTGATCGGACGCAACAATGCCGACTGGTTCGACCGCATGGGCGAACCGTACTTTACGCGCGAGGTCTACGACCTGTTCTATCCCGGTTACGGCGACACTTGGAACACGCATCACGGCGCGATCGGCAGCACTTATGAACAAGGCTCCGCGCGCGGATTGGTGTTCGAGCGGCGGGATGGAACCGAGCTGACCTATGCTGACGGGGTGCGCAACCACTTTATCGCCAGCCTTTCAACCGCAGAGGCCGTGGCCCGCAACGCCGCGCGCTTCCTCCGCGATTTCGCAGCCTATCGGTCGGACAACGCCAATGGCATGGCCGGGCGTGGAACCTACGTGATCGACCTGGGGTCACGGCGCTGGAATGCCGAGGCGCTGGGCCGCCGGTTGGTCGCGCAGGGAGTTACAGTCGTGCGCCGCGATGGGCCTGCCAGCGCCTGCGGGATTTCCTATCCGCAAGGTTTCCTCGCCGTGCCGCAGGCGCAGCCCGCAGCGCGCCTCGTGCGAAGCCTTCTGGACAGCGACACCGAATTGCCGCGCGATTTTGTGACCGAGCAGGAGCGCCGCCGCGCGCAGGATCTTCCGCATGAACTCTACGACGTGACCGCATGGTCGGTAGGCTTCATGTCGGGTGTCGGCATTTCGCTGTGCAATGGCGCGGTTTCGGGCGCTACGCTGGCCGCCTCCGAACCGATTGCACCGATTACCGACGGATCGGGCGATTTCGCTATCGCCGTTCCATGGACTGATAGCGGGCAGGCGCGGCTGGTCACGCTGGCTCTACGCGCGGGTCTCGAAGGGCGCGCAACCGACGAGGCCTTCACCAAAGATGGGCGCGACTATCCGCGTGGGACCGTAATCTTCACCAAAGCCGCAAATGACGGGGCAGGCCTTACTCGCTTGGCCGGGCTTGCGCGAGAGATCGGCGCGCATACGGTTGCGCTCGATTCCAGCTGGGTGGAAGACGGCCCGAATCTGGGCAGCGAGTCCTTCGTGCGGCTCACCCTGCCGAAGGTCGCGATGGCATGGGACGACGGGATTTCGCAGCTAAGCGCGGGCGCGATGCGATATGTGCTCGAACGCAGGCTTGGCCTGCCGGTCGTACCGATCCGCACGCATCGCTTCAGCCGCGCGGACCTCAGCGACTACGACGTCGTTCTGGTGCCTAATGGCTCCCCGGCAGACACAATGGACGAAGGCGGTCTTTCGACCATCCGCGAATTCGTCAGGCGCGGTGGCGTGCTGGTCGCGGTGGGCGAAAGCCTAGAGGCGTTTTCGAGCGGCGATTCCCCCCTGCTTTCGGTGAAGCGTGAAGCTGCTTTGGGCCGCGATCCATCGGCGGCAGAAGAAGAAGACGAAGCGTCCCTCGCCGAAGCGAGCGAAATCACCAGCGAGGACGACTACCGCACCGCAATTCAGGACCAAACTGCACTGCCTGATACACTGCCCGGCGCTCTGCTCAACACGGTTGCGGACCCCGATCACTTTCTTTCGGCTGGCTACGATGCGGGCGCGGTGGTGCTGGCCAGTGGCTCGCAGGTCTTCACCCCGCTGGACAGAGCCGACGGGATCAATGTGATGCGCTTTGCCGCCTCCGACGCGCTTATTGCCAGCGGATATGTGTGGGATGAAAATCGTCGCCAACTGGCCTTCAAGCCCTACCTGATGGCGCAATCGACGGGAGACGGGCTGACCATCGGTTTCGCCCATGATCCGACTACGCGCGCCTATCTCGACGGGCTTGATCTGATGCTGGCCAATGCGGTGATCATCGCGCCTTCGCGCGTGCGCTAAAGCCTGAGAGCAAAGTTTACGCTGCGACCCCAAGGGTGGGCTGCTGCCCCAGCCGTTCGACAAATTCGGACCAGACCGTGGGCTTTCCGATGTGCCACCCTTGCGCGTAGTCGCAGCCCAGATCGGTCAACGTAGCCAGGATGGTTGCATCCTCGACCCCCTCGGCGACGATATCGAACCCAAGCGCATGAGCCAGCTCGATCGTCGACTGGACCATAATGCGATCCTTGTTGTCCGCCATCAGATTGCGGATGAAGCTCTGATCGAGCTTGATCTCCTGCGCGGGAAAATCCTGCAGGTAGTTGAGCGAGGCCTGCCCCGTCCCGTAATCGTCAATCGAAATCCGCGCGCCCGCTGCGTTTAGCCGTTCAAGCGCCACGCGCGAGAGCTCGGAGTTTTTCATGGGTGCGCTTTCGGTGATCTCCAGCGTCAGCCCGCCCACACTCCTGGTCGCAGTCGCCTCAAGCAGATCGACGGTCGCAGCGATAAAGGCCGTGTCGGCCAGCAATTGCGCCGACACGTTCACTGACAGATTGAGCGGCTTGCCCAAGGCTGACGCTTCGTCGCGCCGCTTCAACGCCTCGCGCAGGACAAACAGGGTAAGGTCGTCGATCCGGTTCTTTTCCTCGAGCACGGGAATGAAATCAGCCGGTGAAATCGCCCCAAGCTGCGGGCTCACCCAACGCACCAGGCATTCGCCGGATCTGATCGCGTTTTCCTCCAGTTGCAACTTGGGTTGGAACACGACCGAAATCGCACCGCTCTCCAGCGCCTCGTCCAGCTCGCCGAGCAGGCGTTGGCGGAATTGCGTTTCTTCATGCAGCGCGCGCGCGTTCGCCGACCATCCAAGACCGCGCTGGCGCGCCAGCTCCGATGCGTCTTCGGCGTTCTCGATTGAGCCTTCGGCGCTGCCGAAATGGGAGACTAACCTCAGACGTTCTCCCGCAATATCAAAGGGCGCGGTGAACAAGGCCCGCGCGGATGCAAAAGCGTCCTCGGGATCGTCGCAGTGCTCGGGCGACATGAACCATGCGAACACGCCGTTATCGAGGCGGAAAATTTCCTCGACGCCCGCAAGCAAACGCAATCGCCGCGCGACGACCCGGTCAAGCTCGCCAATCCTCTCAACTCCCAGCACCGTAACGATCTCGCCAAAGTCGGCCAACCGCGCCGCGGCAATCATTGGATCGTTCTTCTGTTTCAACGCGTGCTGCATCGCGGTCCGGTTGGGCAGGCTCGATGCAAGATCGGTGAACCGCGCAGCCTGCAGATTGACCACCCCGACGAGGAACCGAAGTGCCACGATAAACGCGCCGAGGAAGACTAATGGGCCCGATAGCGCGATATAGGTCCACGCAAACTGATCGAGCGCGAGCGCCGACACGACCAGCACGCCTGCCATAATGGCTGCGAGCATTGCGCCGCGTATGGCTCCGCCGCGCCCGCGCAGCTGTTGAACGAGGTGCGCACCGAGTAACAGCGCCACGACGGTCAGCACCAGCCACTGACCTGTCCCGCTGCGCGCGCGATCTTGCAACAATGTCTCCGCCGCCTGAACCTGAATTACGACGCCGGGCTGGACGCCGAACAAGGCGGTTGGATAGCGGTCGAACAGTTCAATTGCGGTGGCTCCGATCACCACCTGCTTTCCGGCAACGGCCGCGCGCGGCACCCGGCCATCGAGCAGATCGATAAAGGATATGCGCGGGATCGACATGATGTCGATTGCCTGATCCACCCGAAACGCGGTATCGACCTCTCCGCCTGCCTTCGCCAGCATGTTCGCTAGCGATGGTCGCGGCGTTCCGTTGGTCACCACGCCGTTGGGATACATCGTGATCCGGCCGCTGTCGGCGGGATCGACATTTACCGAGGCGATGAAAGCATGATCGCGAAACTGTTTTAGTGGCAGCGCTTCGGTGATCGTCTGCTGCTCGCCCGCTTGATTGACCTGACGAAAGGTTGCCAGGATCGCAGGCTGGCTGATTTCGGCCAATGCTTGCGCCAGGCGTTCATCCTCCGCCGGGATCGAGCGCGACGAGAAATCGACATCGAAGGCGATCTGTTCCGCGCCGAGCCGATCAAGCTCGGTGATCGCGGTGGCATAGTGACCGCGCGGCCATGGCCATTGTTCCAGCGCTTCCAGCGACCTGCCGTCGATCTCGACAATCACTATCTCGCCCGTCGCGGGTGATAACCGCAACTGATCACGCCCGTCGCGCAGCGGCTGTTCGAAGCTGTCGGCAAGCCCCGAAAGGATGAACGCAACAGCCAGCATTAGCGCTGCGGCAAATGACGCAGCACCAATCTGTGCTTCCCGGCTTTTACGCGAAATCCGCGTCAGCCACACCTGGCCTCTCCCGTTGCGCGGCGACAGCCGCCCGTGAGCCGAAGTGTATGGCAGAAAAGGGTTACTGCACCGTTTGCAACGCGCTCGAGCAGCTCTCAAGCACTGGTGATTTCAAGCGCTAAGTCGATGAGGCACACGGCCTAATCTCGTCCGTGGCCGTGCCCATGCGAGTGGCCGTGCCCGCCGCCTTTGCCATGACCGCCGCCCTTGCCTTTGCCGCCTCCGTTACCGTTTCCGCGGCCCGGATTGCTGTCGTCATAGCCATCGTCATCATCGTCGAGGTCGAGATCGTCGCCTAGATCGATGTCGTCGTAGCTATCGTCATCATCGTAATCATCATCGTCGTAGTCATCATCATCGCCGTCATCATAATCATCGTCGTAGTCGTCATCGTCGTAGTCGTCGTCATCGTCATCGCGGTTGCCATCGTTACCGCCAGGGCCGTTCCCATTTCCCTCGCCCGGATTGCTCGGATCATCGCCGTCCGGGTCGTTGCCCAGACCATTATTGCCATCATCATCGCTATCATCGCCAAGACCAAGGTCATCGCCCACGTCGATGTCGTCGCCGCTATCGTCGTCGCTATCATCGCCGCCGGTGTCTTCGTCGGATGGCTCGTCGCCGCCTCCTTCTTCCGGGACTGGAATATCGATTGCATCGTCAGATCCATCCGTGCCCGGATCAGCAACGAGGTCATCCGCTATCGATTCATCCTCGGCATCGTCATTGCTGCTATCATCAGCGGCGGGGACGTCTGCTTCCGTCGCGCTATTATCAACATCGTCGTCGCTCTCGACGCCAGCGCCCAGATCGACCTCGTCGACATCTTCGGCTTCGATCGATCGGACATTCTCTTCGACATCGGAAGCGCTCACTTCGCTGTTGTCAAACAGCGCCTCGGCAACAGCTTCTTCTTCGATATTTTCGCCGATCAGCGCGGTGGTCTGAAAAGCGCCGCCCGACACATCATCATCCATCAGGCCGAGCGTGATCGTGCGAGCTTCGTCGTTATGGCCTTGACGGTCCGTGCCGCGATTTACCGGCGTATCCTCGTCGAGACGTGCGCCGCTCAAGGCGGCCGGGGTCGTCGGAACGAAGCTCGGGGCACCACGTACGACGGCGCCTGACATATCCTCGCTCGAACGGTCGCCGGTGATCACCACCAGATCGCTCACTTGATCGGCATCGACAATGCCTATGAGGCCCGGCGTCAACAGCGCCGCTTCGAGATCATCCCCGGTCGCGACTTCGACGACGCCTTCGGTAACCTGGACGCTGGAACGCTGACCGCCAACCGAGACGTTGAACGTTGTGCCTTTGACGACAGCGGCGAGGTAAGGGGTTTCGACGCCAAAATGCGGGGTCGATTTCTTCTCGATCTTGAAAAGGACGTTGCCGAGATACTGAAAGAACTGCGTAACCGGGCCGGATTCTTCAGGGACCGCGACCTTCAAATGCGCGTTGGGCGACACAACCACGAATTCCTTGCCGCGCACAAGCACAGCTCGCCCTTTGGCTCCCGTGCGGATGACATCGCCTGCCTGCAGCTTATCGTTCTGGCGCACGCCAATCGCCTGCCCGCCGCGTTCCACGGTGACAGCGCCGCTCACTTCCGAAACCGTCCATTCCGGCGTCGCGGCGAGCGCACTCGTGCTGGCCATCAGTGCCGCAATAGCGAGCGATTTTCTGGCGATGATGATCATTTCCTCGGTCCGTTGTTAGTTACTTTTTTAGCCCTTTCCGAATGTCACACACCATTCAAGAAGGCGTGAATACGGCTGCTTTCCAGAAGGTTAATTGCACTTTCACTGTAAGAAATTCTTAGGTGCCAGTGGGTAATCGCCGCCGCCTGATGACCAAGGTTAAACGACCAGTACGAGCGATTCTGCCGTGCGCATTGCTGTGCGCACCGTATGTTGCTGCGTCGGCGCAGGATGGTCAGCAGACGCCGCGCATCGCTATCGCCGATGTGCTTACAGTGCAGCCAACAGGGCAGATCGAGCCCGGTGATGGCGGGTCGGCAGAACAGATCGGCGCTGTGGTGATCCGCGGAAATGAGGCGATTGCGGATGAACGATTTCAGGCACTTGTCGAGGAGTTTTTCGGCGAGCCGCTGACCGACGAAGTGCTCGAAAGGCTGACCGACGAGCTCGCACAACTCGCTCGCGAAGAGGGCTTTCCCTACGCTCGCATGGATATCGATGAAGATGCGGCGCGGCTCGGCATTGTCGACGTCTCGATCGACGAAGGGCGGATCGACCGGATCATGATCGAAGGCACCGACAATGCTCAGGCGCGCCGCATGCTAGCAGACCTGATCGGCCATCCGGCCCAGCGCCAACGGCTTGAGCGCGTTTTGCTGCTCATATCCGACATTCCCGGCGTGATCCTGCGCGGAGCCAATTTGCGCCGTGAGGATGGCGAGGGTGTGCTGGTCGTGAAGCTCGATAAGCGCGGTGCGCAAGGGCGGCTGTCGGCGGACAATTACGGCACCGAAACGTTCGGTCCTGTCCGTCTCAACGCCACCACCCGCTTCACCGGGTTGATCACTTCGTCGGACGAAGTACGAACATCGGTGCGCGTCAATCCATTCGATTTTGATGAGCTGCTGTTCGTTTCCGGCTCCTACCAGGCACAGCTCACCAATAGGGGTGTGACCCTGGCTTTGGCCGGCGGTCTCGGCGAAACCGAACCCGGCGGGATAGTCGACGGGTCGGATATCACCGGCGATTCCGTCCGCGCCAGCGCCACTCTTTCTGCACCGCTGATGCGGACGAAGGACAGCAGCGTCTGGCTCGAAGGCGGGGCCGCCTATATCTCGATAGAGCAAGACGAGCTCGGGGCCTTGCTGCGCGACGACACGGTCGTCACGGCCTCGGTCGGCCTGCGCACGCGCTTTGCTCTGGCAGGTGGCGGTTTCATCCGCGCGGGGGCCACTGTCGAACGCGGCCTCGATATCTTCGGAGCGACCCGTTTAGGCGACCCGCTTGCCTCGCGCAGTGACGGTGATGGCGTGTTCACAAAGCTGCTATTCGACGTCGACGCGCGCATCCCGATTGCGAAGCGCGTCGATTTCTATGGGGCGCTGGCCGGACAGCTCGCCGACGATCCCTTGCTCGCGAGCGAGGAACTGGCGCTAGGCGGAGCATACCGCGTGCGCGGCTACGACTTTGCCGAGGTGTTGGGCGATGAAGGTCTCTATGCCCTCGCCGAGCTGCGTTATCGCGTTAACACCGACGATCTGCCGCTCGACTTCCTTCAGCTCTACGGCTTCGTCGATGGCGGCTATGTCAACGATATTGATCAGACGTTCGGCGAAGGCTCGCTGTTCTCAGCAGGACCGGGCGTGCGTGGGCGGCTGGGGCCGCTGGATTTCGAAGTCGAAAGCGCATTCCCGCTCGGCGGCACCGGCGAGCGGCGCGAGACCGACGGGCCGGAAATCAATGTGCGGGCTGGGGTTAGCTTTTAAGAAGCTGGCACAGGGCGCTGCCTGACACAGGCATGCATCTCTTCTCACTGCTCGAGCGGTGGCGGAGCGGCATGCGCGGGCCAGATCCCGTCCTTGATCGCTTGCGGCATTTCCTTGGGCGGCGGAGGTGGCAAGGGCACGCCGCGCTCCTTGAAGACATCCAGCAACCGCTCGCGCGCGGCGCCCTCGGGCGACTCCGGCTCCAGGCTGCTGGTCCAGATGCCGCCAGCAGCGGTCACATACAGCGAGTCCATCGTAAATGGATCAGCCCCTGCGGCCACCAATTGTTCGGCGATAAGATATTGTTCCGAACCAGCGGCGATCCGCAAAGGCGTGGAGCCGCGATAATCACGTTCCTCCAGCGGGGCACCCTCCTCGATCAGACGACTGACAAGCTCTGCATCGCGGTGTCTGACCGCATCAACCAGGGATTTATCGTTCATGTCAGATCCTTGATGGCATCCGGCGGCAAAGAGGAAGGCGAATAGCAGGAAGCACCGGCCTAAGGCCCGCATTTTTGCGCAATCTCGTTTTCGAGCCGATCGTGTTCGTCGATCAGGCTTTGCTTGATCGCGCTATTCAAGTGGAGCACGACACCACGCGCAGTCTTGGACCCGGCCGCGCGTCCCGCTCTGCTGCCGATCAAGGCTCCTCCCGGGCCAGCGAGACCGCCTGCGGCACCGCCACCAAGACCACCCAAGAGGCCGCCTGCTCCGCCAGCCGCGTTCCTTTTGAGCCAGTTGCCGATGCCACTTGGCGGATCGAGGGCCCAGTCTTTGTCAGAAGCCGCCTTGGAGACCGGCCCAACCTGAATTCCCGTCACGATATCGCCCTTCACATAAACGCGATCGATGTTCCCCCCTGGCATACGACCAACCAACGTATCGGGGTTAAGGCCTGCGGCGTTGAAGGTCGACGCGTCTGCGCCAATCCTCCTTGCTGCCGCCGACGCCAAGCCACCACCAAGGGAGTGCCCGGTAAAACTGGGTTGAGCACCACTCTGGTTCATGGAGTAAGCGATGTCCTGAGCACGCGTATAATAGTCAGAACCACCCTGAATATCCTGACCGATGTTGTTCTTCCAATCTTCAAGACTGGTAAAATCGGTTCCCTTGAAGGCGACGACGGTTTCGCCCTGAGCGTTCTCGAAAACACCGGCTCTGAAGTTGCTGTCGGTCGGTTTGAGATCCTGTGTGGTCAGCCCCATCTGGTTGAGCGCGGCTTCGTTCGTTACCTCGGTAAATCCTGTGCCCTTTAGCATCTCGGCGCGTTTCGCATCGTCACGCTCATAAACAGCTTCGGACAATCTGTGTTCGTTCTGAATTTCCTTGAGCCGCGCAAGATCGGCGCGCATCTGCGCGCAATCCTGCGGACAGCATTCAACCGCTGCCCCGCCTGTGACGACTGGCCTGCGCGTTCGTGTGGGCCGCTTCACGCCGCATCCCCCGCTAGCTCATCAAAAGCTTCGATCGCAGCGCTGTTCGATGGCAGATCAAAAACGGCGTCCATGCCCAACAGCCATTGATCGCCATTATATTCGGGAATGATCGCATGAAACGCCATCAGGCGGCGCAACCGGTCGTCTTCATCGTCCAACAAGCCGACCTCTTTCGCGCTTTCCTTCGCTTTTTCCAGCACCGCACGCAGATCGTCGGTCGGGAGTTGCGGCAGTCGCGAACCTTGCTGACGATACCATTGCAACGCGAGCGCATCGCGTCGCTGCAACTGCTCGCGCTCATGCGCGGAAAGATGTTGGTCCGAAATCGAAAGCATAGTTCAGCGCCTGTGCCTTTCCTCCTCTGTGAGCCCGCCTCCACGCGAGGCAATCCTGATCCTAGCCGAATTCATAGACGAAGCCACTATCGCCCGCTTTCACCTCGATCTTGGTAACCTCCAGCCCGTCCATCTGCTTTTCAAGCAATTGCACCGACATTTCCGGCAGCATCGTATTGGTCAGAATGTTGTCGATCATCCGGCCACCGGAATCGGCGTCATTGCAGCGCGATACGATTAGGTCGATCACGTCCTGACCATAGATCAGTTCAATCTTGTGATTGCCCGCGATCCGCTTCCTGATCTTGCCGAGTTGCAGGTCGACGATCTTGCCCAGCATCTCCTTGCTGAGTGGGAAATAGGCCTGCTGCACCGTCCGGCCAATCAGCGCGGGCGGGAACACCTTGAGCAGCTCGGGCCGCAGAGCCTCTGCCATCGCATCGGGTTCGGGCGCGAGTTCGGGGTCGGCGGCCATGTCCATGATGAGATCGGTGCCTACATTGCTGGTGAGCAGGATAAGCGTGTTCTTGAAGTCGATGTAGCGACCCTCGGCATCGTTCATGAAGCCTTTGTCGAACACCTGGAAGAACATCTCGTGGACGTCCGGGTGCGCCTTCTCGACCTCGTCGAGCAGCACCACTGAATAGGGCCTGCGCCGCACAGCCTCGGTAAGAACGCCGCCCTGCCCGTAGCCGACATAGCCCGCCGGTGCGCCCTTGAGCGTGGAGACGGTGTGCGCCTCCTGAAACTCGCTCATATTGATGGTGATCATCGATTCCTCACCTGCGAACAGCAGCTCGGAAAGGACAACGGCGGTCTCGGTCTTACCCACGCCCGAGGGACCGCACAGCATGAACACGCCGACCGGCTTGTTGGGGTTGTCGAGCTTGGCGCGGCTGGTCTGGATACGCTTGGCGATCGCATGCATCGCGTGATCCTGACCGATCACGCGTTCCTTCATGCGATCAGCGAGATCGAGCGTCGATTTGATCTCGTCCTTCACCATCCGGCCAACGGGAATGCCGGTCCAGTCGGCGACAACAGCGGAGACAGCGTCGCTATCGACAACGCCGAAAACCATCGGATCATCGCCTTGCGCTTCGTCCAGCGCGGTAAGCGCGGCGGCGAGGTTAGCTTCTGCGTCCTCCTCGGTGATGTCTGGTGCTGCGGACGCTTCGGCTGGCGCAGCTTCCTCGGCGGCGGGCTCGCAACCCTCGTTTTCTGTTTCTTCAGCAGCAGGCGCTTCGGCAGCACCGCGCAATGCGCTCAAGACCTGACGGGCTTCGACAACTTTGGCGAGTGCCTCCTTCTCGCGCTCCCACTTCGCTTCGGCTTCTTCTAGAGCGGCTTTCGCTTCCTCGATCTCCGCGACGATCTTTTCGTGCCGATCGTCCGAGCGATATTGCGAGCCGCGTTCACGCTCCACCACCTCGCGTTCCACCTCGAGCAGTTCGAGCTTGCGCGCCCGATCCTCCACCCGCGCGGGGGTGGTATGCTGCGAGACGGCCACTCGTGCGGCAGCGGTGTCGAGCAGGCTCACCGCCTTGTCGGGCAGCTGGCGCGCAGGAACGTAACGCTGCGACAGCGTAACCGCCGCATCGACCGCCTCGTCAAGTACAACGATTTCGTGATGGTTCTCCATCATCGGCGCGATCGAGCGGATCATCAGGATCGCCTTGTCGCGATCGGGTTCGCCGATATCGACCGTCTGGAACCGCCGCGTCAGCGCCGGGTCTTTCTCGAAATATTGGCGATATTCGGCATAGGTCGTCGCACCCAGTGTCCGCAGATTTCCGCGTGCCAATGCCGGTTTGAGCAGGTTGGCCGCGTCGCCCGTCCCCGCCTGGCCACCAGCGCCGACCAGCGTGTGAATTTCGTCGATGAACAGAATGATTGGCGTAGCCGACCCCTCGACCTCGTCGATTACCGAGCGCAGGCGCTTTTCGAACTCGCCCTTCACGCTCGCGCCAGCCTGCATCATGCCGATGTCGAGAGCGCGCAGCGTCACGCCTTGCAACGAAGGCGGCACGTCTCCCTCGGCGATCCGCTTGGCAAAGCCCTCCACCACGGCGGTTTTGCCCACACCCGCTTCCCCGACAAGGATCGGGTTGTTCTGACGGCGGCGCAGCAGGATATCGATGATCTGCCGCACCTCGGCATCGCGTCCGATGATCGTCTCGATCTTGCCGTCGCGCGCCTGCTGCGTGAGGTCGACCGAGAACTGTTCGAGAGCGCCGCCTTCGCCCGCCGGAACGCCGCCAGGTCCCGCATCACCGGAGCCGCCAGCATCACTCGCGCCGCCCGAAACCTGCGTTGTCTCGGTCGCACTCTTGGTGATCCCCTCGAAATCGCTCGCGAGCCGGTTCGCATCGACCTTGCGAAACTCCAGGCTGATGTTCTGTAGCGCGTTTTTCAGCGTCTGCGTCTTGAGCATCCCGTAGAGCAGGTGCCCCGTGCGCACTTTAGCCGCGCCGAATTGCAGCGAGGCGTAAAGCCACCCTTTCTCGATCGCTTCCTCGATCTGCGGCGAGAAATCCGAGATGGCGCTGGCACCACGCGGCAACGCGTCAAGCGCCTGCACGGTGTCACGCGCCAGCTGCGTGTCGTCGATATTGAACGCGCTGCGGATCGCGGCGAGATCGTTCTGCGCATCCTGCAACAGGATGTGCATCCAATGGACCAGCTCCACATAAGGGTTGCCGCGCATCTTGCAGAAGCCCGTGGCGCTCTCGATGGCCTTCAACGCAGTCGGATTAAGGCGCCCAAACAGCGCGGAACGGCTAATCTCGGTCATCGCATTTCCCCCTTAAGAGCTTGCACCAGCGCGGTATTTCATCGCTGAGCGGCGCAAATGTACGTCGGTTCGTAAATCGTCATTGGCGGCGGTCCTCGGGTCCTCGCCAACCCAAGAGGACCAGCCGAGCCGCGCCTGTCCATCGAGCCGCGCGGGCTTCACCTTGGATTGCGGCAGGCACAGCGTGATGGTCCATTCGAGATGCGAGGGCGCGAGCGCATCGAGCGCTTCGGCTGCGACCTTGAACATCCCACCATCGGGCTGGAGCTGGCGGAAGTCGGACAAGTTACGCGCATTGATGCGCACTTCGAAATTATCCGTCACCATGAAGACCCGCGCGCCCAGAACCGCTTCGCCAAGCGCGCTGTGCTGCCTGCCCAGGCGGGTCTGATCGCCGCGTTCGATGTGCTGCTGCACTGGCATGTATTCACGTAATTCGACCGGCAGGCCGAGCAGATGCTGCAGCCCGCCTTCGATCGCGCCTGCGCTGCGACGCGAGGCAAACAGCGCGGCATAATGCAACCGGCTGACCGCCGGAAACGCGCTGGTCGCCCCGGCCCCTTCGGTTGCTCCGGTCAGACGCTCGACATAGCTCGCGAACCGATCATGTTCGGGCCGGTCGGCCTGCACCGCGGGCTGGGTGACGGCCCATGCGCGATAGAACAATTGCAGGAACCGCCCGGCCAGCATGTCGAGAAATTCGCCGAACGGCTTCGCCTTGGCATACTTTCGCTCATAGGCGGCGAATTCGGTGAAATGCAGCGGCAGTGGCGACATCGGGCCGGTTAGGCCCAGCCAGTATCCGCCTGCCTCTGCACGCCCCTTCTTGATCTCGACTTCGCCCAAGGTCGGGGCGGGAAAGTGGGTATGCGGGATCTGGCGCAGGTGGACGATATCCTGCGAGGGCAGCTTGCTGCGACCCACCGGCGGTTTGTCCATTGCCCGCGCCGAAAGGCCCCGCACCAGCGCAAACAGGCTGAAACGCTTCGGTTTCTTCGCCGCTTCCTCGGCAAAGGTCAGATAGGCTCGCGCCTGCCGATCCTCGGTGGCCATGAAGCAACCTCCCCTTGCAGCTTGGATTTGAAATGGGTTTCGGTGAAGGAATTGACGGTCACGAAACCGCTCAAGAACCGTTCCACCACGGCGGTAAACAGGAACATGCGCGACTGGTCGAACGCCGCATCATCCAGATCGATATTGATCTTTAGGCCCCGAGCCAGCGCCATCCGGCCAAGACCAGGTACGCGCCGCGTCACATGCGTGCCCTTGACCGAAGTGATGCCGTCGATCTGTGATCGCATCACCGGATCGTCAGGCCGACCATACAGCGCGAGATGGTTGCGCAGCATCTCGCCATCTTCGCCGCCCTCGCTCACAAGAGTCGCGTAGTTCGGGGTGAGATGCCCGATAACCCGCCACGCAGCATCGCCCAGCCCCAACGGCGGCAGCGGCGCGCTGGGTGAGCGCACCACCTTGATTGCCCGCGCGGGTATCCCGGGAGCAGACAGGTGACTGTCGCCTGCAAACTTAAGCTCCATCGGCAGTTCGCGATTGGTCACCAGCGCGCGCAGAGCAATATCGTGGATCGACTCCAACCGCGAAGGATCGCCCGGACTGGTTAGCGAGAGATACATATCGGTCCCGATATAGTCTTCGCGTTTGCGCAGCCGTCGCTCCTTACGCGAAAGACGGCGCATATTGATGCTGGTCGTATAGAACAGGGCAGAGCGATAATCGTATAAAAGCGAACCGAACGAATAGAGCGGAGCAACCTCTCGCGGATCCTGATTGTCGCGATCAAAAGCCTGCACATTCAGCAAGCGAAACACTTCGTATTCCAGCGGGCCGTCGCGATCGGCCACTACCTTGAAATGATGCTCGGTGTCGCTGAACGGAATGCGGCTTAGCTGTTTTTCGAACAGGTTGATCGCGGGCGAGGCGAACAGTTTGAAATTGCGCTCATTGACCGATTGTACCAGCACATCGGACGAGCGCGAGAACAGGATCGTGATCTCGATCGCCTTGTCGGACAGGCGCAGCGCCTTGCGAAGATCGCGCAGCTTGATGAAGCGAAAACGCTCCGGACAGGCGAAATATTCGGTCAGTGTGCGATAGGCCCCCAGCGTGCGCCCGTCCGAAGGCAGCAGCCCGCATTCGTGGCCGAACCCATGCTGCACCGGCAGATCAAGCAGCGCGAAATCGTCATCGGTGGAATCGAGCGGGCGCGCGACCACGGCCACCGCTTCACCGGCAATCTGGCGGTGCAGTTCATTGGGGACCGCCTCCCCGCCATCAAGATAGATATCCAGATCATCGGCTTGAACCTTTGACAGCTCAATGCCGTCCTGCGGCTCGATCCGAAGGGTCAGCGCCGCTTGTGCACGAACACCCGCTTTGGCCGCATATTTCGATGCTGCCGCGCGGCTGCCGATATATTCGGCCCCGGTCAGGCGGAGCGGCCACAACGTCACCTCGTGGCCGGTTTCGAAGAATACCAGCGTTTTCGATCCCGGCGCTGGTTCTGCCGTCAGCCGAGTGCGACGCGGCACTTTGTGTCCAGTCAGCAGCCCTGGATCGCCTGGCGTCGGTTCGAACGCGGCGATGCAGATCGACGGCGTCGGCGCAAGGTAATGCGGCTGCACCGCTTGCAGCAGATGCTGCGTGAATTCGGGAAACTGATCGTTTATCTTGAGGTGGACGCGGCTGGAAAGGAACGCGACACCTTCAAGCAGGCGCTCGACATAGGGGTCGCGGTCGGTGCTGTTCAGGCCGAGGCGGGTAGCGACCGTCTCATGCGTTTCTGCAAATTCGAGCGATTGCGCCCGGAGGTATTCGAGCTCGGCTTCGTAGAAATCGATCAGCCGGGGGTCCATTATTCGCTCACCTCGACCGTCTGGCTTTCCATATCGACATCGGTGCGCAGGCGGATCGGCATTATTTGCGGTCCGCCAAGAATTTCGCCTTCGATCATGAAACAGACCTTGCCAGGGCTGTCGGCCCGGCCTTGTGGCTCGACGCGCAAGGTCTTGGGATCGAGTCGGGGTTCGAACCGGCGAATTGCCTTGCGGATTTCGCGGGCCTGTTCACGCTCGGCGGCGACGCCGCCCGTGCGCCCGGCAAAATCACGCACCCCGAAATTCAGGACCGAGCTTTGCACTTCGGGATGGTCCGAAATGTCCTGCGCGGATTCAAACGATATCGTATTGAGCAGCCAAGCAAGATCGCGACGGATCGAGGCACGCAAAGACTTCTCGGTGAAACGCTCGACATTGGCGACCGCGAAGTTGCGAAAATCCTCACGTGCGACCGTCGGCATATCGTTTTCAGCAGACAGTCCGCCAAAATCGTTGCCGGAAGCAAGCTTGTCAAAAAGCGTCGGCGTAAGGCGGACTTTGACGGACATGATCAGGCGGTACGGAACTCGACTTTGCGCAATTGCTGCAAGGGCAGCTCCGATCCGTCGGAGAACGTGAAGACGCGGTGTCCGACGCAATGCCCGCTGTCATCATCGCCGACCCAATCGGTCGCGACACCGCGGACTACGGCTGTGTCGTCGGACGCTTCGCTGCCAGGATAGCGGGCCGGAATGAAGCCAGCCACGCGCGCGCCTTGTGTCATGCCGAATTCGGCCGGAATCCAGATCGTATCGCGCAAATCCTGCGGCGCGATGATCACAAGCGATTCAAGCGCAGCGAACGGCAGCAGCCCGTAACGCCCGGCAATGATCGCCTCAGTTACCGGACCGAACCGAGGGTCGGCATCCGCCATCCACTCGAATTCGATACCGGTATCCGTGGTGCCTGCGCTGGTCGGTGCGGCGTCGAACGCCTCGCCGTACAACGCATCGGCATTGTCGGCGCCTTTCTGACGCGCCTGCAATGCCTCCACAAGCTTCGGTCCCCAGTCGACATCCGCCAACATCGGGGCTGGTTGCTCGCCAGCGAAGACCGCACTGCGCACCTCTTCTGCATCCATGCACTGGTTGTAGGCGACCGCAAGCATGCGAGCCTCCGGATCCAGCTTTGCGATGGTTTCGAGCTGCGCCTTGGCGCGATCATATTCACCGAGCAACGCGAAGATCTGGAAGAGGAACATGCGAATTGGGATATCTCCCGGATTCGCACGTACCTCTTCGATCAACTGTTTGCGTGCACCGGCAATATCGCCACCAGCGAGCAATTCATCAGCTTGTGCCATAACGTGCCTTAGCGCGAATGCGCCTTAGCCCGCCTTGTTCAGCAGAACGTCGAAGAAGCCTTCGACCTTGCCTTTGGACGTGCCTTTTTCGTCACGCTGGTCGTAGATCTGCTTGATCTTCGCATAGGTCAACGAGAAGCTTTCGTCGGCCATACCAGATGCCGAGAAATTGTAGCTGTTGATCACGACGTTATCGAGCTCATACTTGAGGAAATCGATCTTCTTGTCGTCGCCAACGTTCGACTGGAACGAAATCACGCCCTTGGGAATGACTTTGCCCGATGCGCATGCCTTGAACAGGGAAACCGAGGTTTTATCGACTTCCTTCGTTCCGGCGATGTCGCCCATGTTGGCCTGACCCTTCGAAACGGTTTTCGAAGCGTTGTTGTAGGACGACGAGTTAAAAGCCGAGAAGCTGCAGCTGCTCAGTTTGATCTCATTCGCGTGACCATCGTCAACGGCTTCGCCTTCGATGCCGTCAAGCTTCAGGAATGTTGAGACTTCCATTCATTTTCTCCATTGATTCACGTCTGATTGTGAAACCCAAAGCAGTCTAATTACTGTCCCTGGGGAAGCTGCGACACCATGCTGACGCTCACATCCATACCTTCCAACTGGTGGTGCGGTACAAACAGGAAGCGGCTCTTATAGTACCCCGGATTCTCAGGATCCGGTTCTACCGAGACTTCTGCGCGCTTGAGCGGCAGACGTGCCTTGGTCTCTTCTGACGAGGAATCGGGATCCGCCGTCACATACTGGTGAACCCAATCGCTCAGATCAGCCTGCAATTGCGGACCTTCACGCGTTCCACCCACCCAGTCGCGGACCATACACTTGAGATAGTGCGCGAAACGGCAGCTGGCGAACAGGTACGGAAGACGCGCCGCAAGCCGCGCGTTCGCGGTGGCGTTGGGATCGTCATATTTTGCAGGTTTGTGCGTCGTCTGCGCGCCGATGAAGGTCGCATCGGTCGTGCCCTTGCGGTGGATCAGCGGCATCAGACCCAGCTCTGACAACTCGGCTTCGCGGCGATCGGAAATCGCCACTTCGGTCGGACATTTCTGATCCACACCGCCTTCGTCGGTCTGGAATGTCGCCATCGGCAGGTCGGTTACCGTTCCGCCGGATTCAACCCCGCGGATGCGGGTGCACCAGCCATATTCACGGAATGCCGAATTGATCCGCACGCCCAGCGCGTAGGCCGAGTTCACCCACAGGTGCTTGTCATGCTCGCCATCGGTGACCTCTTCGAATGCGAACTCCTCGATCGGGTTGTCATTCACCGAATAGGTCTGACGGCCAAGGATGCGCGGCATCGTGAGCGCAAGATACTTGGAATCGTCCGAGCTGCGGAACGAGTTCCAAGCCATGTGCTCGGTCGTGTCAAAGCGGTTGGCGAGGTCGCGCGGATCGGAGACCTCCGTCCAGTCATCCATGCCGATCAGGTTGGAGTCCGCCGCTGCAATCATCGGAGCATGCGCCGCAGCCCCGATCCGGGCGAGACCCTTCATGACCGCGAGATCTTTCGACGAATGGTCGAAATGCATGTCGCAAACGAACGCGCCATAGGGCGTGCCGCCGAGCTGACCGAATTCGTGCTCGTAAATCTTCTTGAACAGCGGGCTCTGATCCCACGCAGTACCGCGATACTGCTTGAACATCGACGACAGTTCGGACCGGCTGATGTTCATCACACGGATTTTCAGATCCTGGCCCGTCTCGCTGCCCGAAACCAGATAATCGAGCCCGCGCCACGCCGATTCCAGTTCCTGGAATTCGGGGTTATGCAAAATCGCATTCATCTGCTGTGACAGTTTGCGGTCAATTTCCGCAACCATCGCATCGACGGTCGAGAAAACGTCATCGCTGATGCGGGTCGCGTCCTGCAGCGCCTGTTGCGCCAGTGTCTGAACAGCGCCCTTGATCTTGTCGGCACTCTCATCGCTGCGCGGTTTGAAATCGCGCTGGATCAGCTCAGCGAATTCATCGAACTCAATGGCTTCGGACTGTTGGCCCTCTACCTTGGATGCATCGGTCGCCATCTATTCCTCCAATTTGAAATACACACGTCGTCGCGCCCGCAGGCGCCCACGGCGCTGATTATTCTTCTGTTGCTCCGTCGGCGGCAGGGGCAGCGGCCTCTTCGCCCTTGGCGTCGCTCAGCGCCTTGAGCAGGTTCTCATCCTTCAGAACCTTGTCGAGCAGTTCGGTCGCATCCTGCTTGCCGTCCATCATGATCAGCAAGTCATTGAGCTGCTGCCGCGCTTCGAGCAGTTTCGCAAGCGCAGGCACGTTTTCGGCAATCTTGCCCGGCTCGAAATCTTCCATCTTCTTGAACGTCAGATCGACGCCAAGCTTGCCCTCGCCTTCGATTTCGTTGTCCACGATGAACGCTGCACGCGGAGCGATTGCTGCCATGCGCTTGTCGAAATTGTCGACATCGAATTCGGAAAACTCGCGATCCTTAAGATCTTTTTTGGCAACTTCACTCTTGCCGGAGAGATCGGAAATCACGCCCATTACAAATGGCAGCTCAACCGACTTGCGCGCCCCATAGGTTTCCACGTCGTAAGAAATGTGGACGCGCGGCTTGCGATTCCGGTTGATGAATTTTTGCCCTGAATCTGACATGTATACTTCCCTCTTTCAGCTCAACTTGAACCGGACCCACCCCGGCCCCGTTGGATTTTCGAATCGGTCACGAACCCGGGAAGTTTTTGTTATCGGTGTTTTCAATATTCCATATCGCGACGTTCAAGCAAAACGTTTTTCGCTTCATCGACGCTACCGGGAACAATGTCTTCCAGGATTTCCATAAAGTCTTTCGTCACCCAGCCACGCAGCCTTGCAACCGCGACTTTGACAGGGTGGCCGGGTTCTGCCCGGTCGTAATATTGTTCAACTGCAGTGAGCGCCTTGATCACATCGTCGCGAGATCGCACCGCCCCGCCAAAGGCCGGGCCGCCAGCGCCGGCGTCGCCGAGGCCGGCATCCGCCTCTTCGCCTTCCGCTGCCTCGCCCTCTTCACCACCACCCAGACCGGAGAGCTTGGTGTAGGCGGTCTTGACCACGTCGATATAATCGCGCGTTGTGCTGAAATCCGGCGCTTCGCCTTCGCCCTTTTCGCGCAGGGCAGCCTCGATCCGCGCGATCGAGTCGAGATAGGATTCGAGCAGCTCCACCGTTTCCGGTTTCTTCTCGTCATCCATCTGATCAAGCATGCGCATGACTTCGGGATAACCGTCCGCCGAAGCGCCGAGATCGTCGGCCTCGCGCAGTTGGTCTGCGGTCACAGTACCGCGCCCGTCATCGAGCAGCGGCAATTCAAGGAACGGCAGCGCAAAGGCACCCATTTTGGCCAAATCCTGACAGATCAGCGAGCGGCCCTCTGGTCCATAATCGCCGTCCGTCGTCGGGTAGGCGCTATCCCAGAAATCCTCGAGCAGGCCCGCTGTGAACTTCAAGCCACGATCTACGACGTCGGGATCACGCAATACGAAACCGCTGCGCGCATAGGCAACCGTCAGAAACAAATCCTTAGTCTTGTCGCTCAGCCCTTCGATCAGTTCGAGCAGCTCACTCCAGTCGACCGCGTCCGGCTCGGGTGAATCGGGGTCGGGCTCGACAACGCGGGCATCAATGGGAAAGTTGATCTCGAACGCGCCGCGCAGGCGGTCGAACTCGATGCTTTCGTCCATGTCTTCGCCAGCCGGAGCTTCGTCCGAAACAGGCGTCAGCAGTTCTTCAAGCGTTTTCACACCCTACCCCCCCCGGAAAGGTGCCAATCAGTCGATCACCACGGCTTCGACACGGCGATTGGCTCCGTCGGTCGGCTTGGTGCCATCCAGCGGCTTGGTGCTGCCATAGCCGCTGGATTCGAGTTGCTCGGGATTGACCCCCGCCTCGATCAGAGCGGCGCGTACCGATGCAGCACGCTTGTCCGACAGGCTCAAATTATACGAATCGGAGCCGGTCGCATCAGTGTGGCCTTCGATACGCAGGCGCATGACCTTGCCCGCTTCTTCAGCCTTGTTCATCACGCTGACGAGGGTTGAAATCTCGCTCTTCGCAGCGGGCGTAAGATCAGCGGAATTGAGGCCAAAGGTCACGAACAGCTGAGAGCGGCCCGCGATCTTTTCCTTCATCTCATCGGTCACTTCGACCGCAGGAGCCGTGACACCGCGCCCACTGCCGCGAACCCCGCGGTTGCTGGTTGCACGGCGCGTCACATTCGCGCGAGTTGGACGGCGGGTCGTGGCGCGGCTGCTTGCCGGACGCGTCGCCGGGCGAGCGGCATTGTTGACGGCATCGACACCCATGATCGAGCGTGTTTCCACCCCATCCTGCACGGCACCTTCACGGTCACGCTCGGAATTGGCAACGTCGTCGCAAATTTCTGCGAGATCGCACAGCAGCTGAGCTTCACGCTCAGGGTCGATCTGGCTTGCGAGCACAGCAGACGGTGCCCCAAGAGCCACAGCCAGCGCCAAAGTTGTTACGGGAAGTTTCATTACACAGCTCCACACTTAATCCACTAAGGGATCGCCCCACTCAGAGCGCTGAATTTACAGATGCGGCCGTTCGGAGCTTTTTCGCTCTCGTTATCGTTTTATGAACTACCACCTCACGGTGCACCTTACAAGCTGAACGCAGCTTGAAAAGAACGCGCGGCAAGGCGTGTCCCAAATCAAGGCATCCAAACCGCTGCGTGTTTAAACAAAGCTGCGTCAGCGCGCCCTTCCATCAACCATACGCCGCCTATGCCAATGAATTCAATCCCCTAATCATCTTGCACCAAAAATCGATCCGATTCTACGACGCTGCTTGCGTTTCTGCCTCTCGCAAACGCTCATGCGGCAGCCGCCGGTTTGAGCCACCTTCAAAAACAAGACATTGCTACAGGAA
>JBCCBW010000015.1:0-86266 GCA_039033835.1 Pseudomonadota bacterium
CCGCTGGCGACCGCCGCTGCACTGCCGCCCGACGAGCCGCCGGGAGAGCGATCATGGTTGTGCGGATTGTATGTGCGGCCATAGACCGCATTGTGCGATTGCCAATCCGACAGGTCGATCGGCACGTTGGTCTTGCCAAGGATAATCGCGCCCGCCGCTTTCAGACGCCTGACAAGATCGGCATCGCGCAGAGCGACGTAATCGGTCAGGCGTTCATGCCCCCAGCACGATTGCAGCCCTTCGACATCGAAGCTTTCCTTGACCGTCATCGGCACGCCGAACAGCGGCTGGTCCCGGCGTGGAAACTTGCCATCGAGCGCCTTGGCAGCCTCCACCGCGCGCTCGAAATTCGGCACGGCCAGCGCGTTGATCTCGGCATCGAAGTGCTCGATCCGCAATATCGCAGCATCAACCGCTTCGACAGGACTGAACTCGCCCGCACGGATCGCCGCGGCGGTTTCCAGCGCGCCCGGTTTGTCGGTCAGTTGCGGATAGGCCATCGTTCTCCCAAGCGGGAAGCTCAGCCGCCCCCCTGTTCGCGCATCTTCTTGATCAACGCCTCGAAGTGTTTCGCCATTCGCAGCTCCGGGTCAACCGCCAGAATGATATCAATACCCGTCGGAAAAGCATTTCCGCCGTTGACGAACAGCACCAGACCTTCCCGCGTTTCGGGAATAAAATAGACCTGCGCGTGCTCGGCGAAGTCGTTGCCGCCATGATTGAGTACGGTGCGATCCGGCTCCCCGAACAGGCCCCATCCCACACCGTAGCCGATCGGATCAGGGCAATCGGCGGGGTCGGCGATGCAGAAATATCCCATTTCACTGTCGGAGCTCGATAGCAGCTTGGCACGCTCGGCGCGCATTTCTGGTGAGAGGCCGGTCCCGTCGATCAGTTTGACCAGCAGCTGCGCATAGCCCGGAACCGTCGCATACAGGTTGTCGGCTGCGGAGTACTCACCGATCTCGATCAGGTTATCGTCGCCGCTGCGGGTGAAGGGCGGGTATACTGTCCCGTCACCGCCCCGTGGCTCGCTGACGCGGCCTTCAAGCCATTGATCCCTCGCGACTGTCATGCCTTCGACACCGAGCGGTTCAAACACCACTTCCTTCGCCAGTTCGGGGTAGACCGTGCCGAAACGCGCTTCGAGATAGCGCATGACAATCTCGATCCCCGCGCCGGAATAACTCGTCTCGCCCTGGCCGGGATCGGCAGTAAAGGCGAGGCGATTGTCGTCATACATCCACGGCCAGTTTTTCAGTGCGGCCTGGTGCGACAACAGCATGCGCGGGGTGAGCGTCGCATAGCGCGGGTCTTCGCCAAGTTGCGGGTGCGTGTAGTGCTCGGCGATCGAATCATCGAGCGACATGCGCCCCTGATCAGCGAGCCGCAGCACGGTTTCCGCGATGATCGTCTTGGCGACAGAGGCGGTGTTAAAGGCGGTTCTCCCAGACACGGGAACGCCGGGTGACTGCTCGCCCCAGTATCCGGTCCAGACCACTGCGCCATCCTCTATTCGGGCAACGCCGATCCCGGCGATGTTGGGCTGTTCCAACGCCTGCTTGGCGACCGCGTCGACCGCAGCCGGCACCGCTTGTGTCGGAGCGCTTGCTTCGGCGGCAGGTGAATGGGCCAGCGCAAGAGCTGGGGCGGTGGCCGCAAGCGCGGCGAGCATGGTTTTGATTGTCACGATATCAGTCCCTCATCCGTATCACTGAGTTACGTCAATAATACGGCTCGCCGATCTATCGCAAGCCCGACTGACCGCGAACTAATGTCGTTCGTCGAAAAACCGGTCTTCGGCTTCGTAGTCGAACATATCCCACGGATAGGCGGCCAGCTGCGGGAAGGCGGCGCGCCAGTCTTGCGGGGGATCGTTTTTCAAGGCGAGGATCGCCTCGTTGGCGCTCTCGGCATAGCGCTCGGATCCCTCGAAGCCTGCCGCACGAGCCTTTTCGTTGGAAACGAGATACGGGGCAGGGACTGACCATGGTGTGCGCCCGACGGCTCCGTCAGGATACCCGTCTACCGGCACGAACTGCGCGTCCGCTCCCCAGATTTCCGCAATCGTGTGCCCGATCTCAAGGACGCAAGGCGCGTCCGCATCGGCTATATTGTAAACGCCGCCGAGGCCCCGGTCGGAAGCGAATTCGGCGAAGCGGCCGATTGCGTCAGCCGCGCTCGTCTGGAAACGGCTCTCCCCGTTCAGCGCCAATGGAATCTGCGTTCGCCCGTCGATCAGGCGTTTGGCGAACCACCATTCGCGCGGATGGCGGCAATGTGGGCCGTATATCGCGCAGGGACGAAGGATAGTCGCGCGGTCGCCGAACAATTCGCGCGCGGTGTTCTCCATACGCACCTTTCGCGTCGAGTAGGTGTCGGGACCGTGCGCGATCGTGGTCTGGTCCTCAGCAATCGGTCCGTCGAATTCGGGAAAGCCGTTCTGCGCGGCTTCATCGAGAGTGCGGCCCTCACCATCGCAATAGACGCTCGCCGACGAAACGACGATCAGGCGGCCTACCGCTTCGGGATCGTAGCGCGCAGCGTCCTCGGCATCGAAAGCTATGCTGTCGAGCACCACATCGGCTTGCGGTACGGTCGTCTCACCGAGGTTGTAGCTTTCAAACCGCATCTCGGGTGCCAGCCATTGGGGCCGCGAGCGCGCGAGCACCCGAACATTCCAACCTTTGGCGAGGAAAACCCGCGCAGCCGCGAAGCCGATCTGACCCGCTCCGATTATCGCAACTGAACGGGCCATCTCGAATACTCCGAATTACATATGAATCGGCTTGCCTTGCACTGCCATCGCCGCTTCCTTGAAGGCTTCGGCATGGGTCGGGTGTGCGTGGCAGGTGTAGGCGATGTCTTCCGACGTCGCGCCGAATTCCATCGCCTGCGCGGCCTGCGCGATCATCGTGCCCGCAAGCGAGTTGATCATCCACACGCCCAGCACGCGGTCGGTCTCGGCATCGGCGATCACCTTGACGAAGCCGTCCGTATCGCGGTTCGCCTTGGCGCGGCTGTTGGCCATCATCGGGAACTTGCCGACCTTGACTGCCTTTTTGTCGCCGCCCGCTTTCTCGATCGCTTCTTCCTGTGTCAGGCCGACACCGGCAATCTCCGGAGTGGTGTAAACAACATTCGGGATCACATCGTGGTTCACGATGCCGGTCTGACCGGCGATGTTCTCGGCCACAGCGACGCCTTCATCCTCGGCCTTGTGCGCAAGCATCGGGCCGGGCACGACATCGCCGATCGCCCATACGCCATCAACCTTGGTGCGGAAGTCGTGGTCGATCTCGATCTGGCCGCGATTGTTGACCTGAAGGCCCGCCTTGTCGAGCGCCAGGCCATCGGTGTTCGGACGCCGACCGATTGAGACAAGCACATGGCTCGCTTCAAGCGTCTGCTCGTCACCGCCTTCGGCCTTCTCGATGGTCAGCGTGACCTTCCTACCCTTGACCTGAGCGCCGGTGACCTTGTGGCCGAGCATCCACTCAAGACCCTGCTTCTTGAAAATCTTGTTCGCTTCCTTGCGCACTTCCTCGTCCATGCCGGGGAGGATTTGCGGGAGGAATTCGACGACCGTGACCTTTGCACCGAGACGTCGCCAGACACTGCCGAGTTCGAGGCCGATCACGCCGCCGCCGATCACGACGAGGTGCTCGGGCACCTCTTCAAGTTCCAGCGCGCCGGTGGAGTCAACGATCCGCTTCTTATCGTTGTCGACCTCGACGCCAGGGAGGGGAGTAACGCTGGAGCCGGTCGCGATGACGATGTCCTTTGCGGTGACCATTTCATCGCCGATCTTGACGGTATGCGCGTCTTCGAACGCCGCGTGGCCCTTCTTCCAGTCGACTTTGTTCTTCTTGAACAGGAATTCGATGCCCTTGGTGAGGTCGCCGACCGCGCTGGTCTTCTCCGCCATCATCTTGGAGAGGTCGAATGTCGCCTTGGCGTCGATGCCCCAGGTCGCGAAATGACCGCCCTCGGCCTCTTCGAACAATTCGGAGGCATGCAACAGCGCCTTGGACGGGATGCATCCGACATTGAGGCAGGTTCCGCCAAGCGTCTCGCGGCTTTCCGCACAAGCGGTTTTCAACCCCAGCTGCGCCGCACGGATCGCAGCGACATAGCCGCCCGGGCCAGCGCCGATAACAAGGACATCGTAGTCGTATTCAGCCATCAGATATCTCGTTTACTCGTCAGGAAATCGCCACGAGGGCACAAGACCCTGTTTCGGCGCATTTGTTTGCAAACCGACGTAATGCCGGAATTCCTTGCATCAAGTAGTGCAATCCCTCTTCGGGTTCGTCCGCAAAGGCGTCCGCAATGTAAACATCGTTGGTAACCATCGCGGCAGGATCATAGCGTTGCCGGATGTCATCATCTGTCATCGCCGAGAGCGCTTCGCTGAACGCTCGCATGCGGTCCGATGTTATGATCCACGGTTGGCCGTAGCCAAGATCGATCCCGATCGTGCGCCCTTGTGATAGCATCGCTCCAAGCGGGCTTTCGCTTTCATACTCCGATCCCGAAAGGGTGAAGTGCACCGCCTGCCAAGCCTTGTCAAAATCGATAAGGTCTCCGTCCGCATGGGCAGTTTCAGCGAAGAAAAACGCAGCGGTCGACTCCGGGTCGGACTCGATGCGTGCGATGTCTTCATCGCTTGCCCGCCGCAGATAGAGGATCATGCTCATCGCGTCGCTGCCTTACAAATCAATCAGCATCCGGGTGGGATCTTCGATCGCTTCCTTGATGATCTTTAGCGCCGTCACAGCTTCACGCCCGTCGATCAGGCGGTGGTCATAGCTGAGCGCCAAATACATCATCGGGCGGATCACGACCTCGCCATTGACCGCAACCGGACGGTCTTCGATGCGGTGGAGGCCCAGCACGGCGCTCTGCGGCGGGTTGATGATCGGGGTCGACATCAGCGATCCGAACACACCGCCATTGGAGATGGTGAAGGTGCCGCCGGTCATGTCGGCCATGGTCAGCGTGCCCTCCTTGGCACGGCTGCCGAAGTCGGCGATGTCTTTCTCGATTTGAGCGAAGCCCTTGTCCTGACAATCGCGGATCACAGGCACGACAAGGCCATTGGGCGCTGACACGGCAACAGAGATATCGACATAGTCGTGATAGACGATCTCATCGCCCTGAATGTAGGCGTTCACGCTGGGCACGTCTTTCAGCGCGAGGCAGGCGGCTTTGGCAAAAAAGCCCATGAAGCCGAGGCGGATGTCGTGCTTTTTGGCGAACAGATCCTTGTACTTCGTCCGCGCTTCGATGACCGCGCTCATGTCGCAATCGTTGAAGGTGGTGAGCAGTGCTGCCTCTTCCTGCGCGCCTTTCAGGCGCTTGGCGATGGTCTGGCGCATGCGGGTCATCTTGACCCGTTCCTCGCGGCGTTCGCCGCTCGCTGCTGGAGCGAGGGAAGGCGAGGGAGCCGGGGTGCTTGCCGGGGCCGGATCGCTCTTGGCTTTAGCAGCGGCGAGCACGTCTTCCTTGGTCAGGCGGCCATCTTTGCCGGTGCCCTTGATCGTCGAGGGATCGACGCCGTGTTCCAGCACCGCGCGGCGGACGGCTGGCGAAAGCGTTTGCGCTGCGGCCTGCAGGTCTTCGCTCGGTGCTTCCTTCGCCGCGGCCGGTGCGGGCGTTTCAGCCTTGGCAGCGGGAGCTGCGCTGGCAGATGCGCCTTCTTCGACGACCGCAATCACCGCGCCGACCTCAACCGTGTCGCCGACTTCGGCCCGGTGTTCGGACATGACGCCAGCAATCGGGGAGGGCACGTCGACCGCGACCTTGTCCGTTTCGAGGCTGACGATCGGTTCGTCTGCCGCAACCGCATCGCCGGGCTGTTTCAGCCATTCGCCGATCGAGCCTTCGGTTACCGACTCGCCCAGAGCCGGGACTGTGATTTCAGTAGCCATAATCGTTTTCCTTCAGTCCCTTGCTGACTGCTGTGTGGAATTACTTTGAAAGTCCAAGTGCCTCGGCGACCAGCTTTTCCTGCTGTTCTGTGTGGCGCTTGGCGAGCCCGGTCGCGGGCGAAGCGGAGGCATCGCGACCGGCATAACTCGGGCGCATCCCATCATGCCCCGCGTCGGTCAGCGACTGTTCGATGTGCGATTCAACAAAGAACCACGAACCGTTGTTCTTCGGCTCTTCCTGACACCAGATGACATCTTTAAGGTTCGTCATCCGCTTCAATCGTACCGAAAGCGGCTCACCCGGAAACGGATAAATCTGCTCGATCCGCACGATCGAGACATCCTTGAGGCCGGCCTTGTCGCGCGCCTCGATCAGGTCATAAGCGACCTTGCCGCTGCACAGCACGAGCCGTTTGATCTTCTCATCGGGGATCGTGGTCAGATCCGATTTGATCCGCATGAAGTGGTTGTCGCCGAGGAACTCCTCGCGCGTGCTCTTGGCCATCGGATGCCGCAGCAGCGACTTCGGCGACATGATCACCAGCGGCTTGCGGAACGAACGCAGCATCTGGCGGCGCAGCACATGGAAATAGTTCGCCGGGGTGGTGATGTTGCAGACCTGGATATTGTCGTTCGCGCACAATTGCAGGAACCGTTCGAGCCGCGCGGAGGAGTGCTCCGGCCCCTGACCCTCATAGCCATGCGGCAGCAGCATCACGAGGCCGTTGGCGCGCAGCCACTTGGCTTCGCCCGCCGCGATGTACTGATCGATCATGATCTGCGCGCCATTGGCGAAATCGCCAAACTGCGCTTCCCACAGAACCAGCGTCTTGGGATCGGCCATCGCGAACCCGTATTCAAAGCCGAGCACGCCGTATTCGGACAGGGTGCTGTCATACACCTCGAACTTGCCATGCGGCAGCGTAGTGAGCGGGATGTATTTGCGCTCGTCCTTCTGATCGACCCACACAGCATGGCGTTGCGAGAAAGTGCCGCGCCCGGAATCCTGCCCCGACAACCGCACGCCGTAACCCTCCATCACGAGGCTGCCGAAAGCGAGCGCTTCGCCGGTTGCCCAGTCGAACCCTTCGCCGCTGTCGAACATTTCCTGCTTGGCTTTGAGCACGCGACCCAGCGTCTTGTGGATCGTCAGATCGTCAGGAACCTCGGTAAGCGCGCGACCGAGTGAGTCGAACATCTTGGACTCGATCGCCGTATCGACATTGCGCCGCGCCGTTTCAGGATCGACCGGCTTGTTCAGGCCAGCCCATCGGCCGCCGAACCAGTCGGCTTCGTTGGGGCTGTAGCTTTTCGCTGCCTGAAATTCCTCTTCGAGCAGGTCGTTGAACTCAGCAGCGACCGTGTCACGATGACCCACTTCGATCACGCCTTCTTCGATCAGCCTTTTTTCGTAATGTTTGGAGACCTTGGGATGCGCACGGATCGCGTCGTACATCAACGGCTGCGTGAATTTCGGCTCATCGCCTTCATTGTGGCCAAAGCGGCGATAGCACCACATGTCGATCACGACGTCGCGATTGAATTTCTGTCGGTACTCGACCGCGAGCTTGCATGCGAAGGTCACCGCCTCTGGATCGTCACCATTGACGTGCAGGATCGGTGCCATCACGCCCTTCGCCACATCGCTGGGATAAGGCGAGTTGCGCGCAAAACGCGGGCTGGTGGTGAACCCGATCTGATTGTTGATGATGAAGTGCAGACAGCCGCCGGTGTCGTAGCCATTGACGCCGGAGAGGCTGAGGCTTTCCCACACCACGCCTTGCCCCGCAAAGGCCGCGTCGCCGTGGATCAGAACGGGAAGCACCTGCTGCTTGTCATCCAGATCGTCACGGACGGCCTGCTGCGCGCGGCTCTTTCCAAGCACGACCGGATTGACGGTCTCAAGGTGCGAAGGGTTGGGGACGAGCGACATGTGCACTTCGACATCGTCAAAGGTGCGATCGGTGCTGGTGCCCAGGTGATATTTCACATCGCCCGATCCGCCGACATCTTCAGGATTGGCCGATCCGCCGGAGAATTCGTGGAAGATCACCTTGTATGGCTTGGCCATCACATTCGCGAGCACGTTCAGCCGTCCGCGATGCGCCATGCCATAGATGATTTCGCGCACGCCATCGCTGCCGCCATGCTTGATGACGGCTTCGAGCGCCGGGATCATCGATTCCCCGCCATCGAGGCCGAACCGCTTGGTCCCGACATATTTTTTGCCGAGGAATTCCTCGTACAATTCGCCTCGCAAAACAGCGGCTAGGATCGCTTTCTTGCCCTCAGGTGTGAACTGGATCGTCTCGCCGGGGCTTTCGAACTTGTCCTGCAGGAATCGCCGTTCTTCGGTGTCGGCGATGTGCATGTATTCCAGCCCGACCTTGCCGCAATAGGTCGCTTTCAGCGCCGAATGAAGCTCGCCCACCGTGGTCCAGTAGAGACCCAGCACGCCGCCGACGAAGACTTCTTCGCTCTCGCTTCCGGCAAGGCCGTGGAATTCGAGCGTCAGATCCTGGGGCACCTCGCGTTTGGTCGAAAGACCCAGAGGATCGAGATCGGCGGCCATATGCCCGCGCACACGATACAGCCGCACCAGCGTCATCGCCGCAATCGAAAGGCTCGCCGCGCGCTCGATCGCCATCGGATCGGTAGACTTGCCCGCCGCCTTCGCCGCCTTTTCGACCACGACACGCATCTGCGTCGGGTCCATCGCGGTGGTCAGATCGGCATCAGCGTCGCTGACCTGATCGAGCCATTTCGGATTGCCCCAGGAAGGACCGGGCTGCGGGCCTTCCTGATCGTAGGCATCAGGGACGAAAGACTGGGCTTCTTTGTTCATGCGGTTTTCCCGTGGGGAGAAGAGGTTACGCCATTTCTTTCAGCATCGCATCGAGCGTGGTGCCCAATTCCGATGGGGAGGGCGATACGCGGATGCCCGCATCTTCCATCGCAGCGATCTTGTCGTCAGCGCCGCCTTTGCCGCCGGAAACGATGGCGCCTGCATGGCCCATCCGGCGACCCGGAGGCGCGGTGCGGCCAGCGATGAAGCCGACTGTCGGCTTGCTGCGGCCCTTGGCGGCTTCCTGCTTGAGGAACTCGGCCGCTTCTTCTTCGGCGCTGCCGCCGATTTCGCCGATCATGATGATCGACTTGGTGTCCGGATCATCCAGGAACAGGTCGAGCACGTCGATGAAGTTGGTGCCGTTGACCGGGTCGCCGCCGATGCCGACCGCGGTGGTCTGGCCAAGGCCAACCATCGTGGTCTGATGCACCGCTTCATAGGTAAGTGTGCCAGAGCGCGAGACCACTCCAACGCTGCCCTTCTTGAAGATGCTGCCGGGCATGATGCCGATCTTGCATTCTTCCGGGGTCAGCACGCCGGGGCAGTTCGGGCCGATCAGTCGCGATTTGCTGCCGGTCAGCGCCGCCTTCGCCTTGACCATATCAAGCACGGGAATGCCCTCGGTAATGCAGATGATCAGTTCCATCTCGGCATCGATAGCCTCGCAAATCGCATCAGCGGCAAAGGGCGGGGGTACGTAGATGCACGAAGCCGTCGCGCCGGTGGCTTCTTTGGCCTCGCGCACGGTGTTGAACTGCGGCAGACCGATATGCTCGGTCCCGCCTTTGCCCGGCGTTACCCCTGCGACCATCTTCGATCCGTAATCGAGCGCCTGCTGCGTGTGGAACGTGCCGGTGTTGCCGGTCATCCCTTGCGTGATGACCTTGGTGTCTTTGTTGACGAGGATGGACATTATTCTGAGACTCCTACGGTATCTGATTTTAGGGCTATGCCATCGAACTTGAACGCGTCTTTGACCGGGCTGTCGGTCGGTACGAAAAACAGCTGGAAACTGTCATGGCCGGGGAGCGTGCCCGGCTCCCAATCGGCGATTTGTGCTTCGGGGCGATCGATCACATTCACCGACTCACGATCGAGCCATTCGGTGACGGTCGCGGCGGGGATCGCGCGGGTTTCACCGAAGTCGAACAGGCGGCACCCGGTGACGCGCACTTCGTCTATCTTCACTTCGGACAGCACCACGAAAAGACGCTCGCCCGCAATGGTTTTCTCGAAGACTTCCATATCGCTCATCGAGCCGCCCTGAGCAGTGACGGCCCGCCCACCTGCATCGCGAGCAAAGGCGAGGAACTCGGTAAGGTCGACCGGCTGGACTGCGGGATCGGAAACCTCCCAGCCAGCCGCAGCGAGCGAAGCAGACGCCGCCGCCTGATCCTCAATCGCGCCGCACCCGTCACGAAAGGCGTCGAGCACCTCGAGCGCAGGGTAGGGCGTATCCTGCGCTGCGGCGGGAGGAGGGAGCGTCAAAGCTACGATAGAGGTGAGCAGAGGACCCATTACCGTTGGGAGAGGGCCTTGGTGTCTTTGTTTACGAGGATGCTCATTGGTTTCTCCGGAAAATGTCCCACCATCGGCGCTTGGGCGGTTTGCTTTGTGGAATGTATTTGCTCAAATCACCCGAGCGGAAGTCAGCAGCCACTTCTCGCCATTTGCCTTGAGAGGGAGGCCGAAGTTTGTCGCCAGGGAAAAAGAGTTCTTCGCTACCTGGGTCTGCCGAAACTTCATAAAAACCGACGCGAAACTCGACAGCGAGACGTCGAAATTCGTCATAAGCTTGATCTGCGGCAGTCCAAGGAAAGCCTACGTAAACGACGCTCTTGCCGATTGAGTAGTCCGAAGTTTTCTCACCCACATCATCGTCATCAGAAAGTGCTCTAATGTCGGGGAAATGCTTAGTCATCTCCTCGTACCAACGGCGAAGTTCGTTTGTAGTGACCGAGGGGTCATCGTATCCATGATCTTCAGCCCACTGCGATTGAACGCCCCACCAATCCTTGAAAGCGGTCCTGTCTCGCGGTGCAACGTTGGGGGCGAAGGCTAAGAGGTCGTAGCTCATTAGTAAGACCTCACACCAGCGAGCTATCCAGCCCCTTACACGCCTCAAGCAGTTCCTTGACCGCATCGACGCTCACGCCGAGGTTTGCGCGCTCTTCGTCGCTCAGTTCGATCTCGACCACATCCTCGGTGCCGCCAGCGCCGATCACGGTGGGGACGCCAACATAGAGGCCATCAAGGCCATACTTGCCTTCGACATAGGACGCGCTGGGCAGGATACGTTTCTGGTCGCCCAGATACGCTTCGGCCATGCTGATCGCACTGGTGGCCGGTGCATAATAAGCTGAGCCATTGCCAAGAAGGCCGACAATCTCGCCGCCGCCCTTGCGAGTGCGGTCGACGATTTCGTCGAGGCGGCTTTCGGCGACGCCCTTGATCTTGGCCATGTCCTTCACCGGGATGCCGTTGATCGTCGAATAGCTCAGGACCGGGACCATCGTGTCGCCATGGCCGCCGAGCACGAAGGCATTCACGTCCTTGACCGAACAATCGAACTCCCAGGCGAGGAAGGTCGCGAAGCGCGCGCTGTCGAGCACGCCTGCCATGCCGACCACCATGTTGTGCGGCAGGCCGGAAAATTCGCGCAGCGCCCAGACCATCGCGTCAAGCGGATTGGTGATGCAGATCACGAATGCGTCGGGACAGTTGTTCTTGATGCCTTCGCCGACCGCTTTCATCACTTTCAGGTTGATGCCGAGCAGATCGTCGCGGCTCATTCCCGGCTTGCGCGGGACACCTGCGGTAACGATCACTACATCAGCACCAGTAATGTCGGCATAATCGTTCGTGCCTGTGATTTTCGCGTCGAAACCTTCGATCGGGCCGCACTGGCTGAGATCGAGCGCCTTACCCTG
This sequence comes from Pseudomonadota bacterium, assembly GCA_039033835.1. Taxonomy (GTDB): domain Bacteria; phylum Pseudomonadota; class Alphaproteobacteria; order Sphingomonadales; family Sphingomonadaceae; genus Erythrobacter. The sequence continues at coordinate 11,712 of JBCCBW010000015.1, forward strand.
AGGCATGCCCTCAGCGATATCGAACAGGACGACGTCGCCCATTTCCTTCTTCGCGGCGAGATGGGCGAGGGTGCCACCAATCATGCCGGAGCCGATGAGCGCGATCTTCTTGCGGGCCATATTCGAATTTTCCTTCCCTTGGGCATTGGGACGAAAACGGCGATGGTAATCTCGGCGCCGCTTAGGGGGCGTGCGCCTCGATCGAATGCATGGCCCCGTCCCACGTGACCGGATGCATCGGCTTGACTGTCGGCGAGGTAGGCCGCTGCATGGGCGAATGCAACAGCCAAAAGGCACTCCTGCGAAACTATCTTTGCGATTAGTTTGCATTTGCAATACTGTCGGAAATATCGGCATTGCAAGCGTTTTCGCTCGCCGGTTTGGCCAATCGAACATTCAGTTCGTTAGGCAAAAGCGCTTGGTTACAGGCCTGCGCGAGGCTTGCGGAAAATTGCGAACTTATCCGTTCACTGCATGGGCGCTTGGCGGGCCGCCGTCTTCGCGTTCTTGCGCCAGCAGCATCGCGGCGAGGTAATCGGGAACAGCGCGGCTGAAATAGTAGCCCTGGCCAAGGGTGCACCCGGCATCCCGCACGGCTTGCACCTGCTCGATTGTCTCCAGCCCTTCGGCGACGATTGTCATGTCGAGCGTCGATCCCATTTCCGCCACCGCGCGGATGATCGCATCGCTTTTGCGCCCGGCATGCGGGCCGGACACAAAGCTGCGGTCGATCTTGATCTTCGACAACGGGAAGGTGTTGATGTGGCTCAGCGAAGAATAGCCAGTGCCAAAATCGTCGAGCGCAAACTTCACTCCCAACGCCGAAAGCTCCTGAATGAAGTTGGCGGTGGCGTGATTGTCCTCAATAAACAGGCTCTCTGTCACTTCCAGTTCCAGCCTGTGAGGATCAAGGCCAGCTTCGCGCAACGCATTGCGAATGCCCAGCGCCGCGCCCGGAGCCCGGATCTGAAGCGGGGACAGATTGACAGCGACCGAAACCTCATCAGGCCATGTCGCAGCAGTGCGCGCGGCCTGTGCGGTTATCCAGTTGCCTAGCGTGACGATAACGCCGGTCTCTTCGGCCACCGGGATGAACTCATCGGGACGCAGCTCCCCCTTTTCCGGGTGGAACCAGCGCACCAATGCTTCGAAAGAGCGGATCTTGCCGGTTTCGAGATCGATGATCGGCTGGTAGAAAATCGACAGTTCATCATGCTGGAGTGCCCTTCGCAACTCGTCCTCGATCTCGCGGCGGCGGATGAGATCACGCGTCATCGATTTATCGAAGAATCGCGTCTGCGCACGACCGCCCACCTTGGCGTGGTATAGCGCTAGGTCGGCGCTCTGGATCAGCGTGTCGGCGTCCTGACCATCATCCGGCAGCAATGCGATGCCGAGCGATGCACGCACTTCGAGCCGGTTCGCATCGACCCGGACCGGGCGCATGATCTCGGCATGGATCTCTGTGGCGAGCATGTCGGCGTGTGTGCGGTTGTTGATGGGGCAGAAGATCACGAATTCGTCCCCGCCAACGCGCGAGACGGTCGATCCTTCGGGGGCTATGTTTTTCAATCGCATCGCCACTTCGGAAAGCACGCGGTCGCCAACCGGGTGCCCGAGCAAATCGTTCACCTCCTTGAACCGGTCGAGGTCGATCCAGATGAGGGCAAGCCTTGTGTCCCCTTCGACCGACATCATGGTCTCAACCATCGCGTGGTTCAGACCGGCGCGGTTTGCGAGACCGGTGACGACATCGGTGCGAGCGAGCACCCGCATCTTGGCGGCGAGTTCAGCGCTGGTTTCCGCCGAAGAGATGGAGTCCCGCAACACCTGGAAGATATTGAGCGCGATCGATGTCATTGCGGGGATCATCAGCACGATCGTCACCGTCAAAGCGATCATCGCCGGGCTGCGACTGGCGAGGGCTGCGATGAGGATCGGCAGGCAGACCAGAACCAGCTGTCCGATGGCGATTTTGGGCCGACCCGCGTCGCGTGCGGCGACACCGACGCCGTAACACAGCGCATTGGCGATCATGAGCACCTGAACGTCCGAACCGGCATCGCGCCAGACGGTAATGGCGGCAATCACGCCAAGCGCCAGAGCGTAACCAAGCGTTCCGACCTCGTAGATGATTTCGAGCGCTCGGGTGTCGCTGCCTCGGTTTTCCGAGGAAAGCCCAAGGGAAGCTGTCATGCGCGCCGCAGCGATTATTGCGAGGATAACAGCACCAGCATAAAGCTCAGGCAATGCGGAGACCCATGCCGCAACGCCAGCTGCGGCCACACCAGCGACCGCGACTGTGGTGGTTGCACCGATGGCGAGGCTGGAAGGCTGGGTGTACAGTGACTTGATCAGGATACGGCGGGCCCGCGTGGAAAGCTGGTCTGAGCGATCACGCCACAGGCGCTGCTTCAGCACCTGCAATTTTGTCAATGGTCCACTCGCGCCCATGATGCACGGGATTAACGCAAACTGGTCAAGCCAAAGTTAATACGCCACTTACCGAAATACAGTGCTGAATTTAATCGATTTTCCAGCCCTCTGCCGAATACTTAACTGGCTTTGCTGGGTTTGGTTTGCGCGAAGGGCACGCCCTGTTCGATTTCCCGCGCAAGCCGACGGTCGAACGTCCGGGTAATCCCCAACCACCAATCATATCCCTGTTGGTCGCTATCAGAGACGGCCTTTTCCACTTGCTCGCGCGCAGCGCGGGCTGCGCCCAACCCATGCTGGCCAAAGTGGTTCAGCGCTGCACGAAGCAATTTGTCATTCTGCTCTGGTGTGCTTGTCATCGAACCATTGTCGTTGGCTGCAAGCGGGGCTGATCTTACGGCGAGAATGCGGGCAACCGGTGCTGCGGCAGGCCCGCGCTTGGCTGCAAAATGAATGGCCATTCGTGTGTATTTCCGGTCTTTGCCCGGCTTCTTGGTCCGGGCGCCAAAAGAGATGCGACAGCCGTTCGTGCGGCGTGACAGAACTGCTAACGAAAAACAGCTAAAGCTTCGTCGCGGGACAGGGTTTCGAGCTCGTTAAGACACTCATAGTGGCCTGATTGTCCGGCCTTTATCCCGTATAGCTGCTATTGCGAGGCGCCCGATGGAGGGGTGTCGATCGAGAGGTCGAGTTCGCCCGGATTGGTCTTCCATTTGCCGGCATTGGCATAGGGCGCCTTGACCTGCCCGGCACCGCTTAGAGCTGGATCTGTGGTCGGCGTACCGGTGGTCGGGGCTTGCTCAACAGTGACCACGGTGGCGGTCGCGGGTGTGACTCTTGCGGGGCCAGCCGCAAGAGAAGTGTCTGAGGCTTGGGAGGTTGACGGTCGCTGCGTGGGAGCGACAGACAGATCGGCAAGTGGCGCTGTGCGTCCAAGGACACTCGGTTCTTCCCCGGCATAAGCTCGGGTGAACGCCGACTTGCGCCCGGCGGCACCGCGATTGCGATAGAAGCGGTGCGCACCGATCGTACCAACATGCTCCAGAGAGCTTGCCCAATAGGGATTGACCCACAGCGTGTGGTAATGCGTCGCGTGCCCGACCGGCGCGTAAACGTCGCCTGCCAGCGCCGAGGCCGCGACCTGTTGAGCGCGCTTCCAGCTGGAGCCGCTCGCTTTGCGTGCCAGGCTGCCGTCGCAGGTGAAGCTGAACTGGCATCCGGTTGAGCGCGATGACCCTTCATAGACCACACCGCATACACTGCCCGGCCAGCTTGGATGCGCGACGCGATTAAGCACGACCTGCGCGACCGCGCGCTGGCCGCCATCGCTCTCGCTGGCAGCTTCGTACCAGATGGCCTGCGCCAGGCATTGCTGCGCGCGCGCCTTCGAAATGCCGGTGCCGCTTGCGAAAAAGGCGCTGGCGGCCGGACCTGCATCGATCAACTCGCCCAGCTCACGGCCATCGGTGTCGCGGTCGAGCGGGTCGGTATTCGGTAGCGCGACCAGAGCTTCGGCAGGCGGATCGGCGAGGTAATAGAACGCTGAACCGGGAAAGCTCATTCCAGGTCGCTCGAACGGCATGGCCGGTTCGCCAGCAAAGGCAGCCTCCAGCGTTGTCGCTTCCGACGGAGCCGCGGCAGGTTCCGCGCCAAAGTCTCCGGGAGCGGCCATGGCAGGCACGGTGATCGCGGCGAAGAGCACGGCGATCCGCTTTCGCATCGACAGGCGCGGCTCTGCCTTGGCTGGCGGCTCGGCAGCCACAACCTTATGCGAGTGATCCGGCAGGCGGATCGCGCTCGGTTGATTGAGCTTGAGGGCTTGGGCCCGGAAGATGCTGGATTGTGCCATGGCGCGTGATTGCGCGTAGCGTGCGGGAGGGGCTCTACGCGAGTGCGGCGCAAGCAGCGTCCCGAAAACAAACACCTTTGGTTTATGCCTTAACGCTGTCTGTTCGCCTCACTTGGTCGCAGTGGCTTGCCCGTGCGCGCATCGCCGCCTATCGCTGCGCCGGTGGGGTCATGGCGCTTACAATCAACCTTCGAGACTTGCGACTGATGCGCCGTATCGCAGCCCTAATGGCAGTGTGCAGCCTTTCTGCCTGCGCGCCGGAACGTGCTGGGCCGGTTGCGACGAACAACGCGCCCACGTTCGTTAGCCTGAACCCCTGCCTCGATGCGATCCTGATCGAAGTCGCCGAAGCCGAGCAGATTCTCGCGCTGTCGCATTACAGCCGCGATCCCTCCTCAAGCTCCATCGACGTCGAGCGCGCCCGCGCATTCGGCGTGACCGGCGGGACTGCGGAAGAGGTGCTGGCGCTGGAGCCCGATATCGTGCTCGCCAGCAGCTTTATCGCGCCGACGACGCGGACGGCCTTCGAGCGATTGGGCTTGCGGGTCGAAACATTCGGCAGCCCGGCAACGGTGGAAGAAAGCCTCGATCAGGTCCGCAGAATGGCGGAGTTGACGGGGCTGGAGCAGGCGGGTGACGAACTCGCAGAGCGTATCGCCACGGCCCCCGAGCAGCCCACGGGTGCCGATTTTTCAGCGCTTGTGTGGCAGCCCGGACAGATCGTGCCCGGGGAGACGACCCTCATCAGCGAGCACTTGCGTTGGGCAGGCCTGTCCAGCCACAGCTCGGCGAATGGGCTGGGGCAGGCCGACTTCGTGTCGCTTGAGACGCTGCTCGCCGATCCACCCGACATATTGCTGGTCGCGGGCGATCGTCCGGGCCAGACACACCCGCTGCTAGATACACAACGCGGCATGATGGTTGCCGATTTCGATACCAGCTTGCTGTTCTGCGGCGGGCCGACCATTCCGAAGGCGCGCGAGCGGCTTTCAAAGGTGCGGGCGGAGTTCGAACGAAACTTCAAGCGAGCGGCACAGTGATCAACCGTGCGAACATCCTCTTTGCAACTCTGCTGATCATCCTGCTGCCCTTGTCGCTGATGGCTGGGCGCGTTTGGATCGTGCCCGATGTGACGGCGAACGGCTGGCTGATTCTCGCAGAATTGCGCGCCCCTCGTGCGGCTCTGGCGGTCGTGATCGGCGCAGGTCTGGGAGCAGCAGGGGCCGTGATGCAAGGCTATTTGCGCAATCCGCTCGCCGATCCGGGCCTGTTCGGCATCGCGCCGATGGCGGCTCTGGGTGCGGTGGCAAGCTTCTGGTTCGGGGCCTCGATGCCCGCTGCGCTTGCATCATGGAGCCTGCCCGCTTTCGCGCTGATCGGAGCGGGTCTAGCGATGGCGCTTCTGGCACTGATCGCCGGGCGCACATCGTCCGATGCCGCGGGCGGTGCGGGGGGCGGGATTGCGCTGTTCACGCTCGCAGGACTGATGATCGCGAGCCTTGCCGGAGCGCTCACGGCGCTCGCAATAACGCTAGCGCCCAATCCGTTTGCGCTCTCCGAGATCGTGCTGTGGCTCAACGGCGCGCTGACCGATCGATCATGGCGCGAAGTTGCAATTGCTGCTCCTTTGGTGGCGCTTGGTATCGGTGTTCTGGCACTCGCAGCCCGATCGCTCGATGCGCTGACATTAGGTGAGGATGCAGCGCGTTCGCTCGGCGTAGACCCCACGCGCCTGCTCCTGCTGCTAGTCGTCGGGATTGGGCTGACCGTCGGGGCGGGGGTCGCGGTGGCGGGGATCATCGGGTTCGTTGGCCTCATCGTCCCGCATCTGGTGCGCCCATTGACCGACCGCCTGCCATCGAGCCTGATACTGCCGAGCGCGCTGGCGGGAGCCTGCCTGGTGCTGATTGCAGACAGCGCAGTGCGCATCCTGCCGCTGGTCACTGAACTGCGGCTGGGCATCGCGCTAAGCCTGATCGGAGCACCTTTCTTCCTCTGGCTGCTGCTGCGGATGCGGAAGGGCAAGATATGACGCTCGCGGCTGATAACCTCTCGCTGACGCGCGGTGGCAATATGGTGGTGAGCCAAGTCTCAACGGCGCTTTCGCCCGGTCAGATCACTGCCATCTGCGGACCCAACGGAGCGGGCAAATCGAGCCTGTTGATGGGTCTTGCCGGATTGCTCGCACCCGCTGCTGGCAGCGTCAGGCTGGACGACGTATCCCTGTCAAACCTGTCGTCGAAAGAGCGCGCAAAATCGCTCGGCTACCTGCCGCAAAGCGCCGATATCGCGTGGGACGTCTCGGTCGAGAGTCTGATCGCGCTCGGCCGCTTGCCATACCGTGACAGGGGCGAAACGGAGATCGAAGATGCGATAATGGCGCTCGCGCTCGAAGAATTGCGCCATCGCCCGGTCAGCCAACTATCCGGCGGAGAGCGCGCCCGCGCATTGCTAGCCCGCGTTCTTGCCGGAACGCCGCAATGGATTCTGGCCGACGAGCCGCTGGCCGCGTTGGACCTGTCGCATCAGTATAGCCTGATCGCGCATTTTCGCGGCTGCGCGAAAGCGGGGCAGGGCGTGGTGATCGTGCTCCACGATCTTGCACTGGCGATGAACCATGCGGACCGCGTGCTGGTGTTGCGAGACGGGCGAGTGGTCGCCGATGGCGCTCCGGCAGAGGCGCTATCCCCGCAAAACATCGCCAATGGCTGGGGCGTCGACGTCGAGTGGTTGGGTGATGTGGGCGCTAAGGCGCTTCTGACGCGCTGAGCGGGTATCCGTTGGAGCGGCATTCCATGGGCTAGCCGGGATGGCTACGGGACAGTGGCCAATCGCACAGGGCCGCCCATGGAATGCCTCTCTTGCAAATCGCAAGGTCTAAGGTGCGACCCGAAGAGCCCTAGGAAACTTGCAAAGAGATGTGAGATTGTACGGATGCGACAGGAAAGCGGGACTTCATATTTTCTGTAGGGGCCGCGGAGACGGCCAATATCCGACCACTTTAGTGCGTTTCGAGGCCTTACTCGCACCCAAGGCGCAGCATCTTGCGACGTCAGGTTTGCTTTTCCATGTTTCCATGATTGACAGGCTATTCCCCGCTTTCGGTGCGCGTTTGAACCGGAGCGCCACCAGCGCTGTCTGCTTGCGACTCTAGCCCCTTCAGCTCTTTCTCAACGCTGGCCATTTGTGTCCGAAGGTTCCTCAGTTTTTTCTGCACCTCAGCTAGATCCAACTTGGATTGCTCCAAGGTCTTTTGTTCCGGCTCCCACTCACCGCTGCTGCCAAGTTCCCAGCACTTGATCGCATCGGATTCAGTTTTACCGCCCGTCCTCACTTTCAAATCCTGCAATTGATGGAAATGAAGATTTTTGGAGGTGCACGCATATTCCAGATACCCGTCGATCTCAGAACGGCTGTCTTCGTTGCTCGTACCGTAGCGGATGGCATAGGCTCGAAGCCCGGCGGATACGCGAAAGGGATCAGCGCCGAATAGTGCCGTCGAAAGATGTGCGGACTTCTTCAGTCTGCCGCCTGCACTCGCATACACACGCACCACGGCACCTGTCTCTTCACTCAGTTTTTCCTGATTGACAGCCCTTCCAAGCGGCGAGCCATTCACCCCGTCGACTTTGGTGACGCGGACTTCGAAGGCTGCGAAGTCTGAAAGCCATTTTTGCACAGCCTTAATTCTTTCGTCGTTCTTCTTCAACTTGGCGAGCTTATCGTTGAGTTTGGGTCTTGCCTGAAGGAGCCAGACAAACTTCTTCGACAGGTTGTCATCGCTATCCCATTGATCGTTGTCATTATAATCCTTGAGGCCTTTGGCACTCACGCGGATTCCCGGATTCCCTCCAAGTGTTTTCGCCTTATCGCCCAACGCAGAAGCAAGCAGCTGAGCGAATTTGGCGTCTGTGGTATCGGATACCGACAAGGTGGTCAGACTGACATCAGACCTGAGCAGACCCGCGACAGCGGTTACGGCTGTTATCGCTGTGGAGACTGCTTTTGGTCCTCTACTTGTTTCTACGGCCTCTTCGTAGTCGCAATCCTCAGCCCCGCAGATCTTTGGGTCTATCAGTCTTTTTCGGAGCGACCTCATCTCAGCGGCGAGCGCATTGGGTAATCCAAAACTGAACGGCTCATCACCTGCCAGGATCAGGGTCTTCGTCTTGTCACCTTCTGGGTATTCAAATCGCTCAGCGAACTGCCCTGCAACATGGGCCAAACTCGCATTAGCGATTATCGCTGCTTCGAATTCACCGGTGTTCTTGTCTGCTTCTGCTTTGCCCTCAAAGGACGGCAGCGCATCCGTGATCAGTTTGAGCTTTTCCAGCTTTATTTTGTCCAGGTCGAGCTCAAGCTGAAGCCTCTCTTTTTGCTGTTTGAGCGCTTCAATGTCCTGCCCGGCCGTTGGCTGCTCATTCGCAGCCAGCCCTTCCGCAGAGCATATTGTGAGAGCGCCGATGACGCTCAAAGCGGTGGTCTTTTTCATTGGATTCCCCCACGTTAACGGAGGATTGATAGCCCGATTCAGGGTAAGCCCGGCAGTTGAGTTTTTCTCAAGTGCAGTCGTTAGCCGAACCGAGGCTTGCGTTTGGCGCAAACATGATCGTCATCGCTGTTTCGGGCGCTAAGCCTCTGCGAACACGCCGTGTGTGCGTGTGGTACGATTTATCCAGACTCATCACATGAATATGATCAAGCAGTGGGTTCGCGCTCAACGATCGCAATAGCGCCGATCACCTGCGCGGCAGCGTCGTACTGCTTCGCGCCATTCTGCCATCTGCCGCTCGTAATCGGCCATCGCAGCCTTGTGATCGCGGGTCGCCTGCCATCCGCGCGCATATTCCGCATCGCGGCGCTGGACGTAGCGCAATTGTTCGCGATTGAGGCGTCGGATTTCCGCGGCATCGCGCTCGCGCGCTTCGCGGGTCTGCATCGCAGGGTCTTTGGGATCGTCGGCCAAAACCGTTGTTGGCATGGCGACAATGCCAATGAAGGCTGCTCCAATGACTGCGAATGACCGTGCTGACATGACCGCGACCCCTTTTTTGTTCCCTTCGGAATGAATTATCATCCCAGTCTGCCGCTGCGATTAATGACCTTTCCAACAATCGCGCAAATCGCTCATTTGGTCGCGTTTGCTCACGAGGATCGGTAAACGCAAGCCGGTGGGACCCATCCGCGACGCCGCCCGTTGAAAAGCGCGAGGCAATGGCCATTTCGCTTCGTGGGGTATCGTGTGGGCAGTTCGGTCTCCGCGCCTCTTGACCAAAACGAACATTTCCGGAACAAACGCGCCTTATGAGCCTTACCAAAATCTCCGTCCGCGGTGCGCGTGAGCACAATCTCAAGGGTGTCGATATCGACCTGCCGCGCGACGCGCTGATCGTGGTGACGGGGCTATCGGGGTCGGGCAAGTCGAGCCTCGCCTTCGACACGATCTATGCCGAAGGTCAGCGGCGCTATGTCGAGAGCCTGAGCGCCTATGCGCGCCAGTTCCTTGAGATGATGCAGAAGCCGGACGTCGAGCATATCGACGGGCTGTCACCGGCGATCTCGATTGAGCAGAAGACCACCAGCCGCAATCCGCGCTCGACCGTGGCGACGGTGACTGAAATCTACGACTACATGCGGCTTTTGTGGGCGAGGGTGGGCGTGCCCTATTCGCCTGCCACCGGGGAGCCGATCACCGCGCAGAGCGTCAGCCAGATGGTCGATCGGGTGATGGCTCTGCCCGAGGGGACGCGGGCCTATCTGCTCGCGCCAGTCGTGCGCGGGCGCAAAGGTGAATACCGCAAGGAACTGGCCGAATGGCAGAAGGCGGGCTTCACCCGCGTGCGGATCGATGGTGAGCTGTACCCGATCGAGGAAGCCCCGGCGCTCGACAAGAAATTCAAGCACGACATTGAAGTGGTTGTCGACCGGCTTGCTGTGAAGGAAGGGCTGGAGACGCGGCTGGCGGATTCGTTCGAGACCGCGCTCAAGCTGGCCGAGGGGCTGGCTTATGTGGACCTGGCCGACGGTGTGGTTCCAGGGCGCGAGGATGAAGGTGCGAGCGGCGGCGCGATGAAAGGCGCAGGACTGCCTGCCAACCGCATCGTCTTCTCCGAAAAGTTCGCTTGCCCGGTCAGCGGCTTCACAATTGAGGAGATCGAGCCCCGTCTGTTCTCGTTCAACTCGCCGCAGGGGGCGTGCCCGACCTGCGACGGGATCGGCGAAAAGCAGCTGTTTGACGAGCAATTGGTTGTGCCGAACGAGGCGCTGACCTTGAAACAGGGAGCGATTGCTCCGTGGGCGAAGTCGAACCCACCATCGCCGTATTACATGCAGGTGCTCTCCAGTCTGGCGAAGGCGTATGATTTCACGATCACGACCCCGTGGAAAGACCTGGAGCCGGACCAGCGTCTGATCATCCTGCACGGCACCGGCGGCATGCCGGTTGCGCTGACGTTTAAGGACGGGCGCAAGCAATACACCGTCAACAAGCCGTTCGAGGGTGTGATCGGCAACCTCAACCGCCGCATGATGCAGACCGAGAGCAGCTGGATGCAGGAGGAACTGTCGAAGTTCCAGACCGCGCAGCCATGCGAGACATGCGGCGGCAAGCGGCTTAACGAGAAATCACTCGCGGTGAAGGTCGCGGGCACCGACATTGCCGCGCCGACGGTGATGAGCGTGTCGGATGCGAAGCAGTGGTTCCTCGCGCTCGACGACAAGCTGACCGACCAGCAATCGCAGATCGCCAAGGCTATCCTGAAAGAGATCAACGAGCGGCTGGGCTTCCTCGACAATGTCGGGCTGGATTACCTCAACCTCGACCGGACCAGCGGCACTCTGTCGGGCGGGGAGAGCCAGCGCATCCGCCTCGCCTCGCAGATCGGCAGCGGCCTCAGCGGCGTTCTTTACGTTCTCGACGAGCCCAGCATCGGCCTGCACCAACGCGACAATGACCGGCTGCTCGAGACGCTCAAGCGACTGCGCGATCTCGGTAATACGGTGATCGTGGTCGAGCATGACGAAGACGCCATCCGCCAGGCCGACCACATCGTCGATCTCGGCCCCGGCGCGGGCGTGCGCGGCGGCGAAGTGGTCGCGCAGGGCACGCTCAAGCAGATCATGAAGTCCCGCAAGAGCCTCACCGCCGATTACCTCACCGGGCGGCGGGAGATCGAGGTTCCCGCACAGCGCCGCAAGGGCAACGGCCACACACTCAAGGTCAAGGGCGCGACGGCGAACAACCTTAAGAACGTCACCGCCACCATCCCGCTCGGCACCTTCACCTGCATCACCGGCGTTTCGGGGTCGGGCAAGTCGACGCTGACCATCGACACGCTCTACGCCTCAGCCGCCCGTGTGCTAAACGGCGCGCGCGTCATCGCTGGCAAGCACGAGAAAGTCACCGGCCTCGAATATTGCGACAAGGTCATCGAGATCGACCAGTCGCCCATCGGCCGCACCCCGCGCTCCAACCCGGCCACCTACACCGGAGCCTTCACCAACATCCGCGATTGGTTCGCCGGCCTCCCCGAAAGCCAGGCGCGCGGGTACAAGCCGGGCCGCTTCTCCTTCAACGTCAAGGGCGGGCGCTGCGAACAATGCACCGGCGACGGCCTGATCAAGATCGAGATGCACTTCCTCCCCGACGTCTACGTCACGTGCGAGACCTGCGGCGGCAAACGTTACAACCGTGAAACGCTGGAGGTGAAATTCAAGGGGCTGTCGATCGCCGACGTGCTCGACATGACGATCGAGGATGCAGAGGCGTTCTTCAAGGCGGTCCCCCCGATCCGCGACAAGATGCGGATGCTGAACGAGGTGGGACTGGGCTACGTCAAGGTCGGCCAGCAGGCGACGACGTTGTCGGGCGGCGAGGCGCAGCGCGTGAAGCTCGCCAAGGAGCTGGCGAAACGATCAACCGGGCAGACGCTCTACATCCTCGACGAGCCGACGACCGGCCTGCATTTCGAGGACGTGCGCAAACTGCTCGAAGTGCTGCACCGGCTGGTGGAGCAGGGGAACTCTGTCATCGTCATTGAGCATAACCTCGATGTCATAAAGACAGCTGATTTCATTCTCGACCTCGGCCCAGAAGGCGGGGTCAGGGGCGGGGAAGTCGTCGCTGCGGGAACGCCCGAGGAGGTGGTCAAAGAACCGCGCAGCTTCACCGGCCATTACCTCACCCCGCTACTGAACCGCCGGGCAGAAGCCGCCGAATGACGATGGCAGTGGCCTGTCCTGAGCCTGTCGAAGGGGTGGTGGTGATCGAGCACAATCTCGACGTGATCAAGACCGCGGACCATATCGTTGATCTCGGCCCGGACGGCGGGGTGCGCGGGGGTGAGATTGTCGCTGCCGGGACGCCGGAGGAGGTCGCTCAGGTGGAGCGGTCGTTTACCGGGGCTTATCTGAAGCCGATGTTGGAGAAGGGTGGCGCTGCGCGCGAGGCGGCGGAGTAGATCGCTATATTTTGCCTTCAAGAGCGGTTAGTTTGTCTCGAGCGTGCTTGATGGCATTTTCATATTCAGTGCGTGCAAAACGGCAATTCGATGAAAAGACTTTGAAGTGGCCCGCATTGTCGTCAATTGCCGAGTCTAGAAAACCCTCAGCTGCTAAGATGGCGGTTTTGAATTGCTCTCTCCAACCATCTCCACCGATTTTTGCATTGTCGATCTCAGAGAGCAAGCTGAGGATGTCGAGGCAAAGCTCTTCTATGAGTGTGCGTGTGCCACTCAATTCGTCGAAGAGAGTTTCCAGGTCTCTCCCGCTGTACACAATGAACGCGGTCAAGCCCTTCAATTCTTTGTCTAATTGACGAAGTGATTCTCGGAGCATCGATCCGTAGGCTTTTTCAAACCTTGTCTGTCTCTCGACCCGTGCGCCCCTGAAGAATGTGGCGACAGAAGTGAAAAATGCTATCGTAGCTACACCCAGCGATATCCACGACAATAAATCTGAGATTGTATCGTCGCTTGTTATCGGCGCTTCATAAACGGTGATGGCCCGTACTGCTTCATTGACGGGTTGCGTGGCGCTTGGCTGAACGGGTTGCGTATGCAATCAACTTAGTCCGGATATGAGTGGGCGCATTGAACCGATAATGATTGAGAAACGAGTCCAAGTTTTTCAATGAGGCCACGCTTCTTGAGAACATGCCTTCAAAGAAGGACGGACTCACCGACCTAAAGTCATCTGGAAGAAATATCTCTACTGACTCGACGTCAGCATCTAGCCTATCGAGTTCGAAATGCTCGCGTGCAGATAGACCGCGGTCGTGCCCGGCAAGGTTGCGGACCTTTCCTTTGGTCAAGTGAGTGAGGTCAACTTTGTGGACCATCGCTGTCTCAATCATCATACCTCTGAGTCAAAAATGCTCTATCTAATACAAAAGAAGCCGAAAGGACTGTTCCAGCAAATCGATCCGCAACACAAAAAACATGTTCCGGTGATGGCGGAGAGTTCATATCGTTTTCCGGATTAAACCAAAGTTCCTTTAGGTGCGGTTTTGCTCCTGGCCTCCCGGAGCGGTAGGGGCGTGTGATTCGAATGCATGATCTACCAGATAGTACGGTGAAAACCGATTGCAACTCGTCATTAGTAGTATCGCCCAAGTCCGCGAAAATGTCGACCAACTCCATCATCCCGACGCCACCGCGTCCTTCTTCGCTCGCATCTGCCAAGCGCGTAACGCCGTCTTGGAGCGCCATAACGGTGGTGAGCAGCGCCATATTTTCTTTGTGTTTCGGCAAACCACCATGCTTGTGTGCGTAAGCTTTGATCCGCTCAAGTACGTCGTCTGCGCTGGTTTGGAGTGTCTCAGCTATGGATTTCCCAACGCTTACAATAGAGAACGAGCAACGAATTTGAGACGGGCCATCGTCGTCGAGATAGATACGGCTGAATCCACCGATTAACCATTCACCAGCCAGCTTTTCATCGCCAATAACGCCATGACGCTCTGCGTTGTCTAAGGCCTCGTTGATCGAATCAACTAGTTTCATTTCCGCGTTTGGTGTCAACTCAAGGTCATAGGCTTCCAGCCAGTCGTTGAGCGTATTGCAGAAGGCATCCGAAACATCCTCTTTTGCCTGCGGTTTGAGTTGGAAGTCTGGATCGCGAATATGACGCGGTGGTGTGCGGGAGCGCATCTTGAAAGGCATCACCAGAGGACGCGTCGCTTTGCGGCGCATGATCTTTCCGATACCTAGCGCGCCGGATAGTCCGACACTCTCCAACACGGCTGCCACCTCCGGGTGAATCTTTCCACCTGAAAAAACTGGGGGAAGTGTTCTGATGATCTGCGAAAGCACGATGTAAGGAGCCACATCATCGCATTGGCTGTCCAAAAAGTTGATGCGAACATCCAACTCAGTCGATGCTAAGCGGACTAGGCGCCTGATCATTTTTAAGGTGCCTTTTGGGTTCCGTGCGAATGAGAAATCTCTTAGGTCGATCTCGCTAGTTCTGCGGTTCCGAAGCCTCCACACTATATCTTTGAAGTGGCTTTCGTAGTTTGGGGCTAGCGTATCGCGAATGTGACTCGCTTTATTTCGAAACAGCAGAAGTCGAGGATTGTCGGCCACGACAAAATTTCCACGATTGGCTCGAAGCTTTTTTATAATGCGTCGGTTCTCAGCACGTGCTCTGTTCCTTGAGATTCTCTGAGTATTTACTTTTTTGCGGTATGTATTCGATCGAATTCGCGTTTCAAGAAAATTAGAAAGTGCTGTTTCCTCTGAAGTATCTTTGGGTAAGGTTCTCTTGAACTTACGATATTGGGTGCGCCAGCGGCTGATACTCATATACATGCCGATGCAATAGAAACTGAATCAAGGCAACAAGGTGAACGAAGTTTTCCTACTCTCTCAGTGCAGCATATCTAGTTCCGCTCCTCCCACCCATCAGGAGCACCCCATGCCCAAATCCCCCGCGCAGCAGTCCATCCGCATCGGCAGCGAAACCGATCCTGACCTCCCCAACATGGCCGCCCCCTCTTGGGCCGCTTGGCAGGCTCACCTCGACGCAGGCCGTATCGGAGGTCATTTGCGGTCTACCGCTCCGCACCATGAGGCCGGAGGCTCCACCCAAACCCCCGAACAGCGCCGCATTCATGCTCGCAATGAGATGATCCTGTGCGGTTATCGCGTGCATCCCACTTACGAGGATAGCGGCCCGGATGTCGGGTCGCGCTATTGTCGCGGGTTTGTTGGGTAGGTTGGGGGGCTACCATTTCGTCGCCCCGGGCTTGACCCGGGGTCCCGCTCCTTTTCTGTCTCACTCGAACTAAGCTGGACCCCGGCTCGGGGGCCGGGGCTACGATTGAGCTGGCCTTCAGCCCTCGGCCTCTCGCGCCACCGGCCATTGCCATACGACAAACACCGGCATGGCCAGTTCCAGAATCATGCCTGCATACATCATCCCCTCGGGCACTCCATATTGCTCCATCGAAATCACCCGGCCGACGCCGCCGAGGAACAGGCCGAGTGCGATGGCGCGGAAGGGGAGGCTCACGCGCTCGATCCGGGGGATCATCCACCACAGCAGCAGCGCGAGGCAGAGCATGGCCAGGATAACTCGCCGGGCGCGAAGCGAAATTTTGCTCCCAACCTGTCAACTTCGCAATTCTCGGCCAGGACATTGTAATGATTATGGAAAACATGATTTCGACCGGGTGACACAGTGTCAAATGTGTCAACTTCGCTGAGTACACGTGGGGCGCGTGCCTTGCTGGAACCGGGGCTTTCCCACCCGGCGCAATGATCGGATCGGAAATCGGGGGAACATTTTTTGTAACCCAATCGCGAAGCGGCGCGAACAACAAGTCACTCACTCATTGATTTAGTACCCCCGGTTCAAGCCTACACGTCCATCCCTTCAGGAGCCCCACCATGCGCATCATCCCCTCCGCATTTCACGGCGTTCTCGACTACGCCGTCGCCGCCACCCTCGTGATCATGCCGTTCGTGCTCGGATTTCAGGGGATCGCGCTGATGCTCGCCGTGGCGGGTGGTGTGGGGCTTTTCCTGTACAGCCTGATCACCGATTACTCGATGTCGGCGCGCAAGCTGCTGCCGTTCCGGGTGCATCTGATGATCGACTTCGCCGCCGCTGCCGTGCTGACCGCCGCGCCGTTCCTGTTCGGGTTCGAAGGGCTGGAGCGCGCATTCTACCTCGTGATCGGCCTGTCGGTGATCGCGGTGGTGCTGATCACCAACCCCGAAACCGACAGTGCAGACCAGCGCATGGCGGCCTGATCCTGGCTGGCCTCGCCAACTCCATCTCCTGCATCCGGGCGATCCTCCTCCCTCCCTCCATTCGCCCGGAGCATACCCGAGAAGCGCGCTCTTCCAGTTGGAGGGGCGCGCTTTTTGGGCGGTTGGCGAGGGGCGGGTGTCCGTCCCGGACTTTCGCGACTCGGCAATCTTCGATATTATCCCGTCACTTAGGGACCGCGCCGTCAGTGACGGATCGCTGGCGGCCCGGCGGTCCCGCATGACACAGACTGTGGGAGAGGGACCATGACGATTATGACCAAGACCCTTCTGATGCCGGTCGGCGCGCTGCCATTTGCTGCGGCGCTGATCGCTGCACCGGCGATGGCTCAGGGCGATTCCGTCTTCATCGGAACATCGATGTTTGGCGAATACGAAACCGATGGTGAAGGCGCTGGCGAGGACGCGGTTGGCGATTTCTCCGCCGAACTCGACATGAAGGCGGGGCAGATGTGCTACATGCTGGAGGTCGACGGGCTCGATACTGTCACGGCCGCGCATGTTCACAGGGGTAAGCTGGGCGAAGACGGTCCGCCGGTGGTGACACTGGAGATGATGGGCGATGACGGTGACGATGTCTGCGTCGAGGTTGAGCCGGATTTGCTCAAGGATATCGCTAACAACCGGCCGGGCTATTACATCAACGTGCACACGGAGGAATTCCCCTCAGGCGCGATCCGTGGGCAGCTGGGAGTGGAGTGACCGCGTCCTAAAGGGGCTGCCTCAGGGCGCGACGACATCCATCTGAACCTGGGCATGACCGCGGCTGATCATGCCGATCTGCTTTGCGGCGGCGCGGCTGAGGTCGATTGAGCGACCGCGAATGAACGGTCCGCGGTCGTTGATCCGGACCGTGACCTCGCGTCCGTTTCTGGTGTTGGTGACGCGGACGAGCGTGCCAAACGGCAGGGTACGATGGGCGGCGGTCATTGCGCGCATGTCGAACCGCTCCCCGTTGGCAGTGCGGCGACCATGGAACCGGCGTCCGTAATAAGAGGCCGTCCCGCTGCCCAGGCTGCGCAAGACCTGGGTTTGCTCGATTGGCGGTTCGAACGCGTCGAGATCGACCGCTCCCGATGGCAGAGCAATGGGTCGGGGAGGGCCATCGAAGGGTTCGAACAAAGCGGAGAATTCAGATGTCTCGACACGGTCGTCCTGCACCTGGCGTGTCTCGATACCCGCGACCAATTCGGTCTGGCCGTTGGAGCTTTGCCGGGCTTGCGAGACTTCTAAGGGCAGAAGCGCCAGCGCGCCGATCAGGCAAGCAGTGCGAAGCAGGTGCGGGCTGGGCAAAATCCCTCTCATGCTGGAGGTCATATCGCGAGGTGGGCCGCTGAATCAATCTGGCATCAATCGACGCATCGCGCCTTGTGGGCGTTTCAAGGCGAATGGTCCGAACAAAGAAGGAGCAGATGGCAGTGCAATTCCGCTCGCGCCGCCTCACAAGGCAAATGGGGCCGGCATTGCTGCCGACCCCACTCTCACCAGCGCGTGGTCACTCCTTCTTTCGGATCTTCCGGCGAACCTTCTGTTCCGACGTCCCGGAGCGCACTTGGCGCCCGATGTCTAATCCTTCACCGAAGCGAAGGGTTTCGTCACCGGCGCTCGCGCCGGCATCCGGCTCTGCTTGCGAACAGTTCTGGTCGTTCCAGGCCGAAACCTTTTCCGTTCAGTTCTGCCCCTAGGGCTGAGCCGAGACCGTTGATCTGTATTGCCTGCGTTCTCAAACGGCTGCGTCCGGTTTGACCCTTTCGCGTCCTCGATCACTGACCAAATCCTCGGTCTTTCCCGATATCAACGCTTCGCACTCTCCTCAAACAAGCCGACTTGATTCCGGTCAAGACCTTCATCATGCCTTCTCTCGAAGTGCGCGTGGACAGTTGCCATCGCATCTTTGGTCTTCAAAATTCCTTTGAAACAGTGCCTTGCGGCTCGTTTCTCCGTTCTTTCTCGTCCCGAAGACAAGTTGAATTTGCGTCGCTAAACCGAGTCGCGCAAGTGCCGCGACCGCGACTTTTCCACTTTTGCCAATATCGGCTGTGGACAGCGGTGGACAACTCAACCGTTCATCGTATTTGACAGTTTTGGGATCAGGTTTGCCCCAAAAATCGCCGCGATTGGCGGGGTTGGAACAAAAAGCGCGAGTATGAATTGACTCGCGTGAGATGCTCTTAGAGCCAAATTGCTACCGTCATGAGACTCGTCAGCGGTTTTATCGTTCCCGCTTGCGACCGCGCTTCGCTAGCAATTTGAGCCGCAAGGCGTTCAACTTGATGAAGCCCTCCGCATCGTGCTGGTCATAGGCACCAGCATCATCTTCGAAGGTCACATGCGCCTCTGAATAGAGCGAGTGCGACGATTTACGCCCGACGACGCTGGCGAGGCCCTTGTACAGCTTTAAACGCACGGTGCCCGTAACCTTCGACTGGCTGTGATCGATTGCCGCCTGCAGCATCTCCCGCTCCGGGCTGAACCAGAAGCCGTTATAAATCAGCTCGGCATAGCGAGGCATCAGCTCGTCTTTCAGATGCGCTGCGCCGCCGTCGAGTGTGATCTGTTCCATCCCGCGATGGGCGCGGGCATAGATCTCGCCACCGGGTGTTTCATACATCCCGCGCGATTTCATGCCGACGAACCGGTTCTCGACCAGATCGAGCCGTCCAATGCCGTGGGTGCGCCCCAGATCG
Organism: Pseudomonadota bacterium; assembly: GCA_039033835.1. GTDB lineage: Bacteria > Pseudomonadota > Alphaproteobacteria > Sphingomonadales > Sphingomonadaceae > Erythrobacter. The sequence continues at coordinate 30,956 of JBCCBW010000015.1, forward strand.
TTGAGCGCTGTCAGCAGCGCCGCCGGACTCATCGCTTTACCATTCAGCGCGACGCCATCACCGCGCTCGAAATCGATGGTGATGTATTCAGGCGTGTCCGGGGCGTTTTCCGGGTGATCGGTGCGCGAATAGACATAGTCCGGGGTTTCCTCCCACGGGTCCTCCAGAACTTTGCCTTCAGATGAGGTGTGCAGCAGGTTCGCATCGGTGGAGAAAGGGCTTTCGCCGCGCTTGTCGGTTGGCACCGTGATCTGATGCGCTTCAGCCCACGCGATCAGGGCCGTGCGGCTGGTGAGATCCCACTCGCGCCAAGGGGCGACGACTTCGATATCGGGATCGAGCGCATAGGCGGAAAGCTCGAAACGCACCTGATCGTTGCCTTTGCCGGTCGCTCCGTGAGCAATCGCGTCTGCACCGGTTTCATGCGCAATCTCGACGAGTCGCTTCGAGATGAGCGGACGTGCGATCGACGTGCCGAGCAGATAATCGCCTTCATACCGTGCATTGGCGCGCATCATCGGAAAGACGAAATCGCGGACGAATTCCTCGCGCAGGTCTTCGATGAAAATGTGTTCGTCAGGGATGCCCATCGCCCTAGCCTTGTCACGCGCAGGCTCAATCTCTTCGCCCTGACCCAAGTCTGCGGTGAAAGTCACGACCTCCATACCGCGCTCAACAGAAAGCCATTTTGCGATGACGCTGGTGTCGAGGCCGCCGGAATAGGCGAGGACCACTTTCTTGATATCGGACATGAAGCACTTCCTTAAAGACGCGGCGCGGCTAGCAGGGGCGAGAGGCTGGGGCAACGGCGGATCGCCGAAATGTCTTCTTACATTCGCCACGGTCCTGTATTCTCCGGTCATCACGAACCACCGGGGCTGTATTATGCGTATCGCCGTGTTGGCCTTTTGCGCCGTACTGACCGCTGGATGCACCAATCTGGAGGCCGTGCGGAGCATCTCGACCGAATTGACGTTGGCGTCGGAAAGCTGGGAAACGGCGAGCGGCGAGTTGCATCGGTCGTGCGAGCGCGAATATCGCCTGAACGAGCAGCTTGCGAATTGCGATCTCGACCGTGCGAACGCGCAAGGGCTGGCCGACGCAACCGAAGTGCTCCGGGTGTATTTCGAAACGCTGGCGGCAGTGGCTGGTGAAGAAGCCTTTACAATCGATCCTAGCCTGTCGGACCTGAGCGGGTCGGTAGGCAGCATCAACGGTGTGAATACAGCTCAGGTGGACGCTGTCGGAGGACTGGCACGCTTGCTTGTCGATGTGTCGCTCAATGCCAGGCGCGAAGCGGTGCTGCGCGATCTGATCGACAATGGCGGAGGCAATGCGCAGGTGGTGGTCGACTCGCTGCTTAAGGATCACGTCGCAGGCCTGATGCGGACGCGGTTGCAGACCGAGCGAGTGCAGGCGATCAACTTCTACGACGACAAGTTTGCGAGCGCAGATCTGCCAGCTGGAACCGACCCGCAAGATTACTGCCGCGACCGGTTGCCGCGATCAGCACCTGCTTTGCAATTCCTGCTGGTAGAAGAGTTCTGCCGCCACGATACGCTGCTTACCGAGCGCGAGGAGGCGATTGCAGCGTATGAGGCGTCGCTCGACGATGCGAGCGCGGCGCTGACAGAACTGCGCTCGAACTCGGCCAAGCTTTCAAGCGCTGATCTCGCCCAACGGCTCTATGGCATCGGGGCCGATCTGCGCGCGAGCGTTCGCGATGTCGAAGCCGCGTTTGACTGAAGGGATTTGAGATGAGCGTTGCGAGTGATCTCAGGGTGATGGCCAAATTGTGCAGCGTTGCAGCAACGAAGTGCCTCGAACGCAAGCTCGCGCTTGGTCCCAAACCTGACGATCCTGTAGCTGCGATGGTGTGGGAGCAGCAACGCACCCGGTTGAGCGGGCAGATCGATAGCCTTTCGGCGATGAACATCAATCTGGGAGCCGCATCGGTCGCGGCGGCGCTTGATAAGTTTGCCGATGAACTCACCTCGATCGCGCAGACATCAAGGGATGCGCAAACTGCTATCCGCAAGATAAAGGACGTCTCGGAATTGCTGACGAAAGTTGCGCGCGTGCTCGATCTTGGCCTCGCGGTTCTGGCCGCTGCTGCGGCACCCGGCTCCGCATCGATTGGAGCGGCGCTGGATGCAGCGGCTGCGCTGGATGTGTAGAAAAGTTCAAATATCTGCAAAATAAGGAGAAATTAGACCACCCGTCAGCAACGTTTCCCACACGATTTGCGGCTAAATGCTTGCTCAACCCAATATCGTTCCCAATATTCAGGCGGAACTGAAGGCTGGAGGGATGGGAATGCTGGCAATGTGGACCAAGGCGCGAGAGCTTGCTCAGATGGCGCCGCCTGAGCGAAACCGCTGGGTCGATTTCCTCCGCGCGTTGTCGATCATGGCGGTGGTCTTCGGTCATTGGCTGATGGCTGGCCTCTATGTTGATGACACCGGAGCACTGCAGCGTGGCGATCTGCTCAGCGTTTCGCAATGGACCCACTGGCTGACATGGGGTTTCCAGGTGATGCCGGTATTCTTCCTTGTCGGAGGATATTCCAACGGCGTCAGCTGGGGTGCGACCACGCGCAAGGCAGAGCCGGGGCAAGTGGGCGTGTATCGCGATTGGTTGGCCAGCCGCGTCCAGCGCCTCATCACGCCGACCTTTCCGGTGCTGCTATTGTGGGCGGCGCTAGCCGTGATCATGACGCAGGTCGGTCTCGATCGCGACCAGATCAGCATGGCGACCGAAGCCGCGCTGATCCCGGTCTGGTTTCTCGCAGTCTATCTGCTGGTGACGGCGTTCACTCCGTTGACGCACAAAGCGTGGGAGCGGTTCGGCTGGCTGAGCTTTGCCATCTACATCCCCTTGGCGATGCTGACCGACTGGCTGACCTTCACAGCCGGCGTGCCCTATGTGAACTTCACCAACTTCCTCTGGGTGTTCCTCGCCATCCATCAACTCGGGTTCGCATGGCGCGAGGGGCGGTTCGAGAAGCAATGGTTTGCGATTGCCTTTTTCGCCGTTGGCCTCGGTATTCTGATCGCGATAACGGTCTATGGGTTCTATCCCGTCTCGATGGTATCCGCGCCGGGCGGTTTTTCCAATTCGCTTCCGCCGACGCTGGCGCTGTTCGCGCTGGGTGTGACGCAGGTCGGGCTGGTGCTCGCGCTTGAACCATTGGGCCGTAAAATGCTCAACAATGTCGGCATCTGGACCGCGACCGTGCTGATGAATGGTATGATCATGACGGTCTATCTGTGGCACCTCACAGCATTCGTGCTGGTGATGACGGTCGTGTGGCTCGCATTTGGCGGGCTGGGGCTGAACTCGGTCCCCGGCACCGGCGAGTGGTGGCTTTCGCGCCCGCTGTGGCTTGCGATCTATATCGCCGCGTTGCTGCCGATGATCGCGATCTTTGCGCGGCACGAACGCAGCTTTGGCCCGATCAGGGGAGGGCGCACGGTTCCCAAGGTCAGAGCAGTGTTCGGCGTGTTGATGATCTGTATCGGCCTGGCCGCGACCGCCGCCGTCACGATTGCGAGCCCGGATAGCATTTCAGGCATCCGCTGGTGGGTGATCGCCTTGCCACTGGTGGGTGCGGCGCTGCTTGGCTTCGGCCCGATCTACCGGCCGAGCGCCGAGACAAAAGCTGCGAACGCTAGGTAGAGTTCTTGAGGAGCCGCTTTTCCTCCGCCTCGATATAGCCGCGCGTAATCGGCAGAGCGTGACGGCTGCGTGCGTACTGGATCTGGTAATTGCACATGCTGCCATATTCGAAGACCGTCGCGGCGCCGGCGAGATAGAACGTCCACATGCGGAAAAACCGCTCATCGTACATCGCAACCATGGCGTCCTTGTTCGCCATGCAGTTGGCGTACCAGTATTGCAAAGTCTTGCCGTAATGCAGACGCAACGTCTCGACGTCGGTGGCGATCAGGCGGAATTTCTCGCTCGCCTCGACCGTCTCCGACAAGGCCGGGATATAGCCGCCGGGGAAAATGTATTTGCGCGTGAAGGCATCGGTCGCACCGGGTGAACCCATGCGCCCGATCGTGTGCAACAGCATGCTGCCATCATCAGTCAGCAGGTTGGCGCAGGCCTGGAAGAACTCCTCGAATTGCGGCTGTCCGACATGCTCGAACATGCCGACCGAAACGATCCGATCGAACTTGCGACCGGCTGCGGCGAAGTCGCGATAATCGACCAGTTCGATGCTGACACGGTCGGCCACGCCTGCGTCTTTGACTTTCTGACGGGCAAGGTCGATCTGCTCTTCGGACAAAGTGATGCCAGTTACTTCCACGTCGTAATGCTTGGCGAGGAAGATCGCCATTCCGCCCCAACCGCAGCCGATATCAAGCACCTTCTGCCCCGGCTTCAACGTCAGCTTGGCAGCGATATGTGCCAGCTTTGCGGTTTGCGCGTCGCCAAGCGTTTTTACGCCTTCGGGCCAATATGCGCAGCTGTATTGCCAGTGCTCTTCATCCAGCATCAGCGCGTAGAAATCGTTGCCGATATCGTAGTGGTGCGCGACGTTGTTCTTTGACTTGATCGCATTGTTGACCCGTTCGGCGGCGAAGCTTGCGCTGTTTGCGATCCGGCGGATGAAACTCGGCGCGGCCATATCGCCGCCCTTGTCCCATTGGCTGTTGGCACGGATGAGGGTGACAAGCCCCATCACGTCGCCTTCTTCGATAATCAGGCGGCCGTCCATGAACGTTTCGGCGGCGCCCAGACGCGGGTCCATGATGATGTCGCGCGGCACCTTCCCATCGGTGAAACGAATCACGATTTCGGGAAATCCTTCCTTGGCTTCACCATAGGTTTTGGCGGACCCGTCGGCGAAGACGACGCCCAACCGACCATACTTGACGCCGTGGTTCAGGAATCTGTCGAGAAGTACCTTGCTCATGAATGTCCTTAGAATCTTGGAAGAAACGACCGGAACGGCCCTTCGTGCGGTGCCCCTTGAAGAGTAGGCTTTTGCCGCTGTCAACGATGCGATAAGATGAATGGCATGGTGGAGGCAAAAACACAGCAGACGGATGTCGCGGTTGAGGACTTTCTTGCCGCGGTGGGGCCAAAGGCAAAACGCGATGACGCAGAGGCGCTCGACGCGCTGTTTCGCAAGGTCACCGGGGAGGTGCCCCGGATGTGGGGGCCGTCGATCATCGGCTACGGCGATTACCGCACAACCTACGCCAGCGGGCGCGACGTACACTGGATGCGCGCGGGATTTTCACCGCGCAAGGCCAAGCATTCGCTCTATCTGATGGGCGGGTATTGTGACGAGATTGCCGGGAAAGCTCGCGATGCTGCGCTGACGCGGCTTGGGAAATACAAGACCGGGAAGAGCTGCCTCTACATCAACAAGCTCGCTGATATTGACATGGATGTCCTTGAAGAGATGATCGCCGCCGACTGGGAGGCGATGAAGCGGATTTACCCGCCGGAGTGACGCTAAATTCCGGCATACCATTGGTAGCCGTATTCATCCTCCCAGAACCCGCCTTTGCCTTTGCCGATATCGTCAAAGCTCGCGACAGCTTCGATCGCGGTCAGGTATTTGGCGTGTTTGTAGCCTAGCTGCCGCTCGATCCGCATCCGTAGGGGCGCACCGTTTTTCTCCGGCAGCGGTGCGCCGTTCAATTCGTGCGCGATGATGGTCTGTTCGTGATAGGCATCGACCAGATCGACGCTCTCGTAATAGGCCTCGCCATAAAGCGTATCGGCGCAGCGGAAGACAATGAAGTTGGCCTCTGGCCTGATCCGCGCGGCATCGAGTATCTGGCCAAGCTGCGGGCCTTTCCATTCAGCCACCGCGCTCCAGCCCTCAACGCAATCGTGGCGCGTGATCTGCGTTCGCTGGGGCAGCGCGCGTAACTCGTCCATGGCCAGCGCCATCGGGGTCTCAACTAGGCCGCCTACTGTCAGACGCCAGTTGGTGAAGCCCTCTGCCAAGGCGCGCTGATATTCGGGCGTATCGACGGTAACAGACCCGTTGCCCTTCACATCGGGTGAGCGATCCTCTGGTGCGTATTCGGGCGCGAGCCGCTGGCGTCCCGCCAACGCCCGGTGAGCGGCGCGGTGCCACTCCTCTGCGCTATCCAGCAGGTTCGCCCCTGTATCGCTGTCTGCGACCTTTGAGCACGCGCCTGCACCAAGCGCAGCGAGGCTAGCGAGCAGGGTGCGCCGTTTGACTTCAGCCATCGTTCCGATCCTCGCTTTCTACGCCCGTAATCATGCCGATGATCTGCCGGACAGGCCCGGACAGCAAAACCAGCGCGATATGGACTACAAAAAACGCGAAAGTGCCCCAGGCGAACAGGAAATGCAGCGTGCGCGCGCTTTGTCGTCCGCCCAGTATTTCGATGAGCCATGGCGCAGCGGGTTCGAAACCCGGACTGATGGCGAGGCCTGTGAAGATCATCATCGGTAAAAGGATACCGAAGACGGTGCCATAAGCGATCTTTTGCAAGGGATCGTATTTGCCCTGCCTCGTGCTGAAGTCGCGGTTCAGGTGATCGCGAACCGACTTTGCCAGAACCGGCAGGCTCCAGTCGGATCGTGATGTCATGACGTCGCGCGTGAAGTGGCGGTTCACCAGCATCATGATCCATATGAAGAGCAGGCCGACACCAAAAACCCAGGCAGCGATGTTGTGCCAGTCGCGCGCGGCGGCGAGGTCGTAATGGCCAGGGATCGTTGCCCAGCCGGGAAAGCGCATCACGCTGGTCCATGCGTCCGCTGGATCGTAGCCGTAGTCGCCCCAATACAGATACCGGTGGGCATTCGAGATATTGAGGCCCGACATGAACAACACGATCAGCGCCGCCGCGTTGATCCAGTGCCAAAGACGTGTGGATAGCGAATGCCGCTTCTTTGGTTTGTCGGGCTTTACGGGATCGCTCATTACGACGTGCCTTCGCGGGCGAGGTAGATCACGTCACGATCCTGCGAGAGCAAATGCTGGCCGCTGTCGACGAACAGGGTCGATCCGCTCTTCAGCCCCCCTTTGGCCAGAAACAGCGCTGCATCGACTATCTCATCCGCACCGGTCTTCCGCTCGAGCAGGTTGAGCCGATGGGAGACTTCGGTTTCGTCTTCGCTCTGGTCATGGCTGGCCAGGATCGCGCCCGGCGCGATGCCATACACGCGATCGTTCGCATTCGTCGCCCCTTTGGCCAGCATCGGGATCGTGGCGGCGAGCGCGTGCTTTGACATCGTGTAGCTGAAGAAGTCCGGGTTGGGATTCTCAAGCTTCATATCGGTCACCTGGATCACACAGCGTAGTCCGGCGCTTTTGGCGTGCGCCAGGAAGGCCTGCGACATGATCGCGGGACTGCGGGAGTTCACCTGCATCGCCTGCAGGTTCGTCTGAACATCAAGTTTTGTTGCATCGTCATAGCGAAACACGGATGCCGAGTTGATCAGGCAGCGCCAATCGTCGAGGCGGGCTGCCAGGTATTCGACCATCTTCGCGGCAGCATCGCTGTCCGAAATATCGCATTGCACGGTTTCGGCCGAGGGAAGGGTGCGCGCCAGCTCCTCAGCGGGCGCTGCGGACGAATTGTAATGGATCACCACATGCCATCCAGCATCCGCGAACCCACGCACGATTTCGGCCCCAATTCGGGTCGCGCCGCCGGTGACAAGAACTGCTGGCCGGGTCACGTTGGTAGGCCGTCGCGCAAGCGCGAGAGGGGATATTGCTGCACCATCGTCAATGGCTCTAACAGCGCGCTGGGCGCGTATCAATCAGCCAGACCTGCACGCAAAAGCGCCGCCGATCGCGATGATCAGCGGCGCTTCTAGGATATGGGATTGCGGCTTAGCGGCAGCGGGCGCCACCGCGATCGATCTCGCGGCCAAGCACTGCGCCCAGTGCACCGCCCAGCAGCGTACCGACTGTGCGATCGCCACGTGTATCGATCGCGCGTCCGAGCAGCGCTCCACCGGCCGCTCCGATAATCAGGCCGGTCGTGCCATTGCCACGCTCGCAATAATAGCGCCCATCACGCCCGCGCCACACGCGGTCACGGCGCGAGATGCGGCGCGGATTGATGTAGCGCCCGCGGCGATCGTAGACACGATCCTTGTAATGACCCCGCCCGCGACCCCGGCGATAATGCCGGTCGTCGTCATCCCAATCGTCCCAATCATCGCCTCCATAGCGATAGGGAGCGTCCATCTGCATGACATGCATGCTGCTGGTGGTGAGCGAAGGGGCGTTCGGCGTAGCGAACTCTGCGGCTTGTGCAGGCGCTGCAAATGCGGCGAGCGATCCTGCGGCGGCGATGATTGTGAGCTGTTTCATGACATTTCCCTTAGACGACTCGCTATCGAGTGAGAGCATATTTGTTCAGGAAAGCTATCTTATTCATGAACGGCCTGTTGGGATTTGTAAGGTGACGACGAAACGAAAGGCCGCTGCGATAAAGCGTTTTATCGGTCCATTTTCTTGGTCGCGCGGCTGCGCATATCCGGTGCCAATCGGTCGAGCTGTGCCAGCGCAGCGTAGTGTTCGTGGCTCGCTTTACCGGCGATCAGTGCTGCGAAGGTGCGCTCAACATTCCAATCCTTATGCCCGATCTCGACCCGCTCAAGGCTATCGCCTGCTTGCGCCTCACCGATTTCGAGCACCCGAAAATACCAACCACACCGACCGGTCTTCACGATAGTCGCGGTCATGCCTTTAACGCCAAAGCGGTGATCGACCTTCCAGCAAGGCTGGCGTGGCTGGTTTACTTCAATCAGCGCGGTGCCGAGCCGAAACCTGTCGCCGATGAACACCTGATCCTCAGTAAGGTCACTCACAGCAAGGTTCGATCCGAACGCGCCGGGTTCATCGAGCACGGCAAGAGCGGCTGCGTCGCAAAGCTCATCACGCCAGAAAGCGTGGTGGTCGATCGGATAAAGGTGCACCGCCTTTTCCGGCCCGCCATGCACGCGTCGGTCGGCTTGTTCATCGGGTGCGAAGCCTTCCTTCAGGATCTGCACCGGCCCCTCGCGAGGGCGTTTGGCAATCGCGCTGGTTTCCGCTCCGTTGAACGGGCGGGCGGTGCCGGTGCAAATCGCTTCGATAGTGCGCTTCATGACTTCCTCACTGTCAGGGCCATCCAGTCGCGCATAGTGCCGTCGGAGCCTTTGCCCGCGAAGGTCTCGCTGTCGACTAGATCGAATCCGGTCTCTTTGTAGGTTGCCAGCAGCCAGTCGGCATCCGGGAAATTGTTTAATCGACCCAGCAGGTCGCGACTTTCGCCATCGCCCAATTTGTAACTTGCATAATGGTACCCTTCAGCTCGAAGGGAGCGGCGGATACGACCAAGCACATTGGGCAATTCCGCCTGCGGACAGTGCAGCAGGCACGCATGCGCCCAAACCGCCTCGTATTTCTCTATCGCGTCCAACTGATCGAACGGCATGAGCCGAGCGCCGATATCGTGCCGTTCATTCGCTTTAGCGACCATCGCAGGGACGCCGTCCGTCGCATCAAGATCAAACCTGCGCTCCATGATCCGCGCGGAATCGCGCCCGGTGCCGCAACCCAGCTCAAGCACTCTCGCTCCTGGCTCAAGCCGATCGAGAAAACCATCGAGATGGCGACTGTGGCCAAGCGCGCCGCTGAGCGAATAATGCGGCGCCTGTGATTGATAGAACTCGAATGTGGCGGGATCGATCGTCATTAGCGGACCATAGCTGCGAGCGGCAGAACGGAAAGCACGCATGCGATGCAAAAACGCCCGGAACTTTCGCTCCGGGCGTTTCCCCATGCAGATCGTGCGGGTTAGTATTTGAAGTGCTTCACGCTCTTATGCTTCAAATGCTTGCCCTTGAACTTCTTGTGATGAAATCCGTCGTCATGAATGAAGTGATCGTTGTGCTTATGGTGGAGCTTCTTTTTCGCTATGAACCCGCGGTTCCGGTGCTTGAACTTTCCGCCATGAATTCCTCCACGGAAGCCTTTGCGAAACCCTCTCTGCCGGAAACCACCGCGGCCTCGACGGAAACCGCGCCTACCGCGCAGTTCGGATGTGTCTACAGATGCCTGAACCGAGTTGCTGGTCGCAGCTGTATTAATAGAACTTTGGCTGGTTACTGGAGTTGGAGCCTGTATCGAAATATTAGTGGCGGAAGCTGGAGTGGCAATTACAGCAAAGGCTGCGGCGGCTAAGGCGATGAAGTTCGTTTTCATTGTCAGTGTTCCTTATCTATCTAAAGACATGATTGTCATCGTGTCTAACACTGACCAGTTCGACTGATAGCAGCGTGGCGTTACAAAAATCGTGAAATAACGACTCGTTTAGGCGCCGTTCAGCTGGGCAAGTCCGCTATCGGAAAGCCGTATGGACCGTTGTTCTGTGGAGTAAACATCTGAAAAGTGATGCTTTTGTTCCGGCTGATACGGTGGTGTGTGCAAGATGCGCGTGCGGCGGTCCGGATCAAATCCCCGAAGGCGCTGACATGCAATTTTCCCCGGTCGCCGCTTCCAGTGAAGCGCTAAATCAGGCCTCGGCGGATGCTTTCGCAGCCTCTTCGCGGTCACGTTCCGCGCGGCTCTTCTTCTGCGCTGCCGTTTTCAGCTGTCCGCACGCTGCATCGATATCGCGCCCTCGAGGGGTGCGCACCGGCGCGCTGATGCCGCCTTCAAACACAATGTCGGAAAAACGCTTGATCCGCGCGGGGTCGGAGCATTCGTAATCGGCACCGGGCCACGGATTGAACGGGATCAGGTTGACCTTGGCTGGCAAGTCGAACTGCTTGAGCAGTCGGACCAGCTCGCGCGCGTCATCATCGCTGTCGTTTTTGTCCTTCAGCATCACATATTCGAACGTGATGCGCCGCGCATTCGAGGCTCCGGGATAATCGGCACAGGCCTGAAGCAGCTCTTCGAGGCCGTATTTCTTGTTGAGCGGAACGATCTCGTCGCGCACCGGCTTGGTCACGGCATGCAGCGACACCGCGAGGTTGACGCCGATCTCTTCGCCGCAACGTTCCATCATCGGCACCACGCCACTGGTGGAGAGAGTGATGCGACGCTTCGACAAGGCGAGCCCGTCACCATCCATCACCAGCTTCAATGCATCGCGGACGTTGTCGAAGTTATACAGCGGTTCGCCCATGCCCATCATCACGATGTTGGTGAGCAAGCGGCCATCGGCGGTGTAATGGCCCGCATCCTCCGCATCGTCGAGCCCGTCCATCACGCCCTTGGGCCATTCGCCAAGCGTGTCTCGCGCCAGCATCACCTGCCCGACGATCTCGCCCGGTGTGAGATTGCGCACAAGCCGCATCGTGCCTGTGGCGCAGAAGGTGCAATTGAGGGTGCAACCGACCTGACTGGAGACGCACAAAGTGCCCCGGTCGGCATCGGGAATGAACACCATCTCGAAATCGTGGCCGTCGCTCGTCTTGAGCAGCCATTTGCGCGTGCCATCCGAGCTGTGCTGAGCTTCGACCACATCGGGCCTTCCGATCACAAACCGCTCTGTCAGCCACGGGCGCATCGTCTTCGCGATGTCTGTCATCGCGTCGAAATCGGTGACGCCGCGATGGTAAAGCCAGTGATACACCTGTTTCGAGCGCAGCTTGGCCTGCTTCGCGTCCAGACCGGCTTCGGCAAACAGCTCGCGAATGCGCGCTTTGGGCAGGCCGATCAGGTCGATACGCCCATCCTCGCGCGGCGTAATGTCACGCGCGACAGGCACAGGGTCTACTTGCCCTGGGATGGTCATGAGGTCAGTGTCTGCCATGAGTTCGCCCGTGCATATAGTGCTGGCGGAGGCGTTTGACCAGTCGGGTCAGCTTGATCAGGAAAGCCCAATCAAGATAGTGATGCGCAGGCGACCGTCGCGGCATCGATCGCGGTCGCGGCTCCGGCAAGGTCGTATCGATCGGTAAAGCGTCGCCCGCTGCTGCTGCTCCCTGTGACACGCATCGTGGTCGCCGAGCGCAAGGCGGCGACGATCGCGGCGTCCATGCTCTTGTCCTGCGCCCAGGCGCTGGAGCCATCCACGACAAGCGCAAATGTGCGCTCGCCAATCCTCAAGGTCGCTCCGCGATCGCTGCGAGCGGCACGCGACAGGCGAAAATAGACTTGTCCGCGCACGCCCTGACGTGGCCATGTCGCGACGCTGGCATAGCTCTCCGGACGGTTGCCGCGCGGTTTGGCGATGGCGTAACAGCGCGGCGTATCTGCATCACGGAACGCCGCCCAGTTCGAATAGACGCCGAGGCTGTCTTTCGCAGATATGGGCAGCGCCAGCGCGGCGAGCGGCAGGAGGAGGGCGAGTTTATACATAGTCGATCGCCATCACTTCCCATTCCTTAGTGCCGCTGGGAAGCCTTACGGACCGCACATCCCCGACGGATGCGCCGCGCAGAGCCTTGGCCATGGGAGAATTCCACCCGATCCGGCCCGCGCCTGCGTCCTGTTCGTCATCTCCGACGAGCGTTACGGTCTGGCGTTCATCATCTTCGTCCGCGAGTTCGACCTGCGCACCGAAGAACACACGGCTGCGATCTGGTTGATTTGCGGGATCGACTATGCGCAACGCCTTCATCCGGCGTGCGAGATAGCCAAGCTCCCTGTCGATCTCGCGCATGCGCTTACGACCATACAGGTAATCGCCGTTTTCGCTGCGGTCACCGTTGCCCGCCGCCCAGCTCACGATCTCGACGATCTCCGGGCGTTCGGTGCCGAGCAGATCGTTATAGCGTGCCTTGAGCGCAGCCATACCCTGCGGCGTAATCGGAGGGCCTTGGCGAGCCGACATCAGCCGCAGTCAGGGAAGGAACGTGTCGACCGTACGCGGCAGGCCAGCCTGTTCTGGATACATGTGCGAGTAGCTCACCGCATTGCCGATCACGCGCATGATGTAATAGCGTGTTTCGAAATTGGCGGGGATTTTCTCGACCCAGGTTACCCAGTCGATCTCACCCTTGCGCGGATCGCCATTCAAACGCAGCCACTGGTTAACCCGGCCCGGCCCGGCATTATAAGCACCGATGGCCAGCGGATAGGCTCCGCCGTAATAATCCATCATCCGCGCGAAATACGCATCGCCCAGCCTGATATTGTAGCTTGGTGAGTCGATCAGATTGGCCGACATATATTGCACGCCGATTAGCCCGGACTGCTCCCGCGCTGTGCCCGGCATCAACTGCATGACGCCGCGCGCACCTGCGTGGCTGACTCGGGTGCGGTCAAACTCGCTTTCCTGACGCGAGATTGCGTGGACCATCGTCCAGTCATTGACGCGCGGGGTCGCTACGGTTGGAAAACCGAGCCGCTCGAAACCGGCAAGACCATGCTCGCCCGCTTTCATCCCGGCGACCACGGCCATTTCTTCAAGCCCGGTTTCAGCGGCGAGTTCAGCCACCAGCTTCATTTCCGCAGGCGTCTTGGCGATGTCGCCAACCGCCTGGAAAAACCGCCGTTCGGTTTGCCAGGCGCGGCGATTGACTGCGATGTCGCGGATCGCCTGGACAACCGGCTGGCGATTGAATTCGGCGCGCGTGTCGGCGTCAATCTCAATTGTCGGCAGCTGAGAGAACGTTGGCATTTCGCGGCCCAGCGCTGCAATGGACAGCTGGCCATAGTAATAATGCGGGTATTCCGCCGCCATCTCGAAATAGCGTGTCGCATCATCGGCAAGACCAGCCTGCCGTGCCGCGCGGCCTGCCCAATAAAAGCCTTTGGACCGGGTCAGCGGCGAGCGCGCGCCTTTGCCGTACCGTTCGAACAGGGGAGCAGCAGCTGCCCCATCGCCGAGGCGCCACAGAGCATTCGTCCCGCCCATCCACATCAGATCGGTGTAGCGATCGCGTAGTCGGAAAGAGCCTTCCGACACATCAGTACCGGGCGCGAAAATGTCGTCGGTCTTGCTCGCAATCCGCACCGTGTCGCGGCTGTTGGCGACCTTCGCCACGGCCAGCATGTCGCCAATCATATCTTCCGGATCGAAGGCGGGTGAGGCGAAGGCTGGCCGGTTGGCGAGCAGTTGCACTGCTTGTCCCTGAAGCCGCTTGGCCCACAGGTGATTGAGAAGATTGAAGGTGAAGCCTGCGTCCCGGTTCGCTTCGTTGGGGACGCCAAGACCAGCCTCACGCGGCATCGTCCCGTTGAGAAGCGACAGTCGAGCCATCGCCAACGGTCGATCCGCTTCGGGAAGGTTGATCATATTGCGCGCAGCCGCTTCGCGCTCTCCCTGCCACAGCAAGGCGTCCATCCGCGCGGCATGATCTTCTTCGGTCAGGCGCGATCCGTACAGACCAGCAAGGTACGCCTCTGCCGGCCCGCTCATCGCCCCGCCGCGCCACGCTTCGCGCGCGACATCGAAAGCCTCGGGCCGCTGAGCCGAGGCTAGTGTCAGCGCGTAGCGTGCTCTCGCCGGATTGGTCAGCGGTGGCAGCGCGTCGAAATAAGTGAGTAGATCGCCAGCCGAAGGCGCTTCGTTCTCCAACGCCGCTTCGGCGCGCAGGCGGATAATCTCAAGCCGGGGGAAGTTGGGATAGGATTTTGCGAAGTTGGCATATTCGGCAAAGGCAAGATTGCGTTCTTCCTGGAGGAACTCCCAGTTTGCGATCGCTGCGTTGATCGCTCTTGGCTGTTGCGCGACCATCGTCTGGCCACCGGGGCTGCCGCTCATCTGCGCGGATGAAGGGGTGGCCACGGCGCCAATACTCGCCGCAGCGAGTGCGGCGAGCGTTATGGGGTGGGAGAACGGGTTCGAGACAGGCAATTTTGAAGGCATGCTGGACATTATGCCGATAGGCTCCTTATCAGGCGCTGAACACGAACATCTGGCGCAAGAATTTACGCTGCGCCAGTCAGATAATTCTTTGTTACAGGGATAAAGCAATGTTCAGCGGTTCGATACCCGCTCTGGCGACTCCTTTTCGCGATGGATCGTTCGACGAATCCGCGTTCCGGCGGCTGGTCGACTGGCAGATCGAAAATGGCAGTGCGGCGCTGGTGCCGTGTGGCACGACGGGAGAGGCTTCGACCTTGTCCAACGCCGAACATCATCGCGTGATCGAGGTCTGTATCGAGCAGGCTGCCGGACGCGTGCCGGTGATCGCCGGATGCGGCAGCAACGACACGAAGAACGCCCTATTGCATATGAGCTTTGCGAAAAAAGCAGGCGCAGCGGCCGGGTTATGCGTCGCCCCCTATTACAACCGCCCCAGTCAGGCCGGGCTGATCGCGCATTTCAGCTATCTTGCAGAAAAGAGCGACCTGCCGATCGTGCTGTATAATGTGCCGAGCCGAACGGTGACGGATATCGAAGACGAAACCGTCGTCGCGCTAGTCCAGAAATACCCGGATCAGATCGTCGCGATCAAAGATGCTAGCGGCGATCTGTCGCGCGTCGCAGATCATCGCATGGGCCTGTCAAGCGAGTTCTGCCAGCTTTCGGGCAATGACGAACTGTGGCTCCCGCATTCGGCCGCAGGCGGGCGCGGAGCGATTTCGGTGACTGCAAACGTCGCGCCCGCTCTATGCGCCGAGTTCCACCAGGCAATCTCAGCCAACGAACTGAAGAAGGCACGCGAAATAAACGACCGTTTGTTCCCGCTGCACTATGCAATGTTCTCCGACGCCTCGCCCGCGCCAGTGAAATACGCGCTCAGCCGCGTCCACGACTGGATCGAGCCGACCGTGCGCCTGCCGATCGTCGAAGCCAGCGAAGCGTCACGCAGGGCGGTCGACGAAGCGCTGGCTCACGCCGGGATCGGCTGAGGCCTAAGTCAGTCTGCGGGATTGTGTTTTTGCACGAAGGCGACGGATTGTTGCAGCATCTCCTGCCGCGTTTCCGAAAGCGAAAGCCAGTGATCCTCGCCTTTGAGCGTGACCATTTCATAGGACTTTCCGGCGTCTTTCAGCTTGTCGGCCATCTTGCTCGAATGGCTGTAGGGAACGACGGTATCGTCCTTGCCATGGATCAACATGATCGGCGCACTCGCCTTTTCCGCATGCCGCAAGGGTGACGCCTCTTTCCAACGATCTCGTGGACCGAGCTGATTGAGCAGGGAAGCTTTGGTCGTACGCTCACGACCGGAGGCGCGGTAGTCTTCGCCATACATATCGGAGATATCGCTGACCGGTGCCACCGCGACCGCGCAACGGTAGATATCCTGTTGCAGTGTCACCCCGGCAAGCGCCGCATAGCCGCCATAGCTTGCGCCGACGATACACGCGCGTTCCGGATCGACGATACCCGCTTCGGCGAGCGCAGCAAGTCCATCGGATTTGTCAGTCTGCATCTTGCGACCCCATTCACCGTATCCCGCTGTGCGAAATTCAGCTGTGCGATTGGTCGAGCCACGGAAATTGGGTTGGAACACGGCATATCCGCGCGATGCGAAGGCCTGTGCCCACCAGTCAAAGCCCGGATTGTCCTGACTGTGCGGACCTCCGTGAGGGAGCATCACGACGGGCAGGTTCTTGGCCTCCTTTCCTGGCGGTAGCGTCAGGATGCCATCCATCTGCAGACCGTCGCTGGCCGTGTATTCAAACGTCGAAACCTTACCGACAAGCTCGGGGACGATTTTCGTGCGCTCATAGGCCAGCGCATTCGCGCGCGAGCTGGCAAGGTCGACGGCATAGTAAGTGCCGCTGTCCATGTTTCCGCTCGTCCGCACGATTACGTCGCTCAGATTACTGGTCCAGTCGACCATTCGCATTTCGAGATTGGGGAAAGCCTTGCGCACAGCGCGAACCGTTTTCGCATGCGCCGGGTTCTCGAAAGTCACTTTCTCCGATCTGCCGCCTTCGGTGTAGCCCATTATATGGCCGGTCGTATCGTCGAAATAGACACGGTCGATATCGAGCCCTTCGAGGAACGGTTTCCGAACGCCTCCCGCGAGTGGTATTTCAGACCATGTCACTTCGTCCGAAGTTCGCTCCCCCAGAATGACACCTTTCCCATCGAAGGTCAGACCTATGAGCCAGACCGCGCCGAAGGAGTTGCTTCCCTTCGCGATCGTTCCCGTGCCTGTAGATGTTAGTACCCAGCTACCGCTCGTTTCATTCACATCCAGCGTCGCTGCGATGTTGCCGTTGGCGTCGACCAGCCAGTCACGGTCGACCCCTTCACGTGGCGCTTTTGCAATACGTTGGGTTTCAAAGTTCTGGAGGTCCACGCGATAGAGGAAGGGGCGCCCATGTTCCCATTCATACTGGAGACGTGAGCGTGTGCCTTTACCCAGTTCTATAGCGCCGAAAAAACCGTAGTAGCGTCCATCTATTTCACGAATACCAAAATCGCCAACGATTGTATCAATCAATTTCGGATCATTGCCAAATATCACACCCGCCTCTCCATCGGATGATAGCGGTAACACTCGCCCGACATAGAATTCGTACTTGTCCGTGGTGAAGTGAGCGCCGAGTTTTTCAGTTTGACTCGTTACTAGAAGCAGTCGTTCATCGCCAATCCACTTGATGTAGCGGATTTTCATTTCGTCCACCACAATCTGAGCGAGCACCGTGCTCTGATCTTCGATTGCCGTCAGCACGCGTTGTCCGTTGACGGTCCTCAGCATCGCGATACGATCGCCCGATGGTGAAAGGATCGCTCGCTCAACTTCGGGCAGTTTCCCGTATTCGGAAATCGGCAACGGTTCCTGCGCCGATGAGACGACAGCCAAAGGAACAAGCGAAACAGCCGCAAGTGCTGCGGCAAATAGACTACGCATATGGAAACGACCCCAAGTTTCAATTCACACGTGACGAGCAACAACAATCCGCGATTGTTTGATAAAATCAACCGATCACTTTGAAATCTTTTTCAAGATTACCGGACATGTTGCGATCTTGTCGCTCCACCTGTGACGGTGCGAGAAAAAACCAGCTGGTCCAATCTCTAACGAAGGGGCTTTGCCAAACTGGCAAGGAACCCTATCTGGGCGCCATGGCACGGCCCAAACCATCAGTGTTCGACAAGCAGAAGACCGTCGCGGAAAATCGCCGCGCGCGGTTTGATTATCATATCGAAGACAAGTTCGAAGCCGGGCTCGCTTTGCACGGGACCGAGGTCAAAGCGCTACGTGCGGGCGAGGCGAGCATCGCCGAAAGCTATGCCGAAGTGAAAGATAACGAGGTTTGGCTCGTTAACTCCAACATCCCCGAATATAGCCACGGCAACCGACAGAATCACGAACCGCGCAGACTGCGAAAGCTGTTGCTCAACAGTCGCGAGATTGGACGGTTGTTCGGCGCGGTCGAGCGCAAGGGGATGACGCTGGTCCCGCTGTCGATCTACTTCAATGGTCAGGGGCGGGCCAAGGTCGAGCTGGCATTGGCCAAGGGTAAGCAGGCGCATGACAAGCGAGCCAGCATAAAGGAACGCGACTGGAAGCGGGATAAAGCACGATTGATGCGCGAAAAGGGCTGACCTTCCGGCGGCTTTGATCGGCGGTTTCTGCTCCGTTCGCCCGGTTGATTGCGGATATTGAATTCACCCGCTGGTCAGACGTGTTTTGCTACCCATATGATTGATCATGGTGGCCCGTCAGCATCTTGCCGAACTCATCTTGCTTTCCCCTGCGCGGGAGAGCAGTGCGGCGATGCAATCATGAAGCCGAAACGCAGCAAGACTTGGGCAGCGGACATGTTCCGCAAATATATGCCATCTCGCGAACAGCTCGCGGGGAACAAATACCTTGCGCCTATCGCCCACCGGTTTCTCTCGCCCGAACTGTGGCGTTTCACCAGACGCTCTGTTCCGCGCGGGGTTGCGCTCGGTCTGTTTGCGGCTTTCATCATTCCGGTCGGACAGATTTTCCTCGCCGCTTTTCTGGCCTTGCCCTCGCGCGCCAATGTGCCGCTGGCCGCGATGGTGACCTTTATCACCAACCCGTTCACATTTCCGTTCTGGGTCGTGGTCGCGAACCAGGTTGGCGTGACAACCTTGAACCTCGATGCGGCGGTTGGCGGGATCGCCAATGATGAACTGCAAAGTGGCAGCTTCGACTGGCTGATCGATCTATTCGAGCTGGCCGGCGTTACTGCCTTCGGGTTCCTCGTGCTTGCGCTGGTTTCGGCAGGGGTCGGTTATCTCGTTGCAAGTGCAACATGGCGGATACTGGTTGCACGCAGGCGGGCAAAACGTCTTGCTTCGATGGAAGCCCGTCTCGACCAACGGCTCAACGCGAATTAAGGCCAGGGCGAGAATTGGAATTCACGTTGCGCGCTTTGCGGCGGCGCAGCGACAGGGAGCCTGAGCGGGTTTGAGCAACGAGAGCGAATCAAGTTTTTCATCGGATAACCGGCTCATGCTGGGGTTGCTTTGTGCGGCTCTTGGCCTGAGCGCGGCCGGACTGTTCATGGCCACGACCGATGTGATTCTGACTGCGGCTTATTCGATCGGATTGATAGCGCTCTTGGCCGGAGCATTCATTGTCGAACGCATGCGCACGGCGCCTAGCACCGAAAGCATCACTGCGCCGGACTGGTCGGTAACGATGGCCGCGATCGAAAATTCGAATGAAGCGGTCGCGATCACCGACCGGGCCAACCGGATGGTCTGCGCCAACAGTGCGTTTATCGAGGCTTTCGGTGTTGGCAGCGCGCCACCGTCGCTCCCGCTTGAACGCGCCGGGCTTGAGGCAGTGACGCGGCTTGCGCGGGAGGCATGGCGCGATGGTGCGGGCGTTCTGGAAGAACTCAGCAATGGCCGCGACGAGCAGCATTGGCATGTTTCTGCCGAGCGCGTTGGCAGAGGGGAAGATCACCTCATCTGGCGCTTCAGGACGATTCTTACAGACGCGCCCGATCTGGTTGAGGAACTCGATCTGGCGGGTCCGTTCGGACAGATGATGAGCCGCGCCGGAATCGAAACGGCGATCACGACCGCGCAAGGCGTCATCCGCTCGGTCAGCGCTGGCTTTGCTGAGCGGGCGGCGGGAGATGACGCCGCGACCTTGGCCGGGCAGGACTTTGTTGCTGTGCTGCGCTCCGACGAACGCGACCGTATCTATTTCGCACGCGAAGGACGAGGCGGCACCCCGCAGACTCTGATCGATGTTCCGCTGAAAGACCCTGCGCTGGGCGGCGATATCGGACCTGATGAAAGCACGTCGCTGATGCTGCTGGTCGATAGCGGCGTCGGTATAGGCAGCGGCTGGGATGGATCCTCGCAGGCCGGGGTCGCGCAGCTGGACGCGCTGCTCGCGCAGTTGCCGCTCGGCCTTGCAATGACCGACCGCGATGGGCGGTTCCTGTTTGGCAATGATGCATTCCTGCGCTCGGTTGAGCGGGAGGGCAGGGGGCTGCCGGCCTTCCCGACCGACCTCGTCGTTCACGAGGACAAAGCCGCTTTGTCGGATGCTGTGCGTCGCCACGGGCGCGGCCCTGCCACCAGCGGCGATATGGCGGTGCGTTTGACGTCTCAGCCAGATGAGCCGGTGTCGCTTGGCCTTGCCGGTGTGCGCGGGCTCGGTGAAGCGGCGGTGCTACTGAGCCTCGCTGATTCCAGTGAAGAGAACCAGCTCAAGCGGCAGGTCGCGCAGGCGACCAAGATGCAGGCGGTTGGTCAGCTTGCTGGCGGTGTTGCACACGACTTCAATAACGTGCTGACCGCGATCATCGGCACCTGTGATTTAATGCTGTTGCGGCACACGCCGGGCGACAGTGATTACGACGACATCCAGCAGATTCAGGCGAACTCGAACCGGGCCGCCGCATTGACGCGGCAATTGCTCGCTTTCTCGCGCCAGCAGACGCTGCGGCCCGAGATACTCCAACTGCCGGACGTTGTTAGCGAAGTCGGTCCGCTGATCAAACGGCTGCTCGGCGAAAAGATCACCTATTTCGTCCAGCACGATCGCGATCTGGGTGCTGTGCGCGCCGATCCGCAGCAGCTGGAACAGGTCATCATGAACCTCGCCGTGAACGCGCGTGACGCAATCCAGTCGAAGGCGTCAGAGAAGGATCGCGGGGCAGGGCGCATTTCGCTCTTCACTCGCAGCATACAGGCGAAGGAAGTGATCCAGCTCGGGTCCGAAATCCTGCCTGCCGCCGATTACACCGTGCTGATCGTGCAGGATACTGGAGGCGGCATCCCGGCGCATGTGCTGCCGAAACTGTTCGAACCGTTCTTCACGACCAAAGAGCAGGGCAAGGGAACCGGGCTTGGCCTTTCGACCGCTTACGGTATCGTGAAGCAATCGGGCGGTTTCATCTTCGCCGATAATGTCACTGACGCATCAGACAAGCCGGTCGGCGCCCGCTTTACGATCTATTTCCCGGTCCACCACGGCGAGGTGCCGCGCAAGCGCGAAACTGCAGCTCCCGTTCCGTCCTCCGAATGGTCGGTTGGAGGCAGAATCCTGCTGGTAGAAGACGAGGATATGGTCCGCGCGGTCGCAGAGCGAGCCTTGGCGCGTGCCGGATATGATGTGACTACCTGTCCCGATGGCGAGGACGGGCTGGAAGCGATCACCGATGGCGGTGAGTTCGATCTGGTTGTCAGTGACGTGGTGATGCCCGGGATGGACGGCCCCGCCATGGTCCGCGCCATACGCCAATTGCGCCCGCACATGCCGGTGCTGTTCATGTCGGGATATGCGGAGGAGCAGCTGCGCAAGGATATCGACATTCCCGACATGCACTTCATCGCCAAACCGTTCAGCGTGGCGGATATCGGCGACAAGGTTGGCGAAGTGATGCGCGCGGCCAAAGCTGCGGAAGCCGCCGAATAAGGGTTTAGTCCACCGAATTATCGGGATAAATCACCATTCACCTTGGATAAACCGCCACCCTCCATCATAGTGCACCAGGTCACTGGGGAGGGGTACGATATGTCGCAATCGACGTTGGCGAGAGCCATCAAAGTCGCAGCTTTGAGCGGAGCGGCTCTGCTCACAACCACAGCAGCATCGCAATCCGTGCCCGACCCTGATGAGACCGCACAAGGCGACGTTTCGGTCACGATCTACAACAACAATCTCGCGCTGGTGCAGGATGTGCGACAGCTCGACATTGCGCAGGGCAGGAGCCGGGTGGAGTTCCCCGACGTCTCCGCCCAGATCCGCCCGCAGACGCTCAGCTTCTTCGCACCGAACACCACGATTATCGAACAGAACTTCGATTTCGATCTGCTGACGCCGACCAAGATGATGGAAAAGGCGATCGGTCAGACAGTCACTTTGCTGCGGACCAATCCGGCCACCGGCACCGAGACCCGCGAACGCGCTCGCGTCCTGTCGACAGCAGGCGGCGTGGTGGTTCAGATCGGCAACCGGATCGAAGTGCTGCGCGACGATGGCCTGCCGGTGCGAGTTATCTTCGACCGCGTCCCGCCGAACCTGCGTGCCCGCCCGACGCTTTCGGTGAACCTCGACAGCACCCGAGCGGGCACGCGACCAGTTTCGCTGCGTTACCTTTCGAGCGGGCTCGGCTGGAGCGCCGATTACGTCGCGCTCTATAACGAGAGTGAAGACACGATCGACATGCAGGGGTGGGTCACACTCACCAACAATTCGGGCACCACTTTCCACCGCGCCGATACGCTGTTGGTAGCAGGCAATCCCAGCGGATCGCGCGGTCGCGGGTTCGGCAGCCGGGGAATGACTCGAGCCGGGACCGAGAGCGCCGATCGTGAGCGGCTGGGCGATTTCTACCTTTACCCGATCAGCGGCCGGACCACGATCGCCAATGCGCAGACGAAGCAGGTGGGCTTCCTCGACGTTCAGGCAGTGCCCGCACGGAAGGTCTATTCGCGCTCGGTTGGCTGGCAGCAGAACGACAGCCAACCGCAAAACGTCTCCAGCGCGATCAGCTTTTCCTCATCGCGCGATCAGGGGCTGGGTGATGCTCTTCCAGCGGGCACCGTCCGTTTCTACCAGCGCGACAGTCAGGGCACCCCACAATTCATCGGTGAAAACGGGATCGGCCACACCCCTATGGGCAGTGAATTGTCGCTGACGACCGGCGAGGCGTTCGACATCTTCGTGCAGGCGGAGGTCGAAAAACGTGAGCGCATCACTGAAAGCGAGTGGGTCAAGAGCGCGCGTTGGCAGGTCTATGACAAGGGCGATAACCTCGTAACTCGCGGCGAGGAGGAGCGGCTCAAGAACAAGAATTACTACCGCACCACGATGCGTTACAAGATCACCAACGCGAAAGACGAGCCCGTTGAAGTCGAGCTTACGCAAAACGGCCTTGGCCGGTACTGGTGGGCCTATGATTATCGCATCGTGAGCGAGGATATCGTCGGCGAGCAACTGAACTACCAAAGCCGCAAGTATGTAGTACCAGTGCCTGCCGAAGGCGAGCGGACGATCCGCGTGACCTTCGAGACGCGCTGGTAATCGGCGGGGCATAGCCATGCGGGCGGCCGCGCTTCTCTCTCTGTCTCTTGCGTTGCTGGTCGCGCAGCCAGCTTCGGCGCGCAGCATCGTCGAGGCATCGGTGCCGCGAGACCTCTCGGTCACGATCTACCGCGATCCCGATCGCGACCCGTCTGATGAGATGGAGCGCAATTGGCCGCAAGGCTTTGCGATGATCAGCGAGACCCGCACGGTGACCTTGCCAGAGGGCGAATCGACCATCCGTTTTGTCGGTGTCGCAGAAGGCATGGTGGGCGTCAGCGCGATCGTGACCGGGCTTCCTGGCGGCACGATCGAGAAAAACCGCAATGCCGAACTGCTTTCTCCCGCCGCGCTGGTCAATGGCGCGCTCGGTAACCGGGTGACGATCACCCGAACCAACCCGGCCACTGGCACCGCACAGGCCGAGCAGGCAATCGTCCGCACCCGTGCCGATGGCGGTCTGGTTCTGCAAACCTCGCAAGGGTATGAAGCCGTGCGCTGCGCTGGCCTGCCCGAAAAGCTGACATTCGACCAAGTGCCGGATGGGCTTTCGGCCAAGCCGATCTTTTCGATCGATACCAGGACACCGCGCGGTGGCACTTACGAAGTGACGCTTACCTATCTGTCGTGGGGCTTTGACTGGCAGGCGAATTACGTGGCGACCATGGGCGAACACAAGGACGGCGAAGAGTTCGAGTTGCACCTGCTCAGTTGGTTGACCTTGCTGAACGACAATGACCAGAGCTTCGACAATGCAAAGCTCCAGATCATCGCGGGCACGCTGAATATCGACAGCGACTACGAAGACCTCGCCGATCCGCCGGTCGCGCGGCCATTACGGCTAACCTGTTATCCTTTCGGCAGCACCGCCGCGGGCTCTGCGATACCGCCGCCACCGCCACCGCCACCGCCGCCTCCTCTGGAAGCGATGATGGACACGGCGGGTGAGCTTATCGTCGTGACTGGCTCTCGTCGCGTGGCGAGGTTGCAAGAAGCACCTGTGGCAGTCAGCGTTGTGACAGCGGAGGAAGAGAATCTCGGCGACCTCAAACTTTTCCGCGTGCCTGACCGTGTCGATGTTTCGGCCAAGGGCCTGAAGCAGGTTGCGTTTCTCAACAAGGAAGAGGTCAAGGCCCGGTTCCTTTACAGGGCCGAGTGCGATCCGTGGGGCTGGATTGGCGACATCGACGAACCGAGATCGGCGGATATGTTGGTCGTCACCAAGAATGACGAGGAGAAGGGCCTTGGCATCGCGTTGCCGCAAGGGGCGTTGAATCTGTTCGAGCCCACCTCGGCCGGAACCCAACTGGCTGCGACAACGGAATTGCAAGATTACGCGCGTGGTCAGGATGTGGAGCTTGAGATCG
Source organism: Pseudomonadota bacterium (assembly GCA_039033835.1). Lineage (GTDB taxonomy): Bacteria > Pseudomonadota > Alphaproteobacteria > Sphingomonadales > Sphingomonadaceae > Erythrobacter. Next base: position 55,654 of record JBCCBW010000015.1, read on the forward strand.
GCAACAGCGCGCAGGTCTTCGCCAGCTGCGCAAGGCTGCGCGAAGGCGATGATGAGCGGCTTGACGATGGCAAGTGGACCAAGATGCGCGCCAACCTCACCAATGCCAATCCGCATCCGGTCACGATGCGTCTGAGATTGGGATGGTCGGGCGATTGGAACATCCGCTTCCCACGGAATGAAGTGAACGTAAAGAACGGCTATAACGTCGTCGAAGTGATGATCCCGGCAAATTCAGAACGCGAGTTCATCTGGCGCTTGCGCAAGGCGGATCGTGACTGACGGCCATCGTTGATGAGCCCTAGCGCGGCAGCCCGCGAAAAAAATTTCGTTCTCCCCTTGTTCTATGAGAACAAACCAGATACATGAACTCCTACAAAGGGGCCGGTCGATAATTCCGGATCGCCTCTAGGCAAGCGAAGGAGGTCATGCGATGGCTGCTCAACTTAAAGTTGTAGAGAAGGAAAACAACGTGGACCGTCAAAAGGCGCTCGACGCCGCGCTTGCTCAAATTGATCGTGCATTTGGCAAGGGTTCGGCGATGAAGTTGGGCTCGAAGGAGGCAATGGAGGTCGAAGCAATTTCGACCGGTTCACTGGGCCTCGACATTGCATTAGGTATCGGTGGTCTTCCCAAAGGCCGCGTTATCGAAGTTTACGGGCCGGAAAGCTCGGGCAAGACCACTCTTGCGCTGCATGTCATTGCCGAAGCGCAAAGGGCAGGCGGCACCGCAGCCTTTGTCGATGCCGAACACGCGCTCGATCCCGTTTACGCTCGCAAGCTGGGCGTTGATATCGACGAATTGATCGTCTCGCAGCCTGATACGGGCGAGCAGGCGCTGGAAATTACTGACACGCTGGTTCGCTCGAACGCGATTGACGTGTTGGTGGTCGACTCGGTTGCGGCGCTTGTCCCCCGCGCCGAAATCGAAGGTGAGATGGGCGATGCCCATGTCGGCCTTCAAGCGCGGCTGATGTCCCAGTCGCTGCGCAAGCTGACCGGGTCGATCAACCGTTCGAAGTGCATGGTGATCTTTATCAACCAGCTGCGCATGAAAATCGGCGTGATGTACGGCAACCCCGAAACAACGACCGGCGGCAATGCGCTCAAGTTCTACGCTTCGGTACGGCTCGACATTCGCCGAACCGGCCAGATCAAGGATCGCGACGAGGTGGTCGGCAACTCGACCCGCGTCAAAGTGGTCAAGAACAAGGTCGCTCCGCCATTCAAGCAGGTCGAATTCGACATCATGTATGGCGAGGGCATTTCCAAACGCGGAGAAATTCTCGACCTCGGGGTCAAGGCCGGCATTGTCGAAAAGTCGGGCAGCTGGTTCTCTTACGACAGCATCCGGATCGGCCAGGGCCGTGAAAATGCGAAGAACTACCTCAAGGACAATCCTGAAGTTTGCGACCAGTTGGAAGCCGCCATTCGCGGCCGCACCGACGAGGTTGCCGAGGAGATGATGGCGGGCCCGGACGCGGATACCGACAGCTGATCCTCAAGCGGGCGATGTAAGGGAGCGGTCGCTCCTGCGCTCGGAAGACCGGAAAACCGGCGTGTGGCTTGCCTCCCCCTGGCAATTGCCCACGCCGGTTTTTCTGTTTTACGGCTCGGATTTGCTCCGATGGATGATGATGTGCTGGTGGTGAGTATGCGCCTTCGCGACATAGGCTGCACGCGGTGACTTGTCGCTTGGCGCTGCATTGCCTAACTGCGCTGGCATGACGTCTACAAATGATCTCCGCCGGTCGTTCCTCGATTACTTCGGGAATGCCGGGCATGAGCAAGTGTCGAGCGCGCCTCTGGTGCCTTATAACGATCCCACACTGATGTTCGTCAACGCGGGCATGGTGCCGTTCAAGAATGCCTTTACCGGGCTGGAGACACCACCTGCACCGCGCGCTACATCATCGCAGAAATGCGTACGCGCGGGCGGCAAACACAACGATCTCGACAATGTCGGATACACCGCACGGCATCACACTTTCTTCGAAATGCTCGGCAATTTCTCGTTCGGCGATTATTTCAAGGAAGAAGCGATCAGTCATGCGTGGGCATTGCTCACCCGCGAATGGGGCCTGTCGCCCGACCGTCTGACGGCTACCGTCTATCACACCGATGATGAAGCCTTCGATCTGTGGCGCACAATTTCCGGTCTTCCCGAAGAGCGCATCATTCGGATCTCCACCAACGACAATTTCTGGTCGATGGGCGAGACCGGTCCGTGTGGCCCTTGCTCGGAGATATTCTACGATCACGGCGATCATATTGCTGGAGGCCCTCCGGGTAGCCCCGATGAGGATGGCGATCGCTTCGTCGAAATCTGGAACCTGGTCTTCATGCAATTCGACCAGGGGGCCGATGGCGTTCGCCGCGATTTGCCAAGCCCGTCAATCGACACCGGAATGGGGATCGAGCGGATTGCCGCTGTCCTGCAGGGCACCCATGACAATTACGAAACCGACACATTCAGGGCGCTGATCGCCGCATCCGAGCATCTCACCGAGGTTCCTGCGCAAGGCGATCAGACCGCGAGCCATCGGGTGATCGCCGATCATTTGCGCTCGACCAGCTTTCTGATGGCCGATGGCGTGCTCCCCTCGAATGAAGGGCGCGGCTATGTCCTGCGCCGCATAATGCGTCGCGCGATGCGGCACGCACACCTGCTCGGCGCGAGCGAGCCACTGATGCATCGCCTCGTGCCTAGCTTAGTCACCGAAATGGGCCAGGCCTACCAGGAGCTGGTGCGCGGCCAGGCTTTGATCGAGGAAGTGCTGCTGCGCGAAGAAACGCAATTCCGACGGACACTCGACAAGGGCCTGAAGCTGCTCGACGAGGCAACGGCCGATATGCCCCAGGGCGATGAGCTCGACGGTGAAACCGCGTTCAAGCTCTACGACACATATGGCTTTCCCTACGACCTTACCGAAGATGCTCTGCGCGCACGCGGGATTGGCGTCGACCGCGCAGGTTTCGATGCGGCGATGACCCGTCAGAAAGAGGCGGCGCGTGCTGCGTGGAAAGGCTCCGGCGAGGCCGCCTCGGGCGAAGTCTGGTTCGACATCGCCGAACGCGAAGGCGCAAGCGAGTTCACCGGGTATGCGGCAACATCTGGCGAGGGCACCGTGGTCGCCATCGTCAAAGACGGGGCTGAAGTCGAGCGCGCTGGCGCAGGCGATGAAGTCGTGATCCTGACCAATCAAACACCGTTCTACGGCGAAAGCGGCGGGCAGACAGGCGACACCGGGGTGATCAGTACGCCCGGCGGACTGTCGGCGCAGGTGACCGACACCAGCAAGCCGCTCGGGCGGCTTCATGCGCATCACGCGACGATTTCTGCTGGCGAGGTGGCTGTCAGTGACAATGTCCAGCTTGAAGTCGATTCCGAACGCCGCACACAGATCCGCGCCAATCACTCGGCCACACACCTCGTCCATGCGGCCTTGCGCAATCGTCTGGGTGGACATGTAACCCAAAAGGGTTCGCTGGTGGCTCAGGACCGGCTGCGGTTTGATTTCTCGCAGCCTAGCCCGCTGACGCCCGAAGACATCTCGGCGATCGAGGCTGAAGTGAACGCTGAAATCCGTGCGAATGAGCCGGTCGCGACGAGGCTCATGAGCCCGGATGACGCCGTCGAGGCGGGCGCTCTTGCGCTGTTTGGCGAAAAATATGGCGATGAAGTGCGCGTGCTTTCGATGGGACGTACGGGTCGGGAAGGGCGCAATTACTCGGTCGAATTATGCGGTGGCACCCATGTAAATGCGACCGGCGATATCGGCCTGTTCCGGATCATCTCCGAAAGCGCAGTCTCCTCAGGCGTCCGGCGGATTGAAGCGCTGACGGGCGAGGCTGCTCGCGCATGGCTGGTGACGCGCGAAGAGGCGTTGAAGGCTGCTGCTGGCGCAATCCGTGCCACGCCAGAGGATGTGCCCGTGCGCGTGTCGGCGCTGCTCGACGAACGCAAGCGGCTCGAAAAAGAACTGGCCGAAGCGAAGAAGGCGTTGGCCTTGGGCGGCGGTGGTGGTGATGCTGGACCTGCCCAGACCGATGAAGACATTGGCGGGATCAAGTTTTCCGGCCAGGTGATCGATGGGCTTAGCCCCAAGGAATTGCGCCCCTTGCTCGATGAGGCAAAGAAGCGGCTCGGTTCCGGCATTGCAACGATCATTGCCGTAAATGACGGCAAGGCCGCGATTGCGGCCGCTGTGACCGACGATCTGACCGAGAGTTTCAGTGCAGTAGACCTCGTCCGTGCTGGCGTGGAAGCGCTCGGCGGCAAAGGTGGTGGCGGCAGGCCGGACATGGCGCAGGGTGGCGGGCCGGATGGCGATAAAGCGCAAGACGCGCTCGCTGCGGTGAAGGGAATGATCGCCGGGTAAGCGCGGAGCGGCTCAGGCGTCGATTGTAGAGGTGCGCAGTTTCGGTTTTTGGGTGAGCCCGCCATCGCGCTCCAGACGCTCGCGATATTCGTCCCGCTTTTCGTGGATCGAAGCAATCACCGGGCCCATTGCGACCCCGATATCGACCAACACCGCTTCGGATAATTGAAGCGAGCTTTCGAGGTTTTCGGGCACGGCATGGCTCGCCCCGGCACGATAAAGTGCAGCGGCGTGATCGGTGTCTCGCGCGCGGGCGACGATCAGCAAGTCGGGATGGGATGAGCGCAGCTTGGAGACGAGACGCTGCGCCAGTACCGGCTCGTCCATCGTCAGCACCACCGCCGATGCATTTTCAATCCCGAGCCGCGACAGCGCATCTCCGCGCGCTGCATCGCCGAAAGTCGCGCGGTAGCCGTCACGTTTGGCGCTGGCGATCAGATCAGGGTTCGAATCGAGCACGACATAAGGCTGGTCGTGCGCTTGCAGCATGTCCGCAATCAGGCGACCCACGCGTCCGCCACCGACGATGATGGTACGAACCTCGTGCTCGTCCTCTTCGGGCAGCTCCGGTACATCCTCGACCCGCCTTGCGATCACGCGGCCGAGCTTTGCCAGCAGTGGCGTGATAGTGAGACCGATCGCGGTTACGATTTGCCAGAATTGTGCGGTTTCCGCGTCGACCACCAGCGCGCTGGTTGCCGCGGCCAGCACAATCAGAGTGGTTTCGCTTGGGCTGGCCATCAGCACGCCGGTCTCGGCCGCCGTGCTGCGGCGCGCGCCCATCAGTCGAAGCAGAACGCCGGTGACAATCGCCTTGAAAACCAGCACGCCGACCACCGCCAGCATAAGTGGGCCGATATTCGCCGCGATTGTCATCAGATCGATGCTCATGCCGATGGTGATGAGAAACACGCCGAGCGCCAAACCTTTGAACGGCTCCATGATGCTTTCGACTTCGCCGTGATATTCGGTCTCTGCGATCAGCAATCCAGCGATCAGCGCGCCCACGATTGGGGAGAGGCCGGTCGCGGCGGTCGCGAGGCTAGCGCCGATAACCACCAGCATGGAGGCTGCGAGGAACAATTCGGGGCTTTTCGTGCGTGCGGCCTGCGAGAACAGCCGCGGAAGGGCCACCCGCCCAAGGACCAGCAAAATGAATACGACCAGCCCGCCCTGCCAAAGCGTGTCGGTAAGCCCGGTCCAGCCCTCTGCCTGCGCGTGTGGAGCCAGCGCGCCGAGAATGAAGACGATAGGCACGATCATGATGTCTTCGAACAGCAGCATCGACAGTGCCGCGCGCCCAACCGGAGAGCGCGTGCCCGAAATCGGCAGCACGATTGCGGTGGAAGAGAAGGCGAGGGCAAAGCCCAATGCCAGCGCAGGAGTAAGCTCCATCCCGCTGACATAGAACAGGAATGCTGCGCCAGAGCTGCCGATAATGAGCAGTTCCAGCGAACCGAGGCCGAAGACGTAGCGTCGCAACTGCCAAAGCCGATTGAACGATAGCTCCAGCCCGATTGCGAAGAGCAGCAGGATTATCCCGAAATCAGCAAAGGGGGTGAGCGATTCCGGGTCAGATATGGTGATGTGTCTGAGCCAGGGGACTTCATCAACCAGCGTGCCCAGGCCAAAGGGTCCGACAGCGACGCCGATCAGAATGAAACCGATGATGGGGGTGATGCGGAACCGGGCGAAGACCGGGATGACGATCCCTGCCGCGCCGAGGATCACAAGCGCATCCGACATCTCGGAGGAAAAGGAGAGTTCACCTGCCACAGGCATGCGTCCTAGCTTTTCGGCATCGGACTGTCACTCTCGACAGGTAGCCAACCGCGCGGATTTCTACCCGCGCGGATTGTGCCGTCTGAGAATATGCCCCGCGACCTGCGAGGTCGGCTATCAGGCCCAGTTCTGCATCTCTTTTTCGAGATTGGTGACGATTGATTCGAAGAACTGCTCGGTCGTCTGCCAGTTTTGCCCCGGACCGATCAGCAGCGCGAGATCTTTCGTCATCTGGCCGTTCTCGACAGTCTGAATGCAGACCCGCTCAAGTGTCTCGGCGAACTTCACCACATCGGGGGTGTCGTCGAACTTGCCGCGATACATCAGGCCGCGCGTCCATGCGAAGATCGATGCGATCGGGTTGGTTGAGGTTGCCTTGCCTTCCTGGTGCTGGCGGTAGTGGCGGGTGACGGTCCCATGCGCGGCTTCCGCTTCAACCGTTTTGCCATCCGGCGTCATGAGGACCGATGTCATCAGGCCGAGCGAGCCGAAACCCTGGGCAACAGTGTCTGACTGAACATCGCCGTCATAGTTTTTGCAGGCCCATACGAATTTGCCGCTCCATTTCAGCGCAGAGGCGACCATGTCGTCGATCAGGCGGTGTTCGTAAGTGATTTTGGCTTCGGCGAACTTCTCTTTGAATTCGCCCTCGTAAACCTCTTCGAACAGATCCTTGAAGCGGCCGTCATAGGCTTTCATGATGGTATTCTTGGTCGAGAGATAAACCGGCCATTTCCGGTCCAGGCCGTAATTCAGCGAGGCGCGCGCGAAATCGCGGATCGAATCGTCGAGGTTGTACATCGACATCGCCACGCCGCTCGATGGGAAATCGAACACGTTTAGGTCGATCTCAGTGCCATCATCGCCTTGATAGACCATGCGGAGCTTGCCTGGACCCGGGATAAGTGTGTCGGTTGCACGGTATTGATCGCCGAATGCATGGCGCCCCACCACAATGGGATCGGTCCAGCCGGGGACGAGACGCGGAACGTTGTCGATCACGATCGGCTCTCGGAAAACGACGCCGCCGAGGATGTTACGGATGGTGCCGTTCGGGCTGCGCCACATCTTCTTGAGGTCGAATTCCTCAACGCGCGCTTCGTCCGGAGTGATGGTGGCGCATTTGACGCCCACGCCGTGTTCCTTGATCGCATTGGCTGCGTCGACCGTGATCTGGTCATCGGTCTCGTCGCGCTTTTCGATCGAGAGGTCGTAATATTTCAGGTCGATGTCGAGATATGGCAGGATCAAGCGCTCGCGAATCCACTGCCAGATGATTTTGGTCATCTCGTCGCCGTCGAGCTCGACAACCGGGTTCGCCACTTTGATTTTCTGCATGACTTAGCGTCTCATCCTAACTGTGAATTTGTTTGGCCGACAGGATGTACTGAACGGATCCCGTGCGCGGCTCTAGCAGAGCTTGAGAGCCTTGCAAGACGGGCCGCGCACAGCAGCGCAGCTAAAGAAGCTATCGGATCAGAATGGGAGCAATTCCTCGATCAACGCCGGCGGTGTTTCCAGAGCCAGACTTTCCTTGCGCGCGATGAACGGTGTTTTGCGGACATGCTTCTCGTTAAGAGCGCAATCGAGCATGAAATGCGCAAGGTCGGCCCTTCTCGTGCGCAACGTGCCCTTGGGTAAGTCGTCGAGTGAAACTTCGTAGTCTCCGGTCAATTCGCGATTGAGCAGCCAGCCGGGCCGGACGGCGGTCCATTCGATATCGTCGCACACGCGCAAGACGCGCTCCATTTCGCCCATCTGGCGGAAAATCCGATCGAGCGGGAAGGTCGCTGCGGTGAACCACGAAGGCACGCTCGCTGCCGGATCGGCGAATGCCGCCGATATGGTCACGAGACGCTTGATCCGGGTTTTGCGCATTGCTTGAACAAGTCGCACGGCGCCTTCGGTGTAAAGCGGCGGCGGGTTGATAAGCGTCTGCGGATCGCGCCCCAGACCGACCGCAGAGACGACGCAATCGATGCCGTCCATCAGGTCAGCCAGATCATCTTCCATCAGATCGGCTTCGCGCTTTTCGAAATTGGCGTGGTCCCGAAAGCTGTCCGGCCAGTCTCGCTCCGCGCCGTGCACTTTGTGACCATCTGCAAGCGCTTGATCGAGAAATGGTTTGCCGGTGTTGCCGGTGGTTCCGAAAAGAAGGATTTTGCTCATGGATGACCAATGAGCGAGCCTGCCGGAAGTGCCGAAGTTTCTGCAAACAGGTCGCGACCGGGCAAAAAAAAACGCCGGGTCGGACGGGTCTCCAGATGACGGGAAAACGCCGGTGAACGATGGTGGGCGTAGGAAGAGTTGAACTTCCGACCCCTGCAATGTCAATACAGTGCTCTACCACTGAGCTATACGCCCGCACCATCGATGGTCCTGCTCGTTTCCGAGCGGGAGCGGCCCTCTAGCGCGCACTGCACGTTCGTGCAAGCGATTCGCGCCGGGTACTTGGTAACCTTACCTTTTTACAGTGATGCCTCACGCTGATCTTCGAACACGCGCTCAACCTCCAGCACCAGATCGCGCAAGTGGAATGGCTTCGACAGGACCTTCGCATGCGGCTGTTCGCGGCTTGCGCGCAGCGACACGGCTGCGAATCCGGTGATGAACATGACTTTCGTGCTTGGGCTGATCTCGGCGCAGCGCTGTGCCAGTTCGATCCCGTCCATCTCCGGCATTACGATGTCGGACAGCAGCAGATCGAAATGCTCCGATTCGAGCAGCGGGACTGCTTCGGTCCCGCGATCGACGGTCTTCACTTCATATCCGGCGTTATGAAGGGCGCGCTCAAGATAGGTGCGCATGGCGTCTTCATCCTCGGCGAGGAGGATTCGCGGGGCTGGGCTCGTCGTCATGTGGCATTCTGTAGCACTACTGGATTAAGAAATCTTTCCCGGTAACCAGATTGCCCTGCTTTGAGACGAAACGGATCGTCAGTCTGAAACATGGCTGATTGCCCCGATTGAGGCTTTGACTCGAAACCGCAAACGAGGCAGCAACGCGTCAATGAAGTTTCCCCGCAAAACCTCCGAAAAAGGTGCAGCCATTTCCGGCGGATGGGCGGGGTTGAACAAGGTGAGCGGAGGTTCCGTCAGCGGCGAGGCTCATGGGCCGGCCTTCACCCATGTGGCCCCAGGCTCGATGCCGATGCCGGTGCTGATCGCGGTGCCACACGCAGGACGACGCTACCCTGCTGAAATTCTTGCGAATATGCGCGACGATGGGATGTGCCAGTTGCGGCTCGAAGATCGCTATGTCGACCGGCTCGGCGTCGAAATCGCCAAGCTTACCGGCACCGGCCTGCTGGTGGCGCATGCGCCGAGGGCAATACTCGATCTCAACCGCTCGCAAGATGATGTCGATTGGGACATGATTGTGGGGTCATCGAAGCCTGCGCCGCGCCATTCGTCCGCCAATCGCCGCGCACGCAGTGGGCTGGGTTTGGTGCCGCGCCGCCTGCCGGGCTTCGGCGAGATATGGCGGGAAAAACTGCCGCACGAGGAACTCAACGCCCGGATCGACCAGATCCACCGTCCTTATCACGAGTTTCTGGCGACAGAGCTGGGGCGGATCCGTGATGCTTGGGGTGCGGCGCTCTTGATCGATCTGCATTCGATGCCGCCGCTGCGTCCCCAAGCCGGGGCGGATCGCGGTCCTGAAATCGTGCTTGGCGACCGGTTCGGCGCATCCTGCCACGGTAATGTCATTGCGCGAGCGTTCAAATATCTCGATGCGCAGCGCCGACCCAGCGCCCATAATCGCCCCTATTCCGGTGGGTATGTGCTGGATCGCCATGCGTCGCCACGCCGCGGAATTCATGCGGTGCAGGTGGAGGTGTGCCGCAGTGCCTATCTCGACAATGGTCTATCAGAGCCGAGCACCATGCTTGCGCCGCTGGCCAAGATGCTGGCGGGTATGGTGCGCGAACTTGGCGGCGAAGTGGCGCGGCTCGGCACAGGCGGTCAATTACCGCAAGCGGCCGAGTAGCACTTTTAAGTTGGCAACATAATGCCTTGATAAAAAGGAAAAAACCACCCCGCGCAAATGCGCGAGGTGGCCAAGTTCAGGGAGGCCTGCGCCTTTCAGCGCAGTTTGCGGGCGGTCATGAGGGGGGATACCACCCGCATTCCTAAAATAGGAAAAGGCCGGGTCCGCTTCAAGAGCAGGCCCGGCCTTTCAATGTCGCAAATTGTAGCGGCGTGTTTAGTTCACGGCGGGCGCGGCACCTGCCTCTGGCAGCGGAACCTTGCCTTGTGCGATCTGGCGTTCGAACAGGACGCGCATCAGGTTGAGTGAGAACAGGTGTGCGTGAATCAGCATAATCATGCCATTCTTGTTCAAGGCTTCCAGCGTATCAGCTGGAAGTTCGCGCAGCTTCTTTTCGTCGACCATGCGGAAACCGCGATAGACGAAAGGCTTGTCGGACTGATCGGCACGGGTGATGGCAATCTCGCCGTCCATCAGAATGTCGAGCTTCTTGAGCTCTTCGAGGAATGCCCGAGTGCGCTGGCCCGATTCTTCGAACTTGCGGCAGAATTCCAGCACGCCGTTTGTGTATTCGGTTGGCTTTCCCTCGCCATCGAACAGGACATTGCCGTCATCCTGCTTCTTCACGACGCCCGCATTGGGGTCGAAGCACAGCGACATGTCTTCCGATTCCGGCTGCAGTTTGGCGAGCAGGAACGGGTAACGGCGAACATAGGCCGGAACATAAACGTCCGAGACGATCTTGCCGTCGTCGCCGATGAAAGTGTTCACGCCTTCGTTGAGACCCATCAGAGCGATCGGCAGCGGATTGTCGCCCGAGGTGAATACGATCGGGAAGTTCCGCTGCGCATCGACAAACTCGTCGACGGTCAGTGGGATCGCGTGGCTCTCCGCCATGAAAGAGGCGCTTTCGAAGGCGCCGACTTTCCAATCGCCGTGATCACGGCTGTTGAGCGGAAGCAGGTCTTTGTAAAACAGCGGAAGTTGCGGCTGCGGCGCGCTGGCCATGGAATGTCTCCGAATAATCAGGTCGGGAAAAGGTTTCGATGCGATGCGGACGAGCTGAAATGCCAGACCACTGACCGAACGGGCCGCGCTTTAGGCGCTCAAGTCGCCGGGCGCAAGCTCATGCGGCGTTATCGCTGTCAGGCGGCACCAGTTTTCCCGGATTGAGCAGGCCAAGCGGGTCCAGCGCATGTTTGACCGATCGCATCATGGACAGCGCGACGGGGTCGCCCAAGCGGCCCAACTCGCCGACTTTCATCTGGCCAATGCCGTGTTCGGCGCTGATCGATCCGCCATATTCTGTGACGAGATCGTAGACGCGGGCGCTGATGATCTTGCCTTCGCCGTCTTCCCATTTGCCCGGCACTGCACCTGGCGGGGCGATGATATGGAAGTGGACGTTACCATCGCCAAGATGGCCAAAGGCGACGCCGCGTGTGCCGGCAAACGCGCTTTCGATGGCGGGGATGGCGTCGAGGATGAATTCGGGCATGCGCTCGACCGGAACCGAGATGTCGTGCTGCATCGCTGGCCCCAGCGCGCGTTCGGCGGCCGATATCGAATCGCGCAGCAGCCAGAAATCCTCTGCCTGCCTGTCGTTGGTGGCGAGAACGGCGTCGTCCAGTAGTGCTGCCTCCATCGCATCAGCGAGCACGCTTTCGATCTTCGCACGCAACGCGTCGCTATCCCCGCCGGCAGAGACGCATTCGATCAGCGCATTCCATGAATGCCGCTCGGCAAGTGGCGCGCGGGCATCGGGCAAGTGCGCGAGGACGCTGTCGAGGCAATGGTCAGGTACGACCTCGAACCCTTCGAGCGTGTAACCCATCCGCTTGTCGATGAAGCGCAACAATGTGCGTGCCTTCTTGATGCCGGACAACCCGACCCACGCCGTAGCTCGGCCCGTCGCTGCGGGCAGCAGGCGCACATTGACTGCGGTCACAATCCCTAAAGTGCCTTCCGACCCGATCAGCAATTGTTTGAGATCGAACCCGCGATTGTCTTTCTTGAGCGCTGTCAGCCCGTCGAACACCTCGCCATTGGCCAGCACCGCCTCCAGCCCGAGCACTTGCGCGCGCATCGTCCCGTGCCGCAACACTTGCGTACCGCCTGCATTGGTCGAGACGAGCCCGCCGATAGTCGCAGACCCCTTTCCGCCTAGCGTCAGCGGGAAACGCATGTCAGCATCTTCGGCCGCATCGTGGAGAACTTGCAGGATCACGCCAGCATCGCACACAGCCTGACCAGCCTCGGCATCCAGCGAACGAATGTTGTCCATCCGCCGCAGCGATAGCAGGACCGCGTTACCGCCACCGTCCGGAGTGGCGCCGCCAACCATACCGCTATTCCCACCCTGTGGCACGATCGGCACGCGGTGTTCGGCGCACAGCTTTACGAAGGCCGCCACTTCAGCAGTCGAAGCGGGAGAGGCGAGCGCCAGCGCTTTGCCGGTATAGCGCCCGCGCCAGTCTGTCAGCCACGGATCGAGCTTCTCTGCATCCTTGTTCCACCCCTTTGGCCCCAGCAATGCGGCGGCCTTGCGAGAGAAGATGTCGGTGTCGGTCAACGGCTTGGTTTCGGTCATCGTCATTGTTGCAGCTATGCCACAGTTTTGGTCAATTGCACCAGCGCTTTGCGTGGTCGGATGATAGAGGTTAAGCCACCGTTCAATCGCCAACGCTAGTCGTGGTGGGGGACGTGAATGCTGCAATGCGTTCGCGAGTGGGACGAACGGGAAGTGTTGGAGGCTCCTTAGTCATTCATGGCAAGCTTGTACGCCTTGGCAGCGCCGTTTGCGCTGGTTCTCCCCTTGCTGGGGCAGGGCACGCTCGCGCCAGTTGCGTTGGCGGGAGCCGAGAGCGCGACCACCGTAGCCGATGCGCCTGATTACGATGTCCCGCCGCAGTCCCGGATCGAAACCGAGCCGGTTACTTCTGATGCCGTGGCTGCAAACCCGCTGAATGCTCTGCGCGGTGGTCAGACCGTTCGCCAGGTTCGGATCGAGCGGCGCGTTGTCGTGCGCATCTCTCCGCAGCGGGGGAGCAACCGTAACAACCTGCTGGCACAGATGCCGCAGCAGACTTTGAGAACGCAGTTCGAAGAGCGCAAGATGGACAAATGCGTGCCTGTATCAGGCATTGCCGGGGTCCAGACGGGCAGCGGCAACCGTTTGCTGCTGTTCTTGCGCGATCAACGGATCATCACCGTCAATCTCGAACAGGCCTGCCGAGCGCGCGATTTCTATTCGGGCTTTTATGTCGAGCGTAACGAAGACGGAAATCTGTGCGTCGCGCGTGACAAATTGCAGTCGCGCACCGGGGCCAAATGCGAAGTCGAACGCATGCGCCAGCTGGTTGCGGTTAACGAGTAAGGCCGGCGTCGGTCGTCAGTGCGGCCCATTTCCTTGACTTTTCGGGCGCTTTCGTCGAAGGGGCGCCTGCGTTCTGGACATACTCGAGAACCCAAGAAACCCGGCAGATTATCGCTGCCCGCTACCCGGACATATTGAACCGCATGACTTTTGCCGATCTCGGCCTCTCTCCCGAATTGCTCAAAGCCGTCGAAGACGCCGGCTATTCCGAGCCGACCCCGATCCAGGCGGAAGCCATTCCCGCCGTCCTGATGATGAAGGACCTGATCGGCATCGCGCAGACCGGTACGGGCAAAACCGCCAGTTTCGTTCTCCCGATGATCGACGTGATGGCGTCGGGCCGCCGCCGCGCGCTGATGCCGCGCTCGCTGATCCTTGAGCCGACGCGTGAGCTTGCCGCGCAGGTTGCCGAGAATTTCGAGAAATACGGTGCGAACCACGATCTGAAGATGGCGCTGCTGATCGGTGGCGTACAGATGGGCGATCAGGTCAAGGCGCTGAATGAAGGCGTCGACGTACTGATCGCCACACCCGGCCGGTTGATGGACCTGTTCGAGCGGGGCAAGATCCTGCTCAATGGTTGCGAGCTGCTGGTGATCGATGAAGCGGACCGGATGCTCGACATGGGCTTTATCCCCGATATCGAGTTCATCTGTTCCAAACTGCCCGAAACCCGCCAGACGATGCTGTTTTCGGCGACCATGCCGCCGCCGATTGCAAAGCTGGCCAAGACGTTTCTATCGAACCCCAAGCGGATCGAAGTCAGCCGCGCGGCCTCGACCAACGAAAACATCACCGCGTTCAAGGTGCCGGTGAAAGCCCGCCAGAAACGCGAAACGCTCGAATGGCTGCTTGGCAACGATCAGGTCGAGACCGCGATCATTTTCGCCAATCGCAAAACGACCGTGCGCGACCTCAACAAGCACCTGCAAAAACGCGGCTTTGCCAGCAGTGAGATCCACGGCGACATGGACCAGTCGAGCCGCCTGAAAGAGCTGGACCGGTTCAAGGCGGGCGATGTGAACATCCTCGTCGCATCGGACGTCGCCGCGCGCGGCCTCGATATCAAGGGCGTGTCTCACGTCTTCAACTTCGATACGCCGTGGCATCCGGATGATTACGTCCACCGCATCGGTCGCACCGGCCGTGCAGGGGCACTGGGCCGCGCATTCACCTTCGTCGCTGACGAAGACGCCGAAGCGATCGGCAATGTCGAAAAGCTGACCGGCAGCGCGATCAAGGTGTTCGGCAAGGAAGACGTGCGTGTCGAACTCGCCGATCCTGACACGAGCGACAGCGCGGACTCAGATGACGAACCGCGCGAGGAAAAGCCGAAGGGAAAGAAGGCTCGCAGCCGTCGCAAGAAAGACGACGAAGCGGATTCACCCCCTCGCGAAGAACGAGCCAAAAAACCGCGCAAGGAACGCGATGAACGTGCTGAGGAACAGCCCGACCGCAAACCCCGCTCACGCCAGCGCGATGAGGATGACGAACCGGTCGAAGCTGGCGAATGGAACGGGCCGAAGCCGGGCTTTCTGGATGTTAGCTTCAAAGGCTGAGGCGGCAGTCTGTCAAGAGATCGAGATCAACCGCTTCAGCTGACCAGTAGCCTGATCAGTTGGGCTTGCCGATGAATACCCAGCTTCTCGAAGATCACTGATAGGTGGCTTCGCACTGTGCTCTGCGATATTCCCAACCTGTGCGCGACGGCAGCCCGACCGTCACCCTCCAATATCTCGATAGCTACGGCTTTTTCGGCAGGGGTGAGTCCAAATTCCTTCGCGAGCCCGTTCAATCGCAATACCATGCGTTTTTGCGGGATTGTAAATTGCAGCAATGCGGCAGGCTTATCGATATTTAGCCAGTCGGCGACCCGACCCTCGCCCTCTTCGACTGGTATCACGTCCACCCAGACTTGTTTCCCTTCGACCGTTTGAAGTGAGCATGAGCCGCCTCGTTTCCTCGGCGACCGAGCATCGTCGATCAATTCTTTGAGCGCGGTATCCGATGAAACTCTATAACCGCCGAGTGCCGGATTGCGTATCACGCCAAGTTCCAACAGTTCTTCAGAGACTTCGCCGTCCTGGTTGAGGATCTGATATTCGTGGTCGACGATTACGAATCCAGCATGACCGTTGTCGCGCGATCTCTTCTTGGCGAGGTTGCCAAGTTTGACCCGTCGATGAATCTCGCTGGCCCGAATGAGGTGTTCGCTAAGTAGGGTGAGTTCATTTCTCTCAACCGATGTAAACGGCTCAAGGTGAGATCGATAGACGCCGATCTGCGCCAAGCGACTGGGGTTTCGAGAAACGTTGGCGAAAAGCGCCCCAATCCCCAGATCGTGTTCCCTCCACCAGTCACGGTATTCTCGGGTATTTTCGAACGATGTCCGGGAGCTTTCATCATCGAAACCGCAAACCACACCGAGTGGTCTTGATGGCGGCGCACGCGGTGGATCATTCGCTGCCTCAACTGCCTTGATCTCGGTATAGGTCTGCAGGTGATCCGGATCCATCAACGGCATGCTCCCGCTTACCAGATCCCCGTTTTTCAGAACCATCAGAGCAGATTGCGTTGCTCGCATCGCGTCGGCGATCGCGACTAATGCGTTGTCCCAGGACATAGGTTCCAGCGACGCCTGATAGATCGTCGAAATTGCCCGTGAAAAAGCTTCGTGATTGTCCATCTCGCTTCCAGTGCCTCGGCCGCAATCACCGAAGGCCTCCATTCGTTACCAGAATTCGGCGGGGTTTGCAGGAAGCGTAATAGCCGTTCGTGCGTGCCGGGCATCGGACGTTCGTCCGATGTTGGACCCGGCGAATCGCCATAGCCTCTCTTTCGACTTCCGGATGGCGGGAGTTCGACGTTCGAAAAACTCGGGAGAGAAGTGATGTATTCGACAATCAAAACATGCGTAGCAGCTGGCGCACTTGCAGTACTGGCTTCCCCGGTCGCTGCTGAGAAAGTTTCGATAGCCGTACCCTACGGTGATCTGAACCTCTCGGATGACCGCGGCACCGCAGCTCTGGAAAATCGGCTGGAAAGCGCGATCCGGAAAGTGTGTGGCCGCGATGCCTTTCGCAGCGTGGATTACATGATCAAGGTGCGCAAATGCGAACGCAACCTGCGGCGCAAGGCGACGAAGATGGTCGCGGAGATCGCTACAGGTCGAGTGATGTTCGCGGGCGAACTCGAAATTGCCTATCGGGGGTGAGTTTCCTTGCTCGCTATGCGAAATGAAGGGGCGGCGGCGAGCAATTGCCGTCGCCTTTTCAGCTTTGGCTTATCCCACCACCGTCACAAAGCTGTCGATCACCCGTTTCGTGCCGTGATCCTCGAATTCGATCTCCAGCTTGTTGCCTTCCTGATCGACCACGCAGCCGACGCCGAATTTATCGTGCTGCACCATTGCCCCGATAACGATATCGCTGCGCGGCTTTGCGGCGAAGCTGGCGGCTGAGCGGCCCGGTTCCGCAACGCGTTGTTGTTTCGTGTCATAGCCCGATGTGAGCGCGCGTTGCCAACCGGGGCCGCGCGCGCTGGAGCGGCCGGGGCGGGTGGTCGACACATGGGCGAAGGGGTCGTCGCTCTCGCTCCAATTCGCGCGCCACAGGGATGCGCCGCCGGTCATGGTGCTTTCCTGCTCGATATATTCGTCCGGCAGTTCCTCAATAAAGCGCGAGGGGATGGAACTGGTCCATTGACCATAGATGCGCCGGTTCGCCGCGTGCAGGATGGTGCAGCGCCGCCGGGCGCGAGTTATCGCGACATAGGCGAGGCGGCGTTCCTCTTCGAGGCTGGCGAGCCCACCTTCGTCGATGGCGCGCTGACTGGGGAACACACCCTCTTCCCACCCAACGCAAAAGACATTGTCGAATTCAAGGCCCTTTGCAGCGTGGATCGTCATGATAGTGACGGTTTCCGCTTCGTCGCCGCGATCTGTGTCCATTACCAGACTGACATGCTCGAGGAAGTCGCCGAGGGTCTCATATTCTTCCATAGCACGGGCGAGTTCCGAGAGGTTTTCGGCGCGACCTGCGCTTTCGGCGCTGCGATCATTGGCGAGCATGTCGTTATAGCCGGTCTCGTCGAGCACCAGCCGCAGCAGATCCGCTGGGGTTATGTTGTCGGCAGCCTCACGCCAGGCGAGGAATTGCCGCATCAACCCGCCAATCGTGTTCGCCGCGCGCTTGGGCAACTCGTCGCTGTCGGCCAGTTCAAGAGAAGCAGCGGCCAGCGGCAGCCCGGTGCGCCGCGCATGTTGATGCATTTTCTCAAGCGTCTTTGCGCCAAGTCCACGCTTCGGCTGATTATAGATGCGCTCGAAGGCGAGATCATCCTGCGGCTGTGCGATAACACGCAGGTAGGCGAGGGCATCGCGGATTTCGGCGCGTTCGTAGAAGCGGAAGCCGCCGATGATCCGGTATTGGACGCCGATCTGGATAAAGCGGTCTTCGAACTCGCGCGTCTGGTACTGCGCGCGCACCAGAATGGCTACTTGATCAAGGTTTGCACCTTCGCCTTCGAGCCGCTCGATCTCTTCGCCGACTCGCCGCGCTTCTTCAGGACCGTCCCAAACGCCGATGACGCGCACCGGATCACCGCCATTGACCTCGGTCCACAAAGTCTTGTCGTGACGTTCGGAATTGGCGCGGATCAGGCCTGCTGCCGCGCCGAGGATTTGCGGGGTGGAGCGATAGTTCTGCTCCAGCTTGACGACATGCGCGCCGGGAAAGTCCTTTTCGAACCGCAGGATGTTCGCGACCTCCGCTCCGCGCCATGAATAGATCGACTGATCATCATCACCAACGACGCAAATATTCTTGTGATCCTGCGCAAGCAGCCGCAGCCAGAGATACTGGACCGCATTGGTGTCCTGATATTCGTCGACCAGAATGTAGCGGAACCGTTTTTGATAATCGGTCAGCACATCGTGATGCGCGCGGAAGATGTTGAGAATGTGGAGCAGCAGATCGCCAAAATCGCAGGCGTTGAGGGCCTTCAGCCGATCCTGATACAGTTGGTACATCGCCTGACCGCGGCCATTGGCGTAGCTTTCATTGTCGACCGCATCGAGATCGTCGGGATTCAGACCCCGATTCTTCCAGCGGTCGATCAATCCGGCAAGCTGGCGCGCAGGCCAGCGCTTTTCATCCAGGTCGTTTTCGCTGATCAGTTGCTTCAGCAGCCGCAGCTGATCGTCGGTATCGATGATTGTGTAATTCGATTCGAGCCCTACCAGTTCGGCATGGCGGCGCAGCATCTTCGCGCAGATCGAATGGAACGTGCCCAGCCAAGGAATACCTTCGGCGGCTCCGCCAAGATGCCCTGCAATCCGTTCGCGCATCTCGCGCGCGGCCTTGTTGGTGAAGGTCACACACAGGATCTGACTGGGCCAGGCGCGCCCGGTCGCGACAAGATGCGCGAGGCGCGATGTGAGCGCGGCGGTCTTTCCCGTGCCAGCCCCCGCCAGCATCAGCACCGGCCCCTCGGTCGTCAGCACAGCTTCGCGCTGAGGCGGATTCAGCCGCGCGGCATAGGGCGGAATGCCTCCATCCTGCGGGCCGTCAGATAGCTTTGCACCAGTGGGGTTGGGGAGTGAATTGGTCATGGCCGTATTGTGAACAGGTAGAGAACGAATGCGAGCCCTGCAAGGATGGAAACGAGACTGTGCCCGCCCTTAGGCAGCTTCTTGGGTAGGCAAGTCCAGAACGAAATCGCCTCAGCGCGCTTTCACCACGGCTCTCGCCGGAATGTGGCAGGATCGCGGCGCGAGGGCCTCACAAACCTAGGCTAGCGGTGCGGGACGGCTCATATAGGTCATGCCAGATCGGAGGGGACAACTGATCAGGCGGGTCGCGTTCGTAGCGCTTGGGACCATTCCAACGGAGAACCCCATGCGTAAGACTTCAATGTATTTGATTGGTGCCAGCCTCGCTTCGGTTGCAGTAGCCTTTCCGGCGACTGTGGTCGCTCAAGACGAGATGCCCGGCGAAGAGGTAGCGCTCTCAGCCGAGCAACAGGCGGTCTTCGATGGTTGGCCACCAGACCAGCAATATGCCTATGGAACCTGGCCGAGCGAGACCAAGAACTATTATTGGTCACTCTCGCCTGAGCGGCAGGAACTGTTCTGGCGGCTTTCCGACGATGACAAGATCGCGATAACGGCAATGACCGGAACCGAGCGTGACAGCGCCTGGGAAACGATCGAGGCCAGCACGGCCGCGCCGTCTGAACCTGCCGAACCAGGCTAAACCCGAGCTAATCGGCTCCCCGCGGGAGGTGGTCACGCGGGTTGGGCGTCCGGGTCGGTAGAGGGTTCTTATAATGACCGAAGCAAGGTCAATTTGCCCTTACCGATCCGGCGCTCTGCATCCACTTCGAGGCCCTGGACTTCGATGGCTTCCTTGGAAGAGGTTTCCACCGCGATCCATGTCGCCGCGTTGAGCCAGCCGAGCCTTAGCAGCCGGTCCAGCGCGACCGCGCCTGCGCCCGTATGGTAAGGCGGGTCGAGCAGCAGTAAGTCATAGGGTTCGCGTGCAGCGCGCAATTGCATCACCGATCCTGCATCAACCGCCGTGCGCGATTTCGCATCGAACGCCGCGATATTGCTGCGGATCGTATCAAGCGCTGCGCGGTCCTGTTCGACAAACAGGCAATGCGCAGCCCCGCGTGAAAGCGCCTCGATCCCCAACGCGCCAGACCCCGCAAACAAGTCTGCCACACGCAAGTCTTCGAAACCGCCAAGTCGGCTGGTGAGCATGTTGAATAGGGTTTCACGCGTCCGGTCCGCCGTGGGGCGGGTCGCGTCACCCTTTGGCGCGGTTATCTTGCGACCGCGCCAATCGCCTGCAATCACTCTCACCGCGCGCCTCGCTTGAGCTGGCTTTGGAACCGGCCAAGATCGCCCTTGCGAATTTGTGCTGCGCGTCCGCGCGGCAGATCGCCTAGTTGAAACGGACCATAGGAGGTGCGGATCAGCCGGTTCACCTCCAGATCGAGATATTCAAGCACGCGGCGCACTTCGCGGTTCTTGCCTTCGGTGATCGTCATCTCGATCCAGTTGTTGCGCCCGGTTCCGCGTTCGAGATTCGCGTCGATCGAGCCATAGCGCATTCCATCGATCTCAACCCCTTCGGCCAGTGCTTCGAGTTGCGCCTGAGTCACATCGCCGAACGCGCGCGCGCGATAGGTGCGGGGAATGCCGGAGGATGGAAGCTCCATCTGCCGTTTCAGCCCGCCATCATTGGTCAGCAGCAGCAACCCTTCGGTGTTCAGATCGAGCCGCCCGACCGGCATCAGGCGCGGCGTACCCTTGGGCAGCGCGTTGACGAGCGCGGAATAAATGGTCGGACGACCGCCAGGATCGTGCTCTGCGGTGATCAGCCCGGTCGGCTTGTGAAACGCGAACAATTGCGTCTCCTCGGCGGCGGCCACAGGTTTTCCATCGACATGCACACCCCGCAGACTGGTGAGAAAGGTCGCGGGCGTCGTCACCGGCTTGCCATGGAGCGTGATGCGGTTGTCGGCGATCATCCGCTCGATCTCGCGGCGGCTGGCGACACCGGCACGGGCCAGCAGCTTTGCAATACGGTCGCCTTCGGGGCGATCGTCGGATTGTTTGGGATTGGTAGGCATGGGCCGCGCCTAGGCGCTTGGGCTACGCAGATCAATTCACCTCGCGCAGGGCATCCTGCACAATTGCATCGAAGCGCGCGATGCCGCCTTCGAGCGTGCCGAGCGTCAGTTCCTTGATCGCGCCGGATTGGAGCCCCTGCTGGCCGAGTTCCGCCGCGCGGAAATCTTCGCTGGCGAATACCCCGCCATCCAGCAGCTTCCAGCTTCGCTCCCAGTGATCGCGCGCCTTGTCTGTGGTCGGCTCCTCGGGGATCAGCATGAAATCCTCGACCAGTGTGAGGTCGTGCGACTGTGGCATCAGCACCATGACATTCACGTAGTCCGGGCTGGGCACGATTACGGTTCCGGGCAGCAATTGATAGGCGAAGGTCACAACCCTCCGCATCGCCGCCATATCGGTGAGGTCGACCTGCTCCATCTCCTCCAGGCGTCCGACAGCGGATCGCAGATGCGGGCCGACATTATCGCCCGCTGTCACTCCATCCTTGAAAAACGGCCCGATCGTATCGGCATGCAAGCGTGTGACGTGGTAGCTTTCGAGGAAAGCATCCATGATGAGCTTCCAATTGCCCTTCACGGTGTGGGTCTTGCGGCGGAAAAGGTGGCTGTCCTCCATTCCGAAAGAGGAGAAGTCCGCGCTCACCAACCGGGCATCGCCGAAATCCGCATCTTGCTTGGGCGCGAACCAGATCAACCCTCCGGCCTCCAGCGAAGGTAGCTCGACCAGCCCGTGTTCGCTTTTGTCGAGGCCAGGGAAGGTCTCGGGCCGAGGCAGGGCAAGCAGCCTGCCATCCAGCTTGTAGGTCCAGGCGTGATAGGGGCAGACGAGACGCTTTGCGCATTGCACCTCTTCGCCTTCGACCAATCGTGTTCCGCGATGCTGGCAGACATTGAGGAACACGTGAGCCTGACCTTCGGCGTCGCGAGTGATCAGCAGCGGGCGTCCGGTCGCATCATGCGGCACCGCCATGCCCGGCTCTGGCAGCAGCGCGGAGGGCACCAGCACCTGCGACAGGCGGTCGAACAGTGCGGCTTTCTCGCGCTGGAAATGCGCCGGATCGGTGTAACGATTGGCTGGGACGCTGCCGATCGCATCGGTAACACGCATATCGCCGGTGCGGATCGCCTCGGCCAGCGCCAACTGGCCCTGTGTAGGGCGCAAAGCGGGGACATCTGTTGCAGGCGCGTTCATCGCGGCTTCCCTATTCCTATCATCCGCGCTTAGTGTCGCACGAAACGAAGTTTTTGCAAAAGGTATGGGGTAAGCAATGGACTGGAGCACGGTCATACTGTTCGGGGTCATCGCCGCTATGGTGGGGCTCGCCTATCTTGTCCCGGCTTTCGCTCCCTATCGCCGCAAGATGCCGTTCGTTGCGTTCTTGCTCGGCATTTCGTCGGGCTTCCCGCTGACATTGCTGCTGGGCACGATGACATTCTGGCTGTCGAAGGTCGGGATCGACAAATCGACCATCGGCTTCGCGATCGGCCTGACGACGCCCTACACGCTCAAGTTCCTATGGGCGCCGCTGATCGACAAGGTCCGCATTCCGATCCTGTCTGACATGCTGGGTCAGCGCCGTGCATGGCTCTATGTCGTGCAGGCAGCGCTGGTTATCGCGCTGTGGCAGCTCGGCACCAGCAATCCGACCAACGAGAATATCGGCACCTTTGCGATCTGGGCGATTATCGTCGCGTTTCTTTCAGCGACGCAGGACATCGTGATCGACGCCTATCGGATCGAGATTCTATCCGACGAAGAGATGGCGCACGGGACCGCGATGAACCAGTTCGGCTATCGTACCGGCAATCTGCTGGCGGGTGCGGGCACAATCTACCTTGCCTCAACCGAAGGATATGACGTGGGCTGGGCGATGGCGTACGGCCTCACCAGCTTCCTCATCCTGCCAGCCGCGCTAGGCACGCTCTGGGCAGGGGCAGGGCGCTATGATCCAAGCTCCGCGCGGGCCGCAGGTCAGAAGTTTTCGACCTGGCTGATGGAAACGGTGGTCAACCCGTTCCGCGAGTTTCTCGGGCGCAAGGGTGCGGTGCTGATCCTGCTGTTCGTGCTGATCTACAAGGTCGGCGACGCGATGGGTCAGGGGATGCTCAACCCGATGATCGTCGAGCTGGGCTTTAGCGACACAGAATTTATCACGATCAACAAGTTCGTCGGCTTCGGCGCTCTTATTGTCGGCTCTGCGCTGGGCGGACCATTCATTGCCTGGCTCGGCATGGGCCGTGCGCTGATCATTTCGGGCCTGCTGATGATGCTGTCGAACTTCATGTTCGTGCTGTTAGCGATCGTCGGCGATAACAACATCATGCTCGCGCTCGCAGTCGGGACGGAAAACCTCACCAGCGGGATCGGCCTGACGGTGTTCGTGACGTATCTGTCGGGCCTGTCGAACTTAGCCTACACCGCAACGCAATTCGCGCTGCTTTCAAGCTTTGCAGCCGTCGGGCGAACATGGCTGGCGACCCCTTCGGGTTATCTGGCAGAGAATCTCGGTTGGGTCGGATTTTGGATATTCACCGTGGTCGTCGCGGTCCCCGGCATGGCACTGTTGTGGATATTGTGGCGCAAGGGCTTCGTGGTCGAGAGCGTTCGCCAGACCGGCGGCGGAGACGATGACGATGTCGCCGACGATCCACCCGAGGCGGTGAACGTCAAGCCGCGTGCCGAACCGGGTTAGTCGGGTATCTCATCGTTGAGCCGCAGCGCTTCGCCTGCAAGATAGAGCGAACCTGCGATGAGGATCGGGTAATCGTCGCTCGGGATATTGAGCAGGGCCTCTTCAAGATCGCTTCGACCGACGGCATCGGGACCGAATGCTTCGACAGGGTGGCTCTCATGCCCGGGCACGGGAACGATTGTTAGGCTGCGAACGCGATCGCCTAGAGGATCGAGCAGGGCATGCGGATCCTTGTTGGCGAGCATCCCCAGGATGAGGTGGATCGGTCGTTCAAAATGATCGGCGATAGCCGCACCTGCGCTTGGATTGTGACCGCCGTCCAGCCAGACAGTGCGTAGTCCGACAAGCGGGCCTTCGGAGAGGCTCTGCATGCGGGCTGGCCATCGCGCTGTACGCAGGCCCTGTTCGATTGCATCAACCGAAATCTCTACAGCCTTTTGATGTCGGAGCATCGCAAGTGCCAGCGCCGCGTTCCGGATCTGGTGCGTACCGGGAAGCGAGAGAGTCGGGAATTCCAGCGAGCCCCGCTCGTCAGTGTATGACCCGGAACCCACGTCTGAGTAGTGCCAGTCCCTGCCCAAGCGAAATAGTAGGGAGCCAGCCAGCGTAGAAGAAACCTGGATTTGTTTCCTCTCTGGGCTGGATTCGTTGATCGAAAGCAGAGGCACACCCTTCTTCGCGATACCCGCTTTCTCGAACGCGATCCGCGCCATCGGCTCTTTTGGCACGCCTTCCTCAGGGGCTAGCAGGAAACGTTCATGATCCAGCCCTAGCGCCGCAATCCCGCACGCGGCGAGTACCTCTGGCTCCAGCACATTGGTCGCATCGAACCGCCCGCCAAGGCCCACTTCTACCACACAAGCATCCGCAGGCTCGCGGCTGAAAGCAAGAAACGCGGCGGCGATGGTGACTTCGAAGAAGCTCGGGCTGAGGTCTTCGCCCGCATCGAGCACTTCCTCGAGCAGAGCCGCAAGTGCCTCGTCCGAGATCAGCTCTCCCGCGATCCGGATGCGCTCGTTGTACCGCACAAGATGCGGTGAGGTGGTGACGTGGACCCGCTTGCCATCGGCTTCCAGCATCGCGCGCAGAAATGCGCAGACTGAACCCTTGCCGTTGGTCCCGGCGACATGAAATACAGGTGGCAGCTTGCGGTGCGGGTTGCCCAGACGCTCCATCAATGCGCGGATCGTCTCCAACCCCAGCCGCCCTTGCGGCACGCTGAGCGCGCTCAGCCGGTCGAGCTGCGCCTGGACTGCTGGGTGATCGGATTTGCCGAAATCCATAGCTATGTCGTCGTCCCGGACTTGATCCGGGACCGCCCGGATTGAGAGCGATTCCGGCCTCCGCCGGAATGACGTTGAGGCTTATGCTGCGGCTGAGGGCTGCAGATAGTCGAGCACGCTTGCGAGCGTCGCTTTCAGCTCCCCGCGCGGAACGACCATATCGACCATGCCGTGTTTATGCAGATATTCCGCCCGCTGGAAGCCTTCGGGCAGCTGTTCGCGGATCGTGTCCTGTATCACCCGCTGGCCCGCAAATCCGATCAATGCGCCCGGTTCGGCGATATGGATGTCGCCCAGCATCGCGTAACTCGCCGTGACGCCGCCCGTAGTCGGGTCGGTCAGCACGACGATATAGGGCAGTCCCGCCGCTTTCAGACGCCGCGTCATCACGGTCGCGCGCGGCATTTGCATCAGGCTGAGAATACCCTCCTGCATCCGCGCGCCACCTGCGGCGGTGACGACGACATAGGCGGCTTTCCGGGTCAACGCCCGCTCGGCTCCGGCGCAGAACGCCATGCCGACGGCCATGCCCATGGAACCGCCCATAAAGCCGAAGTCTTGCACGCCGACGACGGCAGCACGGCCATCGACCGCGCCCGAGCCGACCACGAAGGCATCGTGATGCGGATTGCTTGCCCGCGCAGCCTTCAGCCGGTCGGTGTATTTCTTGGTATCCTTGAACTTAAGCGGGTCTTCGGTGACCTGCGGCTGCGGCAGCAGCTCAAAACCGGGATCTAGCAGCAGCTCAAGCCGCCGGTCCGCGCCGATCCGCCCGTGATGCTCGCAGCGCGGGCAAACCGAGAGATTGTCCTCATACTCCTGAACAAACAGCATTTCCTGACAGGATTTGCATTTGATCCAGAGGTCTTTTTCGGTGCTCTTCTTCTCTTCGCCAAAGCCGAGCGAATTTCGGACGCGGGTGAACCAGTTCATATACTTGCCCCTTCGCGCGCCTGTGCGATCGCGCCGACCATTGCAGAAGTCAGCTCCCTTAGCTTGGCCGGAGCATCATTGCCATATTCGCCGACCAGATCGACGAAGGCCGAGCCGACGACGACGCCGTCCGCCACCTTGGCAATCTCGGCAGCCTGTTCGGGCGTGCGCACGCCAAAGCCGACCGCGACGGGCAGATCGGTATGCTGCTTGATCCGGCTGACATTGGCATCGATGGAATCGATTGCGGCCTGCTGTTTGCCGGTGATCCCCGCGACCGAGACATAATAGACAAAGCCCTCCGACCCATCGAGCACCTGTGGCAGTCGCGATGCATCGGTGGTGGGCGTGGCGAGGCGGATCGGAGCGATGCCTTGCGCGCGTAGGGCTGGGCCGAGCGCGTCGTCCTCTTCGGGCGGAATGTCGACGCAGATTACCCCATCGACGCCTGCGCCGTTGGCATGCTCCGCGAACCATCCCGGCCCGCGCCGGATCATCGGATTGGCGTAGCCCATCAGCACCAGCGGCACGTCCGGATGCCGCGCGCGAAACTCGTTAGCGATCATGAATACAGTCTGCGTGGTCGTACCGTTGGCAAGCGAGCGCAGGTTGGCGGACTGGATCGCAGGACCATCGGCCATAGGATCGGTGAAGGGCATCCCCAGCTCAATCACATCGGCCCCGCCCGCAACGAGCGCGTCGAGGTTGGCTGCCGTGTCGCCATCGCCCGCGGTGATGAAGGCGACGAAGGCGGGGTGGGGCTTGGCGAAGGCGGATTGGAGGCGTGTCATGTCTGCTTATTCACTAAATATCGCGACTGTAACTAACCGGTGACCAGAGCGACTGCGATACTCCGAATGCGACTGCGCCGTAACACACAATAACAAAAAACCATGCTGAAGAGCCTAAGCCTCCTGACGAGTTGCCCCAGACAATTGCATTCGGAAACACTGGCACGATTTGATGTATCACGAACAGCGCGACCCAAACCGCCGCCATCAGGATCGAAGAAAGGAAGAAAAAGGCTGGAATATCTTTCTGATTGATCGCCTTCCTAGTGAGAATTCTGCTGAACAGGATCAAAGTGCAAATCAAGAGAGCAAGGATATGAACTCGTCCAAGCGGAAGAAACGGATCGGTGACGAGTGGATAAACATCTGAAAAAGCTGCGCCATTTAGATACTGTGGTACCACAAACCCGATCACTCGCGGCACGTCAGGCGAACCCAGCCAAAACGGACCGGCGGGTTCCGGTGGTTCGGAAAAGCCTGATGCGAGAACGATCGCCAAATTGATCGTGGCCAGTATCACGAGGGGAATCGGTCGCGAAAGTCGCGACGTCTCGTTCGAAGTCACATCTCCACCCCGAGCTTCTCGGCCACGGTGAAGATGTCCTTGTCGCCGCGACCGCACAGGTTCATGAGGATGATCTGATCCTCGCCCATCTGTTTGGCGCGGTCGGCCACGGCAGCGATGGCGTGCGAAGGCTCAAGTGCGGGAATGATCCCCTCGATGCGGCAAAGCAGCTGGAAGCCGTCGAGCGCTTCGTCGTCGGTAACGGCGGTGTATTCGACCCGGCCCGTTTCCTTTAGCCACGCGTGTTCCGGCCCGATGCCGGGATAGTCCAGCCCCGCGCTGATCGAGTGGCCTTCGGTGATCTGGCCGTCGTCGTCCTGCAGCAGGTAGGTCTTGTTGCCGTGCAGCACGCCGGGTGCGCCGCCCAGCAGGCTTGCCGCATGTTCGTCTCCATCGAGGCCGTGCCCAGCCGCTTCGACGCCAAGCATCTTCACGTCTGCGTCGTCGAGGAACGGGTGAAACAGCCCCAGCGCGTTCGACCCGCCGCCGATGCAGGCGACCAGCAGGTCGGGCAGGCGGCCGACGCGGTCGAGCATCTGCGCGCGCGCTTCGGTGCCGATCACGCTCTGGAAATTCCGGACCATCTCCGGGTATGGATGCGGCCCTGCAGCCGTGCCGATGATGTAGAAGGTGTCATGGACGTTCGCGACCCAGTCGCGCAGCCCTTCGTTCATCGCGTCTTTCAGCGTCGCGCCGCCGCTGGTGACGGGAACGACTTCTGCGCCCAGCAGCTTCATGCGGAAGACGTTGGGCGACTGCCGCTTCACGTCCTCTGCGCCCATATAGATCACACAGGGTAGGCCGAAGCGCGCGCAAACGGTCGCCGTCGCCACGCCGTGCTGGCCCGCGCCAGTCTCGGCAATAATGCGGGTTTTACCCATGCGCTTGGCGAGCAGGATCTGCCCGATGCAATTGTTGATCTTGTGCGCGCCGGTGTGATTGAGCTCATCGCGCTTGAACCACACCTGCGCGCCGCCCAATGCTTCGGTCAGCCGCTCGGCAAAATAGAGCGGGGAAGGGCGCCCTACATAATGTTCGAGCAGGTCGTCGAACTCGGCCTGAAACGCTGGATCGGTCTGCGCTGCGCGATATTCACGCTCCAGATCGAGGATCAGCGGCATCAGCGTTTCGGCGACATAGCGCCCGCCGAATTCGCCGAAATGCCCGCGCTCGTCAGGCTGGGTGCGGAAGGAATTGGGTGAGTTCATTGCAGCAACTTTATGGGGGTTAAGCGTTGCGCGCGGCTTCGCAGAACGCCGCGATCTTGTCCACGTCCTTGACGCCCGGCGCGCTTTCGAGTCCCGATGATGCATCCACCAGATCGGTGCCGGTGGCGCGGATGGCCTCTGCCACGTTGTCGGGCGTTAAACCGCCCGCCAGACCCCATGGGATGCGGTGTTCGAAATCGGACAGCAAATCCCAGCGGAATGTTTCGCCGTTTCCACCCGGTAGAGCCCCATCCTTTCTTGGGGCTGGCGCATCGAACAGCAGGCGGTCGACCGCCCCTTCGAACCGGCGCGATTTGAACAGGGTGTCGCGGTCCTTCACGCCGAGCGCGCGCCATGCCTCGACGCCGGTTTTCTTGCGCACCAGCTCGATCCATTCTGGCGTCTCCTTGCCGTGGAACTGGATCACGTCGGGCTTCACCTGTTCGACCACATGGCCGGTCGTATTCACATCGGCATTGACCAGCAGCACCACGGCTTTGACGGTCGAAGGCACCAGCTTGCGCAGGCGCGCCGCATCATCGAGCGAAACATGGCGCGGACTTTTGGCGAAATGCACCAGGCCCACATGCGTCGCGCCCGCTTCGACGGCGGCCTCGATGCTTTCGGGCGTGGACAGCCCGCAAATCTTGATCTGTACCGGCATTGTCTTGCTCTAGAGCGTCGCTTCGATCGCCCGGGCCGCTGCCATCGGATCGTCAGCGCGGCTGATGGGGCGGCCGATCACCAGAACGCTGGCGCCGTTGTCGCGGGCCGAGCGAGGGGTGACGACGCGTTTCTGGTCGCCGCTTCCGCTGCCTTCGGGGCGCAGGCCGGGGACGACGAAGAAGCCGTCTTTCCACGATTTGCGCACCTTGCCCACCTCCTTGCCTGAGCACACGATCCCGTCCAGCCCGGCGTCGTGCGCCAGTTCGGCGAGCCGCATGACCTGTGCTTCGGCGCTGCCATCGATGCCGGTGGCGGTCAGATCGCTCGCATCCATGCTGGTGAGCGTCGTCACGCCGACGACCTTGCAGCCCTCTGCTGCCGCCGCTTTCGCATCCTCCATCATTGCCCGCCCGCCGCTGGCATGGACGGTGACGATGGCGGGTTCGTAGACGTGGATCGCCTGCATCGCGGCGGCGACGGTGTTGGGGATGTCGTGAAATTTCAGGTCGAGAAAGATCGGCAGGCCCATATGCGCGATCTCATGCACGCCATGCCCGCCGTGGGTGCAGAAGAATTCCAGGCCCAGTTTTACCCCGCCGATATGCGATTTGACCTTGTCGAGCAGCGCTTTGGCAGGCTCGATCTGAGGCACATCTAGCGCGAGGTAGATCGGGTTGCTCATTCGCCGCCATCTCCGCCAACCGGTGCTGCGGGCGAGAGAGTATCCCCATCCGATACCGGTTTTTCGCCAGGGTTTTCCACCGCCTTATCCGCAGGCTTGACCACAGCTGGTTCGTGACGCTGCGACAATGCATTTGACTTCACCGAGTTTTCAAGGCTGCGGATGCGACGACTGAGGCTCCATTTGACGCTGCGATGATACAGCCACATCGGCACCAGGCCGAGCAGGAAGGCGATGATGACCAGCGCCGGGATTTTGGTCTCAAGGACGAGGTTGTCCCACAAGGTCACCTCGACCGTTTCCCAGTTGAAAAACGAGAAGGCGAGGATCCCGAACAGGATCAAGACCCAGATGATGGTGCGAACGATCTGCATGATCGGTTCCCCTCCTATACCTTTGATTGACGCAGAGACTTAAGCACTTTGGCCCGCAAGTCTAGCAATTGCCCGGATTTGCGACCGCGCAAGGCCTCAACCGAACACCCGTGCGAAGATCCTGTCGACGCGTTTGAAGTGGTATGCGAGGTCGAATTTCTCCTCGAGTTCGGCTTCGCTAAGCGCCGCTGTCACTTCGTCATCTGCCTTGAGCAGGTCCAAAAGCGACAAGGAGCCGTTCGACTCCCACA
>JBCCBW010000016.1:0-86236 GCA_039033835.1 Pseudomonadota bacterium
ATCATTACAACGCGCGCTGTGGGCTGATAGTGCGCGATTAGTGGGCATCGCCTGAAGGTCATTTTAGAGAGTGGCGAAAACCCAAGCCCAGCAAGCTGGACTGTCAGTCGCCAACTATCTCAACACCAATTGCAGACCGTCAGTTAACCACCCAACTACGGCGATAACAAGATCTACCCCGTAGGCGGTTCGTCCTTCACCACGTCGTCTGCATCTTCCAGCGATAGCCCGTGCTTCATCAGCATTGGGATCTGGGAGAAGGTGAACAGGAAGCTCAGCGGCAGGAACACCCAGAACTTTGCCCACAGCCAGCCCTCGAAATCGAGGTAGGCGCGCAGGCCTTCGTTGAGGCCAGCCAGCAGCAGAAAGAATACGCCCCAATTGCGCGAGAGCTTCAGCCAGCCTTCGTCGGTAAGGCCCTCGAACGTGGCCTCCAGCAGGATTTTGAGCAGCGGGCGACCCATGGCAAAGCCGACCAGCAGCGCGACGCCAAACACGCTGTAGATGATGGTCGGTTTCAGCTGTACGAAGGTCGGATCGCCGAAGAAAATCGTCAGCGCGCCGAAGCCAACGATCAGCACGGTCGAGAACCACAGCATCGGGGAGACCTTGCCGAGCCGCCATTTCGAAACCAGCAACGCGACCACCGCAGCGGCCATGAATGCGCCGGTGCCGTAGATGATCGCCTGAAGCTCGGCGAGCGCATTGGTCTCGCTGGGCGAGTTGAGGCGATAGACCAGCAGGAAGATGAGCAGCGGCCCGTAATCGACCGCGACGTTGAGCCAGCTTGAGCCGGCTTTTTTCCCTGATTCCGCTCGTGCTGGGCTTGTCGAAGCACTGTCCTTCTTTTGGACCTCTGATCCATTAGAAGAAAAGGACGTCCCTTCGACAGGCTCAGGGTGAGCGGGGTCTTTGTCTTTAGCCATCAGGCCACTCCAGCAATCACGCGCGCCACCAGATCGGGATCGAACGGGCGCAAATCTTCCATTTTCTCGCCGACGCCGATGGCGTGGATGGGCAGGCCGTACTGCTCTGCCGCCGCGACGAGAACGCCGCCGCGCGCGGTGCCATCGAGCTTGGTCATGATCAGCCCGGTGACGCCGGCGACTTCCTTGAACACGTCAATCTGTGACAACGCGTTCTGCCCGTTGGTTGCATCGAGCACCAGCACGACATCGTGCGGGGCCTCAGGGTTAAGACGCCCGAGAACCCGGCGGATTTTCTCCAGCTCATCCATCAGCTCGCGCTTGTTCTGAAGGCGTCCGGCGGTGTCGACGATCAGCGCGTCGATCCCGGTGTCGGTCGCCTGCTTGACTGCGTCGAACACGATGCTGGCCGGATCGCCACCCTCGGCGCCGCGCACCAGGTCCACGCCCGCGCGCTCGGCCCAGGTAGCGAGCTGTCCGATCGCAGCGGCGCGGAAGGTGTCGCCCGCCGCCAACAGCACGCCGTAATCGTCTTCGGTGAACAGATGCGCGAGCTTGGCGATGGTGGTGGTTTTGCCCGATCCGTTGACCCCGATCACCAGGATCACCTGCGGGCGGGGGAAGGCGACAACTTCGAGCGGTTTTGCCACCGGGCGCAGGATTTCCGCGATTTCTTCGGCAACGGCCTCTTTCAATTCGCGTTCGGTGATCTGGAGGCCGAAGCGCTTTTCGGCGAGCTTGGCGCGGATGCGGGCGGCAGCCGATGGGCCGAGGTCCGAAACAATCAGCGCGTCCTCGACATCGTCCAGCGTCGCATCATCGAGCTTGGCTGTGCTGACGATGCCCGAGAGGTTGGACGACAGACGATCGGAGGTCTTGCTGAACCCCCCGAAGAGGCGATCGCTCCAGCTGTTCTCGCTCACTTTAGCAGGCCTTCTTCAATTTCGCGGATGGTCACGTCGATCACTTCGCCCGGCTCGGTTCCCTCGGGGAGAGCCACTCGGGCGTAGCTGGGCGTGTAGCCGGTGCAATCGCGTTCGGCGAGGATGGGCAGAGTTTCGCCCACAAGGCTGTCGAGCCATGCGGCGCGCCGTTCTGCGACGGCGGCGCGAAGCTCGGCGGCGCGGGCCTTGATCAGGGCGCGGTCGAGCTGCGGCATGCGTGCGGCGGGCGTGCCGGGGCGGGGGGAGAACGGGAAGATATGCCCGTGGACTATGTCGAGCTCGCGGATGATCGAGAGGTTGTCGGCATGGTGCTCGGCGGTCTCGGTTGGGAAGCCTGCCATCAGGTCTGCGCCGACGGCGATATCGGGGCGCTGGGCTTTCAGGCGGTTGACCAGATCGACGGCATCCCGGCGCAAGTGGCGGCGCTTCATACGCTTGAGGATCAGGTCCGCGCCGTGCTGCAAAGAGAGGTGCAGATGCGGCATCACCCGGGGTTCGTGGGCTAGCAGTTCGCACAAGGCTTCGTCGATCTCGATCCCGTCGAGCGAGGACAGGCGCAGCCGGGCGAGGGTCGGGAACGCATCGAGGATCGCGCGAACCAATGCGCCGAGGGGAGGCTCGTCCGGCAGATCGTGCCCCCATGAAGTAAGGTCTACGCCTGTCAGCACCGCTTCCTTGGCGCCGAGTGCGAGATGCTGTTCGACCTCGCGCAAAACATCGGCGATGGAGAGCGAGCGGCTCTTTCCGCGCCCCTGAGGGATCACGCAAAAGGTGCAATCGTGATCGCAGCCATTCTGCACCGCGATGAAGGCTCGCGTTTTGGTCGGGGCGAGCGGAGCCTCGGCAACCGGGATGTTCCAGGCGCGTGGATCGAGTTTGCGCTCGTTGGCGATCAGGCCATCGACCTCGGGCATCTGGCCCAGTTGTTCGCGCTCTATATCAGCAGCGCAGCCGGTCACCAGCAGCCGCGCATCGGGCCGCGCGCGCCGCGCCTTGCGGATCGCTTGCCGGGTCTGACGCACCGCTTCGCTGGTCACCGCGCAGCTGTTTACGACCACGACGTCACCCTCATCGGCGAGCATCGCGCGCATACGCTCGCTTTCGGCGATGTTGAGTCGGCAACCCAATGAAATGACTTCGGGAGCGCTCAAGCGTAATCGTCCCACTCGAACGTCCCGCGAAACGCTTCGGCCGCAGGGCCGGTCATCCGGATCGTGTCGCCTTGCTCCCATTGGATGGTCAGATCGCCGCCGGGAAGCGTGACGGTGACAGGGCTTTTCACGATGCCCTTGCGGATCGCGGCAACCGCAGTGGCGCACGCCCCTGTGCCGCATGCGAGCGTCAGACCCGCGCCCCGTTCCCACACTCGCAGGTTTATATGGCTGTCAGCCACCAGATGCGCGACGTTCACGTTGATACGCTCGGGAAAAAGCGGGTCTTCCTCGATCTCGGGGCCGAGTACCGCGAGGTCGATATCGGGCGCTTCGGGCGTGAAGAACACGACATGAGGGTTGCCGACATTCACCGCCATGGGGTTCTTCAATGGTCCCCACGAGACCGGCATCGACGCGGTGTCCATCGCGTAATCGAGCGGAATTTCGTGAAATTCAAACTTCGGCTCGCCCATGTCGACGCTCGCGCCGCCATCGGCGGGCTCCAGCGCAATGGTGCCGCCTGCGGTTTCCACGGTCGCTGCCTCGCCATGCAACAGCGCCACCGCGCGGCTGGCATTGCCGCAGGCTTCCACTTCGCCGCCATCAGAATTGAAAATGCGCATGCGAAAATCAGCCGTATCGCTCGGTTCCAGGACGATCAGTTGGTCGCAGCCGATCCCCTCGCGCCGGTCGGCGATCCGGTACGCAACCTCTTGCGATATGTCGGGCACAGCATCTTTGCGCGCGTCGAGCACGACGAAATCATTGCCGAGGCCATGCATCTTGATGAAGGGAACGCGCATTACGCAGCGCATCTATGCACGCCGGGTGCCTGCGTCCAGTCTATCGGTGATTGCTCGCAGCGCCGGGCGCGCGCGGCACTATTGATGGGCGCGGCGCAGCGCCAGTTCGACGTCGTCCATCACCAGCGTCGTTTCTCGCTCCGGTGCAGTGAACGTATCGGACGCTTTCCGCTCGGAAAGCAGCCCTTCAGCGCGCAGACGGTCGCGGACCTGATCGGCGGTTTCCGGGCGTCCATAAAGGTATCCCTGACCTTTCAGCTTGCCCATTTCGCGCAGGGCCTTGAGCACCTCTTCATCCTCGATACCCTCGGCTGTGATCGGCAGATCCATACCCCGGCCAAGCGACACGATGGCATCGACAATTTCCGAACGGCCTTGCGGATTGCTCAACTCGCTGATGAAGCTGCGATCGATCTTCAAACGGTCGAACGGCAGGGTGCGCAGCTGTTCGAGGCTGGAATAGCCCGTGCCAAAATCGTCGAGGCTGACTTGAACGCCCTGATTGCGCAGGCTGGTGATCATCGAGCGGACCATGCCGATATTGTCGAGCAGGCAGCTTTCGGTGATCTCGATTTCGAGCCGCTGCGGCGGCAGGCCCTGTTTCACCAGCAGCTTGAGCAGCTTTTGCGCGAACCACGGATCTCGCAGCTGCACCGGTGAGATATTGATCGAGAGCGAGAGGCAATCGGCCCACTCGCTTGCATCGGCAAAGGCGCGGGTCATCAGCTGATCCGACATCTCGGTAATCAGCCCGATTTCCTCGGCGATCGGAATGAAGATTTCCGGGCTGACCAGACCGAGCTGTGGCGAGCGCCAGCGCGCCAGCATTTCAAAACCAACCAGCTTGCCGGTTTCGAGGTCGATCTGCTGCTCGTAATATGGAACGAATTCATCGCGAGAGACGCCACGACGCAGGCCGGTTTCCAGCTCGTTGCGGAACCGCAGCTCGTTTTCCATGGTCGGTTCGAACCAGAAAAAGCGGTTCTTGCCCTGCTTTTTCGCGTGGTACATCGCAATATCGGCGCGATGCATCAGAGCGGCGGAGTCCGAAACCATCGGATTGGCCCCGTGCTCGTCATGGTCAGAGGCAATACCGACCGACATGGTGGCATCGATCGTCAGCGCTTCGGTGTCAAATGGTGTAGCGACCTGTTCGAACAGACGGATCACGATATCATCGACGCGTTCTGAACTGCCGGTAGGAAACGGTATGACAATGGCGAACTCATCGCCGCCTAGCCGGGCGAGCCGGGCCTGCGCTGGCAACTGGCTGCTGATCCGATTGGCCAGAATGATCAGCACCGCATCGCCGACACCGTGCCCATGCATATCATTGATTTGTTTGAAATTGTCGAGATCGATCATGACGAAAGCGATGGCTTCACCGCGCGCATGCGCCTCGGCAATCGCGGTTTCGGTCGCATCGGCCATGCTGCGACGGTTGAGGCAGCCTGTCAGCGGGTCGATCTCGGCCAGATGACGGGCCTGCTGTTCCGCGCGCTTGCGCTCGCTGATTTCGTGCGTGAGCTGGCGATAGCGGCGCCAGCCAAAGATAATGAGAGCGATATTGAGCAACAGGGCGTTGACCAGAACGCTTTGAGGCCCAGGTCCGTCGCCGAACAAGGCTTTTATAACGCTGGGTAAAACCGCGCCGCCGGTGCCGACGAACATGATTATCGCGGCGGTCGCAATGCCAAGCGCGATGAGATCCCGCTCGGCCGGGCCGATGCCGTCTTTGGTCTGGTTGATTGCCACTATTGCTGATCCATGCCGCTGACGGCGTGCCCCCTCGAATACAACACCTGGCCGATATGGCGGTTGCGCCTAAAAATCGGGTTAATTCGATCGCTTGGCCCGGGGCAGGGGTGGCGGCGTCGCGATCGGTTGGCTAATTGGAACGCGACAGACACGCATCAGGAGACGACCCAAGTGCCCAATTACTGGCTCGTGAAATCGGAACCGTTCAAATACAGCTGGGACGATCTCGTCGCTGAGGAAGAAGGGACGTGGGACGGCGTGCGCAACCACACCGCCAAGCTGAACCTGCGGGCGATGGAAGTGGGCGATGAATGCTTCTTCTACCACTCGCGAGAGGGGCTGGAGATCGTTGGCATATGTGAAGTGACGGTGGCCGGTATCCTCGATCCGACCGACGAGACGGGCAAATGGGCCGCCGTAAAGGTGAAGCCGAAACGCAAATTTGATCACCCGGTAACGCTGAAACAGATCAAGGCCGAACCCAAACTGGCCGATTGCGAGCTGGTGCGGCTGTCGCGGCTGTCGGTGGCGAAGATCAAGCCGGATGAGTGGAAGCTGATCTGCACGATGGCTGAAGGCTAAGTCCTGACCCTA
This sequence comes from Pseudomonadota bacterium, assembly GCA_039033835.1. Classification (GTDB taxonomy): domain Bacteria; phylum Pseudomonadota; class Alphaproteobacteria; order Sphingomonadales; family Sphingomonadaceae; genus Erythrobacter. The sequence continues at coordinate 6,180 of JBCCBW010000016.1, forward strand.
AAACGCGACAAGTCGTTTAATTCCCGGAACTTTGAAGCCCGACGTCCCGTTGATTGCGCAAGGTAACTGCAATCTACGGAGACATCATGAACAGGTTCGAAGACAAACGCATTCTCATCACCGGTGGCACCAGCGGCATGGGTCTCGCAGCCGCGAAGAAGATCGTCGAAGAAGGTGGCGAGGTCGCGGTGACCGGCACGAACCAGGATCATCTCGATGAAGCGGGCAGAGCGCTGCCGTCCGGCTCACTGGTCCTGCGCAACGACGCCGCCGATCCCGAAGCGGCTAAGGAGCTCGGGGCAAAGGTCAAAGAGCAGATGGGCACGATCGATGGCCTTTGGCTTAATGCTGGCTATGGCAAGTTTGCGCCCAACGATCAGATGGACGCCGAATTCTTCGACCAGATGAACAACGTCAACGTCCGCGGGCCGGTTTTGCAGATGGCCGAGTTGATAGACGTAGTCTCCGACAAGGGGGCAATTGTGGTCACCTCTTCCGTATCGCCTTATCTCGGCCAGGCCGAAGGGACTGTCTATGCCGGCACGAAAGGCGCAGTCACCGCGATGACTCGCAGCTGGGCCAACGCCCTTTCGTCACGCGGCATCCGCGTGAACTCGATCGCGCCGGGGCCGATCGACACCAATTTCATGAATGGCATGGGTCTGTCGGAAGAGGAAAAGGACCAGTTCCTCGATCAGATCCAGACGATGGTTCCGCTGGGCCGGTTGGGCGAACCGGAAGAGGTGGCCGAAGTCGCGCTGTTTCTCTTGTCCGATCACAGCTCTTACGTGACCGGATCGGAATATATGGTCGATGGTGGGATGACCATGCGTTGAACGTTCAGCGGGCGCGCAGCCCACTCACCGTCGCTCCGCTGGCGGCGAGCTGTTCGATGTCGATTTTCATATGAATGAGGCGCAGGCCTTTGCGGGTTTGCGCCTCGGCCAGTGCGGCTGTGAACTCATCGGTCGTCGATACGCTGGCGCTCCAGCCACCGAAGGCTGTGCCGAGAGCTGCGAAGTCTGGATTGGCCAGCTTCGTGCCTGAGACACGGCCGGGATATTCGCGCTCCTGATGCATGCGGATCGTGCCATAGGCGCCGTTATCGACCACCAGCACCAGCAGGTTCGCGTCGTATTGGGCGGCAGTGGCAAGCTCCTGTCCGTTCATCAGGAAATCGCCGTCGCCAGCGACTGCGACGACTTGCCGATCAGGGTTTCGAAGCGCGGCGGCGATGGAGGCTGGCACTCCGTAGCCCATGGCGCCCGCGGTTGGGGCAAGTTGGGTCGGGTGGCCTTCATAGCGCCAGTATCGGTGCCACCATCCGGCAAAGTTGCCCGCGCCGTTGCAGATGATGCTGTCTGCAGGCAGCGCCTCTCGCATCGCTGCAACACAGGCGGCCATATCGAGCGGGGGCGGCGTATCTGAGGATGCGTGGGTCGCCCATCGCTCCCATTCGGCATGAGCCTGCGCCCCGGCGTCGAACGGGATTACCGTGTGGTCTTCCCACAGCGCCGCCGCTTCGGCGAATTCGTCGACCGAGCAGGCTAGCGCCAAATCGGTCTTGTAGACGCGGCCCAGCTCGTCCGGGTCGGGATGGACGTGCACTAGCAGCTGATCGGGATGTTCGGGTGTCGGCACGGTATACCCGTCGGTCGTCGCCTCTCCCAGCCGCGCGCCGACAGCCAGCACGAGGTCGGAGTTATTGACCCGCTCGACCAGCTTGGGGTTAGGGCCATAGCCAAGATTGCCTGCATAGACCGGCGATGAGGGAGATATCGCATCTTGCCGCCGAAATGCGGTCGCGACCGGTAGGCCAATGCTCTCGGCAAAAGTCTGGAAATGCTCGCGCGCCTTGGCATTCCAGCCTGCACCGCCGATCACGGCAATCGGGCTGGCGGCGTCGGCGATCAGCGCGAACAGAGCCTGCATCGCATCCGGGCAAACCGCCTGCGCCGGGCGCATGACCAAGGGGCGAGGGGCGAGGGTAGGGTCGACTGCATCGCACAGCATATCTTCGGGCAGAGCGATAACCACCGGGCCGGGCCTGCCGCTGATCGCGACCGAATATGCTCTTGCGACATATTCCGGGATGCGGGCGGGATCGTCGATCCGCGCGGCCCATTTGCAGATCGGGCCGAAGAACGCCTGAAAGTCGACTTCCTGAAAGCCCTCCCGATCTCTCATCGAGCGCGCCACGTCCCCGACGAACAGGATCATTGGCTGGGAATCCTGATGCGCGACATGCACGCCGATGCTGGCATTGGTCGCGCCCGGTCCGCGTGTCACGAAGGCGATGCCGGGTCGCCCCGATCCTGCGGCATTCATCGCACCGTCAGCGCATGCCATAAACGCCGCTCCGCCTTCCTGACGGCATGTTACGGTCTCGATCCCAGAGCGTTCATGCAGCGCGTCGAGCACCGCGAGAAAGCTCTCTCCGGGTACGGTAAAGATCCGGTCCGTGCCCTGTTCAGCGAGGCAATCGACCAGCAGTTCGGCGGCGCTTTTCGCGGTTTCGGCCACGGATATTTTCTCCATAGATCAGGCTCCGCCGCTTAGCCGGGCCGGAGGGGCGACGCAACGAGTCCCAAGGCTGTCGATATGGTTAGCACACATCCTAAATGTCCCAAGCTGTGACACCTTGCGCGTGCGCCCTGTCCAGAAGTTAAGAAAGTGTTAACGGCTGAGAGCATGACATACGCCACACTCACGCACGACCTGATCCGCAATCCCAATGAGCGGCGGACGCGTGCCGAGGGATCGAAGCGGCGCGCGCTGGTGCTGACCGACGAGGAAGCGCAGCATCCGTTCCGGTTAAACCTGCCCCCGCATGTGAAGGCCGATCTGCACGATATCCCGGCTGAGAGCCTGTGGGCGCTGACACGCGATGACGTGCGCGGCTTTGCCAGCACTTACGTTGCGGTAACGGCGGCGGTCCTCGCCTTTATCGTATAGGAATGCCCGGCGAGCGAGACTGGCCTATTCAGCGAGCTGCGCGACCGCATCCTTTTCTGCATTGAACAACAGCCAGCCGAGCCATGCCGAGACGACCGTCATCGCGGCGGCGAACAGCAATTGATCGACCACCGGAATGCCGAGCGACGTCAGCCCGATCGCAAAGGCCGATCCAATCACCATCGATAGCGAATTGACGATATTGTTCGCGGCGATCGTGCGCGAGGCCGCGTCGTGCGCGCAGCGGGTTGTCAGAAACGCATAGAGCGGGACGACGAACACGCCGCCAGCGGTGGAAATACCCAGCAGCATGAGCGACAACGGGATTGCCAGCGGCTCCATGATCCAGGTCTGGATCGGCAGCAGCTCTCCACTCGCGTTAGGAACCCACGCCTTCGCCACGATGTAGAACCCGACGACGAACACGCCCATTATCACCACCGACACCGGTGAATAGCGCGCCGACACCTCTCCTTTCAGCAAGGCATTGATCCCGACCGATCCGATCGCAATGCCGACGGAGAAGATGACCAGGAACAGGCTGGCGACTTCCTTGCTGGCCAGCAATTGGTTCTTGGCAAGCGGCGGAAATTGGATGAACAGCACCGCACCGATGGTCCAGAAAAAGCTGATCGCGACGATGGCTAGCCAGATCTCGCGATTGTGCATCGTATCGCGCACCAGTTTCCAGCTCATGACGACCTGATCTGCGACCGCGACGGCGGGGTATCCCAGCCAGCGCAGCAGTCGATTGGCTACCTTGTCGCGATACGGTTCGAGCAGCGGGAAATGCATTTCGTAATCGCTTTGCGGCGGAGCATCCGGGACAAAGCGGCTGACGAAATAACCGACGATTGCTGTGATCACGATCAGGATCATGGCCAGTTCGACAAAGATGAACCCGGCCAGGATCGTGCCCGTCAGGATAGCGATATAGGTGCCGGCTTCGATCAGGCCGGTGCCGGGCAGCACTTCGTCTTTCTTCAGATGCTGCGGCAGGATCGCATATTTGATCGGCCCGAGAAATGCCGATTGCGCTGCGGCGAGGAACACTACGAATAGCAGCAGAGGAATGGCGACCATATCCACCATCACCCCTTGCCACGCCATAAACAGGCCAATCGCGCCGAGCGAAGCCCAGCCGATCTCGCACAGTTTGACGATGCGGATGATCCTGGCCTTGTCGCGCGTATCGGCGAGCTGCCCCGCCAATGCCGACATGACCACGAACGGAATGATGAAGATCACCGAGGCAAGGCCGCTGAACAGCGCCTCTTGCTGCTCATCGTTATAGACCGAATAGACGACGAACAGGACCAGCGCGGTCTTGTAGAGATTGTCGTTGAAGGCGTTGAAAAACTGCGTGACCATGAGCGGCAAAAAGCGCTTCCGGCGCAAGAGGTGCGTCGATGTTGTCATATCAGTTTTCGAAGATTGGCTCCCCGAGACCAAAGCCATAGCGCACACGCCGCTGTTCACAAGCCTGCCGTTTCAGTTTTGCGTGGCTTTTGTGCGGGGCAGATGGTCGCTAAAGCGGAACGCGCAATGCTTACGCTGCCAAATATCCTCACGCTTTCGCGCATTCTGGCGCTGCCGCTGCTGGCGTTCTTTCTGTGGTGGCCCGAATGGCGGCTGGGCTATGCGATCGGCTTTGTTCTCTATGGCCTGATCGCGATTACGGACTTTTTCGACGGCTATCTGGCGCGTGCGCAGGGGACGGTTTCGAAGCTGGGGCAGTTCCTCGATCCGATTGCGGACAAGATCATGGTGGCGACCGTCATTCTGGTTCTGACCGCGCAAGGGTATCTGCGCGGGCCTTATGTCGGCGATTTCCACGTGATCGCCGGTCTGATCATCCTGATGCGCGAGATTGCGGTATCGGGCCTGCGCGAATTTCTCGGCGGAATTCAGGTGTCGGTCCCGGTATCGAAACTCGCCAAATGGAAGACGACGTTTCAGCTCATCTCGCTTGGCGCTCTGATCGGGGGAGGGGCGGTGTCCGGTGCGCCATGCCCATCTTTTGAGCCGGTATGCCGACCGATGGAGCAGGAAATCGTGCACCTTATCGGCCTGTCGACCCTATGGGCGGCAGCGGTGCTGACCTGCGTTACCGGCTGGGACTATCTGCGGGTCGGCCTTAAACACATGGAGTGAGCCACTCCGCGATCCCGTGAGATTCCTCGTCAGGCAGCTTCCATGGCGGCGTATTTCGGACAATCGGAACGGCAGACACCGTCATGCGACCATTCAGGCGGACGCCAGAGATACGCCAGCTTGTCCTGCCAGCGGTCAGCCGTATCGATCCGCTCCTTCAACTGCCTAAGTCCAGCGAACTGCGCCGTCAGCGGGTTGTAGTCGTATACCGGTTTGACGAGGCCCGGATTGGGCTCTTCGCCAAGATAGGCAACGCTGCGGAACAGTCGGTCGAACAGCAAAGTGACCTGCCCGTAATTCGTATCGATATATTGCGGCTGGTTGGCGTGGTGGATTTTGTGCATCTTGGGCGTCATCAGCACACGGTCGATCCACCCGAGACGTGGCACGTAGCTCGCGTGGTTCCAGATACCGTAAGCATTGGTGACGACGCTGACTGCGATATACAGCACCGGGTCGATGCCGATGAAAGCGGGGATGACGGCGAACAACCGCTTCAACTGCCCATCGGCGAAGAACCCGCGCGCTGCGGTCGTGTGATTAAACTCGTTCGACGAATGATGGATCGCATGAAAGGCCCAGAACAGGCCGACCCGGTGGTTCAGGCGGTGATCGCAGTAATAGGCGAATTCGTGCGCGAGGAACGCGACCGGTATCGCCAGCAGCAGCGGGATCGTGTCGAACAGGCGCCAGTTTTCATAGACCAGAACATACAGCGCAAGCGGGATCAGGATCCCGATGACGAGGTTGATCACGCTCGACATCAGATTGAGGCCGATCGAGTTGAGCGCGTCCTTGTTGTCGTATTCGGGGTTCCCCCGGATCGCCCAGATCCGTTCGAAAATGACGCTGCCGAAATAGACGCAGGCCAATATCCACAACGCGGCGGGGCCGCCGATAAACTCGATCGCTTCGCTGAGACTGTCCATGATGTGAAAAACTAGCAGCACAAATGTGGAAGGCAACGTCGGAGAATCGGTTTACCGCACAACGAGCGTGACCCGGACGGCAATTTCGATGGCACTCGATTTACGGTTCGTCTCATGCATGGTGCACCTTCAACGGTTCGCCGCACGACGCACTCGAATGGCCCGCGAGACTAACTCTGTTAGTTTTTTCGTTCATGTGGGAGAAAGGTTTGGCCGAACATTTGAACCTCTCGAAGCGCGCGATCGTGGCTTGCATATCGCGTGCCTTACACAGCAAGCCAAAGGGGGTCTTGCCAGCTGGACACATCAGGACGGGGGGATGGCCGAGGTATCGGCCATAAGCATCTTGGTCTGGCAGAGCAGTTTGAAGGAGTAACGTAATGAAAGTAAATGCAAACCGACCATCGGCAATCGCCCTGCTTGCCACACTTGCATTGGCAGCGCCGGGCAGCGTGGCAGCGCAGCAACCGGTGCCCGTACCCGCCGACAATGACGGCGAAGTTCTAACGACCGTGCTCGGATCGCCGCCCGCTGACCTCACTGGCCTTGAAGAAGGCCCGGAAATCGAAGGGTTCATCGGCGCGCGCAATGGTGACACTCTGCAGGTCACCAGTGCCGATGGGACCAGCACCGACGTGCGCATCAGTGAAGGCACCAGCATCCGCTCCAAAAGCGGCCTGTTCGGCATCAACCGCACCACGCTCTCATCGGACGAGCTGCTCAACGGGTTGCCCGTGTCAGTGCGCACCGTGCGGTGGAATGGCGGCCTGATTGCGAGCCGCGTGCGTTTCAACAGCGACGATCTTGAAACCGCCACTTTGGTGCGCAACGGCACATCGCAGAGGTTCGCCAAGAACGAGACCGCGATTTCCGACAACGCCGTCGGGATTAGCGAGAACGCGGCGGCGACCGAGGCACTGCGCGGCCGTGTCGGTGATATCGATCAGTACAATATCAAAGGCACGACGAACGTGTACTTCGACACTGGCAAATTCAATCTGTCCGCCCAGGCGCGTGCTGAATTGTGCGATGCTGCGGCTCAGGCTGAGGCTTTGGATAACGCAGTGTTGCTGGTAGTCGGATACACCGACTCCACCGGCAGCTACGAGGTCAATCAGGCGTTGAGCGACAAGCGCGCCGGGCGCGTGGTCAACTATCTCCAGCAGCAGTGCGGCTGGAAGCCGTATCGCATGCTGACCCCGACCGGACTCGCGACAGCCGATCCGGCAGCGGACAATTCGACCGCATATGGCAAGGCGCAGAACCGCCGTGTCGCGGTGAACATTCTGGTGAGCAAGGGTCTCGACGGGATCTGATCGAACCTGACATGATGAAAGGCTCGGGTTAGTTAACGCTATCCCGGGCCTTTCTTTTATCCGACGCGCGTTTGAGCCGCCTATTGGGCAAGTCTGCCCCATACGGTTTCAAGCCTGCGATCGCGTCCGCATCGGCCTCTGTAGATGTTATAGCGGACCGGGTTCTTCTTGTAGTAATCCTGATGGTATCGCTCCGCCGCGTAGAAGGCTGCGCGGCTTTCGATCGCGGTGACAATCTCCTCGCCGAGTTCCTTCTCCCATTTTGCTTTCGACGCGTCCGCCGCGTCTCGCTCAGCCTCGGTCTTGGGGAAGATTGCGGCGCGATAGCTGGTGCCTTTGTCGCAAAACTGCCCGCGCGCGTCGAACGGATCGACATTCTTCCAGAACACGCCAAGCAGATCGTCATAGCTCACCTTGGTCGCGTCATAGGTCACCATCACGGCTTCGTAATGACCGGTGTGGTCATAGGTGACTTCCTCGTAAGTGGGGCTGACGGTGATGCCGCCGGTATAGCCCGACACGACATCGACGACGCCTTCGACCTCTTCAAAGTCGGCTTCGGCACACCAGAAACAGCCCATCGCGAATACGGCGGTCGCTTGATTTTCAGGAAGGTTGTCGGTCGTAACCATCGTGTCTGGCCGGGAAGCTCCCTGGACAGTGTCGCGCGTTGACGACGCGAACGCTCCGAAGGCGAACAACCCCACGAATACTGCGATCAGCAGCGTGATAAACTTGGCAAAACTACTCATTTCCGTGCCCCATTCCGGTCCCATCGTTAGACATGGAGCGGTCGCGCAAATCAGCCTAATTCTGCGTGGGTCAGAACGAACGGTTGAGACCGGTTCGTGCCTATTCCCTCACGCGCAGCGCCAATGCTTCTGCGTACAGACCCCATGTTCCTGCAATTGGGTATTACGCAGCAAACGGCGTTTGGTTACATTTCGCCTAGCCTGCACGAAGTTCCTCGGCCAGCAGTTTGAAATCCGCTTCCCGTGGGGAATTCTTGCGCCAGACCAGCACGATTTCGCGCCTGGCGGTGTCGCTTTCGACGGGGCGCGCGACGACTTCGGTGCCGGCCAGTATCCCTGCATCGATCGCCATTTCGGGCAGCATCGTCAGCCCCAGATCGTTGTCGACCAGTTGCACCAGAGTGTGCAGGCTCGTGCCGATCATCGCCGCGCTCGATCGCAGTTCGGAGCGGTTGCAGGCTGCGAGCGCATGATCGCGCAGGCAATGACCGTCTTCGAGCAGCAGCAAGCGTCCCTGATCGATCATATCCGGTGGAATTTGTGCGGGCGGATCGCGCGGGTCGTCTTTGGGAAAGGCGACGAACAGCCGATCATCGGAAATATGTTCGACCTCGACCTCGCCGGTATCGAAGGGCAGGGCGAGCAGCACGCAATCGACGCGTCCGTGCTGGAGCGATTCGATCGCATCCTGGCTGGTCTCCTCGCGCAGCATCAGCTTAAGATCGGGCCGTTCTTTCTTCAGGCGCGGCAGGATGCGCGGCAGCATGAACGGAGCGATTGTAGGGATCACACTCATGCGCAGCTGGCCCGAGAGCGGTTGACCCGCAGCCTGGACCAGATCGGACAGCTCTTCGGCTTCGCGCAGCAGGCGGTTCGCCTTGGCCACGACCTGCTCACCCAGGGCGGTGAAGCGCACGACCCGGCGGCTGCGCTCGACCAGGGTTACGCCAAGCAGCGATTCCAGCTCGCGAATGCCCGCCGATAGCGTGGATTGCGACACGAAACTCGCATCCGCTGCACGGCCGAAATGGCCATGCTCATACAGCGCGACGAGATATTGCAGCTGCTTGATCGTGGGGAGGTAAGTGGACATAGGATTGGGTTCACGCAGAGACGCGAAGACGCGGAGGGGCGACGCGCCGAAGGTGCATCAAGCATCTGTTCGTTGCGTCATGAAGCGGAGGAGTAAAATAGGCCCATGCCTTCGCTGCAAGCAGCAACATCTCCGCGCCTCCGCGTCTCCGCGTGAACAAACTAATCATTCCGCCGCCAGCGCTTCTTCCATGCTCGCCTGCATGTCGTCGATATGCGTCATTTTGAGCCTGCCATTGTCGACCGCGAAGGCCAGCTTGCCCTCGACCAGCTCCAGCGCATCTTTGCCGAACACATCATAGCGCCAGCCTTTCAGCACCTTGAGATCGCGGACCCCGGCGGCTAGCGCTTCCATCTCGTCTGCACGGGTCAGCAGGCGCGCGGCGACATCGATTTCGCGCGCGCGGATCTTCAGGAGCAGCTTCAGCAGGTCGGCAACCAACGCACCTTCTTTGCCGAGCGGTGCACCGCGTTTCATCTTTTCCGGCATTTCCGATTTCGGCAAAGGCTCGGCATCGGCAATCACCTTCATCAAGCGCTTGCCGATATCGTTGTCCCGCCACGCCGAAGACAACCCGCGCACCTTGGCCAGGTCACCCTGTTTTTTGGGTGGGTGGCTGGCGATATCGGCCAGTGTCTCGTCGCGCATGATCCGGCCGCGCGGGATATTCTTGTGCTGCGCTTCGCCTTCGCGCCAGGCGGCGAGCGCCTTCAACCGCCCCAGCACTTGAGCATTGCGGCCCGGCGAGCGGATGCGTTTCCAGGACTGGTCCGGGTTGATGATATAGTTCGACGCATCGGCGAGCTTTTCCATCTCGGCATCGAGCCATGCGCCGCGCCCGGTCTTGATCAGCTTGTTGAGAATCTTGGGGAAGATCTTCGACAGGTGCGTGACATCGCCAATCGCATATTCGATCTGGCGATCGGTCAGCGGGCGGCGGCTCCAATCGGTAAAGCGGGCACCCTTGTCGATCTGGATGTTCAGCCAGGTGTCGACCATGTTGGCATAGCCGATCTGTTCGGACTGGCTGACCGCCATCATCGCTATCTGCGTGTCGAAAATCGGCTGCGGGGTCTTGCCCGCCATGTTGACGATAATCTCGACATCTTGCCCGCCCGCATGGAAGACCTTGAGAACGTCGTGGTTCTCGCACATCAGATCGAGCAGCGGAGTGAGGTCAATTCCATCGGCCAGCGGATCGATGGCGGCGGCCTCTTCGGTGTTGGCGATCTGCACCAGGCACAATTCTGGCCAATAGGTGTTCTCGCGCATGAATTCGGTATCGACCGTGACGAATTCGGATTTCGCCAGGCGCTCGCACAAATCGGCCAGCGCGTCGGTGGTGGTAATCAGATCATGTATCTTCATATGTCTTCTTGTCATTTTGAGCGGAGTGCCGCTCTCGGGCCGATATTGGCCCCGTCCATTGCCCCTTCGACGGCTCGCGCCCACGATATTGTCACAGAGGCTCGCGCGACTTGACAAAATGCGGTGCTTGCCCTGTTAGCGCGCCGTAATCCGAGCGGTTTTGACCGCCGCGAATTGTGACGCGCCCTTAGCGTCATACCCACGAACAGGACAATAGTTTAGATGCACGCTTACCGTAGTCATACTTGCGCACAGCTTTCTGCCGAAAATGTCGGCGAGACGGTTCGTCTTTCAGGCTGGGTCCATCGGAAACGCGATCATGGTGGCGTATTGTTTGTCGATCTGCGCGACCATTACGGTATCACCCAGATCGTGGCGGACGAGGATTCGCCCGCGCTTGAGGTGTTCGAGCGGCTGCGCGCTGAATCGGTTGTGACCATCGATGGCGATGTGAAGGCCCGCACGCCGGAAACGGTGAACACAGATTTGCCCACAGGTGAGATCGAAGTGTTCGCGCGCTCGATCACCGTGCAGAGTGCTGCCGAAGAATTGCCGATGCCGGTCGCAGGCGAGCAGGAATACCCGGAGGAAATTCGCCTCAAATACCGCTTTCTCGATCTGCGGCGCGAGACGATGCACCGCAACATTGTGCTGCGCAGCCAGGTCATCACTTCGCTGCGTCAGCGGATGATCGATCAGGGTTTTACCGAGTTTCAGACCCCGATCCTGACTGCATCGTCCCCCGAAGGCGCGCGCGATTTCCTCGTGCCGAGCCGGATGCATCCGGGCAATTTCTACGCGCTGCCGCAGGCGCCGCAGATGTTCAAGCAGATGCTGATGGTGTCGGGCTTCGACCGCTATTTTCAGATCGCGCCATGCTTCCGCGACGAGGATCTGCGCGCTGACCGTAGCCTCGAATTCTACCAGCTCGACTTCGAAATGAGCTTCGTCACGCAGGAGGACGTGTTCCAGGCGCTGGAGCCGGTGCTGGCGGGCGTGTTCGCCGAATTCGCTGATGGCAAGACCGTTACTGCGTCCGGCGATTTCCCGCGCATTCCTTATGCCGAAGCAATGCTAAAATACGGCACCGACAAGCCCGACCTGCGCAATCCGCTGATTATCAGCGACGTCACCAGCCACTTCGAAAAATCGGGCTTCGGCCTGTTTGAAAAGATCGTTGGCGGCGGTGGTTGTGTCCGCGTGATCCCGGCCCCGAAGACGAACGAGAAGAGCCGAAAGTTCTTCGACGACATGAACAACTGGGCGCGCTCCGAAGGGTTTGCCGGTCTGGGCTACGTCACCCGCAAGGGCGGCGAATTCGGCGGTCCGATTGCCAAGAACCACGGGCCGGAGCGGATGGAAGAGCTCTATAACGAACTGGGCCTTGGTCCAGACGATGGCCTCTTCTTCGCCGCTGGCAAGGAGAGGGACGCAGCGAAGCTGGCCGGTGCCGCGCGCACGCAGATCGGTGAGCAGCTGGAACTGATCGAACAGGGCTGCTTCAAGTTCTGCTGGATCGTCGATTTCCCGATGTTCGAATATGACGAAGACGCGAAAAAGGTCGATTTCTCGCACAACCCATTCTCCATGCCGCAGGGCGAGATGGAGGCGTTGGAGACGATGGACCCGCTCGATATCAAGGCGTGGCAGTACGACATCGTCTGCAACGGTTATGAACTGTCATCGGGCGCGATCCGGAACCACCGTCCGGACATCATGTACAAGGCGTTCGAGATCGCAGGCTATGACAAGGTGACGGTCGACCGCGAATTCTCCGGCATGATCGAAGCGTTCAAGCTGGGCGCGCCGCCGCATGGCGGATCGGCCCCCGGGATCGACCGCATCGTGATGCTGCTGGCTGGTGAAGAGGCGATTCGCGAGGTTATTGCTTTCCCGATGAACCAGAAGGGCGAAGACCTGATGATGGGCGCGCCGAGCAAGCCGGAAATGACGCAGCTGCGCGAGCTTTTCCTGCGCACTGTCGAACCGCCGAAGAAGGCCGATGCGAACTAGGATTTACACCTGATTACCGTTGCTTAAGCGGCAGTTCAGCGTATCTGACGGACCATCGCACTCTCACCGATTCAAGGGGGCGGCGGGCAGTATGAGATATTCGAGCGTGTGTCTTGCAGGTGTGCTGGCAATGGCACCGTTCGGTCTGGCAGCATCCGCTAATGCGGAAACTTTGTCGGTCGTCGTCCACGAACCGGCCGCGACCGAAGCGCTTATCGGCCAACACAGGATCGTGGTCGGCCCGTTCGAAGGCGGTCGCTGGGGCGACTTGCTTCGCAGCTATGTTAGCGGCGTGCTCAATGGAGCCGCTGCTGACGGAGAAAAAATGTACGAGACCGTGCACTACGCTGAAAGCGACGAAGGCGATCTCGTGATGACCGGCGGGTTCTTTTACGAGGCCGACATGTTCGAGGTCGAGCCCGAGGTCGAGCGCAAATGCAAGACCCGCGATGAAGACGGGGAGTGCACAGAATATTCTGAAAAGGTCACGCCGTGTAGACGCGCAGAGGTCAATACAGTTGCCCATGTCGAATTTACCCGGCCTGAAACTGGCATTGTTCTCTATCATTTCGCATCGGAGGAGACTGACGGTATCACTTCATGCAGCGAAGCATACTGGCCCTCAGCTGGCGGATATGGAGAGCAGATGCTGTTCAGGGCAATCGAAGCCGTAAAGGCCGAGATTGTGCCCAGGCGGGAAACCGAGGCGTTCCGTATCCGGGAAAGTCGCAAGGGTTTGTCAAAACCTGACCGTGTGGCATTCAAACAGGCGGTCCGTCTGACCAAGAGCGATCCGGAAGCAGCGTGTGGTGCGTTCGAGGCGCTGGCACCTGCTAATCCCGATAGTGTTTCGGTTCAGTTCAATATCGGCCTGTGTGATGAAATGCGGGGGCTTCCCGATGAAGCCTATCAGCACTACCTTGATGTTCTGGATATCGAACCCAAGCAGAAATACACGCGCGCAGCGATGCAACGGCTCGATCTGCGTAGCGAAGCAGAGCGGCAAATTGCAAAGCACTTTGCCGCAATTTCGGAGGTGGGACAGGAGTAACGTGACACAAAAAAGCGCCCGGATTTCTCCGGACGCTTTAGTCTTGAGGAACATTATAATTGTGTTCTGAAAAGCGGAGCGCTCTGCCCTAGGGTGCTCCCCCGAACACCGGGCGGGCTCTCAACGCTTGTTCCAATTACGCGTATTGCTCTTCCAGCATGTCGCTGAAACGCTCACCTTCGCGGATGTCGCGGTAGGCCGTTTCGATCAGCGTACGCATTTCCGGTTCGAGATCGTTGTCTTGCAGCGCGTCGCGGAATTGACCGGCGAGATAGTCTTCGCCTTCTTCCACGCGCTTGATCGCGGCTTCGTTACTGTCAGACAGGGCGTCGGTGATCGTCAGGAACGTCTGGTGGGCCGATCCCTGGATACTTACGCTGGTCACCGGCTCCTGGCCTCGTGCCTGCATTGCATTGTTCATCTTGTTAAGGATTTCGGCGCGATCTGCGCTGCGACGGACGAAGGCCTGCTTGATTGCCGGGCTTTCGGCCTTTTCTGCGGCCTGGCGATAGCCTTCGACCGAGTCATAAGTGGTTTGGGTGAGGTCTTTCAGCAGTTCAATATTAGTCATGGGTCTCCTTGAAAGAGTTGGTATTAATGTCTGCACGTCGCCGTTTGCGCCGCGCTTACAATAACTTAATGGCTGGACTGCCGGATCGTTCCGCTCACTCGCTGGGCCGAGCCTGAGCTGCGACGGGCCGATTTGACCGCCCGTGAGGTGTGACCGTGACGCAAGCTGTGCCCTGCTAATGCACAGAATTAGCAGGCATTCATGTGGCTTTAACGCGCGTGTTGCGACATCGTGTGCAAGTATTCAGGGGGGAAAATTGACAAAAATCCGCAGTTATTTCGCAGGCGGCATCGCCGTTTTATCGTCCATGGCAGCGGTCGGTGCTTCGGCAGAAACGATCCAGGCGGAAGGTCATTTCCCTGCGAACAGCGATATCGGCCTCGGCCTGGAGCTGATCGCTGTCGACACGATCGAGGGGCCGGTTGGGGCGAAGGTTGCATTCGAGTTGAAAGATGCACTCGACGGCCTTCGTATAGGCGACGAGCAGTGGTTCGAAATCACCAGGGGTGATCTGGAAACCGCCGACGCCATGTTTGTCGGGACGGCAGACACCAGCTCATCGGTCACCGAACTCGATGACAAAGAGGTCGTCTCGTGTGCGGAGAAGGACAGCGATGACAATTGCATAAGAGAAACCACCTCCTACTTCAGCTGCCGCCGGTACGAGGCGTCCTTTTTCCCCGACATCGAGCTGATTTCAGCAAACGGAGACGTCATCTATTCCATTCGCAAGGAAGAGACGGCGTCGACCGATTATTGCTCTGACGAGGAGACGCGACCTTCGGTTAGCGATATGTCCGATGACTTGATGTCGTCCTTCGCATACCGGATACGATACATGCTGGCACCGCGAGCCGTCCGTTCGGATTATCGGTTGCTGGAAAAGCGCAAAGGTCTGGAAAAACCGGATCGCAAGCTGTTCAAGCAGGGCCTTAAGCTCACCAAGACCGACGAAGACGCGGCCTGCGACGTGTTCAAGGGGCTTGAGGCGACCAATCCGCAACAATCATCGGTTCTGTTCAATGTCGGTCTTTGCCACGAACGTGCTGGCGATATTGCGCTTGCCGATGAACTCTATCGCCGCGCGTCGGATGCAGATCCCGGCAAATGGATGATCGATGAAGCGTTGGAGCGGATCGGGAAGAAGTTGGAGGCTGAGGCCCAGTTCGCTCAGCGGGCGGAGATTTTGCAGGCTCGTTATGCTCAGCTCGAAACGCAGGATGCTGCGGCTGAGACGGCGGAAGCGCAGTGATCTTGCGGCCGTCCGGTCTCAACCATTCTCCAGTCCGCCGAGAAATGCACTGACATTCGCGCCAAGCGCGTCGATCCGGTAGCCGCCCTCCATAATGGCAACGGTTGGCAGCGCCGCGCTCGCGATGGCGCTGCCGATCCGGCCCATATCGTCGGTCGTTAGCGCGAAATGCGAGATCGGGTCTTCGACGAAGGTGTCCGCGCCGTAGCTGACCACGAGGAACCTCGCGCCGAACGCGGCGATCTCATCCAGCGCGCGCATCAGAGCGAGCTCGTAGGCGCTCCATGTCGTACCACGCGCCAGCGGCAGATTGAGGGTGGTGCCTTCGCCATCACGTTCGCCGCGCTCGTCCGCATGGCCCCAGTAATAAGGGTAATCCATCGACGGATCGGCGTGGATCGACGCGAAGAATACCTCGCCTGTTTCGTAGAAAATATCCTGGGTGCCGTTGCCGTGATGGTAATCGACATCGAGCACAGCCACCGGGCCAAGGCCATTGCTGCGCGCGTGATCGGCGACGATGGCAGCGTTGTTGAGGTAGCAATAGCCGCCATAATAATCGCGGCCCGCATGGTGCCCCGGAGGACGGCACAGCGCGAAAGCCTGCTGTTGCTGTCCCGAGGCGACGGCTTCGAACGCACTCAGCGCGGTCTGCGCTCCCCAATAGGCTGCATCCCATGTGCCCGACGCGATCGGCGTGGCTGCGTCGAAACCATAGAGGCCAAGCTGCGCATCGATCCGCTCCAGCGAGAGCGGGCGACGGTGCACGACCGGGAAGGTATAGCCGATCGCGTCTCCAGTCCGTCCCTGAGCAAGCCATGTGTCATGCGCCGACTTTAGAAATTCGAGATATAATGCATCATGCACTCGCTTCATGGCTGCATCGCCATGGTCGCGCGGAGCTTCGACAGGGCCGATAGCAGCGAGGATCGACCCGAGCCGGTCAGGACTTTCGGCAAAGTCCATCCATTCGCCATTGTTCATCTCGCGCACCGGGGCGTGTGCGGCCTGTTTGTCGGAATAGAATGTCAGCAAGGGTGCAAATCGTCCTGATGATGGGGCACAGTGCGCCAGATGCCGTAACCTAGCTCCAGAGGCAGCCGAAAGGAAAGCCATGAAAACAACGCGCCGCTCCGCAATTTTCGGCAGCCTCGCCGCAGCGACCTCTGTGGGAGCAGCGAGCCAGTCGCTCGCCAGCTGCGCGCCCGGTGAATCGCAGACGACCGGCGCACTGACCAAAGTTACGGTGCTCGGCGCGATCCACCGCACCCACCGGCGCAGCAATGCCTACTCGCTCGATGTGCTGCGCGAAGCCGTGCGCCGCGCCGAGCCGGACGTGATCCTGACCGAAATCCCGCCCGACCGTATTGCCGAGGCCAAAAGCAGCTTTGCCGAAACCGGCGAAGTGACCGAGCCGCGCACCAAGGTCTTTCCGGAATACACCGACGTGGTCTTCCCCCTGTCGCGCGAGATGGACTTCACGCTGGTGGGAACGGCCGGCTGGACTCAGCAGCTTGCCGATACCCGCAGCGCTGCGCTTGCGGCAATCGAGGCCGATCCTGCCCGCGCGTCGCAATGGGCGGAACACCAGGCGGCGCGAGCGCAATATTCGCAAGACTTAAGGGGGAGGGGCGATGACCCCCGCTTTATCCACACCCCCGAATACGACGTGATCGTCCAGCGCGCGCAGACGCCTTATCAGATATATTTCGACCCCGATCTTGGCCCCGGCGGTTGGACCAGGATCAATGCGGCGCATACCGGATTGATCAATTCTGCGCTCGATTCCATCAGCGGACAGGGGCTGCGAACCCTTGTCATGTTCGGATCCTGGCATAAATACATGATCGAGCGTTCGCTTCTTTTGCGGAGCGATATCGAGCGGCTCGATGCGTTGGACCTGTTTGCCTGAACGGTGTGCAGTCCAAAGGGCGGGGCGATCTTCACTTGCGCTCAATCGAACCGACCATTAGGGCAAATCTGAATTCAACACCCCAATCCAAGAGGGACAAACATGAGCGATACTGCCGGCCGCGTGCAGAAAATTGTCGTCGAGCATCTCGGCGTCGAAGGTGACAAGGTCACTCAGGAAGCGAGCTTCATCGATGATCTGGGCGCAGACAGCCTCGATATCGTCGAACTCGTGATGGCTTTCGAAGAGGAATTCGGTGTCGAAATCCCCGACGATGCGGCTGAAAAGATCACGACCGTCGGCGATGCCACCAAATATATCGAAGACAACAAGGGCTAACCTGCCCCCAGCCACCCGCCATCGCGCGGGTCGCTGACCAACAGGCCCGAGCCCGATAAGGGTGCGGGCCTGTAGCGTTTCCTGGAGAGAGCGAATGCGTCGTGTGGTTGTAACCGGACTTGGGCTCGTCACCCCCCTAGGCGGCGATGTCGAGACCAGTTGGCGGAACCTGATAGCCGGCGAAAGCGGGGCGGGGCCGATCACCCGCTTCGATACCGAAGGGCAGAAATGCACCATCGCCTGCGAGGTGAAGGATAAAGACCACCCATGGGGCTTCGACGCGGGCAAGCGTGTCGATCACAAAATCCAGCGGCAGGTCGATCCGTTCATCGTTTACGGTATCGATGCAGCGGGTCAGGCACTCGAAGACGCTGGTCTGACCGAGATGACCGACGCCGAGAAGGAACGCACCGGCTGTTCTATCGGCGCTGGCATCGGTGGGCTGCCGGGGATCGAAAGCGAGAGCATCGTTTTGCACGAGCGCGGGCCTGGCCGTGTGTCACCGCACTTCGTTCATGGGCGTCTTATCAATCTCGTCACCGGTCAGGTGCAGATCAAATATGGCTTCATGGGTCCGAACCATGCGGTCGTGACCGCCTGTTCGACCGGCGCGCACTCGATTGGGGATGCCGCGCGGATGATCGCGATGGACGATGCCGACGTGATGCTGGCAGGTGGCGCGGAAAGCACCGTCAACCCGCTCGGCATAGCTGGGTTCGCTCAGGCACGCGCGCTCAACATGAGCATGAATGACCGCCCCACCGAAGCGAGCCGCCCCTATGACAAGGACCGCGACGGGTTCGTCATGGGCGAGGGCGCGGGCGTGGTCGTGCTGGAGGAATATGAGCGCGCAAAGGCACGAGGTGCAACGATCTATGCCGAAGTAACCGGCTATGGCCTCTCGGGCGACGCCTATCACGTCACCGCGCCCCATCCCGAAGGCAAGGGCGCAGAGCTGGCCATGCGGATGGCGCTCAAGAAGGCAGGCCTCGGCCCCGGCGATATCGATTACGTCAACGCCCACGGCACATCGACGATGGCCGACACGATCGAACTGGCAGCGGTAAAGCGCGTGCTGGGCGAAGGTCTGAGCGGTGCGTCGATGAGCTCGACCAAGTCGGCGATCGGCCACTTGCTGGGCGGCGCTGGCGCAGTTGAAGCTGTGTTCTGCATCCTCGCGATGCGCGATCAGATCGTCCCGCCGACGCTCAACCTGCACAACCCGGACGAGGGCACCGAGGGTATCGATCTCGTCCCGCTCGAAGCGAAGAAACGCGACGTGCGCGCCGTGCTCAACAACAGCTTCGGCTTTGGCGGCACCAACGCTTCGCTGATCATGCAGAAGGTCGATTAGGCGCATGAAAAAGCTCGGCCTTATCGTCGGGCTTGCCGTGGTGCTGATCGGCGCTGCGGGCCTGTATTTCGGCAGCGTCGCTCTGGGTGGTGCGTCGGTGAAGGTCGAATCGCCCTTCGTCATTCCGCCCGGCGCATCAGTAAGCGCGGTGGCGCAGAAGCTTGAGGAGGAAGGGTATATCCTCTCCGCCGATGGCTTTGTGCTGCGAGCGAAGCTGCTGGGTTCGTCTGATCCCATCCAGGCAGGCGAGTTTCTGCTGAAACCGGGGATGAGCCAGAGCGAAATTCTCGAAGCATTCCAGTCGGGCGACGTGATCCGCCGCTTCGTCACCATTCCCGAAGGTATGCCCTCGATCATGGTGCAGGAACGGCTGATGGCCGAGGAATTGCTGACTGGCGATATCGATGTCCCGCCCGAGGGTTCGATCCTGCCCGATACGTACTCGTTCGAACGCGGGCAAAGCCGCGCCTCGCTGATCGAGCAGATGCAGTCGGCGATGGACCTGTACCTCGCCGAAGCGTGGGCGGAGCGCGCGCCAGACATTGCGGTCGATACAATGCGCGACGCGCTGATCCTTGCCTCGGTGGTCGAGAAGGAGACCGGCAAGCCCGAAGAGCGCCGGATGGTCGCCGGGCTGTATTCGAACCGGGTGAAGACCGGAATGCTGTTGCAGGCCGATCCGACGATCATCTACCCCATTACCAAAGGGAAGCCGCTGGGCCGCCGTATCCGTCAATCCGAAATTGCGGCGGTCAATGGTTACAACACCTATACCCGCGTCGGCCTGCCTGAAGGGCCGATCACCAATCCGGGGCGCGAAAGCATTGCGGCCGTGCTGAACCCGGAGAGCACAAGCGCGCTTTTCATGGTCGCTGACGGCACGGGTGGACATTGGTTCGCCGACACTCTGGCCGAGCATAACGCCAACGTCGAAAAATGGTACGCGATCCGCCGCGAGCGCGGCGAGATGTAACTATGATCAAGGGACCGGAAAGGAAGCGTTATCGCCTTACGGCGCAGCGGTCCTCGGTGGTGACAGATCGATCACGCCGTGAGCGCGGCGAGATTTAGCTTCGGGTCGCAATGGCCAATCCGTTTATCGTCACTGCAAAGCTGCCAACCGGCACACAAGACTGGGCCGAAGAACTGCGGCGTGCTCACTACCCGGCCGAGCGCAACCATCTCCATGCGCATGTGACCATGTTCCACTCCTTCGCACCTTCGCTGCTTGCGGAGTTGAAGCACTACCTGCCGCGCATCGCCTCCGAATTTGCGCCTCCAGAGGCCGAAGTGACTGGCTTGCTCGACCTTGGCACTGGCACGGCGATCGCGATCGCCAGCCCGCAACTGCTGGCTTTGCGCGGGCTGATTGCGGAACACTTCCACGGCAGCCTGACCGCGCAAGACCTTTACGAACCGCGACCGCATATCACGATCCAGAACAAGGTGACCAAGCGCGAGGCAAGGGCACTGCAAGCCGAGTTGGGTCGAAAAATCGAGCCACGCGGCTTCGCATTTCCCGCGCTCGAACTGCATCTTTATCAGGGGGGACCATGGGAATTGGTGAAGGCCTGCGCATTTCGCGGCAAGGCCATCGCATGAAGCGCGTCAACAACGGTTGACCAGCGCGCACCCGCGCCCTAAATGCGCCGCTCGCTTGAGGCCATCGTGCCTCGCGAATCCCGATTGGCCTTATCACCTTTTTGCCGATCAGGATGCCTTTGGGGCGGAGTAGCTCAGGTGGTTAGAGCAGCGGAATCATAATCCGCGTGTCGGGGGTTCAAGTCCCTCCTCCGCTACCAAAAATCAATGACTTGATCGGTGAACTCTTCAATTCATAGGAGTAAACCGTTTGCAAGAATCTCGATTTAAACCTATGAAATTATTGATATAGATGCTTATCAAGAGGCAAAAGTGACAAGCTTTGCGCCGCGCAGGTGCGAGCGGCTGGATCGCGAGCAAGAGCGCTGTGAAACGATTACAAGTCTCGGTCAGACCCGAAAGCTTTGCCCCCGATAGGTTACCGCTGGTGATTGCACCTCTCGAAACCCGCGACTCTTTAAGGTCGCGTGGATGCGCGCCCAAGCGACATGCGTGCGCATCAACCAGATTTTGAGTTGATGATGCTGGGCGTCGCGACTTTCGCGGCGGGAATTGAACGTATCGACGCTGCCGCTGGACCAGCGATCTTGACGACATCTGGCCTGTTCGGAAGTCGTTTTCCAAACTCAGCCTGCAGCTTGGCAATCACTTGATCCGCATCCCCAGTGCGCTCCAGTGCGCTTTCCATCGATGCCACCAATTCGTTGGTCTTTGCGACGACATCCTTCCGCTGGTCTCTTGTCCAGTTATTGAGGCAACTATCCTTAACAACCGGGTTATCTACTTGACCGGCGAGTATACTTGGTAGGCGGCGGGCAACGTCTAAGATGACTTTATCGTCGCGATCCTCTGGCGGCCTGTCGTTCAGCTCTATAAGAGCCGCACCAATTGCCACCATTAGACATATCGATTTCAACGGGGAGTCGCCCCACACTTCGTCTCGCCAACCCTTCAAGAAGCGACAAACTCGCCGGAAGACAGGGCCATACTGCCGTTAGCGGTCGTCATCTTCCCTTCGCATAAAGCCGAGGTCGGAATTGCCGAATCTGCCGATGTTCGGTGCCACATACCCGACGTCAGACGGGCTTACCCCGAACCACACGGCTAGTGTCGCTGCGTATTCGTCTACAGAGGTGGTCGGGAGTAGGCGACCCCGTCCGACCTGATCGTCTGTTCTGTCGGAGACATGCGGGGCGGTCCCGTAGAACGCGCTGCCGTTTACGCCTCCACCGACAATGAAATGGTGCCCGCCCCAGCCGTGATCGGTGCCCCTGCCATTTGAAACAAGAGTGCGCCCAAAGTCCGAAGCGGTAAATGTGGTAACTTGGTCCTGAAGGCCTAAGCCCGAAATGGCGGATTGAAACTTGTGCAAAGCCGTATCCAGTTCGCCGAGCAGACCCTGATGCTTGCTGGTTAGGTTGGCGTGATTGTCGAAGCCGCCCATGGATACGAGAAAGACCTGGCGAGTAACACCCAAGTTATGACGTGCTGAGACGAGCTGCGCGACCATGGACAGCTGGGCTTGCAAGGAAGAACCGCTTCCGAACTTCGTCGAGGACGGGGCGTTTTTCAGTGCGTCGAGAATGAAGTCCGAGTACATTATCGAGCGGGACGTAACCTGAGCGTAGTCAGAGGCAAGGACGTTTCCGTTGGACACGCCTATGATTTCTCTCAGCGCGCTCGAAGCCGTGTTCTGTCCGTAAAGCTGCCGTTCAATCCCGTACATCTTGATCGGCCCTCTGGCGGATAGCTTGAAGGACGACGCGTTCGATCCGTTGAGGAACACGGCGTTGCCGGTCACATTCATTGCAGTGAACATGGAGTTTGAGTTTGCAGACATTCCGATGTCGGCAAGCCTTCCTCCCCAGCCTTGGTCTGCCCCTTCAGGCGCGAAGGCTTGCCAGCTGGCTTGCTGGTCGTTGTGAGAAAACAGTTTAGGAGGACGCGGAAAGGCGCTGGTGTTGGAGCTTTCGTACTGCGCTCTCGTCAGAGGAGCGAGCAACGGCCCGACATTGAGCAATGCGGCCATCTGGCCTTGGTCATAAAGCGACTTGAGGCGAGGCATTGCCGGAGCAAGGGCGTACTGGATGCTATCCGTAAGTGTCTGGCCTTCTGGGACCGAAAGTACTTGAGCTGCTAACTGATCTCGTGGCAGCGCCACGCCTTCCCTACCCCCTCGGAGCCGCTCATACTCAGCGTAATTTGCTGGATCGAAGGGAATGAGCGTGTTCGCGTGGTCGTTGCCACCATAAAGAAATACGCAAACGAGAGCCTTGTAGTCTGAGTGCGACGACTGGGCGGCGAGATCACCAAGGCCCGCTAAGCCCAATCCATAGCTGGTGGCCATTCCAGCCGTGGCCAGAGTGCCAACCCGTCGCATGAATGCTCGGCGGCAAATCTCATCGCTACGAGAAACGTGCATGGTGAGCCCCTATCGCTGAACCAGATAATCGTTTGAGAGCATGGTGAGCAGCACTCCGACTTGAGCTCTCAACAAGCGCGCTTCGTCATCGTCTTCCGGTGGCAGCCCGACTGCCTCAATCGATTCCAGTATTCGGCCTCGAACGAAGTCTGATAGTTGCCCGGCTGTCAGGATAAGGTCCAAGTGGTCCAACAGCTTGGTGGGTTCATGCGCTATTGCAGTCTCATTCGAATAGCTCGCGCTGACATCGCCGGACCAATATGCTTCGCCCTCAACCGCGCCGCGCATAAAGTTCAGATACGCCGCTACCGAGGACTCGTTCACAATCTGAAACTCGGGAACAACTAAGTCATTGGCAGCCGCTTGGGTTGTTGGGGGCACATAACCTGGACGGAAGAAATTAAAGACCGACGGAGACCTGAACGGTGCTTGGTTAAGAAGGCCAATCTCTGACAAATCTCGCATCTCCCATTGTCCGGACGGGGATCGCGCGCCAAATGTTCGACCCCACTGCGCGTAGCGAAGCATTGGCTCGCGCAGCTTGCCAGCCGATGGATCAACTAGAGTACTGGTCGCATTCGCCTCCTTGTCTCGAATTATGGCTCGAAACACCGCGCCCAAATCGCCCCTGACGCCTTTTCCATTGTTGTTAAACCGCCGCGCAACCCTCCAGACATAACCGGGGCTTGGATTACTCGTGACCAACCGTTGAATGAGCTGTTTGCTAATGAAGGGTCCGACATTCGGGTGGTTGAAGATTACGTCGAGCGCAATCTGCAGACTGTCTTCAGGACCGGTTCCGGGTGGTATCGTCGCTCCCAGAAAACTCTTCTCTTCGAGCGAGTGAAGAGACGTTCCAGCTGCAGGCCACCACTTCGCTGGGTCAACTGTCATCCTTTGACGGACGACCTTCGGCGAAGGGATCGGCGAGCGTCTTCGGCCAAGCGGATGCGGCTGGAACTCGACATCGGTGTAGTCGAGATCATAGCCAGTGAAGACGCGGGCAAGGCCTTCCACATCTTCATTGCTATACGTCTCAATCGGGCGTCCGCCGCGTAGTCGGGGCTGACCATCGGCCTCAAGTTCGTACAACCCTATTGAAAACAATTGCAGCAATTCGCGCGCGAAGTTTTCATCTGGCACACGTCCAGAGGTAGGATCAGAATGCTGATTGCCGCGTGTATCGAGAAAGACGCCCATAGCGGGCGAAAGAGCGATTTCTTCGATAAGCTCGCGATAATTGCCGAATGCGTGTCGCTTCAGGGTGTCCCAGTACCATCCAACCGCTTGAGCGGGCCAAGACATGTCCAAGCCATTCAGCGAGACGACGAATATCTCAGAAAGAGCGATTGCCATCCTTTTTCTAACCGCGCTCCCCCCGGCCATAAGGTCTGACCAGATCATGTGGTCAAAGTAGTAATCACGCCGCCAGTGCTGACTGGAATTCACCTCATCGAATCCCTCACGGCTGAAAAATTCTTCTGCTTCATCCCCGCTCGATGAGCGCATTTGTTTATTCAGCCAGCGCCCGCGACCGCTGCGCTTGAAGTCAGCTATGGTCGAAGTGCTAGCAAAGAGGCTTGCGTGAAGGATGGTTCTGGCAGCCGCTTTGTTTTCAGCTGATAACGTCTCGTCAGCGCCTTCTTCGGACTGGCTTGAAGTACTCCTATTTTCCGTCTGGCTTGCGCCGTGTAGGTCCAACGTATCCGACGTGACAGAAACCGCCGCAGCAAACGCGGCTACAGATGACGCCGCCGCGCCATACTCAATTAGACTGGAGGACTCCTTTGCCTCGCCCATTAATCACCTCTGTCGTTTTACAAGGACGACGTCGTGGAGGCTGGTGAAAAAGGTGGCTCAAGACCGCATCAGGAGCAATACTCAGTGTCGATACGTATGACTGCACAGTGCTTTGATTTTTCGATTAAAATTAGAGATTAGAGCCAGTTTGGCGGCAATTTAATAGCCTAACTGCGACACCCGATATCATATCGCATGATCAGCAATTAGCCAGTTTGTCTTGGGAGGTGTCAGTCTGACATGGGTGTATCCGGCAAAAAACGTTTGCTGAGTCTAGGACCAATCTGGCTTTACGTTCTGATTTGAGTTGCGCGAAATCGAACAAACTCAGTAATCCCAGATTGTGTATTTCAGCTTGTCAAGATTAAATTCGCGTTACCCGTCAATTTTAATCGCTCAGATTGGTTGTAATATTGTAACCCGGCCGGGGGACTACAGAAAAAATGTAGTGTAAAGTTTCCGCAATCTAACCGCATTCCGCATTCATGTCGGGGGGCACCAGAAATAGACTAGGCGCAGTAGCTCAGCTTTTGCTGAGTGCCGCTGCAGAGCTTCAATCGACCGAGCGCAGAGCAGAGCTCCAAGCGACCGGTGATCGAGCGATGTTGCCGCTCGCTGATATCGTGCGTGATGAGCATCGCGCGAACCTGGTCCGGAGCGAGGTGTTGCCGGAAGCGTTTCAGTCGCCGGTGGCCTGGGCCATAATGGTCGAACTTTATTCGGCGCATTCAGAACAGCAGCGTAGCTGCGTCAAACACGTGTGCTTAGCTAGCACAGCGCCGAATACTACGGTCCTCAGGCACCTAAGAATACTGGTCAACGAGGGATGGGTGATACGCAGCCCAAGCAGGACGGACAAGCGATTGGTCTGGCTTACTGCTAGTGATCCAGCAATTGAGCTGATCGAGGCCTGGGCTGGAAAGCGTGCGGTCGATCTGGCGAAGCTAAGATCGGTGTCGTAAGACTGTGGCTTCAAGTCGAAACAGCTGGGCATGGAAAGCACGAAGACCGGCGACGCCGAAACCCGGAGCGCCTCACCAGTGCCCCACTTCAGATGAAAAGATCGAGCAGCTTGCAACTGACTGGATCGAGATGATCCGCGCGGGCGCTGCCAGCGCGCCCAACACCACATTTCGGGCTGGTTTGCCGCTATATTTTGACGTCTTCGATGACCCACACAGGGCTTTTAGGATCATCTGCGAAGTAACAAGCCGATTCAAATTGAGCGCCTTGTCGAGCGAGGAGCCAAGCGAAGCGAAAGTAATACTACAACATCTTGGCGCCGGGCCACTTGAGATGTTGCTTGTCACCGCTGGTGACAGGTTCATCAAACTAGTCGAAATTGAGGTGAAGCGAGACCCCAAGTTTCGATGGCTTCTCGGCTGCGTCTGGCAAGGCAATATATCGGACGAAGTGTGGCAACGAGTGAAAGACTGCTCAAGAGCATAGGCTAGTTTCAGTTACCTTGATCCTATCGCCTGGCCATCGATGAATCGTGAAGCGAAGATCCGCTAACACCCCCAGTTGAAGATGTTGAAGCGCCCCACCTACTACTCCAAAAGCAGACAGCGGCGATGGCATCTCGCGTCTACGTAGACGCGTCTACCAGCCGTTTCCGTTGGAATCATAATCCGCGTGTCGGGGGTTCAAGTCCCTCCTCCGCTACCAACTTGCAATGGTCACAAGAGGGGACGCTCACCTCGAGGATCCAAAGGACTTCACGCTGGGACGCGGCAGCCTACTAAAGTTTGAGCTGGACAAAGCTCGGCGGTGATTTTGGCCGCGCGTGCATCTTTTCGATCGGATACGATCCGGCCCCGAGCGAGGACAGCGGCATTCCTGCCTCCGCCAGCGCGTAGGGTGAGATCCGATGCCGCGTCATCAGGCCATTATAGCCATCGCTGATCAGCGGAGTTTCGAACTCCAGTCCTTGGCTACCGTCTTTGGAGTGGATCACTTTGCTCACCACCAATTGACCAGCCCCGAGATCGAGCACGATATGCTCGCCGATCGGTACGCCGCTCAGGCCCTCAATACGCGCTCCTGTTTTCGAGAGATTGCGCAGCATGACATCGTAATAGTGATCTTCGTGGATCAGCCCGACCTTGCGATAGACTGTCATCCGGTCAGCGCGATAGCGCGGCGGGCCATCGGGGCGGAAAATGAAGTTGCTTTCCTCTAACCGGGCGAGAACCTTATCCTGGCTTAGCGGCCTGGAAAAAATGTACCCCTGCACCAGATCGGCACCGCGATCGGTTACCAGTTTCAGCTCGTCCATTGCCTCGACGCCCTCGGCCACCGTTTCCATGTCCAGCGCTTTCGCAAGGGATACAATCGCCGTGATGATCGCCGGATTGGTATCGCCGGATGCCGTGCAGCCGCGCACGAAGCTTTGATCGATCTTGATCTTGTCGAACGGCGCGCGCTTGAGATATCCGAGTGAAGAATACCCCGTGCCGAAATCATCCATTGAGAGGCGCACGCCAAGCCGTTTCAGCGATGCGAAAGTCTGGTCCAGGTTTTCATCATCGCCCACAAAAACGCTCTCGGTCACTTCAAGCTCAAGCCGCGAGGGCGAAAGCTCGCTCACTGAAAGAGCGGAAGCGACCAGTTTGCAAAAATCCGGGTTCATGAACTGCTTGGCAGATACGTTGACTGCAACGCGGCTTTGACCGGGCCAGCTTGCAGCATCCATGCAGGCTTGCCGAAGCGCCCACTCACCGATTTTGATGATCAGATCGGTCTGTTCGGCAATAGGAATAAAATGGGCGGGAGAGATATTGCCCTCTTCGGGATGCTCCCACCGCATCAGCGCCTCAAAGCCTTTCACCTTGTTTTCGCGCGGATCGACGAGCGGTTGATAGTTAAGGCTGAGTTCGCCGCTAAGCAGCGCATCACGCAGTCCCTCTTCGATCAGGACACCACGCGATGCCGCGTCCTTCAAATCGGCGCTGTAGAACCGGAACGTCCCTTTGCCGCTCTCCTTTGCGGCGTAGAGCGCCATATCAACGGCTGCACTCAGCTCCTCCGCCTCGATCCCGTCATAGGGCGCGATGGCTATCCCGACCGAAGTGCCGATCATCGCCCGGCGACCGCCCAGCGAATAAGGCTGCGACACCATCTGGATCATGCGGCGGGCCAAATCGCTCAATTGGCCGCGATCATCGATGTCGGGCAGCAAGATCTGGAACTCGTCCCCGCCAAGCCTGCCGACTTCACCGCGATCCTTCACGATCGATCGCAACCGCTCGGCCACCTGTTTCAGCAGTTCGTCGCCAGCGGGGTGACCCATCGTGTCGTTAACCTGCTTGAACCGATCGAGATCGAGCATCATCAGGGCGCAGCTGCGGCCTGCCGATTTGAACGATTTCAGGGTTGCCGAGAGCTTGTGATTGATGCGGCGACGATTGGCGAGGCCGGTCAGCTCATCAAATTGTGATTGACGGGCAATGCTCTGCTGATGGCGAAAATCCCTGGTGATGTCAGTGCCGACGCCGCGGTAACCGCGGAACTCACCCTCTGGTCCGAAGAACGGTCGCGCTGATATGTTCCACCAATGCGTGGTTGCTGTGTCCTCTCCGCGCTGCGCGCTGGTGTCGATCCGCACGACTTTGTCTTCGATCTTCGAATGAGAGTGCATTTTCAGGACCAGCGATCGGGCCGAACCCGGTTCACCGTCGACAGTCGCCTCGGTGAAGCATGAAGAAAACTGCCCGCCAATCAACGAGGCTCCGTCTTCGCCAAGAGAGGCGAGCGCTGTTTCGGACAGATAAGTCAGTTCGCCTTTGCTGTTGGTCGCCCAAAAGAGACCAATCCCGACCTGCTCGATTTCACTTAGAACATTGGATGACGAGCGCGCCGACACGGGTTCTTCGACAGAACCAGTGTCTTCTGTATCCCGGCTAACTCGATTCATCAGGCCGAAGGGCAAGACGCTAAGCTCCAAACTCTTGTGCTGCTAGGTCGGCCTTCATCGCGTTTTCGGCAAAGGCTTTTAGCTCGCGAGTTTAGATGCCTGATATTACTTAGAGAGTGATTAATACCTCCGTTACCATTGCCTGGTGCGGCAACTTTAGGATGCGCTTCTCTTACTCGCCGGGTCGGGCAGATTTGCCGGCCTTTTTGTGATTGCCGGGTTTGCCATGGTCTTTGCCGCCGGTCTTTTTCTTGAAATTCTTGCCCCTTGGCTTCCCTGTCCATTCCCCTTTCGGTTTGCGGGTTGGATCGACTTTCACGCCTCGTGGACGAGCGCCTTTTTCGCCGTCGGCGCGCTTGCGACGGTTGGCGCGGGCGGGCACGCGAGGTCCGTCGTCGGATACCTCGAACCGGATGCTTTCCTCGTCGCTCTCGGTGCCTGCGGTGCGCTGCGTTGCGGCAGCGAACTTGTCGGCGATGTTACGGGGAATCTGGAAATGTGTTTGGTCCGGGCCGATGCGGATCGCGCCGATCTCGTTGCGAGTGACGTGGCCCCGGCGGCATAGCAGTGGCAGAATCCAGCGCGGATCGGCGTTTTGCTTGCGTCCAACATCCATGCGGAACCACACCGTGTCCTCAAAACCGGGCCGGTGCCGTTCCTTTTGCGCCGCGCGGCGCGCTTCGGGAGTGTTCGGCATCAGCTCTTCGGGCTCAGGCATTTTTGAACGGTGCGCATGGACCAGCATCGCAGCGAGGTCTGCTGGGCTGCGTCGGGCTAGCAATTGCCCGGCTACTTCGCGGTCTGCATCGCTTACCTCCACAGGCTCCGTCAGCTTTTCGAGCAGGCGCTCGCGATCCTTGGTCTTGATCGCCTCACGATCGGGCGCGTCGGTCCACATCGGTTTGATCTTCGCGTGGCGCAGCATGGACTCCACCCGTTTGCGGCGCGGGAAGGGGACGATGAGAACAGCGGTGCCTTTCTTGCCGGCACGACCCGTCCGGCCCGAACGGTGCTGTAGCACCTCGGCATCGCGCGGGATTTCGACATGGATGACAAGGCTGAGTGTGGGCAGGTCGATCCCGCGTGCAGCGACATCCGTTGCAACGCAGACGCGCGCGCGCCGATCGCGGAGTGCCTGCAACGCCTGGTTGCGCTCCTGCTGCGAATGCTCACCTGACAGAGCGACGACGCTAAAGCCGCGCTCTTGCAGGGTGGCGTGCAGGCGGCGCACGCTTTCGCGCGTGGCACAGAACAGGATCGCCGTTTCCGCCTCGTGAAAGCGCAGCAGGTTGACCACGGCGTTCTCCACTTCGGGCGGGGAGACCGTGACCGCCTGATAGGAGATATCCTCGTGGCTGCGCCCCTTATCGACAGTTGCGATGCGCAGGGCGTTGCGTTGGTAACGCTGGGCCAGGGCTTCGATCGGGCGCGGCATGGTGGCGGAGAACAGCAGCGTGCGGCGGTTTTCGGGCGCAGCGTCCAGAATGGCCTCAAGCTCGTCGCGAAAGCCCATGTCGAGCATTTCGTCGGCCTCGTCGAGCACAATGGCGGACAGAGCCGACAGGTCCAGCGCGCCACGTTCCAAATGATCACGCAGACGACCCGGTGTGCCTACCACGATCGTTGCGCCCGATTTCAACACCTTTCGTTCATGCGAGGGGTTCATGCCGCCGACACAGGTCGCGACGCGAGCCCCGGCGCGCCCATAGAGCCACTGCAACTCGCGGCTGACCTGAAGCGCCAATTCCCGCGTCGGAGCGATGATCAGCGCCTGCGGAGAATAGGCCCGGTTCACCAGACCTTCCTCGTTGAGCAGCTCACCCGCAATCGCCAGGCCGAACGCCACGGTCTTGCCCGATCCGGTCTGCGCGGAAACGATCAGGTCACGGCCCACAGCCTCCGGTTCGAGAACGGCGGCCTGTACGTCGGTGGCTTCGGAATATTCACGCGTCGCAAGGGCTTCCTGAAGCCGGTCGGGCAGGTTTTCGAAGGTCATGACAAGCTTTCTTGGTTCGGAGCGCCGGTACAGGTCTGGGTCTGACCGCACAGACAGAAACGCGTGCGCGGATCGGTCGCATCAGCGAGTTTTAGTGGTTCCGACACAGTGGCCCGGCGAATGTGAAGCACAGGCGTTTGTCGGAAGGTTAGCGGGCAGGGCATGTATGCGGCGCCCTCCAAGGCGCAACGCCCCGGTTTCAACTTCGCATTAGCCTGATTGTGCAGTGCAGCGCAAATATAATCGGTGCGCTTGTTATCCGGGAGCAGACGAATGCTACTGTCCCTCGGCCTGGAGCGTGCGGCGGAGCCCCCTACGACCATCGCAGCGATCGAGCTTGTTAGATAACACGGACAAATATCGGCTGTGCGGTGGTCAATGCTGGGTTTCGTTGGTCGACCTGTTGCGCAGGTTTCGCGATCGCAGCGCAACTCACTCGAATTGCTGCGCTTCCGAACTGCTCTTGGCCGTCGCAAATTCCGCGTCGAAATGGACACCAAGTCGTGACCGTCGGTTTCCGTAGCGTTACGCAGTCAAGTGTGCGCCCAACGGGAACTGATCTCAATCGCTGAACCCCACATTAACCTAGTTCTGAAACCTCCCTTTTGAGCGGTTTTCGGCGGTTTTCTGGGGTTTTTCAAGTATCTGCTAACGGCTTGATAACCATTCCTCGGTAACTGCCCTAGGTATGGATACGCAGATTACGTCAAAAGCGCTGTTAGTCGCTTCCGTCGCGGCCGTTTTCACGGTCGCCTCGCCGGCCCTTGCCGAAGGGGTGGATGCCGGCACGCTGATCGAGAACACCGCAACCGCCACTTATGACGATGGCGATGGTCCCAAGACCGTCGATTCCAACACCGTAACCGTGCGCGTGGACGAGTTGATCGATGTGACCGTCACCTCGCTCAATTCAGGCCCGGTGGCCGCCAACCCCGGTGAGGCCATTTTGACCTTCGAAGTGACCAACCCCGGCAATGGTCCCGAGGCTTACCAGCTAACAGCCAACCCGGCAGTAGCGGGCAACGACTTCGACACTGTGGTGGATTCCATTGCGGTCGATACGAACGGCAACGGTGTTTACGATCCGGGCGTCGATGAAATCCTGACCGCGCCGGAAACCACCGCTGTCCTGGCCCCCGACGAAGCGATCACGGTCTTTGTGCTTCTGACAGTCCCCGCTGGCGTGACCGATGGTCAGGAAAGCGATGTCGAACTGACCGCTGATGCGGTGACGGGTACGGGCACGCCGGGCACTTTGTTTGCCGGACAGGGTGTAGATGGCGGCGATGCGGTCGTCGGAACAACCACAGCATCCGCCAGCGCGATCGGCGAGCTTCTGGTCGGGATAACCTCGGTCGATCTTATCAAAGCTGCGACGATTGCCGATCCTTTCGGCGGCACCAGCGCCGTTCCTGGAGCGGTCGTCACATTCACGATCACAGCAGATGTCGCAGGCAGCGGTTCGGTCGATGATCTGGTTCTCACCGACGCCATTCCGACCGGGACCACCTATTCCGCAGGCACGCTCGCACTTGATGGCGCGCCACTTACCGATGCCGCTGGAGATGACGCCGGGCAGGCATCTGCAACCGAAATCAGTGTCGATCTTGGAACCGTGGTCGGTGGGACGAGCCGCGCGATCACGTTCGACGTAACGATAGACTAAAAACAAACTCGTAGTTGAGGGGCGAAAGTAATGAAAACGCTTAATAAAATGGTCGCAGTAGCTCTCTTTTGTGCGCTTCCGGTGGTTCCTGCCGCCGCGCTTGCTCAGGATGCAGCCGCGCAAAACCCGGTAGTTCTTTCCGGCGATGTGAAAGCTGTAAAGACTGTCACTGACGATAGCGGTGCCGAGCGCACCGAACTGGTCAAGCCAGATCTGATCGTTCCGGGCGACCGCCTGATCTTTGGCACCGATTATGCCAATAACGGCACTGAGGCTGTGAACGACTTCGTCGTCACCAACCCGCTTCCCGGCGCCGTAAGTCTTGCCCCCGATGCCGATCCTTCGCTGATCGTTTCGGTCGACGGAGCGCAGTCGTGGGGCACGCTCGATCAGCTGACGGTTTCTGGCGAAGACGGCTCAAGCCGCACCGCCACGCACGCCGATGTCACTCACGTCCGCTGGGTCCTTGCGACCATCGCGGCAGGTGAGAGCGGCAGGCTCGAATATCCAGCCATCATTCGCTGAGACGCGAACGGTAACCGCCAAGTCCTGCGGGCGGTTCGAAAGACGCGGGGCACACGCAGAGGACCACAAAAATGAGACGTACCAAGCAATTGCTGGGTGCGGTGAGTGCGACAGCGCTCATTGCAATGTCCAGCGCACCAGCCCTGGCCGAAGGGACCAGTGCTGGCGATTCCATAATCAACAACGTCGCCGTCAGTTACGAAGTCGGCGGCGTCGAGCAAAACGATGCAACCGCCAGCGATACATTTACGGTCGACCGTCGGGTCAACGTGAATGTCGAGTTCATCGGGGGCACGCAATCGGTTTCGCCAGGTCAGGGTAATGCCGTTCTGGCATTCGACGTGACGAACCTGTCGAACGATGATGTCGATCTTGACCTTTCGACCGCTCTTTCGGCCGGTACCGCAGCAAATATCGACGATTTCGAGATTTATCTCGATACTGACGGTGACCGTGTCCTGGATGCCAGCGAACTCGCTGCGGGTCCGATCACCTTCCTCGACGAAGTCGGCGAAGATGTGACGACCGCAGTGCTCGTCGTTGCTGATATCAGCGTCGATGCCGTGAATGGCGACACATTCGATGTTGTTCTCACCGCTGATGCACATGAAGCTGGCGCAGCCGGTCTCGGAACCGAATTGGTTGCGACCACCGGGGCCAACACCGCTGGCGTTGACACTGTTCTGTTTGACGGCGCGGGTGATACCGACGCTGCCAACCAGGGTGACTTCTCGGATACGGGTGACTTCCTAGTAGCGGGTGCCGACGTAATCGTGACCAAGACCAGCCGCATCATCAGCGACCCGGTCAACGGCGCGACGAACCCGAAAGCAATTCCGGGTGCGATCATCGAGTACTGCATTACCGTTGCGAACGCATCGGGCGCAGCGACAGCGGAGAATGTCAACGTAACAGACGATCTGCCGTTCGACGTGACGTTCACCACGACTGATCCGATCTTCGTCGATGCCGACGGCGATTGCACCGGCGGAGTGAACGAGAACGGCGGCGACGCATCGTTCAGCGGTGGAACCGGGCCTCTGGGTGAAGACCAGATCCTGGCTTCGTTGCCGGACGTCGCCGCAAGCGTAACGCGCTCGCTCTATTTCCAAGTCACGATCAACTAAGATCGTCGGGATTTAGACTTTGCGTGTTGCCCCCTCTCTGAGGCGCCTGGCAGCAGCACTCCTTGTAGTGCTGCTGCCATTCGTCGTGCTCGGAGAGGGGGTGCGCGCGCAAGATGCGACACCGGATGACAGTCCGGAAGTCGTTGAAACCATTACGAATATTGCTGAGGCCAGCTGGAATTTCCTCGGCAATGCAGGCAGCACGGCATCGAACCCGGTCACGATCGATGTAACGCTGCCGCCGGCTGAAATTCGCGCATTGCGACCGGCACCGCAGGGTGGGTTCGAGCTGAATTTCCGCGAGCCGATTTGCAGTGCCACCGGCAGCGCTTCGCAATCGCCCGCATCTAATACGCCTAATCCGGGGCAAACCACGGCGAATTCGACCCCGCTTAATGCGATGGTCGAGCAAACGTCCGTACTTCGGGCAGGGCAAACACTTCTGTTCGAAGTGACTGCTTTACAAGGGAATTTGGATCCGAACGAGATCGATTCGCTTGATGTGGTCATCACCACATCGACCGGCGATCTCGAAGAAGAGACTATCTTCGAAACCGGTCCGAACACCGGCGTTTTCGTTGGACAGAT
Source organism: Pseudomonadota bacterium (assembly GCA_039033835.1). Lineage (GTDB taxonomy): Bacteria > Pseudomonadota > Alphaproteobacteria > Sphingomonadales > Sphingomonadaceae > Erythrobacter. The sequence continues at coordinate 40,881 of JBCCBW010000016.1, forward strand.
CGATACGATCCGCATTCCACCGGCTCCTGTCCAAAGAGACTGCCGTTTGAGCGTGGTCGATGGTGCAAGCATCGAGATTGCCGCGTCGCTGCCGGGTCAGACCGAGATCATCGTGCAAACCGATGCCGAAGTCCTCGCCGATCCATTTGGCGTGGTGTTCGACAGCGAGACGGGCGAGCCGATTGATGGTGCGGTCGTTACTCTGGTCGATGACGCGACTGGTCAACCAGCCGTCGTGTTCGCTGAAGATGGTGTAACAGCTTGGCCTTCAACAATTATTTCTGGGCAGGCCGTCACCGATGGGGCAGGGCGCGTTACTCAATTGGGCACTGGCGAGTTCTGGTTCCCGCTGACCTCGCTGGGCACATACCGGCTGGTGATCGACCCGCCGGAACCGTTTTCCGCGCCCTCGGTCGTCAGCCCGGCCAATATAGCGCAAATCACGCGTCCCGATGGCCGACCATTTGTCATTCAGGACGGGTCTTATGGTGCGCCATTCACGCTTGTCGATACGACGCCGGTGCAGATCGATATTCCGCTGGATCGCCCCAGCCTTGAACTCGGGCTTACCAAGACAGCATCGCGTCAAAGCGCTGTGCCCGGTGATGTGATATTCTACGCGCTCAACGCGACAAATGCCGACCCGAACAGGGTCAAGCGCAATGTTGTGCTGACCGATACGCCCTCGCGCTTTCTGAGAATCCGCCCGAGCACGGTGCGCGTAAACGGAGCCGAAGCTCCCGATGCTATCACCTTCGCGCCGGATGGCAGCTCGCTGTCGATCGCTCTCGGCGATCTGGCCGGTGGAGCCTCTGCTCGCGTTACTTATGCGGTTTCTGTGCTGCCCGATGCGGCTCCGGGCCGAGCGGTGAACGAAGCCGAAGTGATCGACTCGCTTGGCCGCACCGCACGTGCCAGCGCCGTGGTCGATATCGAGCGCGAAACCATTGCCGACCGTATGACGATTATCGGCCGCGTGACGGCTGGTGTCTGTTCTGTCGATGAGCCGCGTCCGGGCATTCCCGGCGTTCGCGTGACATTGGAAGATGGCAGTTTCGCGATCACCGATGCCGATGGTCGCTACCATTTCGAAGGCGTCGTGCCGGGCACGCATGTGGTCCAAGTGTCTCGCATGACTTTGCCGGAAGGCGCTGAATTCATTGACTGTACCCGCTCCACTCGCAGTGGTGGAAGCGCGATTTCACGCTTCGTGATCGGCCAGGGCGGCAGCCTGATGGTTGCCGATTTCCATGCGACTGTGCCCGAAGCCGCGCTGGCCGCGGCGATCGAGAACGCCGAAACCACGCCCGACGGTTCGATTGCACGCGAAGTCAACGCGCTCGCGACGCGCAACAACGGCGCGACCGGTGAAGATATTCTGGTCGAAGGCGCCGCCTCGCAGGCACCTGTCGCAGATACCGAAGCCTCGCTTTCACCGAATACCGATTGGCTGGCGCTGGGCGATGGCGAAGATGGTTTCCTGTCGCCAAGCCTCGATGCAAACCCGCGCGCTCCTGCGATCCGCGTCGCTATTCGCCATCGCCGGGGGCAGAAAATCGTGCTGCGTGTTGATGGCGACGACGTCAATCCGCTGGCTTTTGACGGGACGTTACAGCCGGAGAAAGGCCGCTTTGCAGTGAGTACATGGCGCGGTGTTCCTTTGATTAACGATCGCACCGTTCTGGAAGCGGACATCTACAACTCCTTTGGCGAAGTCAGCAAAACGCTGACCCGCGAGGTTTTCTTCACCAGCACTCCTGCAAAAGTCGAGCTGGTGCCGGAACTGTCGAACCTGGTCGCCGATGGCCGGACCCGCCCGGTGGTCGCGATCCGGGTACTTGACCGCAACAATCGGCCACTGCGCGAAGGCATCGCCGGTGAATTCCGCCTCAATGCGCCGTATGAGAGCGCCGAGCAGCTCGATCGCCAGCAATTGAACCAGCTTACCGGCCTCGCACCCAGCTCGGCACGCTGGGTGGTCGAAGGCAGCGACGGTATCGCACTCATCGAACTCGCACCAACCATGGTAAGCGGTTCCTTGCAGCTCGATTTCATCTTCGATGACGGCGAGATTGTGCGCCAGCAAGAGCTGGAAGGCTGGATCGAGCCGGGCGACATCGAATGGACCATCATCGGTCTGGCCGAAGGCGCCGTGGGCGCACGCTCGGTCGCCGACAATATGGAACGCGCCGGACGGTTCGAAAGCGATCTGGGCGAAGACGCCCGCGTCGCGCTCTACGCCAAAGGCCGCGTGCTCGGGAAATATCTGCTGACGCTCGCATATGACAGCGCCAAGCAGCGCGAAGATCAGCGCATTCTCGGCGCGCTCGATCCGCAGGCCTATTACACCGTATTCGGCGATGGCTCGCTGCGCCGGTTCGATGCTGCCAGCCGCGAAAACCTGTATGTTCGGATCGAAACCTCGACGTTTTATGCGCTCTATGGCGATTTCCAGACCGCGTTTAACCAGACCCAGCTCGCCCGCTACAACCGCACGGCGACGGGTTTCAAGGGAGAGGCCCGCTTCGGTCAGGTCAAGGCGCAGGGCTTCGCCGCCGAAATCTCTACCCGTCTGCGGCGCGAAGAAATTCAGGGGCAGGGCATCTCCGGTCCCTATCGCCTCGGCAGCCGCGCGATCCTCGCCAATTCGGAGCGCGTCGTCCTGCAAGTGCGCGACCGGTTCCGTTCGGAGCTGATCGTGTCCGAGCAGGAGTTGACGCGGTTCATCGACTACAATCTCGATCTGCTATCGGGCACCATCACCTTCACCCGTCCGGTGTTGAGCCGCGATGAGAACTTGAACCCGCAATTTATTGTAATCGATTATGAACTTGATGAACTGGGTGAAGGCGAATTGAATGCAGGTGCGCGTGCCGACTGGACCAGCAACGATGGCCGCATCCGCGTCGGAGCAAGCGCCATCACCGACAAGGGCGAGGAAGCCCGTACCGATATCGGCGCGGTGGATCTGCGCGCGCAAGTGGGCGATTCCACCGAAGTTCGCGCGGAATTCGGCGCGAGCCGCAGCGAAGGCGAAACCGCAACCGGCTGGCTGGTCGAAGCGCAGCACCAGACCGGCAAGCTCGACGTGCTCGCCTATGCGCGTCAGCTCGATGCCGATTATGGCATTGGCCAGCAGAATGGCGCGGAACTCGGTCGCCGCAAATTCGGCATCGATAGCCGTGTCCTGCTGACCGATACGTTGAGCGTGCTTGGCAGTGTGTGGCAGGACGATAGCCTGACCGACAGCAGCCGTCGCCGCGCTGCACAGGGTCAGCTGCAACTGACGCGTCAGAAGACCGATCTGCGCCTTGGCTTGACCCATTTCACCGATCGTCTGGCCGATGGTTCGACCAATACGTCGACCGTGGCCGAGGCGGGCGTGACCCAGCGACTGTTCGATAACAAGCTGGAACTGAGCGCATCGACGGCGATTGCGCTGGACCAGGCCGAAAGCGTCGATCTGCCCGCGCGTCACCGCGTCGGCGCGCGCTATGCCATCACCGACGATATCCGTCTGGTCGGTTCTTACGAGATTGCCGACGGGGAAGAAATCGATGCGCGCAGCCTTCGCGGAGGTGTCGAAGTTACGCCGTGGCAGGGCGGCCAGATCGTCACGACGCTGGGGCAGGAAACGATCAACGAATTCGGCAACCGTTCATTCGCCGCTTTCGGTCTGTCGCAAACCGTTCAGGTCAGCTCGGCGCTGACCCTTGATGCGACAATCGACGGCAGCCGCACGATTAACGGCGCGCCCGATGTCAGCGACGTGGTGAACCCGGCTCAGCCAGTCGCGACCGGCGGTCAGATCACCGGCAGCAATCTGTTCGAAGATTTCACCGCGCTGACGCTCGGCGCGGCATGGCGCAAGGACCGCTGGAGTGTCACCGCGCGCGGCGAGTATCGCGATGGCGAAGAGGCCGATCGTCAGGGTGTGACCTTTGGCGCGATCCGTCAGCTGGGCGAGGGCAGCATCGTCGGATCAGGCGCGACCTGGACCAAGGCGGAGGCTGAAAACGGCGCAATCACTGAAATTCTCGACGCGAGCCTTGCTTTCGCGCACCGTCCCGACGATTCCGAAATCGCCATGCTGGGCAAGCTCGAATTCCGCAGCGACCGGATCACCGGTGCGGTGGCTGGCGAAGCTGGCGGCGCAGGTCGCACCGCACTGATCGTCGATGGCGATGCGACTTCGCGGAGGCTCGTGGGCAGTTGGTCGACCAACTGGTCACCGCGTGGCTGGGATCTGAGCGATACGGGCATCAGGGAGCAAACCCGCCGAGACGAATATTCGCTGTTCCTGGGCGCGCGCCACAATTTCGACCGCTTCGAAGGCACTGAGTTCTCGGGCACCACGGTTCTGGCGGGTCTGGATGCGCGCATCGGCATCGGCGAGAAGTTCGAAATCGGCGCCAGCGGCACCGTGCGCACCAATCTCGACGATAATGTCACAGACTTCTCGTATGGACCGACGGTCGGCTTCGTTCCGGTAGACGGCATGCTGCTGACGGTCGGATATAATGTGGAAGGTTTCCGCGATGGGGATTTCGCCGAGGCGCGCAATACGCAAAAAGGCGTTTTCGCAGCGGTCCGCATGAAATTTGATACCGACACCTTTGGCTTCCTGGGGCTGGGCCGATGAGCCGCTCGATCGCATCCATTTTGCGCGTGTGGCTTGCCATGTTGGCGGCCGCGGGACTGTTTGCTCCGGCGACAGTGCAGGCGCAGACCGCAGATATCGACTGGGCAGATTCCGGGGTCGCCAATCTCACGCCGTTCCCAACCGGAACTACGGTAACGGGCTCGGACGGCACCACCGCCACGGTCGCATGGAACACACAGACAGACGGGGGCACTTTTACCCCTGCGTTCGGTGGAGATTTCGTAAGCTATTTCAATGGCTCGGTTGGTGGCAACGCGTCACCGATGCTGTTCAGTTTCAACAATTCGGCCTACGATCCCGATGACCGGATCATCATCACCATAACGCTAAGCCGCGCGGTTCGCGACCTGAGCTTCACGATCAGCGATCTGGACAATGGCAACTTCACCGACGCGATCGAGGTGTCGTACGACAGCGATGAATTCGGCAGCTTCACCAACGCTGCAACCAACACCGCTTTCTGGACTGCCGGATCTTCGATCGCGCGAACCAACGATGGCACGGTGAACGGCTGGACCGGGAACAATCCATCGGACACAGCTTCGGCAAACGGCAACCTGTCCTTCGATTTTGGCAGCACGGATGTTCGCCGCATCCGGATCGTCTATTTCAGCCACGACAACACCACGGGCGATCCGGGAAATCAGTTTTCGACTCTGTCCGATCTGACCTATTTCGCGCCGGGAGCGGATCTGTCTCTGACCAAATCGCTGATCGGTTCGCCGCCAGTGCAGGGTGGCACCGCGACATGGCGCTTGACGGTGGTCAATGCTGCTGGCTCGACGCTGACGGCCGATAACGTCGTGGTCGAGGACACTTTCCCAAGTGGTTTCAACTTCAACAGTGCCAGCGGAGACGGATCGTTCAACTCGGCCAACGGTCAATGGAGCGTTGGCTCGCTCGCACCGGGCGCCAGCGCAAGTATAACGCTGAGCGGGACCGTCACGGCTGCGACGGGAACGACATTGACCAACATCGCAGAGATCATTGCAAGCAGTGCGTTAGATCCGGATTCAACGCCCAACAATGGGGCGAACGGCGAAGATGATTTCTCAAGTTCAAGCTTTACCGTTCAAAGCGGGCGCGCACCGGGTGTTCCTCCGGTACTATCCTGCCCGGCAGGCTTCTCTGTTTTCGACTGGGACACCATATCCGCATCCGATTGGGTGCCCGGCACGACCGACAACACCTACGGTTTCTCGACCTTTGGCGACATTCGCTTCGAACTGGACAATGATGGCGTCTACGTCACCAGCGGGGCTTTCGGCGGGGTGTCGCCCAACACCTCACAGGTGTTCAGCGGCGGCCTGCCATCGACCGAAGCCAGCCTCAACCTGCTTGCGAACCAAACGAGTCGTGCCGGGGAGGTGGAGATAACCATCACACTGCCGCGTTCGTTCAACGGGTTGCAATTCACGATTTTCGACGTCGATTTCGGCGCCAACCAGTTTGCAGATCGGGTCGAGGTCGTCGGCAGCAATGATGGCTCCGGTGTTACGGCAACGCTGACCAATGGGAACGTCAACTTCGTCTCTGGTAGTGCGGTAATCGGCGATGGTGGATCGGCCTCGGACGAAGCGTTCGGCAATGTCGTCGTGACCTTCACTCAGCCTGTCGACACGGTGACAGTGCGCTACGGCAACCACACGACCGCCCCCGCTGATCCGGGACAGCAGGCGATCGGTCTGCACGACATCACGGTCTGCAATCCGTTTGCGCAGCTGAGTGTCACCAAGGTCAGCTCGGTAATTGCCGATCCGGTCAACGGGACCAACAATCCCAAGGCGATCCCCGGTGCGACGATCGAGTATCTCATTCGAGTGACCAATATCGGCACCGATGCTGTCGATCCCGATACCGTGGAGGTGTGGGACGATGGCCCGGCGGATGCGAAAATGTGCCTGATAGCGCGCGCTGGCGGCCCGGTCATATTTGCCGATCCTGGCAGCAATTCCGATCTGAGTTACAGTTTTGGCGGGCTGGCGGTGACCACCGATGATCTGGAATTTTCGAACAACGATGCGACCGATTTCAATTATGTCCCAACGGCGGATGGCGACGATTGCGATGAGGCGATTACCGATTTCCGGGTGCGTCCGGGCGGAGCATTTGCCGGTGGAGCCGATTTTACCCTCCGGGTGCGTTACCAGGTCAAGTAAGGCGGCGGCGCAAGCGTGTTGGTGACTGTCTGTTGTGACCAGTCAACAGGCTGAAAAAGCTCTGCTAGAGCCTGTATCCATGGACGACATTCTCTCTCTTGCACGCAAGGCGGTGGCGGCTGCGCACCGATATACGGTAGATGTACGCGACTGTGTTTTGCGGGTCGTGGGCGATAGCTCATCGCTCGATCCCGCGGTGCTCACGCGCGAGCAGCATCGCGTGCACGGATTTGCCTGGATTGCCGCGACCGTGGCCGCGCTTGAAGCGACGGCCGACTGGGCTGCGCGAGTCAGGTCGGCGGGGCAGTTTGGTCGGACGGAAGAGCTGACGGTTTCGATCGGGTTTGGCGAATATCTCGCGCAGCTGGTTCACGGTGTACCGATGAGCGCCAGCGAAACCGTGCGTCCGACAGGACTAGGCGCAGTCGACACGGCGGCGGATCTGGCGCGCGATCCAGCCGTTGCGGCGTTGGTCGCATCCGGCAACACGTCTGAGACCCGCGCCGAGCTCGCGCGGCTGCTCGCCGATGGTGTGCGCCCGTCTGAAGGGCTGGGCGATGAGACGCTCGATCTGATTCGGGAGCAGTTTCGTGCCTTCACTGCCGATCGCATAACCCCGCACGCGCATGGCTGGCATCTTGAGGACGCGCTGATCCCTGACGGGGTTATTGCTGAAATGGCAGAGCTTGGCGTCTTCGGCGTTTGCATCGCAGAGGAACATGGCGGGTTGGGGCTGGGCAAGCTCGCGATGTCGGTGGTGTCCGAAGAGCTGTCGCGCGGATGGATTTGCGCCGGTTCTCTGGGCACCCGGTCGGAAATTGCCGGGGAGTTGATCGGCGAGAACGGGACCGATGAGCAGAAAGCCAAGTTCCTGCCGCAAATCGCCGATGGGACGATCCTTCCCACGGCGGTCTTTACGGAGCCTGATACCGGATCCGATCTGGCGTCGGTGCGGACACGGGCGCGGCGGACGCAATCAGGTGATTGGCAGGTCGACGGGGCGAAGACCTGGATCACTCACGGCGCGCGGGCGGATCTGATGACGCTACTCGTGCGCACCGACCCTGATGTTCCCGGCTATCGTGGCCTGTCGATGCTGCTCGCAGAAAAGACGCGCGGCAGCGAGGGCGATCCGTTCCCCGATGCAGGGATCGACGGCAGCGAGATCGAAGTGCTCGGCTATCGCGGGATGAAGGAATATGCGCTGGGTTTTGACGGATTCGAGGTGGGGGGCGATGCCTTGCTTGGCGGAGCCGAAGGGCAGGGCTTCAAGCAACTGATGCGAACCTTCGAGGGCGCCCGCATCCAAACGGCTGCGCGCGCTGTCGGGGTCGCCTGGAATGCGTTCGATCTGGCGCTGGATTACGCGCAGGGCCGCACGCAATTTGGCGAGCCGCTGACCCGGTTTCCGCGTGTTTCGGACAAGCTCGCGCTGATGGCTGTCGAGACTGTCATGAGCCGCGAACTCACCTATTTCGCTGCCCGCCAAAAGGATCACGGGACGCGCTGCGATATTGAGGCTGGCATGGCCAAGCTTCTTGCCGCGCGCACCGCGTGGATCGCGGCGGACAATGCTGTGCAGGTTCATGGCGGCAATGGATATGCGCTGGAATACCCGATCAGCCGGGTGCTTTGTGACGCGCGCATCCTGAACATTTTCGAAGGTGCGGCGGAGATCCAGGCGCAGGTGATCGGGCGCGGACTTTTGGCAGAACAGGCAAAGCGCGCTGCCGCCTAAGCGGTTTCCCCAGCCAATGCCTGATTGACGAACACGCGCGCATGTCTATGCCGCACATTCATGGATTCTATCCACGGCCTGGCCACACCTCCGCCGCTTGAGTTGCTCCTTCAGGGCGGGCCAGTCTCCCTGTTTCTCGACTTTGACGGAACACTGGTGGAGCTTGCTCCTACGCCTGACTCTATCGAGCCAGTCGAAGGGCTTGCCGCCAAGCTTGCACGTCTTTCCGAACGTATCGAGGGGCGCTGCGCGTTGGTGAGCGGGCGCGCAGTTTCGGATATTGAAAGCCATATCGGCAAAGTTGCGATTGCAGCCGCAGGCTCTCACGGGGCGGACATCCGTACTGCTTCGGGGGTCATGCTAGGCGATGCGCCTACCGGACTGCCATTCGCGATTGAGCGCGATTTGCGCGCCTTCGCCGACGAACATTCGCTCGATTACGAAGCCAAGCCACACGGCGGTGCGCTGCATTATCGCAGCAATCCCGAGCGTGAAGAGGCCGCTCTTGCCTTCGCCGACGCGCTGGCGGCCGAAAACGGCTGGGCCGCGCAAAGTGGCAAATGCGTGGTTGAGCTGGTCGCAGGAACAGCGGACAAAGGCAGCGCCGTCTTCGCTTTCATGCGAGAAAAACCATTCAGCGGATCACGACCGATCTTCATTGGCGATGACCTGACCGACGAGAAGGGTTTCGCCGCCTGCCGCGATCTCGGTGGGTACGGATTTCTGGTGGGGGAACGCGGTGAAACCTGCGCGCAATGTCAATTGCCTGATGTCGCTTCCGTCCATCACTGGCTCGGCCTATGAAGCCTGACATGACAGATGAGCACGGCTTACCCAATCTCGAACTCTGGCCAATCGGCAATTGCCAGGTATCGGGCCTTATCGACCAGTCCGGCGCGCTGGTATGGGGCTGCGTCCCTCGCGTAGATGGCGATCCGGTCTTCTCGGCCTTGCTTAATGGCGATCAACGCTCCCGTCCTCAAGTAGCCGAAGGCGATAGGACAGACAGAAACGCAGGTATCTGGCGGTTCGAACTTGAAGGGCAGGTTAGCGCCCGTCAGGAGTATATTCGCAATACCCCCAACCTCGTCACCACGCTCGAAGCCGATGATGGCAGTGCCGTCGAGATCCTCGATTTCTGCCCGCGTTATGAACGCTCGGGGCGGATGTACCGCCCGGTCGCTTATGTCCGGATCGTGCGACCAATCTCAGGCAATCCGCGTATTCGCGTGGTGCTGGCACCGACGAAAAATTACGGCGCGGGACTGGCTGAAACCACCAACGGCACCAATCACATCCGTTATCTGACCAGCGCACAGGCGCTGCGCCTGTCGACCGATGCGCCGATCGGCTACATCATGGAAGGCCGCACCTTCCGGATCGAGGCCGACACGCATTTCTTCCTCGGTCCGGATGAGCCGTTCGTCGGCAACCTGCGCGAACAGGTCCGCTCGATGGAGCAGAGCACGCGCAAATACTGGCAGAACTGGGTGCGGATGCTGGCGATCCCGCTTGAATGGCAGGAAGAGGTGATCCGCTGTGCGATCACGCTGAAACTGTGCCAGCACGAGGAAACCGGCGCGATTGTCGCGGCGCTGACCACATCGATTCCCGAAGCCGCGCATTCGGAGCGCAATTGGGATTACCGCTACTGCTGGATCCGCGATTCCTATTACACGATCCAGGCATTGAACCGCTTGGGCGCGCTCGATGTGATGGAAAAGTATCTCTCGTACCTGCGCAACATCGTCGATGGCGCGAAGGGCGGCCAGATACAGCCACTCTATTCGGTGATGGGCGAAAGCGAACTGGACGAGACCACTGCGAGCTATCTCGCGGGCTATCGCGGGATGGGGCCGGTCAGACGCGGCAACGCGGCCTACAAGCAGGTGCAGTACGATTGTTACGGGCAGATCGTCCTGCCGAGCGCGCAGGCTTTCTTCGATACACGGCTGTTGCGCATGGCCGACGAGCGTGATTTCGAAAACCTCGAACAGGTCGGCAAGATGGCGTGGGCGATGCACGATCAGCCCGATGCGGGCCTGTGGGAATTCCGTACAAGACAGGAAATTCACACCTATTCCGCCGTAATGTGCTGGGCGGCATGCGACCGTCTGGCGAATGTCGCAGCCCATATCGGCAAGGGTGACCGCGCAAAGGTCTGGCGCGAGCGGGCAGACAGCATCCGCGAGAAAATCGAAGCAGAGGCGTGGAAAGAGAACGGTTCTGAAATGGGCGGGCATTACGGTGCCAGCTTCGAAAGCGACTACCTCGATGCGAGCCTGCTCCAGATGGTGGAGCTGCGCTTTCTTTCGCCCGACAACAAGCGCTTCCAGCAGACTTTCGCTGCGGTCGAGGAGCACCTTCGGCGTGGCGATCACATGCTGCGCTACGCCGCCGAGGACGACTTTGGCGCGCCGGAGACTGCCTTTAATGTCTGCACTTTCTGGCTGATCGAGGCGCTGCATCTGGCGGGGCGCGATGACGAGGCACGTTCGCTGTTCTGCACCATGCTGAGCCACACGACAAAGTCCGGGCTGCTCAGCGAAGATCTCGATTATGAAACGGGTGAGCTGTGGGGGAACTTCCCGCAGACCTATTCGCTGGTAGGAGTAATCAACTGCGCCGGATTGCTGTCCAAACCCTGGAGTGAAGTGCGATAGACCGTCCCCCAAATCGTTTGGTCGTCATCTCGAACCGCGTTGCGGTGCCTAAGGCACGCGGTGTTGCGGGCGCGCAAGGCGGGCTGGCTGGCGCATTGAACGCCGCGTTGAAGGATCGCGGCGGGCTGTGGTTTGGCTGGTCGGGGGAAGAAAGCGAAGACCGCACCGGCAACATGAACCTCCAGCGCAATGATGGCGTGACGACCGCCACCATTGATCTGTCGACCCGCGATATCGATGAATATTATAACGGCTATGCGAATTCGACGTTGTGGCCCCTGTTCCATTACCGGATCGATCTGACCGAGTACGAGAACGAAACCGGGCGTGGATATGAGCGGGTCAACGACCGCTTCGCCGACAGCGTCATGCCGCTGATCGAGGAAGACGATCTGGTCTGGGTGCACGATTATCACCTGATCCCGCTGGGCGAGCGTCTGCGCGCACGAGGTGCGAAAAACCGCATCGGGTTCTTCCTGCACATACCATGGCCGCCGACACGCCTGCTCACCTCACTGCCGTTTCATGAGCGGCTGGTTCGCACGCTGCTTGATTACGATGTGATCGGCTTCCAGACCGAGGAATGGCTGGCGAGCTTCTTTCATTATTGCGAGAATGAGCTGCGCGCGATCGTCGACCCGGAAACAGGGTGGATCGAACATGAGGGGCGCAGCGTCATCGCCCGAGCCTATCCGATCGGGATCGATTGGGACCATTTTCAGTCGGTAGGAGCCAGTGGCGAGGCACGGCAGGCGGCGCAGCGGTTTCTGGCATCGACCCGCCACCGGACCGGGATGATCGGGGTCGATCGGCTCGATTATTCCAAGGGATTGCCCGAACGGATCGATGGAATCGGGCGGTTTTTCGACCAGCACCCGGAGCGGACCCGCGATCTCGTTTTTATCCAGATCGCACCGCCCAGCCGTGAGGATGTCGAAAGCTATCAGCACATCCGCGAAGTGCTCGAACAGAAGACCGGGCAGATCAACGGCGCGCGCAGCGAGGTCGATATCGTCCCGATCCGCTATGTGAACCGTGGGTACAGCCACGCTGAGCTGTACGGTTTCTTCCGCGCTGCAAAGATCGGTCTGGTCACACCCTTGCGCGACGGGATGAACCTCGTCGCGAAGGAATATGTCGCCGCACAAGACCCCGATGATCCCGGCGTGCTGATCCTGTCAGAATTTGCTGGAGCCGCGCAGCAACTTGGCGCGGATGGCGAAGGCGCTTTGCTGGTCAATCCGCACAGCCCCGACCTGCTGGCGCGCGCGATCGCGCAGGCGCTCGATATGCCGCTCGATGAACGCAGGCGCCGCTACAACGCGATGATCGGCACGGTTCGCGATCAATCGGTGCAGCAATGGACGAAGGATTTCTGCGACGATCTCGCCGCGGGCTGATCGACGGTTAGAACAGACGGCGAGCGGACGACGCGGTCGGCTCCACAAACCCATTGCTTTCCGCCATAACGGTCTTCAGATCCTTGTGCTGCGGGCGGTCACCGCGTTTCGCGAGGACACGCTCGATCCGCCCTCTTAATGTCATCGCGTCGAATGGCTTGCGCACAAATTCCTGAGCGCCTGCATAAATCGCCTGGGCTTCGTCTTCATCGCCGCTCATAGTCGTGAACATGATGACCGGCAGATCGTAGAATATCGATGATCCCCGCAATTTGCGCAGCAGCGTAACGCCCGACATTCCCGGCATGTTCTGATCGAGCAGCAGGACGTCGGGGCGCCTGCCACGGTGGAGCAATTCCCACGCGGCTTCGGCATCGGTCACCCACCCGCAGGCGTGACCGGCATCGATCAGGACTTCGGAAGCGAGTTCGGCAATCAGCTCGTCATCATCGGCGATCAATATGCGGGCCATGGCTTTGGAAACCTCTGTAAGATGGTTGAACCGTCCATCCTCTGTTTACCGATCCATTTACCAAGCTTGGCCTTCGACCGCCTTGAGGGAGGCTACCTAGGGTCAGGGCCTAGGTGGTTGTTGCCACCACCGCGCAGCCGTGTCGGTTGCCCCGGTACCTTGCGGCTGCCACTGTCCACGCCATGATTCGATCCGCTGGGCCAGCTCCCTTCCTCGCCACTGAAGCCATCCACAATCTGCGCGATTACGGCGGTTACACTACTGCTGACGGTGCTCGCGTGAAGGCAGGTCTGCTGTTCCGCTCCGGCCACCATGCGGACGCGACCGACGCCGATCTGGACACGGTCTCGGAGCTTGACCTCCGGCATGTGATCGATCTTCGCGGTGATAGCGAGCGGGCGCGTCATACCTGTCGCAGGCCGGATGGTTTCGCGGCCAAGGTGCTGTTCTTCGAAGGCGAAACCGCAGGGCTCGCGCCGCATCTCGAAGCCGCCGAGGGCAGCGTGGATGCGCAAGGCGCGCATGATGCGATGGTCGAGTTATACGGAGCCTTGCCCGATCGCGCCGGTTTGAACTGGGTTTTGAAGGAGTATTTCGCTGCACTGGCCGAGGGGGCGAGCGCCAGCCTGGTCCACTGCGCTGCGGGCAAGGATCGGACGGGTATCGCAGTCGATCTGCTGCACCACATTCTCGGCGTGCATCCCGATGATGCGATGCACGATTATCTGCTCACCAACCACTCGCCGCGCAATGAAGAGCGGATCGCGCATGGCCGCGAGCTGATGGGCGGCAAATATGGCGCGAAAGATGAGGCGACGGTCAGGGTTCTGATGGGTGTCGACGCGGAATTCCTCGAAGCTGCGCGTCGATCTGCAAAAGAGCGGTTCGGATCGATCGATACCTACCTGGAACAAAGCTTAGGTGTGGACGAGGCAAGGAAAGCTCGCCTGCGAGAGCTGCTGGTGGAGTGACAAGCGGGCCAGGCGCTCCCATATCAGCAACAACCAAATTCAACTTCACGAGACGTATTATGGCTACTCATCGCACCAAAATGCTCATCATCGGCTCCGGCCCGGCAGGCTACAGCGCCGCAATCTATGCTGCGCGCGCGATGCTCGAACCGATTGTGGTGCAGGGCCTTCAACCCGGCGGCCAGCTGACCATCACCACCGATGTCGAAAATTACCCCGGCTATCGCGAAGTGGTGCAGGGCCCTTGGCTGATGGAAGAAATGAAGGCGCAGGCCGAGCATGTCGGTACGCGGATGATGTGGGACACCATCGTTTCGGTCGATCTCGAAGGCGGCTCTCCGTTCAAGGCGATCGGCGATAGCGGCGATGAGTATATCGGCGATACGTTGGTGATCTGCACCGGCGCACAGGCGAAATGGCTTGGCGCGCCAGGAGAACAGGAACTGGGCGGCAAGGGCGTGAGCGCCTGCGCGACTTGTGATGGGTTCTTCTATCGCGGCAAGAAAGTCGTCGTGATCGGTGGCGGCAACACCGCTGTCGAAGAGGCGCTTTACCTCACCAACCACTCCGACGATGTGACCCTGATTCATCGCCGCGACGAGCTGCGGGCTGAAAAGATACTGCAGGACCGCCTGTTCAAATCGGACAAAACCAGCGTGCTGTGGAACAAGACGGTCGAGAGTTTCGAAGCGGGCGAGGACGGTTCGCTGCATCACCTCGTTCTGAAAGACACGGTGACGGGCGAGACATCGACCATCGAATGCGATGGCGCTTTCGTCGCGATTGGCCATGCCCCCGCGACCGAGCTGTTCAAGGGCAAGCTGGCGATGGACGAGAGCGGGTATCTCGACGTTGAACCCGGCACGCCCAAGACGGCGATTCCCGGCGTGTTTGCGGCCGGTGACGTGACCGATCACGTTTACCGTCAGGCTGTTACGGCGGCGGGAATGGGCTGCATGGCCGCGCTGGATGGCGAACGTTTCCTTGCCACTCTCGAAGATGCCCCGGCGCAGCAAGAGGTTGAAGCGGCGGAGTAGCCTCCGTCACCTCGTCTGAGCCAAGGTCAGGCGGTGGCTCCCATACCAAAGACGATCATCGCAGCCTTCACGATCAGAACGATCAGGACCACGCTCGACAGCAGGAACAGAACAAACCGCACCATCACCTTGTTCGCGGTGACCTGGACTAGGCTGTGCACCACGCGCAGGCCGGTATAAATCCACGCGAGAAACGCGCTCATCCCGTCGCCTGCGCCAAGGATCGCCAGCACTACGGCGACGGCGTAGAACAGCGTTGGTGCCTCGTGCAGGTGATTGTAATTGTCCGCTTTCCAGCTGACCTTTTCAGGCAGCTTTTCACGCAAGCTAGCGCCAGTCGTGCCGATCAGGCGAACCGCGTCAATCTGAGCTTTCTGCATCGCCGGGATACGGGTGGCGTACATCCACGCCCAGATGATCATCGTCCAGATCATCAGCGCAACAGCGGGCTGAAGGATTTGCATTCCAATCATGATGGCAAGGCTCCTGGATCGGCAAAGACGGTCGCTATTACTGCGCGAATGGCAAGCGCGGCAAGCGCGACGGTGCTTAACAGGAATAGCGCAAACCGGATCGGCAGCTTATTCACGAGAATTTGCCAGAGCGAATGGATGATCCGCAGGCCGACATAGACCCATGCGAGCAGCACGTCAGTGGCAGTTGGGCCCACCATAGCCAGCATCAGCACCACTGCGTAGAAGAGCGTCGGCTGTTCGTGCAGGTGTGTATGATTATGCGCGGGCCAGTTCGCCTTATCAGGGATCAACCCTTCCAGATCAGTCCCTCTTGCCCCCTGTTTGCCGCTGAATTGGGACTTGTCGGCCTTGGCGATGGCGCCAAAGCGGACAGGTACGATCCAAAACAGTACGATTATGGTCCACACCACCAGAACGGCAGCGGGCGCGAGAATTTGCGCTTGCATTGAGTGATCCCCTTGTCTGCCGAATTACCTGCGAAGGTGGCGTCGAATTGTCAATTGCAACCTATTCAGAGGCCCTTTCAGAGGCCATCGGAAATGGTCGCGGCAAAGGCTGCCGGGTCGGCATTGCCGCCGGTGAGCATGATCACCGTGCGGTTGTCGACAGGCACCTTGCCCGCATGAGCCGCAGCGAGCGCAGCCGCGCCGCCCGGTTCGATCACCATCCGCACATTGGCAAAGGCCCATCGCTGCGCAGCGCGCACTTCTTCGTCGGTCACAGTGACACCCGGTTCGGCACGTCCGGACAGCACGCTCAGGTTGATCGTTTTTGTCGCAGTGGGCTGGAGCGCGTCGCAAATGGTCTTGGGAGCGTCCGCGCTTGCCGACACGATCTCACCCGTTGCCAAAGCCTGTCCGACCATGTCCCACCCAACCGGCTCGACCACATGGATCGCCGCATCAGGGCAGGCGAGGGCGAGGCCGGCTGCAAGCCCTCCGCCGCCGCAGCACGCGATCAATCGGCTTGGCTCGCCGCCTAGCTGCTCGGTGGCTTCGATCCCGGCGCTGCCTTGTCCCTCGATCACCCACGGATCGCCGAACGCATGGACCAGCGTCCCGCCGCGTTCGGCAATCAATTTCGCCGCCACTTCGTCGCGATCTTCGCCGGGACGATCATACAGCACGACCTCGGCACCCAACGCGCGAGTGTTGGCGAGCTTTACCTCTGGCGCATCGCGCGGCATCACGATTGTTGCTCCGATGCCGAGCCTGCGTGCCGCCCAGGCGACCCCCTGCGCGTGATTGCCGCTGGAGACCGCGATAACACCGCGCGCGCGCTCTTCCTCGCTCATCGCACTGAGCCTGTGCCATCCGCCCCTGATCTTGAACGCGCCGATGGGTTGCAAATTTTCTGCTTTGACCCAGCAATTCACGCCCCTGATTTCGACCGGCAGCAGGGGTGTGGGCGGCAGGATCGCAGCGATCTTTTGCGCCGCTTCGATGACGCCTTCGCGTGTGGGTGTCCGGATCATTTGTCCGCCTTAGCGCATTGGACTAAGCGCAACGCAAGATTCGAATCCGAAAAGGCCTTTTTATGTCGACAGTTCTGGTAATCGGTGCGGGCGGGGTCAGCTCTGTCTGCGTTCACAAAATGGCGGTGAACAATGGGATTTTTTCTGACATTCATCTCGCCAGCCGGACCAAGTCGAAGTGCGATGCGATTGCTGCCAGCGTCAAGGAACGGACCGGGCGAGGCGTTACCACCTATGAGATCGACGCTGAGGAAGTTCCGGCCATGGTCAACCTGATCCGCAAGGTTCAGCCAAGCCTCGTGGTGAACCTCGCGCTGCCGTATCAGGACTTGCCGATCATGGATGCGTGCCTTGAAGCAGGCGTGAACTACCTCGATACGGCCAATTACGAGCCGAAGGACGAAGCGAAGTTCGAATACAAATGGCAGTGGGCCTATCGCGACCGCTTTAAAGAGGCCGGGCTGATGGCGCTGCTCGGCTCCGGCTTCGATCCGGGCGTCACCAGCGTGTTCACGATGTGGCTGAAGAAGCACAAGCTCAAGACGATCCGCCAGCTCGACATCCTCGATTGCAATGGCGGCGATCACGGTCAGGCCTTTGCGACCAATTTCAACCCGGAAATCAACATCCGCGAAGTGACCGCACCCGCGCGGCACTGGGAAAACGGCGAGTGGGTCGAGACGCCTGCGATGCAGGTATCGACCGAGTTCGACTTTGAAGCGGTCGGGCCGAAAAACGCCTACCTGATGTATCACGAGGAGCTGGAAAGCCTCTCCAAATTCATCCCCGAACTGGAGCGCGCGCGTTTCTGGATGACTTTTGGCGATGAATACATCAAGCATCTGACGGTGCTCCAAAATGTCGGCATGACGTCGATCGAGCCGGTGCGGTATCAGGGCAAGGAAATCATCCCGCTGCAATTCCTCGCCGCAGTGCTGCCAAAGCCGGAATCCCTCGGTGAGACGACCAAGGGCAACACCAATATCGGGGTCATCGCTACCGGCGAGGCGCTGGATGGCTCAGGCGAGAAAACGTTCTACATCAACAATATCTGCTCGCACGAGGCCGCTTATGAAGAGACCGGTAACCAAGCGGTTTCGTATACAACCGGCGTCCCGGCAATGATTGGCAGCGCGATGATGGTGACCGGCAAATGGAGCGGAGAGGGCGTGTTCAACATGGAAGAGATGAACCCCGATCCGTTTATGGAGATGCTGAACGAGCATGGCCTGCCATGGCAGGTCAAGGAACTGGAAAAGCCGGTGGATTTCTGATCAGCGATCCTCGCCGCGTCATTTCGAGCGTGGTAGTGATCAAGAATGCGAGTGCTGCCTACCACTTACAAAGGAGTGCGCTTCAGATCACGAGCTGAAGCGAGATGGGCGGTTGCTTTCGATAAGCTTCGACTCGATTGGGATTATGAGCCGGAAGGGTTCGAACTAGCTCACGGATGGTACCTACCAGATTTCTACATCCCTTATTGGGATGCATATTTCGAGGTGAAGGGTCGAAAACCAAACTCCTCGGAGATTTTGCTGGCCGATGATCTGTCGGTTTTCACATGGAAACCTGTGATCGTCACTCACGGTCCTCCACACCCAGACCGGTCAATTTTCGAGGGGCACTTCTCAACATTTTGTCCTGAAATTGATCTTGAAGATGAACGATTTGCAGACTGGCATGTTGGAGGATTTGTCTACGGGAGACGTGAACACCACCCCGAATGTTCCTTCCATATGGGTAATTTGATGTTCTTGGGATGCCCAGATGGAACTGATCTGATGAAAGCAATATCGAGCGCCGCCAGCCACCGATTTGGAAGCAGTTAGAGATGCAAACCAAAGCCGGTGATCCGGGCGCGTTCGCCCAATTTGATCTCTCCCGCGTCGACAGCCCTGCCTTCGTGGTGGACGCGGCTAAGCTGCGCGCCAATTGCCAGATACTTGCGGGCATTCGCGATGAGGCAGGGTGTAAGGTCTTCGTTGCGCTCAAGGCGTTTTCGATGTGGTCGACCGCGCCGATCATCGGCGAATATCTCGATGGCGTTTCGACCTCCGGCCTGTGGGAAGCGCGACTTGCATCCGAGTTCTATGATGGCGAAATCGCCACATACTCTGCCGCGTTCAAGCCCGAGGAGCTGGACGAGATCTGCCGCCTGTCCGACCATGTGATCTTCAACTCGCCGGGGCAGATGCAGCGCGCGGCGTTGATACTCGACAATGCAGCCGTAACCGGAGGTGACGTTTCCGTCGGATTGCGCATAAATCCGATGATCGCAACCGGCGAAGTGCCGAAATACGATCCCAGCGCGCCCGGTTCACGGCTCGGCTTTCCCATCGATCAGCTTACCGAGGAGCATATGGAAGGTGTCGAGGGCATCCATTTCCACAATCTGTGCGAGCAGACCTTCGAACCGCTGCGTCGCACTTGGGACCGGGTGTTCGACGTGATCGAGCCTTGGTTCGGCCAGCTCAAATGGATCAACATGGGCGGCGGGCACCATATCACACGCGCCGACTATGAACGCGATGCGCTGGTCGAACTGCTTCAGGAGGCTGCTGAAGACACTGGCGCGGAGATCATTCTCGAACCCGGAGAGGCGATTGCGCTGGATGCGGGCATCCTCGTCGGCACATTGCTTGATACAGGCTTTAATGAAGTGCCGATCGGGATTACCGATGTGTCGGCCACGTGCCACATGCCCGACGTGCTCGAAGCGCCGTATCGCCCTGCAATGCTGGGCGAGCTGGCGGATGAAAACACAATTCCCATCCGGCTAGGCGGACCATCTTGCCTCGCAGGTGACGTCATCGGCGATTATCGCTTACCAGTCCCCGCCGAAGCGGGCGCGCGGATCGCGTTTCTCGATCAGGCGCATTATTCGATGGTAAAGACCAACACGTTCAATGGCGTCCAGCTGCCCAGCCTCTGGCTGTGGGACAGCGAAACCGACGCGCTCGAATGCGTGAAGCGATTCGAATACGAAGATTTTCGCGACCGGCTGAGCTAACCCTCAGACGCCCTTGCGGCCAAATCCGCCGACGGAACGCTGCGCCGTTCCCCGATCCCCCGTGCCGATCTCTCGTGGTGCCGGGGTGGGAGCCTGAGGTGCATCCGTGTCCGCTAGCACCCGTCCGCGTTCGTTCTGGTTAATCGCCAGCGATAGCCGCGCCAGCGCTGCGAATTGTTCGGCGGCTTCCTCGGCGCGAGCTTGGTCGCCGCTGGCGTCGATATGCCCGCTCTCGAACATGTCGCCGCTTTCCACCGCGATCACGACTTCACCGCCCTTAAACAGCGCGCGCACCGCATCGCCGTTAAACGCCTTCTCAAGCGCCAGCAGGTGTTCGACATAGGAAGGGTGGACGATCACGCGCGCCTCGACCTGATCGTCGCTCCAGACCTCGAACACATCTTCGAAGCTGGGGTGAACCTGATCGACTATGTCGAGCCGGTGGCCGCCGAACTTCACATTGTCCTTGCGCCCGCCAAGCCCGAACCATTTCTTGTGCTTGCCGGAGCGTTGCAGAAGCGTGGTTGAGTGAAATGGCCGACCGAACTGCATCGCGATGATCGCGCCTCGAAAGACGGTTACCCAGCGCCGGTTCTTGCCCGATCCGCGACGTTCCTCAAGATGCGCCTCGTACAGCTCGAAACCGTGACCTTCTAGCGTGCCGAACCAGCGATCTTCGAAGCCGGAACGGTCGTGGTCGGGGACAAGGCCATAGGTCTTGGACGCCTCGAACTCGTAGCCCGGTTCGACATCGTGTTGGTATTGGATTCCCAGGCTCTTCGCGATCGCCGAATTGATTCCGATCTTGATCTCCTTCTTGGCCTTGGAAATCGGCTGATATCCCCACCACCAGAGTCCCCCTCCAGCGATGGCGCTGATCCAGAACTTCCATTCGCCGATGCCGCCAGGGGCGAACCACACGAATGCGAGCAGCGGGAGCAATGCGATTCCGCCATAAAACCAGCGATTGTGCGCCTTCTGCTTAGCCTTGGCGCGCATCGAGGATTGGTCGTCAAGCCAGGAACCCAGCTCGCCTCCCATCAATCCCTGTATGTCGGCACGCATCGTCATTGCCCCCAAAGCGCCGTCGCGCGGCTTTCCCTTAACCAATTGCTGATACTATACACACACCCGGTAAAGGAGGGGTAAGGATGTTCTGGACTTTGGTGATCGTAGGCGGTGTTGTCGTACTTGCAGCGATGCTCGTCATTGGCATTTACAACAATCTGGTCGCGCTACGGCAGAATGTCCGTCAGGGTACTGCTGATATTGATGCACAACTGCGCCAACGGCATGACCTCATCCCGAACCTGGTCGAGACCGTGAAGGGATATGCTGGACACGAATCCTCTACCCTCGAAGCGGTCATTCAGGCGCGCAACACAGCGGCGAAGGGTAATCCGTCCTCGGCTGACGAGAAAGGCCTCAAAATCGCTCTCGACAACCTTCTGGCACTGGGAGAGGCCTATCCCGACCTCAAGGCGAGCGCGAACTTTCAGGAGCTTCAGCGCGAATTGGCTGACGTGGAAGACAAGCTGGCCGCTGCGCGCCGCGCTTTGAACGCGGCTGTTGCGCGTTTCAACACTGCGCGCGAAGCCTTCCCGGCGGTGCTGTTTGCAGGGACTCTTGGATTTAGCCAGGCCGATTTCAACAAGCTCGACGACAGCGAGAAAGGCACGGTCGACCAAGCTCCTCAAATCGCGTTCTAGGGTCAAGTGCTAACCCCGAACTTCCGGAACCAATTGCCGAACCAAGCTTTTTGATTGCGCTGACGCGGATTGCGACTATATCCGCGCTCTCGCTGCCCCAAGGGACACACTACACCGCAAGGCAGCCCGAACCACTTGTGGTCAGAAACTAAACCTTCTGGGGGTCCCTTGAGTTGCACACTTACACTGACGACGTTTTCCCAGACGCCGGGGCTGTAGTCCGCGCTCTTGCGCCGGAAGAGCCCGTTATCCTCAACCGTCCGCACGCCGCCCGGCGCGCCGCTCGTTACTTCGTTGAGAAGTTTCCGGGCAAGGTGCTGTACGCGGTGAAGGCCAATCCCGCGCCGGATCTGATCGAGGTGCTGTGGGATGCCGGTGTGACGCATTACGACGTCGCGTCGATTGCCGAAGTGCGCCTGGTGCGCGCGACGCTGCCCGATGCTGACCTGTGCTTCATGCACCCAATCAAGACGCGCAAGGCCATCGCTGAGGCCTATCATCAGCATGGCGTGAAGACCTTCAGCCTCGACACGCCGGAAGAGCTCGAAAAGATTATCGAAGCCTGTCGCGATCCGGAAACCGACGAACCGGCGCAAGACTTGCGCCTATGTGTGCGACTGCGTGTCTCATCCGAATATTCCGAACTAAGCCTTGCTGCGAAGTTCGGCTGCGACCTGACCGAAGCGCCCGATCTTCTGCAGGAAGCGCGCCAGCATTGCGATTGGCTGGGCGTGTGTTTCCATGTCGGGAGCCAGGCGATGACACCGTTCGCCTTCGTCCAGGCAATCGACCGCACCCGTGCTGCGATTGCGCAGGCCAGCGTCGTGATCGACATGATCGATGTCGGCGGCGGCTTCCCGAGCGCCTATCCGGGCATGGAGCCACCGCCGCTCGAAGATTACTTCGCGATCATCGCCAAGCATTTCGAAGAACTGCCGATTGCCTACAATGCCGAACTGTGGTGCGAGCCTGGCCGCGCTTTGTGCGCCGAATACAGCTCGATGATCGTACAGGTGGCCAAGCGCCGTGGCGACGAACTCTATATCAATGATGGTGCCTACGGGGCGCTTTACGACGCGGCGCATGTCGACTGGCGCTTCCCCGTCCGCGCGCTGGAGGATGACCTGCGCGACCCGGAAATCGACTTCGCCTTCTACGGTCCGACCTGCGACGATGCCGACTACATGCAGGGACCATTCCGGCTACCAAGCGACATCCAGGCAGGCGACTATATCGAGATCGGCATGCTCGGCGCATATGGCGCAGCGATGAAGACCGGCTTCAACGGTTTTGGCGATGCCGAATGCGTGGTCGTGACCGACGAACCGATGATGAGCTGCTTCACCGGCCAACGGAAGGTCGTGCGCTCCGACAATGTTGTGAGCTTGCGCTAACCCTGTCGCTACTGCGAATCAATTGCCACAAGTCATGAGATGTTGTAACTCCTTCGCATCGCCGAAGGAGAATGAGGATGTCTACCCACTGCATTGTTGTCGCCACCGATTTCAGCGCCCGTGCCGATCGCGCGATCGATCGCGGATTGCTGCTTAGCAGGACCATGAACGGCAAGCTGCGCGTGATCCACGCGCTTGAATTTTCCGACGCCGAGAACGCCGACTGGTCGGAGCTCGATCGCAAGATGCGCGAATGCGTGGGCGTAGACAGCGAAACCGATACAGTCGAGTTCGCTTATCCCGAAGGCTCTCCGCCTAAAGCGATCGCGAAAGCATGCGAGGCCGATGATGTCGGCCTGCTGGTCGTTGGACCTGCGCGTTACAACTCGCTCGGCGATTTCTTCCTCGGCACGTCGGTAGACTATGTTCTGCGTCACACGAGCAAGCCGGTCTTGGTCGTTAAAAAGCGTGCCGCGAAGCCTTACAGCCAGATCGTTGCCGGCACCGATTTTTCTGCGGGTTCGGCCCATGCGATTGTCGCCGCGTCGCGAATGTTTCCCGATGCAGCGGTGGAGATCGTGCATGCGTGGCACGTGCCTTTCGAAGGCTGGCAAAAGGACAGTTACGTCGCGGAGGAAACCGCTGCGGGCGAAGCTGAAAAGATGGAGGCTTTCCTGCAACTTCTGATCGCGCAAGAGCCAAGACTGTCCGAAGCGACCACAAGGCTGGTCCGTGGCGGAGCATTGCAGGCCATTAATGCCAGCCTGGAACATGATCCGGGAGCGCTGGTGGTGCTCGGCAGCCATGGGACCAGCGGGTTCCGGCAGGCTGCGATTGGCAGCGTGACGAGCGATATGCTGCGCTGTGTGGACGCGGATGTGCTGGTGGTAAATACGAGGGATGCTCCGACAGCTTGACCCGATTGGGACTCAGTGTATTAATTCAGCAATACACATGAGGAGGCGTCGATGAGGTGGCTGCATATTCTCGCCCTGACCATAGGTTTGGTCGCCATTCCGGCCAATGCGAACGAGGAATCCGCCGAGCCAGAGCCAGTTCGCGTGATGGTGCTCGGCCTGTATCACTTTGCCAATCCCGGTCTTGACATGGCCAACATCGAAATCGACGATGTGCTTGCTCCAAAGCGTCAGAGCGAGATTGAAATCCTGGTCGATACGCTGGCAGAATGGGGGCCGACCAAGATCGCGGTCGAGAACCAGGCTGCGGCGCCGAGTTTGGTCATGTCTGACTATGCCAAAACCGACGAGCTGCTTTCGACCACGCGCAATGAGAGCGTTCAAATCGGATACCGTCTGGCGCAGCAGCTCGGCCATCCGGCGGTGTACGGATATGATGAACAACCCGGTGAGGGCGAGCCCGACTACTTCCCGATGGGAAAGGTGCAAGAATTCGCACAGGCCAATGGCGGGATGGAATTGCTGGGTCAGCTCTTTGCGCAATTGCAAGCGATGTCTGCCGAGGAAGAGGCGAAGCTTCCCGATCAGACGATTGCGGAATCCCTCCTTACGCACAACGACACTGAACAGATCGAGGCGATGCATGACCGCTTGTATTACTCGCTCCTCAAGATCGGAGATGGCGATCAACAGCCCGGGGCTGAGCTGAATGCCTATTGGTACATGCGCAACGCCAAGATGTTCGCGAAAATCGATATGATCGCCGAACCCGGCGACCGCGTTCTGGTGATTACCGGGAGCGGCCATGCCACCTGGCTCAAGCATTTCGTGAGGCGCATGCCCGATTATGAGCTGCTCGAGGCGCTGCCCTATGTCGAGCGCGCGGTGGAGCGATCCGAAGCTATCGACGAGTAGGCAATCGAGCGAACTCTTGCGACAGGTCCGAAATGAGGTATCGCTTCGGGCATAACCACAGCCACTATCGCCGCACTTCAAATCGGCTCCGACACTGCGGGTAAAGCCGCGACCCTGGCAAAAATCCTCGATCACGAAAGCGAGATTGCGGGCGCCGGGCTCGATCTGATCGTCATGCCTGAGGCATCGCTTGGCGGGTATCCGAAGGGCAGCGATTTCGGGACGCGGCTGGGCTATCGCCTGCCGGAAGGGCGCGAGGACTTTGCGCGCTATTATTACAATGCGATCGACCTCGATGGCACCGAGGTCGGCGAGCTGGCGGGGCTTTCAAACCGCACCAAGACGACCATCGTGCTGGGTGTGATCGAGCGCGGCGGCAACACGCTGTATTGCACCGCTCTGTTCATCACCCCCGACGATGGCCTTGTCGCCAAACACCGCAAGCTAATGCCGACCGGCAGCGAACGGCTGATCTGGGGGCAGGGCGATGGCTCGACCATGCCGGTGATCGAAACCCGGTTCGGACGGTTGGGAGCAGCAATTTGCTGGGAAAACCACATGCCGCTGTTCCGCACGGCGATGTATGCCAAAGGCGTCGATATCTGGTGTGCGCCGACGGTCGATCATCGCGACGTGTGGCGCTCATCCATGCGCCATATCGCGCATGAAGGGCGCTGCTTCCTCGTGAGCGCTTGCCAGTATCAACCCAGCCCTGCCGCGTTGGGAATCAATGCAGAGGGCTGGCCCAAAGATGAAGATCTGATCACGGGCGGCAGCATGATCGCCGGGCCGCTCGGCGATGTTCTGGCAGGACCGCATGCGCCGGGCGAGGGGCTGATCATGGCTGAGATCGATACCGAAGAGCTCAAACGCGCGCGGTATGATTTCGACGTTGTCGGCCATTATTCCCGGCCCGACATCTTCTCGCTCAGCGTGGATGAGACCGCGCGGCCCGGTGTCAGATTCAACGGCCATGACACCGACGATCCGCAGCTCGATTGATCAGTCGAACCCGACAAAGCGCGCCGCTTCGTCAACGCTCTTGCGCTCGCTGATCACCGCATTGGCGGGGAAGTCGGGGTCGGGCCAGCCCATGGCGACCGCTTTCATGATCACTTGATCATCCGGCACGCCCGCATGTTCGCGCACGACCGGGCTTTGCATGATCCCTTGAGAGTTGATCACGCAGCCGAGCCCGCGTGACCAGGCCGCATTGACCAACGCCGTCGTCACCGCGCCGCAATCGAAGGCGGTGTCGTCGCTGGTCGATAGTTCTCGGTCGTAGGTGACAATGACGCAGACCGGAGCGTCGAACTGGCGAAAGCCGCGCAGCACCCAATCCTGTCGCGCGTCCTTGTCGTCGCGCTCGATTCCCATCGCGCCGAACAGCTGCTTGGCGACGCCGATCTGGCGGTCGCGATGGACACCGGCGAATGGCTCACCCCGGCGGAACTCGCGACTGTCAGGCTCTCCCGCCAGAATACGCTCGGTGTTGCCTTTACGAATCCGGTCGAGCGGCTCTCCGGTGATGATGTGAAAGTGCCACGGCTGCGTGTTCATCGAGGTCGGCGAACGCATGGCGAGGGCCAGCACCTCCTCAATCAGCGCGCGCGGCACCGGCTTGTCGAGATACCCCCGGATCGAGCGGCGGCCGAGGACGATATCGTCGTAACTCATGGTTTGGGTATCGTGCGGGTCGCTGCCCATTTGGCTTTCCTCCGAGACCAACGTCGGGAGGCGCTGTGCGCGATCTGGCTGCGCGGTGCAACCGTGCCTTGGCTAACTCACGCTTTCGCGGATTTCAGCAAAGCCATTCCAACCAGGATCGTCGAACACTTGGAGGTCCAGCGGATAGGGACCAAGCCCTCGAAGCGCTTCGCTAAATTCCCTCTGAAACCCATCAACATCCGGCGTGTAGAAGCGCCATTCACGCGAGCCATTGTGGGTTACGACCGCGACGCATGAGCCCCACCAGCACGCTTCGTCGCTCGCATCCAGCACCGCCCCTTCGAACTCCTCCATCGTGCCGAGGACCTCTGAAGATGGCAGTCCTGGTACGTCTCCCGACTTATAGCTCCAACGAACCAGAATTAGTTTGTTGAATAGCTCACGATCGGCAGGCGATGGGTCACCAGTGCGATAGCGCATGAGAATCGGACCTTCGGACGTGTCGCCCTCCGCAATCGCCCAGTCATCGCTCGGAAAAATCCCCGATGCACTCACGCCGCCTCGGCCAATTCCAGTTCCAGCCGGTCCCAAATCTCCACCAGAGCCTCGGTCAGCTCATCCATCATGGCTTCGGTATGGTGCGGGCCGGGGGTGAAGCGCAGGCGCTCTGTGCCGCGCGGTACGGTGGGGAAGTTGATCGGCTGAACATAGACGCCGTATTCGGCGAGCAGGATGTCGCTGATCTTCTTCGCACGCACCGGATCGCCCACCATCAGCGGGACGATGTGGGTGGTGCTGTCCATCACAGGCAGGCCAGCTTCGGCGAATTTCAGCTTGAGCATCGCAGCGGCGGTTTGCTGTTGATTGCGCTCTTCGTTCGACTCCTTGAGATGCCGGACCGATGCCAGCACGCCTGCGACCAGAACCGGGCTGATCGAGGTCGTGAAGATAAAACCGGGCGCGTAGGAGCGGATGCAATCGATCACGCGGGTGTCTGCCGCGATATAGCCGCCCATCACGCCGAACGCCTTGCCCAAAGTGCCTTCGATAATGTCGATCCGGTGCGCTGCGTTGTCGCGTTCGGAAATCCCGCCGCCACGGTCGCCATACATGCCGACTGCATGAACCTCGTCGATATAGGTGAGGGCGTTGTACCTCTCTGCCAGATCGCAAATCGCGTGGATCGGCGCGACATCGCCGTCCATCGAATAGACGCTTTCGAAGGCGATGACCTTGGGCGTTTCGGGCGCTTCGGCGGCCAGCATCGCTTCAAGGTTCGCCATGTCGTTGTGGCGAAACACGCGCTTTTCGCAGCCGGAATTGCGGATGCCGGCAATCATGCTGGCGTGGTTCAACTCATCGGAGAAGATCACGCATCCAGGCAGCAGCTTGGCAAGCGTCGATAACGTCGCATCGTTGGAGACGTAGCCGGAGGTAAACAGCAGCGCGCCGTCTTTACCGTGCAATTCTGCGAGTTCGCGTTCGAGTTCGACATGCAAGTGCGTGTTACCGCCGATGTTGCGCGTTCCACCGGAGCCTGCGCCGACATCGTGCAGCGCCTCTTCCATCGCCGAGATCACTTTGTCGTGTTGGCCCATGCACAGGTAATCGTTGGAACACCACACGGTGATGGGCTTCGGTCCGTTATGGCCGTGGAAACAGCGCGCATTGGGATACGCGCCCTTGTTGCGCATGATGTCGATGAAGACGCGGTAACGGCCTTCCTCGTGGAGGCGGTCGATCGCCTGGTCGAAGATTTGGTCGTAATTCACGTGAGGTCTGCTCTTCATTGCTGCGTGAGGCGGTCGGCACATGCCGCAATCGCCTGCGATCCCGTCGGACATCTGCGATCTATAACCAGTCGATCGCCGAAATGTTTCGCGGTTATTTAGGTTTCGGTGATCGATTTGACCACCGCGATCTTTGCGAGCGAATTGCAGGTTTGCTGCTCAGAATGGCTCGGCCGGGCCGAGATCGCGTGCCGCGAGCGCCGCCTCCAGCCCGGTTGCCGCCTTGACGTCACCTTTCACGACGAAGCGGTTTGGTATGGTTGGCGCAAAATCCTGCCCATCCAGCAGGCTTGCAATCCGCCTCGCAATCCCATCCGCGCCATCGATCAACTGAATGTCCGGCGGCATGCCGAGATCGAACACTGCGACGTCCATCAACTCCTCGCGCAGCAGCGGGAAATGCGTGCAGCCGAGCACGATGCGGTCGAGCGAGATGCCTTTGTCACCATCGCTTACACCCTCAAGCGCGGCCTTGAGCACATCGCGGTTTGCCGGCTTTCCGCGCAGCTTGTTTTCCGCTTCGTCCACCAGATCGGGCGCGGCGTGGCGCAGCAAGGTCTTGCCGCCTGCAAAATCGCGCTCGAGATCATCGACATAGCGTTGGCGGATCGTCGCTTGAGTGCCGAGGAGCCCGATCACACCAGTCTTTGTGCCAAGTGCCGCAGGCTTGATCGCGGGCACGGTCCCGACGATGGGAATCTCCAGCACATCGCGAACCATTCCCAACGCGATGGTACTGGCGGTGTTGCAGGCGATGCAGGCAAGGCGAGGGCGATACCGCTCGCTCATCCGCCCGAGCAGCCCGGCGACACGCGCAGCGACCTCAGCCTCGGTTTTCTTACCATAGGGCATGCCAGCGTAATCGGCGGCGAAAATGATCGGCACATCGGGCAGCACCCGGCGCAACGCGTCGTAAACGGTCAGCCCGCCAACGCCCGTGTCGAACAGCAGAATGGGGGAAGATGCGTCCAAAATAACTATTTCCGCTCGCCCCGAGCTTGTCGAAGGGCCGTTTTTCCTTATGGATCGGAGCGCTATAACAAGTGCGATGCTTCGACAAGCTCAGCATGAGCGGAGTTTTGTTTTGGAACCGATTTTTGCAGCAGTGCTGGGATTTGTGTGCGGTTCGATTCCCTTTGGCCTGCTGCTGACCAAGGCCGCCGGACTGGGCGATGTTCGCGAGATCGGATCGGGCAGTATCGGCGCGACCAACGTGCTGCGCACCGGCAACAAGGGGCTGGCGGCGGCCACCGTATTGCTCGACGCGGCGAAGGGCGCGGTGCCTGTGCTGATCGCGGCATGGGTCTGGCCGGGAAGCGAAGGCATGGCGGCAGTCGCTGCCGTAGCCGGGCATTGCTTCACGCCCGTGCTGAAATTCAAAGGCGGCAAGGGTTTCGCGACCGCCGCCGGTGTTCTTGGCGCGCTTGCGTGGCCGCTGATGCTGCTTTGCGCTGCGATCTGGGCGGTGACGCTAGCGATCAGCCGCATTTCGTCCGTGTCTTCGATGGTAACGGTCGTCGCGGCTCCTGTCGCTGCGTTCCTGGTCGGCAATTACGGCCTGATCTACCCGCTGATCGCCATCGCAGTGATCGTGCTGATCCAGCACCGCGCGAATATTGGTCGGCTGATGCGCGGCGAGGAGCCGAAGATCGGCGGCAAGAAGTGAGTTCGGAAGAAGGGGCCGCGCTCTCACAGTCGGAGGCGTTTGCCCGCATTCGCCTGCTGCGCTCACCCAATATCGGCCCGGTCAGCTACCGCCAGCTGCTCGCTCGCTTTGGTACGGCGGCGCAGGCCATTGAGGCGCTGCCCGACTTCGCCAGTCGGGGGAAGCGTTCCTATCGCCCCGTGCCCACTGACAAGATTGAGCGAGAGATCGAGGGTGTCCGGTCCTCAGGTGCCCGGTATCTGTTTCACGATCAGCCGGATTATCCCGCCCTGTTGGCCGAGCTGGACAGCGCGCCGCCGATCATCACCTGCCGAGGCAATCTGGCGCTCGCCTCGCAGCCATGTGTTGCGATGGTTGGCGCGCGCAACGCCTCTGCGGCGGCGGTGAAGCTGGCGCGCGACTTTGCGACCGAGCTGGAAATTCTCGGGTTTGCGGTCGTTTCCGGGTTGGCTCGCGGGATCGATGGAGCATGCCATGAGGGCGCGTTCCCTTGCACTATCGGTGTTATCGCCAGCGGCATCGACATCGCCTATCCGCCGCAGCACAGCGAGCTTCAGGAGCGCATCGCGACCGAGGGGCTCCTGATCGCCGAACAGCCTCCCGGCACTGAACCGCGCGGGCGGCATTTTCCCAGCCGCAACCGCATCATCGCCGGATTGGCGAGCGGCACGCTGGTGGTCGAAGCCGCGCCAAAATCCGGGTCGCTCATCACCGCACGGCTGGCGGGCGAAGCAGGGCGCGAAGTTATGGCCATCCCCGGCTCACCGCTCGATACGCGCTCACTCGGCTGCAACCAGCTGATCCGCGACGGCGCGGTCTTGGTTCAATCGCCGGAGGAAGTCGCGGAGCTGCTCGAAGGCTTCACCGGAAACCCGCGCTCCACCTTTCGGGTGGCCGAAGGCGGCACCGACTTCGATTATGAAGAACTGCGGGCGCTCGAATGGGGCGAGGCGAAAGAGGTGGACGGCGGCGATGCGATCGGGCGATTGCTGACCAAGGCGCCCATCGCCGTCGACGAGCTGATCCGCCAATCCGGCGCAAGTTCTGCGGCGGTGCATATGGCACTGCTGGAACTGGAGCTGGCTGGCGAGCTTGAACGGCACAGCGGCGGTCTGGTGAGTCTGACGGGGTGAAGCGATGACCATCGAGGATACACTCAGCACCCGTGTGGCGCAGATTCATTCGGAGGCAGTCAGGCTGGCGCTGGCGGCTATGCCGAGCGTTGCGACGTACATCGTCCTAGTCACGATCGGGGGCGTATTCGTGGATCAAAGCGAAGACTTTGCATTGGCCAATCTGGGGCTAAGCATCGCCTCTCTAGTTCTGGGGTACTGGGTCGTGATCAGCATGTTGCGCGACGGAGGACTTGCGCCACATGGGCTCGCCGCAGGTTTTGGCGCCTATTTCGGCCTGTCATTTCTCAGCGGGGTAGGGACGCTGCTTGGACTGCTCGCGCTGGTCGTTCCCGGCCTTGTGCTCCTGATCCGCTGGGCACCTCTGTTCGGATACGGCCTGATCGATGGTGGCGGTGTAAGTGAGGCATTCAGCAAATCGTGGCGAAGCACCGATGGTCATCTTGCTCCGATTGCGATGGCGATGGTCACTCCGCTGATGCTGTATGCTGGCGCGTTGGGCGTCTATTTCTTTGCAACCGATGAATTGGGGCGTGTCGCGATGGTGCCTGCGATTGCAGCCAATCTCGCCATGGCATTGGCGGGTGCAGCGATGATCGCTATCGGCATCGCGGTATACTCGCTCGTGCGTGACGCCACCGGCGAATTGACCGAGGTCTTTGAATAGAAAGTTTTTGCATTCGCGCCGCACAATCCCACTTGACGCTTTCCGACAAACCCCACCACCCTCGCGCGTATACACGCACGTAAGGACACAGACCAAACCATCATGCAGCTTGTCATCGTTGAATCGCCGGCCAAGGCGAAGACTATCGAGAAATATCTGGGCAAGGATTTCAAGGTTCTCGCCAGTTATGGTCACGTCCGCGATCTGCCGCCCAAGGATGGCAGTGTGCGCCCGGACGAAGAGTTCGCAATGGATTGGGAACTGTATCGCGACAAGCAAAAGCGCTTCAAGGAGATCAGCGACGCGGCCAAGGAGGCCGATCGGCTGGTCCTCGCGACTGACCCTGACCGCGAAGGCGAAGCGATCAGCTGGCATGTTCAGGAACTGCTGAAAAAGCGCAAGATCCTGCCGGGCAAGGTCGACCGGGTCACGTTCAACGCGATTACCAAAGCTGCCGTAACCGAGGCGATGAAAAGCCCGCGCGAACTCGATCAGCCGCTGATTGACGCCTATCTGGCTCGCCGGGCGCTGGATTATCTGTTCGGCTTCACATTGTCGCCTGTGCTGTGGCGCAAGCTGCCCGGCGCGAAATCGGCGGGCCGCGTGCAATCGGTCGCGCTGCGTCTCATCGTGGATCGTGAGCGCGAAATCGAGGCGTTCAAGCCCGACGAATATTGGTCCGTCCTTGCCAAGCTCGAGCAGGACGGCACCGAGTTCGATGCGCGGCTGGTCAAGTTCAAAGGCGTAAAGCTCGAAAAGCTCTCCCTCGGTGAGAAAGGCATTGCGGAAGAGGCCAAGGCTGCGGTGGAGAGCGGGCGATTTACGGTCGAGAGCATCGAGACCAAGCCGCTCAAGCGCAATCCGGCGCCTCCATTCACCACATCGACCCTGCAACAGGAGGCCGCGCGCAAACTCGGCTTCTCCGCGAGCCACACGATGCGGTGCGCGCAGTCGCTTTATGAAGCGGGCGCGATCACCTATATGCGGACGGACGGCGTGCAGATGGATGGCAGCGCGATTGCCGCTGTGCGCGGTGAGATCGGCCAGCGTTATGAC
Source organism: Pseudomonadota bacterium (assembly GCA_039033835.1). Classification (GTDB taxonomy): domain Bacteria; phylum Pseudomonadota; class Alphaproteobacteria; order Sphingomonadales; family Sphingomonadaceae; genus Erythrobacter. Next base: position 73,859 of record JBCCBW010000016.1, read on the forward strand.
GCGGCGTACCTTCCCGAAAAGCCACGGTTTTACAGCACTAAAGCCAAGAATGCTCAGGAGGCGCATGAGGCCATCCGTCCGACCAATTTTGGCCGCGATCATGCTGGCAGTGGTGATGAGGCGAAGCTGTATTCGCTGATTTTCAAGCGCGCGATGGCGAGCCAGATGGCGGCTGCCCAGCTTGAACGGACCACTGTCACGATGCGCGATGCCACGGGCCAGCACGAACTGCGCGCGACCGGTCAGGTCATCAAATTCCCTGGCTTCTTTGCCGTCTACCAGGAAGGTCTGGACGACAAGTCCGACGATGATGAGGACGGCCTGCTCCCGGCAATGAAGGACGGCGACACGCCTGCCAAGAAGGCGGTCGAAGCCAACCAGCACTTCACTCAGCCGCCGCCTCGTTTCTCCGAAGCTTCGTTGGTCAAGCGGCTCGAGGAGCTCGGCATCGGGCGCCCCTCGACCTACGCGTCGACGATCCAGACCGTGCGGGATCGCGACTATGTTCGCATGGAAAAGAACCGGTTTTTCGCTGAGGAGTCGGGTCGGCTACTGACCGCATTTCTGGAGCGCTTCTTCCCCAATTACGTCGCCTACGAATTCACCGCCGGGATGGAGGACGAGCTCGATGTCGTCTCCGATGGGCGCGAGAACTATAAGGAATTGCTCGCAAAATTCTGGAAGGATTTTAAGCCCAAGACCGAAGAGGTCATGGAAAAACTTCCAAGCGAGGTCACCGAGGTGCTCGACGAATACCTTTCCGACTACCTTTTCCCAGAACGCGAAGACGGCAAGGATGCGCGGTTCTGCCCGCTATGCGAACAAGAAGGGCGCGAGGGCGGCAAGCTGAACCTGCGCGGTGGCCGGTTTGGTGCGTTCATCGCCTGCGTAAACTACCCCGAGTGCAAGTTCACCCGCCGCTTTGCCCAGCCTGGCGCAGATGGCGATGATGGCAGCGCCGATGGCGTGATGGGTCAGCACCCTGAAACCGGCGAGGATATTCATCGCAAGACCGGGCGCTTCGGCCCCTATATCGAAATGGAGGAGGATGGGAAAAAGAAGCGCGCTTCGATCCCGAAGGATCTCGACGATTTCGATCTCGAATGGGCGATCAAGCTGCTTGGCCTGCCGCGCATCATAGGCGCGCACCCGGAAACGGGCAAGGAAATCGAGGCCGCGATTGGGCGTTATGGCCCGTATCTCCGCCACGATGGCAAGTATGCCAAGCTTCAGAGCACCCGCGACGTCTTCGAAACCGGCATGAACGCCGCCGTCACTCTACTTGCCGAAGCTGCGAACCGTAAAGGTGGCGGACGGCAAAAGGCCGAGCCGATCAAGACCCTGGGCGAGCATCCGACCAGCGGCGGCGAGATCAAGGTCATGCCGGGTCGCTACGGCCCATACGTCACTGACGGTACGACCAATGCGACGATTCCCAAGGATGTAAAGCCCGAGGATGTCGAGGCCGCGCAGGCGATCGAGCTGATCGACGCCCGCGCCGCAAAAGGCCCGGCGAAGAAAAAGCGCAAGAAGGCTCCTGCCAAGAAAAAGGCACCTGCGAAGAAGAAGGCTGCGGCCAAGAAGAAAGCTCCCGCCAAGAAAGCAGCAGAGACGTCCGAGTGATTTTTACCGCCGTTTGAGAGCCTAATCGACCACGTTCGAACGCGGCGTTGGTAAATCGTCAAGCATTGTCGCTTATCCCGAGTCTGAGAGACCAGGGGCGCAGTGACGTGATCGAGATTGAAGTCCAGAACGAGACTCACCAGACACAGGACCGGATCCGCTTTGCAGCGGTTCCCCGGATCGGCGAAGGTATGCGCTTGAAAGCGCCTGACGGGATGTGGGCCAGCTATGACGTGATCGACGTCTGGTATCAGAAAGCCGAATTCGGCGATGTCTGGATGCCGTATCTGCATGTGCGGATGACGCCGGGCGAAGGCGGCGATGGCTCTGGCGGAGAAGACCTGGTTGAGTCCGACTCCGAGCTTTACGACCAGAGCTTCGGCGGTCTCGGAGGGGAGCTCGAGCCATTCAAAATCTGATCAAACGCACCACTGGCCCGCATAAGCGGCGCGCAGGCACCAACAGTGCACTGGAGGGCAAGACGCTGGCGGAACGGCTGGCGCAGGCACCCGCCGGGCAGGAAGTTGCCGTGGACGACGCAGAACTCGTCGATTCAACGACCGAGCAAACTCCGGACGCCCCTGAAGACGCCAGCGGCACCGATGCCATTGTTCGCGCGGCCAAGGCTTTGCGCGATGGCACACCGGAGAAGGAAGTCCAGCAGGCGAAGGCAAAAGTCTGCCTGATCGTCGATGACAGCCGCGTGATCCGCAAGGTGTCCTCGAAAATCGCCAAAAGCATGGGTTACGTGCCCATAGAGGCGCAGGACGGCGAAGAGGCTTTGGCCCGCTGCAAGCAATCCATGCCTACGCTGGTGCTGACCGACTGGAATATGCCGGAAATGGACGGGCTTGAGTTCGTACAAAAACTGCGCGCGATCCCGACCGCCAAGGCGCCTACAGTGGTGTTCTGCACGTCCAAGAGCGAAGCGACCGATATCCACGAAGGCATTCAGGCCGGGGCGGACGACTACATCGTCAAACCGTTCGACGAGCAGGCTCTGCGGGCCAAGCTGGAGAAACTGGAGCGGGGATAGTGGATTTTGTGCGAGAGCAGTTTTATCGCTTGGCGCAATGGATCGTTACTTCAAAAAGAAGCGCCCAGCGCTAGATATACCGCTATATCCGATTGAGCGCATAGAAGTCAGTCGGAGCACATTCGCTGGTGAAGGCTATGAGTTGCCGCTCTACATCGGCGACTTTGTGCGGATTGCGCTTGAGGAGGAATGGTATCTTGGCGCGGAACTGCCCGAGAACGCCGAAGCTTTTTTGAACCTCTGGACATATCACGGAGAGATTCAATCCAATGGGCACGCCTCGTTTGCAGGCAATACTGGCGGCGATGTCGAGGCCTGGCGGCGCGCTAGCAAGCTACTTGGCGATTTGGGGCAAGACGAGTTCCGCAACAATCTTGATGCGTTCATCAAATTCGAAATCGCGAATGGCGATGCACTCAACAGCCTAGATGAGCCGCCCGAGGGCTGGGAGAGGCCTTATTACGCCTTTGATGATCGGTTTTACGAACTTGACCAAAGTGGTCCAAGCTTGACAGCTGTCTTGCGTGATTGGCTTCGGTCTCGGCCTTGGATTCTTGAAGTTCAGTGTGATCCCAGATTGTACAGCGATCGAGGCTCGGTTATTCAGGCCCATCCGCTAAAAGAGGCGAGGCGGGACAAGTTCATGGCGAGTGTCCGTCCCGATCTGGAGTCTTCTACGCGCCTGTTTTTCGAGCGTTTTCTCAAGAGGCGCTGAGAACGGTTTTAGCGTACCCAGTCCAGCCCCATCTCCTCGAACACTTCCTTGTCCTCGGCCCAGCCGTCGGAATGCTTCACGTGCAGGAACAGATGGACCTTCACACCGAGAATCTCTGACAGCTCCTTGCGCGCGGCCTCTCCGATGGCTTTGATCCGCTGGCCGCCTTTGCCGAGGATGATCGGTTTCTGACTGTCGCGCGCGACGACGATTTGCTGGTGGATTTCGATGCTGCCATCGGGTCGCGTCTTGTACTGTTCGGGCCGCACTGCGCTGTCATAGGGCAGTTCTTCGTGCAGCTGCTGATACAGCTGCTCGCGGGTGATCTCGGCTGCCAACAGGCGCTCCGACGCGTCCGAGACCTGGTCTTCGGGATACATCCATGGCCCCGCAGGCATCATCTCGGCGAGGGCATGTTTCATCTCGTCCACGCCATCGCCGGTCAGCGCGGAAACGAAATAGATATCCTTGAAATCGATACGGTTGCCGAGTTCCTGCGCGAGTTCAAGCAGCGGCTCTTTCTTGGCGCGATCGACCTTGTTCAGGACCAAAATCTTTTTCTCAGGCCGCTTCTCCAGCGCCTCCAGCAAAGGCTCCAATTCGTGACGACGCTGTTTGATTGGATCAACGATCAGCAGAATGGCATCGGCACTCTCCGCACCCTCCCACGCTGCGCTGACCATCGCGCGGTCGAGCCGTCGCTTTGGCTCGAAGATGCCGGGCGTATCGACCAGAATCATCTGCACCGGGCCGAATAACGCAATGCCCAGCATTCGTGCGCGGGTCGTTTGCGCCTTCGCGCTGGTTATAGCGACCTTCTGCCCGACAAGCTGGTTCACCAGTGTCGATTTGCCCGCATTGGGGGCACCGATCACGGCGACCACGCCGCATCGTGTGGCTTGTTCAGCAGCGTTCATCCGAAATGCTCCAGGAATGTTTCGGCGGCGATCTTTTCAGCTTCGCCCTTGCTGTTGGCGATCGCTTCTGCGGCGCCGACATTGTGAACCGACACGCGGACCTTGAAGCGGGTGTCATGATCGGGACCGCTGCGTTCGACGACTTCGTATTGCGGCATGGCGCGGCGGTTGCCTGCTGCCCATTCCTGTAGCGCGCTTTTGGGATGCTTGGATTTGCCCGCGTCGCCAGAGAGTTCGTGCGCCCACAGCCGGTAGACGACCTCGCGTGTCTTGTCATAGCCGTGTTCGACAAAGCTAGCGCCGATCAGCGCTTCGACCACATCGCCCAAAATCTTGTCGCTGTTCGCGCCGCCGTCTTCGCGGGCCTGTTTGCCCAGTCGCAGGTGCTCGGGCAGGCCGATCTCGCGCGCGATATCGGCGCAAGTCCCACCGCTTACCAAGGCGTTCAGCCGCTGCGAAAGCTTCCCTTCGGGCGCATCGCCCGCCTTATACAGCCAGCTTGCCACCGACAGGCCGAGTACGCGGTCGCCAAGGAATTCGAGCCGCTGATAATCGCGCTCCTCACCTGCCGGGTTATTGTTGCCAAAGCTGCCATGAGTCAGCGCTTCAACCCACGGGGCGTGGTTATTGATGGTAAAGCCGAGCTCGCTCAGCCAGGTCAGGGAGGCGGGAGAAAGTTCGCTCATAGCCCTTCTCCCAACCGACCCCAGCGGGCGGCGGTGAACCAGGTCCATGGCTTGATCCATTCCGCGCTTCCATCAGTCGACCACATGATGATCGTCGCCCTCGCAACAAGATTTCGCTGCGGCACAATCCCCACACCGTCGCCAGCCACTGCTGGGAAGCGGCTGTCGCGTGAGTTATCCCGGTTATCGCCCATCACGAACATGCGCCCTTCCGGTACCATCACTGGAGTGAACGTGTCGCTGGGCGTCTGGCCCCAATCGAGCACCTCATAGCTGCGCCCGTTCGGAAGCGTCTCGCGGAACTGGCTATAGCGGCAGACGGGTGTCTGGCTGTCATCGAGCACCTCCTCAGATCCCCACGCGCATGGCGTGTTGATCGAAACCGGGATGTCGAAATCCGCGATCTGTTCGCGCGGGAGAACCTCGCCATTCAACACGACCCTGCCATCGACCACTCCAATAGTGTCACCCGGCAAGCCAATGACGCGCTTGATATAATCCTGTTCGTCGATCGGGTGTTTGAAGATGACCACGTCTCCGCGCTCAGGCTGCCCGGCAAAAATCCGGCCGGGGATCAGCGGAGCGTTCTGGGGCAGCGAATAGCGTGAATAGCCATACGGCCATTTGGCAGCGAGCAGGTAGTCGCCGTTCCACAGCCGTGGCAGCATGCTTTCCGACGGGATCGAGAAGGGTGAGAAGACGAAGCTGCGGAAGATCAGCACCGCCAGCACCAGCTTCATCAGGAACAGGCCGAAGCTCAGCCAGCTTTCTTTGTTTTCCTCGGTTTCGCCGTGATCGCCTTGCGGCGTCGCAATCGTTTCGTATTGGGTCTTAACATCCATCACGCGCACCCTTAATCGCGCAGACGCAACACGCAAAGAGGCTTTGCCAATGACTGATCCGATTTCCGCCGCCTGGGACCGTTTGGGCAAGCTTCCGCAAGCGACCTTGCAGGAGCTGTTCGACGCCGATCCACAGCGGACGGCGAAGCTCAGTCAGCGGCTCGAATTCCCGCTCGATGATCTCGATGCGGTGGGCATCCAGCTCGATTGGTCGAAGACCCATCTCGATGATGCGGCGCTCGGTGCTTTCGAGGCTCTGGCCGACTCTTGTGAGTTCGGGCGGGCGCGCGAGGCCTTGTTCGGCGGGGGGATCGTCAACCCGACGGAGGGGCGCGCGGCGACGCATGGCGCGATGCGCGGTAGCGGGACCGAGGCTGATGTCGAGGAGGCCGACGCTCTGCTTGCGCGGATGGGCATGCTGGTTGAGGCGATCCATCAAGGCGCGCTGGGCGAGATCGAGCATCTCATCCATATCGGCATCGGCGGATCGGCGCTCGGGCCGGACCTTGCGGTCGATGCGCTGACGCGCGATTTGAAGCTGGTCGATGTGCATGTCGTGTCGAACATCGATGGCCTCGCGCTCGAACAGGCATTCGAGGCCTGCGACCCGGCGACGACACTGATCGCGGTTGCATCCAAGACCTTTACCACGATCGAGACCATGACCAACGCGGCGAGCGCGCTCAAATGGCTCGATGACAGCGGCGTTGATGATCCCAGCGGACGGGTGATCGCGCTGACTGCCAATCCCGAAGGTGCGGTCGAATGGGGTGTCGATGAAACGCGTATTCTGCCGTTTCCCGAAAGCGTCGGCGGGCGCTATTCGCTGTGGTCATCGATCGGTTTCCCGGTCGCGCTTGCGGTCGGGATGGAAGAGTTCCGGGCGATGCTGGCAGGCGCGAAGGCGATGGATACGCATTTCCGCGAGACGGAGGGGAGGGCGAATGGTCCGCTGCTCGCAGCCTTTGCCGACCAGTATTACACCCGGCTGCGTGGCTGTCAGACGCGCGCAGTGTTCGCCTATGATGAGCGGCTCGCGCTGCTGCCCGACTATCTCCAGCAGCTTGAGATGGAATCGAACGGCAAGAGCGTGACCGTCGGCGGCGATCCTGTGTCAGCTGCGACAGCGCCGATCACATGGGGCGGGGTGGGCACAGACGCGCAGCATGCCGTGTTCCAGCTGCTCCACCAGGGTTCGCATCTGGTGCCGGTGGACTTCATCGCAAGCATCGCGCCCGGAGACGAGCTTGACCCGTCGCATCACCGCCAATTGCTGATGAACTGCTTCGCCCAGGGTGCGGCGCTGATGGCGGGGAAGGACGCCGACGATCCCGCACGCGCCTATTCGGGCGACCGTCCATCCGCGACGATCCTGCTCGACGATTGCGACGCCGCGACGTTCGGAGCGCTGATCGCGTTCCACGAACACCGCACATTTGCGAACGCGGTGCTTATGCAGATCAACCCGTTCGATCAGTTCGGGGTGGAGCTCGGCAAGTCGATGGCGAAAGCGATTGACGGCGGCGAGGGGGAGTTTGACCCAAGCACGACGGCGTTGATGAAGGCTGCGGGGTTGGGTTTGCCCAATGAAGTAAAATAGAGCACCTGACAGCCGTGCTACTAGTCGCTATCATTGTTCAAAATGCCATAGTCCTTGCGATGCTGGCGGCGATTTTCTTCGCGCCCGCAATGCCGCGCCAGCAGGCGATATATTTCATTATCGCTGCAACCGCCGTACTGTTAGGCTTTCTCTTGGCGGGTGTCTGGGTATATCCGCCGACAGCTGGGGGATTCCTTTACATTCTGCTACTGGCAGGAGCTTCGATCCGGTTTTACCGTCGATCGCTGATCGTCAACAAACGACCGGACCCAAAGAACGCCGTGCTCGCGTTATTTCTTGTTGGGTTTGCATCGGTCCTGATTTGGCAGGGTATCGGCGGTCGCATTTCTCCAGACACAGCGCACGTCGACCTAGCGGCGCCATTGCCTGAAGGGGACCGATATTGCGCTCTATCGGCGGGAGCCTCAACGGCTCTAAATCTTCACTTCGCGGAGGGGAGCAGCACAGGTGCTTCATTCGAAAAGCACTCAGTTGATTTTGTTCGGCACAATGCTCTCGGATTTCGGACAGTCTTGGAAACGTCGTGGCACCCCAAGCCTCGCGATCCCGCGAGATACGCAGTCTTTGGGGCGCCAGTTTTCGCACCTTGCACTGGGAAAGTATTGCAGAGCGAGAATGAGAAACCCGACCTACCAGCGGGGCACAGATACCGCTCGTCGTCAGGCGCGAATCTCGTCGTTTTACAATGCAAGAACATCGAAGTTGTAATGGCGCATCTCAAGCGGGGTAGCGTTCAGGTGGAAGAAGGTGTGACTGTCTCAGTCGGCCAGATGCTTGGGCGGGTGGGAAATTCCGGCAATACAGAAGAACCTCATTTACACATCAATGCGCAGCGCAGTCTTCCTGATGGACGCAAAGTGCCGGTACCGATGCGTTTTGGTGGACGTTATCTTGTACGAGGAGATTGCCTTTAGGATGGCCGAAACCTCGCGCGTTCTTTCGGTGCCGTTATATGAGAAGGTGATTGACTTTTTGCAGTGCAGCATCCATCTGCGCTTCAACCGAAACGCACCTGCCAGCGTGATGCGGCGGCTCTGAGTTATCCGCCCCGGCAGCGTTTCGAATTGAATTTCCTTAGACTTCCCTTTTCACGCGGGCGGTTTTTACCCCCGCGCCGCGCGATGATTCCGCCTGGAATCCATCTGCGCGTCGCACATTTTGTGAGTACACATGACAACTACATTCGATGATCTCGGGCTGTCGCAGCCCGTTCTTCAGGCATTGGACCTGAAAGGATACGACACACCTACGCCGATCCAGGAACAGGCCATTCCGCCGGTTCTCGAGGGTCGCGACCTGCTCGGTATCGCGCAAACTGGCACTGGCAAGACCGCCGCGTTCATGCTCCCCAGCATCGACCGTCTGCGCGAGGCCGACAACCGCATCCCGTTCAAGTCTTGCCGCATGCTGGTGCTTGCGCCGACGCGCGAACTGGCGGTGCAGATCGGGACTAGCGCCAAGGATTATGGCGCGCTCGCAGGCCTGAAGGTTCAGGTCATCGTCGGCGGGACCAGCGTCAACAAGGACCGCAACAAGCTGCATCGCGGGACCGATATTCTCGTCGCAACGCCGGGCCGCTTGCTCGACCTGATCGACCAGAAGGCATTCAACTTGTCGGGTGTCGAAGTCCTGGTGCTCGACGAGGCCGACCAGATGCTCGATCTCGGCTTCATCCACGCGCTGCGCACGATCAAGAAACTCGTGCCCGAGGATCGCCAGACGCTGTTTTTCAGCGCGACGATGCCCAAGGCAATCAAGGAACTGGTCAGCGGATATTGCAAAAACCCGGTACAGGTTTCGGTCACGCCGGAGAGCAGCACGGCAGAGCGCATCGAGCAGTTCCTGTTCATGGTGCAGCAGAACGAAAAGCAATCACTGCTCGAACTGATCCTGTCCGGCCAACACGATGTGCCGGGTGATCTGGAACGCGTGCTGATCTTTGCGCGTACCAAGCACGGCGCAGATCGCGTCGTGAAAAAGCTGAGCCAGCGCGGCATTCAGGCAAATGCGATCCACGGAAACAAGTCGCAGGGCCAGCGTCAGCGTGCTCTCGATGAGTTCCGCCGGGGTAAAACCTCGATCCTGATCGCCACCGACGTGGCCGCGCGCGGGATCGATATTCCCGGCGTCAGCCACGTGATCAATTACGAACTGCCCAACGTGCCGGAGCAATATGTCCACCGGATCGGTCGCACCGCGCGCGCCGGACGCGACGGCATAGCGATCGCATTCTGTGCCGAGGACGAGCGCGCGTATCTCAAGGATATTCAGCGCACGACCGATGCCGAGCTTGAACGGCTTCCCCTGCCGGAGAACTTCCGCGCAGTGGTGGAAGGCGTCGGCCCGACAAAGCCACCGCCACGGGGACAGACGCGTGTTTCGAAGAAGAAAATCCGTCCGAAACCCGCTGGTGGTGGTCGCCCGAGAGGCGACGGGCCGAATGGATCGGATAGTCGGCCTCAAGGCAAGCCCAAGAACAAGCACTCCAGCCGGAAAGGTCGGCCAGGAGGCGGTGGTCGTCCCGGCGGTGGTGGACGCGGTCGCCCCGGCGGCGGCGGCAGGCGCGGTGGCTCGGGCGGTCATGGCGGCGGGGCACGCGCAGCTGAAGGCTGACACGAACTGGCCGGGTCTTCAAAAGTCCGGCTATTCGCGCAGATAGCGTTTCCGTTGCACGGCGCGGTTGGCAAGCTCGCACGGGCAGGCCATATCGCGCCGACAACACAGGAGCGCGTTTATGTCCGCCGAATACGATTACGATCTCTTCACGATTGGCGCAGGCTCCGGCGGGGTCCGCGCCAGCCGCGTTTCCGCCGCCCATGGCGCGAAGGTAGCGGTTGCCGAGGAATACCGTGTCGGCGGGACATGTGTCATCCGCGGATGCGTGCCCAAGAAGATGCTCGTTTACGGCGCCCACTTTGCCGAAGATCTTGAGGACGCAAAGCAGTTCGGCTGGACCATCGAAGGCAAGAGTTTTGACTGGGTGAAGCTGCGCGATCATGTGCAGCAGGACATCGATCGCCTCGAAGGGCTGTATGGCGAGACGCTTGACAATCACAATGTCGAGATCATCCGGGAGCGCGCGGAGATTACCGGCGATCATGAGATCACGCTCGCCAGCGGGAAAAAGGTAACCGCGAAATATATTCTCGTGGCCACCGGCGCTCGCCCGCACGTTCCCGATTTTCCCGGCAATGAGCACACGATCACATCGAACGAGGCATTCCATCTGGACGAAGTGCCGAAGCGGATACTGATCGCGGGCGGTGGCTATATCGCGAACGAATTTGCCGGGATTTTCAACGAATTCGGCAGCAAGGTCACGATCGCCAATCGGTCCGATGTGATCCTGCGCGGCTATGAAGCGGCGCTGCGCGACCGGCTGCTGCAGATATCCCTGACGAAGGGGATCGAATTCTGCTTCAACGCTCAATTCGAATATGTCGAGAAACAGGAAGATGGCACGCTCAACGTCAAGATGACCGGCGAGGATGAGCGCATCTATGATCAGGTGATGATCGCCACCGGGCGCAACCCCAACACCAAAGGGTTGGGTCTTGAGACAGTCGGGGTTGAGTTGGGCGAGAGAGGCGCGATAAAAGTCGACGCCTTCTCAAAGACAAATGTCGATCATATTTACGCTGTCGGCGATGTCACCGATCGGGTGCAGTTGACCCCGGTCGCGATCCGCGAAGGTCAGGCCTTCGCCGATAGCGTGTTCGGCAATGTCGAACCCTACGCCGTTGACCACTCCTGCATTCCCAGCGCGGTGTTCAGTCACCCGCCCATCGCCTCGGTCGGGATGACCGAAGGCGAAGCGCGCAACAAGCTCGGCAGCGTCAAGGTCTTCCAATCGGATTTCCGCCCGATGAAGAACGTTGTTGCCGGACGCAATGAGCGCGGGCTCTACAAGATGGTGACCGACGCCGCGAATGGCCGGATCGTCGGCGTGCACATGATCGGCCCGGAATCGCCGGAGATCATGCAGGCAGCTGCCGTCGCGGTTAAGGCCGGGCTGACCAAGGCGGATTTCGACGCCACCACCGCGATCCACCCCACCATGGCTGAGGAACTGGTGCTGTTGAAGTAGGCAAGCGATATGGAACTGTCAGACAAAACGATCCTGCTGACCGGCGGGACTGCCGGGATCGGTCGCGAAATGGCGCGACAGCTAAAGGCCAAGGGTGCGCGTGTCATCGTGACCGGGCGAAATCCAGAGCGGCTTGCGCAGATGCAGGCGGAGGGGTTCGAGACCATTTCCGCCAGCCTGTCCGATGCAGCTGGCGTCGATGCCCTGCTCGCCGAATGGGGTCAGCGTGAGATCGATTTGCTGCTCAACAATGCCGGGCAACTGGTCGACCATGATTTTCGCCCAAAGGAGGGTAGGGGCGCGGTCGATGCCGATGCGGCGGACGATTGCATCTACGCCAATCTTTCCGCGCCGATCCGGCTGATTGCCGGGCTGATGGAACACCTGAAGGCTCGACCGCAAGCCGCGATCGTTAACGTCACCAGCGGCCTCGCCATTGCGCCAGCGGCTCGTCAGCCGGTTTATTGCGCGACGAAGGCCGGGCTGCGGTTCTACTCGCTCGCACTGCGCGAACAGCTGAGGGACATGAATATCCGCGTGATTGAGGCTCTGCCGCCGGTGGTCGATACCCAGATGAACGACGGTAACCCAATGAAAAAGATGCCGCCCGAAGAATGCGCGCGGCAAATTGTCGAGGCAATCGAAAAGGATCGCGACGAGGCCAATATCGGTATGACCAAGGTGCTGCGCGTAACGGAATCGATCTCGCCTGCACTGGCCCGCGCGGTGACTCTGCGCTTTTGACACGTTGACCCTGCCGCGACGCTGCGGCAACGACCTCTGAAACCAATTCATCAGGGGCCGAGAATGTCTGCCAATATCGCCGAAATGGAACGCCGCCGTGAAGCCGC
>JBCCBW010000017.1:0-86092 GCA_039033835.1 Pseudomonadota bacterium
CCGGGTGGAAGGGTGGAGGGGGCGGGTGGCTTGGCACGCAAACAGGGACTCTAATGTATCAATTATTATCAGACCTCTCGATCATCGAAGTCTCCAGCTTCGTCGCCTCGCCCACCGCGGGCCTGTACTGCGCGCAGATGGGCGCCGAGGTCATACGCGTCGATCACAAGGCGGGCGGGCTCGATTACGACCGCTACATGCTGACCAAAGAGGGCCGCTCGCTCAGTTGGGAAAACCTCAACCGCGCGAAGAAATCGGTCGCGCTCGATCTGCGCAGCGGCGAGGGCCGTGAATTGTGTGTCGAACTGGCTGCCAGGACCGGCCAGTGCATCACCAACCTGCCGGAAAAGAGCTTCCTGAGCCACGCGGCGATGAAGTCGGCGCAACCCGAGGGAGCGCCGGACATGACTTCTGTGCGGATCATGGGTTGGCATGACGGGCGTCAGGCGATGGACTTCACCGTCAACGCCGCGTCCGGCTATCCGCTCATGACCGGACCGGAAGACTGGGACATGGCCACTGCGCCGCCCGTCAATCAGGTGCTGCCGGCGTGGGACTTCATCACCGGGGCCTACTGCGCCTTTGCCCTGCTCGCCGCGCTGCGTCACCGCGATGCGATCGGCAAAGGCAGCGAGGTGCGCGTGCCGCTGGGTGACGTCGCCATCGGCACGGTCGCGAATTCCGGAATGATGGCGGAGATGCTCTATCGCGGGTCGGATCGCGAGCGGCTCGGCAACGCGATCTGGGGCGCATTCGGGCGCGACTTCCGCAGCAAGGATGGCGTCCGCTTCATGGTCGCCGCACTCACGCCGAAGCAATGGGGCGGATTGGTCGATGCGTTCGGCCTTGCGACACCCATCGGCCAGTTGGAGGCCGAAGTCGGAGCGAAATTCGCCGATGGCGACCGTCCGCGCTTCGAGCATCGCCATGCGCTGTTCGAACTCTTCCAGAATGTCGCAGGAAGCCACGACTACGTCGCGCTCGAGTCGCGGATGGCCGCGAATGGCTGCACCTTTGAGAAATATCGGACTGCGCATGAAGCGGCGAACGACCCGGTGCTGGTGGCCGATAACCCGCTGTTCGGCCCTTCGCCCGCGAACCCGTCAGGTTTCGAATATCCGGCGACTCGCTCCTTTGCCAACCTGCCTGCTCAGGAGCCGGGCGACCCCGCCCCCGCGCCCTATCTCGGCCAGCATTCCGAAGAGGTGCTTGCTGATCGGCTTGGTCTTTCGAGCGGAACGATTGGCAAATTGGTGGATGCCGGGACCGTCGCTCTTTCGGATCAACAAAACACCCGCTCGCCCTGAGCTTGTCGAAGGGCTGTCTTTCACTTTAGACGGCGGGATCAAGGAAGTGCAGTGCTTCGATAAGCTCAGCACGAGCGGAGTTTCTAATGCCACGTAAAGCAGCAATCGTTTCACCACTCCGTACCCCCGTCGGCAAGTTCCTCGGCGGATTGTCCAGCATGAATGCCGGGGAGCTGGGCGCGGTCATCCTCAAGGCGCTGATCGAGCGCAGCGGCATCGACCCCGCACGCGTCGACGATGTCGTGTTCTCGCAAGGCTATGGCAATGCAGAAGCTCCCGCCATCGGTCACTGGAGCTGGCTCGCCGCCGGTCTTCCGCTCGAAGTGCCTGGCTACCAGTTGGACCGGCGCTGTGGCTCTGGCCTGCAAGCGGTCGCGAACGCAGCGATGATGGTCGAAACCGGCATGGCCGATGTGGTGGTCGCAGGCGGGTGCGAGAGCATGTCCAACGTCGAGCATTACACGCTGCAAGGACGCGGGGGTGCGCGGATGGGCGACATCACGCTGCACGATCGCCTTTCTCGCGGGAGGGTGATGAGCCAGCCGATCGAGCGGTTCGGGGTGATCACCGGCATGATCGAAACCGCTGAAAACCTCGCCAAGGATTACGACATCTCGCGCGAGGACGCCGACGCCTATGCCGTGCGCTCGCATCAAAACGCCGCCGCTGCGTGGGAGGCGGGCAAGTTCGATGCACAACTGGTGCCGGTCGAGGTGCCCCAACGGCGCGGCGATCCGGTGACCTTTGCCAAGGACGAAGGATTTCGCGCCGATGCCTCGATGGAAACGCTGGGCAGCCTCCGCTCCATCGATGGCAAACGCGACGCGCACGCCATCGTCACCGCAGGAAATGCCAGCCAGCAGAATGATGCGGCGGCGGCTTGCCTCGTGGTCGCCGAGGACAAGCTTGAGGAGCTCGACCTCGAACCGATGCTGTGGTTCGGCGGCTGGGCAGCGGCAGGCTGTGACCCTTCGCGCATGGGGATCGGCCCGGTCCCCGCCGTTGAGCGCCTGTTCGAGCGGCGCGGATACCGCTGGGACGATATCGATCTGGTGGAACTCAACGAAGCTTTTGCACCCCAAGTGCTGGCGGTGTTGAAAGGCTGGGGTTGGAGCGACGACGACAGCCGCCGGGAAATCCTCAACGTCAACGGCTCAGGCATCTCGCTTGGCCATCCCATCGGCGCCACCGGAGGACGCATTCTTGCCGATATGGCGCACGAAATGCACCGGCGCGAAGTCCGCTACGGCCTTGAAACCATGTGCATCGGCGGTGGGCAGGGTATCGCGGCGGTGTTTGAGCGGGCGACCTGATGGGCGAATGGGACGCATGGATCGGGCGCGAGACGAGCGCGACCGACCGGCTTGATGAGGGGCTCGCATCGCGCTGGCTGGCGGCATTCGACCTGCCGCATCCGGAACCCGCGCTGATGCCGCAGGGCATCCACTTCGCGTTATGCACGCCCGATGCGACGACTGCGCGGCTGGGCGAAGACGGTCACCCGCTGCGCGATGACAGCGCCGACAGCTTCCTGCCGCCATTTCCCATGCCGCGCCGGATGTGGGCATCGAGCCGCATCGAATTCCACGCGCCGTTGGCGATCGGAGCGACGATTTTGCGCACCAGCCGGGTCGCTTCGATCAGCGAAAAGCAGGGTAGTTCGGGCGCGCTGGCTTTCGTCGACGTCGAGCATCAGACCCGTGCAGACGAGGCGCTTGCGGTGGTCGAGACACAAACGCTCGTCTATCGCGACACCGCTGCAAGTGATGCTCCGCTCAGCCCACCGGAGCCGGGTGGCGGAGAGTTCGATCATTCGGACTGGGAGACAACCCGGACCCTCACGCCCGATCCAAGATTGCTGTTCCGCTATTCCGCGTTGACCTTCAACACCCACCGCATCCATTACGATGCGCCTTATGCGCGCGATGTCGAACGCTATCGCGGACTGGTGGTCCACGGCCCGCTGACTGCCAGTCTGCTGCTGCAGCTCGCCGCCAGCGAATTGGGCGACAACACACTCACCGCATTCACCTTTAGAGGAATGTCGCCCGCCATCGCCGATGAGCCACTGCACCTCGCAATGCGGCGCGGTGGAGACGGTTTCGAGCTAGGCGCCTTTGCCGAAGACGCACGCCATGTGATGAAAGCCAGCGCCTGCGCCTAGGCACCGTCCTTCAGCGGTCGTCCGCGCTTTGGAGCCTTGGTCCGCCCCACTTCGATCCCCCGCTCGGCCAGAGCCTCGCGCAGCAGCACTTCGATCTCGGCGTTGGCTGAGCGCAATTCGGCCGCCGCCAGCCGCTCGATCGCGGCGTGAACCGCCGGGTCGAGACGGAGGGCGAAGGCCTTTTTGGCGGGTTTCTGGGAGGGCGCAGCCATGCTGGCTCCTTTGTCGCTTACTTACTGGTAGAGCGTGCCAGCGTTGACGACGGGTTGCGCTTCCCGATCACCGCACAGAACCACCATCAGGTTCGACACCATGGCCGCGCGCCGTTCGTCATCGAGATCGACAATCCCGTCGCGCGACAGCTTGCCAAGCGCATCCTCGACCATGCCGACAGCGCCGATCACGACTTTCTGACGGGCCGCGATCACCGCATCAGCCTGCTGGCGGCGGAGCATGGCTCCGGCGATTTCCGATGCATAGGCAAGGTGGGTCAATCCGGCTTCATCGACGACAATGCCGGCGACCTTCAGCCTTTCGTTCAGCTCTTCGATCAGTTCCTTGTTGACCACGTCGGCGCTGCCCCGAAGCGTCGTCTCGTCTTCATCGGACATGTCGTCATAGGGATGGCGGGCGCCGACCGTGCGCAGGCCCGCCTCGATCTGGATGTTCACGAATTCCTTGTAATCGTCGACATCGAACACCGCTTGCGCCGTGTCGGAGACGCGCCACACGACGTTGCACGCGATTTCGATCGGGTTGCCGCGCAGATCGTTGATCTTGACCTTTTCGGAGTGAATGTTGTGGGCGCGGACGCTGACCTTTTCCTTCATCATCCACGGCCAGACCCAGTGCAGTCCCTCTTTACGCGTGGTGCCGCGATATTCGCCGAACAGAGTGATCACCACCGCCTGGTTCGGCTGGATCATGAAGAAACCGATGCTCAACAACAGCGATGTGACCAACCCGACAAGGCTGCCGATGATGATGGCCCCTTTCGATCCGATCATGGTCGCCGCAATCAACGGCGGCACTATGAGCGTCGCCACGACCACCAACAGCATGAAATACCCATTATGGCTGTTGGTGCCACTCTCGCGGCTGACCGCCATTGCATGCGCATCGTTTGTCATCAAAATTTCCCCTTGTTCATATAATTGTGATATCATCTTTATATGAACAAGGGGTGGCGGTCAATCCTTTATCGGATAGTCCTCGATCGGTTCGATTACCGCATAGCTTTCTGCCTTGGGCGTGCGACCCAGTTCGGGAAATTCGATCTCCGGCGGCTCCACATGCGTGTCCGGCAACCGGTCGAGCAGGTTGCGGATCAGGGTTAGTCGCCCGCGTTTCTGGTCGTTGAAATCCACCAGCGTCCACGGTGCGTGCTTGTAATGCGTCGCCTGCAACATCGCCTCGCGCGCCTTGGTGTAGGCATCGTATTGCTCGCGCGCGGCGAGATCGATGGGCGACAGCTTCCAGCGTTTCAACGGGTCTCTCAGCCGCTCGGCCAGGCGCTCTTCCTGTCGTTCCTGATCGGTCGTCAGCCAGTATTTGAACAGCAGGATACCATCGTCGGTCAGCAATTTCTCGAACACCGGCACCTGTTCGAGGAACTGCTTCACCTGATCGTCATCGGCAAAACCCATGACCTTTTCGACGCCTGCGCGGTTGTACCAGCTGCGATCGAACAGCACGATTTCTCCGGTTGTCGGCAAATGTTTGATGTAGCGCTGAAAATACCACTGGCCGCGTTCATCATCGGTTGGCTTGCCCAAGGCGACCGTGCGACACTGCCGCGGGTTCAGTTTGTCGCGCACCGCGCGGATCGCACCGCCTTTTCCTGCTGTGTCGCGCCCTTCGAACAGCACCACGATCCGCGCACCCGTCGTCCGTGCCCAGCGCGCCATCCCGACCAGTTCTTCGGTCATCGGTTCCAGCAGCCTGCGGTAATCCTTGCCCTTCAACCCCATGCGATCTCCTTCGTATTTGTTCTTGTCTCTTAGCGGTGGTAATCTCAAAGGCATGAATATGGCTACACTCGTGACCGACCAAACCGATTTTACCAAGCTGCCAGAGCTGCCCGAGGACGTGTTCACCGCGCCACTCGCTAAACCGGCGCATCTGGGCGATGACTGGCTGGAACCGGCGCAAACAGACTATTCGTCAGAAGACCATCAGGTGTGGGACGATCTGTTTCTGCGCCAGATGGAAGTGCTGCCCGGACGCGCGGCGAGCGCATTCATGGCAGGCCTCGACAAGCTTGACCTCGCGCGCGGAGGCATCCCGGAATTCGGCGCCTTGTCAGAGGAACTTGGCTCGCTGACCGGGTGGAGCGTCGTGCCCGTGCCGATGCTGATCCCCGATCACGTATTCTTCTGGCACCTCGCCAATCGCCGCTTCCCCGCAGGCAATTTCATCCGTACGCGTGAAACCTTCGACTACATTCAGGAGCCTGACGTCTTTCACGACGTGTTCGGGCACGTCCCAATGCTGACCGACCCAGTCTATGCCGATTACATGCAGGAATATGGCCGCGCCGGGTGGAAAGCGATGCGCTATAACCGGCTCAAGGCGCTGGGCGCGTTATACTGGTACACGGTCGAATTCGGACTGATCGAAGAAGAGGACGGGATCAAGGCCTATGGCGCAGGCATCTTGTCAGGCCCGACCGAGGCGCGGTTTGCAGTCGAGGCGAAGAGCCCCAATCGCATCATGCTCAACGTCGATCGGGTGATGCGCACCGATTACGTGATCAGCGACCTGCAACCGACCTACTTTGTGATCGAAAGCTTTGACGATCTTTACCGGCAGACGGTGGAGCGCGATTTCGACCGGCTGTATCGCAGCCTCGCACCCAGCTTCACTTACGCCAATTCGGCGATCATCGATGTCGATAATGTGGTGAACCGGGGCACTCAGGAATATCACCTGCGCGGCGGTCGCGGGAGCAACGCGGACCCGGTGTGAGCGGCTACGCTTCGCTGCGACGGAAAGCGCCGTGGTACAGCACCAGCATGGCGATGGCGGCGGCTATGGCTGTACCGAGCGCCAGCAGCGAAAGCCCGCCGAGAATGGTGCCCTGATTGACGATCAAACCGGCGACCAAAGCTGAAAACAGGCCGAGCACGATCTGGCGCAGCACTTCGCGCGGTGCCTCGGTGCGCGTGATGATCGATGCCACCCAGCCCAGCAATGCTCCAATCACGATAAGTACCAGCAACGCCATGTCAGATCTTTCGCTCCTTCACTTGCATAAAACGCAGCACCCCCGTCCGGTTCCGAAAAAGAACCCGGATGCGCAAATTTAGAAGAAATACAGAAGAGCGCAGCCCATCGCGACACGATAGACCACGAAGACCAGCATCGACGCGCGTTTCAAAAAATTCATCAGGAACGCCATGGTGAGGAATGCGGAGATAAAGGTCAGCACCCCGGCGATCAAAGCGTCCAGCGCCAGCTCGGTCCCCGCTTCGAAGATTTCAGGCACGATCAGCACGCCTGCACCTGCCACCGCCGGGATCGACAACAGGAACGAGAACCGCGCCGCCTCGACCCGCTTGTATCCCAGCGCGCGCGCCGCCGTCATGGTCACGCCGGAACGGCTGGTGCCCGGAATGATCGCCAACGCCTGAGCCAGGCCAACCAGCAGCCCGTCGCGCCAGCTCATATCCTCGAAATCCTTGAGCTCCTTGCCCAGCCAGTCGGCGATGCCGAGCAGGATGCCGTAGGTGATCAGGTTGAACGCGATGAGGTCGGTAAAGCGGATCGACGCCATCAGGTCATCATCGATCACGGTGATGCCGAACCATGTTTCCGCCAGAGAATTGAACGCGCCGAGCTTGATCGAAAGCCCGAACAGCACCGCCGGAATCGTCCCGAGAACGATCCACCAGAACAGCTTTCGCTCCGAAGGTGCGTTGCCGATGCCAATACTGGCGAACCCACCGCGGGCGAGCACGACCACGTCCTTGAAGAAATAGACGATGATCGCCAGCAGCGAACCGACATGGACCGCGACATCGATCAGCGGGCCTTGGTCGGGAAAATCGGTCAGATACGGAATCAGGATGAGGTGCCCGGACGACGAAATCGGGAGGAACTCGGTGATCCCCTGAACGACCGCGATAATCAGCAGTTGGAGAATTGTCATGGTTTCGACTTGGCACCGTGCGGAGCCAAGTCAATTTCTTTGTTCCGCACTCGCATCCGCGAGCGCGATTTCCTCGCTCATGCGACCTAAAGGTCGCGTCGCTGCGGACGGGCGGTCGCCCTTGCGGACCCTTACGTGTCCGATCCACTCCAGGCCATCGACCTAGTCGCGGAGCACGATCGCGTCAGCGATCGCAAGCGCGACTGCGCGCCCGCAGGCCCGAATGGGCCGAGGAAATCGCGCCCCGGATGGGGTGCGAAAAAACGACGTTACCAGATACGCACGCGCTCTTCGGGCGCCAGATAAAGCTCATGCTCTTCGGTCACGCCGAACGCTTCATACCAGGCGTCCATGTTCCGCACGACGCCGTTGACGCGGTATTCTTCAGGGCTGTGGCTGTCGGTGCGCAGGCGCTGGCGATAGTTCTCTTCGCGCTGCGCAGAGCGCCACACCTGCGCCCATGCAAGGAAGAACCGCTGATCGCCGGTAAGGCCGTCGATGACAGGCACGTCCTGCCCTTCGGTCGCGATCTTGTAAGCGCGATAGGCCAGCGATAGCCCGCCGAGGTCGCCGATATTTTCGCCCAGTGTATAGCGCCCGTTGACGCAGGTTTCCCCGTCATCGAGCGGACAGAAAGCATTGTACTGCTCGACCAGAGCATCGCCGCGCTCGTCGAAATTGGCGCGATCTTTGTCGGTCCACCAGTTTTCGAGCTTGCCGGTGGCGTCGTATTTCGATCCCTGATCGTCGAACCCATGGCCGATCTCGTGTCCGATAACCCCGCCGATCGCGCCGTAATTAACCGCTATGTCGGCTGACAGACCGAAGAACGGCTGCTGCAGGATCGCTGCAGGGAACACGATCTCGTTCTTGGTCGGGTTGTAATAGGCGTTGACCGTCTGCGGGGTCATGAACCACTCGGTGCGGTCGATCGGCCCGCCGAGCTTGCTGACATTGTCCTTCAGCTGCCATTTTTCGGCTGCGATTTCATTGGCAATCGGGTTGTCGGCCGTCACTTCGAGGCCTTCATAAACCTCAAGATTATCACGATAGCCGATCTTGGGGTCGAAACTGTCGAGCTTGGCCAGGGCCTGCTTCTTCGTTTCCTCACCCATCCAATCGATCTCGTCGATCGACTGCGCCATCGCGAGCCTCAGATTTGCGACCAACTTGTCCATCGCCGCCTTGTTTTCGGCCGGGAAGTACCGCTCGACATAGGACTTGCCGACCAGCTCGCCGAGAGACCCTTCGGTCGCTGCAATCGCGCGCTTCCAGCGGGGGCGCTGTTCGGGCGTACCGCGCAACGTCTTGCCGTAGAATTCGAATTGCGCCTCGTCGTACTTCTTGGGGAGCAGGTGGTTGCGATCGGAAATGAACTGCTTGATCGACCAGGCCTGCAAGGTCGCGACCGGGGTTTCGTTGATCAACTTCATCATGCCGGGAAGCCCGCTGCCGATCTGCGACAGCTGCTCTTCGGTCAGGCCCAGCTCTTTGGCACGCTCTTCGGAGGGCGGCATCTGACTGACCACGAATTTGGGCGAAGCGGCAAAACCGATTTTCTCGATCATCGCCATCACGGGCACATCGCCGCTGAGTGCCGCAAGCTCTTCAGCCGACAGCGCGTTGTAAGTGAGGTCGCGATTGCGCTGGATCGTGCGCGGCCAGATGACGTCACGCGCCATCTTTGCCTCGAGAGCATAGACCGCTTCGGCTGCGGCCTCGGGATCGGCATAGCCGCCCGCTTCGAGCATCATGGCCATGTACTCTTTGTATTTGGCCTGGATCTCGCGACCCTTCTCGCTGGTGTCGAGGTAATAGTCGCGATCAGGCAGGCCGAGGCCGCCGATACCGAGATATGCGACGTACTGGTCGGGTTGCTTGGCATCGACATTGACGAACCCGCCGAGCGGCGAGGAATAACCCGCCTTGGCCCACAGCATCGCCAGATCATCGAGCGAGGTCGCGGCAGCGATGCGGTTCACATAGGGCTGGATCGGGGCAAGGCCGTTGGCCTCGATTGCATCGGTGTCCAGAAACGCTTCGTAGGTGTTGACGATCCGCAGCTCATCATTGCTGAGCGAGGCCCGGTCCTTGGCCACCAGCTCGTCGATCAGCGTCTTGACGTCGGTGGTGGATTTTTCGCGCAGCAGGTTGAACGCGCCGAACCGGCTGAATTCGGCTGGCAGCGGATTGGCGTCGAGCCATTCCTGATTGACGTAGGCGAAGAAGTCGTCGCCCGGCTCGACACCGCCGGACAACAGATCGGGATCGACACCCCATTTGCCAAAGCTCATCGTCGGCGTGCCGGGCTGGGTGCCTTCGGCCTCGGCTTCGTCGAGCAGCAGGTCGATGTGCTGCTCGTTGGTGTCGGCATGCGCAGGAGCGGCGAGCGCCAATACAGCAGCACCCGCGCACAGAAGTGCGGTTTTCTTGATCATTTTGAAATTACCCCGAGTCGTAGTTGGTCAGCGCCTGAAGGTGCCGATGTAGGATTAATGACGCAAGAATGACGTCATTGGTCCGATCATGGCCGCCCTTGGTCGAAAAGAGGGTGTTTTTGACGACGCCACTGCCGGTCGATCGTCTCAACCAGAGAGCTAAGCCGCCTCGTTTGCAGCGAACTGCAACGAGGCGAGGCGTGAATACAGGCCGCCCTGGCTTGCCAGTTGGTCGTGCGAGCCCTGCTCCACGATCTGACCATTGTCGAGTACGATGATCCGGTCGGCCTTGCGCACGGTTGCAAGTCGGTGTGCGATCACCAGAGTGGTGCGTTGCGCCATCAGCTTATCGAGCGCTTGCTGCACCAGTTGTTCGCTTTCTGCATCGAGCGCGCTGGTCGCCTCGTCCAGCAACAGGATCGGCGCGTCGCGCAGCAAGGCACGCGCAATCGCCACACGCTGTTGCTGCCCGCCCGAAAGCTGCGTTCCGCCTTCGCCCAGATACGTGTCGAGGCCTTGGGGCAACGCGCGCAGGAACTCTTCGGCATTGGCCGCCTGCGCCGCCTCCCAGATCTCCGCATCGCTCGCGTCCCACCGGCCATAGCGCAAATTGTCACGGGCATCGGCGCTGAACAGCACCCCGTCCTGCGGGACCAGCGCCAGCCGCTCGCGCACATCGGCGGGATCGGCTTTGTTCAGCGGCACGCCGTCCATTCGGATCGTGCCGATTTGCGGATCATAGAAGCGCTCGACCAGCTGGAAAATCGTCGACTTGCCTGCGCCTGATGGCCCGACAATCGCCACAGTCTCACCCGGTTCGATCTCGAGGCTGAAATCGGTGAGCGCCGCGGTCTCCGGCCGGGCGGGGTAGCGGAATGTGACATTGCGGAACGACAGACTGCCGCGTGCAGGCTCGGGCAGGCGCTCTGGCCGCTCCGGCGCGGCGATGGTTGGCTTTGCTTCGAGCAATTCTGCAAGACGGCTGGCCGCACCGGCCCCGCGCAGCAGATCGCCATACACCTCGGTCAGCGCGCCGAATGCGCCGGCCACGATCAACCCGCCGACCACGAACGACGCGATCGTCCCGCCGGTAATCTCACCCGCGACAACGCCCTCTGCGCCGCGCCACAGCAACAGCACGATCGAGCCGAAAATCGCGGCGATAATGATCATCGTCATGATTGCGCGCAGCAATATCCGGCGCTTGGCCGTATCGAATGTCCGCTCAACCGCGTCGCCGAACCGGTCCGCTTCGCGATCCTGCTGGTTGAAGCCCTGCACGATCTTCATCGCGCCGAGCACCTCGCTTACCATTGCACCGACATCGGCCACGCGGTCCTGATTGTCGCGCGAAATGCTGCGGATGCGGCGTCCGAAGAATACGATCGGCAGGATGATCGCCGGAATGCCGACCGCCAGCCACACCGTCAGACCGGGAAGCAGCCAGAACAGATAGATCGTTCCGCCAACGCCCAGCAAGACGTTGCGCAGGGCGATCGATACGGTCGTGCCCACCACGGTTTCGATCACCGCTGTATCCGCCGTCATCCGGCTTGAGATTTCCTTGGGACTGTTTTCTTCGTAGAAGCTGGGCGATTGCCGCATCAGGTTGCGATGCACTTTGCGGCGAATGTCGGCCACCACACGCTCACCGATCCAGCTGACGTAATAGTACCGGAACGCGGTGCCGACCGCGATCACTCCGGCGATGATCAGCAGATAGCGGAACCACCGCCCGATATCGCCATCGCCGCCAAAGCCCCTGTCGATGATGAGCTGCATCGCGGCAGGGATCGCAAGCGTGCCGACGGCGGTGACCAGCAAGGCCAGCAGCGCCATGCCCACCTCGCGTGGGTATTTTCCGGCCTCGCGATAGACCATCCGCAGCGGCGCCAGCGAGCGAGGCTTCTTCTCCTGCGGCGCCTCATCTGCGCTGATTTCTTCACTGACCCCGTTCATTATGCCGATGATCTAGTCGCAGGACGCGCATTTTTCACGTGTAAAAAGCGCACAGTCCCAAGGAAACTCACATCGATGGGCGCTATTGTGCATTGCACAATGGCTCCGGAAGGCCCACTTGGGTGTAACTGGGGTCGATAATCAGGCGAACTGCTCGTTGAAGCACCTGATATACGGAAAAAGGCGGCGAAATGCTCTATCAAGCCTACGAAATTCAACGCAGCTGGCTGAACAGCGTCAGCTCGATGGCGTCGATCAGCTCGGAAATGCTGTCGAACCCTGCCAACCCCATGAGTTATGGCGGGGTTGGCCCGATCGCTGCGAAGGCGCTCGACGTTTTCGCCCACGCCACCGCGCAATATGGCAAGCCCGCCTTCGGGATTACCGAAATCGACATCGATGGCATTCCTCATCCGGTGATCGAATCGACATTGGTCAACCGCCCGTTTGGCGATCTGAAGCGCTTCCGCCTCGATTGCATCAATGACGACCGGCCCAAGCTGCTGATCGTTGCTCCGATGAGCGGGCATTACGCCACGCTGCTGCGCGGAACGGTGGAGCGGATGCTGCAGAAGTTCGAGGTCTACATCACCGACTGGGCCGACGCGAAGACGGTGCCGGTGCACGAAGGCCGCTTCGATCTCGACGATTACATCGATTACCTGATGGAATTCCTCGAATATATCGAGCAGGTTACGCCCGGTCAGCGTCCGCACATGCTGGCGGTGTGTCAGCCCTCGGTCCCGGCCTATGCCGCGACCGCGCTGCTCAACCTGCACAAATCATCGGCGACCCCGGCGACGCTCACCATGATGGGCGGCCCGATCGATACCCGCGAAAGCCCGACGACGGTCAACGATCACGCGATGGATCGCCCGATCGAATGGTTCCGCCGCAGCGTGATCGCAAAAGTGCCGATGAATTATCGCGGTGCCGGACGAGAGGTCTATCCCGGCTTCATGCAGCTATCGGCGTTCATGAGCATGAACCTGCAAAGCCACATGATGAGTCATTACGAGATGTTCAAACACCTCACCGCCGGCGACGATGCCAGCGCGCAGGCGACCAAGGATTTCTATGACGAATATCGCAGTGTGTGCGACATGACGGCGGAGTTCTACCTCCAGACGGTAGAGGAAGTGTTCCAGAAGCACTCGATCCCCAACGGCACGTTCGAACACAAGGGCGAGGTGGTCGACCTGACCAAGATCACCGACACCGCCCTGCTGGCCGTCGAAGGCGAGCGGGACGATATCTCAGGCCTGGGCCAGACCAAGGCCGCGCTGAAGCTGGCGACCGGTCTGAAAGAGAGCAAGAAGCGGTACTACATGGCCGAAGGCGCCGGTCACTACGGCATCTTCAACGGCAGCCGCTGGCGCGACAAGGTCGCTCCGGTGGTCGAGGAATTCATCGCGGCGCATTCCTGATCCCGCGCTCACAAGCAGAAAACTGAAAGTTGGATCAAGCGCGTCCCGCATCGAGCTGGCGCAGGCCGAACCACCCGGTGAGCGCAGCGGCGAAGGCCGCCGCCGCCATCGCGTAGACTGCACCATGGAACCCGCCGAACAGCTCGTTCACGCCCAGTGAAAGCACCCCGCCCATAAGCGCGACCGCGATCAATCCACCGGTGCGCGAGACCGCGTTGTTGAGCCCGCTCGCCGTGCCCGCATAGCTGTCTTCGACGGCGGCCATTACTGCGCTGGTAAGCGGAGCGACGGCCAGAACCATGCCAAGGCCGATGACGATAATCGAAGGCAGTACGCTCGTCCAATATGAGCTATCCGGCCCTATCCGCAGCGCCAGCAGAAGCCCCACTGCCACCAGCGCCGGGCCTATCGTCAACGGCAGGCGCACGCCAACCCGTTCGGCAATCCCGCCCATATAGCGGCTGCCAAGACCGATAATCACGGGGAAAGGCATGATGGCAAGGCCCGCCATGGTCGGTGAATATCCGCCGCTTTCGATCAGGACATAAGGCAGGATCAGCAACAGCGCTCCCAACGCGCCGTACAGCAGGAAGGTCAGCACATTGAGGCTGACGACGCACGCGCCGCCAAACAGAGCAAGCGGCAGCATCGCCTGGTCGCCCTTGCGCCGCTCGATCATCAGGAAGACCGCCAGCAATGCCGCCCCGACGACGAGCGAAGCGATAACCGCGATGGTCACACTTCCGCCCGCGCTCCACAGCGTCAGGCCGAGTGTCAGTCCGGCCAGCCCCAGCGTCGCGGCCGCTGCACCGGAATAGTCGGTCGCGGCGTCGTCCGGCCGCTTGACCTCATCGACTTTCCATCCGGCAAGCGCGAATGCGATGAGACTGATCGGCACCAACAGCCAGAATACGGAAGGCCAGGCGAAATTCTCGACCAGCCAGCCGCCCGCCATCGGCGCGACCGCTCCGGAGATCGCTCCGGCCGCCGCCCATGTGCCGACCGCCCGTCCGCGCGCCTCGCCCGAATAGGCGCCGTTCAGCAGCGCAAGACTGTTGGGCAGCAGCAACGCGCCGCCGATCCCTTGTCCTGCGCGCCCGACGATCAACGCTTCCAGCGTGGGTACAGCGGCGCATAGAAGGCTTGCCGCGCCGAAGATCGCGATGCCAACCATCAGAACGCGTCGGCGCCCGAACTTGTCACCCAGCGCTCCGCCCAGCATCAACAATGCGGCGAGCGGCAGGGTGAAAGCGTTATAGACCCACTGGATTTCCGCTGCGCTGGCGCCAAGGTCGGCGCGGATCGCGGGCAGCGCCACATTGACGATCGAACCATCGATGAAGGGAAGGCTTGAGGCGAGCACCGACATCACCAGCACCCATTGCGGGGCGGATTGTTCGCCGCCACGATCCTCGCCGCAATTGGCATCGCTGGCCGCCTCGGGCGCGCAATCGTGCGGTGACTGTTGGCTCATGGTCTGACTTCGGGCCGTACCGGGTTTTTTGGCGTCTTGAAGAACAATCGCCTGATGATGCGGCGCGCAATCAGCAGCAGGGCAACCACCAGCGCCAGCAGAACCAGCGCGATGCCTGCTGCGATGACGGGGTATTCGTAAGCCAGCCAGAGCAGGCCGACCGTGGCGATGTCTTCGGCGCTGGAGACAGCAAGATTGCTGACAGGCTCGGGCGAGGTGTTGACCACCGCACGGGCGCTCGCTTTGCCGCCATGCGCGAGAAAGCTTGCCCCGCCGCCCAGCAGGAATGCGATCACCTGCATCGCCGGGTCGGACGGATCGACGATAGCGAGCGCCAGCAGCGCTCCGCCCACTGGACGGATCAGCGTATGCACCGTGTCCCACGCGCTATCGAGCCACATCACCTTGTCGGCGAAGAACTCCGCCAGCGCGCCGAACGCTGCGATGCCCATGACCCACGGGTTTTCGAGCACGCCAAGACTGGCAAGATGCTCGGGCACCGGCAGCGCATCGAGCCGCATCGCAAGGCCCGTCGCGAAGACGCACAGATACAGCCGCCAGCCGGACAGAAGGCTGACGCTCCCTGCGATCCCGATGATTTCCATGATGCCCATGAGCGGGATGATGCGGCCTCGGGCGTCACACTGCAAGCACGCAGGTCAGTCGCGGTAGGCCTCTACATCGTAGGGCTCGCCGAAAGCGACCGAGGGAAGTTCCAGATCCTCGCGCTCCCATTGGCCAAGGTCCGCCACGGCGGCATAGGTCTGTTCGAGGAAGTCGAGCAACAGCGCGTCCGGATCGGAAGCCTTGCGAACCGCCGAGTAGGGCAGCACGAACTCGCCCAGCTCGCTGTGCCAATAGGCACCTGATGCGCTGATAGTCGCATCGCCAAGCCCGTCGGGCGAGGGAGAGCCATAAGCATAGAACGCGGCCTCATCGACACCCCCGCCGCCGAGCCAGAACCCGGCGCTTGCGACCTCATGGCTGTACGCCTCGCGCGTCACGCGATCGGGCAGGTTGGGGAAGCCGCCCGGATGGAGCGGGGCCTCGCGCCCGCTGAAACGGGTCACCGCAAGGTCGAAGCTGCCCCAGAACAAGTGCGACGGGCTGGATTTGCCGACGAAGCCGCTGCGGAAATGCTCGAACACCCGGTCGGCGCTGCGAAAGGCGGCGTGGATGTGCCGGATGGTTTCGGTGTCCCAGCTGCGCTCACGCGTGTCTTCGGCGAAGGGAACCGCCGGATCGACCTCGTTCGGCGTGCCTGAAACGTCGGTATCGACCCCAGCCTCGCGCAGCAGCGCCTCGAAATCGGCGAGAAACCGCGCGACCGTCTGGCCGGTAATGGCGAAGCTCCCGCGAAAGCCTGCCGAAGTTTCGACGATCACTTCGCTGGCAAGGCAATCGAACAGCACCTCGGCGTCGTGTTCGCCTGCCACAATCGGATATGTTCGAAACCCGCGAGGCACGACGCGCAGGGCGAGCTGCCAACCATGGTTGCACCACGGCAATGCGCGGGTCGGCAATTTGCCGATAACTTGCAGATAGGCGTGGCATGTCTCGATCACCGTCTTGTCAGAGGTATAGTCGAGCTCTGGCCAGCGCCTATCTGTCATGATCTTCCTTTTTCGATACCTCAACCACCCGCTCGGTCGGTGGCGGGGCAATGCCCCGCCACCCGATGATCAGAAAACCTCAAACAAGCCTGCCGCGCCCATGCCGCCGCCGACGCACATGGTGACGACGACGTATTTCGCACCGCGACGCTTGCCTTCGATCAGCGCGTGGCCGGTGCAGCGTGCGCCGGTCATGCCGTAGGGGTGGCCGATCGAGATCGAGCCGCCATTGACGTTGAGGATGTCGTTATCGATGCCGAGCTTGTCACGGCAGTAAAGCACCTGCACTGCAAACGCTTCGTTCAGCTCCCACAGGCCGATATCGTCCATCTTCAGGCCGGTCTGCTTGAGCAGCTTAGGGATCGCGAAAACGGGGCCGATGCCCATTTCGTCAGGCTCGGTGCCCGCGACCGCCATGCCGATATAGCGACCGAGCGGCTGAAGGCCCTTTTGCTCGGCAAGCTTGGCTTCCATCAGCACGCTGGCAGAGGAACCGTCGGACAGCTGCGAAGCGTTACCGGCGGTGATGACCTTGTCCGGACCCATGACAGGGTTGAGCGATTGCAGGCCTTCCAGCGTGGTCGAAGGGCGATTGCCTTCGTCCTTGGTAATGGTGATTTCCTGCTGGCTGACTTCGCCGGTTTCCTTGTCCTTCACCATCATTGTGGTGGTGACCGGCACGATCTCGTCATCGAACTTACCCGCTTCCTGACCGGCAGCAGTGCGCATCTGCGATTGCAGCGCGTATTCGTCCTGCAGTTCCCGGCTGATGCCATAGCGCGCCGCAACCGTCTCAGCGGTTTGCAGCATCGGCATGTAGACGTCTTTGTGCATGGCGAGCAGCGATGGGTCCATCTGCACGCGCATTTCCGGGGTCTGGACCATCGAGATCGAATCCTGACCACCGCCGACGACGATATCCATATTGTCGACCGTGATCTGCTTTGCCGCTGTCGCAATCGCCATCAGGCCGGATGAGCACTGGCGGTCGATCGTCTGGGCAGCGACCGTCACCGGAGCGCCACCACGAAGCGCGACCTGACGACCGATATTGCCGGCCTGCGTGCCTTGGGTAAGGACCGCTCCCCACACGACATCGTCGATTTCAGCGGCGTCGATACCGGCGCGCTCGACAGCGGGTGCAAAGGAAAAAGCGCCGAGTGTCGCGCCGGGTGTGGCGTTGAAGCCGCCCTTGTAAGCGCGCCCGATCGGCGTGCGGGCGGTGGAGACGATTACTGCGTCACGTGACATAGGGGATACCTTTCAAAAATAGTTCGGTCGGCCCCTGACCGAGGCGACATGGTGTTTCGAGGCGTCGGATTCAACTCAGACGAAGTATTGGGTGATCCACTCGCAGATCAGCGCGGGCTTTTCCTCGCCTTCGATCTCCATCGTGATCTCGGCGGTCTGCTGCCACTGTCCGGGACGCTTTTCGATCATTTCGGTGAGCTTCCAGTGGCCGCGAATGCGCTTGCCCGCGCGCACCGGAGCGATGAAGCGGGTTTTGTTGCCGCCATAATTCACGCCCATCTTGACGTTGTCGACCTTGGGCATGTCGCTGTTCGCGCCGAGATAGGGGATCATCGACAGCGTCAGAAAGCCGTGCGCGATGGTGCCGCCGAACGGGGTCATCTTGGCGGCTTCTTCATTGATATGGATGAACTGATGATCGCCGGTCGCATCGGCAAACTGGTTGATGCGTTCCTGGCTCATTTCGACCCATTCGCTGGTGCCGATATTCTCGCCGACTTTTGCGGCCAATTCTTGCGGGGTCATGGGGTGCTCCTCTTGCCGTGAAGCCGCGCAGAATTGCGCCCTGCGCAGCGTTAGTTCGCGCCGCTACATGGCAGGGCGGAGAGGCTAGCGCAATCGCCCAGAATCGGCGGCGTCTATGCCGTTACGGCATGCGGAGGCTTGCGTTTGCCGGAGAGCTTCGCCTCGCGCCTCGTCGTGGCCGATCCGCGCTCGCTCCGCGCCACCTCATCGCGCGCCGAGTCGATCCGTTTGCAGTAGGTATTGAGGCCGATTTGCAGGCCGATGATCATCAGCATCACCGGCTGATAGGCGATCCCCTGAAACAGTGCGCCGACGATGTAGACGAGACTGGCGAGCAACAGCGACGTCGCGAACGGAGCGATCCACGCCTCTTCCTCGTTCTGTTTGTGCCGCCAGCGGCGATAGATCCGCTCCATCTGCCACACGCCCAGCCCTTGCAACAACAGCCAGATCGCAAGTCCCGGATAACCCTGTTCGCCCAGCAACTCGAACAGCGCGGAATGATACGCGCGCCCTTCATCGACGACCTCGCGATATTCAACCGCCGTGGTGTTGCCGACCTCTTCGGTGACCGGCATTTCATACGCGAAGCTGTTTCCGCGATAGGCATCGAAACCGCCGCCGAACGGGTTCTTCGATGCGTAATCCAGCGTCCAGCCCCACACCGCCACGCGGGTCGAGGCGCTTTCATCGCCGCCCGGCTGCGCAATGGTCGCCATGCGCTCGTAATAGCTTTGCGGCAGGAACGGCAGCGCGACCAACCCCAGCGCCGCACCTGCCGCGATGAACATCACCCGGCGTTTGACATAGCGCAGCACCAGCACGCCCAGCACTGCGATGCAGACAAGCCCGGTGCGCGCCTCCGTGCCGATCGGTACGATCAGGCAGGCAAAGATCAGCAGAACGGCAAAGGTCGTCACCGCCCAGTGCGGTTTGAAAATCGTCCCATAGCGCGTGAACCACGCGATCATTGGGGTCAGCGCAATGGCGACCGTCGCCAGTGTCGAGCTTTCGTAAATCCCGCTATTGTCGTTGACGAAGAATTTGAGGTTTTCGTACCCGCCACCACCCAAAACGGTCTTCATCCCCGTGCCGATGACGATGGTCGCGATGGACAGCACCATGACCAGCGCCAGCCCTTCGAGCCGGGCTCTGGTGGTCAGGGTGAATGGCAGGAAGATCGCGAAGAACAGGGCTTTCCACACCCATTCCCACTTCGTCTGCGCCTCTACCGGGAAATCGGCGTTGCCCGTGGTCCACCAGCAATAGACCAGCAGCGCGAGCATCAGCCCCTGCCTCAGGCTGAACCGCCCGCCCTCCTTGCGATCGAGCAGCAGCCATCCGCCGAACGCCGCGCCGAACGCGACAAAGGAAATCGGGATCGACTGGATGATCGCATAGCCGATCCGCTGCGGGGCAATGATGTCGATATAGACATACAGCAGCACCCACAAAAACGGGCGACGAAGGCCGAGCAGCAGTACATAGCCGATGAAGGAGAGGAAGATGAGGTCGAGCATCAGGAATGCTCGCCATTGGTGGGGGATGTGTCATCGCCAGCCGCGCGTCGCCGCGCATTGCGGGCTGCGACGCTCGCCTGCTTGCGCTGTTCGCGTTCGGCGTTCTTCAGCTCGTCCAGCAATGGATCCACGTCGAGATCGTCCCGCCAGACAAGGCGCAGCAATGCGATGGCCAGCAGGCCGTGGCCAAGCGCGAGGGCGAAATAGTCGATCATTGCGCCCGCGGCCTACCTGACTTCGGTTGACGGCCCGTTAAGCACATTCGTGGCAATGGCCGCGTATGACGCGCGTCCTTCACGTCCTCGACCATTCGCTGCCGCTGCATAGCGGCTACACCTTTCGCACGCGTGCTATCCTGAAAGCACAGGAAGCGCTTGGGCTGGAAGTGCGCGGGATCACCGGGATGCGGCACGGAGGTGATCCCGGCGCGCCCGATACCGAGACTGTGGACGGGTTGACGTTCCACCGCACCGCTGGTGCGGCGTCCGGTCCCCCCGTGCTCAGTGAAATCCGCGAGATTGCCGCCTTAGCGACCTCGATTCGGAAATTGGCCGCAGACTGGCGTCCCGACGTCATTCATGCGCACTCGCCCGCTCTTTGCGGAGCGGCAGCATGGCGCGCATCTCAGACGCTGGGCATTCACTTCGTTTATGAAATACGCGCCTTCTGGGAGGATGCCGCCGTCGGCAATCGCACCGGAACCGAAGGCTCGATCAAATACCGCATGACCCGCGCGCTCGAAACGCAGATCGTCAAACGCGCCGACGCGGTCTTCACCATTTGCGATGGCCTGCGCGACGACCTGATCGCCCGCGGGATCGCGCCGGGCAAGATCGGCGTAATGCGCAACGGGGTGGACCTGTCGCTGTTCGGCGATCCTCCTCCACGCGACGACACGCTGGCGAATGAGCTGGGCCTGGAGCCGGGCGCGCCGGTGATCGGCTATATCGGCAGCTTCTACGATTATGAGGGCGTCGACGATCTGATCGCGGCCATGCCCATGCTTCGGCGCGAGCACCCCGGTGCGCGCTTGCTGCTGGTGGGTGCGGGCGAGATGGATGCCGAATGGCGCGCGGCTGCGTCCAAACTGCCCGAACCCGAAGCGGTCATCTTGACAGGCCGCGTTCCGCACGCTGAGGTCGAGCGGTATTATTCGCTGATCGACGTGTTGGCTTACCCGCGCAAGCGCTCGCGCCTCACCGATCTGGTCACGCCATTGAAGCCATTGGAAGCGATGGCGCAGCGCCGGATCGTCGCGGCATCCGATGTCGGCGGCCATCGCGAACTGATGAGGCACGGCGAAACCGGCTTTCTGTTTGCACCCGACAATCCAGCCGCCTGCGCCGCCGCCCTTTCCGAATTGCTGAACGCTAGAGAAGATTGGGACGCCATCCGGACGCGCGGTGTCGAGCATGTTCGCACCCGTCACGATTGGGCGACGAATGTGAGAAATTATCAAGACGTTTACCATCTCTTGCTAGCCGACGTTAAGCGCGGGGCCGGGCAAACGGCTCTCCCCGCATCAGCCGAGGTCTGACCTCGGGCTGGGTCAACAGGGGTAGGAGCAAGGGACATCATGCGTCTCAGCAGGTCCGAAAACACCGAATTCACGCCGCGCCGCCGCAAGCGGCCGTCGATCGCTGCGCAACCATTGTTCGTGCCACTCATGACCGCATGGGGCGCGGCGCTGGCAGGACTTTCGATCGCTGTCCTGCCTGATCAGGCGATCAGCCACATGACATCGATCAGCGCGCTGGGCGTGCTCGGTGGATTCGCGCGGCTGTTCTTTGTCGCTCTGACGGCTGCACTTGGCGGGGCTACGCTGTATCTGATCGCGACCCAATGGCGCAGCTCGCTGCCTGGTAACCCCAGTGAATTGCTCAGCAAGGCGGCCCAACACGTCCAGCCGATCGATCCGGTTGCAGACCTTGGCAGCGAAAGTCTCGATGCGCCGATCGAAGAAGAGATGGTCGCCGCCAACGACGCCGCCGACATCGAACCGGAAGTGTGCGACATAGCTGAGGAGCGGGTCGAGACTGCCGAAGACGACACGCTGGAACTGTCGCTCGACGCGATCTGTGAAGCGGAGCCTGAACCGGAAGCTGAAACTCCTGAAGACCACGAACCACATCTGAAACCCGCTGAACCCGAGACAGCGCCAGCCCCTCCTCGCGCCAAGGGCCGAAAGGGCACCAAGCGGACTGAGCTCGTGCATGCGCTGACCGATCATATGGCGCGCATGGCCGCTGAGGCGCGATCGACCGGAGCGGAGATCCCGCAGACTGCCAATGCACTGCATGGCGACGATCTCGATCTCGGCACGTTCGAACAATTGCCGCCGGAAAGACCCATGCCGCGCGCTGTGCCAGCCACACCTCATACCCGCCCGGTTGGCTCTGCCGCCGACAAGCTCCGGTCGGTGCCGCCGCATGAACTAAGCCTGGTGCAGATGGTCGAGCGGCTTGCCGTCGCGCTTCACGAGCATCGGGAAGCCGCCCGCTCGAAGCCGCAGTCCAACCACGAAGCCAAACGCGATGTCGCGCTGGCCGAGGCACTGAAAGCGCTTTCGATGTTCACGCAGCAGGGCTTCAATGCCGAAACGCCCGTTCCGGCAAGCGGGGTCGCGGAGCAAGCACCAGTCGCGGAAGATACGACGCAGGCCGAATTGCGCGACGCGCTGGGCAAACTGCAGACGCTGCGCGGCGCGGCCTGATATGGGTTAGCGAGCGTACGATTCGCTCAACAGGCGACCCGTCCAGTTGCGACACGCGCAATCAAGCAATAGCCGAACCTCACCGTAGTGAAATAATCCTTCGCGTTTCGCGGTTGCAAAATCGCGTTCCTGTCGGCATGAGGGTATCGAACCTTGCGGAAGCGGCCATGCGCGCATTCCGCTAGACACCCTGCCGTCGAAAGCTCCGCTGCCAACAGGCACGCCGGGCCGCTTTTGTCGGCATCTGACAGGACAGACGCCTACCATGGGATACCCCATTTCCCAGGGTCTCTATGACCCAGCCAACGAACATGACGCCTGCGGAGTGGGCATGGTCGCCCATATCAAGGGCGAGAAAAGCCATGCGATTATCGAACAATCGCTTGAGATTCTTGATAAACTCGATCACCGCGGCGCGGTGGGGGCCGATCCGCTGCTGGGCGATGGCGCAGGCCTGCTGATCCAGATTCCCGATCCGCTGATCCGCCGCTGGGCCGAGGCTAACGGCCACGATCTGCCCGCACCGGGCGAATATGCGGTCGCGATGTGCTTCATGCCGCAGGACAAAGCCGCGCGCACGTTCGTGGCCGAGCGATTCGAGAAATTCACCGCGAAAGAAGGCCAGCGCTTCCTGGGCTGGCGCGATGTGCCCGTCACGCTTGATGGTCTGGGCGATGCGGTGATCGAATCGCAACCCGTCATCCAGATGGCGGTGATCGCGCGCGGCGAGAACTGCGCCGATCAGGACGCGTTCGAGCGCAAGTTGATCGTGATTCGCAAGCAGGTGCAGAACCCGCTCGCAAAGCTTGCTGAAAAGCACGATTTGCCCGGCCTCACCGACACCTATTTGCCGAGCTTCTCGACCCGAACGATCGTCTACAAAGGCCTCCTGCTAGCCGGGCAGGTGGGCAGTTTTTACGACGATCTGCGCGATCCCGATTGCGTTTCCGCGCTGGGCCTCGTGCATCAGCGCTTCTCGACCAACACTTTCCCCAGCTGGCGGCTCGCCCACCCGTTCCGCCTGATTGCCCACAACGGTGAGATCAACACCAACCGCGGCAATGTGAACTGGATGAACGCGCGCCGCCGCACGATGGAAAGCGAGCTGCTCGGCCCCGATCTCGACAAGATGTGGCCGATCATCCCGCATGGCCAATCCGACACGGCCTGCCTCGACAATGCACTCGAATTGCTGCTCGCGGGCGGATACTCGCTGGCGCACGCCATGATGATGCTGATCCCCGAGGCGTGGAACGGCAATGCGCTGATGGACCCGGAACGCCGTGCGTTTTACGAATATCATGCCGCACTGATGGAGCCGTGGGACGGCCCGGCCGCCGTATGCTTCACCGACGGACGCCAGATCGGTGCGACGCTCGACCGCAACGGCCTGCGCCCGGCGCGCTTCTGCGTGACCAAGGACGACATCGTCTGCCTCGCTTCGGAAAGCGGCGTGCTGCCCTTTGCCGAGGAAGACATCACCCGCAAATGGCGCCTGCAACCGGGCAAGATGCTGCTGATCGACCTCGAACAGGGCCGCATCATCGAGGATGAAGAGCTGAAAGCCGATCTTGCGGGAGCGGAACCTTACGCCGAATGGCTCGAACAGGCGCAGTTCAAGCTCGAAGACATCAGCGAAATCGAACCGGAACTCTCGGAAATTCCCGAAAGCGAAACGACGCTCCTCCAACGCCAGCAGGCGTTCGGATACACTCAGGAAGACATTTCGCGCTTCCTTGAGCCGATGGCAGTGAAGGGCGACGACCCGATCGGATCGATGGGCACCGACACTCCCATCGCCGTGCTGTCGGACCGTGCACGGCTGCTCTACGATTACTTCAAACAGAACTTCGCCCAGGTCACCAATCCGCCGATCGACCCGATCCGTGAGGAGCTGGTGATGAGCCTGCTGTCGATGATCGGGCCGCGCCCCAATCTGCTGGGCCGTGATGCCGGTACGCACAAGCGGCTCGAAGTGCATCAGCCGATCCTGACCAACGAAGATCTGGCAAAGATCCGCTCGGTCGAATCCGTACTCGATGGCGCATTCCGCTGCGAGACGATCGACATCACCTTCGACGCCGAAGCCGGGGTCGAGGGGATCGAGCTGGCGATCAAGGAGATGTGCTGGGCCGCGACCGAGGCGGTGTTGCAGGACCAGAACATCCTCGTCCTGTCCGATCGCGGGCAGAACGAAGGCCGCGTGCCGATGCCTGCGCTGCTCGCGACAGCGGCCGTGCATCACCACCTCGTGCGGCAGGGCCTGCGGATGCAGACCGGGCTCGTGGTCGAAACCGGCGAAGCGCGCGAAGTCCACCATTTTTGCGTGCTTGCAGGCTACGGCGCGGAGGCGATCAACCCCTATGTCGCGTTCGAAACGCTCGAAGACATCCGGGTCAAGAAGCACTCCGATCTGTCGCGCGAAGAGGTCGAACAGAACTACATCAAGGCGATCGGCAAGGGCATCCGCAAGGTCATGTCCAAGATGGGCATCTCGACCTACCAATCCTATTGCGGCGCACAGATCTTCGACGCGGTCGGTCTCAGCTCCGAATTCGTCGAGAAATACTTCACCGGCACCGCGACCACTATCGAAGGGGTCGGGCTGGAACAGGTCGCCGAAGAAAGCGTGCGCCGCCACGCGCAGGCCTATGGCGACAATCCGCTCTACAAGGGCATGCTCGATGTTGGCGGCATCTACCAATACCGTCTGCGCGGCGAAGAACATGCGTGGACCCCGCAAAACGTCGCGCAATTGCAGCATGCGGTGCGCGGCAACGATGCCTCGAACTACGAGGAATTCGCCAAGTCGGTGAACGAGCAGTCCGAGCGGTTGCTGACGATTCGCGGACTGCTTGAATTCAAGAACGCCGACGAGGCGATTCCACTCGACGAGGTTGAGCCTGCCAGCGAGATCGTAAAGCGGTTCAGCACCGGCGCAATGAGCCTCGGCTCGATCAGCCACGAAGCGCATTCGACGATGGCGCTGGCGATGAACCGCATCGGCGGGCGCTCGAACACCGGCGAAGGGGGCGAAGAACCATTCCGTTTTCAGCCGATGGAAAACGGCGATTCGATGCGCAGCCGGATCAAGCAGGTCGCATCAGGCCGGTTCGGCGTGACCACCGAATATCTCGTCAATTCCGACGATATCCAGATCAAGATGGCGCAGGGTGCAAAGCCCGGCGAAGGCGGGCAACTGCCCGGCCACAAGGTCGACAAACGGATCGGCGCGGTGCGTCACTCGACGCCGGGCGTCGGTCTGATCTCACCGCCACCGCACCACGATATCTACTCGATCGAAGACCTCGCGCAGCTGATCCACGACCTCAAGAACGTGAACACCGAAGCGCGCATTTCGGTGAAGCTCGTGTCCGAAGTCGGGGTCGGCACCGTAGCGGCGGGCGTATCGAAAGCGCGCGCCGATCACGTGACCATCTCCGGCTATGATGGCGGGACAGGGGCTTCGCCGCTCACTTCACTCACCCATGCAGGCAGCCCGTGGGAAATCGGCCTCGCCGAAACGCAGCAAACGCTGCTGCTCAACGATCTGCGCACGCGGATCGCGGTGCAGGTCGATGGCGGGCTTCGCACCGGGCGCGACGTTGCTATTGGCGCGCTGCTCGGCGCGGACGAGTTCGGCTTTGCCACCGCACCGCTGATCGCGGCGGGCTGCATCATGATGAGGAAATGCCACCTAAACACCTGCCCCGTCGGCGTTGCAACGCAAGACCCGGAGCTGCGCAAGCGGTTCACCGGTCAGCCGGAGCACGTGATCAACTACTTCTTCTTCGTCGCCGAAGAGCTTCGCCAGATCATGGCGGATATGGGCTTCCGCACGCTTGAAGAGATGGTGGGACGTGTCGACCGGCTCGATATGACCCGCATGCACCGCCATTGGAAAGCGCGCGGGATCAACCTGTCGCGCCTGCTCCATGCGCCCGAGATTGCCGAGGACGCGCCGCTGCGCAACACCGAAGTGCAGGATCACGGCCTGGGCGCAGCGATGGACAACGCGCTGATCGCCGATTGTCAGGATGCCATCGAGGCCAAAAAGCCGGTGCAGCTCGATTACGAAGTGCGCAATGTGAACCGCACCGTCGGTGCGATGCTGTCAGGCGAGATTGCCAAGGCGCACGGCCACGAAGGCCTGCCGCCGGACACGATCCGCATCAACCTGACCGGCGTGGCCGGGCAGAGCTTTGGCGCGTGGCTCGCTCATGGCGTGACGCTGGACCTGTCAGGCGACGCCAACGACTACGTCGGCAAAGGCATGTCGGGCGGCCGGATCATCGTCCGCCAGCCGGAAAGCGCATCGCGCAAGTCGAGCGAAAACATCATCGTCGGCAACACCGTGCTGTACGGCGCGATTGCGGGCGAGGCCTATTTCAATGGCGTCGCGGGAGAACGGTTCGCCGTTCGCAATTCCGGCGCGATTGCCGTGGTCGAGGGCGCAGGCGATCACGCTTGCGAATACATGACCGGCGGCGTCGTGGTGGTGCTGGGCAAGACCGGGCGCAACTTTGCAGCCGGGATGAGCGGCGGGGTTGCCTATGTCTACGATCCCGAAGGCCAGTTCAGCGATCTGGTGAACCACGCTCAGGTCGATCTGCTGCCTGTCTCGGGCGAAGCGGATCTTGAGGAGGGCACGGGCCGTCCGCAACAGCGCTCCCGCTCGGTCAACGATTTCGGGATGGGCGACATGCTGCGTCACGATGGCGAGCGGTTGCGTATCCTTGTGGAGCGGCATCAACTGCACACCGGCAGCGAGATCGCCAGCGAATTGCTGGCGGACTGGGACACGGCGCTCGGCCGCTTCGTAAAAGTGATGCCGCGCGATTACCGGCGCGCGCTCGAAGCACTCGAAGTCGAACGCGAAGAAGCCGCCAGCGTGGCAGCGGAATAACAATTGGCGTCATCCCGGACTGCGAGCCGGGATCGCTGACGAATTTGAACCGATCCCGGATCAGGTCCGGGATGACGAATGGGTTGAAGAATGGGCAAGGACACCGGATTTCTCGAACTGGATCGGCGTGAGCGGGATTATCTCGACCCCAAGGAGCGCCTGAACAATTACCGCGAATTCGTCATCCAGCCGGACGATGCGACGCTTTCCGCGCAGGCCTCGCGCTGCATGGATTGCGGCATTCCATATTGCCACAACGGCTGCCCAGTGAACAACATGATCCCGGACTGGAACCATCTGGTCTATGAGAATGACTGGCGCAACGCGCTCGACATGTTGAATTCGACCAACAATTTCCCCGAATTCACCGGCCGCATATGCCCCGCCCCTTGCGAGGCGAGCTGCACGCTCAACATCATCGATCAGCCGGTCACGATCAAAAGCATCGAGGCCGCGATCATCGACCGCGGATGGGAAGAAGGCTGGGTCACACCGCAAATCCCCGAAAAGAAGACCGGCAAGTCGGTCGCGGTCGTCGGCTCCGGTCCGGCGGGCATGGCCTGCGCACAGCAGCTCGCGCGTGCCGGGCATAGCGTAACGCTGTTCGAAAAGAGCGACCGCGTGGGCGGATTGCTGCGTTACGGCATCCCCGACTTCAAGATGGAAAAGCACCTCATCAACCGCCGTTGCGTCCAGATGGAAGCCGAAGGCGTCGAGTTCAAAACGAGCAAGGAAGTCGGCGTCGACGTGTCCTTCACGAGCCTGCAGGAAAACTTCGACGCGATCGTGTTGTCCGGCGGCGCTGAAGATGCGCGCGCGCTGTCGATCCCCGGTGCGGAGATGCCCGGCGTCCGGTTGGCGATGGAATTCCTGACCCAGCAGAACAAGCGCAACGCTGGCGACGATGAACTGCGCGCCGCGCCGCGTGGATCGCTGCTCGCGACGGGCAAGGACGTGGTGGTCATCGGCGGCGGCGACACCGGCAGCGACTGCGTCGGCACATCCAACCGCCAGGGCGCGAAGAGCGTTACCCAGCTTGAGATCATGCCCAAGCCGCCTGAAAAGGAAGACAAGGCGCTGACATGGCCCGACTGGCCGTTGAAGCTGCGCACCTCTTCCAGCCACGAGGAAGGCGTTGCGCGCGACTGGGCCGTGCTGACCAAGCGCGTTGTCGGCGATGGCGAGAAAGTCACCGGACTGGAATGCGCGCGGGTCGAATGGGTGGCCGATGAAGACGGGAAGCGCGAAATGCGCGAGATCGTCGGCAGCGAGTTCACCATCCCCGCCGATCTGATCCTGCTGGCGATGGGCTTTGTCGGACCGAAAAAGGCCGGGCTGCTCGAACAGGCCGGCGTCGAACTGACCGGGCGCGGCAATGTGGACGCCAATACCGATGACTACACGACCAGCGTTCCGGGTGTATTCGCGTGCGGCGATATGCGGCGCGGACAGAGTCTGGTGGTCTGGGCAATCCGCGAAGGCCGCCAGGCCGCTCGCGCGGTGGACGAGGCTTTGATGGGCGTATCCGAACTGCCCCGTTGATCCACGATTTTCAGCATCAACACGCGCGCCCGCTGCAGGATAATTGCAGATGGTTCCCAAAAAATGTCAGATGACGCTTCTATTGCAAAAACTCGCGCACGAATTCGAAAACGAACATCTCCACTCCCTGCTAATCTCTAATTGTAGATCAGGAATACTGACTACAACAAACTGAAAAGTATAGAGAAGGCGGCGACACCCCCTTTCGCCGTCCATAGCTCGGGACAGGATTATGGCGATCGCAACTACACCTCACTGCGAGGCGGCTTTGTCGCGCGCTCTTCAAAGCTCGGCGCGCTGGTCGCTCATGGCGGCGGCGGCGCTTACCTACTCGGCATCGGCCCACGCATCGGAAAGCGAAGAGGCCGAAGACGGCTTCGGCGAGATCGCCTCCATCATTCCCGACCTTGAAAGCGATTCATCTCCGATAAAAATCTCAAGCCGGATTGAGCAGGAAGCACCGGCGAAGATAGCGGCCGACCGACCGCTCCCCATACCACTGGCAATGCCGATAGGCGGCCCGATGGTGGATTCGACCAAGACGGACAAGATCGGCACGCGGCTGGTCGTGTCGCAATTCGTCGACATTCCGGTTGCAGGCGATGCGCCCAGCACTTTTCGGTATAACGGTCGCGCTGACGCCTATATCGATATCTCGGGCAGCCTGTTCGGCCTCGACGACAGCTTTACGCTGAATATCCAGCCCGAACTCACCTGGGGTGAGGACTCGAACGGGGAGATCGGGCTGATCCCGACCAGCACCGCCCAGTTTCGCCCCGGTGGCAAAGGTGATTTCGACGTTTCGATCCACCTCAAGAAACAGTGGAGCTCTGGCACAACCCTTCAGATCGGCAAGATCAACACACTGCCGATCGCAGGCGCCTTGCCGATCGCAGGCAGTGACGGGCATTTCGGTTTCCAGAACTTGGGCCTTGCGCTGCCGCCCACTGGGATCATCCCCAACACGATGATCGGCGCGCACCTTACCGTGCCGACCAAGAATGGCTGGGTGTTCAGAGCATGGGTGTTCGATCCGGATTCGCAGTTCGAGCGGACCGGTTTTGAAACCGCGTTCGAAGACGGCGTGGCCTTCCTTGCCGCCGCGACCAAGATCACCCGCATCGGGCGCAATCCGGGCTTCTATTCTATCGGAATCGCCGGTTCGACCAGGACGGCGCCAAACGAGGAACTGCTCCCGCTGCCGCTTCCC
The DNA here is from genome assembly GCA_039033835.1 of Pseudomonadota bacterium. Lineage (GTDB taxonomy): Bacteria > Pseudomonadota > Alphaproteobacteria > Sphingomonadales > Sphingomonadaceae > Erythrobacter. Next base: position 30,200 of record JBCCBW010000017.1, read on the forward strand.
CCCGGCGGCGCCTTTGGCGATGCGCGCGATGAACTTGCGCTGTCGCTTTCGGCCTATCAGTTCCTGTCGGTCTATCCCGAAGCGCCGGGCAAGGGCATCGGCCTGCTCGCCCGCTTTCAGCTGTCCGACGGCGATCCGACCTTCCTCGACTGGAGCGGATATTTCGGGATCGCAGGCAATCCCCGCTTCCGCCCTCAGGACCGCTTTGGTGTCGCTGCTTTCCGCTATTCGCTGACCGATGAACTGGTTGACGATGTCGCCTTTTTCCTCGACCTTGAGGATGAACAGGGGGTCGAGGTATTCTACACATACACCTTTGCGAAGGGCTTCGGAGTGACCGCCAATGCGCAAGTCGTCGATGGCGCGATCGGAACCAACGACACGGGCGTGCTGCTTGGCCTGAGGCTGACTGCCGACTTCTGACATGAAGCGCGCGGTCCTTCTGGCCGCCGCGTTGATGCTGGGTGCGAATGCCGATCCGTCCGCGCAAGAGGTGCGCGCAACAGAAGACGAGCGATCTCCGTCCGACTTCGTGGGCCGCTATGACGGTAGCTCGTTCGAGACGGCGATGGGCATGGAAATCCGCGCCGATGGTACGTTCGGCTGGGGCGTCTCGGTCGGCGCGCTCGATATGCGCGCCAACGGCACGTGGAAGCAGGACGGCGACCGGATCACCTTCACCAGCGACCCCAAACCGGTCCCGCCCGAATTTGGTTGGTCGGGGCTTGAGCCAACCGAAGATGGCCCCTGGGTCCGGATCGTGTGGGCCAGCAATGGCGAACCGTTCCAATATGCATCGGCCACGATAACCTGCAAGAACGGCTGGCAGACTATCGATCAGATCAGGCGCGAAGGTTGGCCTTCGACCGATCCGGATGCCTATGACGGCTGGGACGATGACGAGCCCCGACCACTCAATGCCTGCGACGAGCCGGAGACGATCGCATTCCAGATGTCGATGTACGATATCCGCTCACAGACCTATTCGCTCGGCGATCTCGGCTGGACGCCGGGCAAGACCGCTCGGTTCGAATTCCATCGGAACGATCTGGGCGTCGCCGACTTCACCGGCGTCACCGGCTATCTGGAGGATGGCATGATCAAGCTGCAAGGCGCGGAATGGCCGCTCGAAATGCGCAAGTTACCCTAAGCACCGACGGATCGGTGACAACACGTTACTCAGCGGAGAGATAATCCGGCTGCGTGAATTCCCGGTTCATCGAACTATTGGACGGTCGCTATGAGGGGTGCGGAACGCTTCCCCCGTGAACTTTATGCAAGCGACCAGTCGATCGTCCCGCGTCCGTGCCGCTCCAGAAATTCATTTGCCTGACTGAACGGACGCGTGCCGAAAAAGCCTGAATGCGCCGATAACGGGCTGGGATGCGGACTGGTGAGCACGAGATGATGCTCGCCTGATCCCAGTGCCTTCACCCGCCCCGCTTTCTTGCGCGCATGGCTGCCCCACAGGATGAACACCGTGGGGTCGCCCCGCTCTGCCACCGCCGCCACAGCCGCATCGGTGATCGCGTCCCAGCCGCGCCCGGCATGGCTGCCCGCCTGCCCGGACGCCACCGTCAGTGTGTTGTTGAGCAGCAGCACGCCCTGCTCGGCCCATTTGCTCAGATTGCCATTGGCCGGCCGCTCGATCCCGAGGTCGCTTTCCAGCTCCTTGTAGATGTTCACCAGCGACGGCGGCACCTTCACCCCGTCCTGCACCGAAAATGCCAGCCCATGCGCCTGCCCCGGCCCGTGATACGGATCTTGCCCAAGGATCACGACCCGCACTTCATCCAGCGGCGTCATGGCCAAAGCAGCAAGCCGCGATCCGCGCGGCGGAAAGATCGTTTGCCCCGCATCCTCCTGCGCGCGCAGCCAGCCGCCCAGCTTACGCGCTTCGGGTGTCGAAAGAGCCGGTTCCAGCGCCGTGCGCCAGCTTTCGGGGATATCATCGCTCGCCATGATCGCAGGAGATACACCCTGCGACGCCCCCGGCGCGAGTGCGCTCTTTCCCTCTTTCCCCAATCGGCGTAGTGGGGGCGGTGATGACAGTGCATTTCCACGAAGAAGACCTGCCCGCCGGCGTGCTCGAAGGGACCGCCGACCTCGCAGTCGACACCGAAACCATGGGCCTGATCACGCATCGCGATCGGCTGTGCGTGGTCCAGATCAGCGATGGCAGCGGCGATGAGCATCTCGTGCGCTTCGCCAAGGGCAGCGACTTTGCCGCGCCCAATCTGAAAGCGATCCTGGCCGACCAGAGCCGGACCAAGCTGTATCACTATGGTCGCTTCGATCTCGCCGCGATCCATTATTATCTCGGCGTGATGGCCGGGCCGGTGTTCTGCACCAAGATCGCGAGCAAACTGACGCGGACTTATACCGACCGTCATGGCCTGAAGAACATTGTCGAAGAGCTGTTGGGGGAGAGCATCTCCAAGCAGCAGCAAAGCTCCGACTGGGGCGGGCCTGATTTGAACGAAGCGCAGCGCGAATATGCGGCATCGGATGTGCGCTACCTGCATGCGCTGCGTGACGAACTGAAAGTCCGGCTGGAACGCGAAGGTCGCACCGAGATCGCACAGGCCTGTTTCGATTTCCTTCCGACGCGGGCGCTGCTCGATATGGCGGGCTGGGCTGATAGCGACATCTTCAGCCACCAGTAAGCGCGACAGGAAACCCGCACCCGCCATGGCCACCAAACGCCGCATCGAAACCTCCCGAGCAAAGGCATTGCGCGACCGTCGTCAGCAATTCGCTGCACCGGGCGGATCGCATGACAGGCTGGTCGGCTTGCTCTCGCGCGTTTTGCCGATGGCGGTGGGGATCATGGCGGCGTTGATGATTATCACGCCGCTGTCGCCGCGCGGTGAGGTCAGCTTCCTCCTCGATCGCAACCGGGTGGCGATGATCAATGAACGCCTCAGCGTCGACAATGCGCTCTATCGCGGGCGCGACAATGACAGCAGACCGTTCTCGATCACCGCAGGCGAGGCGGTGCAGCGATCCAGCGCGGAAGGCATCGTGCGGATGGAAGACCTGGTCGCGCAATTGCTGTTGCCTGATGGGCCGGCGCGGCTGAGCGCGAATGGCGGCAATTACAGTCTTGAAGACGAGGTCGTGCTGGTCGATGGCCCTGTTCGCCTGACCGCGGCCGATGGCTACAGGATGATCGCACGCGGCGTTTCGGTCGATCTGAAGACCCGGACCATGCGCGGCGATGACGGGGTCGAGGGAGAGATCCCGGCCGGCACATTCTCTGGCGATATGCTGAGCGCGGATCTGGACGAGCGGATCATCGTGCTGGAAGGCAATGCGAAACTGAACATGGTTCCGGGTGAGTTGAGGGTACCCTGATGGCGATTGGCAGACTTAAGAATATTCGCAGCACAGAGGCCGGGGCCAAAGGGCTTTCGAAGATCGCGTTGACCTATGCGATCGGCGGCTTTGCACTCACATCCGTCCTGATGGGCGGGGTGCATCTCAACGCGCAATCGATCGCCGCGCACAACACCCGCGCTCCGGTGTCGTGGGATGCAGGCCGTATCCAGCTGGAAGATCGCGCCAATCGCGTGTCCCTGTCTGGCGGGGTGACAGTCAAGCAAGCGGGTCTGACCGTGCAATCGAGCCGCATGCTGCTCAACTACATCGATGCCGGGTCACTGGAATTGCAGCGCCTCACCGCGACCGGCGGCGTGACCGTCACGCGCGGCGTCGAGCGGGCGAGCGGCGATGTCGCGGTCTACGATTTCAACCGTCGGATCATCACGATGGCGGGCAATGTCAGGCTGCGGCGCGGAAACGATACGCTGAATGGCGGACGGCTTGTGATCGACCTGCAGAGCGGTGTTTCGACCGTCGATGGTCGCCCAAGCGGCGGGGCGAGCGCACCGGGCAGCGAAGGCACAGGCGGCCGCGTGACCGGCACATTCACTGTGCCGCAGGGCGACGAGTAGTCGGGAAGCGGTCCGGCGCCTGGTAGGCTCTAATACGCGTTATCGTGCTTCAGCACCCAGACGGTCTTGAGCACAATCTCGATATCGCGCCGCAAGGACCAGCCAGCGATATATTCAAGGTCTGACTGAAGCCGGTCGGTCAGGTCTTTTTCCTGCTCGGTCGCGCCGCGATGGCCCCGGACCTGTGCTAGCCCGGTGAGACCCGGCTTCAGCGAATGGCGGCGCCAGTATTGGCCATCGACTTCCCAGAACAGCTTGCTGTTCGCCCGGCTGCCAATCGCATGCGGACGGGGGCCAACAATCGACATATCGCCGCGCAGCACATTGATGATCTGCGGCAGCTCGTCGATGCTGGTCCGACGGATGAAAGCACCGATCCGAGTGATCCGATCATCGTCCCGCGCGGTCGAGCGGTCTCCGTTCTGATCGAGCTTTTCCGCGCGCATGCTGCGGAACTTGAGCATGTCGAAGAACTGGTTGCCACGCCCCAGACGCCGCTGAACGAACAGGACCGGCCCGCCATCTTCCAGCTTGATGAGCAGCGCGATCACGAGCAGCAGCGGAGACAGAACGACCAACGCACCGAGCGCCACTGTGATATCGAAAGCGCGCTTCATGATCTTGCCCCGCAGCCCTAGTGGCCCGGTCGACACGACCAGCGTGGTGCGTTCCTGTTCGTCGTAATGGTGCACCCCGATCGCGCCGAGCGAGTGTGCCGGTTCGCTGACGATCTCGCCGTAGACTCCGGCGGATTTGAGCAGAAACGCCCAGCTTTCGCGACGCTCCTGCGGACAACTGACAACCACCTGATCCTGATTGCGCAGCAGCTTGCCCAGCCGGTCGAGCATGAAGGGATCGTGGCTGCTGGGGTCGAGCTCGTATTTTGCCGCTGAGACCGACGTGCCGTTATGGAGCGCGAAGCTCGGCCCGCCATCGTTGATGACAAGATGGTTGCGGACGCGACCAGCCCAGAACCGATCGATGATAACCGGCACCAGCCGCCGCAACGCCGTCAACGCAATCGCCGTCAGCAGCAGACCGAGAGTAACCGACACGCGAGAGAACTGCGCGTTGGATTTAGTGTAGAACGCGACGAAGTTCAGCAACGCTGCCGAAATCGCCAGCGCGATCAACGCCTTTTTCGCTGCGAACAGCCAATCCTCCAGCGCCTTCGCGCCATAGGTCGAATTGTAGAGCGCGATGGTGAAATAGACCGGCAGCATGGTTTGCGCCGCCAGCATGGTGCGGTTTTCCCACCACACGCCTTCATAGGCCAACGAAGCGAGAGCGAACGCCAGGTGGAACAGGACCGCATCGGTCAGCAACATCAGAACGTAGGCCCGCAAACGTCGCCGTTCGAGGGACGGCGCTGCCTTGCTTTCGACGATGTCGGGCTGAGCTGTGGTCAGCAACATCCCGCTATGCGTGTTCATTCGGTCCCCAATTCCCCGCAGCGCGACCCAAGTGTTTCTACCTAAACACCCATTTAGACTAGAACGCGAATTTTTTGCGACTGCGAAGAGACTTTTCGCCAGAAACCTACCGTTTTGCGGCGAACCGAGCGATTTCGGCGAGGTTTTGCGCCAACAGCAGTTCGGCGGCCTGGCTGTTGGACAGCAACGACCGGTGCAGATCGACCAGGCGCGGGATCAGCCGATCGAGCTTTCGCCGGTGCCAGCGGCCAAGTTGCTGGCGAATATCGCGTTCTTCGCGCCAGAAAATGCCGAGCTGGGCCTTTTCGCCTTTTCCGAGGGTGTCGAACGAACCGCGCGGGCCAAGCTTTGCGCTGATCTGTGCAAGTTGAGCCGCACGCCGCTCTATCGCCAGCAGCAGGCCGACGGGGTTGAGCCCTAGCTCACGCATTCGCCGGATTTCGCGGTCCAGCTTGGGCAGTTCGCCCCCCATCACCGCGTTGACGAGGGGTTGAAAGCCGTCCTCCTCGGTCGCCGCGCCGATTTCAGCATAATCCTCTATCGAAGCGGTCTTGGGTGACTGCGGATCGGCATCGCAATAGAGCGCAAGCTTGGTCACTTCGGATTGCGCCAGTCGCACATCGAGCCCCGCCGCGCGCGCGATCCGTTCGGCGAGGTCGCCGCCGAGCCGCAGCCCGGCCGCATCCGCCATCCCGCGCACCGACACCGCTACGGAGGCGAGGTCGGGTGGCCAGAACATCGCCACCATCGCATCTTTGCGCTTTTCCAGCAGCTTGGCCGTGCGCGCCTTGTCAGTGGCAGAGGTCGCCACGATCACCACCGGAGCTGCATCGCCGCCGCCCGCTTCGCCGGTTTCGATCAGCGCCTTGACCGCATCATGCGCATCGTCGCCATTGACCCGCACCAGAATATGCCGCTTGTCGCCGAACAGCGATGCCGAGCGGGCCTCGTCGCCCAGCATCGCCGGATCGCGGCGCAAATCGCCGCCAGCAATATCGACCCGCTCGCCCGGCTCCGGCAATGCCTCGATCACGGCAGTGGCAGCGGCGGAGGCACCGGCTTCGTCGGGTCCGCAGAAAAAGAAGATGGCGGCCTGCGCGGCGCTGCGCGGCACTCCGCGAGCGAAATCTCGCTGGGTTGCCTTCATCGCGTAATCATTGGCCGCCCGATGGGTCGGTGTCCCCCGCCGCATAATCGCGCAATGTCAGCGAGATCTGCGTCGTCATCCGATCGGCAACGACCTTGGCGAGATTTTCCAGCGCGGTCTGTTCGGCGGCGATGGTCGCGTATTCGCTTGAGACGACGTCGATCCCGGCATCCGAACCGGCGGTCGCATCCAGCAGGACTTCGCCGCTGGCAAGATCGACCAACTGATAACGCGCACGCAGGATGCGGCGTTCGCGGCTGATCGTGTCATCGTTGAGCACGCCCAGACCCTGTAGCGAATCGTCGAGCCGGACATCGAGCCGGTAAGCCGGGCTGGTATCGCCCGCCGCGCCCAGCCGTTCCTGCAAGGCGTTGCGAACCAGCCACCCATCGCGGCCCGGTATCGCGGGAACTTCAACCGCGGCAAGACCTTGAGCGACAGAGGCATTACTGCCTCCGGCAAACATCGGCTGAAGCCCGCAGGCCGACAGCGTCAACGCCATGGCGCCTAGCAGAGGTGCTGTGCGCATCATGTGACGATATTGACCAGCCGGTCGGGCACGACGATCACCTTGCGAATTTCCGCTCCATCAAGCGAACGCTGAACCTTCTCGCTGGCAAGCGCAAGCGCTTCGAGGTCGTCTTTCGACGCTCCCTTTGGCGCGGTCAGTGTATCGCGCAGCTTGCCCTTGTGCTGGATCGCGATGGTAACCTCGTCTTCGACCAGCATCGCCGGATCGTGTTCGGGCCACGCCTCATCCGCGATAAGATTGCCTGTGCCGATCAGCGCATGCGCCTCTTCGGCGAGGTGCGGCATCATCGGCGCGACGAGGTGCATGATCGTGCGGATCGCGAAATTGCGGTCGAGCGATGGCTCGGCCTTTTCCGCCGCGCCGGTCAGTTCGTAGATGCGCGCCACCGCCTTGTTGAAGCCGAGCGCTTCGATGTCTTCAGCAACGGCGACGATGGCCTGATGCGCCTTGCGGGCGAGCGCCTTGTCCTCACCAGTCGCCGCCGGTTCGACCGCGTTGAACAGCCGCCAGAGCCGCTGGACGAACCGCCAGCAGCCTTCGATCCCGGCTTCGGACCAGGGCAGGTCGCGTTCGGGCGGGCTGTCGGACAGCATGAACCAGCGCACTGCGTCGGCGCCGTAGTTCGCAATGATGTTGTCGGGATCGACGACGTTCTTCTTCGACTTCGACATCTTGACGACGCGGCCAGCGGTCACCGGCGCGCCATCCTCTATGCGGGTCCAATCGGAACCATCCTTGCGCACTTCGTCGGGGCTGAGCCATGACCCGTCGCCCAGCGCATAGGTCTCATGCGTCACCATGCCCTGCGTGAACAAAGCGGCGAATGGCTCGGTGACATCGATCTTACCGATATGCGCGAGCGCCCGCGTCCAGAACCGAGCGTAGAGCAGGTGGAGGATCGCATGCTCGATCCCGCCGATATAATGCTGCACCGGCATCCACTTAGCGATTTCGGCGGGGTCAAACGGCGCATCCACAGGCTGGCTGGCGAAGCGCAGGAAGTACCACGAGGAATTTGTGAACGTGTCGAGCGTGTCGGTCTCGCGCCGCGCCGGGCCGCCGCAATTGGGACAGGTTGTCTTTTTCCAGGTCGGATGGCGTTCGAGCGGGTTGCCCGGCGTTTCGAAGTCAACATCGTCAGGCAGCGTGACCGGCAGCTGATCCTTAGGCACCGGCTGAATGCCGCAGTCGCAATCCGGGTTTTTGCACTCGCAGTGGATGAAGGGGATCGGCGTACCCCAATACCGCTGACGCGAAACGCCCCAGTCGCGCAGCCGCCAGACGGTCGTGCCTTCGCCCCAGCCGCCTTCTTCGGCGCGCGTTATAACGTCCGCCTTGGCATGCTCGACGCTGAGGCCGTTGAGGAAATCGGAGTTGACGATCACTCCATCGCCCGGCTCGGCCTCGCCCTGCATGGGCGCATCGGCGCTGGAGAGATCCTTCGCGACAACCCGCGTTATCGGCAGCGCGTATTTGGTCGCGAACTCGAAATCGCGCTGGTCGTGTCCCGGCACTCCCATCACCGCGCCGGTGCCGTAATCCATCAGCACGAAGTTCGCGATGAACAGTGGCATCGCCTCGCCGGTGAACGGATGCTTTGCCGAGATATCGGTGCGAAGGCCGAGCTTTTCGGCGGTTTCGAGTTCGGCGGCAGTGGTCCCGCCGCGCTTGCACTCCTCGATGAACTTGACCGCCAGTGGATCACGCTCGGCCACGCCTTGCGCGATCGGGTGGTCGGCGGCCACCGCCACGAAGCTCGCGCCAAAAATCGTGTCGGGTCGGGTGGTGTAGACCGGCAGTTTTTCATCGTTCGAGAGATCGAAACTGAACTCCAGCCCCGATGATTTGCCGATCCAGTTTTCCTGCATCAGCCGCACCTTGTCGGGCCAGTCTTTCAGCTCGCCCAATCCTTCGAGCAGGTCTTCGGCGAAGTCGGTGATCTTGAGGAACCACTGGTCGAGCTTGCGCTTCTCGACTTCTGCGCCCGAGCGCCAGCCCTTGCCATCGATCACCTGCTCGTTGGCGAGCACGGTCATGTCGACCGGATCCCAGTTCACTTCCGATTGACGGCGATAGACCAGCCCTGCTTCGTACATATCGATAAAGAGCGCCTGCTCATGCCCGTAATATTCGGGATCGCAGGTGGCGAATTCGCGGGTCCAGTCGAGCGCGAAACCGATCCGCTTCAACTGCGCTTTCATCGCCTCGATGTTCGAACGGGTCCAGCTGCCGGGATGGATCTTCTTCTCCATCGCCGCGTTTTCCGCCGGCATCCCGAACGCGTCCCATCCCATCGGGTGAAGCACTTCGTGGCCGCGCATCTTCTTGTAGCGCGCCAGCACGTCGCCCATCGTGTAATTGCGCACGTGCCCCATATGGATGCGCCCGCTGGGATAAGGGAACATCTCGAGGATGTAGCTCTTGGGATTCTCGCTCGCGCTGTCGGCGGTGAACGTACCTGCCTCATCCCACGCGCGCTGCCAGCGCCCGTCAGCTGTTGACGGATCGAAACGGTTCTCGGTCATGGAAAGCTCGCTAACGCGAAAAGGACTATCCGGCTACAGCTTTGCGACGCAGGTCGCGGGCCTTGGTCAGGATGATGTCTTCTAGCTTTTGCACGGTCGCGGCCTGCACCGGCGCATCGACCCAGCCTGCCCCTTGCGCAACCTGACGACTCGCGGCGACCCGCAGCGCGTCGGCGCGCAGATCCTGATCGAGGATGGTCACGGTGATCTTCACCCGCTCATTCGGGTTCGAAGGGTTAGCATACCAGTCGGTCACGATCACCCCGCCCGAGCTATCCGCCGACAGCAGCGGAGCGAAACTCACCGTGTCGAGCGCGGCACGCCACAGAAACGCGTTCACGCCGATTGTGTTGATCTGCGCCGACTGAAGCTCCATCGTCGGCCGCTCGCTGCCGCCGCATGCGGACAGAGTCGCCAGCGCGGCGGCCGTCAAAACGAATCGGGTCGGACGAGAAAATGAAAGAGTGGCGCGTGTCACGGCGATTGTGTCCCTTTGTCTATATCGCTTGGCTCTATAATGCGCAGGGCCGCAGCGGCAAGCGCAGAACGGGCATATTGCGAGGATTCCTGCGGCAAACGGGTGGCCGCCCCCGCCTTTCTGCAGGCTGAATCGCCAATTACCCGCGCGGCCCGCTGTGTATCCTGAGCAACAGGTGGGCGCAGAGTCTCACCAACCCTTGTGGAAAAGATTGCATAAGTGCTTGTCCTGATTCTATCTTCCCAATGTTGAAGTCGCGACTCAGGGTACGTTCAGGCGGAATGTACTTTTGTATCGTGTCCTACGACCCAACAGGGGAATTGAGAGCCATCATGGCACGTTCGCAGATCAGCACGGCAAAGGCACAGCGCAAGCTGTCGCTGCTTGGTGCTGCCGGTCTGCTTGCTCTGGCAGTCCCTTCGACCGGTCTCGCGGTCGTCTCGCTTACCGACGAGGGTCAGGGCATCGACGCTGCGGCGTTCGAAATGTTTACCCCGGCATCGGTCGACCCGGAGCTCGCCGCCCGGGTCGCGATCAAGGCGCGGGAAAAGGGTTTCCAGTTCACCCCGGCCAAGCACAAGCCAGCTCAGGGCGACCGCACTGTCACAGTTGCGGTGCGGGTCGATACCGAAACCGCGAATGCCATCACCGTCCGCTCCGCGATCGACGCGGCGCCGGGTGCGGGGGGCGGTATCGCAGCACTGCAATCGAGCCGTTACGACCTCGGCACCGCGCGCGGCTATCAAAGTTTCGCGCGTCAGCCGGTCAAGCTGCCATCCACGGTGCGCGATCTCAGCGTGCCCGATCTTGCCGAATTCGAACCGGCCAAGCCATCTGCACAGGACAAGCCGAGCCGACTTCAGCCACGGATCGCGCTGGAAGATGAACAGATCGCCGGACGCTCGCCCAACACGCTCGATTCGCTCAGCGCACAGACGGTCGATGTCGGCGGCTCTTTCAGTCTCTCGCCTAATCTGAATGTGACTGCCGGTGTGCGCCTTTCGCAAGAGCGTGAGCGCATCGACCCGCTGACAAATTCGGTTCAGGACAGCCAGGCCGTCTATGTCGGGACGCAGTTCCGCTTCTGATCTCGCCGATGTGCACAGCGTCTCCGACTAATCTCCAATAGACCCCGCTTCGGCGGGGTTTTTAATTGCCCGACGCTACGGCATCGTTACTCTGGCGCGCAGCACATCGATATTGGAGAGCATGCTATGAGCCGAGTCGCTATTGTCACCGGGGGCACTCGCGGGATTGGCCGCGCCATTTGCGAACAATTACAGGCGGACGGACTGACCGTCGTCGCGAATTACGGCGGCAACGATAAAGCCGCGCAGGAATGCGCCGAGGCGACCGGCATCAAATGCTACAAATGGGATGTCGGCGACCACGAGGCGACGCTGGCCGGGTGCGAGAACGTGGCGGCGGACATCGGCCCGATCGACGTGGTGGTCAACAATGCCGGGATCACCCGCGACGGCACATTGCACAAGATGAGTTACGATGACTGGCACGAGGTGATGCGCATCAATCTCGGCGGGTGCTTCAACATGGCCAAGGCGTGCTTTCCCGGCATGCGAGAGCGCAAATGGGGCCGGATCGTCAATATCGGCTCGATCAACGGGCAGGCCGGGCAATACGGCCAGGTCAATTACGCCGCCGCCAAATCAGGCATCCACGGCTTTACCAAGGCCCTCGCGCAGGAAGGCGCGCGGCTGGGCATAACGGTCAACGCCATCGCTCCCGGCTATATCGACACCGACATGGTCGCCGCTGTCCCGGAGAACGTGCTGGAAAAGATCGTCGCAGGCATCCCCGTCGGACGGCTGGGCCAAGCCAGCGAAATCGCCCGCGGGGTAAGCTTCCTGTGCTCGGAAGAGGCCGGCTTTGTGACCGGGTCAACGATGAGCATCAATGGCGGCCAGCATATGTATTGATGGGGGGCGACCCCAATTGCGGACTTTGAAGCTCGTCGCTCTTATTCCCCAAAGCGGACGGAATCACTCTTGCTCCATCGAGTCAGGAACTGGGGGTGAAAGCGGACGTGCATCATTAACACGAAACGAATTATCTTGGGCGATGAATTGAAACCTTTGAATGGACTATCCGGCTTGGCTCTCGACTTGCGTTTCATCCAGACCTACAAACACATTATAAGCAAAGTGCCTCGTTGGTCGGACAATGCCCTCTTGCTTTATGGTTTCGGAAAGACCCTCGACGAAAGATAATCGTTAAATCCGCTCAAGTTCGAATTTCGGATGTAATGTACCGCCATCGCCGAAGCCGTGATCACATCATCTACTTGCCGCTCCTCAGTGGCGCAACTTTCATCCAACATGGGTGAAGCATCTGCTGGCTTGTGACGATCTTCTTTTCCAGTCTGCTCCTGATAAATGTAGAATGCGCGTACTGGCGCGCATACAACTCTGGCATCGAATGGCCCTGTGGGAGCAAGAATTGCACCATTCACACGGCGACTTGCATGACTTTGCGAATAACTATCTTGGATCAGATGGAGGATCGCCCCAGCAGCCGCTTGCTGGGCGACGACGTCAGACACAACTCCGCACGTGTTGAGGTTAATCGGTTCTTCACAAGAAAATGCGAATAAGGTTGATACTTTCCAAGGCTTGTAGGTTTTCCAGAAATACACAGGGTGTCGTCGTTGGAAGCAAAACGACCCTCTCTGTTCGGCGTTGTCAAAGGTGAGTGCCGCCCTCAGGTCAATGTTTTCTAAACTAGAGACAGTCGAGCAATATTCCAAATTTGCGAACTCCGCTTCAGTGCTGACCTTAAAGGCGAACTCTGCCCAAGCCAAAATAAGTTCCCGCTGTCTCTCAAACTCGCCGATCGCCTGGGGTGACATCATCGCGTGCATGAATTGCAATCGACCATAATGCGAAGCGCATAGTAAGCCAGTACGGTTGATTGTTTCTCCTCTATTCAGCGCTGTCTCACATCCTTGGAGAAGTGGCAGTCCGAAGCGGATTTGAGTTGATGTTTGATCCAACACGCGTTGAGGGTCGTCGGGCCAACGTGTTGCATAAGACAAAGATTGGATATCTTCGGGTCTGTCTTGAACGATCCGTGCATCAATTTGATCATGAAGATCAGAGCAATTGATCGGTGCACTTTGTGATCGCTCGACACACTCAATAGCCAGAGATGTCATAGTCTCATGAATGTTGTGCGCTCTCGCCTCCGCTACAGAGCCGCCAGAGCCAATCTCAGATGCCGATGCCTGCACCGAACACATAAGGCATCCTGCTGCGATGAAAATTGCGGAAGCCGTGTCTCGAAAATATGCCAAAATCGCTATCCCCCAATCTTACTGCAAAGTACTCGACTATTGCCCTTGCATCAAGAATACTAACTGATAACACAATTGCAAGTCTTGCAAGTCATTTAGATTTAGAGATCTTGTATTGTTTATTTCTCAGCAAATTTGGAGGGCTCTGTCAGCCGGACGCGAACTCATCGCCATTTGGTAGGGGACCGAACTAGTTTCGAGCCGAGTGCAAAGCTCTGGGCAATGGCCACAAATGGGTCGGTAGCGGCCAATAGTACATACAGAAATCTACTTCAGCTTCGGCCGCCTCGAGTGCTGGAATCGAACCGTCACGTCCCTAGCCAATAGCGGACATGCTTGGCGGTTTTCCTACTCGTGGCGGTTGAGCTACCTCAGCCATCGCTCTTTCCCATCGTCGATGCCCGTTTGCTCTTCACGGCTATTGTACGGCACAAACGCTCTTTCCTCCCCATGTGTCAACTTCGCCCGCACACATCATTATACAACAAAACAAATGTTTAACTTAGTTTCGCCGCTTGACACCGTGTCAAATGTGTCAACTTCGCCCATTCGCGATCCCAGCGATTTCTTCCCGCATCGCGCACCTTGCGCGGTTTCATGCGTATATCTGTCAGCGGCAACGCGAAACGCAGCAAGGGACCAAACAGACCGTGCGCCATGAACTCACCGCCAGCGATGTCAGCGCGATTGTCGAGATGGCGCTCAGCGATCATACCTCCTTCGCGACGATCGAACGCGAATACGGGTTGGGAGAGAAAGACGTGAAGGCCTTGATGCGCGCCCAGCTGAAGCCCGGCAGCTATCGCGCATGGCGCAGGCGCGTTCGCGAGTTTTCCGACCGGCGCGAGCACTACAAGTGACGCAGCGCCCGCACTATCACCCGCCGGTCAAACGCTCGGTCCAGATTGCCGGGCACAAGACCAGCATCAGTCTGGAGCCTGTGTTCTGGGATATGCTGCGCGATGCGGCGGAGCTCGAAGGCGTGCCGATCAACGCGCTGGTAGCGCGGATCGATGCCGAGCGGATAAAAGCTGAAACGCCGCCCGGCCTCGCCAGCGCCATTCGGGTCTGGCTGGTGAGCGCGACAACCCAATGACAATAATCGCACTCTATCAGGCCGAGCATTTCGAGGGCGTGGATCGCCTTTGGCAGATGGTCTTTCCAAGCGACCCTGCGCGAAATCGTGCATCCAATGCCATTCCCGCAAAACTCGCCTTGGACGATGGCCTGTTCTGGGTGGCGCTTGATCGCGACGAGGCCGTGATCGGTACGATCATGGCCGGGTGGGACGGCCATCGCGGCTGGCTCTACACAGTCGCGGTGGACCCGGCCCACCAGCGCACCGGCTGTGGTCGGATGCTGGTCGAGCATGCGCTTGAGGAACTGCGCCGACGCGGCTGCAACAAGGTCAACCTGCAAATCCGCAGCGGCAACGAAGAAGTCGCTGAGTTCTATCGCACGATGGGTTTCACAGTTGAACCACGCACGAGCATGGGCCGCGAGCTATAGCGAACCTCTGGAAATCTAATCGTCCACCCGCTCGATATCGGCGCCGACCAGCTGGAGTTTTTCCTCCAGCCGCTCATACCCGCGATCGAGGTGATAGATGCGCCGGACCTGCGTTTCGCCCTCCGCCGCCAGCGCCGCGATGATGAGGCTCATCGAAGCGCGCAGGTCGGTCGCCATCACTTCCGCGCCGTTCAGATCGACCGGGCCTTTGACAATCGCGGTGCGGCCTTCGGTTGCGATGTCGGCGCCCATGCGGGTCAGCTCGGGCACATGCATGAAGCGGTTTTCAAAGATCGTTTCCTTGAGCACGCTGGTCCCCTCGGCCTTGCACAGCAGGCTCATCAATTGTGCCTGCATATCGGTGGCGAGGCCAGGGAAGGGGGCGGTAATGAGATCAGTCGGTTTCAGCGCACCATTGGTGGCGATCGAAACGCCCTTTGCGTCCTCTTCGACATGAATTCCGATCGAACGCAGCGCCGCAAGGGTCGAGACCATGTCATGCGCATTGGCCCCTTCAAGCCGGACCTCGCCGCCGGTGATCGCGGCGGCGCAGGCATAGGAGCCAGCTTCGATCCGGTCCGGCATCACCTTGTAGGTCGCACCGTTCAGCCGCTTGACCCCGTGGATCGTCAGGTCGGACGTGCCGATCCCTTCGATCTCCGCCCCCATCGCGGTCAACAGGTTGCACAGGTCGACGATCTCCGGTTCGCGCGCCGCGTTGAACAGGCGACTGGTACCCTTGGCAAGGACCGCTGCCATCAGGGCGTTTTCGGTCGCGCCGACCGACACGACCGGGAAGTCGAAATCGCCGCCCGGCATGCCACCATCGGGCTGCATCGCTTTGACATAGCCCTGCGCCAGCTCGATCTCGGCCCCGAACGCTTCGAGTGCTTTGAGATGCAGATCGATAGGCCGATTCCCGATTGCGCAGCCGCCCGGCATCGACACGGTCGCTTCCCCTGCACGCGCCAGCATCGGACCGAGCACCAGGATCGAAGCGCGCATCTTGCGCACCAGATCATACGGCGCAACAGTCGACGTCAGTCGCGACGCTTCAAACGTCACCACCCGGCCGAAATCTTCCGAGCGCTTGCCCTGAATGCTCACCGACACGCCAAACTGCGTCATCAAATGCTGGAACCCATCGATATCCGCCAGCCGCGGGAGGTTGCGAAGGGTCAGCGGCTCGTCGGTCAAAAGCGCGCATGGGATAAGGGTGAGCGCGGCATTCTTCGCGCCCGAAATCGGGATCGTGCCCGACAGGCGATTGCCGCCGCGAATGATCAATTTGTCCATGCTCTTCGCCTTAGCTGATCGTGCCTTTCGCGCAACTGACGCGCTCGCCAATTATGCGCGACATTGACCTGACGCAGCGCGGGCGGCACGACCGGCACACAAAGCAGGAGACCATCAATGACGTCGCACAAGCCCATCAAGAAGGCGGTTTTCCCGGTAGCGGGCCTTGGCACCCGGTTCCTCCCCGCAACCAAGGCGATCCCCAAGGAATTGTTGCCGATCGTCGATCGCCCTTTGATCCAGTATGCGGTGGATGAAGCGCGCGAGGCGGGGATCGAGCAGATGATCTTCGTTACGGGCCGCGGCAAGACGGCAATCGTCGAGCATTTCGATGTCGCCTACGAGCTTGAAGACACAATGAACGAGCGCGGCAAGGATATGAGCGTGCTCGACCCGACCCGTGCGACGCCCGGCGATATCATTACGGTGCGCCAGCAAGTGCCGATGGGGCTAGGCCACGCAATCTGGTGCGCGCGAGCCATCGTGGGGGATGAACCGTTTGCGATCTTCCTGCCGGACGAGCTCATGATCGGAAAGGCAGGCGGCACCGGGTGCATGAAGCAGATGGTTGATGCCTACGACGAGGTCGGCGGTAATCTCATCAGCGTGCTTGAAGTGCCGATGGACGAGGTGTCGAGTTACGGCGTTATCGATCCGGGCGCCGCTAAGGACGCGCTGACCGAGGTGAAGGGCCTGATTGAAAAGCCGTCGCAAGCCGATGCACCTTCGAACAAGATCATTTCCGGGCGCTACATCCTGCAACCCGAGGTGATGCGCACGCTCGAGACGCAGGAAAAGGGGGCGGGCGGCGAGATACAGCTAACCGATGCGATGGCGCGGATGATCGGCGGTCAGCCGTTCCACGCCGTCACCTTTGACGGCAATCGCTACGATTGCGGCAGCAAATTGGGGTTTGTCGAGGCGACGCTAGCGCTCGCGCTGGAGCGTGAGGATATGGGAGCCGATGTCCGGGTGATGGCGCAAAGACTGCTCGGATAGAAGCTCGTCAGACGAGCATTGCCCTCTCAATCTTCCAGCGTGGGCGGTGCGTCTAGTACGTCAAACATCGTATCGCCCTCGCCAATATCCTCGGGGTACATGGAAAAAGGTCGCATTCGATACCGATAATGCAACGCGCGGTTGAGACACGCCAAATGCGCCCACGCGTCGAACCCGATCTCCGATCCAAGCCCGTCGTTGATCTTCGTGGAAACGCTGGCGAACTCCTGCTCCTCTAGTGGCTGATTGCAGAAACCACAGGGGGCCGCCTTGAACCAGTCCTGTTCGTAGAAGGGCTTGTTCTTGCCTTTTGCGGATGGTGCCGGATCGCCAACGCGGTGATTGAGGCGCCCAATTAGTTCGTGGACAGCCTCAACAAACGGATCCGGGTCATCGTCAGCCCACAGATCCATAAGCTCGCTGCCTTGCAGCACTGCATCTAAGCGATCGCGCGCGTGCAGATAAAGCGAACGTCCGGGCTGGCCAAAGGCTGCAATCCGCTTTGCAAGGTCATCGGGCGTATCGAC
This sequence comes from Pseudomonadota bacterium, assembly GCA_039033835.1. Lineage (GTDB taxonomy): Bacteria > Pseudomonadota > Alphaproteobacteria > Sphingomonadales > Sphingomonadaceae > Erythrobacter. The sequence continues at coordinate 47,912 of JBCCBW010000017.1, forward strand.
TGATGGAAAGCCTCGCATTGCGGCGACACATTCCGCCACGACGATAATCTGGCATGCAAGCGAAGCGTCGATGCCCTGATCCGGGCTTTCCACTCGTAATGGCCCGAGCAAGTCCTTCGGCGCGCAAATGGTCGCGGCGAAGTCCATCGCCTCGTCATTGTCGAACGAACCAGTACCCCAAGCACCCATAAACAAACCTCCCGGCTAGCATTCTGCTAACCGAGAGGTCTTTCACGACGGTAAAGGCGGCTTCGAACCGCCCCTTGCGATTATTCGGCGGCTTCGTCGGTCGGCAGCTCGCCAGCCTCTTCGCCACCCACGCTGTCATTGGCGATGTACTGAGTTTCGCTGTCGTCGCTCGTCGGTGCAGAGGTTTCATCGGCCGCCGCCTTGACCAGGCTGCCGAGCGAAGACCCGTCGAGGCCAAGCTCTTTCATCAACCCGTCGAGCACCGGTGCCTGCGCGCGGTAGGCGAGCGCCGCCGACACAGCGTCGGTGGCGAGATTGCCTGAGCCCCCACCTGCACCGCCAGCGCCACCGGCATCGTTGGCCGCGCCGCCGCCGGAGCCTTTGTTGGTAAGTCCATCGACCTGCACGATCTTGATCGAATCGATCGCTTCCATCGGCTTGGCGCTCTCACGGATGACTTCTGGCAGCACCTTGAGAAGTGCAAGCTTCGTTTGCAGGCTGATCTGATCCATCGAGAGGATGTTGGCCGCTTCGTTGATCGCTTCCTGACCAGCTGCCTCGACTTCGAACCGCACCCGAGCAGCATCGGCCCGCAGCTTTTCGGCTTCGGCTTCACCTTCGGCTTCGCGGCGAGCCGCTTCGGCGAGGTTGGCCGCCGCATCGCGCTCGGCTTCAGCCTCGACCTTGACCGAGATCGCGTCACGCTCTGCCACTTTGGTCGCTTCGATCAGTTCGATCTTTTTCAGACGCTCGGCAACCTCGCTTTCGCGCGAGGTGACGACCTGCTCTTCTGCGGCCACAGCCTTGGCTCGGGCAGCGTCGGCTTCGGCCTTGGCCTGGCTTTCTTCGCGCGACTTGTTCTGAACCGCGATCTGCTGTTCCTGCCGAGCAATTTCGAGCGCACGCTGTTGATCGATGCGCGCTTCCTCGACCAGCCGATCGGCCTCAATCTGCTGGGCATCGACCTGCTTCTTGGCTTCGATCTTGGCCGCATCGGCTTCACGACTGCGTTCGGCCTGTTCACGAGCGATTTCGGCCATCTGTGCAGCACGCCGCACTTCGACCTCACGCTCCTGCGAAAGTCGCGCATATTCCTGATCACGACCGATTTCGAAGCTCCTTTGGTCGGCTTCGAGGTTCTTGGTCTCCATCTGCACACGCGTATCCTGCTCGATATCGTTGCGCAGCTTCTTGCGCGCTTCGATCTGTTCGGTGAGCTTGGTCAGGCCTTCGGCGTCGAACGCGTTGTTGGCGTTGAAGTGTTCGATCGACGTCTGGTCAAGACCCGTAAGCGACACCGATTCCAGTTCCAGACCGTTCATAGCGAGGTCGTTGGAAGACACCTGCTGCACCTTTTGCACGAAGTCGGCGCGCTGTTCGTGCAATTCGTTCATGCTCATGCCCGCCGCAACCGAGCGCAGTGCGTCGACGAATTTACCCTCGACCAGATCCTTGAGCATTTCCGGCTGCATGGTCCGCTGACCCAACGTCTGCGCGGCCATGGCGATCGCACCGGCATCGGGACGGACGCGGACATAAAATTCCGCCTTCACGTCGATCCGCAACCGGTCGAGCGTAATCAGGGCTTCGGTATCCTTGCGCACGACGCTCAGCACCAGCGTGTTCATATTTACCGGCATGGTCTCATGAAACACTGGCAACACCAGCGCACCGCCATTCATCACGACCTTTTCCCCGCCAACCCCTGTTCGCACGAACGCGATCTCTTTCGACGCGCGGCGATAGAGGCTCGTCATCAAAATGACGATGATGACCAGCACCGTGAAGGCGGCCCCGCCCATAATCAGAATGTCCCACAATCCCATATTCTTCTCCTGTTTTCTGTCTGGCGCGCGATGGTAATCCTGGGGAGGCTTCGCGCGCGTTCAAATGTGGCTCGGACGGTCCAAGCCTAGTCGATGCCCAGCAATGGGCTTTCATATTGCACCCCGAAAAAGGTCTGGCCTTCCCGGCGAACGAGCAGGACGGTGTCCCCTTCGTTCAGCACGACCGCCGGATCATGCGGCTCCACCATCACAAAGTGCGGGTGGCCGTGCCTGTCGAGCACTTTCGAGCGCGCGGGCGAGCCCTGCCGGGCGCTGCCGGTCTGAATTTCGGCGTCGCGGCGAACAAGACTGTCGAGCCCGACCGCACTGGTTTCGTCATCGGGCAAGAGCGCACCGACAGGTCGCACCGCCAAACCATTGAGCGGCACTGCGGCCACGCCCGAAAGCACGCCCGCCACCAACGCGTCCAAAGGCGCGCCGATCAGGCTTATGGCGAGCGCCTGTCCCGAAACACCGATCGCTGCGAACAACAACAGGAACACCGCGAGCCAGATCAACAGCGGTACGCGGCCCAGTCCGATCAGGCTTGTCAAACCCGCGACGAAACCTCCGCCCGAAATGGTATCGGCCCCGTCGACGTCCATATCGAGATCAAGGTCCGCATCGCCGCCATCGAACATGTCGCCGATCCCGACGATCTGGGCAATCGCAATGAAACCCAGAAGCGCGAGCGCGACGGCAAATGGCAGGTTGTACGGCTCAAGCAAAGTCATACAATTTCACCTGCAAAAAGCCGCGCCGCAAAGCCTGCAACGTCCCTGTTCCCGATTTTTCCCATGAATGATGCATTAACACATATTGTCTCAAAATAACAGGAAAATCGCACATGTTGTTTCGATGATGCGTGTCTCGAACATTTATTACGGCGATGCCCTTGTATAGTTGCGCATGAGTGCCCACATAAAAGGCTTAGGCGGCGACGATCCTGAGTGGCAGAGACTTCAACCCACCCACGAAAGTGCTGGTCGCGCGCTTGGCCTTGCCTGCTGGTTCCACACTCTCAACTCTGTCCAGCAACGCTTCGAACAGGATGCGCATTTCGAGCCGCGCCAGATGCAGGCCGAGGCACTGATGCGCGCCCGCCCCGAATGCGAGGTGGCGATTGGGCGAACGCGCCGCATCGAACTTGCGCGGATCGGTGAATTGCTCCGGATCGTGATTGGCAGCAACGTAGTTGATCATCATCCAGTCGCCCGCCTTGATTGTCTGCCCGCCCAGTTCGACGTCTTCGGCGGCGGTGCGCATGAAGTGCTGCACTGGCGACGTCCAACGGATCGCCTCTTCGACGATACCGGGCAGCAGCGAGCGGTCGGCCTTGACCCGCGCGAATTGCTCCGGATCGTTGGCAAGCGCCATCATGGCACCCGCGGTCGAGGCGCTGGTTGTATCATGACCGGCGGTCGCGACGATGATGTAGTATCCCGCCATATCGCGCGGCGGCAGCGGTTTGCCATCGACTGTCGCATTGGCGATGACGCTGGCGACGTCGTCCGTAGGATTGGCCCGGCGGTCTTCAGCGAGATTGGCGAAGTAATCCTCAAACGTCTTCACCGCGCCCGCGACCAGCTGAACGACCTGATCCGGCGTCATGTTGTCCATTCCAGTGCCCGAGAGATCCGCGTCCTGTCCGCCAAACAATTGCTGCGTGAGCATCTGCATGCGCGGTTCGTCTTCGGGAGGCACGCCGAGGATCTGCATCACCACGCGCAACGGATAGGGTCCGGCAACCTTTTCGACGAAATCAATTTCCGGACCAGCCTCGATCATGGCGTCGACGGTGCGGTGCGCAAGCGCGCGGATCTCCGCCTCGAGCCGCCCCAGATTGCGCGGCATAAACCAGTCTTGCGTGAGCTTGCGGTACTTCGGGTGGATCGGCGCGTCGAATACCACCAGCGAATCCACCAGCATGTTCGATCCCGTGGCGGCGCGGCTGAATTCGATGGCCTGGTTGAAGCTGAACACGACCGGCCTCGGATTGTTGAGGAAGGTCGCATTGTCCTTCGATATCCGCATCACGTCATCGTAGCGGGTGACCAGCCAGAACGGTTCGAACAGGCCTTCTTCCTCCGGCACGACCTTCGCGACGGGCGTGCTGGAGCGAATATGGTCGAACGTGTCGAGCAACCCGTCCCATTGGGCATAGGCGTGCGGGTTGATGACCGTCTTGGCGAGGTCGGTCGAAAGAATGGCTGGCTCGCTCACCACTAAGCGGTTTCGCGCGCTTTGGCCGCAAACTCGTCGCGCAGCTCGCGCTTGTAGAGCTTGCCATTGGCTTCGCGCGGCAGGTCAGGGCGGAAATCGAACAGCTTGGGCATCTTGATCCGCGCGAGGCTCGGCGCGAGAAATTCGCGCAGTTCGTCTTCCAGCGCGTCACCGGCATCGCCCATATCAATCGGCTGCACCACCGCGACGACTTTCTCGCCCAGGTCGGGGCACGGAGCGCCAATCACGGCAGCGTCCATCACCTTATCATGGGTCACCAGCAGGTTCTCGATCTCCTGCGGGTAGATGTTGACCCCGCCCGAGATGATCATGTGGCTCTTGCGGTCGGTCAGGAAGACGAAGCCGTCCTCATCGACATGGCCGATATCGCCCAGCGTCATCCAGCCTTTGGGATGCATCGCCTCGGCGGTCTTTTCCGGATCGTTGTGATAGGTCGGCAGCAGCGCGTTCTCGAAATAGATCAGGCCGTCTTCGCCCTTCGGCACTTCCTCGCCATCGGGGCCGCAGACATGGAGCGTGCCATAGATTGCGCGGCCCACGCTGCCGGGATGTTCGAGCCAGTCCGACGCGTTGATCATGGTCATGCCGATGCCTTCCGAGCCAGCGTAATATTCGTTCACGATCGGCCCCCACCATTCGATCATCTCGCGCTTGATCGGCACTGGGCACGGAGCCGCCGCGTGCAGCGCGCGCTTGTGGCTGGAGAGGTCATATTTGGTGCGAATCGCTGGATCGAGCTTCAGGAATCGCACGAAATGCGTCGGCACCCACTGACTATCGGTGATCTGGTATTTCTCGATCGCGGCAAGCGCGCTTTCGGGCTCGAATTTCTCCAGCACCACCAGAGTTCCGCCAAGGCGCTGAGCCGCCGAACACCAAGCGAGCGGCGCGGCGTGATAGAGTGGCGCGGGCGAGAGATAGACCATCGTGCCGTCGGTCGGCATGCCCGCACCCATCGTCGCAAGGCCGATGAACGGGATCATAGCCTGCGGATCGGGGTCTTCGGGCGGAGCAGGGCGGATACCCTTGGGCCTGCCGGTCGTCCCCGAACTGTAGAGCATGGTCGCCCCCGCACGCTGATCGGCGATCGGTTCCGCGGGCTGGGCGGCCAGCGCAGTGTCGAAGCTTTCCTCCCCATCATCGCCCGCCAGCAGCACCTCCAGATCGGGGCATTCCTTGCGGATATCCGCCATCACACCGTCGAATGCGCGCGAGGTGATGAGCAGCTTCGCCCCGCTATCCTTCAGGATATAGGCAATCTCTGGTGCGGTTAGCCGGGTGGAAACCGGCACCAGCAACGTGCCGCTGCGTTGCGAGCCCCATATCAGAGTGAAATACTCAATCCGGTTTTCCAGCAGCACCGCAAAGGCATCGTCCGTCTTGAAACCGCGCGCGCGCAACAGCTGTGAAAAGCGGTTCGCCGCCTCGTCCATTTGCGCATAAGTCATCTGCTCGCCGCTACCGGCCATGATGACCGCCGGATGATCGGGACGGCTCGCGGCGTGCGCGATCGGATGCATGCTCATGTATATCTCCCTTGAAGCAGCCGCGCAGATGCAGCGGTGCTGTCTCTCAACGGAGAAATCTAACGGGGAGCATGCGGCTCGCAAGCGAAATCGGACGGACGTCTGTCCTGGGTCCGCCGCGTGCATATCGGCAGCGCATAAAAAAGGCGGCGGGAAAACCCGCCGCCTATACTCGGACACCCTCTCCAATGTCCGACCCGCTTCCAGGCGGGTTAATTGTCATGCAGCAAGATCAGTCGATCAATTGCCGCCGCGACCGGTGAGTTCGCCTTTATTGGCAAGCGCCACCTGCGCGTCTGTCTCTACCATATAGGGAATTGGGTTAACCGCAAGCCCGTCAACACGCACTTCGTAATGAAGATGCGGACCGGTCGAGCGACCAGTCGAGCCGACATAACCGATCAGGTCGCCTTTGCGCACCCGCTCGCCTGCGGCAACCGCCAGCTTCGAAAGGTGTGCGTAGCGCGTTTCCATGTCGGCGCCGTGATCGATGGCGATGTAAAGGCCGTAGCTGGAAAACCAGTCGGCGCGCTCGATCACGCCATCGGCGGTCGCATAAACCGGGGTGCCGGTCGGCGCGGCCAGATCGACGCCTTTGTGGCGGCGACGCTTGCGCAGAACCGGATGGTTGCGCATTCCGTATCCGCTGGTGAGGCGCGCACCGGCGAGTGGCATCCGTGAAGGGATGGCAACGACCGAGCGTTCAACCGGGTTTTCAGGGCCTGCCTGATCCAGCGCGACCCAGCTGGCGAACAGCTCGCGAAAGCGTGTGTCGCCGCTCGTCAACGTCTCGCCTTGCGCCTCGCGGATCGGTTCGGCGACGTCGGCAGTGGCGACGTTGGCCGATGTATTAGCGATCGCGGGGCTCGCCGCGAGGAGTGTTACGGCTGCACCAAGCGCGCCCACAACTTTGGAAAATTGCCCCAGAATTGGCATATTCATCTCTGACCCGGCCCTTGCTGACGATTAATTCGTCATGTTTTGAACGAGTTGACGCAAATTATTATGTATTTCCCCGGAACCGGAACCGGCCCCCTGCGTTCTAACTCTATGACTGGGCCCTCGTGTGCCCACTGCGTAAAAACAGTTATCGGGCTGATTCGTTAATGCGCAACTTATTCGTAAAAGTCCCGCGACAGACCGGCTGCAAGACGGGCTGAGTCGTTGAATGGGGGTTTAATCGCACCCCGAAAATGACTCCGAACCAAGGATTTCCACATGGTTTCGGGAATCTTACCGTCTTTTTGGGCGCGGCGTAAAAAGTGCTTGGTCCCAAATCCGACGTGGCGAATCTCATCGTCAAGAATGCGCCGCAGAATTTTTCCGCCATGCTCGTCGCCAGCGGCCTCGACCCGCTCGAGCGTGGCGGGAGTGACGTCCAATCCGCGCGCCTCCAAAACCATCGGCACGACGGCGAGCCGGGCGGCGACGTCATGCCGGGTGGAATGCGCCGCCTCCCATAAGCCGCCATGCGCGGGCAGCGCGCCGTAATGACTCCCCAACCTTTCAAGTTTGCGCGCGAGCAAGGCGAAATGCATCGCTTCGTCAGCCGCGACGTAGAGAAAGTCCGACACGAACTCTTCCCCCATCTCGCCGCCGAAGCGCCCGGCCATGTCGAGCGCCAGATCGATCGCGACGAATTCGATGTGAGCAAGACTGTGCCACAGCGCGATCCGTCCGCGCTCCGATCCGAACTTGCCGCGTTTCGGCATCCTGGTCGGGGCGAGCAGTTCCGGCGCGTCGGGCCACGCGGGCTGATCGGGCATGGCAACGTCGAATGCGAATTCGAGCCGACCCTTCCGCCAGCGCCGCGCGACATCGCGCGTGGCAAAGCACTTGGCGCGCGGTTCTGCGGTCAGCAGCGTGGCTCTGATGGCCGAAGCGACGGTTTGCATATGTCGGGTTAAAGCGCCTTTGCCGCCGCGAGGACATCCTCGGCGTGGCCTTTGACCTTCACCTTGTTCCACACCTGAGCGATCGTGCCGTCTTTATCGACCAGATAGGTGGTGCGGACCATGCCCATATAGGTCTTCCCGTACATCTGCTTTTCGGTCCAGATGCCGAGCGCGTCTGACAACCCATCCTCTTCGGCATCGGTGGCCAGCGGCGTTTTCAAATCGTGTTTGGCGATGAAATTCTGGTGCTTTTTCGCGCTGTCCTTGCTCACACCGAGCAATTCGACGTCCGCTGCATCGAAGTCGCCTTTCAGCGCGGTGAAATCCTTCGCTTCGGTGGTGCAACCGGGCGTGTTGTCCTTCGGATAGAAGAACACGACCAGCTTCTTGCACTTGAAATCGGACGGTTTGACCGTGCCGCCATCGGGCGTGCCCATTGCGATATCAGGCATCGGGTCGCCAGCTGCGGGAAGATCACTCATGTCGGTTTGCTCCGTTCAATGTTCGAAAATGTCCTGCCCCGGATCCTGACCCAGAATCGCTGACCAGACCCCGGCGACCCTTTGCCGCGCTTCGGTCAGTGCATGCAAGAGATTGTCGTAGTCGACTGCCCCGCAGGTCATGGCCAACGCGCGGGCGGCGCTAGGGGGAGGTTTCTTGCCACCCGGCGCAAGCAATCGTCCGGCGACCAGCAACCGAGTCATCAGCATATGCGCTTCGCCCACATCCGCCGAAAGCAAACCTGCCTCTACAAGACCGCCAATTGCTATCGTAAGATCGGGGTCGAGTGCATCGGGGTGAGCATCCGCCAGAGCGTTGCCATCGCGCAATTGCAGGAAGTGGACGACAAATTCGAGATCGACCAAGCCGCCTCGCAGAAGCTTGGCATCCAGCTGTCCTCCCGGTGACTTGTGCTGCGCCATCTCTGCACGCATAGTCAGCACCGCTTCGCGCAGCTTCGCAGGATCGCGGGGTCGGCGTAGCACATCGGCCATGATTGCCTCGAGCTCGGCGCGCGCGTCGTCCGACCCGACGAGCACTCGCGCGCGGGCCAGTGCCATATGCTCCCAGGTCCAGGCCGCTTCGCGCTGATATTTGCCAAACGCTTCGCAGCTCACCGCGAGCGGCCCTTGCGCGCCTTGCGGGCGAAGCCGTGTGTCGACTTCATACAGCGCGCCCTGCGCTGTGGGCACAGACAGCGCGGCACTGACTCGGCTGGCCAAGCGGTTGAAGTAATGCGTCGCTCCCAGCGGGCGTGGCCCGTCGGATTGCGCGGTGAAATCACCGCTGAACAGATAGATGATATCGAGATCGGACGCGTGGGTCAGCGCACCGCCGCCCAGCCTGCCGAGCCCCAGAACCAGCAATTCATGCCCCTCGATCCGGCCATGTGTGCGGGCAAATTCCGCTTCGGTTTCGCGGACAGCCAATTGCATGCCCGCCTCGGCAACCCGCGAAAGGGCGCGCGCGATATCGAGTGGGTCTGCCAGTCCTTCGATCAGCTGAACGCCCAACGAAAACCGCAATTCGCTGGTCTCTACCCGGATAGAATCGAGCATCGCTTCATAATCGTCGCGGGCCGCCTTGGACTCCATCCGCGCAAGGATTTCAGCCACCGACCCCGGCAGCTCCAGCGCGTGGCGATCCAGCAGCGTGTCGAGCAACTCGGGGCGGCGCGCGATCTCGTCCGACAGCATCGGCGTCAGTGTCAGCGCGCCAGCCAGCCGTTCGAGCAGATGCGGGCGGGCATCGAGCAGGCGGAACAGGTTGATCGCCGAGGGCGCGCGTTCAAGAATGCTCTCCCACCGATTGATCGCACGCTTCGGATCGTCGCTTTGCGCAATTGCATCGAGCAGCACGGGCAGCAGGCGATCAAACGCTTCGACAGCTTGCGGGGACCGCAGCGACTGGAACCGTCCATCGCCCCACTGATCGATGCGCGCAGCGAGCCTTCGCGGCCTTTCGAAGCCGAGCTTTGCAAGGTGCTGCGCCAGCTCGGTCGGCACGGGGGCGGCCATTGGCGCTTCCTGCGTGCTCCCGATCAGGTCATCGTAGATTGCGCCCGTGTTTTGCGTCAGCTCGGTCAATTCATCGATCAGAGCGCTGCCATCCGGCAATCCATCGAGCCGCGCCACTTCATTGAGCGCTTCGCCATCCGGCAGGCTGTGCGTCTGGCGATCATTGACCATCTGCAAGCGGTGCTCGATTGCGCGCAGACGGTCATACCCCTCGCCCAAAATGTCGGCATGGGCAGGATCGATCCGGCCCGCAAGCGCCAGCGCATCGAGCGCTGCTCGCGTCCCGCGCACCCGCAAGGATGGATCGCGTCCGCCATGGATCAGCTGATGCGTCTGCGCGAAGAATTCGATCTCGCGAATGCCGCCCCGGCCCCGCTTTACGTCGAAACCCGGACCCGGCTGCGCGGGGCCATCATGGCTTTCGCGAATGCGCAAGGTGAGCGCGCGGATTTCCTCGATCGCGCCAAAATCCAGCGCAGATCGCCAGACGAATGGCCCGATTTCCTCCAGAAACGCCTCGCCCGCCGCGATATCTCCGCAAGCCGCGCGGGCACGGATAAATGCCGCACGCTCCCACGCCAGCGCCGCACCCTGATAATGCGCGAGGGCCGAGGCGCGCGGGACGACCAGCGGGCTGATCTCGCTCGCAGGGCGCAGGCGCAGGTCGACCCGCAATACGTACCCCTCGGCAGTGTTCTCCGACAACAGTTTGAGAATACGGCGCGCATAGCGCTGCGCCGCCTCGCCCGGATCGTCCTTTTCGCGGTGTGGTAGCGTGTCCGGATCGTAAAGCAGGATCGGATCAATGTCGGACGAGTAGTTCAGCTCCCCCGCGCCCTGCTTACCGAGCGCCAACGCGATCATTCCTGCCGCGGTCTCGTTTCCCGTCCGTTCAAAGATCGCGGTACGGATCGCGCGATCCACCGCGCGGTCGGCAAAGCGGGTCAGTTCATCGACGACGCGCGACAAGGGGAAGGCTCCGGCAAGGTCGCCAATCGCCACGCTGGTCGCGAGCGCCAGCCGCTCTCGTCGCAAAGCCACCCCGATATCGTCATTCTCGCCCCGTTGCTGCGACCATTCCAGCGCCGCATCGCCACCACCGCGCGCCAGGATAGCGGCGAGTTCAGGCTGTCGATCGAGCGCCCGCGCAAGAAACGGCGCATGCGCCCGCGCTCGTTTCAGCGCTCCATCCCAGTCCGGTTGTGCCGTTTCAGCCATGGCGCTTCTCTTGCAGTGCCCTGCATGCTCTGCAAGAGAAGCGCCCAAGGTTACTTGGACGAGAGGACTTACCTGATGATCAAACGCATGGGGCGCCTGAGCGCCGTGATGGCGGGCGCGTTAGCCTTGGCGGGCTGCGACGACATGATGGCTGGCGGAACTGGCGGCATGGACGGGATGGATATTCCCGAAGTGGCGCCGGTCGCAATTTCCGAAGACACCATGAAGAACATCACCCGCACGCTCTCGAGCGATGAGTTCGAAGGGCGCATGCCGGGCACCGAAGGCGAGACCAAGACGGTCGCGCTGTTGACCGAACGGTTCGAGGCCGCCGGATTGCAGCCGGGCAATGGCGAAAGCTGGGTGCAGGAAGTTCCTCTGGTCGAAATCACAGGCAAGAACTTCGCGCCGCTCACAATCACCAATGGCGAAACCGATCTGGTCTACGATTTCGGTCCAGAATGGGTCGGCGTCACCTATCGCGAGGATGCCAGCACGCAGCTGGCCAACAGCGAAATGGTGTTCGTCGGATACGGCATCAACGCGCCCGAGCGCGGCTGGAACGATTATGAAGGCGTCGACGTCACTGGCAAGACGGTGGTGATCCTCGTCAACGATCCCGATTGGCAGAGCACCGATCTCGAAGGGCCGTTCAACGGCCGCGCGATGACGTTCTATGGCCGCTGGACTTACAAGTACGAAGAAGCCGCGCGTCAGGGCGCAGCGGGCGCGATCATCGTCCATGACACCGACCCGGCGAGCTATGGCTGGAACGTCGTGGAAAGCAGCTGGTCCGGCCCGCAGGCCTATCCGCAATATGGCGAAAATCCGCCACCGCGCACCACCATGAACGGCTGGGTGCAGAAAGAGGTCGCGCGCGAAATCCTCGCCGCCGCCGGACAGGATCTGGACGCGCTTTCTACCGCCGCAAAGACGAGCGATTTCGAAGCGGTTGAGCTGGGCATGACCGCGTCAACCAGTTTTGAAAACGATTTCCGCAGCTTCACCTCGCAAAATGTGATCGGCATCCTGCCGGGCAGCGAAGCGCCTGATGAATACATCATCCACACCGCGCACTGGGATCACCTTGGCCGCTGCAAGCCAGCGCCCGATGGCGATGACATCTGCAATGGTGCGGTCGACAATGCGACCGGTACCGCAGCATTGGTCGCTCTCGCCGAAGCGCATGCGAGCGCTGGTGCGCCGAAGCGTAGCCTCGTGTTCCTGGCCGTGACGGCTGAGGAATCGGGCCTGCTCGGCGCATATTACTACGCATCGAACCCGGTCTTCCCGCTCGATCAGACGGTCGGCGGCATCAATATGGACGCGTTTCAGGTGGCTGGTCCGGCCAATGACGTGACAGTCGTAGGCCCCGGCAAATCGCAGCTCGATGCGTTCTTGATCGCGGCTCTCGATGCCGATGGCCGTTCGCTCACGCCGAACCCCAATCCCGAAGCCGGATATTACTATCGGTCCGATCACTTCGCGTTCGCCAAGCAAGGCGTGCCGATGCTGTACATCGATGGCGGCGAAGATCTGGTCGAAGGCGGCCGCGATGCGGGCGCTGCGGTGGCGAAGGACTACACCGAAAATCGCTATCACGGGCCAAAGGACGAATTCGACGAGAGCTGGGACTGGTCCGGCGTGATGGCCGATTTGCAGCTGTTCTATCGCATCGGTCGCAGCATGGCGGAAAGCAGCAGCTGGCCGAACTGGAACGAGGGTGACGAGTTCAAAGCCACCCGCGATGAAAGCTGCGCCAGCGCCGACACCGGCTGCTGATCCGCGCACTACGAACCGCGAGAGCCGATCTGTGGCTTCATCGTCCTCTGGCCTGATGCCCCCCGAATGGGCGCCGCAGGACTGGCTGTGGATCGGCTTTCCGCATCTGGCCGATGAATGGCCGGGTTTTCTTGAGGCCGCTCAGGAACAGATCGCAGCCTTTGCCAACGCCGTCGCCGACAGCGGCCAAGCGGTACGGCTGCTCGTGCGAAATGAGGCCAGTGAGCGTCGCGCTCGCGCTCTGTTGAGCGAGGCCGTGGCGCTCGAACGGCGAACCTATGGCGATATCTGGCTGCGCGATACCGGACCGCTGGTGGTGTTCGATGACAAGGGCGAAAGAGCCGCACGGCGATTTGGCTTCAATGGCTGGGGTGGCAAATATGAAATGCCGGGTGACGAGACTGTCGGAGCAGAGCTGGCTCACGATGCAGGTTTGCTGCTTTCGACTTCACCGATGATCCTTGAAGGGGGCGCGGTGGATGGCGATGGCACAGGACTTGTCGCTACGACCGAGCAATGCCTGCTCAGCCCCAACCGCAATCCCGAAATGGGCCGTGCGCAGATCGAAGCGGAATTGCAGCACACGCTGGGCTTTGACCGGGTGCTGTGGCTCGGCAACGGCCTGATCAACGACCACACAGACGGGCATGTTGACAACCTTGCGCGGTTCGTCGCGCCCAACCGGATGGTCGTGCCAGAAGCGACCGGCAAGGACGATCCGAACGCGGCAATCTATGATGATGCGAATGAGCGGGCGCTCGATTTCGGCGTCAAAACCATCCGCATCCCCTCCCCCGGACGGATCGAGCGCGATGGGCAGGTCGAACCGGCCAGCTATGTGAACTTTGCCATCACCACGCATCTGGTGATGGTCCCGACCTTTGACTCACCCCACGACAGCGACGGGGTCGCGGCCATCGCAGCGCTTTTTCCCGACCGCGAGACGATCGGCCTGCCTGCCAACGCCGTGCTTGCCGGTGGAGGCGGTTTCCATTGCGCCAGCCAGCAAATGCCGAGTGCGGCCAAAAGTTAAGCCTTCGTTAGCATCTTGGCGCGATTATCGTGTCATGAGCAAAGCCATCGCCACCACTCGCGCGGCTTATGAGGCCGCCCGGCAAAGCCGGATCGACATCGCCCGCGGTGTCATCGTGCTCGCCTGCGGTGCGGCGCTGATCCTAGCGGGACAGCCACTCCCACTCTAGAAATCCGCCATTGCGCGTAACCTAAGCGCGCGTGCGTGCGAACCTTCATTCGACAAATGACGAATGCGGGGCTGCACGTGAAGAAAACTCTATACGCAAGCGTTTTGGCGCTGATTACGATCGCTGCCGCATCGCTGATCATCACCAATTCTCCCTCGGCCAAAGCCAAAGACACCGCCATCGTCGGCGAACCGGTTCTGCTGGAGCTGTTCACCAGCCAAGGCTGCTCCTCCTGCCCACCGGCAGACCGTCTCGCAGCCCGCCTTGCGCGCGAGCCGGGCCTTGTCGTGATCTCCCGCCCGGTCGATTATTGGGACCGGCTCGGTTGGAAAGACACATTGGCCAGTCCTGACAATACCGCGTTGCAGCGCGCCTATGCTCGCCGAGGGCTGGGCGGATATAACGGCGTCTACACCCCGCAGACCGTGGTCGCCGGGCGACATGGCGAAGTTGGCTCGGACGAAAGCGCCATCCGCGAATATGCCAGTCTGACGAGCCGGGCCGAGCGCCCCGCCATTCGCGTGCGTAAGCTCGATGGTGGTGGCTTCGGCGTCGGTCTTGGCGGTGACGCATCGCGGACTGCCGAGCTTCTGCTCGTCGGAGTAGTCAGCCGCGCAGTGGTCGATGTCGGACGCGGCGAAAATCGCGGGCGGCGCATCGCTTACACCAATGTTCTGATCGACGAACGCCCCATCGGCGAATGGTCGGGCGGCAAGGCGAGCCACGTGATTGCCCCCGAGCAATTGCGCGTGCCAGGCGCGGACCGCTATGCGCTCATGGTTCGCGAGCCGGGTGGTGGAAGGGTATTGGCCGCACGCTGGCTTAGTTAGACTACTTTCCTTCGCGTGCAGCCAGCCATGCTTCCATCTCGTCGATCTCTTCCTGCTGAGCATCGATGATGCGCTGAGCAAGATCGCGTACCTGCTCATCCTTACCATATTCGAGCGCAACCTCGGACATTTCGACCGCTCCGCGATGATGCGCCAACATACCCTGCATGAAGGCGATATCGGGGTCTTCGCTGACTTCAGCCATGGCGGCGTGCATGCGTGCATTGACCGCGGCATAGGCACGCTGCGCCTCGCTGAGTTCGCCATCGACCGCCTGGCTTGTGTGCTCTGAATGCTCAACCGCATCCAGCGCGTTATCAGTTTCCCCTTGCCCCGTGCAGGCGACCAACAACAGCGGTGATATATAAACGCCCAGTCTGCGCATCATCCTCATTCTCCTCAAGAAAGATCCGGCGGCGTCCCCGCCTCCTTCAGCAGCGCAATCGCCTCATCCAGCGGCAAGACGCGCTGCTCTTTTTCGCCCAGCGTCCGCAGCGCCACGGTGCCTTCCTCGGCCTCGCGCTTGCCCACGACCAGCAGGTACGGGATTTTCGCGAGCGAGTGTTCGCGCACCTTGTAGTTGATCTTCTCGTTGCGCAGGTCCGATTCCGCGCGCAGCCCTGCCGCGACCAGTTGCGCCTCGACCTCTTGCGCATAGCCATCGATGTCGGACACGATCGGCGCGACCATCGCCTGCATCGGCGCGAGCCAGGCCGGGAGACGCCCGGCATAATGCTCGATCAGGATGCCGATAAACCGCTCGTAAGACCCGAAGATCGCGCGGTGCAGCATGACGGGGCGGTGCTTGTTGCCGTCTTCGCCAATATAGGTCGCGTCGAGCCGTTCGGGCAGCACACGGTCGCCCTGGATCGTGCCAACCTGCCACGTCCGGCCGATCGCATCGGTCAGGTGCCATTCGAGCTTGGGCGCATAGAACGCGCCTTCGCCCGGCAGTTCTTCCCAGCCATATTCGTCATTATCCATGCCCGCTTCGGCCACGGCATCGCGCAATTCCTGCTCGGCCTTGTCCCAATCGGCATCGGAGCCAAAGCGCTGCTCGGGCCGCGTGGCGAGCTTCACGTGATAGGTGAAGCCGAAGTCCTTGTAGACGCCATCGGCGAGCTTGCAGAACTTGCGGACCTCTTCGACCACCTGATCTTCCGTGCAGAAGATGTGCGCGTCGTCCTGCGTGAACTGACGGACACGCATCAGGCCGTGCAGCGCGCCATGCGGCTCATTGCGGTGGCAGCAGCCCATCTCGCCCAGCCGGATCGGCAGGTCGCGATAGGACGTGATGCCCTGCTTGAAGACCAGCACATGCGCCGGGCAGTTCATCGGCTTGATCGCCATCCAGTCGGCATCCTGCTCGACTGACGGTTTCGCCGGACCATCGCCCGCTTCGTCTACTTCGGGCACCATATCGGGCACCGCGAACATGTTTTCGGCGTATTTGCCCCAGTGGCCAGACTGCTCCCACTGGCGGATGTCCATCAGCTGCGGCGTCTTGATCTCGCGGTATCCACCGCCATCCATCTTGCGACGCATATAGCTCTCAAGCTCGCGCCAGATGCGATAGCCCTTCGGGTGCCAGAAGACGCTCCCATGCGCCTCTTCCTGAAGGTGGAACAGGTCCATCTCACGCCCCAACTTGCGGTGATCGCGCTTGGCGGCTTCTTCAAGGTTGTGGAGGTGCTGTTTCAGCTGTTTCTTGTTGAGCCAGCCGGTGCCGTAGATGCGCGTCAGCTGCGCGTTGCGTTGATCGCCGCGCCAATAGGCACCAGCGACCCGCATGAGCTTGAACGCCTGCGGGTCGAGCTTGCCGGTCGATGCCAGATGCGGCCCGCGGCACATATCCAGCCACGCGCCGTCGCTGCCCGGTTCGCCTGACCAGTAGACCGTAAGCTCCTCGTCCTCCGGCAGCTCCTGCGCCCATTCAGCCTTGAATGCCTCGCCTTCGGACGACCATTTCTCAATCAGCTGCTCACGCGACCAGACCTCACGGACCAGCGGCTTGTCCGCATTGATGATTTCGCGCATTTTTTCTTCGATCGCGGGCAGATCTTCGCTGCTGAACGGCTCGCGCGTCGCGGGCGCCATCACGTCATAGTAAAAACCGTCATCGGTCGCCGGACCAAAGGTGATTTGCGTACCGGGATACAGCGCCTGCACCGCCTCGGCGAGGACATGCGCGTAATCGTGGCGCACCAGTTCGAGCGCGTCCGCCTCATCGCGCGATGTGATCAGCTCCAGCTCGGCATCGCCCTCGAAGGGGCGGCCAAGGTCGCGCACTTCGCCATCCACCCGCGCCGCCATTGCCGCCTTGGCAAGGCCCGGCCCAATCGCGGCGGCGACATCTGCGGGAGAGCTGCCCGGCTCCATCTCGCGCACCGAGCCATCGGGCAGGCTGATCTTTAGCAGTTCGGTCATTCCAAATCGTCCGTCTGTTTCGGCGCGCCCTGCCACAAGCAGCGCTGCACCGGAAGAGCGGTGTTGAAGTGTCTTGCCGATTTCGAGGAGGCCAACACCGCGCCACCCGAAACCGGGTGGCGTGCGCTGCGATCAGGTCGCGAACACCCGCCCCCGGACATCCGAGGTCGTAGTGGTCGTGATTGTGGTCAGCAGCTTGGCCATGAACATGAGATAGCGCGCGGGAACGCCAATGTCATCAGTTAGCTTGGCAAGCATGTAAGGTCGGAAAGCACACGCTCCTTTTTGGAAAGCTTGCTTGACAAATGCCCGAATCAATGACAAGTATCCTTTCCATAGTTGAAAGGGAGCTTTACCAATGACACAAACAAGCAAAGCACTGCTGTGGGCAGGCATCATCATCGCCGCGGCGTTCATCATGCAGGCTTTCGGCCTCAGCCAGGGCGCGAGCTTTGGCATCGTGGGCGGACTGTCGGGCGCAGCCTGGGCATCGTTGCAAAGCGATGCGGGCTGCGGACGTGGATGCCTGCAATGAACGCGCAAAGCCTCAAGAGCCCCGGAATTCTCGGACGTGGTCCGGCTTTCTGGGGGGCGCTGTTCGCGGTCGCGTCCGCCCTGCTCGGCATACTTGCATTCACGGGGGCCATCGACAACAGGGGCGCATTGATGGTGCTGCTGACCGTGCCCGCCGTCCTGTTGTTCGCGGTCATCCTGTCGGCGCACCGCAAGGCGAGGAACGGCAACACCAAAGGCACCGCACAAGCGAGATACGTCAAACGCGTGGCCATATTCACCTCGCTTTATCTGGCGACATTCGCTGCGATGACATTCCTCGACGAAGCATTCGCGCCGCCTGAAGCCGTTCGCTTTTTCATCGCGGTGCTACCTGGGCTCGCCATTTCCGGCATATTCTGGGCCATCGGAAGGCTGATCGTCGAAGAGCCGGACGAATTCCTGCGTATGCTGACCATTCGCCAATCGCTGATCGCGTCGGCGATCGCGCTCAGCACCGCATCGATCTGGGGCTTCCTCGAAGCGGCTGATCTGGTGTTCCATGTCGATGCCTATTGGGTCGCTATTGCGTGGTTTTTCGGCCTCTTTATCGGCGCCGTCGCCAACCGCATTCAATATGGCACGTGGGGCGCGGCATGATGTCGCCGTCACCCACGATGTCCTGCTCCACACCACCGACCGGCTTGCCCGGCTCGCACTCTATCGCCGAAGGAAAACAGCCATGAAAATGGGAATAAACAGGCTCGACTGGTTTCTGGTGCTGCCGATGGTCGCATCGGCCACGATGATCGCAGAGATCGATCCTCCGCGGGCTAGCGCTGTTTCGATCACTCAGTGGGAACAGGCTGCGATCCTTGTCCCGATCACCCTTGTGGTAAGCCTTCTGGTCGCGATCGGTGCGGCCGTGGACCGGCGCTGCAGCGAGGAATATCTATTCCAGCTATTAGCAAATTCAGCGCTGGTCGCGGTGGCGTCCACCAGCATAGTCCACCTGTTCTGGGTGATCGGGATCAAGGTCTTTGATTTGCCCGATATGTCGGCCGAAAACATGGTCGGGGTAACTATGTTCGCCCTGACGCTGAGCTATTACTGGTTCCGTTTCAAAGGCATCAGCCAGTGAAAAACTGCCTCAAAGTGCTGCGCGCCGAGCGGGACTGGAGCCAGCAGGATCTCGCCGACCGGCTCGATGTCAGCCGCCAGAGCGTCAACGCGATCGAGAAGGGCCGCTACGATCCTTCGCTGCCGCTCGCATTCAAAATCGCCGACGTGTTCGAGCTTGCGATCGAGCAGATATTCAGCAGCGACTAGGTCAGGGTCTAGATTTCCAGCGCGTGGCTGCCTGCAGCGCTCGATATACGCTTGGTCCCCGCCAGCTGTGTCGAGCGCTGCTTTATTCCGGCGACAAAGCGGTATTCGGTGGTCGCGCGCTCGGGCGTCAGTTCCACGATCATATAGCCTCGCTGCGACGTGTCGGCCCATTTGAGCTGCTCGTTCGCGCTCACCGCGGCGGCGGCGAAATCGGCGGGCGGCACCGCCTGCAATGACCGCTCCAGACCGGGCGATGTCACACCGGGCACACCGAACTCGACGCCCGCCCTCGCGCCGTCCAGATCAAGCTCGAATGCCCAGCCATTATGCGTGTCGCCCGCGAGCACCAGCAGGTTCGCATCGGCTTCCAGCGCGCCGGTCAAAGCCCGCTCCCGCGCGGCGGGATAACCGTCCCACGCATCCATGTTGGCGGGCAGGCCAACCTGGCTGGCAAGCGAGGCCGCAATCAGTCGCTGACGGATCCAGTCGGGCAATCCGTCGCCCAGCCCGTCGACGATGCTCGACGGTGTCTTGAGATTGCCCATCAGCACTTGCTGCACCAGTACCTGCCACGTCGCCCCGCGCGATTTCGACGCGGCCAGCCCTTCGGCCAGCCATGTCTCCTGAACCTCGCCCAGCAAATGCCGGTCGGCATCGGCCCAGTCGCCATTGCGGAATGTCACCAAGGCCTCGATCGCCGCCTGCGGATCGGTCTTGCCTTCCAGCACCTTGCCCAGATCCAGCTGTTCGTCGCGTCCTTCCAGCCGGGTATCGAGCCGGAACAGGGTTGCGAGGTCGCCCACTTCGTAGGTCGCGTAAGCCTCATCCGAGACCGGCATCCATTCGCGATAAACACGCTTGGCCACCGATTTGCGCACAGTCCATTCGCCTTCGGTGTCCGGCTGATGGTTTTGCGCGCCGTCTTTCCAGCTGTCATTGGTGCTTTCGTGATCGTCCCAGATCGCAATCATAGGGATCACCTGATGCAGTCGCTGGAGATCGGGATCGGCGCGATAGGTGGCGTAGCGCAGGCGGTAATCGGTCAACGCAACAATCTCGGTATCGGGGCTGAGCACGCGGTTCGGATGCGCCTGGCCACCAGAGGGGTAGGTGCCCGCGCCATATTCATAGATGTAATCGCCCAGATGCAGGGCGACGTCGCAATCATTGGCCTCGACCGCGTGGGCATAGGAATTGAACCAGCCGAAACCGAAATTCGCACAGGAGAACACCGCCATGCGGAATTTCTCCGTCGGTCCTTGCGGCAAAGTGCGCGTGCGGCCTGTAGGGGACGCTGTGCCGTCGGGCGCGACGAAGCGGAAGAAATACCAACGGTTAGGCGCAAGGCCATTGGCAATTGTCTTCACGCACCAGTCGCGGTTAGGCGATGCTTTGACCTGCCCTTCGGAAACGGGCTTCGCGAAATCCTGACTCTCGGAAACCTGCCAGTCCAGCGTCGTTTCCGCATCTGCAACATAGCGCGTCCACAGCAGCACATCGGTTGCGTGCGGCTCTCCGCTCGCGACCGAATGGGTGAAGCCACTGCCGAAACTGCGCGCCACCGCAGGGGCGGACGCGGCGGCAGCGGATGCTCCGGCCAGCGTGAACAGACCGCGACGGGTCAGCGCGGCGGCGGGACGGGCGGGAAGTCCGGGAGTGTCGTTCTTGATCATGGCGGCGCGTGTAATCCTTCCCCGTGTCGATGCTGTGACAACCCTTGTGCTGCACCGCATGGCACAGGCATGAATGCACGAATGAGCGACGTCAATTTTCATGAGATGAGCGATGGTCGGCGGATTGCCTATCGGCTGACCGCAGGAACCGGGCCAACGCTGGTGTTCCTGCCCGGATACATGTCCGACATGTCAGGCGGTAAAGCGACGGCACTGTTCGAGACCGCGCAGGCCGAAGGGCGCGCCTGCCTGTTGCTCGACTATTCCGGCTGCGGGCAAAGCTCGGGCGACTTTGCCGACGGCACGCTGACCCGCTGGCGAGAGGAAGTGCTCGCCCTGATCGATGCGCATGTGAGTGGGCCGGTTCTGCTCGTCGGATCATCGATGGGTGGCTGGCTGATGCTGCTGGTGGGCGAGGCGCTTGGCGAGCGTCTTAGCGGCATGATCGGCATCGCCGCCGCGCCGGACTTCACCCATTGGGGCTTTACGGAAGAGCAACGCGCCCTGATGGCCAGCGGTGAGACGCTGTTCGAGGACAACCCCTATGGCCCTGAGCCAACACCGACGCATCCGGAGTTCTTTGCCGATGGCGAAGCGAATCTGCGTCTCGAAAGCAGGATTGCGATCACCTGCCCCGTGCACCTACTGCATGGCCAGCGCGACGCGGACGTTCCGTGGGAGACCAGCCTGAAGCTTGCATCGGCCTTGCGTTCGGACGCGGTTCAAGTGACCTTTATCAAAGACGGCGATCACCGCCTGTCGCGCGATTCCGATATTGCGCGGCTGAAGGCGGAAGTCGCTCGATTTTATTGACGGAAACTGCTCGCATCCATGTCTCTGGTTATCGCCCCTGCACTTTTAGTGCTGCTGCAAGTCGGCCCCAATCCCAATGCTGGAGGGATTCAGGGCGTGCCCGATGAACTCGCGAACCGTCCACCGCGCGAAGAGGCATCACAGCAACCGACCAATCCGACCAGCGCCTGGCTGCAAACATGCCTTGATCAGCTCGATGAAGACCCTGCACGCGCGCATTCGCAGGCTCAGATCAAGCGGGCGGAAAGCACCGGCACCGACCGCGTGATCGCGAACCACTGCCTTGGTCTCGCCGCGACCGAACTGGGCCTGTGGGAGGACGCGCGCACCGCATTTCAGGAGGCCAAGGACGAAACACCGGTCGACGATCTGCGCACCCGCGCGCGATTCGGCACCATGGCCGGGAATGCCGCGCTTGGTGGACGCAATCGCGAGCTCGCGCTGCAATTGCTCGTCGCCGCTCAGCAGGACGCGCGCGCAGCCGCCTCGGCCCCGCTCGAAGCGATTGCCGCACAAGATGCGGCGCGAGTTCTCGTCGCACTGGAACGACCCGGCGAAGCGCTCACAGCACTGGAGACGGCAACCCGATTGCAGCCGGACAACAGTGATGGCTGGCTGCTGACAGCCACCTTGCTGCGGCGACTCGATCGGCTTGCAGAAGCGCAAGCGGCAATCGAACGCGCGGCAGGGCTGAACCCGGTCGATGGAGCGATCGGGCTGGAGGCAGGCGTGATCGCCGTGCTGGACGGGCGTGAAGAAGCCGCGCGGCAAAGCTGGCAATCGGTCGTCAACACCCAACCCAACAGCGCAGCGGCTCAGACCGCGAACGGTTATCTTGCACAATTGGGGCCTGCGCCGGACGGCACGGCCCAGCCAACGCCCGAACCTGAACCGGCGGCACCACCTGAACCTGCGCCGCAGGAAGAAAGCGTACCGCGATGACTACCTTTTCCGTCCTCGACCTCGTCCCGGTCCGCGAAGGCGGCACGGTTGGAGAAGCGTTCGAAACCGCGACCGATCTCGCCCGCCATGCCGAAACGCTCGGCTGCAAGCGGTTCTGGGTTGCCGAACATCACGCGATGGATGGAATTGCGGGCGGTGCTACGTCTGTCGTGCTCGCCCATATCGGCAACGCGACAAGCACCATCCGGATCGGATCGGGCGGGATTATGCTGCCCAATCACACTCCGTTCCAGATCGCCGAACAATTCGGGACGCTCGACGCGCTGTTTCCCGGACGGATCGATCTGGGACTTGGCCGCGCACCGGGAGCAGGGCCGGAATTGCAGCGCGCCCTGCGCAAGAACCTCAATCAGGCAGCGGAGTACTTTCCGCAGGACGTAGTCGAGCTGCGCGCGCTTCTGACCGGCGATCTCGAGCTGCCGGTGACTGCGACACCCGGGCTTGGCGCTGAGGTCGAGCTGTGGATGCTCGGATCGAGCCTATTCGGGGCGCAACTGGCGGCCAAGCTGGGCCTGCCCTATGCCTTCGCCGCACACTTCGCGCCCGATCATTTGGATAGCGCGCTCGAACTTTACCGGCGCGACTTTCAGCCTTCCGAGACGTTGGACCGACCGCATGTGATGGTGGCGATGAATGTGTTTGCCGCCGATACCGAAACAGAGGCGCGGCTGCTCGCATCCAGCCAGCAGCAAAGCTTTGTTCGCCTGCGCACAGGCAATCCCGGCAAGCTCCCGCCGCCGATCGCAGACTACACATCGACCCTCCCCGCACCTGCGCGTGCGATGATCGACCATATCGGGCAGGCAGCAGCGGTGGGTGATCCGGGCAAGGTACGAGACGACATCGGTGCTTTCATCAAGCGCACACGTGCCGATGAGATTATCCTGTGCGGGGCGACCTATGATCCCAAAGCCCGGATCCGCTCGCTCGAACTGACCGTGGAGGCCTGCTCTGCCGCGTTAACGGCATAATCAGACACCCGTTCAAGCATGCGGACCCGGGGGATGGGCAGGGTACCACACGGCGCGCATTTCCAAACTGGGGGCAATGCAAATGCGCGCCGCATTGTGGTTATAGAGCGCGATGTCGCGATCCGGGCGCGGTGCGGCATTTTTCTGCAATTTTTTCCTTTGAGACCGAGATCGCCGGATCGATAGTGATCCTGCTTGCGCGGACTCGATTAAAGAGCGTATCGGCGACTGAATACAACAGAGCAGCATAACAATGTTGCCCGCCCGACTTTCCGGGCAGGATGCCAGGAGGACTGATGGTGTCGAAGACCACGCAGAAACCGACCAAGGCGCGTGCTACGAAAAAGCGCCCCGTGGCCGCGAAACGGCAGCACGCAATCCTTGCCCGGCACATCGAGGCTGCGATCCTGCCCGGCGAAACCCCGCTGGAGAGGGCGCCACTCAGCGAAGCGACCAGCTTCCTGCTCAAGGCCGCTCAGCACCGCGACGCGAACCGCTCTTCGCTAATCGTGGAATCCGCAACCGGTGATCGCCGTCTGCTGCGCATTGCCGTCGTCAACGACGATATGCCGTTTCTGGTCGATTCCATCGCTGCTGCCATAGCTGCACAAGGTCTGAGCATTGATCGACTGGTACATCCCGTCGTCCCCGTAACGCGCGATGGCGATGGTCAGCTTACCGCGCTCAGCGAGCCGGGCGAGAACGACACCCAAGCGCGCGAGTCGATGATCTATATCGAAACACCGCGGGTCGACGCGCGCCAGCGCGGTGAACTGGTCAAAGTGTTGCGCGAAACACTGGGCGATGTCCGTGCGGCAGTCAGCGACTGGCCCAAAGTGCAGGGCGCGATGCAGGCTGATGCCAGCCTGATCGCCGACACCGATCCCGAAGCGGCGGAACTGCTCGAATGGCTCAACAACGGGATGCTGACCCAGCTCGGCCATGTCACCCGCAACCGCGATGGCAGCCACAAGGACGTGCTCGGCATTTGCCGCAAGAGCGCGCGCGAGGTTCTGGCCGATGCCTCCTACGACCTCGCCTTCGACTGGTTCGACGGCGACGGGAGCGAGCAAAACCTGCTGGTGATCAAGGCCAATCACCTGTCCAACGTGCACCGCCGTGTGCCGCTCGATCTGTTCATGGTCGCGCATCGCGACGCCGGTAAAGTGACCGCGATTTCCGTTCATGCTGGCGTATGGACCAGTGCCGCGCTTTCCTCCCCGCCGGGCGCAGTTCCGTTGCTGCGTGCGCGCCTTGCAGAATTGACCGAAGAGCTGGGCTTCGACACGTCGGGCCATGCTGGCAAAGCGCTCGTCCACGCGTTCACCGTACTGCCGCACGATCTGATGGTGGCGTTCGGGCCTGCCGAAATTCGTCTGCTGGCGACCGCGATGATGAGCCTGGTGGATCGCCCGCGCCCGCGACTGGTCCAGGTGCAGGCTCGGCTTAAACGCCACGTATTCGCCTTTGTCTGGCTGCCGCGTGATATGCTCTCGACCGCGGTCCGCCTGCAGATTCAGGAGCTGCTGACCCGCTCCTCCCGCGCCGAAGTGCTCGACTGGAGCCTCGAAGTCGAAGGCGGCAATCTGGCCATGCTGCAATTCGTGCTCGATACGCGCGAAACATCCGATTTGCCCGATCCGACGCAGATCGAGGGCCAGTTGGAAGAATTGCTGCGCGGTTGGGGCGAGGCGGTGGAACAACAGCTTGCCGAAGTGGATGACGCATCGCGTGCCGTCGCCATCGCCGCACGCTATGCACCCGCTTTTCCGCCGAGTTTCCGCACGCAATACGGCGCGCAAGAGGCAGCGCTCGATATCGTCCGC
Organism: Pseudomonadota bacterium; assembly: GCA_039033835.1. Lineage (GTDB taxonomy): Bacteria > Pseudomonadota > Alphaproteobacteria > Sphingomonadales > Sphingomonadaceae > Erythrobacter. The sequence goes on from JBCCBW010000017.1 coordinate 73,136, forward strand.
CTCCGCGCGCTTGCCGCAGAAGCCGAACCGCAGCGCCGCGCGGTCAGGCTCTATCGACTGCCGACCGACGCTGCCGACCGCCTTCGGCTGAAGATCTACCAGATCGAAGGCGAGCTTCCACTTTCCGACGCCGTTCCCACGCTGGAGAATTTCGGGTTTCACGTCGTTACGGAGATCCCGACCAAGCTCACCGGTTCCGGACTTGGCACGATCCACGATTTCACGCTGCGACTGCATGAAGGCAACACACCCGAAGGGTTGCTCGACCGCGCATCGACGATCGAGGCCGCGATTGCCGAAGTGCTCAATGGCGGTGCGGAGAACGACCCGTTCAACCGGCTGGTTCTTCAAACCGCGCTGGAATCCCGCGAGGCCAACTGGCTGCGCGCATTCTATCGCTATCTGCGGCAGACCGGGATGGGCTTCACAATCTACACCGTGGTCGATGCGCTGGACCGCGCTTCAAATGTGACGCGGGCGATGATCGATCTGTTCATAGCCCGGCACGATCCCGATTTTGCTGACGATCGCGAAGAGGCTTTCGCCGCAGCGACGCAGACATTTTCGCGTGGGTTGGCGAAGGTTTCGGCGATCAATGATGATCGGCTGCTGCGGCTCTATCGCGCGGTAATCGATGCTATTTTGCGGACCAATGCTTTTACCGAAGCCGCACAGGAAGCGCTGGCCTTCAAGATCGATTCCAGCCTCGTCCCGAACCTGCCCAAGCCGGTGCCCTGGCGTGAAATCTTCGTCTATTCGCGCCAGGTCGAAGGCATTCACTTGCGCTCGGGCGCGATTGCACGCGGGGGGCTGCGCTGGTCCGACCGGCGCGACGACTTCCGCACCGAAATTCTCGGCCTGATGAAAGCTCAGCGGGTCAAGAACGCGGTGATCGTTCCAACCGGCGCGAAGGGCGGGTTCTACCCCAAGCAATTGCCGTCACCGGCGCTTGACCGCGAAGGCTGGGCCGCCGAAGGGCAGGCGAGCTACGAAGTGTTCATCCGCACGCTGCTTTCGGTGACCGACAATATTGTCGACGATGCGGTGGTGCACCCGTCCGGTGTGGTCATTCACGACGGCGACGATCCTTATTTCGTGGTCGCCGCTGACAAGGGAACGGCGCGGTTCTCGGACGTGGCCAATGGTATCGCGGAATCGCGCGACTTCTGGCTCGACGATGCCTTCGCCAGCGGCGGATCGAACGGCTACGATCACAAGGCGATGGGCATCACCGCGCGCGGCGCGTGGGTCTCTGTCCAGCGGCACTTCCTCGAAATGGGGGTCGACGTACAGACCGACAGCGTGACCGTAGCAGGTTGCGGCGACATGTCCGGCGACGTCTTCGGCAACGGAATGCTTTTGTCCAAGGCGATCAAGCTGGTCGCCGCCTTCGATCACCGACATATCTTCATCGATCCCGACCCTGACCCAAAAGCGAGCTGGAAAGAGCGCAAGCGGCTGTTCGACCTGCCGCGATCGAGCTGGGAGGACTATAATTCCAAGCTGATCTCAAGCGGCGGCGGGATTTTCTCGCGCGACCAGAAAAGCATCAAGCTGTCCAAGAAGGCGCGCGACCTGCTTGGCATCGAAGGCAAGGAGATCGAGCCTGACGCGCTGGTTAGCGCGATCATGAAGGCGCCGGTCGATCTCATCTGGTTCGGCGGGATCGGCACCTACATCAAGGCCGAGAGCGAGAGTAACCCCGATTGCGGCGACCCTGCCAACGATGCACTGCGCATCAATGCGGCCGATGTGCGCGCCAAGGTCATCGGCGAAGGCGCCAATCTGGGCGTGACGCAGGCCGGGCGGATCGCGTTTTCACTCGACGGTGGCCGGATCAACGCCGACTTCATCGACAATTCGGCAGGCGTCGACTGTTCGGATAACGAGGTCAACATCAAGATCGCCCTCGCCGCAGCATCCCGTGCGAAAAAGCTTTCGGGCAAGAAGCGCAACGCGCTGCTCGAAGAGATGACCGATGAAGTCGCCAACATCGTACTCGAAGATAATCGCCTTCAAGCGCTCGCGCTGTCGATTGCAGAGGCGGGTGGACCCGATGCGACGGCCTCCTATGTCCGTCTGATCGAGCGGCTTGAGGACATGGGCGACCTCGATCGCAAGACCGAAGGGCTGGCCGCTGGCGAGGCTCTGATCCGGCGGGCGAGCGACGGGAAAGGCCTGACCCGGCCCGAACTCGCGGTGCTGCTGTCATCGGCCAAGCTGGTGCTTCAGGACGCGATCGAGGAGAGCGGTCTGCCCGATGATCCGGTGCTCGAAGATTCGCTGATAGCAATGTTCCCCGCACCGATGCGTAAGAAATTCGCGGGCCAGATCCGCGACCACAGGTTGAAGCGCGAGCTGGTCGCGACCGACCTCGCCAACCGGATCGTTAACCGGCTTGGTCTGGTTCACGCATTCGAACTGGCCGAGGAAGAGGGTGTCTCGCTTGCCGATGTTGCCGCTGCTTTTGTCGTGGTCGAGCAATTGTTCGACCTGCGGACGCTATGGCACGAGCTGGATTTTGGTAAAATGGGCGAGGAAGCGCGTCTTACCCTGTTCGACCGCCTTTCCGCGGCCGTCGGTAATCTGATGTCCGACGTGCTGCGAACAGCTGCTGGCGATGTCCAGGCAGGCCGGATGATCGCAGAGCTGGGCGACGGAGTGGCCGTGCTGACCAAAGCGCGCGACGAGCTGCTTTCGAATGACACTCAAGCGCGCTCCAACGAGTTGCGGACGCGCTTTATCGAATGCGGCGCGCCGGAAGCTCTGGCGGCGAAGGTGGCGAACCTGTTCGACCTCGACGGAACGATAGGGCTATCACGGCTGGCATTGCGGACGCAGATCGATGCCAAGGATATCACCCGCGCCTTCACCGAAATCGGCGGTCTGCTGGGCCTCGACTGGGCGCAGGGGACTGCCGCGCATATGTCGCCATCGGATGTCTGGGAGCGCCTGCTCGTCGATGGGCTGGCGCGCGATTTCCAGCAGATGCGGCTCGATTTCCTGCGACGTCTGATGCGGCGCAAGACGGGCAAGGACGATCCGGTTGGCGCGGTCGCCGAATGGGGCGAACGCAATGAAGCTTCGGTCGCACAATTCCGCGCAATGATCGCGCGGGCGCAGGCAAGGCCGCCGGTGGCCCCGGCGATGCTCGCGCAGATCGCCAGTCAGGCGCGCAATCTGCTTGAGCGTTAGGCCGCAATCGGCTTGACGCGTGCGCCCTTTTGCGGGAACCCGTGGGCTTATGGAGCGAGAGGGAAATAGCGCAGCCAATCGCGCTGACGTGATTATCGTCGGCACCGGTCACGGCGGCGCGCAGGCCGCGATTGCTTTGCGACAGCAGGGTCACGACGGATCGATCATGATGATCGGGCGCGAAAACACGCCGCCCTATGAGCGTCCGCCGCTATCGAAGGAATATCTCGCTGGCGACAAGGGGTTTGAGCGGATCATGATCCGTCCGGAGCGCTTCTGGGCGGAGAAGAACATCGATCTGCGGCTTGGCTCCGGCGTTGCCGAGATCGATCCGCTGGCACACACTGTCACCCTCTCCGATGGCAGCGTTATCGGCTATCGCAAGCTGATCTGGTCTGGGGGCGGTGATCCACGGCGGCTCCCTTGCTCGGGGGCCAACCGCTCAAACGTGTTCTATGTCCGTGACAAACGGGATGCTGATGCGATGATGGCGGCGCTGGAGAATGGCGCAAAAAACGCGGTCGTGATTGGTGGCGGCTATATCGGGTTGGAAGCGGCTGCGGTGCTGCGCAAGCTTGGCTGCGAGGTTACGCTGGTAGAGACGATGGACCGCGTGCTCGCACGGGTCGCTGGCGAGGAACTGTCGCGCTTTTACGAGGACGAACACCGCCGCCAAGGGGTCGATGTCAGGCTCGAACACGGCGTCACCGAAGTCGTCGGCGAGGAGAAAATCGCCACCGGCGTGAAGCTCGACAACGACGATATCCTTTCCTGCGACATGGTTGTCGTCGGGATCGGGATCGTTCCGGCGGTCGGGCCGCTAATCGCCGCCGGGGCCGCCGGATCGAACGGGGTCGATGTCGATTTTTGCTGCCGCACATCGCTCGATGATGTGTACGCGATTGGTGACTGCGCGGCCCACGCGAATCCCTATGCAGATCAAGCGGTGATCCGGCTGGAATCGGTCCAGAACGCACATGATATGGCCAACACCGTCGCCCGCGCGATCATGGGGGAAAAAGAGCCGTACAACGCGCTCCCGTGGTTCTGGTCGAACCAGTACGACCTCAAATTGCAGACTGCCGGATTGAGCCTTGGCTATGACGCCACTGTGCTGCGCGGTGACCCGGAAACGCGCAAGTTTACCGTGATTTATCTGAAAGAAGGCCGTCCCATCGCCTTCGACTGCGTGAACATGATGAAGGACTACGTGCAGGGCCGCAAACTGCTGGAGAAGGGCATCGAAAAGGTCGATCCCGCACTGCTCGCCGATACCGACGTCCCGTTGAAGGAACTGCTCTAGGCGCGAAGCCGGGCGAGCGCCCAACCGGCTGCGTCGGCGACCACGGGATCGGGGTCGTCGATCAAAGCTTCAACCGGCGCGACCAATGCCGGATCGCCCGAATTGCCAGCGGCATAAAGGCAGTTTCGCACAAACCGGTCGCGTCCGATCCGCTTGATCGGCGATCCTGCAAAGAGCGCGCGGAATCCCGCATCGTCCAGCGCCAGCAATTCGACAAGCCTCGGCGCGACCAGCTCTGCGCGCGGCAGATACTCACGCGCGGCATGCGCCGTTTCCGCAAACTTGTTCCACGGACACACGGCGAGGCAATCATCACAGCCATAGATGCGGTTACCCAAAGCCTCGCGGAATTCGTCCGCAATCGGTCCCTTGTGCTCGATTGTGAGGTAGGAAATGCAACGTCGTGCATCCAGCTGGTAGGCATTTGGAAACGCATCGGTGGGGCACGAATCAAGGCATGCGCGGCAGCTCCCGCACTGGTCGCGCTGCGGATCAAACGGCGTGATCTCCAGGGTTGTGTAAATCGCGCCCAGAAAGAGCCAGCTGCCGTGATCGGGGCTGACCAGATTGGTGTGCTTGCCCTGCCAGCCGATCCCGGCGGCTTCGCCCAGCGGCTTTTCCATCACAGGAGCGGTATCGACGAAGACCTTCACCTGCGCGCCAACCTCCTCGGCGACCAGCCACCGCGCCAGCGCCTTCAGCCGCTTCTTCACGACGTCGTGATAATCCTTGCCTTGAGCGTAGACCGATATCCGCGCGCGTTCGGTCACATCCTCAAGCGCCATCGGATCGTGCGCCGGAGCATAGCTCATGCCGAGCGCGATGACGCTGCGCGCTTCGGGCCACAGCCCTTGCGGCGAGCGGCGATGGTGCGCGCGCGCCTCCATCCACTCCATCGATCCGTGATGCCCTTCGCCGAGCCATTGCTCCAACCGCTCGGCCCGAACGTGATCTTCCGCCGCGCTCGCGATGCCGCACGCCGCAAATCCGAGCGTGCGAGCCTGCTCCGCAATGCGTTCGGAGAGGTCAGAGGTAACCGCGCTGTTAACCATGCTTGGGGTTGCTCCCGTTCAGTCTCGCGCGTTAACCGTGCTATCCATGCATATGGCGATAGGCGAACACATGTCGGCGAGCAATCAGGCCGCACCCCCAACCGAAACCCGCAAGCTGGCGATAGAGGCACGCGGGCTGATCAAGAGCTTCGATGGCACCCGTGCGGTCGATGGGGTGGATCTGTCGGTGCCCGAAGGCGCGATCTACGGCGTGCTCGGCCCGAACGGCGCGGGCAAGACCACCACCTTGCGGATGCTGCTCGGTATTATCGACCCCGATGAAGGCGTGCGCCGCGTGTTCGGACATGATCGCCCGCATGAAATCGGGCGGTTGATCGGTTATCTTCCCGAAGAGCGCGGCCTTTATCCTGCGATGAAATCGATCGAAGCGATTGCGTTCATGGGCGCGCTGCGCGGGCTGCCGCTGGCCGAGGGTCGCAAGCGCGGACTCGAACTGCTCGAACGCCATGATCTGGGCCACGCTGCCGAGCGCAAGATTCGCGAGCTGTCCAAGGGGATGGCGCAAACGGTCCAGTTGCTCGGGACATTGGTGCATCAACCGCGTCTGGTGGTGCTCGATGAACCGTTTTCAGGCCTCGATGCGATCAATCAGGGCAAGCTTGAACAGATGATCCGCGCGCTCGCCGATGACGGAGTGACCGTGATCTTCTCCACCCATGTGATCCACCATGCCGAACGTCTGTGCGAGGGTGTGGCCATCATCGCCGGAGGCAAGGTGCCGTATGCGGGCAGCGTCGAAACCGCGCGCGATCGTATTCCGGCCCAGGTGCGGTTGGAAACAAGAGCGCGCGAAGGCGGCTGGACCGCCGCTCTGCCGGAGGACGCGCGGCGCGAAGGCGATTTCTTCTATTTCTCGCTGCCCGAAACCGGGGTGGAGCCTTTGCTCAAGAGCCTGATCGACGGTGAAGCGGGCATCCTCTCGCTCTCGATCGAGCGGGCCGGGCTGCACGACGCTTTCGTCGCCATCGCAGGTGAGGCGGCAGCGCGTCAGCTTGAGGCGGACCAGCAGGGAGCAGCAGCATGAGCGCCTTCGATCAGGCATCCGTCGATGCCAAGCCGCGTCTCTCCCGGCTTGAAGCCGCCTGGGTTATCGCCCGGCGCGACTTCATCGCGGTTCTATTTAGCCGCGCCTTTCTGTTCTTCCTGATCGGGCCTCTGTTCCCGGTGCTCGTTGGCGGGCTTGCGGGCAGCATCGGCAAACAGGTTTCGAGCGAAGCCGTCAGCGTCGAAGTCGGCCTTGCCATGAGCGCGGAAGACAATGCCGCCATGCTCGCCGCGCGCGAAGAACTGGCGGTGCAATTGAAACGGGGGCTGCCTGTCCTGCGCGCTGTACCGGAAGCTCAGATCGAGGCGGATTTCAACGCCCGCACCTTCCTCGAAGAACGGCGCGGCAATTACTCAGCCATCGTCACCGGAACGCCGGACGCCCCAGAACTGGTGGGCACCGATCGACAAGTGGAACGCTGGGAGGGCACTGTTGGCCTGATCGCCGCCGCTGCAACGCAGACCGTCCCCGCGCGCTTCCCCGCAATCTCGCAAACAACGGTTGCCAGCAGCGCGGCGTCCGACAAATCGACGCGCGTCCGCACCGCTCAGGCATCGCAGATGGTGCTGTTCCTGCTGACCATGCTGCTTGCCGGGATGGTGCTGTCGAACCTTGCCGAGGAAAAGGGCAACAAGATCATCGAAATCCTCGCCGCAGCGATTCCGATGGATGCGGTTTTCATGGGCAAGCTGTTCGCGATGCTGGGCGTTTCGTTCGTCGGGATCGCGGTCTGGGGTGTGGCCGGTTGGGGTTTCTGGGCCGTCGCCGAGGACGCGATCATCACCGTGACCGAGACCGATTACAGCAACCTGCCCGCCCCGGCCGTGGGTTGGCCGCTCTTCATCACGCTGGGTATCGTCTATTTCTCGATGGCATATCTGCTTCTCGGCGCGCTGTTCCTGACCATCGGCGCCATGGCAAACACCGTGCGCGAAGTGCAGACAATGTCGATGCCGGTCACGATGATGCAGCTGATGGTGTTCTTCCTCGCCGCCTATACGATCAAGGTGCCGGGGTCGGGGTTGGAAATGTTCGCGATCATTTTCCCACTATCCTCACCCTTCGCGATGCTCGCGCGCGCGGCCTTGCAGGAGACTCTTTGGATTCACGCAGCCGCGCTCGCATGGCAGGCCGTGGCCGTGATCGTGCTGGTCAAGGGCGGTTCGATGCTGTTCCGCAAGCGCGTAATGAAATCGGGCGGCGGCGGACGTGACAAAACAAAGCGCCGGAAATGGGGCCGCGCCGCTGCGTCAAACAAACCCTCGGTGGAACCCGCAGAGTAGGTCGTGATTTGCAACCGACTATTGACATCGGTGTCAGTTAAGACAGGATGCGAATCGAGAGAGTGGTCGAAAGGCAAAAGCCACAGCCACTCCGCGAGGAGAGAGACCGATGGCCACGATTGCCCCCCAGCGTCCCGATGTGCGCAGTTCGCCCACCGCCTATGAGGCGTTGAAAGCGCATTTCGACAAGTATCCCGAAGAGCGCCCTCAGCACTCCCATAAATGGGATGTGAGCCGCTCGGACATCTATTTCGAGGATCGCTGGCAACCGATCTTCAAGGAGATGCAGGACGCCGGGCCGCTCCACTACATTCCGGAAAGCCCATATGGCCCATACTGGGCTGTGGTCGGGCACAAGGCGATCCAGCATATCGAGGCGCTGCCCGAGACCTTCTCATCCAGCTGGGAACATGGCGGTATAACTATCCTCGAACGGTTGACCGACGAGGAGCTGGAAGACAGCACCGCCGACCGCCGCGAATTGCCGATGTTCATCGCGATGGACCGCCCACAGCACACCGGGCAGCGCCGCACCGTGGCGCCGAAATTCACCCCCAGCGCCATGGGCGATATGGAAGGAGAAATCCGCAGGCGCACGGGCGAGCTGCTCGATACGCTCCCGCGTGGCGAAGTGTTCGATTGGGTCGACACAGTTTCGATCGAGCTTACCACCGGCATGCTCGCAATCCTGTTTGGTTTCCCTTGGGAAGATCGCCGCCTGCTTACCTTCTGGTCCGATTGGTCAGGCGATACCGAACTGGCGACTGTTCGCGAGCTGGACGAGCTGCGTTGGGAATTGCTCCATGAAATGGCGGCCTATTTCCAGTCGCTCTGGATCGAACGGACCCAGGACAAGGAACCGGGCAACGATCTCATTTCGATGATGGTCCATTCCGAAGCGATGAACCAGATGCGCCCGGAAGAGTTCATCGGCAATCTGGTGCTGCTGATCGTCGGCGGCAACGATACCACCCGCAACACGATGAGCGGGATCATACACTCGCTCGACAAGTTTCCCGATCAGCGCAAGCTGTTCGAGGAGAACCCCGATCTGATCCCCAACGCGGTGCAGGAATGCCTGCGCATGCAGACGCCGCTGGCGCATATGCGCCGCACCTGCACCGAAGACACCGAAGTGTTCGGCCAGACGATCAAGAAGGGGGACAAGGTCGTGCTCTGGTATCTTGCAGCCAATCACGAGGAAGAAATTTTCCCCGATCCGCACAAGCTCGACATCACGCGTGAGAACGCGCGGCGGCACATTGCCTTCGGATACGGCATTCACCGCTGCGTCGGCGCGCGGCTCGCCGAATTGCAGCTGCGCGTGCTGCTCGAAGAGATGCATAAGCGGCGGATGAGGGTGCATGTCGCGGGCGATGTCGAGCGGGTCCGGGCGAACTTCGTCCACGGCTTTCGCAAGCTCGAGGTCGAGATCACGGAATTCTGATCGGGTTCAGCGCCCTGCAAGGTGAAACCTTTCAGGCAATTTCGTCGTATAAGGGGTGGACACTTCTTTAGATGACGGGGCCGAAATGCTTTCAAAAACACCTTTCAAGGTGACACATCGCCGATCTTTCCTCGCCGCAGCGGGCATCGCTGCGGCTGCTCCCGTGCTGGCCAGCTGCGGAGCCACGCCAGCGCAGGCGAAAAAGAACTTCCGCATCCGCAAGACCGCCGCGCAATGGCGTCGTCAGCTGACCCGCGAGGAATATCGTATCCTGCGCGAGGCCGGGACCGAGCGCGCCTACACCTCGCCGCTCGACAAGGAGAAGCGCAAGGGGACATTTGTTTGTGCGGGCTGCGGCAACCGGCTGTATTCCTCGGCGCACAAATACGACAGCAAGACCGGCTGGCCGAGCTTCTACAAGGCCATCGATAACGGCGCGGTCGGTACATCGACCGACTACAAGATCGGCTATCCCCGCACCGAAGTGCATTGCGCCGACTGCGGCGGGCATCTGGGCCATATCTTCGGCGATGGTCCCAAGCCGACCGGCAAGCGCCACTGTATCAACGGCGTGGCTATGGATTTCATTCCGGCATAAGGCCGGGGGGACTTCATTCTGGCATTAGGCCGGGGGATTTCATTCCGGCTTGATCTTCCAGACCTTTAGCCCGCTGGCGCCGTCCGTTTTGATGGATTCCAGCCAGTCGGGCGCGTCGCCGCCCACCAATTGCGCAGCGAAGCCTTGTGGAGCGCTTTGCGCATAGAGGCGCGTTTCGTTCAGCATGGGACACAGCGCAACATAGGCGGTGCCGCGACCGCTCAAGGTCGCACGCGCCTCTTTCGCCGGACCAAGCGCGGTCTCGATCACGACGTGCATCCCCTGCTGACCGCGATGGTGGCCGGTGGCAATCACCGTGTGATCGGTTTCGAGCAGCAGATGCGCTCCGATATCGATCGGGGCGTAGATTTCGCCATCAGGCAGGGCTGCAAGATCTGGCGCTGCAAGATCGACCCGGCAAGTGGATGCCTTGGGAGAGGGCGCGGCGATGACCGCATTCGACAAAGATGCCTTGGCCGGGATCGCGCTGGCGAGCACCATCATCGGAAATGCGGGTAGCAGCGCGCAGATGACGGCCAACATCGCAGCAAGGCGCGGCGCGGGCCGCTTCATCAACCGAATTCGGCGGAGCCATTCGCGTACCTGCCAGGCAATTGCCGGAGCCGCGAGCACACAGGCGATTGCCCCGGCGCGAGCGACGAAAATCGACACGGCAAAAGCCGCGATCAGGATCAAGGTGTAATCACCCCAATACCGCCGCAGCCAGTCACGCGAAGACTGCGTCAGGTTCAGCGCAGCGAGAATACCGATGACAGGCGTCACCGCATATTGCAGCGCGGTGCCAAGACTTTGCCGCCAGATCGGCAGGCCTTCGCTGACATTGGCGACCCAGTAATCGCCCACAAGCGGGTCCATTGCCGGGAATGGCCCAGCCGCGCATTGCGGGGCGGCGTAAAGCATTGCGCCCAGCGCACCGCCCGCCGCCAGACCAAACCCGCCAAGCCGCAGCGCCGATGGCATCGGTTCGAACCGGCCAAGCACGGTAAGCACAACCGCACCCCAGGCGAACATGCCGAGATGCACCGGGCTGATCGTGTCGCAATGGGCAGAAAGATCGCCAATCCCGCGCGTCCCCAAGAACAGCGCGCCGCCAACCAGTGTAAGAGATTGGATCGTCCTCACGAGCCAATCACGGGCATTGCGATCGCGAAGCCAGCGCAGGGTGAGCACGCCGAAAATCGCGGCCACCAAGGGCAGGCCCTCAATCGAAATCGTGAGCCACACCGCGCAGCTCGCGCCCAACAACCATCCACCGGAGCGCGGTTGGCGCGACATCAGCGCGTTGACCGCAGCCAGCGCGCAAACGATTTGCCAACCGTGATGATCGATCCGCATGGGTGCCAGTTGAAACAGAACGGGGATCGAAACCGCGACGATAAACGACGTCAGCGTAGCTTCTTCATCCCCCATCAGCCGCCAGGCAATGCGGGCGGCAAGCAGCATCGCAAGGCCAAGTGTCAGCAGCGGAATGATAACCATCGCCGCCGTCTCGGCGGTCGCCGCCCCGAACAGTGGCGTCAGGATCGCGATGACCAGCAAAAGAGGAACATCGACCAATCGCGACCAGTGCATCGCAACGCCGCCATTTGCAGCATCGACGCGATATTGCGTGAGATCGAACCAGCTCTGTCCGCCAATCAGGTCGTGCACCTGCACAAGGCGCATGATGTCGTCGGGGTCGGGAAAGCGCGTCTGCGTGATCGCGCCCCAATTCACCACGATCAGCAGCGCAGAGACGACCGTCCAAGCAATGCCGACTCGCGCGAACAGATCGATGGGAAGCCCGGACCGGCGACGTTCGACGAGCATCGCCTCACACCTCCTTGGGCCGGGTAGGACGCAAAGCGCCTGACATACACGGATTGCCGAGGATGCCCAGGACAGCAGGAAGCGCATCGATGCCAGCGACATCAACGGCGATAAACCCTGTCTGCGAAGCACATACCCGCGTCATTCAGGCCCCCATTCGACGAACCAATCCTTTGGTTCAGCTCAGGAGAGTGAAGGAAAATGGTTAGCGGGTAGTAAACACCCTTAGGAGGCCCGAGGCGACTGCGGCTGGTCCGCCTCAATTGTTAGCCATCTCGTGTCATTCACGAAGCAGTGCTGGTGCCTGCAATCGCGCTGCGAGCCGGGCGAAATCGCCCAGCGTAAAGGTGTCGTCGAAGACCACGCCATATTGCTGGTTGCGCCGCCAGCGGACCTTGGCGCGGATTTCCTTGAAGTCGTCGACGTCGTCGGCTCCTTCGATTCTGAGGCTCTGGTCGATCGCGAACAGGCCCTCGCATTCGAACCGCGCGCCTTGTTGGGATAGGTTTTCGACGATACCCTCGCTGACTTGCGTGAGCGTGCCGATCGTTATCGGGAAACACACGCCGAGGCGCAGGCCGCGCTTGGGATATTCGCTGGCCTCGTTGATCATCTTGGCGACGTTCACTGCGCTCACGAATTCGAACCCGGCCTCGTTGCCCCGTTCCCACACGCTCCTGATCTCGTAGACTCCGCCACCCGGCATGTGCAGCTCGAATGTGTCGCCCGATGGCAGTCCATGGAACAATCGCACGCTGATACCGGTCTCCGACACGTCGCGGATGACGCAGACGAACTCACCCTGAGCCGCGACCAGCTTGGCAGCGCGGATCAGCAGCGTGAACCGCGGCGCTGCGCGAAGTTCGCTCCCAGGCGCCGTATCGACCGCGAGGTCGCCTTCTGTCCGCTCTGTGTTTGCAGCCTGTGCCATGGGTCGGTCGCCTGTCCGCATCCATCGTCCTGATCGACGCAATGCGGCTTGGATTGATGTCGAGTTTCGAACTGATGAGCTACCGCGTCGGGGGTTAAGACCACGATAATATCGGGCAAGGGTTTATGCCCGGACGGTACGGAAAAGCGCAGTTGCGCACCCCTTCGCTTGCGCTCGGGAGTTTCGACCCAATCCCATCCCCCAAGTGGCAAGCAATGGTCATTGACTTACCCAACGCGCAGGCAACCCAAG
>JBCCBW010000018.1:0-84828 GCA_039033835.1 Pseudomonadota bacterium
CTCCCCAAATCAGCATAAAGTGAATAACTCTGTATCCGTCGCAAACACGGATAATTCAGCATCCACCTCCTCTTCAGAATCAAATAAAACAGCTTTGAGCAAACCAGAAACACTAGTTTCACCTCCGGGTGGAAGGGCGGAGGGAGCGGGTGGCCCGGCCCTTAAGACACGTACAGTTCCGCTTCGGCTGCGCGCCTTCGCACCAGGCCTTTGAGCACACGCCCACCGGCCTTGTTCCAGCGGAGGAATTCGCTAGCGGCCCCGACAAAATCCAACTCGTTGTGCTTTCTGGTCAAGGTCGCCCGCCCGATCGCCCCGGTGTTGTAATGAAAGCTGACCAGCGCATCGAACTGGTTTTGAGTGGTCGGTGTGTCGCCGATCGCACGCGCGACATCGGCGGCGTAGCGCTTCAGGTCATCCTCCAACCGGGCGTCGCACTGTTCTTGCGTCCAGACCGTAGCGGGGCCGATCCGACCGCCCTCCCACGATCCGGTAGCACCCCAGCCGATGGTCCACGGATCGCTGCCGGTGCCGGGGTCGGGATAGGCCTCGATCAAGCCATCGGTCCGCAGCCGCGCACAGCCTTCGAACCGTTTGATGAGCGCGGTGCCAGCCGCGCCAATAGTGCGCGGATTGCTGTTTGAGCGCGGGCGCTGTGCGTCGCTTTCGAATGCGCGATCGAGCGCATCGACTTCGGACTGACGAAAGCCGCGGCCAAGCAGGCGGCGAACCGTGTCGAAGATCGGCTTGCGGGCATTGAGGTGAGGGGTGTCTGCGGACATGGCGGGGGCCTCCTGAGGCGATTTGGAGAGGCCGGGGTATTAGGCAGATCAATGGCGAGTAGGAAAATGGTTTCCAGTCTGGCTGCACGTCTGCGCTGCAAATGGACCGCTCGGTTGCGGTTGCGGGGCAGGTGTTACCCATCTGCAAAGTTGACACATTTGACACAGTGTCAAGCGGGTTCTCGGTCCTTAACCTGTTGTTCGAATTGAAGAAGAGGTGTGCTTGGCGAAGTTGACACATAGCGGACGAAAAGGCGCCAGATTAGCGACTGGCCTTGCAGGGCAATGCGGACTGACGATTTGAAAGAGCTGAATATGAGATAGTACGTCAGCGCGAGGTAGGAAACGTCAGACGCTGCCTGGCAAGCGGAAGGCCTGCTTTTGGCCGGATCGATCGACTAACGGCCCATGTCGACTGACGCTTTAAGGTGATCGATAAGCGCACGTACCTTACGCGGCACGTATTTCCGCGAAGGATAAAGCAGCCAAGCTGCGGTATCAAAGCCAGCAGCTGACGCTTCCCACTCTGGCAGCAAATCCAGGAGCGAGCCGGTTTCCAGATCGCCCCTTACCATCCAATCCGCAAGCAAAGTCGGTCCCATGCCGTCCAAGGCAGCCGCGCGGATTGCGGCAGGGCTCGAAATGACCAGTTGGCCCGAAACCGCAACTTCGGTCTCCTCCTCGCCTCGTCGGAAAGTCCAATGCGAGCGATAGCCGGGAAGAGTGAGAAGGAGACAATCTCGCCCGCCCAAATCGGCCGGTCCGAACAGTGGGCCTTCCCGCGCGACATAACGAGGACTCGCGACAATCCTGTATCGGGTGTCCATCAGCTTGGACGCGACAAGCTCGCCCTCGGGCTGGACCGCAAGCCTTATGGCAAGATCGATCCGCTCTGCTGCAATATCGACAATCGCATCGGTGAGCCTCGCTTCCACCGAGATGTCGGGAAACGCGTCCATGAAACTGTGCAAGCGCGGGGTCAGCCACTGCACACCGAATGCAGTTGAAGCGGTCACGCGCACAAGACCGCTCGGCCTCGTGACGACGTCCCCAGCCTCCAACCGCGCCGCCTCCAATTCTCCAACCAGTGTTTGCGAACGCTCGAGATAAATCTCTCCGGCCTCGGTCAAATTGAGGCGCCGCGTGGTCCTGTCGAACAGTAGGAAACCCAATTCCCGCTCCATCGATGCGATGTTGCGGGAAATGATCGAGGGATCGACATTTCGCACGCGCGCAGCAGCCGCAAATGATCCCCGACGCGCCACATCGGCGAAGCAGTTCAAAGCGCTGAGAGAGATCACATCGTTGGTCATTCATGCGATTATCACATGAATACAGTGTTTGAAGCAAGGTTTCCGACAGGCTGATGAGCTTGGATAGAGTGGATCGACAAACCACGCCAACAAGGAGAAACTACGTGCTGAACCCGCACATCGATCTTTCAGGGCAGACTGCCATCGTCACAGGTGCAAGCCGGGGCATTGGCGAAGCGATCGCCAAACGTTTGGCACAGGCGGGCGCGAATGTTGTGCTCCTCGCGCGCTCTGCAAAAGCCATCGAGGACATTGCGAGCGCACTGGGCGAACAGTGCATGGCTATCGCTTGCGACGTGGCACATTGGCCATCGGTGGAGCAAGCGGTTGAGCAAGTTGCCGAGCGCTTCGGTCGGATCGACCTGCTCGTAAACAATGCCGGCATAATCGAGCCGATCGCGCGAATCGAGGATGCGACTGCCGAAGGTTGGGGCCGCGCGATCGACGTCAATCTCAAGGGCGTGTTCCACTGCACGCGCGCTGTCCTGCCGCACATGAAGCGCGGCGGCGTCGGCACGATCGTCAACATCTCGTCGGGAGCTGCGACCAGCGCTCTCGAAGGTTGGTCACATTATTCATCGACTAAAGCGGCTGCGCTGATGTTCACACGCTGTGTTCATCAGGAAGAAGCGGAAAATGGCATCCGCTGCGTCGGGCTTTCTCCTGGAACCGTCGCCACCGAGTTCCAACGGCAGATAAAGGCCGCCGGGATCAACCCGGTCTCTAAGCTGGACTGGTCGGCGCATATCCCTCCTGAATGGGCAGCAGAGGCGGTTGCTTGGTTAACGACAAACGAAGCCAGCGTGCATGATGGCGGTGATTTCTCGATCAAAACCGATGAAGGACGTGCAGCGGTAGGCTTACCAAGTCTCTGAAGCACAGGAGCGTACGTTCTCGGGCGATCGTGAAGAACGGGCCAATGTCCGCTCTTGCGTCGATAACGGACAGAAAAGAGGCCGCCCGGATCGCTCCTGGCGGCCTTGTTTGCAAGCACGTAAGCCTGAAGCTCAGCTGCTGTAATACATATCGAACTCGACCGGAGCGGGCGTGGTTTCGAGGCGGATGACCTCTTCCCACTTGAGCTCGGCATAGGCCTCGATCTGGTCCGTCGAGAACACGTCGCCCTTGAGCAGGAATTCGTGGTCTTCCTCAAGGCTTTCGAGCGCTTCGCGCAAGGATCCGCAGACGGTTGGAACTTCGGCGAGTTCTGCCGGGGGCAGGTCGTAGAGGTTCTTGTCCATCGCTTCGCCCGGGTGGATTTTGTTCTCGATCCCGTCGAGGCCCGCCATCAGCAATGCCGAGAAGGCGAGGTATGGGTTGGCGAGCGCATCGGGGAAGCGGAATTCGACGCGCTTCGCTTTCTCGCCCGCGCCATACGGAATACGGCATGATGCCGAACGGTTGCGAGCCGAATAGGCCAGCAGAACCGGCGCTTCGAAGCCCGGCACCAAGCGCTTGTACGAGTTTGTCGTCGCGTTGGTGAAGGCGTTGACCGCTTTGGCATGCTTGATGACGCCGCCGATGTAATACAGGCAGGTCTCCGACAGGCCGGCATATTCGTTGCCCGCAAAGGTCGGCTTGCCGTCTTTCCAGATCGACATGTGGCTGTGCATGCCGCTGCCGTTATCTTCCTTGATCGGCTTGGGCATGAAGGTCGCCGTCTTGCCGTAGGCGTGCGCGACCTGCTGCACGACATACTTGTACACCTGCACCTGGTCGGCTGCGCGGGTTAGCGAGGAGAAGGTTATGCCTAGCTCGTGCTGGGCAGCCGCCACCTCATGGTGGTGCTTGTCCATGTTGAGGCCCATTTCCATCATCGTGGAAACCATCTCGCCGCGAATATCCATCGCGCTGTCGACCGGCGCGACGGGGAAGTAGCCACCCTTGGCTCGCGGACGGTGGGCCATGTTGCCCATCTCGTATTCCTTGCCGGTGTTGGTCGGCAGCTCGATATCGTCGATCGCGTAGCCCGACCCGGCATAGCCGTCTTCGAAGCGGACATCGTCGAACATGAAGAATTCCGGCTCCGGCCCGACATAGACGGTGTCACCGATGCCGGTCGATGCGAGATAGGCCTCGGCGCGAGTGGCGGTCGAACGCGGATCGCGGCCATAGAGCTGGCCGTCCGACGGTTCGACGATGTTGCAGAACAACGAGAGCATCGGAGTGGCGCTGAACGGGTCGATGTAGGCGGCGTCCATGTCCGGCTTAAGGATCATGTCGCTTTCGTTGATGGTCTTCCAGCCCTCGATCGAGGAGCCATCGAACATCAGACCGTCTTCGAGCGCATCCTCGTCCATAACGCTGGCGGCCATGGTGAGGTGCTGCCATTTGCCCTTGGGATCGGTGAAGCGCAGGTCGACCCATTCGATTTCCTCGTCCTTGATTTGTTTCAGGACGTCATTCACGCTTGCCATGTTGGTAGTGCCTCCGATTGAGTGTTCTGTGTGATGCTCGTGATTATCTGCGAGCGGAGAGGGTATTCGGTGTTAAGTTGCGTCCCTAGATCGCATCGTCGTTGGTTTCGCCGGTGCGGATGCGCAGGGCAGTGTCGATCGTGCTGACGAAGATCTTGCCATCGCCGATGCGCCCGGTCTGGGCAGCGGCGGCGACCGCTTCGACCACACGGTCGGCCTGATCGTCGGACACGATGACTTCGAGCTTCACCTTGGGCAGGAAATCGACGACATATTCGGCGCCGCGATAGAGCTCCGTATGCCCCTTTTGACGGCCAAATCCGCGCGCCTCGGTAACGGTGATGCCTGACACGCCGATTTCATGGAGCGCTTCCTTCACCTCGTCGAGTTTGAAGGGTTTGATGATCGCTTCGATCTTCTTCACGTATCGCTATTCCCGCCCCGTCGACCGTGTCCGGCCATCTTTGGTCAAGTGATTGACAAAATCCTACCAAGAATCGTGCCAATGGTGGTGTTACACCGGGTTAGCCGAACCGTGCATGGGCGCAAGGAATCGCTCGGTGTGCCCAAGGAACTAGCAACATAGTGACGCAGCGCGCAACAGTGCTCATTGTGCAGACGCGAAATGCCCAAATTTTGGGCAGGCGGGTGTGGTTAGAGCCGCAGCCCTGTAGTCTCGGGCAGGCCGCACATGATGTTGAGATTCTGGATCGCTGCCCCGCTGGCGCCCTTCCCGAGATTGTCGAGCCGGGCGATGAGGCGGCAGTTCCAGCCACCGTCATTACCAAATACGTATAACGTCATTCCATCATATGCCGGCTCGCCTTCGCGCAACACGAGTTCGGCAGGCACGGCCTCGTCGCGCACCAAGATGATCTGCGACCCTGCGTAGTGATCGCGTAGCGCAGTCCTGAGGCTATCGGCATGGGGATCGGTCGACATCGCGCCTAGGTGCAACGGGACTTCGACCAGCATGCCGCGATAGGCAGGCACGACCGCAGGTGCGAACAGCACTCCATGGATCAAACCGGCGTGCTTTTGCATCTCCGGACGGTGCTTGTGCGCAAGGTCGAGCCCGTAGGAGCGCAAGGCAATGTCCGGCTCGGCCCCGAACCGTTCGATCAAGGCTTTGCCACCACCCGAATAACCGCTCACCGCGTTGACGGTGAAAGGCCAGTCGGCTGGCACAAGCCTTGCTCGCACGAGCGGCGCAACGAGCGCGAGAAACCCTGTTGGATAACAGCCGGGATTCGAAACGAACTGCGCGTTCGCGACCGTCCCATGTCCCACCAACTCGGGAAATCCATAGGTCCAGCCATCCGCCACCCGGTGCGCGCTCGACGCATCGATGATCCGAGTGCCGGAACCGTCCGCCAGCTTTACCGCTTCACGTGCGGCGTCATCCGGCAGGCACAGGATTGCAATGTCGGCTTCGTGCAGAGCTTCCTTGCGCGCAGCCGCGTCCTTGCGTTGCGCATCGCCGAGCACCAGCAGATCGAACTCCTCGCGCCCTTCCAGCCGGTCGCGGATTTCGAGGCCGGTCGTTCCGGCAGCACCATCGATAAAAATGCGGGTCGTCATGCCGCTCGCTCTAACGGTTTCAGCCGGTGAGACAATCGGCTTTCATATAGCCGCTCGGACCATCCGGGCCGAGGCAACCCCAAACCCACGCTCCCGACACGTCGAGCACTTCGACCTGTGTGCCTGCCTCGAACCGGGTGACAACGGGGCTGTCATCGCGGGTGGTTTCCATCACGTCCACGCCGCCATCGCCGACCACATACAATTGCGGGATCACGTAATGCGCGGCGAGATGCGTGTCGGCGAGCGCGATATGCGCCAAGTCTCCGCGCAGCGGCAGTGTACCGGGCGCAGGCTTTTTCACCGGACCCTTCAGGCCCAGCACGCCGCCTGGCAATGCATAGTCTGCCGCTTTGGGTGCAGCACCGCTCATGCCCGTTACTTCCTTTGCCCCTATCCGCCCGCATTCCGCCGCTATGCGGTTGCGAACTGTCGTTAATGCCGGGGGCGCTTATACGCTGGACAAGTTTCGAGCAAGTTAGCCACCGTCTTGCGACGACCCGCTGTGGTAATCAGGCATCACCATAGCGCGCCTTGAGCGCATGCCATGCCGCGCGAAGGCCGTAGGCGGTGCCGCCTTTGGACCGGCCGGGCTTGGGGAAGGGGCGCCACGCGAAGGTATCGAAATGCACCCAGTCGATGTCGTCACCGACGAACTTGTCGAGGAACAGGCCCGCGACGCTGGCCCCGGCATAGGGGTTGGATTGCGCGTTGACGATATCGGCAATGTCGGATTTGAGATACTCACGATACGCCTCGGGCAAAGGCAGTCGCCAAGGTTCGTCGTCGTTCTCCTTGCCCGCTTCGATCAGCGCCTGCGCGGTCTCGTCGCGCCGCGCCATCATCGCCGCATAGTCCGGGCCAAGCGCCACGCGCGCCGCACCGGTCAGCGTTGCAAAGTCGATGATGAGGTCGGGCTCTTCCTCGCTGGCGCGGGTCAGCGCATCGCCAAGGATCAGACGCCCCTCGGCATCGGTGTTGTGGATTTCGACCGACAGTCCCTTACGGCTGGCAAGCACGTCTCCCGGGCGGAAGGCGGGGCCGGAAATCGCGTTCTCGACCGCCGGGATCAGCAGGTGCAACCGGACCTTCAGGCCCGCACCCATGATCAGGCCAGCAAGCGCAATCGCATGCGCCGCGCCGCCCATGTCCTTCTTCATCAACCGCATCCCACCGGCTGGTTTGATATCCAGACCACCTGAATCGAAGCACACACCTTTGCCGACGATCGCCAGCACCGGGTCGCTTTCGTTGCCCCAGGTGAGGTGCATGATCCGCGGTGCATGGTGCCGCGCCGCCGCGCGTCCGACTGCGTGAACCATCGGATAGCCTTGCTCGAGCGCATCGCCCTTGGTGGTCTTGACCTCGCCGCCATGCGCCTTGGCGAGTTTTTCGACCTCGGCTTCCAGCGCCTCCGGTCCCATATCCTCGGCAGGTGTGTTGACCAGATCGCGGACGAGCATTTCCGCTTCGGCCTCCGCCACCATCGCTTCGACCCGCCCGACTTGCTGGGTCAGCAGCACCCGCGCACCGGTTGCGTCGTCATCCGAGAGGTAGCGCGTGAAGCGATATTGCGCGGTGAGCCAGCCGAACATTGCCGGACCTGCGCCCGTCTCGGCAGCGTCGCCTGCCAGCCGGTACGTACCCTCGGGAAGATCCTCGGCCAGCTTGGCCAGACACCAGCTGGAAAGCGATTTGGGATTGGCCACGCCGCCGACTGCAAAAAAGCCATCGGGATCTTTGGCGCCACCGGGCACGATGCCGACCTGGTATCCGCTCCCGTCGAATTTCTGCGCGGAAAGACTGGCGCGCTGGCCCGCGCTCAGCGTCTTGGCGAAGGCTTCGAAACCATCCTTGTTCACAAGGTGGATGGCGATGGCGTCTTGCCCGCGATCGGGCTGGATCAGGTCTTTGATATCGGTCATGCCAGCGTAATTAGTGCCGCCTGTCCGCTTGTCACGCACTCTCTCGCATTTTGCGAGCCGTTCGCTATATGGGGTGCATGACCGAATATCAGCTCATCGACAGCGACCAGACCGTCTATCGCGACGGCACGATCAAGCTCCATACCGAAGAAGGCTTCGAGGGGATGCGCAAGGCGGGGCATCTCGCCGCGACGATCCTTGATGAGGTTGCCAACCTCGTCCAGCCCGGCGTGACGACCGAGAGCATCGATACCGCGATCCGCGAGATGATGCTGGATGCGGGCGCGGTTCCGGCGACGCTCGGCTATCGTGGCTACACCCATTCGAGCTGTATCTCGATCAACCATGTGATCTGCCACGGCATCCCGTCGGACAAGGTGCTGAAAGAGGGCGACATCCTCAACGTCGATGTCACCCCTCTGCTGGACGGATGGCACGGCGACACGTCGCGGATGTTCTTTGCAGGCGAGCCATCGATCAAGGCGAAACGGCTGGTCGATGTGACTTATGACTGCCTGATGCTCGGCATCGAAGCGGCCGGGAAACCGGGCGCGCGGCTGGGCGACATCGGTGCTGCGATCGAAGCTCACGCAAAACAGTTCCGTTACGGCGTGGTGCGCGAGTTTTGCGGGCACGGTCTGGGTCGCCTGTTCCACGACGCGCCCGAAGTGGTCCACGCAGCGAAAGCGGGGACGGGGCCGGAGCTGAAACCCGGCATGTTCTTCACCATCGAACCGATGATCAACCTTGGCAAGCCATGGGCGAAAGTGCTGGGCGATGGCTGGACCGCGGTGACGCGCGACAAGTCGCTGTCCGCGCAGTTCGAGCACAGCCTTGCGATCACCGAAGATGGGGTGGAGATCTTCACCAAAAGCCCGACCGGGCGGGATAAGCCGCCTTATTGATGGCCCACAAGCCACTGAGTTCGCTGGGACTTGGCCACCGTATGCTAGGTGCCATGGGTTTGACTGCTGTCATCGCACCCACGCTCAACGCGCTCGTCATTCTCATCGAAACTTCTGGATCAGCGGCCGATCTGTCGTTTCTTATCGAAACGGGCCAGGCGTCATTTGGCTTGATGGTCTTCACGTTTTTTGGCCTGATCTTTGCTATTCCAAGTGCCATAGTGCTGGGCTGCGTGATCGAGCTGCCGAAGACTAGTCTACTCGGGCGCTATCATGCGATCCCGTCATGGATAGCATTCAGCATGCAATTGCTTGTTAGCGTTTTGGGCGCGTTGCCATTGATGATCGCGGCCAACGCATCTCTTTTGCACATATTTCGAGGATCAAAGCCGTTTTACGATCATATCTTTTTACCATTTATGATCGGCGGCCTGGTATCTGCGGTAAGTTGGTGGATTTTGGTTGCCGTCCCGCTCCGTCGGATCAGAAGGCTTGAAGCGAAGGGAGAATGGGAACCTGAACCTCACCGAACTCCTCTCGCCCCTGCGCGACGGCTTCCCTAGAGAAACCAAATCGCCAACACCGCCACCATCGTCACAACAATCGCCACCGAAAAGCCCAGCATCGCCAGCACCGGTTTGGTCACGCGGCCCCGCGTCACCCAGTCATATCCAACCGCGATAGCCACCGTAATCGGCACCTGCACTGCAATCGCCAGCGGATCGGGCAGGCCCAGCACCTGCACCACGCGCGCATAGGCTGGGGTCATCAGCGCCAGCGTCGCGATCAGCATCGCCTGTCTGTGTGCGTGCAAGTCCTTGCGCCGTGCGAACCACAGGGCCGCGAAGTAGAGCGGCAGGAAGGTCACGAAGGCCGCGATATTGACCACGGTCACTTCCGGTCGCCCCAGCTCCTCGCCGATATTCACCGCGATGATCCCGCCCGATACCACCATCGCTCCGACCAGCGCGATCGACGCGCGGCCTATCGCCCGGTGCAGGTTCAGCCGATGCTCCGCCGCCAGCCACGCCTGGCTTGCCAGCAATCCAAGCCATGCGAGCATGACGCTTGCGTGGAACACCACCAGCGGCGTGTAACGCGCCTGAACTTCGGTGTGCACCAGCGCCTTTGCCGCGAACGCCAGCAGGGTGAAACCCAGCAAGCCGAGCGCGATGCGGCTGAGCAGGAGGTTCTCCCGCCGATGGCTTTCGGGTGCTCTCATAATCAGACCTCGCGCGCTGCCCTGATGGCTGCGCCTGCTGCGAACGGCGCGATCGCCACCAGCAGCAGGCTTATGGCACCAACGAAGCCGAGGCTTGCTTGATCCTCCCGCGCGAGCGCTCCGGCTCCGAAAATCAGGATCGGCAGCGCGAGCGGGATCAGCATCAGGCCGGAAAGCGCCGAGCCTGCGCGCAGGCTCGCGGTGAGTGCGGCGATCATCAACCCGATCGCGGCGAGGCCAGGTGTGCCTGCCAGCAAGCCGATCAACAGCAGGTGCAGCGTTGGGTTGTCGAGCTGCAACAGCGCCGCTGCGGGGAATGTGGCGAGGATGAGCGGCGGGCCAAAACTCAGCCAGTGCGCGGCGAGACGCACCGCCATCATGGTTTCCTCGGCGATCCCGCGCAGTTTCAGCTGGTCGAACGTGCCAAGCTCTATGTCCTGTGCGACAAGCTTTTCCAGCGGCAGGATCGCGGCCAGCAAGGCGGCGATCCACACGATCCCGCCACCGGTCCTGCCGAGCAGGTTGGCATCCGGGCCGACCGCAAACGGGAACAGCATCGCCACCGCGACGAAGAACACTACCGGCAGCGCTGCGCCGCTTCCCGTGAACGGAAAGAACTTTGCAAGGTCGCGTTTGAGCAGAGTCCCGATCACGCAAGCGGCTCCGGCTCGGGGGCGAAATCTTCGATTGCCAGGGTCCGCAGGCCCTCTATCGCGAGCGGCTGATGCGATGCGATTAGAGCGATTCGTCCCAACTCGACGTGGTTTGCAATACGCTCTGCCACAATCGCGATGGCGTCCGTGTCCAACCCGGAAAGTGGCTCATCCAGCAGCCAGATGGTGGAATCGCTACCCATCAGCACGGCCAAGGCTGCGCGTTTCTTTTGCCCGGTCGACAGATATCGCACGGGGATATCCAAAAGAGAATCAAGCCCAAGCATACTGACAGCTGCGCAATTGGGGTCACCATTCCGGTCGATCTGGTCCCAAAATTCAATTGCACGGGTCAGGGTTAGGTCGGGATCGAGAGCTGGACGATCATCCAGAAGGGCGACCTCCCCATGGAGCCGTACGTCGCCCGCAAATGGCTTTGTCAGCCCCGCAAGCGCTCGGATCAGCGTCGACTTTCCCGTCCCATTTGCACCGGTAACGTGCAGCGCTTCGCCGCCCGTCAAATCGAACGAAAGGCCACGAAACAACAGCCGGTCACCCCGGCGGCACGCCAGGTCGCGCGCAGAAAGTAAAGAGCTTGCAGAACCTTGCATCGCCACGTGCGTTAGGGAAAAGCGTGACCGCTCACAACATCGCCTTGCAAGGAGCCCCTACGATGCCATCCGTCCCCGAACTGACCGAAACCGAACGCGACCAAATGCTGGCCGACCGTCCCGATTGGGAACTGGCGCGTGATGGCAAGGCGATCACACGCACGTTCCAATTCGAGAATTTCAGCGAAGCGTGGGGCTTCATGAGCCGTGTGGCGCTGATCGCGGACGGGCAGGATCATCATCCCGAATGGTTCAACGTCTATGCCAAGGTCGAGATTACGCTGACCACACACGATGCAGGCGGATTGTCGCAGCGCGACGCCGTAATGGCCAAGGCGATCGATAAGCTCCTTTGAGTCCGCAGCCCATCCGGGCTGCGAAATCCTCGCTCATGCGATCTGAAGATCGGGTGGCGCTTTGCGCCGTCTTCGACTCCGCTGCGGGCGGCCCTGCAGGTGTGCTTCGCACGTCTGCGCCTCCGGCTTCGACTCCGGCCTTGCGGCAGCTTTGCTGCCGTTGTGAGCGATTTGACTGAAAAGCGCCGTACTACACTTTACTTGCCCAGCAGCGCGGCTCCTGCGCGCTGTTGCCTGCGCACCTTGCCCGGCATCCAGCGTTTGGCGAAGTTCAGCTGCCGCGCGGTCTTGCCCACCAGATAATGCAGCTCGTCATTCCGCACTGCATTCCAGGCTGTTTCGGCAACTTCCTCGACCGGGGTGATTTCAAGCCCGGCGGCGACGACACGGTCGCGCACCATCTCGTTTGAGCGGCGGTTGCCGGTGCCATCGAGCAGCGGGGTTTCGATGAAACTCGGACAGATCGAGCAGACCTTGATCCCCTCTGGCGCCCATTCGGCATCGAGGCTTTCGGCGATCCCACGCACGCCGAACTTGGTCGCGCTGTAGACGCTCATCCCCGATCCGCCCGTGATCCCGGCGGCGCTGGCGATATTGATCAGCACCGATCCCGGAGCGGTCTTTTGAAGATAGGGATAAGCCGCCTGCGCGCCGTAAAGCACCCCGCGCAGATTGATATCGAGGCAGCGATCGATTTCCTCGACCTCGAGTTCGGCGAGCGGCCCACCTGTGCCTATACCGGCATTGTTGACTACGACGTCGATCCGACCGCCCGCAGCGGTGCTGAACGCTTCGAGCGCGACGTCCCATGCCGCGCGGTCGCGCACGTCGAGTTCGTGTGAGTATTTGAACCCGCCACCGATCAGGCCGAGCGTGTCCTCCATCCCCTGCGCGTTGACATCGGCGATGCCGACGAACCAGCCGCGATCGCCGAAATAGCGCGCGATCGCGCGGCCAATGCCCGACGCTCCGCCGGTGATGAAAATGCTGCGGCGCTGCTCTCTGGCGCTCATGTGATCCCTCTCAGATTGCAATTTGCAACGTGTCTAGTGCGGGCGGGATCGAATGTCAGCCCCCACGCGGCCCTGGCGAGCTCCTGTGGTTGCAAGAGCTCGCCAGGGTTGGTCGCTACCCGCCGAGCGCGTCTTTCAGCCCCAGCACGTGTTCCGCCCCCTCGACGATCTTGGCGGTCGAAGGCTTGAGCACATCGCCCAACGGTTCGGCGCGTCCGCCAAGGCACTCGGCGAGGAAATTCTCCGCAATGCCGAAAAACGCGATCGAGTTCGTCGGCTTGGCGAAGCCGTGACCTTCATCCGGATACAGGACATAGGTGACCGGGATGCCCGCATCTTTCATCGCGCCGACGATCTGGTCGCTTTCCGTCTGTTTGACGCGCGGGTCGTTGGCGCCCTGCGCGATCAACAGCGGCTTGGTGATCTGGTCTGCCTTGTAAAGCGGGCTGGCCGCCTTGAGCATCGCGAGGCCCTCTTCGGTGTTCGGGTCGCCCATCCGTTCGTGGAAGATCTTCACCATCGGCGCCCAGTACGGCGGGATCGTTCCAAGCAGGGTTTCAAGGTTCGACGGGCCGACGATGTCGACACCGCAGGCGAATTTGTCCGGTGTAAAGGCAAGCCCAGCCAGCGTTGCATATCCGCCATAGGAACCGCCCATGATTGCGACCTGGTCTTCGCCGGTAATGCCTTCGCCGATCGCCCAATCGACCGCATCGATCAGGTCGTCATGCATCTTCAGGCCCCACTCCTTGTTTCCGGCATTGAGGAAATCCTTGCCGAAGCCGGTCGAGCTGCGGAAATTGGTGCTGAGCACTGCGTAGCCGCGATTGGCCAGCAGCTGATGCAGCGAATTGAACCCGTAATTGTCGCGCGCCCACGGTCCGCCATGGACCAGCAGCACCATCGGCACAGGCCTGTCCGGACGTCCGTTGCCATCGCTGTCGCTACCGACCGGCAAGGTCAGATAGGATGGCAAAGTCAAACCGTCGCGGCTGGCGATCTCGATCGGATGCATCGGCTGGAGCGGCATCCCCTTCAACTCCGGCCGGGTGGTGTAGAACGGAGTGAGTGTTCCGCCTGCGCGGTCATAGATATAGGTCGAAGTCGGCGCGGTCAGCGGGTCGTTCCAGACGATCCAGGTCTGATCATCATCGGTGCGCGACGAAATGCCGAAGTCACCTTCAAGTCGTTCTCCAAGCCAATCGAGCGCCGCCTTCAGGTCCGGATCGGTCGCGGTCCATTCATTCGTGAGATAGTTCACCGAATAGGCCTCGACCACGCCCGTTTTCGGATCGCGGATCGTGCCGCCGATATCGGCCTTGTCATCCTTTGCAATCAGGGTTTTCTCACCGGTCGCCGTGTCCTGAGCGTAGAGCGCGGCGGTGTTGCGATCGCGGCTGTCCAGCCAGTAAAGGATCGAACCGTCTGTGGTGTAGCCGGCGGGATTGGTCGTCAGCGCATCCTCCATCCCGGAGGTCTCGAAGGGAGCCTCTTCAACCGCGCCATCGACGACGCGGAAATAGTCGGTGCCGCCTTCCTCGTTCTGACGCATCGCCATCCGCAGGGTCAGCGTGTCATCGGCCATGAAGCCTGCATAGCTGGTGTTCTCCAGTACCATCGTCAGCTCGCCGGTGTTGAGATCGAGCATGTGGACATCATGGAACTGCGGGTCGCGGTTGTTCAGGCCGATCAGGAGCTTGTCCTTGATCGTTTCCGAGGCTCCGACAATCTGGACGCGGGTGTTTTCGAACGGGGTCAGCGTTGCCTCTTCAAGCGTTGCCAGATTGATCCCGTAGAGCAGATAATTCTCGTCGCCGCCTTTGTCCTGCACATACATGATGCTCTTGCCATCAGGTGACCAGAAATACTGCGGGATCGGGCGATCGTCCGCGCTGGTGATGACTTTTGCCGCGTCGGGATTGTCGCGCGGGGCGAGCCAGATGTTCATCACGCCGTCTTTGGGCGCCAGCCAGCTAAGCCACTTGCCGTCGGGGCTGATGCGGCCTTGCGAACGCGTCGGATTGCCGAACAGGGCTTCACGCGGGATCAGCGGGACGGCTTCGGCTGTGATGGTCATTGAGGCTCCGAATGTTTGCGATTTCGTTGAATGACGAGATGGCCTTGGTGCCCTCCAGTTCAAGTCGGGAGTTGCGATGGTGTGGAACGCGCGGGCAACATTCACCGCCGTCGTTCAAACCCTTTGGTCCGTTGTTGAGGTGGTTCAGAGCGCGGGGTTCGCGTAGTAATGCCAAGTGAAGATCGCCATCGGTCCGCGATGCGGTCGCCAGCGCTCACCGATTTCGCGCAGTTCCTTTTCCTTGGGCCGTTCGTCCATGTCCAGCAGGCGCTTGACCCCTTCCTGCACGGCAAGATCGCCCGCGGGCCACATGTCTGCGCGGCCTTCAGCGAACAGCAGGTATATCTCTGCCGACCAGCGTCCGATCCCCTTGATCCGGGTAAGTTCTTCGATGGCCTGTTCGTCATCCTGCGGCAGCGCATCGAAATCGATCTCGCCCGCATCGACCAGCTCACACAGCGACCGGGCATAACCCTGTTTCTGCCGCGACAGGCCGCAGGCGCGCAGCGTATCGAAGTCGCGGGCAAGCAGATCGGCGCAGGTAAAGTCCTCGCCAAGCTCGGCCTCCAGCTTGTTCCACATCGAACTGGCCGCAGCGACCGAAACCTGCTGGCCGACAATCGTGCGCAGCAGCGTCATATAGCCCCGATCGCGAATACGCGCTTCGGGATAACCGACGCGCTCCAATTGTTCGGCCACCCGCGTATCCTCGCTCGCCAGGGCATCGAGCCCGTTCTTGATCTGCGTCGCTGTCAGCCCCACGTCATTCTCCCTTGGCAATTGCGTTAGCTTGCCATGCTCCTCGGAACGTCCTAGCAGCCGCTCCGTTTAGCAGCCAATGTCCAATCGACAGCGCGTTTCTTGCGTTCAATATCCACCGGAAGGAAGAAAAGCCCATGCCAAAGCTGGTCGTCACCAATCGCGAAGGCGAGACGAGCGAAATCGACGTTGAAGATGGCCTGACGGTTATGGAAGCCATCCGCGACAATGGCTTTGACGAATTGCTGGCGCTTTGCGGCGGCTGCTGTTCATGCGCGACCTGTCATGTATTTGTCGACGACGCGGCAGGCGCGAACCTTCCGCAGATGAGCGAAGATGAAGACGACCTGCTGGAATCGAGCGATCACCGCAAGGAAGGCTCGCGCCTGTCGTGTCAGATCCCGCTCACCGCGGAACTCGATGGCCTCAAGGTGACTATCGCACCGGAAGATTAAAGTTGTTTGCTGGCGAGGCGGGCAAGGCCTAACTCTCTGCCATGAATATCACTCAACCCATCGGCGATACGCTCGCCCTCATTGGTAACACCCCGCTGGTGCGCCTTGCTGGCCCAAGCGAGGCCGCTGGCTGCGATATCTGGGGCAAGTGCGAATTCGCAAACCCCGGCTCCAGCGTGAAGGATCGCGCGGCGCTCTACATGATCCGCGATGCCGAGGAACGCGGCGAGCTGAAGCCCGGTGGCACCGTGATCGAAGGCACGGCGGGCAACACCGGTATCGGCATCGCGCTGGTCGCCAACGCGCTCGGTTACAAGACTGTGATCGTGATGCCGGACAACCAGTCCAAGGAAAAGATGGACACACTTCGTGCGCTCGGCGCGGAGCTGGTGCTTGTTCCGCCGACCAAATACGCCGACCCATGCCACTTCCAGCACACCTCGCGCCGGATGGCGGAGGAGACCGAGGGGGCGATCTGGGCCGGGCAGTTCGACAACACCGCCAACCGCCGCGCGCATATCGAGACGACTGCGCAGGAGCTGTGGGAGCAGTTGGGCGGAAAGATCGATGGCTTCACCTGCGCTGCGGGTACCGGCGGAACGATCGCCGGGGTCGGCATGGGGCTGAAGGAAAAGAACCCCGATGTCCGAATCGCTCTCACCGATCCGCATGGTGCGGCGCTGTATAACTACTACGCCCACGGCGAGCTGAAGGGAGAGGGATCGTCCGTTGCCGAAGGGATCGGGCAGGGGCGCATCACCGCCAATCTGGAAGGCGCGCCGATCGACACCCAATTCCGCATTTCCGATGAGGAAGGGCTGGTGTGGGTCGAAAAATTGCTGCGAGACGAAGGTTTGTGCCTTGGCCTGTCATCGGGCATCAATGTCGCAGGCGCAATCGAACTCGGCCAGCAGCTGGTCGCGGAAGGGCGCGAAAATCCACAGGTCGCAACGATCCTGTGCGACACCGGATTTCGCTATCTTTCGACGCTCTACAACGCCGAATGGTTGGCCTCGAAAGACTTGCCGGTGTTCGACTGGCTGGCGCGCGACTGATCGAGGCGCTAGGCTGTCGGCATGGAAGGGCGCAAACTTTTCGGCACGAACGGCGATCTCGGCGAGAACGGTGAGGTTGATGGCGCGCCGCTCGGCGGGACACGAGCCGAGGCGATCCAGCGGTTGCAGGTCGGTCTGTTCGGCCTGTTCAGCATGATCCTGGTCGTCGGAGTCGCCAACATTGTCTACAACCGCGCGCAGCAGACGGAAGACCAATCTGTGCCCGATGCCGCGCCGACGACCGAGCCGACACCAGCGCTCCCGCAAAGCGATCCCCTGGCCGATGCTGGCGTGGTTCCCGACATTCCGGTTGACCCTGAACCTGAAGCAGCGCCTGAGGGGGAGGTGACGAATGACGGGCAAGCCAACGAAGTGCCTGACGTACCAGTGACCGAGGACACCAATGTCGATCCCACTCGCGATGCCGTCAAGACGCCTTAGCACGGGGCTGGGCGCCATCGCGGCACTTGCGCTGACGGCCTGCGACGAACCGACCGTGAATGCCGAGCCGCATAGCGGAAATTTTGCACAGCCCGCGCCCAACGCCGAGCGGCCCCAACTGGGCCTGATGACCAGCCTGCCGCTCTATTGGCCGACGGGAATGGATTTCGGCGATATTGCTCAAGGAAATGGCGAGACGCCATGGCAACGCGATCTGATGGAGCAGCAATTCAGGCTGACGCCGCTCGACACACTGACGCCGATCCCTGCGCTGTCCTCAGACGAACCCGATACCGATCCGCTTGCCGGACTGAGCCATCTGGCGGTGATCCAGCCACGCGGGCTTTCGGCCGCCGACAATGTCGCGCTCGATCAGTGGGTGAGGGATGGCGGGCGATTGCTGCTGGTGCTCGATCCGATGCTGACCAGCGAATACGACATGCCGCTGGGCGATCCGCGCCGTCCGGTTGGCTCGGCGCTCATCCCACCCGTGGTCAAACGATGGGGGCTCGAAGTGAGCTTCGATGAGGATCAACCGTTGGAGCGGCAGGTTCCGCTGGGCGCGGACGTTCTGAACGTGTCGCTTGCGGGCGATATTCAGGCGGCGGAAGGCTCGACGCCCGATTGCGAAATCGTCGCCGAAGCGGTGGTCGCTCGTTGTTCTGTGGAGCAAGGCTCGGTCACGCTGCTCGCCGATGCAGACGTGTTCGAGCATGAATACGAAACCGAGGCCGAGGCCGCCGAAACGCTGTTTCCGCTTGCTCGCTTTATGCGGTTTGCCTTCCCATGATCCGCAATCGGGGAAATCGCGGGAAAGCTATGAAGGAGCTCCGTTTTGCTTCTGGAGTCGCTGAGGATTCGCAGGGGAAAGCAGGGGATTACTGCGGGATAGTGCGGACTCATCGCGCGAGTTCATCCCACGGTTGCGAGTTTGAGTGGAGAATGAAATTTATATAAATCAATTATTTACCAAGTAATCCCGTGATTTCCCGCAAAAACCCCTTCCATCCCGTTGCCTTCCCCGATATGTCTGGGTTCCATCAAACATGCCTGTTTGTGCTGCGTCGCCCGTCTGGGTTGGCGGGCTGCTCGCTCTTGCGCGCGGGCGGCAACGGGGAAGTTGTGTCGAAAGGCGTGTTTGCAAGGGTGGTCGGCGTGAATGGGTTCCGCCGGTTTGGGATTAAAGGGGATGACGACGCGTGTCTGCGTTTGGAGGATATAGTGGACAAGCCTATTCGCCCGCGGGCGATAAGGGTCGGTTTGTCCTGCCTCCGGCCTTCCGCAAAGCGGTCAAGGAAAGCAGCGGCGGCTCCAAGATCCTGTGTCTTGCAAAACATGAGCGCTGGAACTGCCTGACCGGCTTTGGCCTGTCGCGCAAAGAAGAACTCGAAGACCAGCTCGACCGCGAAGAAGAGCGCGCCCTGCGTCTGAACCGCGACGATTTCGACCGCGACCTGCGCGCGATGCAGCTGTTCGGGTTTGCCGAAGTGCCGTTCGATGATAGCGGCCGCTTCATCATGCCCGATCACCTGCGCACGCTCGGCAAGGTCGAAGACGGGCTGTACTTCCACGGCGGCGGGCGGTTCTTCACGATCTGGAATCCGGTCCAGCTTTCCGAAATGGGCGAGCAATGGGAAAGCGCGCAGGTCGCCTGTGCAAACCTAGTTGCGGACGCCGCAGCCAAGGGGAAGCGCAAGTGACCCAACCGCACATCCCCGTACTCCTCGACGAAGTCGTCGCCGCGCTCCAACCACGCGAAGGCTTGAGCATAGTCGACGCGACCTTCGGTGCAGGCGGCTATTCGACCGCGCTGCTCGAAGCGGGCGCGCGTGTCTATGCGTTTGACCGCGATCCCAATGCGATCCGCGATGGTTCGGCGATGGTTGAACGGTTCGAGGGCAAGCTGTCCCTTCATCAACAGCGCTTTGCCGCGATGGCGGACGAGTTGAACGCGCTCGGCGTACCGAGCGTCGACGCAGTTGTCATGGATATCGGCGTTAGCTCGATGCAGCTCGACCAGGGCGAACGCGGGTTTGCCTTCTCGCAGGACGGGCCGCTCGACATGCGCATGAGTCAGGACGGCGAGAGCGCAGCCGATTTCCTCAATTCCGCCGATGAAGCCGCTATTGCCGACGTGCTCTACGAATATGGCGAGGAACGCCAGTCGCGCCGGGTCGCCCGCGCGATTGTCGCCGCGCGCCCGCTTGAAACGACTGGCGAACTCGCCCGCGTGGTGCGCCGCGCGCTGGGCCACAAGCCGCATGACAAGAAAGACCCCGCCACCCGCACATTCCAGGCGGTGCGCATCCATGTGAACGACGAGCTCGGCGAGCTGCGCGCTGGCCTTGCCGCTGCGGAAGCCTTGCTGCGCGAAGGCGGCGTGCTGGCGGTTGTCAGCTTTCACAGCCTCGAAGACCGGATCGTCAAGCGCTTCCTCAAAGAGGCATCCGGCGCAGGCCGGGCTGTCTCACGCCATCTGCCCGGCGAAATTCCCGGGCCACCACCGACTTTCGTTCAGGTTTCGAAAGCCATCCGCCCCGGCGAGGAAGAGATCGCCCGCAACCCGCGCGCGCGCTCTTCGATCCTTCGCCACGCAACCCGCACCGCAGCTCCAGCAAGGAAGGACGCAGCATGATCAAGACCGGATCCCGTATGCGCCAGATCGGCTGGCTCGCATCGCTCGCAGTGTGTCTCGGTATCTTTATGGCCCTGAGCTTCAACGTGCACGCGGTGAAGAGCGAAGTGCTGCTCGCCGAGCGCAAGATCGTGCAGCTGGAGCGCCAGAACCTGTTGCTCGAAACCGAATTTCAGACCCGCGCCAGCCAGCGTCAGCTCGCCAACTGGAACACGGTCGAGTTCGGGTACGAAGCCCCGCGTGCCGACCAGTATCTCGATGGGGAACGTCAGCTTGCCAGCCTTGGCCAGCCGCGTGCTCCGGGTGCACCCGCACCGATCCGCGTGGCTCGTGCTAGCACGGGCGATGAAGCCAGTCCGATGCCGGAGCGCGACATGGTCTCGCCATTGACCGGTGAACCGATCACGCTCGCTTCCGCCAGTGTCGATATGGATGCGGGCGCGGCCTTTACCGACGCATTTGGCGATTTTCTGGTGGAAGCGTCGCCGATCCGCGCGGCGCAGGCCCAGACCATCGCGGTCGAAGCGCTCACCCAAGCGGACGAGGCCTCTGAATGAACGCCTACGCAGCGCAGCCTGCTGTACCGATTGGCCGGGTCCAGCTGGTCCACCTGCGCTACGCCTCGTTGCTGACCGCCCGGTGGCGGGTGCTATGGATCGCGCTGATCTTCGCGCTTGCGGCCATCGCTGCGATCGTGCGGATCGGGTATCTCGGATTTGCTGGCACGACGGCTGAGCGCAGCAGCCTCGAAGAGCAATTGTTGCCGCCGCGCGGCGAGATTACGGACCGCAACGGTGCGCCGCTGGCGCGCGCTTTTCCCGCGTATGCACTGTGGTACGACCCGAAAGCGATGGGCGATGGCGGATCGCCGCTGGTGGGCGAGCCTGCGACCGTGGCTTCGCAACTGACATCGATTTTTCCCGACATGGACGGGGCGAAACTGGCGCAGCAACTGGCATCGGGCAAAGCGGGCTATCTGCGCCGCAGGGTATTGCCCGAAGACGCCAACAGGGTGTTCGAACTGGGCGAGATTGCGCTGCAATTCCCCCGCGAGAACGACCGGCACTATCCGCAAGGCTCGCTGGCTGCGCACGTGCTCGGTTATGTGGTCGAGGGCGAGGGCGGTCGGCTCGGCATGGAGCAAGTGCTCGAAGAGCGGCTGCGCGACCCTGACCTTCGGGCCGATCCGGTGGCGCTGTCGATCGATGTGCGCGCGCAAGGCGCGCTTGAGGATGAGCTGCGGCGCGGCATGCTTGCAACCGATGCCATCGGCGCGGCGGGTATCGTGCTCGATGCCGACACCGGTGAAGTCATTGCGCTCGCATCGCTGCCGGAATTCGACCCCAACATCGTCGGCGCGCAGGGTGCTCCGAATGAGTTCAACCGGGCAACCAACGGGCTTTATGAGCTTGGATCGACGTTCAAACCGTTGAGTGTCGCCGCGGCGATCGATGCTGGCGTCGTGACAAACTTGGCGCGCGAATGGGATGCGAGGCCGGTTGAGATGTCCGGTCGCAAGATCCGCGACCTGAAGCCGAAGGGCGATACGCTCAACGTACCGCAGGCGCTCGTCTATTCCTCCAACACCGTGACCGCGCGCGTGGCGGATAAGCTCGGTCCGGAACGGCTGAAGCAGGTGATGATCGATCTGGGCATGGAAGCGCGTCCGCAGATCGAGCTTCCGGCGAAGGGCAAGCCGCTGTTTCCCGGTGGCAAATGGTCGCGCCTAACCAACATGACGGTCAGCTATGGCCACGGCTTCGCGGTGACCCCGTTGCACTTGGCCAGCGCCTATGCAGCGATGGTCAATGGCGGGATCTGGCGTCCAGCGACGTTGCGCAAGCTCGATCCCGAAGAGGTGCCGCGTGGTCGGCGAGTGTTCAAGACGTCGACGTCTTCCCGGATGCGTCAGCTGCTCCGGATGATTTCGGTCTATGGCACCGGGCGCAGCGCGGATGCTCCGGGATACCGCGTCGGCGGCAAGACGGGTTCGGCGGAGAAGGCCAAGAATGGCGGCTATTCCAAGACATCCTTGATCACCACCTTTGCCGCTGCCTTCCCGATGGACCGGCCGCGCTATGTCGTGGTGGCGATGCTTGATGAGCCGCGCGGCACGGTTGCCAGCTCGTTCCAGCGGACGGCGGCGTTCAATGCCGGGCCGATTGTAGGCCGTCTGGTGCCCCGGATCGGCCCGATGCTGGGCGTGCGGCCCGACAATCGCCGCGATGTCGATATCAGCGATCTCAAATATCTCGTCGAGAAAGACAAATGAAGCTCGCGGCGCTGGCAGAGCGCGCCGGGGTGGCGTGCCCTGATGCCGGAGATGTGAGCGTCACCGGCTTTGCCATCGATCATCGCAAGGTCGCGCCCGGCACGGTGTTCGGTGCGTTTCGCGGCGAGCGCTTCAACGCCGAGGATTTCATTCCAGCAGCCATTGATGCAGGCGCTGTCGCGGTCGTGACCCGCCCTGACGCCGCGGTCGAAGGCGCGCTGCATATCGCCAGCGATGAACCGCGTCGCAGTTTTGCACTATTGGCCGCGCAGTTTTTCACACCCGTGCCTGAAACGCTCGTCGCGGTGACGGGCACCAATGGCAAGACCTCCACCGTCGAGATGACCCGCCAAATCTGGCGCATGTGCGGTGAGCGGGCGGCGAGCATTGGCACTTTGGGGGTCACCACCCCCGATGGCAGCGTCTCGACCGGGCTGACCACGCCGGATATCGTCACGTTCCTGTCGAATATGAGCGGGCTGGCACGCGAGGGGGTGACCCATGTTGCCTACGAAGCGTCCAGCCATGGCCTGTCGCAATTCCGCAATGAGGGCCTGCGCGTCGTTGCCTGTGCCTTTACCAATTTCAGCCGCGACCATCTCGATTACCACGGCACGATGGATGAATATTTCGCGGCCAAGATACGCCTGTTCGACGAAGTGGTTGAGCCGGGCGCCGCAGCGATCATCTGGGACGGCGGGGAAAGTAGCGAGTGGACCCGCCACGCCATCGAGCACGCACAGGGCCGAGACCTGCGCGTTCTCACAGCGGGCGAGCGAGGCGCGTTCCTCCGCCTCGCCGCCCGCGAGGCGACCCAGCTTGGCCAGACGCTGAAGATTGAGCATGAGGGCATCGAGCGGATTATCAAGCTCCCGCTGATTGGCGCCTATCAGGCCGCGAACGCGCTTTGCGCAGCGGGCCTTGCTCTGGCGACGGGCGCGGATACAGGCCAGGTCTTCGATGCGGTTTCGCGGCTTCAGCCCGTGCGCGGACGGCTGGAGCGCGCTGCCATCACACCGGCCGGCGCGCCGATCTATGTCGACTATGCTCACACACCCGATGCGCTCGAAGCAGCGATTGCGGCGTTGCGTCCGCATGTGGCGAGCGACAAGGGCGGCAGGCTGATCGTGGTGTTCGGCGCAGGCGGCGATCGCGACACCGGCAAGCGCGCGCCGATGGGCGAAGCGGCTGCAAAAGCGGCGGACTTCGTCATCATCACCGACGACAACCCCCGCGGGGAAGACCCGGCTGCAATCCGTGCAGAGATCATGCAGGGCGCGTCATCGACCGGGCGCGAAAACACCAAAGACATCGGCGACAGGCGCAAAGCCATCGCCAGCGCTATTGCCAAAGCTGGCGCGCATGACATCATCCTCGTGGCAGGCAAGGGTCACGAGCAAGGACAGATAATCGGGGCTGGAGATTCTATGCGGGTTTTGCCGTTCGACGATGTTCAGGTGGCGCGCGAATGCGCTGCCGAAGCGGGAGCCTCCGCATGAATGCCCGCCAGCTTGTTCAGGGTGCGCTAAAGGCGTGGCCCGTCGATCCGCGCGACCGGTTGCCGCTGCCGCTATGGTTCTCGCGCGATATCGAGATCGCGACGGGAGGGACTTCCACACATCACTTTCAGGCCGCTGGCGTCGAGATGGATTCGCGCGATGTGCAGCCGGGCGACCTGTTCATCGCGCTCAAGGGTGAGGCGATGGATGGGCACAAGTTCCTGCCACAAGCCTTTGCCGCAGGGGCCGTTGCTGCGATCACCGATCACCCGGTCGATTTCCCGCATGTACTGGTTGAAGACACGACCAAGGCGCTGCACGATCTCGCCCACGCCGCACGTGATCGCGGCGAAGCGGTGCGGATCGCGGTCACCGGCTCGGTTGGCAAGACCGGCGTGAAGGAAGCGATTTTCAACAGCCTCGATCGCGCAAGCCGGGGCGCGGCGCATCGCTCGGTTCGCAGCTATAACAACCATGTCGGCGTGCCGCTAAGCCTCGCCCGGATGCCTGCCCGAGCCCGCTTCGGCGTATTCGAGATGGGCATGAACCATGCGGGTGAGATCGCTCCGCTGGCCGATCATGTGCGCCCTAATGTAGCCCTGATCACCACGATTGCTCCCGCGCATATCGAGAACCTCGGCAGCATGGAGGCGATCGCCGACGAAAAGGCGCAGATATTCACTGGGCTTACCGAAGGCGGCACCGCAATCATCCCGGCCGATACCGAATATTGCGACCGGCTCGTCGGGCATGCCAAGGCTTTGGGCGTAAAGGTCGTCACGTTCGGGCGCAGCAAGGATGCCGATGTCCGGTTGCTCGACGCGATCCCGGCAGCGCATGGCGGCTCATTGGTGACCGCCGATCTGGGTGATGCGCGGCTGTGCTTTACCATCGCCGAACCTGGCGAGCACTGGGTTTCCAACGCGCTTGGCGTGATGGCGGCAGTGCGCGCAGCCGGAGGCGATCTTGCCGCGGCGGGGCTGGCGCTGGCAGAAATGGGCGGCCTTAAAGGGCGCGGCGCGCGATTCCAGATCGAAGTCACCGGCGGCAAGGCGACACTGATCGACGAAAGCTACAACGCCAATCCGGCATCGATGCGCGCAACGCTCAAGCAGTTGGGGCAGACGCCCGCTCACCGCCGGGTCGCGGTTCTGGGCTCCATGGGCGAACTGGGCGATTTCGAAGCGCGGTTTCACCGTCAACTTGCCGAACCGATCATGGACGCGAAAATCGACCACGCGATCCTGGTCGGCGACGGGATGCGCCATCTCGCAGGGGAATTGGGGAAAGCGCAGGCCGGTCCGCTTGGCATTGCGCCGAGCTTCGCGCATTGCGAAACGACCGCCGATGCGATTGTCGAGCTAGAAGCATTCGGCTTGACCAACGGCGACGCCATTCTGGTGAAGGGGTCGAATTTCATGGGCCTCGGCGGGCTGGTGAAACACTTTACAAGCGCCTCGGGCTGAGCGGGGGCAGGGGATCTGAATGCTCTATTTGCTTGCCGAATGGCTGGGCTTTGAAGGCATCTTCAATCTGGTGCGCTACCAAACGTTCCGGGCTGGGGCGACGCTGATCACTGCCCTGCTGATCGGCCTGATCATCGGCCCGAAATTCATCAACCTGCTGCGCGTGCGTCAGGGCAAGGGGCAACCGATCCGAGAGGACGGCCCGCAAACGCATCAGGCCAAGGTTGGCACGCCGACGATGGGCGGACTGATGGTGATCATCGCGCTCACATTGTCGCTGCTGCTATGGATGGACCCGCGCAATCCGCTGGTCTGGGCATGTGTTGCGGTGACGCTCGGCTTTGGTGTGATCGGTTTCTTCGACGATTACGACAAGGTGACCAAGAACAGCCATGCCGGGGTTTCGGGCAAAGTGCGCTTGGCGCTCGAATTCATTGTCGCCGGTATCGCCAGCTACATCATCGTCGGCCAGATCAGCACCGACCTGTACGTCCCGTTCTTCTCCGATGTGCAAATCCCGTTGGGGCCTTTCTACTACGTTTTCGCGGCGACCATCATTGTCGGGTTCGGTAACGCGGTGAACCTGACCGACGGGCTGGACGGTCTCGCGATCATGCCGGTCATTATCGCGGCGGGTACATTCGCGATCATCGCCTATCTCGTCGGGCGCACCGACTACAGCGAGTATCTTGGCATTCCCTATGTCGAGGGCGCGGGCGAGCTGGCGATCTTCTGCGCCGCGATCATGGGCGGCGGGCTGGCCTTCCTGTGGTTCAACGCACCACCAGCTGCGGTCTTTATGGGTGACACCGGGTCGTTGGCGCTGGGCGGAGCGCTGGGTGCGATTGCGGTGGCGAGCCATCACGAGATCGTGCTGCTGATCGTGGGCGGTCTTTTCGTGGTCGAAACCGCCAGCGTCATCATCCAGGTTTTCTGGTTCAAGCGGACGGGCAAGCGGGTGTTCCGCATGGCCCCGATCCATCACCATTTCGAACAGCTCGGCTGGAGCGAGAGCAAGGTCGTGATCCGTTTCTGGATCATCGCCATCGTGCTCGCGCTGGCAGGCCTCGCAACGCTCAAGGTGAGGTAACGCTGATCGCATGATCACCTCAGCTGCCTTTGCCGGAAAACGCTATGCCGTCCTCGGCTTGGCGCGATCCGGTGCGGCTGCGGTCGAGGCGTTGCTGGCGAGCGGTGCGCATGTCACCGCTTGGGATCGGCAGGATGTGGCGCGCGCGCCGTTCGAGGGGCGTTGCAAGCTCGCGGACCCGCTGGAGCTTAATCTTGCAGGGTTCGATGCCTTGGTCGTATCGCCCGGAGTGCCGCTGAATACGCATCCCATTACCGGACATGCCGCGCAATATGGCGTGCCGATCATCGGCGATATCGAACTGTTCGCGCAGGCACGCAGCGGATTGCTGCCGCATAAGGTCGCAGGTGTGACCGGCACCAACGGCAAATCGACCACCGTCGCTTTGCTGCACCACATTCTCGATATGGCGGGCATCCCGACCGTGCTCGGCGGCAATATCGGCGAGTCGATCATGGCGCAGAAGCCGCTGACCCCGAACGAAAACGGCGTCGGCGTCTATGTGTTGGAGTTGTCGAGCTATCAGATCGACATCACCGAAAGCCTCGATTGCGAGGTTGCCGCGCTCACCAATATCACGCCCGATCATCTGGATCGCTATGACGGGTTCGAGGGCTATGCCACAGCGAAAGCGCGGCTGTTCGCGATGCAATCGGGTGGGCATTTCGCAGTTTTCGGATCGCTTGAAGAACCTGCGGGGGGCGTTTTCGCCTCCGAACAAGCCCGCCGCGCCGAAGGCCGCGCAATCGCTGCCGATCTGGCGCGGTTTGCTCCGGATCAGGCAAAGTGGCCGAGCCTGCAGGGTCCGCACAATCTTGAAAACATCGCCGTCGCCGTCGCCATGGCGGAAGAGCTGGGCGTGAAGCCCGCGCAGTGGCAGCATGCTCTGCCGCGCTTTCGCAATCTACCGCACCGGATGGAGCGCGTGGGCGACAAGGATGGCGTGCTGTTCATCAATGACAGCAAGGCCACCAACCCCGCATCGACCGCGCCTGCTCTCGCTGCATTCCCGCCGGACCCCGCAATCAACGATGGCGCGCCGCGCGTGCACTGGATCGCGGGCGGCTTGGCAAAGGAAGATGGGCTGGGCGAATGTGCGCAACATCTCGACAAGGTCGCAGCCGCCTACACCGTTGGCGAAGCCGGGCCTCGCCTTGCCGAACTGATCGCGCCGCACGCGCATGTCGAACGCTGCGAATTGGTAAGCGAGGCGGTGCGCCGCGCCAGCGAGGCTGCTCGGCCCGGAGACGTGGTGCTGTTTTCGCCAGCCTGTGCGAGCTTCGACCAGTTCCGCGACTATGAAAAGCGCGGTGAGCATTTTCGCCAGTTGGTCGGCGTGGTTGCCGAATGCGCACCGTTCGATGACGACCCCCATCCACGGGACATCGCCGCATGAGCGCCGGTTCGATCAGCGGTCCGCGCAGCGACGCAGCGTTCCACGCTCCGGTCCCGGTCCGGCGCGCATGGCGTGAGCGCGCGCGTGTCTGGTGGCGGGAAATCGACAAGGTGTTGCTTGGCCTGATCGTGCTGCTGATGCTGTTCGGGACGGCTGCCGTGCTAGCCGCTTCGCCCGCAAGTGCGGATCAGCTTTCGACGTCTGAAGTGCAGCTCGACGAGTTCCTGTTCTTCAAGCGCCACCTGATCTTTCAGGTCGCAGGGCTTGGCCTGATGGTCGGGCTGTCGTTTCTCAGCCGCGACGAAGCGCGCAGGCTCGGCATTGTCGTCGGCGCGATCATGCTCGTCCTGCTGCTGCTTGTACCGGTTCTGGGGGTCGAGAAGAATGGGTCGCGGCGGTGGCTTGAGGTCGGCATGTCCTTGCAGCCGAGCGAGTTCTTGAAACCCGGTTTTGCGATCATCCTCGCCTGGATACTCAGTTGGCGGCTGCGTGATCCGAACTTGCCGGTGCTTGTCTTCGCGACCGGGTTAATGGCGTTTATCGCTGCGCTCCTGATGCTTCAGCCGAACCTTGGCGAAACGATCCTGTTTGCCGGCATCTGGTTCGTGATGGTGCTGCTGGCCGGGGTGTCGATCCAGCGGATCAGCCTGCTGGTGGGCGGCGGGATGGCTCTGCTGGTTGCGGCCTATTTCCTTTATGACAATGCGCGGCACCGGATCGACGGTTTCCTGGGCGGCGGGACCGCGTTCGATCAGGTCGATCTGGCCTATCGCACGCTGCTGGCCGGGGGCTGGAGCGGCACGGGCCTGTGGCTTGGCATTCGTAAGATGAACCTGCCAGAGGCGCACACTGATTACATCTTCTCGGTTATCGGCGAGGAATACGGTCTGATTATCTGTGCGTTGCTTGTGATTCTGTATCTCGTCATCGTCGCGCGGGTGCTCACCCGGCTTGTCGATGAAGACAATCTGTTCGTGCTGCTCGCCGCGACGGGGCTGGTCACGCAGGTGGGCGCGCAGGCGTTCATTAATATCCTGGTCAACCTGAAAATGTTTCCCTCAACCGGAATGACACTGCCGCTCGTCAGCTATGGCGGATCATCGACACTGGCGGTGTGTTTCACGATCGGGCTATTGTTGGCGATCACCCGGCGCAATCCGTTTCTCGAACGCGAAACGCCGGGGCTATCGTCGATATTCGAACGCTCGAAGGCCGAGCAAGGGGAGGGCCGCGCATGAACAGCGAAACGCCGCAGGAACTGGCAGGCGGTGCGAGCCGCCATTTCGTGCTCGCGGCAGGCGGCACCGGCGGCCACCTGATCCCGGCCTTCGCGCTCGCGACCGAGCTGGAGGCGCGTGGGCATCACGTGGCGCTGATCACCGATGATCGTGGCGCGAATATTCCGGGCAAGCCTGAATCTCTGACCGCGCATGTCCTGCCCGCAGGCCGGTTCGGCAAGAACCCGCTGCGCTGGATCGGCGGCGCGCGTGCTGTGTGGGAAGGGCGTAACATGGCGCTGCGCCTGTTCGATGCGTTCGAGCCGAGCGCGGTGGTTGGATTTGGCGGATACCCCGCGCTGCCCGCGCTGCTGGCGGCGACCTCTGCCAAGATACCCAGCGTGGTGCACGAACAGAACGCAGTGCTGGGCCGGGTCAACCGCCTGCTTGCCCGGCGCGTCGATGCCATCGCGACCTCCTATCCCGAGGTCGAGCGGCTAAAATCCAAATACAGCGACAAGGTCCATCTGGTCGGCAACCCGGTGCGCGAGGAAGTGCTGGCGCTGCGCGATGAAGACTTCCCGCCGCTGACCGAAGATGGCTTGCTGCGCGTGCTGGTTACCGGCGGCAGTCAGGGGGCGAGCGTGCTTTCCGAGGTGGTGCCCGATGGTCTGGCTATGCTGCCCCCGGCGCTGCGCCAGCGGCTGCAAGTCACGCAGCAATGCCGCAGCGAAGATGTCGACAAGGTGCGCGAGCGCTATCTCAATCACGATATTCCGGCTGAACTCGGCACCTATTTCGAAGACATGCACGAACGGTTGGCCGATGCGCATCTGTTTATCGGGCGCGCAGGGGCCTCGACCATTGCCGAGCTGACGGCGGTTGGCCGCCCCGGCATTCTTATCCCGCTGCCGATTGCGACCGACGATCACCAGGCGGCGAACACCCGCGAGATGGTGAAGACCGGCGGCGCGCGGATGATTCGGCAGGAAAGCTTCAATCCCAAGGAACTGGCCAAGCAGATTCAGGCGCTCGCGCAGAACCCGACCAGCCTTTCCAACGCGGCGCACGGCGCGTGGAATTGCGGTCGGCCCAAAGCGGCGAAGGATCTCGCCGATCTGGTCGAGAGCATGAGCGGAATCGATCTGATGGACGTTATCCGCGTGGGTGAGACCAATCCGCGCGCGGCAGAGGCTACCACCAAAGCGCAACCTGCCGGACGCGATGCGCCTGAGGAAACGCTCAGGTGAAGGGCGTCGGCACCGATATTGGCACTATCCACTTTGTTGGCATCGGCGGGATCGGCATGTCCGGCATCGCCGAGGTCATGCACAACCTCGGCTACACCGTGCAGGGCAGCGATCTTGCCGAAGGACCGAGCGTGGAGCGGCTGC
The DNA here is from genome assembly GCA_039033835.1 of Pseudomonadota bacterium. Lineage (GTDB taxonomy): Bacteria > Pseudomonadota > Alphaproteobacteria > Sphingomonadales > Sphingomonadaceae > Erythrobacter. The sequence goes on from JBCCBW010000018.1 coordinate 30,535, forward strand.
GCAAGCGCGGGATCAACGTGCATATCGGTCAGGCGCGCGAGAATGTCGAAGGCGCTGCCGTGGTCGTCACTTCGACGGCGGTCCGTCGGACCAATCCCGAAGTCGTCGCCGCGCTTGAACACCGCATTCCCGTGGTGCGCCGCGCGGAAATGCTCGCCGAACTGATGCGGCTCAAATCGACTGTCGCGGTGGCGGGTACGCACGGCAAGACGACGACCACCAGCATGATCGCGGCGCTGCTCGACAGCGGCAATATCGACCCGACCGTCATCAATGGTGGCATCATCGAACAGTACGGGTCGAACGCACGGCTCGGCGACAGCGACTGGATGGTGGTCGAGGCCGATGAGAGCGACGGCAGCTTCCTGCGATTGGACGGCACCATCGCGGTCGTCACCAATATCGATCCCGAACACCTCGATCACTACGGCGATTTCGACGGGGTGAAGCGCGCCTTCGTCGAGTTCATCCATAACGTCCCGTTCTATGGCGCGGCGATCCTTTGCGTCGATCACCCCGAGGTGCAGGCGGTGATCGGGCAGGTGCGCGATCGCAAGGTTGTAACCTATGGCTTCTCATTGCAGGCCGATATCTGCGGCGTGAACATCCGTCCTTCCGAAGGTGGCAACACTTTCGACGTTATCGTCCGCCAGCGCGGTGAGGAGGACCGCCGGATAGAGGGCGTGCACCTGCCCATGCCGGGTCGCCACAACGTCCAGAACGCGCTTGCGGCCATCGCAGTCGCGGTCGAAATGGGCTGCCCCGACGATGTTATCTGTAACGGCTTTGGCAGTTTCAGCGGCGTGCGTCGGCGTTTCACCAAAGTCGGATCGGTCCAGGTCGATGGCGGCGCGGTCTCGGTGATTGATGATTACGCCCATCACCCGGTCGAAATCCGCGCAGTCCTCGCCGCTGCGCGCGAAGCGGTCGGCGGTGATAATGGCCGGGTTATCGCGATTGCCCAGCCGCACCGTTACACCCGGCTCAAGGATCTGATGGAAGACTTTCAAACCTGCTTCAACGAAGCGGACGCGGTCTTTGTCACGCCGGTTTACGAAGCGGGCGAAGACCCGATCGAAGGGATAGACTCCGCCGCGCTCGCCGCCGGGTTGAGATCGCGCGGTCATCGCTCGGCTCAGGTTGTCGCCGACCAGGCCGAACTGGCGGAAGCTCTTGCTGGCGAGATCGCAGCGGGAGATATCATCGTATGCCTCGGCGCGGGGGATATCACCCGCTGGGCCGCTGGTCTGGCACCCGCGATTGAATCATTACGGGGCGCATGAGCAGCATGGAACAGCCCGGTGACAGCCTGAACTACGACAATGGCCGCGCGCCGACTTGTGCGATCGAAGGATCGGCGAGCGCGCCTGTCCCGATCGACGGTATTCGCGGTCGGCTGACGCAGGATGCGTCCCTGGCCAAATATGTCTGGTTCAAAAGCGGGGGTAATGCCGATTGGCTGTTCGAGCCTGCCGATGTCGATGATCTGAAGGACTTTTGCGAGCGCCTCGACGGGAAGCTGCCGATCATGGCGCTGGGTGTGGGATCGAACATGATCATCCGCGATGGCGGCGTGCCAGGTGTCGTGATCAAGCTAGGCAAGGAATTTACTCAGGTCGAGGTGACGGGTGAGACAACCCTACAAGCCGGTGCCGCTGCGCCTGCCAACATGGTCTCACGCCGCGCTGGCAAGGCCGGGATCGATGGGCTCGCATTCCTGACCGGCATTCCCGGCTCGGTCGGCGGCGTTACCCGCATGAACGGCGGGTGCTATGGCAGGGAGACTTGCGATGTGCTGGTCGATTGCGACGTGGTGCTGCCAGACGGCCAGTTCGTCACTCTCAACAATGCCGATCTGCAATACAGCTACCGCCACTCCGCGCTGCCCGAAGGCGCGATTGTCGTGGCCGTGCGGTTCGAAGGCTTTCCCGGCGATCCCGATACGATCAAGGCGGAGATGGATCGCATCTCCAGCGAACGTAAGGACTCGCAGCCGCTCGGCACAATGACGGGTGGATCGACGTTCAAGAACCCGCCCGGACACAGTTCCTGGAAGCTGGTCGACGCCGCCGGAATGCGCGGTTTCAAGCATGGCGGCGCGCAGGTGAGCGAGAAGCACGCCAATTTCCTGATCAACACCGGCAACGCGACCAGCACCGAGATCGAGGAATTGGGCGAGCTGGTGCGCGAGAAGGTCTACGCGCATTCGGGCGTACAGCTCGAATGGGAAATCAGGCGGGTGGGGCGACCGTGAGCGGAGATACTCTCCACATCGCAGTCCTGATGGGCGGTTGGGCGAATGAGCGCGAGGTTTCGCTGATGAGCGGGCACGGCGTTGCCGATGCGCTCGAAAGCAAAGGGCATCGCGTCACCCAGATCGATATGGGCCGCGATGTTGCGCAGCGCATTGCCGAGGCCGCGCCCGATGTCGTGTTCAACGCGCTTCACGGTGTACCGGGAGAAGACGGCACGGTTCAGGGCATGCTCGATCTGATGGGCGTGCCGTATACCCATTCGGGCGTCGCCACCTCGGTGATCGCAATCGATAAACAGCTGACCAAGCAGGCGCTGGTTCCGCATGGCATCCCGATGCCGGGTGGGCGAATTGTCGCGAGCGAGGAGCTGTTTGAGCGTGATCCCCTGTCGCGCCCTTATGTGCTCAAGCCGGTCAATGAAGGTTCGTCCGTCGGTGTCGCGATTGTCACCGACGACAGCAATGTCGGTAATCCGATCGCACGCGACGCCGCAGGCCCGTGGCAGGAGTTTTCCGAGTTGCTGGCCGAACCTTTCATCAAAGGACGCGAGCTGACAACCGCCGTGATCGACAGCGTCGATGGCCCGCGAGCGCTTGGCGTGACCGAGCTGATCATCGAGACCGGCTTTTACGATTACGAGCACAAATACACCGAAGGCCGCACGCAGCATGTCTGCCCCGCGCAGATCCCTGCTGAAATCGCGACCCTGTGTGAGCAATATGCGCTGAAAGCCCATACGGTTCTGGGCTGCCACGGGACCAGCCGCACCGATTATCGTTGGGACGATGCGCAGGGCGAGGATGGCTTGTTCGTGCTGGAAACCAATACCCAGCCGGGCATGACCCCGCTCAGCCTCGTGCCAGAGCAGGCCAAACATGCCGGGATCGACTATCCCGAATTGTGCGAAATGATCGTGATGGAAGCGCTCAGGGTGCATACGGGCAAGGCGTCAGGAGGCGCTGATGGCTAGGATCAAACGCGGCGGTCAGGGCGTGCGGCGCGCCGCCAAATCGCAGGGCCGCGCAGCAGGTGCGCGCCGGGCCAAGGCGAGGACCACCGGTTTCGTCGATACGGTCATGGGCGTGCTGCCTTTCACCGAGGAACAATGGAGCCGCATCTGGCTTGCTGTGATTATCGGCGGTGCAGTCGCGCTCGCCTGGGTGATCGCCAATCTTGCAGGCGTGCCTGCCATGGCGCAGGCGGAGGTCGCGCGGCTGGCGTCGGACGCAGGGTTCGAGGTCCGCCAGGTGCGCGTCACCGGAACCAGCCGGATGGACGAGCGTCAGGTCTACGCCCGCGCGCTTGCTCAACGTGATCGCCCGATGCCGCAGGTTGAGATCGAGAAACTGCGCGAAGAGTTGATGCAATTGCCATGGGTCGCCGATGCGCGGGTCTCGGTCCAGCTGCCCGAGACGCTGGCCATCGATATCGTCGAGCGCAAACCGCATGCGGTCCTCGAAAAGCCTGACAGGCTGATGCTGATCGATGCCGCCGGCGTCGAGCTGGAGCCGATCGCGCGCGAAGCGGCGGCCGACAAGCTGCGCATTTCCGGCCCTGGCGCCGCCAAACAGGTCGCGGCGCTGGAAACCCTGCTCGCCGCTGCGCCTGCGATGCGCCCGCAGATCGAGGCTGCCGAATGGGTCGGCAATCGCCGCTGGAACCTGACCTTCAAGACCGGGCAGGTGCTCGCCTTGCCCGAAGGCGCGGAGACATCTGCCAGCGCGCTCATAAAATTCGCTCGCATGGATGGACAAAACCGGCTGATCGGCGGGAAGGTCGCGACGTTCGATATGCGCGCTCCGCCACGGGTTTACATGCGCGTTCCGGGGCGCAGCGAACAGATCGAGCTGCAAGAGGGCAACCCATAATGGCGAGCAAGGCGCAATCCCGCTCGCCCGGCAAGGCGCGGCTTTCCAAGGTGTTCGGCGCGGTCAATATCGGATCGTTCCGCATCTCCGCGATGATCATGGGCGAGACCGAGACCGGCGAATTGCTGGTGCTGGGCTCCGGCCATCGCGCCAGTCAGGGTATCAAGCGCGGCTATGTCACGGACATGCGTGCGGCGACCTATGCGATCCGCGATGCGGTGGAGCGGGCCGAGAAAAACGCCGGGACCAGTATCCAGAGCGTGTGGGTTGCATGTTCGGGCGCGGGGCTGAAAAGCCGGGTGTCGAAGGTCGAAATCGAGATCGGCGGACGCCGGATCGAAGAGGAGGATATCGAGCACCTGCTGATCGCGGCGCGCGATACGATCCAGCCCGACGGTCGCACCGTCCTGCACGCCCAACCGGCCTGTTACACGCTCGATGGCGCGCATGGCGTGGCCAATCCGCGCGGGCTGCATGCCGAGCGGCTGGGCGTCGATGTGCATGTGATGTTGGCCGATGGCGCGCCGGTGCGTAACCTGATGGAAGCGGTGCAAAGCGCGCATCTCGAAGTCGAGGCGGTGGTCGCGGCACCACTGGCCGCCGGATATTCCTGCCTCAGCGAAGAAGAGCGCGAACTTGGCGTCGCGATGGTCGAAATCGGCAGCGACGTGACCAATGTTTCGGTTTTTGCAGGCGGCATGCTGCTCGGTCTGCATGCGGTCCCGATGGGATCGGGCGATGTGACCGATGCGATAGCCAGCGCTTTCGGCATTCGTCGCTATCAGGCGGAGCGGTTGAAGTGCGTATCGGGTTCGGCGATCGCCTCGCCCAGCGACCATCGCGAGATGATCCCGGTAAACGGCCCCAACGATGATTGGGAGGACAATTCCGGCGCCCCTGTCGCCCGCGGCGCGGACGACAAGAACCGGATCGCGCGGGCCGAACTGGTGTCGGTCGTGACGCAGAATCTTGCACAGCTTACCGGCGAGGTCGGCAGGGCGCTGAAAGGCATGGGATTTTCCGGTGCGCGCGCAGGACAGGTCGTGCTGACTGGCGGCGGGGCGGAACTCGCCGGGCTCGCCGAATTCACGCAAAGCGCGCTGGGAATGCCTGTCCGGATCGGCCGTGCGCCGTCGCTCAAAGGGCTGCCCGAAGCGCACGCCACGCCCGGTTTTTCGACGCTTGCGGGACTTTGCCTGTATGCTGCCGAAGACCCGGTCGACATCCGCTCGGTAGGCGCCCGGTACGGTCCGGCACGCGAATATAGCGGTGCATTGGGCGCGCCAATGGCGATTGGTGGGTTGCTACGCGCGATAAAGCAGTATTTCTGAACGGCGCTTAGGGGTATATGACAGCGATAGGACCGCTGTGGATAAGGGTTCCTGCGGTATAACGAGCGCGCCGGGTATGTGTCACAAGGTTTTCGAGGAATAATAAGGCCAAGCGGGAGAAAAACGGGCGCCCCGCTGGCTCGGAAGGACAAGCTGATGAGCATCAATATTGGACCGGCAGCAACTGATGAGTTGCGCCCTCGCATCACGGTAGTCGGTATTGGCGGCGCGGGCGGTAACGCAATCGCGAACATGATCGATTCCGACATCGAAGGCGTCGATTTCATCGTGACCAACACCGATGCGCAGGCGCTCAGCAGCAGTCCGGCGGACAAGCGCATTCAGCTTGGCCCGGATATCACCGGCGGTCTCGGCGCAGGCGCGCGGCCCGAAGTGGGCAAGGCCGCTGCTGAAGAGACTATCGCCGAGATTGAGGAGGCGCTCGAAGGCGTGAACATGGTCTTCATCGCTGCCGGTATGGGCGGCGGGACAGGCACCGGTGCGGCTCCGGTCATTGCGGAAGCTGCGCGGCGCAAGGGTGTGCTGACCGTCGGCGTCGTGACCAAGCCATTCCTGTTCGAAGGCACTCGCCGGATGCGCGCTGCCGAAGCGGGGATCGAGGAACTGCAAAGCCACGTCGACACCCTGATAGTTATCCCGAACCAGAACCTGTTCCTCGTTGCCAAGGCCGAAACCACCTTCAAGGAAGCGTTCGAGCTTGCCGATGAAGTGCTGCAACAGGGCGTTCGCTCGATCACCGATCTGATGGTGATGCCGGGTCTGATCAATCTCGACTTTGCTGATGTCCGCTCCGTCATGAGCGAGATGGGCAAGGCAATGATGGGCACGGGCGAAGGCGAAGGTCAAAACCGCGCACTCGATGCGGCTGAACAGGCGATCGCCAACCCGCTGCTCGATGGCGTGTCGATGCAAGGTGCGAAGGGCGTGATCATCTCGATCATCGGCGGCGAAGACATGAAGCTGCTCGAAGTGGACGAGGCGGCGAACCACATTCGCGAGCTGGTCGACGAGGATGCCAACATCATCTGGGGCAGCGCCTTCAACCCCGATCTGTCCGGCAAGATCCGCGTGTCGGTGGTCGCCACCGGGATCGAACAGAGCGCGATTGGCGCGTCGGAGCGGGCAAACCCGGTTACTTTGTCGAACGCCCGTGCTCCCAAGCGCCCGATGCTTGACCTGGGCAGCGAAGCCGAAGCCGAAGCCGAAGAAGAGAAAACCGCTTCGCCAGGCGTCATCATTCCGCCGCTCACACCGCCAGTGGTGCCACCGACTGCATCGGATGAAGCGGAGCCTGAGCCCGAACTCGAAGCGGAACCGGAAGCCGAGCCATTCGATCTGAGCGGCATGCAGGCCGGGGACGATATGGGCGACGAAGGCGACGACGTGGACGGTATCGTCGATCCGCTCGCCGGGCTGCGCGCTGTCGATGAGGACGAGCCGCAAGAAGATGAAGACGCTTCGGAAGGCGACGCTCTCGACCTGACAGGCGAATATGCCGAGTTCAGCGATGCGGACGACGACGGCGAAGGCGAAGGCACCAGCGATGATCTGCTGGCTGATGCCGATCGTCTTGCCGAAGAAGACAATCCCGTTGCCCCGCGCATGGAGAATGGACGCAAGCGCCCGGTTCTCGGTGGTGATGACACAGAGGGAGGCGATGCAGCTCATGGCGATGCTGCGGGCGGGGCGGCAGCTTCGACCGGCAGCACCTTGTTCGAACGTATGGCCAATCTGTCGCGCAGCTCCGGATCGGACGATGCCGAGGACGGCGAAGAGGATGACGATGACGCACCGGCATTGTCGATCCCGCGCTTTCTTGGGCGTCAGAACAACCAGTGATGTGCATCTGATTGCGGGACCGAACGCTGCGCTTCACGGTTCAACCGTGCCAGCGTTCCGTTCGCCCCGCATTCATCACCCGGTGTCTAGTCTCCGGGCGATTTTCGACTAATTCATCTGGCGACATCATGCGCTATTCCTCTTTGTATTCGATCGCATCGCTTGGCGGTGCGTTGGCAATTACTATCGGTTCGCCTGTGCACGCGCAGGAGGCGACGTCTCGTGCAGTGGTCCAACCGCTTCCGTCGTCGCAAGTGCAGGATCTCAACCGTGCGTTGCGAAAGCTTGCACGCAGTCCGCGTAATCTCGACGCGCTGATCGAGGCGGGCAATGCCTCGCTAAAGGTCGACGATCTCGACGCAGCGATGGGCTTTTTCGGGCGCGCTGCGGATCTTTCGTCGGAGAATCCGCGCGTAAAGGTCGGCATGGCGTCCGTTTTTCTGCGCTCTGGCAGACCGATCGACGCGTTGCGGCTGTTTTCCGAGGCGGAAGAAGCAGGGGCATCGCAAAGGGAAATCGTGACGGATCGCGGCCTGGCCTACGATCTGGTCGGCGATTCCACCCGCGCGCAGGCGAATTACCGCCGGGCCTTGAGCATCGATCCAGACAATCCGGAGGCGATCCGCAGACTTGCGTTGAGCCAGGCGATTTCGGGGGAGAGTAATGCGTTCGAGGCGACGCTGCGACCGCTGATCGACAAGCGTGAATTTGCCGCATTCCGCACCCGTGCATTCGGGCTTGCCATACTGGGCGAGCAGGATCGGGCAGCGGCGATCACTGATGCGGTGATGCCACGCGATCTTGCCGGGCGGATCACGCCGTATCTCGCCTACATGCCGCGACTTACCAAAGCGCAGCAGGCTGCCGCTGCCAATCTGGGTATCTTCCCGCGCGCCGCAGAGATCGGTCGCGACGATCCGCGCATTGCGCAATACGCCGCCAATAATGTCACGGGGGGATCGAGTGTGGCGGTACAGACGGCGGACAATCGGCTGGAACCGGCTGGCGAACCGCTTGGTGCGGCGACCGAAGTGGCTGTTGCGCCCGAAACACGCAGCGCGGTCACAGAGGAAAGCCCCAAGCCGGGCTTCGATCTCGCCCGGGCCGAGAATTCGGCAAGCACAACACCTGCCGAGCCGGTTGCAGAGACTCGCACGGTTGCCCCGAACCCTCAACCAACACCTCCGCCCAACTTCGCCGACGCGTTCTCAGACATTGGCGGCGGTGAACTGCCTGCCATCAAGACGACCGAGACCGCCGTGAATCTCGCCGCGATCGAGATCCCGCGCGAGGCCGAGCCTGAAGCAGCAAAGCTTGCAGAGCCCGCGCATCCGCGCCGCATCTGGGTGCAGGTTGCTACCGGGCGTGATGTCTCCGCGCTGAAATTCGACTGGCGGCGGATCGCTCGCAAGGCCCCCGATCTGCTCGGCGATTTGGAGCCGCATGTGGTCCCGTGGGGACAGTCCAACCGCTTGCTCGCAGGCCCCGTCTCGGGAAGTTCCGAAGCGCGCGAACTGGTCAATAGCCTGAAGCAAAAGGGGCTCGACACGTTCTCCTATACCAGTCCCGAAGGCACGGAAATTCAGAAGCTTAAGTAAGAAATTTCGGCCATCCCCGGCTTTCTGTGCACAAGCTTTGAACAAGCCAGATCGGTTCTCCCCAGCAGCCGGGCCGGGGCGCATTGCCAAGCGAACCTGATGGCGTGCATTCGTGTAATCGATGACGCACATGAGAGCCCCCGCATGACCCCCCGCGAACAAGAATACACCGCCGATGATGACGCCGCCCCGGTAGATATGCTGGCCGCCCTGTTCGAGGCGCGCAGCTGGCCGTGCGAGGTTATCTCGGATGACGAGATGACCGGCGAAGTGCAGGGGAGCTGGGCGAAATATCAACTTCGCGCGATCTGGCGCAGCACCGACAATGTGCTGCAGTTCCTGTGCCTGCCCGACATTCGCGTGACCGATGAAAAACGTCAGCGAGCATATGAACTGCTCAGCCTCGTCAACGAGCAGATGTGGCTCGGCCATTTCGATATCTGGTCGAACGGCGATGTGCTGCTCTACCGTCACGGCGCGCTGTTGGGGGATGACGGGATGCTGAGCCTGACGCAGGCACAAGCGCTGGTCGAAACGGCGATCGATGAATGCGACCGGTTCTATCCGGCGTTTCAGTTCGTGTTATGGGGCGATAAAAGCCCGCGTGCAGCACTCGACAGCGCGCTTGTCGACGCCGCTGGCGAAGCCTAGTCAGATGCCTCTGGTGGAGGCGAAGCGAGTATGGCGGATCATCAACAGCTGCTGATTGTCGGGCTGGGCAATATGTCGGGTGCGATGCTGGCCGGATGGCTGGCGGCGGGGGTGGAGCCTGCGCGTTTCGCGGCGCTTGGCCGCCGTCCCATAACGGCGCCCGCTGGGGTCCAAACTTTCAGCGACCCGGCGCAAGCGAGCGGGCATGATGCGATCATGCTCGGCTTCAAGCCGCAGCAATTGGGCGGGGTGGCCCCGACTTTGCAGGCTATCGCGGGTGACGGCGTAACGGTTTACTCGTTGCTCGCCGGGATTACGCTGAGCCAGCTGCGCGAGGCGTTTCCTGAAGCCCGCGCGCATGTGCGGGTGATGCCGAACCTCGCCTCGCGGATCGGGAAATCGCCGGTCATCCTCGCTGAATCGGGTCTCGACGAGGCAGGGCGTGACACCGCATTCTCCCTGTTCGACAAGCTTGGCGTCGCGGTCTGGCTCGATGACGAGACGTATTATAACCTCGCTACCGCGCTCGCCGGGTCGGGTCCGGGGTTCGTCTACCGGTTTATCGACGCGCTCGCCGCAGCCGCCACTGAGCTTGGTCTGGAGCAGGCCAGCGCGCAGAATCTGGCGCTGACCATGGTCGAAGGCGCATCGGCGCTGGCAGCAAGGGCCGAGCTGTCACCCGGCGAACTGGCCGACCGCGTGGCCAGCCCCGGCGGGATGACGCGCGAGGGGCTGAATGTGCTCGATCAGGACGCGGCTTTGCGGAACCTGCTGATCGAAACGCTTCGCGCGACCGCGGATCGCGGGGCGGAACTGGCGGCAGGCCCAAAATAAGTCATTGGCCATCAAGGTTAATGTCTCGCAACGAATTCAGACCGGTTTCGCTTGAAAATTGCTCGCAAAACACCGATATTGCTGTTCAACAGGTGCGTGTTTTCGCATCATTATTGGAGACAAGGGATCCACAATGTCTGATTGGAAAGACACTCAACGGTCGCAGACGAACGTAGGTTCGGTGCCGCGCGCTGGCGGAGCCGTCAGCTATGACGAGGGCCTGCGCTCGTACATGCTCAAGATTTACAACTACATGGGCTCGGGCGTCCTGCTGACCGGTATTGTCGCGATGCTGTTCGTCAATTCGCCGCTGTTCGGCATGGCATTCGAAGTGGTGCAGACCCCTAGCGGTCGGTTCTTGCAGGCGAACATGCTGGGTTGGGCGATCAAGCTTTCGCCGCTGGCCTTCATGTTGTTCTGGTGGTTCGGTGCCCAGCGCGCGAGCCAGCCAGTGCTGCAATTCGCCTTCTGGTCGTTCGCGGTCGTCTTCGGCCTGTCGCTCTCTACGATCTTCGCGATCTACACGGGCGAATCCATCGCCATGGCGTTCTTCGCAGCCGCTGCCGGTTTTGCCGGGCTCAGCCTGTGGGGATACACCACGAAGAAAGACATCAGCGGCTGGGGAAGCTTCCTGATCATCGGCGCATTCGGCCTGCTGGCCGCGTTCCTGATGAACGCTTTCATCTTCCAGTCGAGCATGTTCCACTTCGCACTGAGCGCAGCGGGCGTGCTGATTTTCGCAGGCCTCACCGCCTATGATACGCAGATGCTGAAGAACCAGTACCAGTTCGTGCGCGGCACGGACCAGATGGGCCGCGCGATCATTTTCGGCGCGTTCAACCTGTATCTGGACTTCATCAACTTGTTCATCATGTTGCTGCAATTCTTCGGCAACCGCGAATAATTGTTCGATCATCCCGCTCTTCAAGAGCGGGAAATCGATCCAAATTGGTGACATCTCGCATGCCCGGGGCGTTTCGTACGTCTCGGGCATTTTCTTTATAACATTCCGGGACTACTGCTTCATCCAAGAGCAAGGCGGCATGCGCCATCTTGTGTCTTGGGGGCAAATCGAGAGGCAGTTTAAAGATGACCGTGCGAGTGCACAAAAGTAAAAACGGGGCGAAACAGTCACCTTTGCGGATCGCGATTGTGGCGATGTGTGCTGCGGGTATCGCGGCCTGTGCGACAACACCGCCACCTCCGCCACCGCCTCCGCCGCCTCCACCTCCGCCGCCGGTCGAGCGGATATCCTACCGCCCGCTGCCACCTCAGGGAGCGGCCTATGCGATGTATATTCCCCCGATGGGTGCAGACGGACAGCGAATTACCGTCAATCGCAATCTCACCGAAGATGGTACGGTCTGGCATTTCCGTTCGGCCTGGAACGTCGCCGCACTGAACTGTACGGCGCCGCAATACGCGCCAATTGCGGACGCCTATCGTGCCTACATCACCGATAACGCGCGCGAGCTGAAGCAGCTGAACGATCGGATTGATGGGCTTTACCGCACAGAAATGGGTTCCCGCCGCGAAGGTATCATCGCGCGCGAAGGCGAAATGACGTCGGTTTACAACTTCTTCGCCTTGCCGCCCGCTCGTGCCGGCTTCTGCCGCGCGGCGCTCGACATGGCGAACCGCGCTCTGGCGGCTCCTCCGGCTGACCCGATCGCGTTCGCGCTCAACAACTTTGCCACGCTTGAAGCGCCGTTCGAGACGTTCTTCGCCGACTATGAGCGCTACGAGCAGCTATCGGCAGAGTGGGACCGCAAGTATGGCGAGCAATATGGCTATTCGCAGCCCGGCTGGGTCGCCGTTCAGAAAGCGCGCGCTGCCAATCCGGCGGACGTACCGACGGCCGGTGTGAGCGATCCGACCACGACCCTCGCAACTCAGCCGCGACAGGCTGGCACGGTTGCCGATCCCGAGACGCGAACGAATGTGCCGATCATCCCGGTCGATGAAGGCTTTGTTTCGCAGCCAGTGGTGGAGCCGATCTTGCGAGATGCTCCCGGAGATGGGACGGTTGCGGTCCCTCCCGGCGACACGGGCCCGCAGGACGTGATTGGCACTCCACAGAACTGACTTTCCACACGCGAGCGCTGGCGTACGTCGGCGCAACCGGAGGATGTGCAGTTGCACGCACGAACGCCAGAAGGTGCAGTTTTAAGTGGCCGAGCGGTGAAACTCGGATGCGCAGCAGCCGCAAGCGCGGCCGCGTGCCCGCAGCGGAGTCGAAGACGGCCGGAGGCCACCCGACTTTCAGGCCGTGTGAGCGAAGATATTGCACTCACGAACGTGAGTGGGTAACGACAAGAAACGCATCGGTAACGGGAATGCGGTGAGGGGCCTTACCTGTCTTTCAGGTGACCTAAGTCCGCAGCTGTCCCTGCAACTGTAAGCGGTGAGCATTTGTTTCGCGCATCCCGGAAGGGGTGCAACCACTGGGGCTTTTTCAGCCCTGGGAAGGTGAGAGGCAGGCGCGCTGATCCGTGAGCCAGGAGACCGACCGGAGCGTGTCGCTTGTTGCCCGGTTCAGGGATTGACCCGGCGCGAAGAACCTTCGTTTCGAGCGACGACCTAGCTGGCTGTGTGGGTGATCCCGCGCAGCCAATGTTGCTGCTCATTCGGAAGGGATCCGGGGAATGAATTCGAGAATTTTGTTGAACGGTGCAGCGATAGCTGCGCTGGCAACGGGCGCGCCCGTAATTGCGCAGGATCGGGCAGAAGAGCCGGAAATAATCAATCCGCTCTATGGCACATTGGTGACCGAAATATTGGTTTCCGCCAGCCGCGATACACCTGTCGACGTCGACGATTACACCGGCTCAGTTACTGTCATCACCAGCGAGCAAATCGAACAGCGTCAGGTTCGCAACATCGAAGACGTGCTGCGCGATGTGCCGGGCGTCGCGGTCAGCTCGGTTGCAGGCCAGACGCAGATTCGCTTGCGCGGGACCGAAGCCAATCATGTGCTGGTGCTGGTAGATGGGATCGAAGTCTCGGACCCATTCGCAGGCGAGTTCGACATCGGCACCCTTCAAGCTGAAATCGGCAGCCGCCTAGAAGTGCTGCGCGGGCCGCAATCCGCGCTTTATGGCAACGATGCGATCGGCGGCGTGGTCGCCTATGAAAGCGCGAGCGGGCGCGCCGTGCCGGGGTTTGCTGCGCGGATCGAAGGCGGTACCAATGATACCGTCAACGGTGCTGTGCGCTATGGTTTTGCGGGCGACCGGTGGGACGGGGCTCTTTCGGCGACGATAGTTAGCACCGATGGCGAACCCAATGCGCGAGATGGCGTGCGCGATATCGGGCGCGACAGCTACACAATATCGGGCAAAGGGGCAGTCGAAGTGACTCCCGGATTCGAACTGCGCGCGACCGCTCGCTACATCCTCACCGAAGGCGAATTCAACGACAGCGATTTTGACACGAGCGCGCCGACCTTCGGTCTGATCATCGACAGCCCCGGCACCCGGTTCGAGAATGACGCGATCTACGCTTTGGTGGGTGCGCGCGCAGAAACGCTCGAAGGACGCTGGACGCACGATCTCTCGGCCCAGATTGCCGATATCTCGCGCGATACCTTCAATGCGTTCGAGCGCAGCTCGGGCAGCGAAGGCGACCGGCTGAAAGTCTCCTACGTCTCCGCATTCGACGTGGCGGACGACCATTCGCTGACCTTCGCCGCCGATTGGGAGCGCGAGCGGTTCAAGAACGATGACCCGTTCGGCATCGCTTCGGATGAGCGGCAATCGATCGAGAATGTCGGACTGGTCGGCGAATATCGTTACTCAGGCGAACGGTTCGACTTCTCGGCGGCGCTGCGCCACGACATCAACGATCGCTTTGCGGACGAGACCACATTCCGCGTAGGCGCGGGTTTCAATGTGACCGACAGCACACGTCTGCGAGCCTCGGCAGGATCTGGGATCAAGAACCCCGGCTTCTTTGAGCTCTTTGGCTTTTTCGACGGCCAGTTCATCGGCAATGAAGACCTTACACCTGAGGAATCGACGAGTTGGGAAGTTGGCATCGATCAGTTTTTCGCTGACCGTGCGGTGCAGGTGTCGCTGACCTATTTCGATGCCGAGTTGGACGACGAGATCTTCACGACCTTCCCCGCGCCCACCTTCATCGCCACGCCTGCCAACCGCGACACGGAAAGCACGCAGCGCGGCGTCGAGGTTGCGGTCGCCGCACAGATCGGCCCGCAATTCTCGCTCAACGCGGCTTACAGCTATCTCGATGCCGAGGAAGACGGGGTCGAGGAGGTGCGCCGCCCTGAAAGCATTGCCAGCGCCGCGCTGACATGGACGGCACCGGGCGACGCTGCCTCGGCCACGCTGGTCGTGCGGCACAATGGAGAGGCGGTCGATCTCGCTTTCACCGATCCCAGCTTCATTCCCGTGCGCGAAACGCTGGATGACTACACGTTGGTCAACCTCAATGCGCGGGTGAAACTGACCGACGGGATCGAGGCGTTCGGGCGGGTCGAAAACCTGTTCGATGAAACCTTTGAACAGGTGTTCAGCTTTGTGTCGCCGGGCCGAACGGCCCTGATCGGTATCGAAGCGAGGTTCTAGGTGCGTTGAGCCGAACGGTCCACAGGACCGCAAGGGCGACCGCCCGCCCGCAGCGATGCGATCTTTGATCGCAATGAGCGAGGAGATCGCAGCCCGGATGGGCTGCGCAAACAAAGACTCCCTCTCGCAATCTGACGAGGAAATGCATAGGTGCTCCCCATGCATTTCCTTGATCAGGCCAAAATCTATCTTCAATCAGGCGCGGGCGGACCGGGTGCGGTCAGCTTTCGGCGTGAAAAATACGTCGAATATGGCGGCCCGGACGGCGGCAATGGCGGCAAGGGCGGCGACATCATCTTCGAAGCGGTGCAGGGCCTCAACACGCTGATCGACTTTCGCTACGCGCAGCATTTCAAGGCGAAGCGCGGCAATCACGGTCGCGGTCGGGACCAAACGGGTGCGGGCGCGGACGATCTGGTGGTCAAGGTGCCGGTCGGCACGCAGGTCCTTTCCGAAGACAAGGAAGAGGTGCTGATCGATTTCACCGAAGTCGGCCAGCGCGTCGTCTTCATGGAAGGTGGCATGGGTGGCCGCGGCAACGCGTCTTACAAAAGCTCCACCAACCGCGCCCCGCGCCAGCATCAGCCGGGCGAACCGGGCGAAGAGATGTGGGTATGGCTAAGGCTCAAGCTGCTGGCGGATGTGGGCCTTGTCGGCCTGCCCAATGCGGGCAAATCCACCTTTATCAACGCAGTATCGAACGCGCGGGCCAAGGTCGGGCATTATGCCTTCACCACTCTGGTCCCCAAGCTGGGCGTGGTGCATCACAAGGGGCGCGAATTCGTACTCGCCGACATCCCCGGCCTGATAGAAGGCGCCGCCGATGGCGCGGGGATCGGCGACAGGTTCCTCGGCCATATCGAGCGGTGCCGGGTGCTGATCCACCTGATAGACATTGCCGGGACCGATGATCAAGACCCGGTCGAGGCTTTGCGCGTGGTTGAAGAAGAGCTCGCCGCTTACGGAGCGGGGCTTGAAGACAAACCTCGGTTGGTCGCCTTGAACAAGCTCGATCTCGCCGATGAGGAGCTGGTCGCGGGCTTCGCCGAAGAGCTGATGGCGGCAGGCGCGGATCAGGTGTTTGCCGTATCCGGAGCGACAGGGCAGGGGATCGAACAATTGCTCGATGCGGTGCTCGGCTATCTGCCCGACCGCACATCGACCGAAACCAAAGCGGTCGAGGTCGAAGACGAGATGGAGGAAGGCGACGAATGGTCGCCGATCTGAAGGCACTGATCGACGCCGCCCAGTGCAAACGGCTGGTGGTGAAGATCGGTTCGGCGTTGTTGGTCGAACATGGCGCACCGCGCGAAGCCTGGCTTGCTTCGCTCGCGGCGGATCTCGCGGCATTGCGAGAGCGTGGGTCCGAAATCATCCTTGTAAGCTCCGGCGCGATTGCGCTGGGTGCCGCGCGGCTTGACCTGCCTCGCGGTGGGCGCGCGAACCTAGCCGATGCGCAGGCGGCGGCCTCTGTCGGGCAGGTGGCGCTGGCGCAGCTTTGGGCCAGGGCGCTGGGTGAGCACAATCTCACCGCCGCGCAGATGCTGGTAACTCTCGATGATCTGGAAGATCGCCGCCGCTATCTCAACGCCTCCGCCACGCTCGAACGCTTGATCGAAGCAGGCGCGGTGCCGGTGGTGAACGAGAATGACAGCGTCGCGACCGAGGAAATTCGCTTCGGCGACAATGATCGGCTCGCGGCAAGGGTCGCGCAGGCCGCCGGGGCGCAGGGCGTGCTGCTGCTGTCGGATGTCGCAGGCCTGTATGATCGCGACCCGTCGCAGGATGGCGCGACACTGATCGAGCGCGTCGAAGGTGTCACGCCGCAAGTGATCGCAATGGCGGGTGAGGGATCGTCCTCCGGCCTGGGCTCGGGCGGGATGAAGGCCAAGCTTCAAGCGGCACGGATTGCCGAGCGTGCCGGTGTTGCGCTGGCGATCATCGACGGGCGGCAGGACAGTCCGATCACCCGCCTGCGCGAGAGCGGGACTGGGACGATCTTCCTGCCGGTTCGCGCCGATAATGCGCGCAAGGCGTGGCTGGGCGGGCGGCTGGCCCCTGAAGGCGTGCTCACCGTCGATGCGGGCTGTGTCGAAGCGCTCGGCAATGGTGCAAGCCTGCTGGCAGCGGGTCTGACCGAGGTCGAGGGGGACTTTGCACGCGGCGCTCTGGTGAGCCTGCACGGGCCCAAGGGCGAGCGGCTGGGGCAGGGCCTGGTCGAATACAGCGCCCAGGAATGCCGCGCGATCCTTGGGTTGCAAGGCGGCGATCAGGAGGCCACGCTGGGTTATGCTCCGCGTGCCGCCGTGGTACACCGCGATCATATGGTGCGGGCATGAGAATTGCGATTACCGGCGCGACCGGCTTTGTCGGCCATGCGACGCTGGATGCGGCATTGGCCAAGGGAGCGCGGGTGCGCGCCCTGACCCGGCGCGCTCAGCATGCTCGCGAACGTGTCGAGTGGGTCAGCGGGACGCTGGCCGATCCGCAATCGCTGGCTGAGCTGTGCCGAAGCGCGGAGGCCGTGATCCACATCGCCGGTCTCACCAACACACCCGACCCCGCCGAATTCGAAACCGCCAACGTCGTCGGCACCGAAAATATGATCAATGCCGCGCAGGCCGCCGGGATAAAGCGGTTCGTGTTCGTTTCATCCCTGTCGGCGCGCGAACCCAATCTTTCCGCCTATGGCGCGTCCAAGGCGCGGGCCGAAACGCTGGTCGAGGCGTCTGGGGGTTCAGGCGGTCTCGACTGGACCATCGTGCGCCCGCCTGCCGTCTATGGCCCGCGCGACAAGGATATGTTCGAACTGTTCCGGTCGGCCAAATACGGCATTGTTCCGGTCCCGCCCAAGGGCAAGACATCTATCATCCATGTCGAGGATCTTGCGCGGTTGCTGGTCGCGCTGGCGATCCCGAGCGAGGCATCGCGTCTGACCCATCGCCAGATATATGAGCCGTGGGACGACAACGCCTATGGCTACGACCATGGCGAACTCGCCAAGATGATCGGTGAGGCCGTCGGCAACAGCCAGGTGCTCGCCCCGAATGTGCCGGAGCCACTGCTGCAAATCGGGGCCAAGATCGACAGGGCGCTGCGCGGGCACAAAGCCAAACTGACCGAGGATCGGATCGGATATCTGGTGCATCCCGATTGGGTGTGCGACCTGAAGAAGGCCCCGCCGCTGTCGCTATGGCAAGCGGTCTGGGGCGGCGAGGACGGCCTGAAGATGACCGCCGAATGGTACAAGAGCGAAGGGTGGCTTTAGAGTTCGCCGCCACCGGCGCACAGCTGAAATGACTCGAGCTTATCTTTGCGTGATGCTAAGTAATTGAATGCAAACAGGGGGAGACTGCCGCGTGAAAGCTCTGAATCAGGAATATTTCGACCGTCCTGAAAGCGTCAAGATCGCCCGCGGCGAGAACGCCAATCGCTCGCCGGAGCCGCAACGTGGCGATGTGCTGGGCCTCGATGGAAAGATTCTTTCGGCTGCCACCAATGGCGGTATCAAGAACCCAAGCAAAACGATCATCCCGCCTGGCTCCACTCTGGTTCGTTTCGCAAATGCTCCGTTCGTGCACCATGCAGCGGCGGGCGGCTGGTGGCTGGATTTTCCAAATTACAAGTTGGTTGAATGCTACGCCGATGCTCAGGGCAAACCGGTCGCGACCGCCATGCGGGAGCTGTGCGCTGTGCCCGCCGAATGGAGCGGGATGACGCTCATGATCCAGGCGCGCACTCGTTCTTCGCTGGTTGCCTATTCGGGTCTCGGTAAACCTGCTTTTGTGCACACAAAATTCAGCGTGACAAAATCGATCAACCCACGCGCTTACAGTAAAACCGATGTAACGCAGCTTTACATTCCCGGCCTGCAGTCGCCCGACCTGCTGAAAAAGGCGCTGATCGTGCGCGGGTATCAGTTGCTCGATCCGGGTGTGTCGACGCAGGGCTATAATCCGGCAATGTCGGTTAGCCGGTGAGCCGCGAATAGATGACGTACAGGTTCGCGATTCTGGTGTGCACGTCGGCTGGATTGGTTGGTTGTGGTTCCGAGGCATCGACTGCTGCTCTGCCCGAGGAAATACCGGCAGGATCGGTAGCAGCCGATGGTGCGCCGCCCGAAGGCCAATATCGCGCTGTTGACGAAGAGACGGGGTTCGTCCTGATTGAGGAGCTGCGCGCGGACGGAACTTACACCTTTGCCGATATCGACGGGAACCTGCTCGAACAAGGAACCTATCTGCAGAAGACGCCTGAGCGATTGTGCTTCACCGCCGACACTGAACTCGCGCAGGAGAATTGTTACGAAGAGGCTGTCGGCAAGGATGGGGTCTGGCGGACGACTGATCCCGACACAGGCGCCGTCTCGGTGGTCGAGCGGATCGACGACGAATAGAGCGTTACAAGAACGGCTCCTCGCCGGGCTTGTGGATGCCGCATTCGGTCTTGTCCCAGCCCTTCCAACGACCTGAGCGCGGGTCTTCGCCGTCGGCAACCTTGTGGGTGCAGGGCTCGCAGCCGATCGAGGGGAAGCCCTGCGCGACCAGCGGGTGACGCGGCAGGTCATGCTCTTCGAAATAGGCCTGGATGTCTTCGGGTGACCAGTCGATCAGAGGATTGATCTTGAGCCGACCCTGTTCGTCCGATGTATCGATCTCGAAGCGGGGGAGTGCGGCGCGGGTGGATGACTGAAACGCTTTGCGGCCCGTGAAGCTCGCATCGTAATTCGCGAGCGCTTTCGCCAACGGCTTCACCTTGCGGATTTCGCAGCAGCCATCGGGATCGTAAGACCAGCGCAGACCGCTTTCGTCCTTCGCGGCCAGCTCCGCTTCATCGGGGGTCAGCACTACAAGATTGGTGAGGCCGATCTTTGCGACCAGCGCATCGCGGTATGCCAAGGTCTCGGCGAAATGCTTGCCCGTCTCCAGAAACAGCACTGGGACGCTCGGGTCGATCTGCGCGATGAGGTGCAATTGCACCGCGCTTTCCGCGCCGAAGCTGGAGACAACCGCGACATCGCCTGCCAGATTGCCCTTGATCACGCCTTCGAGCATTTCGAGCGTGCTGGAGCCACGAAACATGCGGTTGAGGCGCAGCGCATCGTGTTCGGAAAAGCGCGGGCCGGTGTCGATCCGGTCGATGGCGCGGTCGTGCGCCTGATCGGTCGTAAGTGGGGCTTCTGGCTTAGTCATGGCGCAGTTCCTGAATGGTCTTACGCCCCTGTTCTCTGGCATCTGCGGCGCTCTGATAGACGTTTTCCCAGGTCGCAAAGGCGCGCCGGGCGTCGTCTTCATTGAGCGGCGTATCGGGCGCAAAGGCATCGAAGCCGCAGCGCCGCATGTGGCTGAGCTGGTCGATCAGCACGTCGCCGACCGCGCGCAATTCGCCGGTGTATCCGGCCTCACGCAGGATGCGGGCGGCGGAATAGCCGCGTCCGTCGGCAAAGCTGGGGAAGTTGACTTCGACCAGCGCGAGACGATCGAGAAAGGGCAACAATTGCCGCGCATCGTCGCCGGGCTCGATCCGCACCGCAGTCGCGTTGGTCTGATCGCAGCACGCATCGACGGTCACCGTGCCGTGGTCGGCCACTTCATCGTCGCGAAAACGGAACTGGACTTCGTCGGGGCTGGTGCCGAGGTTGTCAGTCATAAAGCGCCTCCTTGAACGGGGCCATTCCGATCCGGCGATAGGTATCGAGGAAGCGTTCGCCCTCTTCGCGCTGGTCGAGGTAGACATCGGTGACCGTCTCGACCGCGCCAACGACGCCGTCCTCATCGAAACCGGGGCCAGTGATCTTGGCGAGGCTTACGTCTTCGGCTTCGCTGCCGCCAAGTGAGAGCTGGTAGTTCTCCTTGCCCTTCTTATCGACACCGAGGATGCCGATGTGACCGGCATGGTGGTGCCCGCAGGCATTAATGCAGCCGGAAATCTTCAGCTTCAACTCGCCGAGTTCAGCAGTGCGACCCTTGGCGGCGAAGTTTTCCGAAATGCGCTGTGCGACGGTAATCGAGCGGGCATTGGCGAGCGCGCAATAATCGAGGCCGGGGCAGGCGATGATGTCTTCGACCGTATCGAGGTTGGGCGCGCCGAGATCGGCGGCATCAAGCTCGGTCCAGAGCGCATGCAGATCTGCGATCTTCACATGCGGCAGGACGATGTTCTGCGTGTGCATCACCCGCAACTCGTCAAAGCTGTATTGCTTGGCGAGGCGAGCCATTATGCGGATCTGTTCGCCGGTCGCATCGCCGGGGATACCGCCGACGGGCTTCAGCGAAATCACCGCGCTGACATAACTGTCATGCTTGTGGCGCACGGTGTTGCGATCAACCCACAGGGCGAAATCGGGGTCAGAGCGGTCGACCGTCTTGGGGCCATCTTCAAAGACCGGGTCGGCAAAGAACGGCTTGATCCGCTCCAGCTCCTCGCGCGGTGGCTCGACGCCTTGATTGAGCAGGTGCGCGAATTCTTCCTCGACCTGACGCGTGTATTCCTCAGCGCCCATTTCGTGGACGAGAATCTTGATCCGCGCCTTGTACTTGTTGTCGCGGCGGCCGTAGCGGTTGTAGACGCGCAGGCACGCCTCGGCATAGGTGACCAGCTGATCGAGCGGCACGAAATCGCGGATCATCGGCGCGATCATCGGGGTGCGGCCCATGCCGCCGCCGACATAGAAACGCGCGCCGATCTCGCCGTTCTGC
Organism: Pseudomonadota bacterium; assembly: GCA_039033835.1. Classification (GTDB taxonomy): domain Bacteria; phylum Pseudomonadota; class Alphaproteobacteria; order Sphingomonadales; family Sphingomonadaceae; genus Erythrobacter. The sequence continues at coordinate 52,216 of JBCCBW010000018.1, forward strand.
TCGACGATCTGGATGCCAATATCGTGCAGCCGCATCGCCGCGCGGTCCTTTTCCGCCGCGATCACCGCGATCTTGAACTTGCGCGGCAGGTAGGTGAATTCCGGGTGGAAGCTCGACCATTGCCGCAGCAACTCGGCATAGGGGCGCGGATCGACCAGCTCGTCATGAGCGGCTCCGGCGAAGTGATCAGACGAGATGTTGCGGATGCAGTTCCCGCTGGTCTGGATCGCGTGCATTTCGACCTTGGACAGGTCTTCGAGAATGTCGGCCGCGTCCTCCAGCTTGATCCAGTTGTACTGGATATTCTGACGCGTCGTGAAGTGGCCATAGCCGCGATCATACTTGTCGGCGATATCGCCCAGCGCGGTCATCTGCTCACTGTTGAGCGTGCCATAGGGAATCGCGACGCGCAGCATGTAGGCGTGGAGCTGGAGATACAGACCATTCATAAGCCTGAGCGGCTTGAACTGGTCTTCGGTCAGCTTGCCTTCTAGGCGGCGATTGGCCTGATCGCGGAATTCCGCAACGCGGGCATCGACCATCGCCTGGTCGTAAGTGTCATACTTGTACATGTCAGATTACCCAGTCGATGGCTTCGGGGTCTTTGGGCTTGAGCGTCAGATCGGGCCGCACCGTTGGTCCGAGTGCGCGCACGCGGTCCTTGATATGAGCGGGGCGCACACCGTCTTCGGTCCGTTCGGCTTCGAGCGCATAGGGCACGTTGATACGGCGGGCTGCTTCCTCGCGAGCAAGGATTTCCTCGGCATCGTCGCCCACATCAACCGCGTCGTTGACGTGTATCGACCATCCTTGGCCATCCCACCATGTGACTTCGCCTGTCTTGAGGTCGTTTCCGGTCAGGATCTTCATTGAGCGGCCTTCATCGATTGAATTTCTTGGACCACTTTCGCAACTTCGATATTCTCGCGCGCGGTCACATCGCCGATTACGATTAATGCTGGGCTCTTAACCTGCTCACGCTTCACCAGATCAGGCAGTCCGGCAAGCAACCCGCGAACCACCCGCATCTCGGGCCGCGCGGCATTCTCGATCACTGCCACAGGCACATCCGGAGCGAGGCCATCCGCCATCAATTTCTCGGCGATCTGTGGGGCGGTCTTCACGCCCATATAGATGACGAGTGTGCGGCCTTTCCCGGCGAGGCCCGACCAGTCCTGGTCCGACAGCCCCTTGCACTGGCCCGCAACGAAGCTGACGATGCTGGAGGCATCGCGGTGGGTCAGGGCGATCTGCGAGGCGGCAGCGGCACCATTGGCGGCGCTGATACCCGGCACGATCTCGACTGGCACGCCAGAGGCTTTGGCGAGCTCAGCCTCCTCCCCGCCGCGCCCGAAGATCAGCGGATCGCCGCCTTTCAGGCGTATGACATCGCGGCCCTTTCTGGCTTCGCGCACCAGCAGCGCGTTGATGTCTTCCTGAGGAAGCGTGTGCTTCGAGCGCTGCTTCGCGACCGAAATGAACTCGGTATCTGCCCGAGCCATCGCCAGGATCTCGCGTGAAACCAGCCCGTCATGCACCACCAGCTCGGCGTTTGCGAGCAAGCGGGCGGCGCGCAGGGTCAGCAGGTCGGGATCGCCCGGACCTGCGCCAACCAGATAGATCGTTCCTGTATCTTCCATGCTTAGCGAAATGGGCCGAGCGGCCTGTCCATGCCAGCGAGAATGGATTTGCGGTTGCTAAGGAAAGCTATTGCGCCACGCTTCTCAGCTGTCTGCCTTACCCTTGGACAGCGCTTCGATAAGTCGTTCCATCTGTTCGCTGCCACGAAGATTGAGGTCGCGCTGGGGGAACGGAATTTCGATGTCGTTCTTTTTGAAGAGCTGCCACATGCGCATGTAGACGTCCGATCGAATATTCGCGATGCCTCCTTCGGGATCCTGAATCCAGAAGCGCACGTCGAAATCGACCGAGGAATCGCCAAAACCCATCAGATTGACGCGTGGTTTTGGGTGGGGGAGAACGCGAGGAGTGTCGTCCACCGCCTGATACAGCAGCTCGGTCACCAGCTCGAGATCGCTGCCGTATGACACGCCGACAGGAGCCTTCACCCGCACATCGCGCGAGCTGTAGGACCAGTTGACAACCTGATTGATCATCAGGTTTTCGTTCGGGATCAGATGTTCGGTCTGATCGCGGGTAATAACGGAGATTGCGCGGATGCCGATCTTGCGGATTTGCCCGACCGCCTCATTGCCGGCAGCGTCTGTGACGGAGATGACATCGCCGGGCTTGATCGACTTGTCGAGCAGCAGCAGAATTCCCGAGATGAGGTTACCGAAGGTTTTCTGAAGACCGAAACCGATGGCGAGGCCGAATGCACCGCCGAAAAAGGCCAGCGCGGTAAGGTCGATCCCGAGCAGGTCGATGCCGACGAAGAAGGCCAGCGCCCAGATCGCGATGGTGCTCAGCTTTTCCGCGAGCAGTTTTTGCGTACTGTCGAAACGCGAAATCCGCTGGATCAGATTGCGACTGACGCGGGTGAGCATCCAGGCAGCAGTGATGACGAGCAGGATGACGCCGATAATCAGCAACACGTCGAGCGTGGAGATCCGCAAATTGCCGATTTCAACCGCCCAAGTATCGAGCGATTCCAGCAGGCCGCCAAAGGTTTCGCTTTGTTCGGAAACCGCGTCCTTCAGGCCTTGCGTCCCTTCGACCACTTCGACCGGTGCATCAGGGGTTGGCTCCACTTCTGGCGGGGTAGTCTCAGCCGCTTCGCCATTCTCACCTTCGCTTGCGGCTTCGCCTTCAGCGCCGGTTTCGCTGGAATCCGCTTCTGCAGCGGGATCGGTCGTGTCGGTAGCGCTTGTGGGTAAAGCGGTGGTGGCGGTCATTCTTTATCCAGTTTTGCAAGGGCCTGCGCCAGATCGGCGATCAGGTCTTCCGGGTCTTCGAGCCCGATCGATAGGCGAATGGCCGCGCGTGCGCCAGCCTCGCCGATATTGGGTGACGGCATGACGCTGCGATGCTGTTGCGGGAAGATGGGCAGGCCAAGACTTTCAAACCCGCCCCAGCTGTAGCCGATCCCGAACAGGCTGAGCGCATCGACCACCCGCCCACAGGCTCCTGCATCTGTGGTGTCGAGCACGAAGCTGAACAATCCGCAGCCGCCGGCAAAATCGCGGCTCCAGATGGCGTGGCCAGGATCGCCGGTCAGCATCGGGCACATGACCTGCGCGACCTGGGGTTGGTCCGCCAGCCAGCTTGCGATCCGGACCGCGCTGGCGGCCGATTGCTCCAGCCGGATCGCCATCGTCCTGAGGCCGCGTGACGCTAGCGCAGCATCGTCGGGAGAAACGACATGGCCCAGATCCTGAGAGGTGCGTCGCAGGGCGCGATACCAGCGCTCACCCGCGCTCGCCGATCCCATCATCAGGTCCGAATGCCCGCCGACATGTTTGGAAAGGCTCATCATCACGATGTCGCAGCCATGGGTCAGACCGGCAAAGCCAAGCGAGCTGGCCCAGGTGTTGTCGATCAGGCTCACCGCGCCATTTTCGCGGGTGATTGTGGTGAGCGCGGGCACATCGCAGACTTCCATGGTCAGGCTGCCAGGGTTTTCGAGCCAGACGGCGCGTACGGGTTCGCCGAAGAGCGCCTCGAATGATCGAATGTCGAGCGGGTCGAAGAACGTATGCGCGATCCCCATCCGCCTGAGCAGGCCGGTCGCCATCGAGCGGGACGGATCATAGGCATTATCGCTCATCAACAGCCGGTCGCCCGGTTTGAGAACCGCCAGAAGCGCGCCTGCAATCGCCGCAACGCCGCTGGGATAGAGCACGGTTCCGTGCGCGTCCGGCTCAAGTTCGGTCAACGCATCGGCCAGCGCCCATTGGGTCGGCGCGCCGCGTCGGCCATAGAAGAACCCGCCATCGGCGTTGCTCTTGCCAGCCTCACGCCGCGCCGCTTCGTTCTCGTAAAGATGCGTCGATGCGCGCCAGACCGGGGGATTGACGACCGGCCCGGTCCAATCCTTGCGCCGTCCGGCATGGGTAACCTTGGTGCCGGGTTTGAGCCTGTCGTGGTTGTCGTCGCTCATGCGGGGCCTTGGGCTTTAGGTGTGTCGGGGTCCGCTTCCCATTCCATCCAGCTGCCATCGTAGAGCGCGGTATCGCTTTTCCCGACGAGATGAAGGGCGAACAGAAGGACGCTGGCGGTGATGCCGCTGCCGCAGGAGGTCACGACGGGCCGATCCAGGTCTACGCCTGCATTGGCAAAGGCGGCGCGCAAGTCCTCAGCCGACTTGTATGTTCCGTCCGCGTTGAACACTGCGCCAAATGGCAGATTGAGCGATCCGGGAATGCGGCCGTTCCGACCGCCATGGACGGGATCGGTCCCGGTGCCGAACACCCGATCGGCAGCGCGGGCGTCCAGCACCTGTTCCTCGCCGGTCGCGAGATTGGCGAGCATGTCCGCCTTGGTGCGGACGTTCCCGGCCTCGTGCAAAGATCGCGGCGCGATCGGTTCGATTTTCGCAGTATCGCTCTCCAACGCCCGACCCTCCTTGCGCCATTTGGCGAGGCCGCCATCGAGGATCGCGACGTTTTCGATCCCGTGCGCGGTCAGGGTGAACCATGCGCGGGCCGAGGTTTTGACCGCGCTATCATCATACAGGACGATCCTGCCATCGGGCTCGATGCCCAAAGCTGCGAGGCGTTTGGCCAATTGATCTGCGCTCGGGAGTGCTTGCGGAACGTCGGACGCGTGATCGACCAGTGCCGCCAGATCGAGAAACAGCGCGCCAGGTATGTGACCCGCTTCGTATTCCAGACCCGGATCACGCTGGGCATCGGGCAGGTGCCGCGAGGCATCGAGCACTACCAGACCGGCGGTGCCAAGGTGCTCTGAGAGCCATTGTGTGCTGACGAGACTGTCGAAATTTTCGCTCATGAAAGCGCGGCGTAGCGCGCCGTCGGGTCGCCGCCAAGGCCGGAAGGGTTCAGGCAGCGCCGACTTTCACTTCGCGCACCGCCAGGTCGGGCAGGCCACCCGGCGGCGTATCGAGCCGGATCGGGTGGAGCCGTCCCTGGCTCGCGGTGCTCGGATTGCCGACGATGAAGCTGCGGGTGAGCGGTTCCTGGCCCGCACCCTCGATCCTGATATGCAGTAGCGGCACGAATAACGGTTTGCCGCCTTGCTTGATCGCGTGGACCTCGGTGAGCGGCATCTGGGTCTGACTGGTGATCGCGCGGCTTTGATGGGGGCCGATGCGGTCGATCCCGCCGAGGGGATGGCCGCCAGCGATCGGCGCAGCATTGGGCATGCCGCGCTGTGCACAGACCAGCTGAGAGGCAATCGTGATATCACGCACTGCCCGGTCGGATCGATTGGCAAGGTTTACGCGGTATTCGAGGCTGAACATCATAACGCTACGAGACGCGCTCACCACGTCGAGCGTAATATCGAGGTTCCATGGCTGTTCGGGCAGCGGTGACGGTGCCGCTGCTGCTGCCGGAGCGGCTTTGGGAGCTGGCGAGGGCGCTGATGCCGGTTCGCTCGGCACAGGGGTGTTCAGCTCGAAAGGTTCTTGCGGAATATGCGTGCGCGGCGATTCATGGGTCGCCGCAATAGATTTTCGCACGCCCGCGGTCAGCATCTGTCCGGGCAGTTCCTGCGGAACGGTGGAGGCTTGCCGCTTGCGCCACTGCCAGAATGCAAGGCCCGCGATTAAAGCCAGCAGGATGGCAATAGCAGCCCAGATCTGGCTGCGAGACAAGTCGAAACCGCCCGAACTGCTTACCGCTTCGGCCCCAGCCGGACCTGTGTCATCGGTGTCAGTTACCGAGCTGTCACCCACCTCTGCGCCGACATTATCGACCGAGTACCATTCGCTGTCTGTTGCGGCCGGGCCGGTGTCATTCGGCAGTTCCGGCAGCTCTTCGACCAGTGTTTCAGGATCGGGGAGCGGTTCGCTAGGGGGCGTCGGCTGCTGCGATGTCGCCGGGGCTGGCCGCGATGTTGCGGTCGGCGCAGGCGTGCGGGCGGCTGGCGGCGCTGTCGTTGCGGCAGGGTCCGGTGTGCTGCGTGCCGGAGTTTCGGTCGGGGCCTGGGTCGGAGGTGGCGTCGGAGCGGGCGTCGGCGCAGCGCTCGGCGGTGGCGGCGGCGCAAGTGTGGGCGTCGGAGTCGGGCGGATAACCCGCGGTGCGATTGGTACGCCCGCACGCTCGTCCACCGGACCTTGCGGCGCGCTGGTGGGAGTTGGCGTCGGCGTGGGAAGCGAGAAGCTGCCGGGCGATCCCTGCGCTGTGAGCGGCGCGCTCACAAGCCCTGCGCTTGCCAGGGCAAGCGTCAGGATGGGGCGCGAAAAGCGAAAAGATGCGGGGGTTCTAGGCACGCGGTTCTGGAAAAATGGATGTCACAATAGCAGCGGCCTACCACATAATTATCATGACGGCTGCGTCCAGTTCCCCGCTTGCATGGCGTGACCTTTCGCGGCAACAGCGCGGCATGGAAAGCACACCTGAAAAGCCACTCGATCCGGCCTATCTCGGCAAGGACAGTCCGTTGCCTGCGTCTCCGGAGGAGGCCAAGCTCGATTACGTGCCCAATCCGCGCGCCGATACACTTTATCTTATAAGGTTCGTCTCGCCCGAGTTCACTTCGCTGTGTCCGGTCACCAACCAACCCGATTTTGCGCATCTGGTGATCGACTATGCTCCTGGCGATACTATTGTTGAGTCGAAAAGCCTCAAACTGTTCCTAGGCAGTTTTCGCAATCACAATGGCTTTCACGAAGACGTGACTGTGGGGATTGGGCAGCGTTTGGCGGAAGAAATGCAGCCAAAATGGTTGCGGATCGGGGGGTATTGGTACCCCAGAGGCGGCATTCCAATCGATGTGTTCTGGCAGTCTGGCACCCCGCCTGAAGGATTGTGGCTCCCCGATCAGGGAGTATCGCCCTATCGCGGGCGCGGCTAAAATGCATCACTGGTAAGAAATCAGGCGATTAGCGGGGAAATCCTGGTCGCAATTCGTCGCATCCCTCTTTTCATCTCGTCGTAATAATGTATCAGCATATCCCGGAGCGACGGGGGAGTTGCGTGCTTTTTGCACGCGCACACAAATCCTCAAAAACGTATTTTTTTGTAAAGCCACTAAGGGGCAAAACATGACCATCAATTCGTCCAATAAGATCCGCGCCGTGGGCGGCGCCTCGGTTCTTGCGATTACTGCAGGGCTGGCAATGCCTGCTTCCGCGCAAATGGCTGCAGAGCCGGTGCTTGCTGCACCAACACCGATGCCGATGCCGGCTCCGGGTAATGTGGAAGAGTGCGCGCTGGTATCGGGTGTGACGCTCGTCTGTGCGCCGGGTACCGATGCTGACGGGTTCACAGGCGCGTTCAACGGTTTGGGCGTCGATGTGCAGGCGGGTTCGCAAGTGCAGGGCACGATTAGCCTGCTCGCGAACACCAACGCCGTGATCGATGGCGAAGTTGTGACGTTCCTTGATGGTGAAGGCGGTCTCGAATTCGGTGGCGCCTCGACGATTACCAACAACGGTCTAATTCAGACCAACGGGGACTTTTTTGCGATCGCGGTAAGCGTTGATTTCAGCATGACGTTGATTAACAATGGCACGATCAGCACCACTGGTGATGTCGTTGCCGATGCTGTAGTGGCTGGTGATAACAGTTTTGTTACCAATAACGGCTTGATCGTCACCAACGGCGAAGATGCTTTTGCCGTCATTCTTGGCGATGACTCCGGCCTAACGAACGCTCTCGAAGCGTCGATCATTACAGGCGGCGACTTCTCTCTTGCGGTTACTGTCGGTGATAACTTCGTTTTCGACAATGCAGGTTTGATCCAGACTTTCGGTGATTTTGCGCCCGCCGTCGATGCCGGCGACAACGCGACCATTACAAACTCCGGTTTCATCTTCACCACGGGTGACGGTTCTACTGGCGTAGGCGTTGGCGACAATTCGACTGTAACAAACGTCGAAGGCGGGTCGATCTTCACCTTTGGCGATGGGCTTGCTTCGGTGATCGTCGGCGAAGATTCGACCATCACCAATGATGGCGAAATCATCACGCGCGGTGACAGCGCTGTTGCAATTGCGCTCGGCAATAACGGCGTATTCACCAACGGCGCGACTGGCGAAGTCACCACTACTGGTTCGGATTCTGCTGCGGTTGTCATCAACGGCGACGGCACCGTAACCAACGCCGGTTTGATCCAGGCCACTGGAAATGACGCTGCGGGCATCGTCGTCATCGGCGAGGCAACGATCACGAACGACGGCACGATCACCACGGACGGTGAGCGAGCAATCGATCTGGCAGGCACTTCAACGGTGACCAACACGGGCACCATTCTCGCTCGCGGTTCGGACACGATCCGTTTTGCAGAGAATGACTCGGTGCTCGACAATAGCGGCACGATTGCAAGTGATTTCGGGTTTGGATCGGCTGTCAATTCCGATGGCCGAAGCGGCCTGACTGTCACCAACACTGGTCTGATCCGTGGCGGCGGGCGCGACGGCATTATCGCCGGTGTCGACGCTACCATCACGAACGAGGGAACCATTTCCGGCGATCGCCATGGCGTGAATGCGGGGACCGGCGTCACTCTGACGAATGCCGAGGGCGCGGAAATTTCCGCGACCGGTGATAGCGCTGTCATCGCGGCTACCGGCGCAGTGATCAACAATGCTGGTACAATCACGAGCGACGCGACCGGCGTCGAAACGATGGGTGGCGACATCACCAACACGGGTTCGATCAGCGGTGATACCGGCGTGTTCGCGTCTGCTGGCACGCTGTTCAACTCTGCCGACGGCACGATCACCGGCGCGACGGATGGTGTTCGCAGCTTTGGTACCGGAAGTTTGACCGTAACGAACGAAGGCACCATTACCGGTGGCACTGTGGCCGTGGCGCTGGGTAACGGTGACGACACGCTGATCCGCCTGAACGATGGCACGGAAACTGGCGAGATCGATGGCGGCGCAGGTGATGACGTATTCGCCTTTATCGTCACAGATGAAACCGATCGCGAATTCTTGCTCGACGATCTGGGTACCGTAATCGCGAACTTCGAAGATTTCCGGGTTGGCTCGCAGACCTTCGATTTTGCCAACGGCTCGCTGGATGCGCCCGTTGCGACCGGTGTTATCACTCTCACCGGTACGACCGGCTCGGACTTTACTGTTGTCAACACCGCGATCCTCGACGGCACCTCGAACGGCACCGTTTCGCTGATCGCTGGCGCTGACGAAGGCATCGCTCGCGAGTTCACGATTACCGAAAATGGCTCCATCGACACCACTACGGGTGACGCTCTGGTCATCAACGCTGAGGGCTTCACGGTCACAAATGATGGCGCGATCGCCACTTCTGGTGGCGGTACCATTGCCATCAACGACACCGCTGGCGGTGCGACGATCATCAGCAACGGCACGATCGACACTGCGGGTGAAAACACCGCTGCGGTGTTCCTGGCCGATGGTTCGTCTTTCACCACGAACGGCGCTGTCACAACGGCTGGTGATGCCGGCGTGGGCGTGGTTGCCGGCGAGGGCTCGACCGTCACTGTCGGCGCTGATGGGTCGATCACGACCGTTGGCACCACGGCGGCTGCAGTTGTCTTCTCTGGCGACTCGACGTTGGTAAACAACGGCACGATCGAAGCTGCTGGTACCGATGCAACGATCTTCCTGCTGAATGGCGGCACGATCACCAACGGCGGCACGATTTCGGCTGTCGATGGCGTTGTGATCGACATCGCTTTCGCGGCGACCGTCGAAAACCTCGAAGGCGGCTCGATCATCTCGACCAACAGCGACGGTGTTCGCTTCAACTCGGGTGGCAGCGAACTGACCAACAACGGCTCTATCGAAGCTGATACCGGCGTTGTCGGCAGCGACGGCGACGATTTCGTCGCGAACTTCGGTTCGATCACGGGTGCGACCACTGCAGCATCGCTTGGCGCTGGTGCGGACACGTTCCAGCAGTGGACCGGCGCAACCGTAACCGGTGACGTCGATCTCGGCGACGGCGACGACACCTTCGTCCTCGAAGGCAACCTGGGTTCGATCGACGGCATGGTTCTCGGCGGTGCGGGCAACAACACTGCCGTTCTCGGCGGCGTGCTCGACGTCGATGGCGCTGATGTGCTCGACGGGTTCCAGACCAACACGCTTGGTACGCTGTTCGATCTTCAGATCAGCGGCGACCGGACGCTCGAAGGCGATATCATCATCGACGGTACAGTGAACCTCGGTCTGGGTGTCGATACGCTGACCAACGACGGCATGATGACGCTGGAATCGACCGGTGTGGTGAACATCCTCACACCACTCGATTCGGCGCTACTCGGTCAGACCGTGCTTGTGCTTGAAGATGGCACCGGGTTCGTCGACAATGGTGGCACGATCAATGTCATCGACGATGATGCGCTTCTGACCTACACGCCGATCGTCGGTTCGTTGTCGGTCCAGGTCGGGACCGTCAATCCGCTCGCAAATTCCGGTGACTCGAATCTGGCCACCTTCGGCGGTGTACTGGAGAACGCCGTCATTGCAGGCACTATCAGCGCAGCCAATTTTGCGGCGATCAACGGACTGGGTACCGAAGCGGCAGTGGCAGCGGTTGCTGCCGATGCCCTGCCATCGCTCAGCGGTGGTGTGGGACGCGAACTGTTCGAAGCATCGAGCCTCGCCAGCCACGCTCTCGATCGTCACCTGGCGACCGGCGAGAAAGGCATCTGGGGTCAGATCGCGTATCGCGGTGCGAGCCAGGACGTCCAGTCGCTGAGCGCGGATGGATATGATGCGGACACCATCTCGTTCACCGTCGGTGGTGATATTCCGGTAATGGAGAACGCCAACCTTGGTGTCCTGTTCAACTACTCGGACATCGACATCGACGACGAAGCTGGCAACATCGCTCGCGAAGAGAACGACGTCGAAAGTTTCAAGTTCGGCGCCTATCTCGCATGGGCTCCGATCGAGCGTTCGTTCATCAACTTCGAAGTTGCCTACCTTGTCGGTGACATCGACTCCAACCGTGGCGGCTTCTTCGGTCCGATCTCTTCGAGCTATGACTTCGACGGTTTCCAGGGCCGGATCACTGCCGGTTACGACGTGTTGCCGAGCGAAACCTTGTCGCTGACGCCGACCATAGGCATCAACGCAGCACGGTTTGGCTTCGATGATGCGACGGAGACCGGCGGCTTCGGCTTCCTCGTCGAGCGTGGCGAAGCAGGCTTCACCGAATTGCGTGGTGGCCTCGAATTCGCAGGTCAGTTCAGCGAAACCATCAGCGGCTTCGTTGGCGGCACCTACATTGAAGATGTCGATGGCGACACTCGCAGCTTCGTGGTGAACTCTAGCGAGCTCAACAGCTTCGCACTGGTTCTGCCAGAGCGTGATGACTCGCGCTTCGAGATCGCAGCAGGTCTCGATGCAGCGGTCGGTGAGAACTTCACCATCGCGGTTGGTTACCTTGGCGACTTCGCCAGTGGCTATGACGCGCACGCAGCGCGGGTTACGGGTCGCATCACCTTCTGATCCGACCACCCCACGAACAAACAAGAACGGCCGGCCACGAAAGTGGCCGGCCTTTTTGTTCGTGCTACCGTTTCGTTGAATGAGCGCGTGTCTTCCAGCGTCACCGCGTGGCGTGTCAGCGCGTCGTCTCTTGAGCTGTTATCTCACCATCGACGCCGTCTAGGAGCACGCTCAGGTCATCGATGCGCCAATGCGCGTGGATATTGCTCGCACGGTCCGTCGATTGCGCGGCACAGCTTTTCGCGTCGCCACCTCGCGGATCGCGCCAGCCTTAGCTGTATAGCTCTAATCCAGGTTTTGTACGCAGTCTCGCGCGAGGCTCAGCTTCTCAGGCTCGGCGCGCTTTCATGATCGCCTTGTTGCGAGTATCGACTATGCGAAAGGCCTTGAACACCGGAAAATCCTCGTCCTTGCGCCCCTCATTACCGAGCAGCCAGATTTGCTGATAGAACCAGTAGATCCCGGCAAAGCCGTTGATTGCCTTCATCATCTGAAAGCTCTTGAGGAAACCAAGCCAGCTTGGGATCATATCCAACCCGTCTTCATAGCGCGGTAAGGCCTCTAATCCCTCGATAAGCTGCGTGGGTGCATCGGTCATCAGGCACAATGGTCTCCCAAGGCCGATGACATCTGCCGCCCCCATGTCGAGCGCCTGCTGCATTGCCGCCCTAGTGCGAAAACCGCCGGTTACCATTAGCGGCAGTTTGACATGGCTCTGCATCGCTTTGGCGAAGTCGACGAAATAGGCTTCACGGGCGGCGGTGGAGGGTGCGACATTCTGCGCCTCCTCCGGCTCCATCCCTTCTGCTCCCATCAGCTTGGGCTGTTCGTAGGAGCCGCCCGAAATTTCGATCAGGTCTACGCTCGCCTGTTCGAGCCACTCGACCACTTGCAGGCTGTCTTCGAAGGCGAACCCACCTTTCTGAAAGTCGGCGCTGTTGAGTTTGACGGAGATCGGAAAGTCGGGACCGACTTTGGCCCGAACGGCCTTGACGACATCGAGCAAAAATCGCGCACGGTTCTCCAGGCTGCCACCATATTGATCGATCCGGAGGTTTACGCGCGGAGACAGGAATTGCGAGATCAGATAGCCGTGAGCCGCGTGGATCTGCACGCCGGTAAATCCTGCATCCTGGCACGCTTTGGAGGCAATGGCCCAGCGCTCGGTCAGGTCGGCAATTTCCTCGACAGTCAGCGGAGTGGGCTTGCCGAACTGCCCGCCCGGCAGGGCGAGCGGCACGTCCGAGGATGATTTCGGGTGCGGATTCACCAGCTTTTGCGTCTGCCGTCCGCCATGGCTGATCTGAGCCCACAGATGATTGCCAGCACGCGTGCCAGCCTTCGCCCAACTTGTAAGCCGCGCGGCCATATCGGCGTCCGGCTCGCGGTCGATCACGACATTGCCCGGGCGTTCCAGATGATCCTTGTCGATAATGATATTGCCGGTGAGCAGCATGCCCGCACCGCCATCGGACCAGATGCCGTAAAGCCGCTCAAGCTCGGGCGTCGGTCTGCCATCCGGTGTCGCCAGCCCCTCGGTCATGGCGGCTTTGGTGATGCGATTGGGTAGCGTCGCTCCACAGGGGAGCGTCAGCGGCTGCGCGAGGTTCGTGTTCATGGGTGTGTCCTAGGCCGATTTTCGTCGAGGCGACAAGCCCGCGCTCGCTTATTGGTCGGAACGTGACCTTGCGGTCGATTGACCGTTGGCAGCGAAAGGAATGGGTGGAAAAATCGCACTGCGGAGGCGATCCGCAGAAAAGGATGGTGCCGGCTGCAGGAGTCGAACCCGCGGCCTGATGATTACAAATCAACTGCTCTACCAACTGAGCTAAGCCGGCCCTTGCGATCGCAATGGTGTGACGATCACTGATGCGTCGCAGCGCCCGCTAGCCGCAAAGTGCATGCTGAGTCCAGACTTCGTCGAGCTTTCTTTGCAATCGATCGATCATCGCTGCTGGTTGCTTGCCTTGCCGATGCAGCTGCGCAACGATGATTTCGGACTAAGGGACGCGCGATGGACGATAATCTGCAACAGCAATTGGTGTATGAAGCCAACCGGAAATCGGTCGGCGCAACCTACCTGTTGTGGCTGTTCCTCGGCATGCTGGGCGCGCATCGATTCTATGCCGGAAGCGCCAAGACCGGAGCCATTCAGCTGGTTCTGTGCGTCTCCATAATCGGCTGGCTTGTTCTCCTACCCTGGCTGATCGCCGATCTGTTCCTGATCCCCGGGATAGTGCGCGATCACAATATGCAGGTTATTGAAGAGATGACCCATAGCGACAGAGGCGACGTCGAGGAACGCCTTTACAATCCGCAAACACCAGAGGATCGTCGCCGGGCCGCCATGCTTGAGGATTTGCGCCAGACCGGTTTCAGCCGACGAAAGCTCGACACGTCGCGCCTCGATCGTTGATAGCGCAAACGCCCTCAAGCAGCCAAGCGTTAGGGCGGACTACAACGCCCTCAAGCAGCCAAGCGTTAGGGCGGACTACAACGCCCTCAAGCAGCGAAGCGTTAGGGCAGATTACAGCGCGCCAAAGGTCCAGCCTTCTGTATAGGCGATCTCGGCCGTGAGACAGCTGGGCTCCCACCGCTCCTGCTCGGGCGCGACCTTGCGTAGCCATGCCGCCGTAAGCAGCGCGTCAGAAGAGTGGTCGTCCACCTCGCCAATTTCGTCGACCGGCGAGCAATCGAGCTTTTCGAGCGCGGCGTTGAGATCGGCATAAGTCAGCAGCTTGGTGCGCGCGCCCAGATTCGCGGCTTCGCGCGAGGCCAGCCCGGTGTAAATTTCCACCAGCATCGATCCGCCCTGTTTGATCCGCTTTTCGGGGATTGGGTCGATGGGCCACACCGGCAGATGCCCTTGCAACTGATGCAGCATCCGCATGCCTGTAAGCGAGCTCTTGCCGACCTGAGCTGCGCCGACGAGGTTGAAGTTGCTCACCGGTCTGCACTTCTGGCGACGCTGCGCGATCTCCGCTTCGCGAAAGCGACCTTCGCGGGTGATTGCATCAGGCAGCAGGAACCGGTCACCGACATTGCCTTTCGCGTGGCGGAAGTACCGCGAAAGCTCTGGATGATCGAGAAAGCTGTTGGCGCCCAGATACGGGTCATCGGCGCAAACCTCGTCGATCAACGCCCACAGCCGCTTCGCGCTTTTCGGGCTGGCATCCCAACCGGGAAAGAACGCACCGCAATCGTTGAACGGCAGGCTGATGCCCAGATCGATCCCGACGAGAGCGTTTGCGGGCAGTTCGTCGCGCAGGATCGCCATGACCTCAATGCGGGAGAAACCGCGCGAGGGCGGAGCGACCAAAGCGGGCGGGCCGCCTTTGCCGTCCGCGATGGCCATGGCGATGCCTTTATGTCGTTCACCCTTGGCCCCCGACCAGTCGATCGCGACGAAATGATCCCACTGCCTCACCGGGAAAGCTCCTCACGCAGGCGCTGCCAATAGTCGATCCGTTCCTTCACTTTGCGCTCAAACCCGCGCTCGACCGGTTCGTAGAACGTTTGCGGCTCCATCTGATCGGGCCAGTAATTGTCGCCGGAAAACCCTTCTTCCGCATTGTGATCGTAGGCATAGCCTTCGCCGTATCCGATATCCTTCATCAGCTTGGTTGGGGCGTTGAGGATGTTGGCAGGTGGCATCAGGCTGCCGGTTTTGCGGGCGGCCTTGAAGGCGGATTTTTGCGCGGCATAGGCGGCGTTCGATTTGGGGGCGGTGGCGCAATACAAACAGGCCTGGACGATCGCGAGCTCGCCTTCGGGGCTGCCGAGGAAGGCGTAGGCATCTTTGGCAGCGAGGCACTGGACGAGCGCCTGCGGGTCGGCCAAACCGATGTCTTCGCTGGCGAAGCGTACGAGGCGGCGCAGCACGTAGAGCGGCTCTTCACCGGCGGTCAGCATCCGCGCCAGGTAATACAGCGCCGCCTGCGGATCGGAGCCGCGCAAAGATTTGTGCAGCGCGCTGATGAGGTTGTAATGCCCATCGCGATCCTTGTCATAGACGGCGACGCGGCGTTGCAGGAACTTGCCGAGGCCTGCCGGATCGAGCGGTTCGTTCAGCCCTGCGTTGTAGAGCGTCTCGGCCTGACCCAGCAGAAACCGACCGTCGCCATCAGCGCTCGCGATCAGCGCGGCGCGGGCTTCGTTGGTGAGGGGCAGGGGGCCTTCCAGTTGCTCGGCGCGAGAAAGCAGCGCTTCGAGCGCCGCATGGTCGAGCCGTTCGAGGATCAGCACCTGTGCGCGGCTGAGGAGCGCGGCGTTGAGCGCGAAGCTGGGGTTTTCGGTGGTCGCGCCGACTAACGTCACCGTGCCGCGCTCCACGAAAGGCAGAAAACCATCCTGCTGCGCACGGTTGAAGCGATGGATCTCGTCCACGAACAACAGCGTGCGCTGGCCTGCATTCGCCATCTTGTCCGCCTCGGCAAAGGCTTTTTTAAGGTCTGCCACGCCGGAGAACACCGCGCTGATCGAAGTGAAGCGCATGCCCACTTCGTCGGCCAGCAGGCGGGCGATGCTGGTCTTGCCGGTGCCCGGCGGTCCCCACAGGATCATACTGGACAGCTTACCCGCAGCGACCATCCGCCCGATCGCGCCTTCCGGGCCGGTCAGGTGATCCTGCCCGATGATCTCACTCAGGGCGCGCGGCCGCAGCCGGTCGGCGAGCGGCGCGTCCTCACGCGTTTCATCCCGCCGGTCCGGTGGCGGGGCGTCGTCTTGAAACAGGTCTGCCATTGGTCAGGTGACGTAAGCACTTCGTCGGAAAATGCCATTCATGCCTTGTATCGATAGGTCTAAGATATATCTTATTATGCATAAGAACTATCTGGAGATAAAAATGACCTGGCAGAAATATGGTAAAGGCGGCTGGAACAATCTCGGCCCGATGATCGCGATGATGGCGGCCTCGGCTGCGAGCGAATGGGAGCAGGGTGAGAAAACCCGCCGTTCGCGGCGTGAGAGCGGGCGCGACTGGCACGATGGGACGCAGCGGCGCAAGCGCCGTGGCCGCATGTTCGCGCAGGGCGAATTGCGCCTCGCATTGCTGGCGCTGATCAACGAACAACCGCGCCACGGATACGAGCTGATCCGCGCGATCGAGGACATGACCGGAGGCGGCTACGCGCCGAGCCCTGGTGCGGTCTACCCGACGCTTCAGATGCTGGAGGAAGAGGGCCAAATCAAACAGGCCAAACCCAAGACGAAGGACGATGATGGCGAAACGAGCGGCAAAAAACCGTTCAAGGCGACTAAATCCGGCAAAGCCGAGCTCGAAGAGCGCGCCGCCGAAGTCGACGAGGTGATGGGGCGTCTGAACGAGCATGGCGACCGGGCCGAACGGGTGCGCCAGAAATCCCCAGACCTGTTGCGCGCGATGGGCAATCTTGGCAACGTGCTGAAGAACCGCGCCAAAGCGGGCAAGCTGGACCAGGCGGCGATCGATCAGATCGTCGATATCATCGATGAGGTCGCCAAGCGGATCGAGCGTATTTAGGCATTGGAAAAAGCGCCGGGGCCACCCGCTCCCTCCACCCTTCCACCCGGATTGTATCCCGGTAGGCTCCGGGTGGAAGGGTGGAGGGAGCGGGTGGCCTTTGGCACTCGAAGAAACACAAGCACCGCTGATCGTTAACGGGTTTGCCGCCAAGGCGCTGTGGGTCTAGCTTCCCTCCCATGGATCGGGTCGCGCCGATTTGGGGAGGGGAACCCATGGACAACGCATTGAACCAGAAAACACCGTGGCACCTGTGGGTTGTCGGCGGCGTGTCGCTACTGTGGAATTCTGGCGGCATCATCAGTTATCTGACCACCAAGCTCGGCGGGCTTGAAGGTGCCGACTTCCCGCCAGAGCAGCTGGTCTATTTCAACAGCTTCCCGGCATGGGCATCGGCGTTCTGGGCGCTGGGTGTCTGGGGATGCTTTCTCGGCTCGCTCTTCTTGCTGCTGCGCAGCCGCTGGGCCGTGACGCTGTTCGGCATCTCAATCATCGGCCTTATCGGCACGACCGCCTATCAGCGATTGAGCGGTGATCTGCCTGCGTCGATGCAAACGATGGGTCACAACCTGTTTGCTGCGGCCATCTGGGTGATTACGATCGGATTGTTCATCTATGCCAGTCGAATGCGAAGGGCCGGGGTTCTGCGCTGATTGAGATGAGAGTGCGGGGGTTAAGCCACGCGCTCTTTTGGCTTGTCGCCGGCGCGTTCGCTTTCCTGAAGCGCGCGGCGCTCTTCGACCAGCCGGACATACATGTCGGCGACAACCCGGTTGATCGCCTCCCAGCTGTATTCGCTCGCCTTGGCCGCACCTGCCGCACCATGGCGGGCACGAAGGTCGTGATTGGTACAGTAAGGCGCAATCGCTTCGGCGAATTCGGCGGTTTCACCTGGCGGGACCAGACGGCCGGTTTCCCACTCGTCGACCAGGCTTGAAGCACCGGTTGCGCCCGCCGCGACCACCGGCAGGCCGCACGCCATCGCTTCGAGCGTGACGTTGCCGAATGTCTCGGTAATCGACGGATTGAAGAACACATCGCCGCTGGCGAGTGCATTGCCAAGGTCCGGCCCTGTCTTGAAGCCAGCGAAAATTCCGCCGGGCAGGGCTTCCTCGAACCAGCCGCGCGCAGGGCCATCGCCGATCACCAGCACTTTGTGCGGAACCTGGCGCTTGCGCAGCTGCACGATGGTTTCGGCAAAGACGTCGAGGCCTTTCTCCATTACCAGACGCCCGAGAAACACGATCGCCACATCGTCGTCAGCCAGGCCAAGCGACCGTCGCCATTCCATGTCGCGCTTTTCAGGCGAGAAGATCGTGCGATCGACCCCGCGCGACCACAGGCCGATATCGTCGTGCATGTCCATCGCCAGCAGCTCGTCGATCATGCTTTGCGAGGGCGCGACGAGCGCATCGCAGCGATTGTAGAACCGCCGCAGCAGGTGTGTGACCAGCGGTTCCAGGAACCCCATCTTGTAATAGCGGGGATAAGTTTCGAATCGGGTGTGCACCGATCCCAGCACCGGCACATCGTGATCCCTCGCCCAGCGCTGCGCAGCATGTCCCGATGGATCGGGCGAGGAGAGGTGCACGATATTCGGTTTGAATTTGTCCAGATCACGTTTGACCCGCGTACCGAGGCCCGTGGGCAAGCGGTACTCGCCGCGACCCCTCACCGGCATCGGCACGTTGGGCAGGCTTACGAGGTCGCCTGTCGCCTCGAAATCCGGTTTCTCCACCGTGGGCGAGTACACTCGTACCGCTGCGCCCAGCTTCAGCAACGACCCCACCAGCCGGTTCAGCGCCTGATTGGCACCGTCCCGGGTGTAGTTGTAGTTGCCGCTGAACAGCGCAATTCGGAGATCGGAGACTTCCATGGGTTAGCCCGTCTAGGCGAGCATGCGCCAACACTCAAACCCTGAACATCAAAGATTGACTCGTTCCCGATGATCTTTAGTGCAGCCGACGGGCCACGCGGTCCCAACGCCGCGCGAGCTCTCTGTAAGGAGAGAATACATGAGTGAATATGCACGCGGGCTCTTGCACGAGCCTCCGCTCAAACCTGAGCGACCCCAATTTTCTTCCGGTCCCACGGTCAAGTTCCCGGGCTGGTCCCTCGACAAGCTGAAAACCGATTCGCTCGGGCGCTCGCACCGCTCGGCATTGGCGAAAGGTCGTCTGAAATACGCGATCGATCTGACGCGTGAGCTGCTGGGCATTCCTGACGATTACCTCGTCGGCATTATGCCGGCCTCCGACACCGGCGCTCTCGAAGCGGCGATGTGGACCATGCTCGATCCCGCGCGCCCGGCAACGGTCGCGGCGTGGGAGAGTTTCGGCAATGTCTGGATTCAGGATGCGGTAAAGCAGCTAAAGTTGCCCAACCTGCAAGCGCTGTCTGCCGATTATGGCGAGATCCCTGACCTCACGACGATCCCGCAGCGTAACGATGTCGTCTTCACCTGGAACGGCACTACGTCGGGCGCGATGATCCCGAATACCGACTGGCTGGAGCCGGGTCGTGAGGGGATCACGATCAACGATGCGACCAGCGCGATCTTCGCGCAGGAAATGGACTGGCCCAGGCTCGATGCCACGACATTCAGCTGGCAGAAGGTGATGGGCAGCGAAGCGCAGCATGGCATGCTGATCCTCTCACCCAAGGCGGTGGAACGGATCGAAAGCTACGATCCGCCATGGCCGCTGCCCAAACTGTTCCGCATGAAAAAGGGCGACAAGATCAACACCGGCATCTTCGAAGGCGCCACGATCAACACGCCCTCGCTGCTGGCGACCGAAGACTATATCGCAGCGCTCGAATGGGCGAAGTCGATTGGCGGGCGCAAGGCGATGTTCGAACGTGCCGATGCCAATGCCAAAATCGTCAAGGACTGGATCGAAGCCAAGCCGTGGCTGCGCAACATGGTCGCCGACCCCGCACAGCGCACGAACACCGGCGTCTGCATGATGTTCCAGGGCGATTGGTATGACAGCCTTTCGGCAGAAGATCAGGCCGCGGTGCCCAAGAAGATCGTCAAGCTGCTCGAAGAGCGCAATGTCGGCTACGATTTCAACGGCTACCGCGATGCCCCGCCATCCCTGCGCATCTGGTGCGGCGGTACGTTGGAGCAAGAGGACATTCAGCGCCTCCTGCCGTGGATCGAGTGGGCTTACGAGTCCGTCAAGAACGGCTGAACCAGCCACAAGCGTATACCTCTCAACCGTTCGTGCTGAGCCAGTGGCCGAAGGCCGTCTTCGACTCCGAAGCACTGTCCTTTTCTTTTGACGTGCTGCCTTCCAAAAAGAAGTGCAGCCTTTCGACAGGCTCAGGGCGAACGGGTTTCCTGATTTGGAGTAATCCGAAATGACCAGACCCAAAGTACTCATCTCCGACAAGATGGACCCCAACGCCGCCCGCATCTTCGAAGAACGCGGCTGCGATGTTGACGTGATCACCGGCGAAAGCCCTGAAGAATTGAAGGCCCGCATCGGCGAATATCATGGTCTTGCGATCCGCAGTTCCACCAAGGTGACACCAGAAATTCTCGATGCCGCGACCAATCTCAAGGTCATCGGTCGCGCCGGGATCGGTGTCGATAACGTCGATATACCCTATGCCAGCGGCAAAGGCGTCGTCGTGATGAACACGCCGTTCGGCAATTCGATCACCACCGCCGAACACGCGATTGCGATGACGATGGCGCTCGCCCGGATGATTCCGGCGGCGAACACGCGCACTCAGAATGGCGAATGGCCCAAGAAGGATTTCATGGGTGTCGAAGTGACCGGCAAGACCATCGGCCTGATCGGCGCCGGTAATATCGGCTCGATCGTCGCCAGCCGCGCGCTTGGCCTCAAGATGAAGGTCATCGCCTATGATCCCTTCCTGACCGAGGACCGCGCGGTGGAAATGGGCGTGGAGAAGGTCGATCTCGACACTTTGCTGTCGCGCGCGGATTTCGTGACGCTGCACACGCCTTTGACGGATGAGACCCGCAACATCCTGAGCCGCGAGCGGCTGGAAAATGCCAAGCCCGGCATCCGCATCGTCAATTGCGCGCGTGGCGGGTTGATCGACGAGGCGGCGCTGAAAGATTGCCTTGAGAGCGGTCAGGTTGCAGGCGCGGCGCTGGACGTGTTTGCCGAGGAACCGGCAAAGGACAACCCGCTATTCGGCGCGCCCAACTTCATCTGCACCCCGCACCTTGGTGCCTCAACCACCGAAGCGCAGGTCAATGTCGCGCTGCAAGTGGCCGAGCAGATGGCTGATTATCTGGTCAATGGCGGCGTCACCAACGCGCTCAACATGCCGAGCCTGTCTGCCGAGGAAGCGCCCAAGCTGCGCCCCTACATGGCGCTGGCGGAGAAACTCGGCAGCCTCGTCGGGCAGCTCGCGCACGGCAACCTCACCAAGATCAGCATCGAGCGCGAGGGCGCGGCGGCTGAACTGAATGGCAAGCCGATCACCGGCGCGGTGCTGTCGGGCTTCATGCGGCGCTATTCCGACACGGTGAACATGGTCAACGCGCCGTATCTGGCGAAAGAACGCGGCCTTGATGTCAGCGAAATCCGGCACGAGCGTGAGGGCGCGTTCAACACGCTGATCCGGGTGACGGTCGAGACCTCGCAGGGACCGCGCTCGGTCGCTGGCACGCTGTTCGGCAACGAGGCGCCGCGGCTGGTCGAGATTTTCGGCATCGGGATCGAAGCGGATCTGGACGGCGATATGCTCTATGTCGTGAACGATGATAAGCCCGGCTTTATCGGCCGCATCGGGACGCTGCTGGGCGATCATGGCATCAATATCGGCACCTTCAACCTGGGTCGCCGCGATGCAGGCGGGGAAGCGGTGCTGCTGCTGAGCCTTGACGAGGCGCTGAAGCCGGAAACAACCGCCGAGGTCGAAAAGGTCGAAGGCGTGAACATGGCGAAGGCGCTGGCGTTTTGATGCAGCTTAGGAAACCGCTCGTGCTGAGCTTGTCGAAGCACCGCACTTTCTTCTAGTGCACCGTCCAAAGAAAAGGACGGCCCTTCGACAGGCTCAGGGCGAGCGGATATAGGGCATTGGCCAAACTATGACCCAAACCAACGACCTCCTGCCCGAAGGCCTCGAAGACCGGTTGCCGCAATCGGCGGCGCGGATCACGCACGCCATGCGCGCCTGCCTCGATGTGCTGGGCGCGAATGGCTATGACCGCGTGCGCCCGCCCATGCTCGAATTCGAGCGCTCGCTGTCGAGCCGGATGGAAGGCATCCATAGCCGCAAGATGTTCCGCTTCGTCGATCCGGCGAGCCTGCGCACACTGGCGCTGCGGAGCGACATCACTCCGCAGATCGGACGGATCGCGGCGACCAGCATGAAGGACGCGGCCCGTCCGCTGCGGCTCGCCTATTGCGGTGATACGGCGCTGATCCAGGCCAGCCAGCTTGATCCGGCGCGTGAACGGCTGCAACTGGGCGGGGAGCTGATCGGAGCGGACACGATCGCTGCGGCAAGCGAGATTGTGACCCTCGCCATCGAGGCTTTGCATGCGGCGGGCCTCAATGGCATTTCGGTCGATTTCACGATGCCTGATCTGCTCGATACGCTGACGGTGCAGAACCTCTCGATGAAGCCCGAAACCGTCGAAGCGATCCGGCGCGAGCTGGATACCAAGGATGCAGGCGGACTGAAGGCGGTCGGCGGCGAGGCCTACCTGCCGCTGCTCTATGCCACCGGGCCGTTCGCCGACGCGATGGCGAAGCTCCGCGAACTGGATGCGGGCGGCGCATTGGCGACCCGGCTGGACGGGCTGGAAGCGATCGCGGCAACCATCGGCGATGCGGCGCGCATCACGCTTGATCCGACAGAGCGGCATGGTTTCGAATATCAAAGCTGGTTCGGCTTCACGCTGTACGCCGAGGGCGTGCGCGGAGCGGCGGGACGCGGCGGAACCTATAGTATTGCGGGCAGTGAAGAGCCGGCTACCGGCTTCACTCTTTATGTCGACAAGCTTGCAGATGCAGCGCCGGAGCCCGATCAGGTGCATACGGTGTTCCTGCCGCTCGGACACGATCCGGCGACTGCCGCGCGGCTTCGCGACGAGGGCGCGCGCACAATAGCTCAGTTGTCCGATAGCGACGACGCAAAGGCGCTTGGCTGCACGCATGTGCTGGAGGGCACGTCGACCAAACCCGTTTGATACAGGGGACCAAGAGATGAGCGACAAGATATGACCGGCAGGGCGATACCGATTTCCATCGAGCCCGATCCGCTCGCCCCTTATGCAATCGCCCCGGCATGGCGCGTCGGTGATCTTGTGTTTCTGTCAGGTCAGGCCGCGATTGCCGAGGATGGCTCGATCGTAGGACACAACGATTTCGACCTGCAACTGGGCCAGACCTTTGCGAATATCGAGCGGGTGCTGCAGGCGGCGGGCAGCGACCTGTCAAAAATCGTCAAGGTCACGATCTACCTCACCGATATGGCGAATTTCCCGAAGATCGTCGAAGCGCGCAAGCGGCATTTTACCGCGCCCTATCCAGCCGACACGACTGTCGAAGTGACGTCGTTGGCACTGCCCGAACTGATGGTCGAGATCGACGTGATCGCGAGCCTTTAACCGAACACTTTCGCCAGAAACGCATCCACCGCCTGAGTCTGCGCCGCGCCCGCTTCGGTGCCCAGTTCACGGTTCATCCGACCGTGATCGGTGCCGTCGATTGCAACCGCTTCGGCGCTGGCGCCTGCCGCTTGCAACTCGCCAACCAACAGTTCCGCCTGAGTCTTCGAACGATCACGCCCGTCGACATACAGCGCCAGCCAGTTGGGCGCATCTGGTCCGCCCACATGGGTCACGGGTGACAGCGCCCGGTGCCGGGCTGCGTCCTCCCCGAACACATCGCGATAGAGGTTTTTCGCCTGCGGTTCTGCATCGGCCATGCTGCTGGCAATTTCATAGCCTGCCCCGTCGAGCAGGGTCACGCCTTTGATCGCTCCGAAAGCGTCACCGGCATATTGCGGATCGGTCGCGACCAGAGCTGCCAGATGCGCGCCCGCGCTGTGGCCCATGACAACGATCCGGTCGCGATCAAAGCCAATCGCGCTCGCCTGTCCGCGCAGCGCCTGAAGGGCTGCACCGATATCCTTCGCCTGCTCCTCAACCGGCGCATCGGGCATCAGCCGATAACCGGTCGAGGCAAAGTAATACTCTGCCTGATTGAAATGTGTGGGCTTGGATTGCACCAGCTTGTGATTGCCGAACGACCAGCCGCCGCCGTGAATGTGGAGGACCAGCGGGAGATCATCGACCGCATCGTCGGGCTCGTAAACGTCGATCTGCTGACGCTGGTCGCTGCCATAGATGACCGTCCGGTCTGCCTTGGCGGTGCGCTGGAATTGCGCCTGGCCACCCTCGCGATTGCCCCCGCGATTACCACGCCTCCCCTCTCCGCCGCGTCGCTGCATCCGCTCCTGCATTTCGGTCGAGCATTTCTCGGAGAGCTGACCAGCCTTTTCTTGCAGGCAGGATCGGATCTGCGAGCGATCACGCCCGCACAATTCGACGATTTCACGCACGCATTCGCGCGAGGGGCGATCGCCGCGCTGAGCAAGGATCGGCGTGGCGATCAGCGTGGTGGCAAGCCCTGCCGCAATCGCTTTGGCATAGTGATTCATCGCAATACTCCGCTCGTTATCCCTGTTTGACGATGCTGCCGCTCATACCCTTCGCCCAAACGTGGATCAGGCCAAGCGGAAATGTGTCACAGCTTGTATCGTCAGCATAACGATCGGGCATGATAGCTGGTGAACAGCTCGCGCATGTCCGAGGATCAGGCGTTGACATGCTGCGTTTTCCTACTCGCCGCATCGCGTGCCATGACCGGCGGATGAATGCGCATCTCCGCACATCGGATCACCGTCTAAGCGGGCGAATTTCACGCCCATATTCGCGCGCCCGGTTTTCCGCTTCAGGACTGTGTCTCATGTGTCTCCAACACGGTGCGGCCTTTCGCTTGCTCTCCCCTGCCGAACCGCCTACGCCCGCGCCGTTTGTGCCTGCGGGCAAATGCATCATTGAAGGATTGAGATGGCCAACGTCACCGTGATCGGCGCCCAGTGGGGCGATGAGGGCAAGGGCAAGATCGTCGATTGGCTCGCCAGCCGCGCCGATGCCGTGGTCCGCTTTCAGGGCGGGCATAATGCCGGGCACACGCTGGTTATCGATGGCAATGTGTTCAAGCTGAGCCTGCTGCCATCTGGCATCGTTTCGGGGACGATGAGCATTATCGGCAATGGCGTGGTGCTCGATCCCTGGGCGCTGCGCGACGAGGTAGAAAAGCTCGAAGGGCAGGGCGTCACCATCAACGACGACAATCTGGCTATCGCTGACAACTGCCCGCTGATCCTGCCGATGCACCGCGATCTCGATGGCCTGCGCGAAGGCGCGGCGGGCAAGGGCAAGATCGGTACGACCGGTCGCGGCATTGGACCGGCTTACGAGGACAAGGTCGGCAGACGAGCGATCCGCGTGTGCGATCTCGCGCATCTCGACGATCTCGACCCTCAGCTTGATCGGCTGTGCGCCCACCACGACGCCTTACGCGCCGGGTTCGACCAGCCGCCGGTGGATCGCGAGGCGCTGCTCGCCGAGCTGCGCGACGTCGCCGATTTCGTCCTGCGGTTCGCCCAGCCGGTGTGGAAACGCCTCAAGAAAGTGCGCAAGGCGGGCGCCAAAATCCTGTTCGAAGGCGCGCAGGGCGTGTTGCTGGATGTCGATCACGGCACCTATCCGTTCGTCACCAGCTCCAACACGGTGAGCGGCACGGCTGCGAGCGGTTCAGGCCTCGGCCCCAACTCGACCGGCTTCGTGCTCGGCATCGTTAAAGCCTACACGACGCGGGTCGGCAGCGGACCATTTCCAACCGAGCTTGATGACGAGGTCGGGCAGGGTATCGGCGAGCGCGGGCACGAGTTCGGCACTGTCACCGGTCGCCAGCGCCGCGTCGGCTGGTTCGATGCGGTGCTGGTGCGTCAGACCTGCGCGGTCTCTGGCGTGACGGGCATCGCCCTGACCAAGATCGACGTTCTAGACGGTCTGGAGACGGTGAAGATCTGCACCGGTTATCGCCTCAATGGCAATGTCTACGACTATCTCCCGAGCCACGCCGCCGAACAGGCTGCGGTCGAGCCGATCTACGAGGAAATGGAAGGCTGGAGCCAATCGACCGCAGGCGCGCGCAGCTATGCCGATCTACCCGCCAATGCGATCAAATATATCCAGCGCGTGCAGGAGCTGATCGAATGCCCGGTCGCGCTGGTCTCCACCAGTCCGGAGCGGGACGACACGATCCTGATGCGCGATCCGTTCGTGGATTGAGCGAAAACGGCGTCCCGGCGAGTCCTTGCCTGGCACATGAGCAACGAAGCGGAATTGTGCAGCGGCTCCGCTCGCGCTAGCCTGGTTCTCGATGAAGCGCCTTGTCGTCCTGATCCTGCTGGCATTTGCTGCCGCTTGCGCCGGTCCGCCGAGCCAGAGCGCGGTCGAACCGCCGGTTGTGCGGCCTCCGGCTGCACGCGCCGTGCCTGTGCAAGTCCCGCAAGTCGCCGACTATCTGCTGGTCGACAAGTCGGAGCGGTTGCTGGTCGCCTACCGCTCTGGCCAGCCGATCCGGGTCTATCGCGGTATCCAGTTTGGCGATGCGCCGATGGGGCATAAACGCTTCGAAGGGGACGAGCGCACGCCCGAGGGGCTCTACACAATCGACACCCGCAACTCGCGCAGCAGCTATCATCTGTCCTTGCGGATATCCTACCCCAATCGCGCCGACCGCGCTTTTGCCGCGCAATATGGCCGCTCGCCGGGCGGGCAGATTTTCATCCACGGCCAGCCCAACGGGCTTCCATGGGATCGCCGGATGCGCGGAGACTGGACCGATGGCTGCATCGCGCTGACAAATGCCGAGATCGAGGAACTGTGGCAGATCGTGCCTGACGGCACCCCGATCGAAATTCGGCAATAGGCCCGGGATCAATCATCCTTCTCGGCGAGCATCGCCACCTGCACTTGCAGCCGCTTCACCTCGCGCAGGATCGTCAGCATATTCATGCGAGCGAACATCCACTCCTTGGCGAAACCGATGATGACCAGCAGCGCCACTCCGGAAATCGCCCATAGCGCGTGAACTATCGGCTCGTTCGTCGAGTGGGCGACCTGCCAGATCACGAACAGGAACAGGAGGCCCATCGCTACGGTGAAGCCGAAGATGAGCTTCGCCCAGCCGCCAAGCGGCCCCTTCCATGTGTCGCCGATCTGAGCGAACAGGCCGCGATCCGCTTCGAGATTGTTCAGGAATTCATAGTCATCGGCGCTCAGCGCGTCTTTGATACGATCGTCTGTATCGCTCATTGGTCGTCTCCTTGGGGTGGGTCGTTAAGCGTCGCTTTCAACTTGCGGCGCGCGTGAAAAAGGCGGCTTTTGGCGGTGCCAATGGCGATGTCCTGGACATTGGCGATCTCGCGCAGGGTCAGCCCTTCGACGAAGTGCAGATGCGCGGCGAGCCGCTGGTCCGGGGGCAGTTTGGCAAAGGCCTGGCGCAGTGCGATCGCCTCGTCGGGCATGGGATTGGCTGCGTGATCGGCATCGTCGCCCGGTGCAATCGGTCTGGTTGCCTTGCGATCGCGGATCGCCCCGCGCAAATGATCCGCACCGCGACGGTGCAGCACCGCGAAGGCATAGGAGCGGAAACGCGCCGGATCGCGCAGTTTGCCGATCCCTTTCCAGATACCGATCCAACAATCCTGCACCAGATCGCGCGCAATCTCCGCATCGCCGGTGTAGCGAAGGGCGGCGCGTGCCAGCCGCCCGTTCCAGCGCGCATGGAGCCGCTCAAGCGCCTGCTTGTCACCTTGCTGCACCATCACGACGAGCAGTTCGTCGAACATGGCACCCGATGGCGGCGGGGCAGAAGGGCGAGCCGATTGCGTCATTGATGCAGTAGTCTGGCGGAGCGACCAAAAGGTTCAATTCGCGCGGTGGAAAAGCGTGAATTGCCACCCAATTCTTGACTTGAACCTGCTTTGTTCTACTCACGTTCTATACGAAGTGGAGGCGATTCGATGACTCAGGCAGATTTCACCTACGACGTTCCCTCAAATGGGGTGCAGGATTCGGCCGGGTTGCCAGCGCGGGTCGCGATCTTTGCCGATCGGTCGCGAATGCGCGAACAGATTGTTGAGGATCTGTCGGGTGCGGGGTTCCGAACGCTGGATGGTGGTGAGATTGCGGACCTGCTCGATGGACCAATTGCCTTGCTGGGCGATGTGGTAATGCTCGATTGCCCGAATGTGGATGCGGCGGCGCTGGCGGCATTGGCGCGGCTCGACATGCGGGTGGCGCGGGCCGGGGCGCAGCTGATCGTCTCGACATCGCTTGAGGCTCTCGATGATGTGTTTTCGGTGCTGGACCAGTCGGGCGCGCAAATCCTCGTCGAGCCGGGCCGGGCAGATCGGGTTGTGGCCGTGGGCCGGGTGCTGGCCGATGTGTCGAACGAACGTGTTCGCGAAATGAGCGAAGAGGACCGTCTGGCTTTGCTGCGGCTGTCGCAGCAGGTGGATTCGATCGCGCAGCAGCTCGATCGCATTTCGAACCATGAAGAGCCGACAACCCAGCGTCTGAGCGATTTCAAGCAGGATTGGAACGGCCCGGAAAGCGACGCCATTTCCTTGCGCAAGCCCGCTGGCCGGACCGCAAGCCATCCGCTGCCGGACCCTCGCACGGTGCGAAAGATTATCGCCAACAGGCAGGCTCGCGCGAAGTTCTTCGATGCCGAACTGTTTTCGGACCCTGCATGGGACATGCTGCTCGACCTGACGGCGGCGCATGCCGAACATCAACGTGTTTCCGTCACCTCGCTATGCATTGCAGCGGGCGTACCGGCGACCACGGCTCTGCGCTGGATCAAGCAGCTGGTCGAAACCGGTATCTTCGAACGGATCGCCGATTCCAGCGACAAGCGCCGCGCCTTCATTGCGCTGAGCGAGCCAACGGTCGAAGCCATGGCGCGTTATTTTGCTGAGATCGAGACACCTTTGGCCCGCGCAGCCTGAGGGTTCAGTCTGCCGGACGCCAGTGTAGAATGACGGTTAGGCGGCGATCTGCGTGACCGTCGGATGCTCCACCGGCGCAGGCGGGCACGGCATCGGCGTCACCCGATCCGCGCGCCAAGGCGCAGACCGTCCGGTCGCAGATAACCCGCTGAGCGTCGGCACGAGCGCGGGTGAGGATCGCGGGGGGCACATCGCCATCGATGCACACGCAGTCCGCTTCGCCAAGCAGCCTTGCCTGCTTGATCGTAAGGTCGTCGGGATCCGGGCTGGTAATGGAGAATCCATGCCACGCAGCGGCGCTGTTGCAGTGTGCACCTTCTGCCCAGTCCTCGGCCCGCTCGAACGATCCCGGATCGAGCGCGTCCAAGGCCCCGCCTTCGCGTAAAGCCTCGTCAATCGCCCGCCGCCGCTCGCCGCCATCGGGAAACCGCTTGCGCAATCGCGGACGCAGCGCCTTCATTGCGTTGGCGAGCTTGCCCAGGGATTGCGGTAGCAGCCGTTCAAGTCGCAGCCGGACGTGTTTGGCCAGCCCTGCCGATGCGCCGCCCGTGCCGATCGCGATCAACAGCGGGTCGCGGTCAAGAATACTCGGTGTGGTGAAGTCGCACAGCTCAGGCCGGTCGACGACATTCACCAGCAGTCCGGCGCAGCGCAAATTGATCGCCGCCGCCTCGCACGCTTTGGCATCCTCATAAGCGACGAACGCGATGCGCACGCCTTCGTCCACCGCCTGCGCCATATCGTCGATCACTTCGCCGCCCGCGCGCTCGACCAGCCGCCGCTTCGGCTCTGCCGCCTCGCCGTCGCCCAACACCAGCACGCGTTGTCCGCCGATCTGGTGAAACAGTGGAAGGCTCTGGATCTCAGCCATGGAGAAAGTTTACGCCAGCCATTCGGGCACGCGCTCGGCATCCATGATCGCGCTCGCATCGATCCGGTCTGCGACCACGGCGAACTTGTCACCATCGACCAGCACTTCGGCAACAAACCCGCGCGAATTGTAGCTCGATGCCATGGTTGCGCCATAGGCTCCGGCAGTGCGGAACACGGCGAGATCACCCGATTGCAGCGCGTCGCATTCGCGGTCCGTGGCGAAGGTGTCGCCCGTTTCGCAGATCGGCCCGACAATGTTGGCGGTCATCCGTGTCCCATCGGGCGCCACGGCTTCGAAATCGTGCCATGCCCCATAAAGGGCAGGACGGGCCAGATCGTTCATCGCAGCATCGACGATCACGAAGGGCGGTCCATTGCCGCCGCGCTTCACCCGGATGACACGGGTCAGCAGAACGCCCGCATTGCCTGCGATCACGCGTCCAGGCTCAAATGCGAGGTGCACACCCCAGTCTTGCGTCACGCGCGCTACCATCGCCCCATATTCGGCAGGAGAGGGTGGTGTCTCACCCTTTTTGTAGGGCACACCCAGCCCGCCGCCGAGGTCGATATGGGTGACCGTGTGCCCGTCGCCGCGCAATTCGCGCAATAGGGTGCCGACTTTGGTGAACGCGGTTTCCAGCGGCTCCAGATCGCCCAGCTGGCTGCCGATGTGGATCGCAACGCCGCGCAGGTTCAACCCGTCGAGCGCGGTGAGTTCGGCATAGACTTCGCGCGCGCGCATCAGAGGAACGCCGAACTTGTTCTCCGCCTTGCCGGTGGAAATCTTGGCGTGCGTCTTCGCATCCACATCGGGATTGACGCGCAAAACAGCCGTTGCGGTAAGACCCCGTTTCTTCGCGATGCTGGCGAGTTCGATGCCCTCTTCGCGCGATTCGATGTTGAATTGGCCGATCTTGCGGTCGAGCCCCAGTGCGAGCTCCGCGTCGGTCTTGCCCACGCCGGAGAACACGATCTTATCGGCGGCGAAGCCTGCGGCGAGCGCGCGCTCAAGCTCGCCGCCCGAAACCACGTCGGCACCAAAGCCTTCGCGCTGCAAGACCTTGAGCACGGCAAGGTTGGGATTCGATTTGACCGCGAAGGCAATCAACGGATCGCCGAGCGGCGCCAGCGCTTCGCTGAACACCCGTGCATGCCGTTCCAGCGTCGCGCGCGAATAGACATAGACGGGTGTGCCCACCTCGTCCGCGATGCGCGGTAGCGGCACGTCCTCGGCGTGCATGACGCCATCCTTCAATGCGAAATGGTCCATAAATCCGTCAGTCTGTAAGGTGATCTTATTCGGGCGGCAGGTCGAACGGGTCGTCTTGCCGTTCCTCGGAGCGACGCCGCAATTCCACACTACGTTCGGGCGCGGCGAGGGTTTCCAGCTGGAGCAATTCCTCCGCATCTGGCTGAGCGGTTGCTCCGACCGGGGCGACCGGCAGGCTTGCGCCTTCGGGTGGAGTCAGTTGCGCGCGCGATCCGCAGGCGGTGAGCGCGAGGGCGCAGCCCAGAAGAATAAAGTTTCGCATCATCCATCCATCCCAAGCTCACTGCGAGCTCGTGTCACTTGCTGCTGTACCTGCTCGGGTGCGGTTCCGCCATAGGAAGCGCGCGCCGCGACCGAGGCATCGACTGACAGCGCATTGAACACCCGATCATCGATCCGCGCATCGATTTCCTGAAGGTCGGCGAGCGGCAATTCATCCAGCGCAATGCCGCGTTGCTCGGCCAGCTTCACCGCCGCGCCGGTAATATGATGTGCCTCGCGGAACGGGATGTCGGCTTCCACCACCAGCCAATCGGCGAGATCGGTGGCGGTGGCATAGCCAAGCTCGGCCGCCTCGCGCATCCGGTCCGTGTTGAAGGTCGCATCGGCGATCATCCCCGTCATCGCGGCGATGCTCAGCTCCATCAAGCTGGCCGCTTCGAATACGGGCGGTTTATCGTCCTGCATGTCTTTCGAATAGGCGAGCGGCAGGCCTTTCATCGTGATCATCAATGCGGTCGCGCAGCCGATCACGCGCCCCGCATGGCCGCGCACAAGCTCGGCGGCATCGGGGTTTTTCTTTTGCGGCATGATCGAAGAGCCGGTCGAGAGCGAGTCGGGCATTCTCACAAAGCCGAAGGGCTGGCTCGCCCACAGGATCAGTTCCTCGGCGAGCCGCGAAAGGTGCAGCGCGCACTGGCTCGCGGCGAACAGGTAATCCATCGCGAAATCGCGGTCTGACACGGCATCGAGCGAGTTGGCAGTGGGGCGGTCGAAACCGAGCGCGTCTGCTGTCCTCTCGCGGTCGATGGGAAAGCCGGTGCCCGCCAGCGCAGCCGATCCCAGCGGGCTTTCATTGAGCCGCGCTCGTGCATCCGCCAGCCGCGAACGGTCGCGGCGCAGCATCTCGTAATAGGCCATGAGGTGGTGGCCCAGCGTCACGGGTTGCGCGGTCTGCAAATGGGTGAAGCCGGGCATGATGCTCGCGGCGTGTTCGCCTGCGCGGGTGACGAGCGCGCGTTGCAGGCCTGCCAACCCCGCATCCATCTGCTCGAATGCCTCGCGCACCCACAGCTTGAAATCGGTCGCGACCTGATCGTTGCGGCTGCGCGCGGTGTGGAGGCGACC
>JBCCBW010000019.1:0-79028 GCA_039033835.1 Pseudomonadota bacterium
AGACGGTTGGGTGAAGCGAGGGGTAGTCCAGGAAACGTAAGTTCCGGGAATGGTTCCAGGCGCGGAAGACACTCAGGTGTGTGTACCTGTGGAGGTTGGCTTGGACCGTGGCGCGGTGTCAACACGCGGACTGACGGCCTCACTCACCTCCTCGCGCTCACGCACGCGGAGCAGTTCGGAGGCGAGGAACAGGGCCTTTTCGCGCGCTTCGGTCAGCTCGGCAAAGGCTGAGATGCGCATCGCCTCGGCATCAAGCTCGGCACGTTTCGCATCATAGGCCGCGCGGATGGCGGCCTTGTCGACCGTCTCGGCTATCCCGAGCGCGGACCAGGGCCAGCCATTTGCCCCCGACTTAGTGACCAACGCTGTCCCCGCGCTCCAGACCTGACAGCGCGAGCTGCTCGTCGATCGAAGCAAGCAGGCGGTCAAGGCCCTCCTGCGTGTCGCTTTCGGCGCGGGCGACCAGCACGTCCTGCGTGTTTGACGCGCGCAGCAGCCACCAGCCGTCCTTGGTGTTCACCCGCACGCCGTCGGTCGCGTTGACCTCCTCGACATCGGGGCCGGGATTGGTGGTGAGCCGCTCGGAAACTTCGGCAATCGCGGGAAATTTGCGCGCTTCATCGACCTGGAACCGCATTTCCGGCGTGTTGAGCATGTCGGGCATCGCGCTTTTCAGCTCTGTCACCGATTTGCCCAACCGTGCCGAGGCAGCAAGCAAGCGCACGCCCGCGTAAAGCGCATCGTCGAAACCGTAATAGGTGTCTGCGAAGAAGACGTGACCGCTCATCTCGCCAGCCAGTGGAGAGCCTGTTTCCTTCATTTTGGACTTAATCAGCGAGTGTCCCGTCTTCCACATCAGCGGCTGGCCGCCATGCGCGGACACGTGATCGAACAGCGCGCGGCTGGCCTTCACATCGGCGATAATCGTCGCGTTCTGGTGGGTTTTGAGCAGATCCTCGGCATAGATCATCAGCAGCTGATCGCCCCATATCACCCGGCCTTCCCCATCAATCGCGCCAATCCGGTCGCCATCCCCATCGAAAGCCACTCCGAAATCGAGGTTCTTCTCCGCGACGAGCGCGCGCAGATCGGCCAAATTCGCTTCGACAGTCGGATCAGGGTGGTGATTGGGAAAATGTCCATCAACTTCAGTAAAGAGCAGATGATGCTCACCGGGAAGCTTCGCGGCGAGCGCCTCAAGCGCGGGACCGGCGGCACCGTTGCCCGCATCCCAGCCGACCTTGAGCCCGTCGAGAGTGCCGCCATCGATCCCGGCCAATCCCTTGAGCATGCGCTCGACATACTCGCCAAGGATATCACGCTCGCTGACCGCACCGGCCCCGTCGACCCAACTGCCAGCTGCTGCCAGTTCCCCGAGCTTCTGGATATCGGCGCCGAAAAACGGCCGCCCCTGAAATACCATCTTGAAGCCGTTGTAATTGGGGGGATTGTGGCTGCCAGTTATCTGAATGCCGCCATGTATCTCTTCGGCTGACGCTTCGGCATAATACAACATCGGGGTCGCGCCCATGCCGATCCGCACCACATCGCAACCACTCGAGGTGAGCCCCTCGACAAGTGCATGTTCGAGCATGGGTGAGCTGACCCGACCATCGTAACCGACCGCAACCGTATCGCCGCCTGCCTCGCGCAGCAACGTGCCAAAACTGCGCCCGATGGCGCGCGCATCCTCGGCCCCCAAAGTCTCCCCGATAATTCCGCGGATATCGTATTCGCGCAGCACGGTCGGATCGAATTGGTGCGTCATGGTGCGGGGAGTCCTGTCTTTGTTGTAAGCCTGAAGCGCATGTATCTAGCGCAGAGCCGGATTGCCTTCAAAATATGTCAATCGCGTGGTCATTGGTCGCCGTCGACATCTGCGCGAGTATCCGCGCTCTTGTCGGGCAATTCATCGAGCAGGATATCGCGCGCGGCATTGGCTTCGTGTACATCGGCGTTGCTTCCACCGCGATCGGGGTGGACCATGGCAATCAGCCGCTTGTGCGCCGCCTTGATCTGATCGCGGTCTGCGCTGTTGTCCACGCGCAGCAGTTTGCGAGCGCGGGCAATCGCCTGGCTTCGCGGCGGTTTGCTGCTCAGCGCTGCCCACGGCCATTGGCCCAGCGCCCAGCGCCATAACAGGCAGATCACCACCAGAACTATTGCATATTTGAGCATCGGATCAGGCTAGCGCCAATCGCGGGGCATCGCGAGAGAATTCAGGCAAATGCAGCGCCTTGAGCAACGCGCGCAATTCCTGCCGCGCGACCAGGTGGCTGGTGCCAAGCTCGCCCAGATGCCCCTTGTCAAGCAGTGTCAGGCCCGACGGGAACAACTCGCGATAGATCACCCGTTCGGACAGGCCCTGCGTCACGCGGAAGCCGACCCGTTTGGACATCTCGGCCAACGCCTGTTCGATGCGGGCCATATTGCGCGCCTCGACATGGCCAGTGCGGTTGCGCACGACGACCCAGTCCATTTCAGGGCGCTTGTTCTCGATGGTGGCACGGCTGCGCTTGACCCGCGCTTCCCAGATCAATTCTGCGAAGAAGGACAGTTTCTTGACCTTGAATGTCTCGGCATCGACCTGACCGATCAGGTCGAAATCGACGAAGCTGTCGTTCATCGGTGTCACCAGCGTATCCGCGTTTTCTACCGCGGTGCGGGCCAGGGGATCGTCACGGCCCGGATTGTCGATGATCAGGAAATCGTGATCCTGACCAAGCCGATCCATCGCCAGCATCAACGCCTGCTCGCTTCGTCCCCTGAACACTTCGCAATGCGGCGTGGGCAGCGCGATCCCGCGCTTTTCCTGCGTCGCGATGCGGTTTTCCATATAGCGGTGCGTCGTGCGCTGGCGCGGATCGAGATCGAGCGCGATGACCCGCGCGCCAAGATAGCTCAGCGCCACCGCTATATGCACCGCCGTGGTCGACTTACCCGTTCCGCCTTTTTCATTGGCGAACACGATCCTGTGCGCGCGGCTCGGCATCGCGGAATTGGGATCGATGGGCTTGGCGGCGGTCACGGGAGTTGGGAAACCTTATGGGTGAAAGTTCGCGTGTTACTTGGCGCGGCAATGGCAGCGGGCTAAGCGTGTGGTCAATATCTAGCCATGGGGTAATCCGGGTGCAAACAGCAAACACGCTCGAAACCTTGCGAAATTCGGTTGCAAAGCTGCGTGCGGATGGCGCGAGCATCGGGCTGGTTCCAACCATGGGGGCGCTGCATGAAGGGCATCTGACACTGATCCGCCGCGCGAGAGAAGCGTGCGATCACGTAGTCGCGTCGATCTTCGTCAACCCGACGCAATTCGGCCCGAATGAGGATCTGGACGCCTATCCTCGCCAGCTGGCCGAGGACTCCGCGATGCTGGAAAGCGAAGGCTGCGCATTGCTATGGGCACCGGCTGTCGAGGCGATGTACCCCGATGGCTTCGTGACAAGCATCTCGGTCAGCGACGTGAGCGAGGGGTTTTGCGGCGCGGACCGTCCGGGCCATTTCGATGGCGTGGCGACGGTAGTCTGCAAACTGTTCAACCAAGTGCGCCCCGACATGGCGTTTTTCGGCGAGAAGGACTGGCAACAGCTCGCCGCGATCCGCGCGATGGCGCGTGACCTCGATCTTGCATGCCCGCACGTCCACTCGATCATCGGTGTGCCCACCGTGCGAGAGGCTGATGGCCTGGCTATGAGCAGCCGCAATCGATATTTGTCGAAGGAGAACCGGGCCGCGGCGGCTGCTCTCCCGGCGGCCATGAAAGCGGCAATCGGCGCAATCGAAGGCGGCAGCGATGTTGCAGAGGCGCTGGCGGCGCTCAAGGCGACACTGGCCCAGGCAGGCTTCGACAGCGTAGACTACGCGCAGCTCGCTGACGCCGCATCGCTGAAACAGCGCAGCGAACTCGGCGAAGGCCCGGCGCGACTGCTGATCGCAGCAAGGATCGGCGGCACCCGCCTGATTGACAACATGCACGTCGAAGCGCGTTGATCCGTGCGCTCCGGGCCACCCGCTCGGCACTTCGCAAACAGCAACGTCCCCCAATCGGGTGACTGTCTTTTTCTTCGCACACGCAGCATTTAGCAATCTCCCGAACGGGACTGCTCTTGTAGCAGAGCCCTTGGGTCGCAGCGGCAAGAGATCATAATCCACGTCCGGACCGTCCGATGTCCGACGCCGTTCCTCGGCAGGTGGAGCAATCCACTGGGGCACCTTGCGGGACCATGCCGACCCGCTTTTTATGAAGTGAGCGCCGCCTCCAGGCGAAGTGGAGGCGGCGCTCTTTCTTTTTCAGCGCTTGGCTCGCTGACGCACGTCATCGAAGGTGAACCGTCGCAGCAACTCGCCATTGCGCCAGACCGGCTGGAGCTGGTCCTGCGCCGCATCGACGCTGTCCAGCCGTCGTGCGACAAGTCGTCCATCCTCGATCACAACCGCCTGACGCCCGGCCTTGCTGGCCTTTCCCGGATCGGTGGCGGGGTTCTTCGACACGTCGTGCCACACGCCCGCATCATCGCGCATTGCATTGGCCTTCATCGCGAAGCGCAGCGTGTCGCGGGTCACCGATTGCAGCAGCCCGCCGCCCATGCCGAATGCGATGTTGTCCACCGCGAACCCATCGGCGATGACCCGGTCGACCAGCCGAGCGATGCTATCGACATTCATGCCGTCGCCCTGGATCACCCGGACCCGGTCGTTGAGCACGCGATAGCCTTTGGCATTGGTGGTGCCGCCGAAGATGTCCCACAGCTTGGCGAGGGTCCGCGCCGGGGTTTCGACCGGATCGCCACTATCGGGACGCACCACGAGGGTGCCCTTGCGGCTGAGCACCTGATCTTTCAGCGACCCGCCCCAGATGTTCTCGACCGCGTTGTCGAGATCATAGCTGTCCGACACGACCGCCACGAGCGCACCTTCGCCCTCGAACGCGTCGAGCATATTGGCATAGGCGGCTTCCTCGCGGCTTTTGCCCCAGCTGGTCATGGTCGAGTGCTCGGCGGCGGGAATCGAGAAGCCCGGCATGTCCGCACCGTAGTATCGCCGCGCGGCCATGATACCTTCGAGCGTGTCGGTCCCGGCGAAGTTGACAAGGTGCGCCATCCCGCCAAGCGCGGCGCTTTCACCGCTCGACACACCCCGCGCGCCGAAATCGTGGAGTTTGAAGGGCAGTTGCCCCACCGGATCGTCGGAGCTTTTCTCCAGCCCCGCGCCGATGATTTGCGCGCATTTCCAGCTGAGCGTCGCAACGGTGGTCGGATACCATACGCTCCGCAGCAAAGCGGTCTCGATAAAGGTGGTGAGCCACGGCATCCGATCATCGGTGTTGACGACCTGAAACAGCGGCACTCCGCTCGGCGCGATGGTGCCTTCAGGCAAGGCGCTGATCTCAATCGGCAAGTATCCGCCGTGATCGTCGAGCACCGCCTGCCAGCCTTCACGGTTGAACGGCACACCGTGCGCCGCACAGATCTCGGCGGCTTCCTCGATATTGTCCTGACTGATCGGCTTGCTCAAATAATCGATCAAAAAAGGCTGCAATCCGAAGAACAGCACCTCTTCGCTAAACGGGTTGGGCCGCGCTTCGCCATAGGCGCTGATCGCGCGCGCTTCAGGCGGGTATTGGCGGAAGTGGCTCTGCTTATAGCTGTCGGTTGCAAGAATGAGATTTTGCATGATGTGAACTCCTCACATGTCGTGGTGGGTGCCACCGGGCTCCCCGGCAGCGTTGGTAATCAGAGGTCGGCCATCTGCTCGATGATCGACCAATGGTCTTCGAACAGCATCTGCGGTTCGAGCTCGCCAAGGCGGTACCAGCGCGCATGCGCGGCATCGTCTCCGCCCTTCACCTCGAACAGCTTGCGTCGTTCTGGCAGGCGGAAGAGGAAGGCGTGGGTGATGATCCGCCCTCGCAAACTCCGCTGCGGCGCATCGAACACGCGAGTGCGGCTGTCCTCGATGAAGCTGGCGAGCATGGCGGGCGGGATCTGGCCCTTGCTATCCGAAATGCCGGTCTCTTCACGCAGCTCCCTGATGGCACCGTCGCGCAGGCGCTCATCACGATTGACGAAGCCTCCGGGGAGCGCCAGCAGGCCTTTGCCGGGCAAACGCCCGCGCTCGACCAGCAGGATATGGCCCGATTGAATCACCACCGCATCGGCGGTGACGAACGGTCCCTCACCCCATTCATGTGGGTAAGCGTCGAGATATTCGCGCTCTGCCAGCAATGCCTTGAACTCATCGCTGAGTTTGAATTGCTCGAGCTGCTCAACCACGCCGGACGACAATACCTGCTGCGGAATGTCGCACAGCCGCGCAAAATAGCGCTCGCGAATATCCGAGGAGCTGAAAGTGCCATATTGGCTGTCGATCTGGATATTGCCCCAGGTCGGGAACAGCTTCAGATAGAACGAGGATTTGTCCTTACCGAACCCTGCCAGCGATATTGCAAAATCATCTAGGCCGTTGGCAACGAAACCATTGTTGCCCTCAGCCAGAACGATATCGTGCACCCGTCGCTGCACCTCCGCAGTCCAGGCGGTGTCGGAATAGAGGTGATCGTCCAGCGGCTCGACGATCAGCCGCTCGTTCGCCATCTCATAGGCAAAGGCCGAGCGGACCATGTGCTCGCGCTCTTCGAAAGTGAACGGATTGCGCGGATCGCGCGCGATATTGGCCGAGCCCACCAGCACGATCAGGCGATCGACTTTCTCCAGCGCCTGCCGGATGACATGTTCGTGACCGATGTGAAGAGGTTGAAAACGTCCGATGAAGACGCCGAAAGAGGCCTTTGCCCCATTAGGTTTGGCTTTATCTGCCATGATCGAGACTCCCTCGATTGATGTAAGCGGCGATCGGACTCCCCGATCACCTTCACTTGATATGCGCCGGGCACTGCACCCGGTCAAACGCACAATCGCGCGCATATGTTGCAAAAAAGTGAATAGTGAGGGAACTTACGGACCCGCAAGGGTCCGTAAGCGCGACTGCGCGCCCGCAGCGATGCGGCCTTCAGGCCGCGTGAGCGAGGAAAGCCAAGTGAGCGGATGCGAACGCCGGCGCTTGAGGCTAAAACAAAGAATTGACGCGGCGGCGCTATCAATGGCATTGGCGCGGCTCCAGAGCGGGCGGGTATAGCATAGTGGTAATGCTCCAGCCTTCCAAGCTGGCTAGGGGGGTTCGATTCCCCCTACCCGCTCCAGAAGTTTCATCGCGCTACCGCTTCGCTAGCTGAGCGCGGAGCCGCGTTCCTCACCCAACTTGGCGGCACCCAACCAAAACTATGCTTGTTTTGTGCAGCGCAGCGTTTAGCTGAACTGACATGCGCACGCTCACCCATCTCGAACGGCTCGAAGCCGAGAGTATCCATATCTTCCGCGAAGTCGTGGCCGAGGCTGAAAAGCCGGTCATGCTATATTCGGTCGGCAAGGATTCGTCCGTCATGCTGCACCTCGCGCGCAAGGCGTTCTACCCTGCGCCGCCGCCCTTCCCGATGCTGCATGTCGCATCCGGTTGGGACTTTCAGGCGCTGCTCGATCACCGCGACAAGACAGTGAAGGAATACGGGCTGGAGCTGATCGTTGCGCAGAACGACGAGGCCGAGGAACAGGGGATCAACCCGTTCGACACCGGCAGCGCGCTCTATTCGCAGGCACAGCTGACCGATCCGCTTAAGCGCGCGCTGACCGAGCACGGTTTCGATGCGGCGTTCGGCGGTGGCCGCCGTGATGAGGAAAAGGCGCGGGCGAAAGAGCGCGTCTTTAGCTTCCGCACAGCCTCGCATCGCTGGGATCCGAAGAACCAGCGGCCCGAACTGTGGAACCTCTACAACGCGAAGAAGAACAAGGATGAAAGCATCCGTGTCTTCCCGATCTCGAATTGGACCGAGCTCGACATCTGGCAATATATCGCGCTCGAAAAGATCGATATCGTGCCGCTATACATGTCGGAGAAACGCCCGACGGTGACGCGGGACGGGCTGATCCTGGTGGTCGACGATGACCGCTTTCGCTTCGAAGAAGGTGAAGAAGTGGTCGAACGCTCGGTGCGGTTTCGCACTTTGGGTTGCTACCCGCTGACCGGCGCGACGATAAGCGATGCGACCGACATGAACTTGATCATTCAGGAGATGCTGCTCGCGACAGGCTCCGAAAGGCAGGGCCGAGCAATCGACAAGGGGCAATCCGCTTCGATGGAAGACAAGAAGCAGGAGGGGTATTTTTGACCTGCCACGTCAAACGCGAAGCGATTGACGTGGCAGGTCAACCCCGGACTCGATCCGGGGCGGCCCACCACAAGCGATCCCGGATCAAGTCCGGGATGACGAGGTAAGATGAACGAACAAACCCAAGATTCCAGCTTTCAGGTCGACGCGCTCGTCGCTGAAGACATCGACGCCTATCTCGACCAGCATCAGAACAAGCAATTGCTGCGCTTCATCACCTGCGGCAGCGTGGATGATGGCAAATCGACGCTGATCGGGCGGCTGCTTTACGATTCGAAAATGATCTTCGAAGATCAGCTGGCGACGCTGGAAAGCGACAGCAAGAAGGTCGGCACGCAGGGCGATCAGATCGATTTTGCGCTGCTTGTCGATGGCCTCGCCGCAGAGCGCGAACAGGGCATCACGATCGACGTCGCTTATCGCTTTTTCACGACGGAGAAGCGCAAGTTCATCGTCGCCGACACGCCTGGCCATGTGCAATACACCCGCAACATGGTCACCGGTGCATCTACCGCAGATTGCGCCGTCATCCTGGTCGATGCGCGCAAGGGCGTTCTGGAGCAGACGCAGCGTCACTCCTTCATCACCCACATGCTCGGCATCCGGCATCTGGTGCTGGCGGTGAACAAGATGGATCTGGTCGACTACGATCAGGCCACGTTCGACGAAATCGTCAGCAATTATCGCGATTTTGCCGAGACCATCGGGATCGAGGATTTCACCGCGATCCCGATTTCCGGGTTCAAGGGCGACAATATCGTCCAGGCCCCATCGGCGAATACGCCATGGTATGACGGGCCTGCCCTGATCCACCATCTCGAAACGGTCGAACTGGCAGAGACCGCCGCGCAGGACCGTTCGTTCCGCATGCCGGTGCAATGGGTCAACCGCCCCAACCTCGACTTCCGTGGCTTTGCCGGTCTGATCAGTCAGGGCACGATCAAACCCGGCGACAAGGTCCGCGTGGTTCCGGCGGGCAAGAATTCGACCGTAAAGAGCATCACAACCTTCGATGGCGATCTCGACGAGTCCGTCGCGGGCCAATCGGTCACGCTGACGCTGGAGGATGAGATCGATTGCAGCCGGGGCGATGTCATCGCCGCCGCCGACAATCCGCCCGAAGCCTCCGATCAGTTCGAAACTTCGCTGGTCTGGATGGACGAGACCGCGCTGAAGCCGGGACGTGGGTACTGGCTGAAGCTCGGATCGCAGATGGTGACCGCGACGATTGCCGAGCCGAAATACGAAATCTGCATGGGCAGCTTCGAACATCTGGCCGCCAAGACGCTGGAGCTGAACGGCATCGGGGTCGCCGAAATGCGCACCGATCGGCAGATCACATTCGAGCCTTATGACACCAGTCGCCAGCTCGGCGGGTTCATCCTGATCGACAAGTTCACCAACGCGACGGTTGCGGCGGGCATGATCCATTTCAGCCTTCGCCGTGCGCAGAACGTGCACTGGCAGGCGACCACGGTTTCGCGCGAGGATCACGCGGGCTTGAAGAACCAGACACCGCGCGTGCTGTGGTTCACCGGGCTTTCGGGTTCGGGCAAATCCACCATCGCCAACGAGGTCGAAAAACGGCTCAACCTGATGAACCGCCACACCTTCCTGCTCGATGGCGACAATGTCCGACATGGGCTGAACAAGGACCTCGGCTTTACCGAGGCGGATCGGATCGAGAATATCCGGCGCATCGGCGAGGTTGCGAAGTTGATGACCGATGCCGGGCTGATCGTGCTAACCGCCTTCATCTCGCCGTTCCAGGCGGAGCGGAGGATGGTGCGCGAGATGCTGCTCGAGGGTGAATTTATCGAAGTGTTCGTCGACACCCCGCTGGAGGTTGCCGAAGCGCGCGATGTGAAGGGTCTTTACAAGAAAGCGCGCGATGGCGAGTTGAAGAACTTCACCGGGATCGACAGCCCCTATGAAGAGCCGGAGAGCGCCGAAATCCGCGTCAACACGGTCGAGATGACGCCTGCCGAGGCTGCGGACTACATTGTCCAGCAGATCATGCCGCTCAAATGAGCGGTGCGCAGATGACGGACGCTGAACTGGCAGCGCACCTTGCGGAAATCGCCGGGCGCATCCTGTTGGATGTTCGGGACAGCGGCATGTTCGAGGGCAAGGCACTCGGCAGTGCGGGCGATGCCACGGCGAACGAGTTTCTCTGCCACGCGATCAGCGCGGCTCGGCCCGATGACGGGCTGCTGTCCGAAGAGGAAAAGGACGACACCGCCCGGTGCTCGCAAAGCCGCGTGTGGATCGTCGATCCGGTCGATGGCACGCGCGAATATGGCGAAGCGCGCTCGGACTGGGCGGTGCATGTCGGCCTTGCGATTGATGGCGTGGCTACCACTGGTGCGGTCGCTTTGCCCGGTCTTGACGATGGGGTCGTTCTACGGACCGATCAGGTTTCGCCGCTGCCCAAGGCACCCGAGCGGCCCCGGCTGGTCGTCAGCCGCACTCGCCCCGCGAAAGAGGCAGTGGAATTTGCCGAGCTGATCGGCGGCGATCTCGTCCCCATGGGCTCAGCCGGAGCGAAGGCGATGGCAGTCGTACGCGGCGAGGCTGAAATCTACCTGCATTCGGGCGGGCAATATGAGTGGGACAGCTGCGCGCCGGTTGCAGTCGCGCTCGCTCACGGTCTGCACTGTTCGCGGATCGATGGTTCGCCAATGCTCTACAACCGGCAAGACCCTTACCTGCCCGACCTGCTGATCTGCCGCCCCGAATGGGCCGAGCGCGCGCTGCAATCAGTCGCCGACTGCGCCTGATTGCTCGTCGTCGGAGGACTCGGGCGCCAATTTACCTCCGTCAGGAAGGGGGGCTGGTACGATCAACACTTCCACCCGACGGTTCGCCGCACGGCCCGCTTCGCTAGGTGAACCATCAGGCAACGCATTCGGTTCGATCGGGTTCTGCTCTCCGAAGACAATGACCTCGATGCGGTCCGCATCGACCCCATTCTCGATAAGCCAGGCTGCCACTGCCAAGCCA
Source organism: Pseudomonadota bacterium (assembly GCA_039033835.1). Lineage (GTDB taxonomy): Bacteria > Pseudomonadota > Alphaproteobacteria > Sphingomonadales > Sphingomonadaceae > Erythrobacter. The sequence continues at coordinate 11,225 of JBCCBW010000019.1, forward strand.
CGCGCCTCGGATACACGCATATTGGGATCGCCATCGCCGCCCGCATCGCTGTGCCCGCGTAAAACCACGGGAGCGCCGCTGGCCAGTTGCTTCGAAGCGAGCACCTCTTCAAGCGCCGCGATGGCGTTGGCATCCAGCTCATCGCCACCATCGGGAAAGCCGATAATCGCGTTGAGGGGCTCCAGCGGCGGAGGCGGTAAGGCAGGCTGCTCTATATCAGGGCGCAGAATCGACACCGGTTCTTCGAGAGTGGGTGTCGGTGTGCCCCCGATTGCCGCGTCATCGCCACCTGTATCGTCGCCACCAGCGTCATCCGGTGCCTGCGTGTTGCAGGCGGTGAGCAGCGCCGCTGTGGCCAGCGCCATGATGGTTGCTTGTACTCTCATTGCATCCTCGTCGATCGCCTGATTTCTAGGTCGATTGCGGTTTTTCTGTTGCCGCCTTGGCAGAGCCTTTGCCCACATCTTTTGCGGCGCGTTTGGCTACAAGTTCTTCAGGTGTCTTCAATTGCGGGGGCGAGAAAGAGATTATCGTGTCGCCCGCGCGCGGTTCCGGCACGGCGGCGTGGGTGAAGAAGCGCAGGGTTCCGCTTTTCCGGATCAACAACAGCATGTTTGCACTGTCGGGCAGCTTCTCCTGCGCGTCTTCGAAATCGAACTCGTCGGAAAGCTTGGTCTTGCGGAACACCCACCCCTGAGTCTGGCGCTCGTTTACATCGGTGACGCCAAACCCGCTTGCAAACAGTGCGCGTCCGCGAATGCTTTCGGGCAGTGCGTGCTTGTCATCGTCGTCGGCATCCTCGCCAAGCTGATAGACGCTGTCACGCCCGACCTCGTGCGCGAATTCATTGCAGACCAGGGCGTTATACGCCTCGTTGTCAGTCGCGGCCACCAGCACCTGAAACGGTGCGAGGTCGAGATTGTGCTCGGTCGCCTCGTTCAGAATCTCACCATGATAGAACGGCAGGCCTTCGCGCCTCGCCGCGCCCAGACGCTGCCAGCTCGGGTCGACGATCATCACCGGCGTACCGAGTTCGTTGAGTTGCCTCGCAAGGCCGATGGTCCAAGGTGTAGAGCCGACGATCAGCAGGCCGGGGCGCGATGCCCCCTTCACCTTGAGCCACTTCGCCACCAGATCGACGGAGAAGCCGTGCGCCAGGATTGTTGCCACCACGACAGCAAAGCTTAGGCCGATCAGCACATTGCCGTCTCCATAGCCCAGATCGGCCAATCGCAGCGCGAACAGGCCAGAGATCGCGACCAGTACGATCCCGCGCGGTGCGATCCATGAGATAAAGAAACGCTCGTTCCACGGCACGTCCGTCCCCAGCAAGCTGATCAATACAGTGGCGGGCCTGACCAGGAACAGCAGCACGAGCAGGAATGCGAGGAAACGCCAGTTGAGATATTGCAGGTCGGACACTTGCAGGCTCGATGCGAGCAGGATGAAGATGCCCGATACCAGAAGGATCGCGACGTTCTCCTTGAACGGATGGATCGACCGGATGCTGGTGACGCCCATATTGGCGAGCGCGATACCCATCACAGTGACCGCGACCAGACCCGCTTCGTGCTCGATCTGGTTGGTAAGGACGAACACGCCAATGACGGTCGTGAACAGAACCGGCACCTTGAGATATTCTGGGATCGCACCGCGCGGGAAAAGAAATGCGATCAGGCGGGCGGCGGCATAGCCGATCAACCCGGCAATGATCGCAGCGATGATCAGCGGAGGGACGACTTCGAACAACGAAGCGCCGGGACTTTCCGCGACCTTGCGGAAGTATTCGTAGGCGATGACGGCGCAAAGCGCGCCGGTGGGATCGTTGACGATCCCTTCCCATTTCAGGATGGAGGCTGGCCGGGTCTGGATGTTCGATTGCCTGAGCATCGGAATGACGACCGTCGGCCCGGTGACGATCAGAATGCCGCCAAACAGGATTGCAACCGGCCAAACCAGCCCCGCGATGTAGAAGCCCGCAGCCGCGCCCAGAGCCCATCCGACGAGCACACCGACAGTCGCGAGCCGCCATACCGCTTTGCCCGAATGGCGCAGCTCGCGCAGGTCGAGGCTCAGCCCGCCTTCGAACAGGATCAGAGCGACACCGATCCCGATGGCCGGTTCGAGAAGGTCGCCGAAGGCGGCTTCTGGATCGAGCAGGCGAAAGCCCAGCTCTCCCGCCACCGGCCCTGCAAGGAACCCGGCTGCCAGCATCAGCACAATCGCTGGCCAACCCGTGCGCCATGCGACCCATTGCGCGCCGATACCCAGCACGCCGATCGTGGCGATAACGATTGCTTGTGATTCCATCAGGTCAATGGTTCCCTCGGCTACACAATGATCGGCAACCCGTGCTGTTCCACGACCCGCGGATCAGCATTGATGGGTTGGCGATCGCTACTCGCCTTCGAACTCTAGCAGGGTACGCACCGTCACACCCGCCTCGCGCAGTTTCGCCGCGCCGCCGAGGTCTGGCAGATCGATCACGAACAACGCCTCGCTGACCTCGGCCCCTGCCTCGCGGAGCAATTGCACCGTCGCCAGAGCCGTGCCGCCGGTGGCTATCAGATCATCGACGATGGTGACAAGCTCGCCTGCCGAAACGCCCGTCGGATCCATCTCCAACCGGTCGCTGCCATACTCTAGTGCATAGTCGATCCCGATGGTCCGGACCGGCAGCTTACCCGGCTTGCGCACCGGCAGAAACCCGATGCCGAGTTGCACGGCAACCGCTGCGCCGAAGATAAATCCGCGCGCTTCCATTCCGGCAATTTTCTGTGCCTCGGCAGCGCGCGCCATCTCGGCCAGATGATGCATGCTCGATGATAGCCCCTGTGGGTGACCGATCAGCGTGGTAATGTCCCGGAATTGAATACCCGGTTCCGGAAAGTCGGGAACGGTGCGCACCAGCGCTTGCAGCTCGGTGAGAGTGAGAGGCGATGCGCTCATATGGTTCCCAAAGCAGAGCGCCCCACCAACCGCAAGGGACGATGGGGCGCTGTAACTATCAATGCGACAGGATCGCTTATTTCTTCTTCGGCTTCTTGCCAGCCCAGATTTGCTTGTAGGACATGAAAGCCAGAGCTGTTGCGAACAGCAGGAAGCCGATCACGAACCAGCCGGTTTGCTTGCGCTGGATCATCGAAGGCTCAGCCGTCCAGGTCAGGAATGCGGCCACGTCTGCCGACATCTGATCGACGGTCGCTTCAGTGCCGTCCGCATAGGTCACCTGGCCATCAACCGAAATCGGCGGCGCCATGGCGAGATTCACGTTCGAGAAGTACGGGTTGAAATAAAGCCCCGCGGGTGTCTCGAATTCCGGCGACTGCGCGAGCAGCTCGGGGTCCGGCTCACCATAGCCCGACAGCAGCGAATAGACGTAATTGGTGCCACCCTTGCGCGCCTTGGTGATCAGCGAAAGATCGGGCGGGATCGCATTGTTGTTAGCAACAGCGGCTGCGACATCGTTCGGATATGGGTTCGGGAAGGCATCGGTCGGCTCGCCTGCGCGCAGGTTCGCCTCACCGGTCACTGGATCGATGCCGGGCACGAACCATGTCGCGGCCTCGGCGCGTACTTCTTCCTCTGTGTAACCAAGCTGAGCGAGATTGCGGAACGCTACATATTTCAGGCCGTGGCACGAAGAGCATACCTCTTTGTAGACCTGAAAGCCGCGCTGCAGCTGCGCCACATCCCACTTGCCCAAAGGCCCGTCGAACTTGAAACCGCCTTCAGGTGCCTTCGGCTTCTGTTTGAAGACGTAATAGTCGGCGCGCTCGGGCGGAGCGTAATTGATGGCGCCAGGAATAAGCGACCACAGCACCAGAATGCCTGTGATCACGAGACCGACGATGATGCCCCCAAGGCGGATAGTCATGACCGAAATCTTTCTCGTTATCGGATCAGAAGAAGTAGCGGATTGCGCCGGTTACTCGGCAGGCTGCAATGAACCGTCGGGATCGCTGGGCAGACCCTTGACCGCAGCTTTCGGGTTCTCACCCCCACCATCGGTTCCGCCCGGCACATCATCCGATCCCAGCACCGCCTCGGTAATCGAGAACGGCAGCGGCTTTGGCACTTCGATCTGACTGACGATCGGCAGGATCACCAGGAAGTGCAGGAAGTAATACGCCGTCGCGATCTGGCTGAGCAGCACGTAAGGCTCTTCTGCCGGAGCACCGCCGCAATAGGTGAGCAGCGCCATCGCCGGGATCAGGCCGAACCAGAAGAACTTCTTGAACAGCGGGCGATAGTGGCCCGAGCGCACCGGGCTCTTGTCGAGCCATGGCAGGAAGAACCAGACCAGGATCGAACCGAACATCGCGATCACGCCCAGCAGCTTCGCCTGTACCAGAACGATGCCGGTGAACGGGATCGTGAGATCGGCGGTGAATGCACGCAGGATCGCGTAGAACGGCAGGAAGTACCACTCAGGAACGATCAGCGCCGGGGTCGAGAGCGGGTTGGCTTCGATGTAATTGTCCGGGTGGCCGAGCATGTTCGGCAGGAAGAACACCATGAAGGCGAACACGATCAGGATCACGCCCAGCCCGAACCCGTCTTTCGACGTGTAATATGGGTGGAATGGAACAGTGTCGCTTTCCTTCTTCACCTCCACGCCTGTCGGGTTGGAAGAGCCGGGAATGTGCAGCGCCCAGATGTGCAGGATCACGACACCGGCGATCACGAATGGCAGCAGGAAGTGCAGCGAAAAGAAGCGGTTGAGCGCGGCATTGTCAGGCGCAAATCCACCAACCAGCCAGATTTGCAGCGGCTCACCCACGAACGGGATCGCACCGAACAGACCGGTAATAACCTTGGCACCCCAGAAGCTCATCTGTCCCCATGGCAGCACGTAGCCCATGAACGCGGTCGCCATCATCAACAGGAAGATGACCACGCCGAGCAGCCAGATCATCTCACGCGGCGGCTTGTAGGACGAATAATACAGGCCGCGGAAGATGTGCAGATAGATCACGATGAAGAAGAAGCTGGCGCCGTTGGCGTGCGCATAGCGCATGAGCCAGCCGTAATTGACGTTGCGCATGATATGCTCAACCGTCCCGAAAGCGACATCGGTGTTGGCCGCATAGTGCATCGCCAGGATCACGCCGGTAACAATCTGCACCACCAGGAAAAATCCGGCAAGCACACCGAAATTCCACATATAGTTGAGATTGCGCGGAACCGGATATCCGGCGCCGACCGCGTTGTAGACCAGACGCGGAAGCGGAAGCTTCTCATCGATCCATTTGGTGAAACCGGACTGTGGTTCGTACTGCTTTGCCCAGGCGAAACTCATATCGTTCTCTCGGATTTCTTCAGCGTGAAAGCAAAATAGCTCAAATCAAATACGTACAATCAACCGACGCGGATGACGGATTCGGAAGCGAATGCGTATTCCGGAACGGCCAGATTGGTTGGCGCAGGGCCTTTGCGGATGCGGCCTGCAACATCGTAGTGCGAACCATGGCAAGGGCAGAAATAGCCGCCGAACTCACCCTTGTTCTCACCTTCGGCGGCACCCAATGGCACACAACCGAGGTGCGTACACACACCCAAAGTAACCAGAATGTCTTCGTTCCCTTCGAGGGTCCGGTCCGCCAGCGTCTGCGGGTCGCGCATGCTCGCGCCATCATCGGCCTTGGCCTCGGCGATCTCTTCAGGCGTCAGGCGCTTTACGAAAAGCGGCTGCTTACGGAACACCGCCTTGATGCTTTGCCCCGGCTGGATCGCCGATACGTCAACATCGGTGGTGCTGGCCGCGAGCACGTCTGCCGATGGAGCCATCTGGCTGACCAGCGGGATCAGGACGGATGCAGCGCCAACGCCGGCCGTGCCGATCGCTGCAATGTGGATCCAGTCGCGACGGTCAACGCCTTCGCCGTTGACAGTGTCTGCTGTGTCAGCTCCAGTGGAAGCCATCGTTACGTCACCCTGCTCATCTTGCCGCGCCGGATATAGCGCCTTGCGGCATCATGTTGAAATTACGCCTCGCCCATCCGATGGAAGCAGCCCGCCTGGCCAGCAAGGCCGAATTCGAATTAAGGCTCGGTCGCGCCATTAAACACAAAAACTCTCAAGTCCAACCGTCTTTTGAGCATCGCTTGTTCGCTTTGCCGCAAGCCTGATCCGAGCGGCTCAATCAGTTGACTGCGATCATACTGATTTGACGCCCGTAATTCGGCTCGCCGCGCTGCGCAGCTCTTCTGTAGGAATAGTAACGCTCGGAATGAGAGAATGTATCCCGGTCGAGCGATTCAATTTTTCCAAGACCCGAAACACGCAATTTTTCAGCGATGTAGGCGGACAGGTCAAAATGCCAGCGAGCGGTTCCATCGCGTTCCGGGGCGGTTTTGAAAAAAATCGCATCCTCCGCAGCGAATTGGTTGCGGAACGGCGCGTCGACTTCGTAGCTGGCCTGCGCGATGGTCGGGCCGATGGCTGCAACGATGTTTACCCGTGCCGCGCCAAGCGCCTCCATCGCGGCTATCGTGTTTTCCAACACGCCGCCATGCGCGCCGCGCCAGCCCGCATGCGCAGCGCCGACAACACCTGCCCCTGTGTCGGCGAACAGTACAGGGGCGCAGTCCGCTGTGACGATCCCGAGCACAATGCCGGGTTGGTTCGTTACCACAGCATCGGCAACCGGGCGGCCCTTGGCAACATCGTACCACGCCTGCGTGACGGTCACGACATCGGGCGAATGGACCTGATGCGGGGTAACGCATGACGCACCCGCCATGATCGCGTCAGCGGCAGCGGCGCGGGCCGCACGAACCGTATCGTGATCGCCGGGACCGCCATAGCCGAACTGATGCCGCCCACCGTCATGCCCGAAAAAGCCATGCGGAACCCTGCTCAGAACGCCCGCAGTCTCGATATCAAAAGCGTCACTGTCAGCCATCGAGACTGCGCGACACCTGCTCAAACGTATCGCGGGAAAGACCTTCTGACTTCGCAATCCGTTCCAGCTCCGCCTTCATCAGGCCAGCGCGCACCGACTCGATCCGCCGCCATTTGCCCAGCGGCGAAACGAACCGCGCCGCCGTTTGCGGATTGATCGGATCAAGCGCGAGGATAACGTCGGCTATCATGCGATAGCCCGACCCGTCCTTCGCGTGGAAGCCCTTCGGATTGCCCGCAAACGCCATGTAGAGCGAGCGGACGCGGTTGGGGTTCGACATGGTGAAATCGGGATGCTCGGCCAGCGCCTTCACCTGATCGATCACGTCCGGATGCAGCGAGAGTGCCTGCAACGTGAACCACTTGTCGATCACCAGCGCGTTGCCCTGAAACCTGTCATAGAACGCCTTGAGCCGTTCTTCGCGGGCCGGGGTTTCGAGGCCGCAGAGCACCATCAGCGCTCCCTGACGATCGGTCATATTGTCGGCCTGGTCGAATTGACGCGCCGCCATGATCGCTGCTCTTTCAGGGTCACTCGCAGCGAACAGAACGGCGATTTGCGTCTTCACCTTGCGCGCTCCGCGACCGGCGGGATCGGCAAACGGTATATCGGCGACGCGCGCGTAAACGCCTTCCAGTTCTTGCTTGCACGTCACACCCAAGGCTGCTTTCAATTGCTCGCGCTCGCGATGGATCGCGCCGGGATCGGCCTTGCGGTCACCAGTTGCCATGGCCTCGAACAGATACGTCTCGCTCGGCAGCATCATCAGCTCGCCGCGCATATCGTCGTCCAGCGCATCATCGGTCAGGATCGCGCGCATGGCGTTGCCGATCAACCGCTTGCCCATTGCCCGACCTGCCTCGTCCAGTTCGCCCGAAGCCGCCGCGACCAGATGGCCAAGGGCAAGCTCCTGCATCGCTTCATATCGAGCGAAGGGGTCATTATCCTTGGCCGCAAGGAAGACCAGGTCCTCTTTCGACAAGTTGCGCTCGATGATAACCGGCGCGGTAAAGCCTCGATTGATGGAGATAATGGGCGCAGGTCCGGCAAGCGGCAGGTCGAAGGTTTCTTTGTCCTGCTTGAGCACAATGAGCTGTTCCTCACCGAGGCTACCCGTTTCGCCACAATGGACCGCGACCCGCAGCGGGATCGGCATCGGACCCTTCTTGGCCTGTCCAGGCGTATCGGGCACCGTCTGGCTGAGCGTCAGCGAGAAACCGCGCGCCGTGACCTCTTGGCTGACCCGAACGCGCGGCGTTCCGGCCTGTCTGTACCAACGGCGGAATTGAGTCAGTTCCAGCTCGGCCCCGTCCTCGATCGCGGTGATGAAGTCCTCGCACGTCGCCGCTTCGCCATCGTGACGATCGAAATACAGGTCGGTGCCTTTGCGGAAGTCATCGACGCCTGCCATCGTGCGCATCATGCGAATGACTTCGGCACCCTTATTGTAGACCGTGGCAGTGTAGAAATTGCTGATCTCGCGATAACTGTCCGGCCGGATCGGGTGCGCCAGCGGCCCAGCATCCTCCGGGAATTGTGCCGCGCGCAGGATCCGCACATCCTCGATCCGCTTGACCGCTTCGCCGCGCATATCCTGCGAAAACAGCTGGTCGCGCAGCACGGTAAATCCCTCTTTGAGGCTCAGCTGAAACCAGTCGCGGCAGGTGATGCGATTGCCCGACCAGTTGTGAAAATATTCATGCGCGATCACGCCCTCGACCGCGTCGAAATCGCCATCGGTCGCGGTGTCGGGGTCGGCCAGGACGTATTTCGTATTGAAGACGTTGAGGCCTTTGTTCTCCATCGCGCCCATATTGAAATCGCTGACGGCGACGATGTTGTACAGGTCGAGATCGTATTCGCGCCCGAACGTCTCTTCGTCCCATTTCATCGAGCGGTGCAGCGATTCGAGCGCGTGATCGGTGCGCGCCAAGTCCTCGGCGCGGACCCAAATGTTGCACTCAACCTCGCGGCCCGACATCGTTTTGAATGGGGCGGAATTGGCGACGAGATCGCCTGCGACCAGCGCGAACAGATAGCTCGGCTTGGGCCACGGGTCGTGCCACTCGGCCCAATGCGCGCCGTTGTCGCTTTCACCTTCAGCGGTCTTATTGCCGTTGCACAGCAGGATCGGAAATTGCTCTTTCGCCCCTTCCATCCGCACGCTGTAGGTCGACAGCACATCCGGACGATCGGGAAAGAAGGTAATGCGGCGGAAACCCTCCGCCTCACATTGGGTGCAGAGCATCCCGTTCGAAGCGTACAGCCCCATCAGCGTCGTGTTAGTGCTCGGGCTAAGTTCGGTCGCGATTTCGATCTCTTGGCGGTCGGCGGTCAGCGGCAGGATCAGGTCGTCGCCATCCATCGACCAGTCGTTAACCGGCTCACCGTCGACCTTGACCGAGAGCAATTCCAGACTGTCACCATTCAGGCGGATAGTATCGGCGGGGTCAGCTTTGGCATTGCGCACCACGGTCAGCCTGGAGACGACGCGGGTGGCGTCCACGCCAAGATCGAAGTCCAGCTTCGTTTCCGGAACCAGCCACGGATAGGGTTTGTAATCCTCGCGCCGGATCACCGGCGGTTCATGCGGTGTGGGGGCGGCATCCGCAAGTTCGGGGTTGCCATCGGGGTTTGTCGGGGAGGTCGCGATATCCATACGAGACCGATTTAGATTGATTTGGCCCCGCGTCCAGCGGCAGTAAGTCTCACATGGCGCGATTGTTCATTTTTGGCCTCGGCTACACGGCGAAACGGATTGCGGACGCGGTCAGAAGCCGCGGCTGGGAAGTGGACGCCACCGGCAGCGCGGGCGACATCGATTTCGGCGACTCGGATGCCGTTCGGGAGGCACTGAGCGGATGCGTGCATGTGCTTTCATCCGTCCCACCGGATCGCAAAAGCGGCGGCGATGCCGTCCTCGACACATACGCCGAAGATATCGCGGGCAAGCGGCTCGCCTATCTGTCGTCCACCGGGGTCTATGGCGATCAGCAGGGCGCATGGGTCGATGAAAGTTCACCCACCGGCGGCGGGCGGCGCGATGCGCGCTCCGATGCCGATGCGCGCTGGATGGAGATGGACGCGCGGGTGTTCCGCCTGCCTGGGATTTACGGTCCGGGCCGCAGCGCGCTCGACCGGGTGCGCGAGAGCAAGGCGCGGCGGATCGACTTGCCGGGGCAGGTGTTCAGCCGCGTGCATGTTGACGACATAGTCAGCGGCGTGGTCGCGGCTCTGACGCAGGACGCTCCGCCGGGCGCGTATAATCTCGGCGACGATTTACCCGCGAGCGGCAATGCGGTGACCGAGCAGGCGTGCCGGTTGCTCGGCATCGAACCGCCGCCGTTGCAGACGCTGGAAGAAGCGAACCTGTCCGAGATGGCGCTGGGCTTCTATTCTGAGAACCGCCGCGTCGCGAATGGCAAAGCCAAGCGCGTGCTGGGGTGGCGGCCGCGATACCCGACCTATGTCGAAGGTCTAACTGCGCTGCTTTGAGCGCAGCGCCAGCACCATCCCGACCACCGCCAAAACCATCCCGCCTGCGGTCAGCCACGTCCAGCGGTAATCCTCGAACAGCGTCGAGATGAGCATCGCGACCGAGATCGTCAGGATCGAGTTGTAGGCGGTGCGACCTGCTCCGATCTCGCGCACGAGATTATAGTGCAGCGGGAACGTCACCACCGATCCGATCAGTGCCAAATAGACGATCCCCACCCAATAGCCGGTGTTCGTCGGCAGCGGCGGCGGTCCGGCGGTCAGCGCCGCGAAGCCGAGATCGAAGATCGTGCCATACAACATCGCCCATGCCAGCAGGCTGACCATCGGAACCGCCCGCCCGGTCGGGTTAGCTTGAACGACGTTGGCGATCGACGCTGCCAGAATGCCGAGCATCGCCAGCGCAATCCCCAGCGCAACATTGCCTCCAATCACGCCGGCATCGGGATTGGCGCGCCATTCGTGCACCAGCAGAAAAGAGACGCCGATGATCGCTATAACACTACCTAGCCAGAACCTGCCATGGCCGCGTTCGCCCAGAAAGACCCTAGCGAACAGAGCATTGGGCACCATCAACAGGCCGAACATCATCGCGACAATGCCCGAGGTCACGTAAAGTTCGGCGTGGTAGACGAACAGGAAATTGCCGCTGAACTGAAAGATACCGACGAATGCGGCAAGCATATGCTCCGACCGGGTCAGCCGCAGCCGCCGCTTCATCAGAAACGCCACCAGGAAAAGCGCCGGAGTCGCCAGCGCAAAGCGATAGAACACCGACCATGCGGCGGGCACGCCGTCGATCTGTCCGGTGATGACGAACCAGGTCGACCCCCAGATCGAGCCAGTGAGGATGAACGGCACAATCACGCGCCAGTTCAGCATCGGAGCCTGAGACGCGCTCACAGCGAAGCGATGGCCTTGCCCAAGGCACTCGCATCGTCGGCGCGCGTATCCCATGCGGTTACGAAACGCGCGGCGTCGGTTCCCCAATCGTAGAAGGCAAAGTCCTGCGCCCGCAGAGCCTCGCGCTCCACGGGCGAGAGCCGCACGAACAGCTCGTTGGCTTCGACCGGATGCATCAGCCGGTCGCCGCAGCCGGTCGCAATCTCCTGCGCAGCGGCGTTGGCATGGCGCGCATTGTCGAGCCACAGGTCGCCTTCCAGCATCGCCAGCACCTGCGCTGCGAGGTAGCGCCCCTTGCATTGCAGGTGCCCAGCGCGCTTGCGGCGGTATCTGACCATGTCGGCCTGTTCGGGATCGAACAGCACCACCGCCTCCGCGCTCATCCCGCCATTCTTGATACAGCCAAACGCAAGGCTATCGACTGCACCGGCGGCATCCTTTGCCGACCCGCCGAGAAACGCCGCCGCATTCGCGAACCGAGCGCCGTCCATATGCAGGCCAAGCCCTCGCGCCGAAGCGAAGCGCTTTAGCTCCGAAAGCTCTTCCGGCGAATAGGTTCGACCATATTCGCTCGCCTGCGTTATCGCGATGGCATGGGGTTGCACCTGATGCACGTCGTCTCGGATCGGGTCGATCACCGCAGCGATATCGGCAGGCGTCAGCTTTGCGCCCTCGCCCTGCGCATGGATCAGTTTCGCCCCATGAAGGTAGAAGCCGGGCGCACCGCCTTCATCGACTTCGATATGCGCCTCTTCGTGGCACACGACCCCACCATGCGGCTGCACCATGGTTGCCAGCGCAAGACAATTGGCCGCTGTGCCCGTGGCGATCCACAGCCCGGCGCATTCGCGGCCGAACAGATCGGTGAAGCGTGCATCGAGCTCTGCCGAAAGCGCATCGCCATCATAGGGACTGTCCGTATTGTCGGCGGCGTGCATCGCCTCCCATACCTTGGGATGGACCGGCGCTGCATTGTCGGACAGGAAGGATTTCGGCATGACCATCGCAGAACGCCTCTAGCGGCCCGGACGTTTCTGGCAAGAAGGAGACAGGACGAATGAACGAGCAAGCGCGGGTCACGATCACCCATCATGTGCAAGGGCAGGGCGGCGAATATGTAGCTCGGCTGGAGGGCGAAAGGCACAAGGGGCACCTCGAATGGGAGCCGGGTGAGGGCGAGCATGGCGAAGAAGTGCGCGTCGCGACGCATACGATCGTCCCCGAAGCGATCGGCGGGCGGGGCGTTGCCGCGCAGCTGGTCGAAAGGCTGGTGGCTGATGCACGGCGGCTCGGCTTCAGGATCGTCCCGCAATGCTCCTATGTCGCGGCGAAGTTCGACCAGAACCCCGATTGGGCAGACCTCCGGGCCTAGGCGGCGTGGAAAAATTCCGTGTGGTCTCGACTTGTCCCGAAGGGATTAGGCCAAAATCCGCCCTCACGGCGTTGCGAACGCTTGAAAGTGCGCTGCACTTCCTGCGCGTCCGCGCCTTGTGAGTTGCGGATTTTGGCTCCAACCGTGATCCACACGGAATTTGTCCACGCCGCCTAAGCTTGCTCCAACTGAGAGAAATCGGTCGCAGCGATGGTGGCCAGCACTTCGCGGCGGACTTCACGCGCTCGATCGATAGGGACGCCTGGTATCTCGAACTCTCCGCCTGCCAGGCCCAGATGCAGCGTCGCATAGCCGCGCCACCGGGCAATCGGGCCCTGAGCAATCTCTACCGAATGCAGCTTCATCCGGATGGCTATCTGGCTTTGCGGAGACAGGAACCCGCGCGTCGCCATGATTTGCGCATTATCGAGTGCGTGCCGGTGAAACGTCCAGGCGTATATGCTCGCCGCAGCGGAGATAATCGCCAGGGCACCAGGGATTGCTGCTGCCAAGATCGCCCATTCCGGAGCAAACGCCGCCGTCGCGAAGTATGTGACGATGGCAATCACGACGTAGAACAGCGATGCGAACAGAGCGCTATCATCGCGATAGTGCTTGCTCGCGCGGTGCCAGTCGGCGCTGTCATTCGGCAATCGAAACCCGGCGCTGGCCGCAATCGGCGCGATCTCGCCCATCTTCGCAAACGGCGCGACGACGTGACTCGATGAGCCTGCATCCTGCGCCAGACTCACGAAGCGCAGATCGTGCCAGCCGAACCGGTAACGCAGCAATCCGGTGCCGATCCTGATGCCCTGAACCCGGTGCACCGGCATCACCACATCGGTCTTCGTCAGCAGCCCGCGCCGTCGCCTGAAACCGCGCTCGGTCCGTTCGAGCAGGAAACCCCATTCTCGCAGGAACGTGCGGATCAATCCCGTCGCCGATCCCACCACGAATACGCCGGCCAGTCCGGCCAGCGCGCCCAACAATTGCAAAGTCGCCCCCAGACCGGCCACTTCTTCCCCGCGCTCGCTCACCCAACCGGTGATCAGATCGATCGCATCGCCGATTTCGATGAAACCGTCTAGATATTGGGTCAGACCGGCGAGCACGGCGAACACCGCAAGCGAGAACTCGAACAGGCCAAAGGTGAACAGACGCCCGGTGCCCATGGTGAACAGAGCCTCAGGCTCGGGTTCGGCTGCGTCGGCCGCGTTTACCCCATCTGCTGCGGAGACGGTCGCAACTTGCCCATCGCGCCGCTGGCGCACCAATTGCCGCAGCTGTTCGCCTTCGTCTTCGGTCAGGTAAGACAGGCTCAGATCATCGCCGCCGCCTGCGCCGGTTTCGAACTTTACCGCCACCAGCCCGAAAATCCGCGCAAGCAGCTTTTGTTCGAGGCTCACATCCTGAATGCGTTCATAGGGCACAGAGCGCGCGGCGCGGCTGAGCACCCCGCTTTCGACCCTGATATCCTGTTCGCCGACGGTGTAAGTCAGGCGCCTCCAGCCGACATAGCTGAAAAACGCACCGATCGCGGCGATGGCCACGCCTACGCCCAGCGCGATAAAGACGGAAGAGGAGCCTTCACCGATACTGTACCCGGCAAAGATCGCAGGCAGGATTGCGTTGGAGAGGCCCGAGACCACCCCGATGAGAATGCTCAGCGGCGCCGTGCGGCGCGGTTCGCTGCCACTGTTTTCCGCATCGGCGCGCGGAATGGCCGGGGCCGAAACTTGCGCGGACGAAGGCGGGACGAGGTCGGTCTCGCTCACAGGCTCTCGCGCTTGATATGAGCGCGAATATCTTCGCGCATCTCCACCGCCAGCTCGTGCCCCAGCCCCGGAAGATGGACCGAAGCGTTGTGATTGCCAGCGGTATGCAACGTCAGCGTGGCGATCCCGAAGAACCGCTCGATCGGCCCTTGGTCGACATCGATATGCTGGACCCTTCCGAACGGCACGACCGTATCGGAACGCCATAGCAACCCGCGCACAACGCGCAGTCGATCCGCGCTCATATTGTAACCGCGCGCATGATAGCGCCGCGAGGGCAGGCGGATGATGAAGGCGATGACGATCAGCAGCAATGGCCCGGCGACTATGCCCGATGGCAAGCCGAGCGCCGCGCCCGCGTCGCCTTGCAGCACCGCTTCGATCACCAGCGCGCCGATCAGAAACGGGATAGCGGTCAGCGCCGTTTGCACCCGTAGGGCGGAGACGTAGCTCGGGTGCAGCCTGGTCAGATCGCCATCGGCATCAGCAGTTATCTGCCCCGGCAAAGCGCTGGCAGAAGCGGGACCGGACGGCGATGACAAGGCGGAGACTTCCATAGTGTCCCCACATGAGTGGCACGGCCTCCCGGTGCAAGACCGAAATATGAAGCGGAGTTCAGAAAGCCACAGTCAAGCCACCTGAAACGTCATGCGCTTCCAGATCGCCAGCGAAAGTCCCCTCGTACCGCACGAACAGCGAAATCGAGTCTCCGATCGTTGCGGTCAGGCCAGCCCCGCCGAAGAATGCACTGTCTTCCAGCTCCGCTGCGCCTACTCGGAACGCGCTGATAGGAGGCACATCGACCAGCGCGGCGAAGGCTTCTCCTCCATCGTCGATGACATCAAACCGCCAGCCTACGCGCACGTCGGGGCGAATGACGGTATCGCCAGAACCGAAATCGCGCGCGACCGCAATTTGCGGAGCCAAGAACAGCGCTTCGAAATCCTCCGCCGGTTCCACTGCGAGTGCAAAACCGGGCGTACCGGTCTCAACTACATCATCGCGATCGAGACTGACATAGGTTGCAGTCAATTGCGGCACGATGGCGAAGCCGCCATAATCGGCTTCATAGGCAACATCGCCATAGATGATGAAATGGTCCGCATCGGCCTCGCCCTCGGCAAATACTTCCGATGCTCCGGGAAGCTGACGCTCGAACTCGCCTTCACCGAAGGAATACGTGAATGCGCCGCCAATGCGAAGCCCGCCGTGATGAAACAGTCCATGGACACCAACAGAGCCGGTTTCCTGTTCATATTCGGCAAGTTCGACAGAGCCTTGTTCAAGCTCCCCCTCGCCTTCGACGTAGCCGCCATGCATACCTACAAGGATGCGCTCGGACAGCTGGTAATCCAGCCCGAAAAGCACACCAAAAACGTCGCTGTCAAAATCCGAGGTGCCGAAATCCGCATCGCCATCAGTCTCCTGCCATCCGCCGAACACATCGCTCCAGAGTGCAATACCACCCACTTGCGTGCCGCGATGATGGGCCCGGTCGAAAGCATCGCGTAATGCGCGCGTCTGAAGATCGGCGGCCTCGGCGGCGATGATGCCGGGCGCGTTTGCGTAGATCTCCGGCGAGAATGCACGCAGCCCGAGATCGAGACCGTTGGCTCCAAGATCAGACAGCGCGACCAATCCCGGCAAGCCTGCGCCGGTGACGCCAGCGCCGAGCAGAGTCGTGATATAATCGGCGGCTGGCAGCGCCTGCGCTGAGAGCGGAACGCTGCCATCGAGTAGGAAATCGCCGGTCACCAACTGCACCAACGGATCGGTCGCATCGACGCTGATCGTAGTGAAAAGCGGAGCGGCGATGCTGTCGAATGCAGGCGCACCGCCTTGAGGCGAAAGCAGGTCGAACGTGAAATCCGATGTGATCGGCCCGAAAGCCGACAGTTGCAATTGACCGCCAATGATAGCTTGCGGGGCTTCTTGCGGCACGCCTGCGATAAGGCCGAAATCGGGGCCAAAGCCGGTCGCTGCGATCGAATTGAACTGCGCCTGCGTGATGCTTGCGCCATCGGCAACGCCCAAATCGCTGAGATCGATGCCGGTCCCATAAACGTTCAGACCCGGCACATTGATGAGGAAGGCCAACGCATCGGGATCTTCTAGCTCGGCGAGCGAGGAAATCGGATCGCCCGCGGCCGTAAAGAAGGAGAGCGGGCCAGTGAAACCGTTGCCGCCAAATTGGGCGAAGGCATCCGACAGCACCTCAAGTGACGCGCCGCTTGGGATGGTGATGAGGGTAGGATCGCCGCCAAGGACAGTCGGACCTCCACTGGGCGGAATAACGCCAGCTGGTGGGCTCAGTTCAATTACGATCAAATCGACACCCGGCCCATTGACGATACCAGTGGGCGCACCATCCACCCCGGCAAAGCTAATGGTCAGCCCGTCGGTGACACTTGGGTTTTGCAGGTTCGATCCGATGAAAAAGTCTTCGATCAGTCCTGCTCGAGAACCCGGCGGGATCAGCGTAGTGTCCATTACCGAAGTCGTCGGGATACCCGCGACCGAAGTTTCGAACGGAACGGTCGTCGCGGTCTCATACCCTTCGAGCCGGGCATTCGCGGCGTTGTTCTGGTTGACGGCGACACTCCCACCATTACCGTCGTCGACGGCGGCACCGCGAAAGACCAGCGCGCCCGTTTCCGGATTGCGTTCTGTGACCAGAACCTGAAGTCCTTGAGCGTAAGCCGTCGCCGAAAAGGCAAAGGCGCTTACCAGCAATGGTCCGGCGATGATTATCGGCTTCGCAAATCGGTTGATAGATGGCATTCTATTTGCCCCCTTCGCTTATCGAAAACACGGCGCAGCCATGCTGCTAAAGACTGACTTTCCAGAATTCGTCGCCTTAACGGGCACAACAGACCCGTACGCGACATTCATCACGCTCTAAGGCTGCCGAACGGCCCGATTATACTTGATTGCTGCTCGATTATTGTTCGATTCTGCGTGCCGAACGCCGTGAGGCGCTGAGGCTTATCGCCTCTGGTCGAACCGCCGCCCGACCATCGCTGCTGCAATATTCGTCTTCTGCACGTCGATCGCTCCACCGGCGATCCCCCACGCATAAGCATCGCGCAGGCGCTGCTCCATCCCGTAATCGGTGTGGTAGCCGTATCCGCCCATCACCTGCATGCCGAGCGCGGCGACTTCGCGCACGATTTCATTGGCGTAGCATTTGGCGAGGCTGCTCTCATAGACGGTCGGCAGCCCGTCATTCTGTTTGGCGGCGTTTGTGGCTGCGCGGTGAATCAGCAGCCGCGCCGCATCGACCTTCATCGCCATCTCGGCGAGCTTCATCTGCACCGCCTGAAAATCCACGATCGGTTTTCCGAACGCTTCGCGCTCCTGCGTATATTGAAGCGCTTGTTCCAATGCCGCCGCCGCCACGCCGAGGCTCTGGGTCGCGTTGCCACACCGTTCCAGCCCAAACGCGCTCATCAGCTTGCCGAAGCCGCCAGCGCCGATGATGACGTTCTCGCCCGGCACTTTGACGTCCTCGATCGCATAATCGGCGGTTGGAATACCGCGAAAGCCCATCAGCTCCTCGCGCTTGCCGAACTGCATGCCTTCCATGTCTTTTTCGAGCAGGATCGCGCCGATCCCTTTCGCTCCCGGATCGTCGGTAAAGCGGCAATAGGTGACGTAATAATCCGAATGGCCGCCGCCGCTCGTCCAGCGTTTGTAGCCGTTGACCACGTAACCGTTGCCATCCGCTGTCGCCTTTGTCGTAAGATCGGTGAGCGCGGTTCCGGCATCAGGCTCGGACATCGACACAGCGACGATCTTCTCGCCCTTGATGACCTCGGGCAGAATACGCGCTTTCATTTCCGACGAGCCGAACCGGTCGATGGTGCGAACCGGCCCGGTCAGCGCTTCAAACACCGGGAACGCCACCGCGTTGGTTATCTGCGCAAATTCCTCAAGCACGATCAACGCCTCGATATGCCCGAGACCCAGCCCGCCATATTCGGTCGGCAGGTTCACGCCGAGGAACCCCATCTCGCCATAGGTGCGCAGCATGGCGGGCGGGACCGGATAGTCGTTCCGCTCCATGTCGCGCGCCAGCTCCGGCAGCTCGGCACGGGCGAATTTGCGGGCGGTTTCCTGCAGCTCGCGCTGCTCATCGGTCAGTGTAAAGTCCATCGGCCCTGCTTAAGTCCTCTCTGCTCGTGACTGTCCCCTAGCGCATTTGTGAGGACGACGCGCAAGAGCCGACAGCATAGAGTCCGGCTTCAGATGAAACGAGGGAAAGCGATCATGACCAAACTCCATTCCAGGCTTCATTCGAGTTTGGGCCCCAATCCGCGCCTGGTGCGCATGTTCCTTATCGAAAAGGGCCTTGAGGAAGGGAAGGATTTCGAGCGCGTCCACTACGACATCATCACTGGCGAAAACCGTCAGGATGAGGATTACATCAAGAAGAACCCGCTCGGCACGATTCCGATGCTGGAACTGGACGACGGCACCTGCCTCACCGAAAGCTGGCCGATCTGCGAGTTTATCGAGGAAGAGCACCCGGAGCCCAATCTTTTCGGCACCACGTCGCGCGAACGCGCCGAGGTGCGCAAATGGGCGCGGCTGTTCGATCAGGAGGTCGTGGTGCCGATGACGATGGGCTTTCGTGCGGGTGGCGGACGCCCGATGTTCGAACCACGCATGCCGGTGGTCAGCCCTGATGCGGGAGCGGAACTGTCCGCCATGTCGGATGAGAAATGGCGGTACTTCGACAGCGTCCTCGGCGACAGCAATCACTTTGCGCTCGGCCGGTTTACGTTCGCCGACCTGATCGTGTTCTGCTTTGCCAATTTCGGCTTCACGGTGGGGTGGAAGCTGCCCGAGGGCACGGACAATCTCGCGCGCTTTATCGACACCCATAACAAGCGGGCCAGCGCGGGCATCTGGCAGCAGCCGGAATAATGGCCGACCTCAGCGGAAAGGTCGCAATCGTCACCGGCTGCGCTAATGGGATCGGCGCTGCGACAGTGCGGCGATTGCGGGCGGACGGAGCACAGGTGCTCGGCACCGACATTCTGACGGAGGAAGGCGGGGCATTGTGCGAAGAAGCGGACGCTCGCTTTGCGGTGCAGGATGTTTCGAACATCGCGCGTTGGCCGCAGATCGTTGCGGATGCGGTGGAGACGTTCGGGCGACTTGATATCCTCATCAACAATGCGGGCACGGTTTCGTCGTTATCGATAGAGGACGTAACCGATGAAGCTTGGGAGCGGATCATCGGCATCAATCTGACCGGGACGATGGCAGGGTGCCGTGCGGCGATTGCGGCGATGAGAAACAATCCCGGTGGCGCAAAGGGCTCCATCATCAACATCGCATCCACCACGGCGATGGCGCCATTACCCACCGATGTCGCCTATTCCGCGAGCAAAGGCGCGGTGCGGGTGCTGTCCAAGTCTGTCGCCACCCATTGCGCGCAGGCAGGGTATGCGATCCGCTGCAACACGATCATTCCCGGCGCGACCGACACCAATATCCTCGCGCAGGCTGAGAACGTGACGCCCGGTTTGAAAGAGGCAGTCGCGGCGACATCGCCAATGAAGCGGCTCGCCGATCCGGCTGAAACGGCAGCTGCGATTGCCTTTCTAGCAAGCGACGAATGCCCTTATATGACCGGCGCTGAAATGCTGGTCGATGGCGGAATGATGTCGTTGCATCCCGGCTTTTAGTTAGTCGCCATTCTTTCGAGATGGCCTGACGCGCGCATCTGCGCAGCAGTCCACGCAAACACCGCCATCGCGAAGATACCTGACACCAGACAGACCGCAAAAACCGCAATCGTCAGCGATAATGAACCTTGCGTAGGCGCGAGCCAGTCGCTGACCCAGCCTATCACCGCAAGCCCCAGCGCCTGCCCCACGAGGTTGTTAAAGAACAACGCGATCGCCACGGCAAACCCGCGCTGACCCGGCTCGACCGCCGCCTGAATGCCCGACAGGATCGGTGCCTGGCTCGCGACATAGATCGCATAGGCGAAGGCGAAGTAGATCAGGAAGGGCCAGAAACTATCGGATGACAGACTCATTCCCAGCGGCAGCACACAGCCAAGGCTCACTATGCCCGGAAGCCATGCACGCCAGCGTTCGTCGCGCCGGGTCAGCCAGCCTGCGACATAACCTCCCAGGATCGGCCCCGGAATGCCGCCGATCAGGAAGGCTAGGCCGAGATAGATGCCGACATCGCCGCTCGAAATGCCGAAATTGCGGATCATCACCGCCGCCATCCAGAACGCGAGCGCATATCCGATCATGATCTGCACCGCCCAGCCGACCGCCAGCCCCATGAATACCCGGTTGCCGAACAGCACCCGCGCGGTTTCGAACAGCGGCTGTTGCTCGATTTTGGCGTCCTTCGGCGCATGGCGACCCCGGCGAGGCTCTCGCATGGTGAAATATACGACCGCTCCGATCACGATCCCCGGCAGGCCCATCAGGACAAACGCCCAACGCCAGCCAAACAGCTCGTTCAATTGCCCTCCGACCAGCAGGCCTCCTGCGGTGCCCATGGTTGCGCCGATGGTCAGAAAACCCATCGCCTTGGCCAGCTCTTCACGGCGGAAGTAGTCGGCGACGAGACTTTGCGAGGCCGGACCCGAGCACCCCTCACCCACGCCAACGCCGGTGCGGGCAAAGAATAGCGTCCAGAATCCGGTCGCCAGCCCGCACAGAGCCGTCATCCCGCTCCAGAATGCAATTGCTCCAGCGACAATATTCTTGCGGACGGATCGATCAGCCAGTCGTGCCGCAGGAAATCCGACGATCACATAAGTCGCGGCAAAGGCCAGTCCGCCGAGCAAGCCGATTTGACCATCGGAAAAGGAGAACTCGGCCTTGATGTCTTCCAGCAGGATCGAGAACACCAGCCGGTCCGCGATCGAGAACATGCTGACCAGCGTCAGCAGCCCGAGCACATACCAACGATACGCGCCTTCGCCTTTGGCAGGAGCTGAACTAGGAGGATTAGATTGTGTCGACATTTAGATCATGGCGTGGCGAAAATGGTGAGGTTGCACGACCCGGCGCGCAGCGGCCTTCCAGGCCGTGAGCACCGGAAGCGTGGAAAGTCGCCATTTGCAGGCCGTCAGGGCTGAATGTCGACACAATCTAATGATGAGGTCGGGCGTCGAGGCCGTTGTCCACCGGGATCGTCAGGCCGCTCAGGAACCGCGCATCGTCCGAAGCGAGAAACGCCACGCACCCGGCGACATCGCGCGGATGACCCAGCGCATCGCTGGGCAGCGGGCCGTCGGGGATTTCCATTGGCTCCTCCCCGGCCCGGCCGGACACCTCCATCACCATCGGCGTTTCGATACCGCCGGGTGCCAGCGCATTGCAGCGGATGCCATACCCCTCATCCTGACAATGGACAGCGATCGAGCGGGTCATAGAGCTGATCCCGCCTTTCGCCGCCGTGTAGGCCGGGATATTACCATAGCCCATAAGCGCCGCGGTCGAGGCCATATTGACGATCGAGGAACCTCCGCCGCCGACTGTTTTGTGCCGATGCTTCATCAGCGGCAGCGCGTATTTGCAGCCCAGAAACGTTCCGACCACATGAATGTCGAGGTGCAGCTTGAAATGATCGAGCGGGCAATCCTCGATACTTTCAAAGATCACATTGCCGGCATTGTTGACGAGGATGTCGAGACCGCCGTGACGTTCCTCGACCGCGTGCATCACGTCCTTCCATTGCTGCTCATCGGTCACATCGAGCGCCATCGCATCTCCGCCGATGCTATCCGCCACCTGATGCGCCTTTTCGACCTCGCGATCGGTGACGATTACATGCGCGCCTTCTTCGGCCAACCGCTCGCAATCGGCTTTGCCCAGCCCCATCGCGCCGCCTGTCACCAGCGCAATTTTGCCCGCTACCCGTCCTGCCATCGCTCTCTCCCCAGAGATCTATGTTTCGGTGCAGACTATTGTCGGATCGGCGGGGCACCACTGTTTAAACCGATGAGAAAAGTGTGAGGTGCGCCGCACAGCGCGTTGGCTATCCTGCCTGCCGGGAGAGAGCGGATGATGGATAACGCCGAAGTCGCACGCTTGCGAGCGCTGATGGAATGGGAGGGCAGCCGGACGATGCCGCCGCAGGGTTTCCCGAAACTGCCCGACATGCCCGCTGCGCGCTACACCTCACCAGAATATTTCGCGCTCGAACAGGAGCATATCTTTCGCAAGAGCTGGCTGTTCGCGGGCCATATCGACGAGATTCCCGAACCCGGCTGTTACATGCGCTGGGACAATGCGGGCGATCCGATCGTCATCGTGCACGGAATGGATGGAAAGGTCCGCGCCTTCTACAACACCTGCCGCCATCGCGGCGCGCCAGTGGTGACCGAGGATTTCGGCAAATCGTCGCGGCTGATGTGCGGCTATCACAACTGGACGTACAGGACCGACGGATCGCTGATCGGCGTGCCCGAACGGCAGGATTTCCCGCCCGATTTCGACATGTCATGCCGCGGATTGCTGCCTGTGCGCTGCGAAATGCTGGGGAACGTGATCTTCGTGAATTTCGACGCAGATGCGATGCCGCTGACCCAATGGCTTGGTCCACTCATGCGCGAATGGGACGAGTTTGCGTTCGACAAGGTGAAGCTCGCCGCGCGCCATTCTTTCGAGCTCAATTGCAACTGGAAGGTCGCGATGGAGGCCAACATGGAGGTTTATCATGTGCCATTCATCCACCCGGAAACCGTCGCCCCGCTGGTCGATCCCAAACGCAACCTCAACACGATGTACCCCCACGGCCACGCCCGCATGTTGGCACCGCCACCACGCACGACGGATCGCGAGCATGTTCGCGCGGTCGATAGCCCGCCCGAATGGCAGCAGATCGAGAGCGTCGGTGAACTCGGGCGGACCTGCACGCAAAGCTACACGCTGTTCCCAAACTGGGTTTCCCCGCTCTCGAACTATTTCGTGCCGCCGCTATTGTTCTGGCCGACATCGCTGAACACGACGCGGCTGGAGCTGGTGACGATGGCGCTCGATTGGGGGGACGGCCCAGCGCCCGACCTCTGGACTGTGCCCGATGAAACCCAGCCTAATGGCCGCCAGATGAGTCCGATCATTCTCGAAGACACGCAGTTCGGCGAGGCGATCCAACATTCGATGCAAAGCTCCGCGTTTCGCAGCGTGCCGCTGTCCTATCAGGAAGCGCGGATCTACTCGTTCCACCAATCCTGCGACCGAATGATCGGCATCGAAAACGTGCCTGAAGAGCTTCGGATCGAGCAGGTGATCGGAGAGGAATGGGTGTGGCCCAACGACCCTCGCGTAACACAGATGGAGGCTGAGGCCTCGACCAGAGACACGCGCGACGCCGCTGAATGACTACGCATTTCTGATAGGCCCGACGCTACGGAAAACTCCGCTTTCCGCCGTCGTGTGACGATAATGCCGCACTTTGTCGCACTTACTAGCGCTTTTGCTAGATGAGCGGCGCGACCCTGCCCCTACACTTCCAATCATACCGGAAGACGCAAAATCATGCGCGCCGGCGTTGGGGAACAGGGCCTCGGCCAAGGTCGAGGCTCTATAGGGAGAGAGCACGATGACCAAACTTCACACCCGCATTGCCTCTGGTAACAGCGCACAGATGCTGCGCCGGACTTTTCTGAGCAGCGCGGCCATCGCGATATCGGTCGCTATGCCCAATGCTGCTTTCGCCCAAGACGGCCAACTGGAAGAAGTGGCTGAGGAGCAGGGCGAGGATGTGATCCTTGTGCAGGCGCGGCGTCAGACCGAAAGTCTCCAGGAAGTTCCCGTCACGGTCACCGTTCTCGGGAACGAGTTGCTAGAGCAGTACGGAGTCGATCAGGTGGCCGATGTCGTTGGCCGCGTACCCTCCTTGAACGTGCAGGTCGGCGGATCTGGATCGGGCGGTCAGATTTCGCTACGCGGCGTGGGCTCTTCCAACATCTCGGCAGCCTTCGACAGCGCGGTCGCGTTCGATTTCGACGGTGTACAGATTTCGACCATGCGCCTCGTGCAGGCGGGCTTTTTCGACACCCAGCAGATCGATATTCTGAAAGGCCCGCAATCGCTGTTCTTCGGGAAGTCCGCATCTGCGGGCGTGTTCGCGATCCGATCCGCAGACCCAACGCCCGAATGGGAAGTGGGAGGGCAGGCCCAATACGAATTCGAGGAAGAGGGCTACACGGTCAACGGCTATATCTCAGGCCCGGTTACCGACACTCTGGGTATTCGCGTTGCCGCGCAATGGAACGATATCGACGAATTTGTCGAACTGCAGCCAGGAGCAAACTCGGCCAACGGCGATTTCCGCGGACAGCAGAATCTGGTTGCGCGCCTGACACTCGATTGGGAGCCGGATGACCGCTTCGATGCGAATTTCAAACTCCAATATGTCAAGAACGAGGGCGATGGCGCGATCCAGCACTCTGACATTTTCTGCGGCGCCAATGGCGTGGCAGATCCGATCTTCCTGCTGCAAGGCGTCGTCGCGATCCCGGCAGGGAATGACTGCAACGCTTTCGATGGCAAATACCTGCTGTCGGACGCCGCGCCCTCGCTCGCTGCCGGCGTTCCCACTCCGTCGGAAGCAGCAGGCCGCAATGGCGTGCCGTTTGCTGAAACGGAAATCTGGTTTGGCCGGTTGTTGTTCAACCTCGATCTGTCGGACTACCTGACGCTGACATCGACATCGGGCTTTCTCGATCTCGATGCTGTCGATTTCGACTGCTATGGATATGTCGGCATCGGGCCGGCATTCTCACCCATTGGCAATGCAATTGCCGATCCGACATTCCTGGCAACCAATGCGCCAGCCCTTGCAGCGACCAACGGAGCGGGCGTGCCTCAGGGCGTCGGCTGTTCGGACCCGGTCAACCAGCTGGAACAATACACGCAGGAACTGCGGGTCACGTCGGACTTCGATGGCCCGTTCAACTTCATGGTCGGCGCATTTTACGAAGATCGCACTTTCGTGTTCGACACCGCGCAGCAGGCGGTCAACATCTCGCTGATCGCCCCCGATCCGGTGACCGGGTTTACCTATGACTGGGACAAGCGTCACGTAACCAAGACCGAAGCGATTTCGTTCTTCGGCTCGGTCATCTTCGATCTGACCGATCAGCTCGAACTGTCGGGCGGCCTGCGCTACACCGACGAAAAGAAAACGCAGACCATCAGCGTGCCGTTCCTGCATACATTCCTGCAAGGGCCGGGTTTTGTCGCACCGGGCTTTTTCTCCGGACCGATCGACTTTGCCGATGACAACATCTCGCCGGAAGTGACGCTGCGATATCAGGCGGCCGATGACATCAATGTCTTCGCCTCGTTCAAGACCGGGTTCAAATCCGGGGGTATCGATAACTCCGCGCTGCCATCCGCCAGCCTCAGCACGGCGGCGCTGTCAGGCAATTTCGACGCGTTGATCTTCGACTCCGAAACGACCATCGGCGGTGAAATCGGGGTCAAATCGCAATTCGCCGATCGCACTATCACCGTGAACGCCACGGCCTATTACTACGTGTTCGAAGACCTGCAGGTTCAGAACTTCGACGCGGTCAACATCCAGTTCCTTACCCTCAACGCCGGTGAGCTTACCTCGCAGGGCGTGGACCTCGAACTGGGCTGGCGCACTCCGGTCGAAGGGCTGAGCATTTCCGGCAACGTCGCCTATCTCGACGCGGAATTCAGCGACACCTTCATTACCAGTTCTGGCAACGATCTGGATGGACGCGACGCGGCGCGCGCGCCGACCTGGTCCGGCAACCTGGCGGCCGACTGGATCATCCCGCTGGGCGACAGCCTTGATCTCGGGCTGGGCGGAAACATCATCTATTCCGATTCTTATTTCACCAATGAGGACACGCCGAACGACTTCAGACAAGATGACTATTTCGCCTTCGACGCCCGCATTTCGATCGGCGACGCCGATGGCAGGTGGAAGGTCGCGTTGGTCGGCAACAACCTCTCGGACGAGATTTGGGTCAACACATCCGGCCCACGCCCCTTCCTCTCACCAGGCGGCGCCGCAGGCTTTGGCTTGCCGCTGGGCGATGATGAGGTGGTGACCCAGAACCGCGGTCGTCAGATCTTTGTCGAGACCAGCTTCCGTTTCTAGTCGAACACGCAGTTCGTCACGAGCGGGCGGGCCTTTTGGTCCGCCCGTTTGGCTTTGGGAAAACTAAGCCAACCTCTCACAAAAATGACCGTTGCCGCTAGGGCGCTGCAAGGCGCATCCTCTGGGCATGATTTCGATTGGAGGCATACGATGTCGCGCGAAGAACTGATCACCATGACCCGCAGCCTCATCGCCCATGGCGAGGCGGATACGATGGAGCTCGCCGATGATGTGGTGCGGATACCGGCGAGCGCCTATACCGATCCTGACCTGTTCGAGCTGGAAAAGCGCAACATCTTCCGCCGTCTGCCGCTGATGGTCGCGCCGTCCTGCGAACTGCCTGAGCCGGGCGATTTCAAGGCGATGGATATCTGCGGCGTGCCGCTGTTGCTCTCTCGCCAAAAAGACGGCGAAGTGATTGCCTATCTCAACATGTGCACCCATCGCGGCAATCCCTTGGCGAGCGGAACCGGCAATGCCAGCCGCTTCACCTGCGGCTATCACGGTTGGACGTTCAAGCAGGATGGCGATCTGATCGGCGTCGCTTCACCGGGAGACTTCGGCGCGATCGACAAGGCCGCGCATTGCCTCCACCGCTTCCCTGTGCACGAAAGCGCGGGACTGATCTGGGTGACTCTCGATCCCAAATCGAAGCTTTCGATCGAAGATTATCTGTGCGGCTATGACAGCCTGCTCGAAGCCTTCGGGTTCAAGGACTGGACGCTGTTCGCGCAGCGCACTCTATCAGGCCCGAACTGGAAGACCGCCTATGATGGCTATCTCGATTTCTACCACCTGCCAGTGCTGCACAAGGACACGTTTGGCGCAGACTTCTTCAACCGCGCGAACTACTTTTTCTGGGGCCCGCATCAACGGCTCTCCAGCCCATCGAAATTCGCGCAAAAGACCGGCAGCGACGAGATGCTCGATCTGTCGCAAATGTCGGACGACGATCTGCCTGATGATGCGTTGACCCAGGGCGTGTGGACGATCTTCCCGCATATCTCGATCGCGAGCTTTTACGGCGGCGGTCAGCGCGGGGCGATGATCAGTCAGCTGTTCCCCGGCGACGCGGTTGGCGAAAGCTACACGACGCAGTTTTATGTGATGGAAAACCAGCCCGAAACCGAAGAGGATGTGAAGTCGGCCCACGAGCAGTTCGACTTCCTCGAAGTGGTGGTACGCGACGAGGATTACGCGACCGGCAAGCGCCAGCATGAAGCGCTACAATCCGGCCTGCTGCCCGAAGTGCTGTTCGGTCGCAACGAAGGCGGCGGGCAGGTTTTTCACCAGTGGGTCGAAAAGCTGATCAAGGCTTCGGACGATGATCTGTTGGAGATTTTCGCACAGGAACAGCGCGAAGCAGCGGAGTGAACAGCCCACCCCGCTGCGACTAGCCAGCAAGCTGGCAAGTCTCGCTCCCCTCCCGCAAGCGGGAGGGGCTTGGGGGTGGGTCCGAGTACAACCTCACCCAAAAGCAGGCCGGAAATTGCTCTCCCCCCAATCCTGACGCTTGGTCCATGTGCCAAGATCTTCCAGCTCCCCCTCCAGTTCGGGAAAGCGTTCGTAGACATGGTCCATGTCCACCTCGAAGGGCCGCGTGGGCGCTTCGTTGTTGTATTCGTAGAACGCCTGAATACCCTTGGCGAAATCCTCGCGCATTTCCGCTGGCATGGTGTCGCCTGCCGCTTCGACCAGATAGCGTCCGAATTCCTCCGGCGTGCACGGATCGTAAGTGATGTCCTTGTCCAGCGCTGCGGAGAGATATTTGGTGACCTGTTTACCAACCAGCCGCTCAGGACCGCCAATGTTCAGCCACGCGCCTTCCATGTCGGGGCGCTCAAGGCTCGCGAGCATGAACTTCGCGACATCATCGAGGCTGATCCAGTTGGCCTCCAGCTCAGGATTGTGCGGGTATACATAGCGTCCCTCATTGACGATAAAGGGCCGCGCCCAGTTGGTCAGCAGATTGTCCATGAACAATACGCTGCCAAACACGGTTCCCGGTGCACCCGAACGCCACAGCGCGTTGATACCCTTGGTGTTTTCGCCATAAGTGAACGGGTCACCGGGCCTGTCAGGTATCCAGCTTGAGGTGTTCCAGACGACGCGCTTTACATTCAGCTCCGCCGCCACCTTGCCCAGATCACCGATCAGCACGGCCCGATCGGCACGCGCCTGAAGCGGGTGGGTGTAGAATATGTAATCCGATCCTTCGAGCGCACCTTTGAATGTCGACGTATCGTAGAGGTCCATCGGGCGCACCTCGACGCGTTCGACACCGTCAATCTTCGCGCCCCCGAACGGATCTTCCTGACGTGAAATCGCGCGCACATCATAGCCTGCCTTCAAGGCCTGCCTCACCTGCGCCATACCCTGCCGACCACTCGCGCCGATTACCGTGATGAGTGCCATCTATCGTCTCCCCAATCTCTCGTAGGGGAGACTAGATTTCGCACCGCACGCACGCACCGCGCCAAAGTGATAGCATCCTAGCAAAAGCGCCCCTTGTCGCCGCGGCGACCGTCCGGACAAAGTGAACCATGGACAATGAATTCTGGCGCATAGAACGTCGACCGGAGGGTACCGATTTCGCGAGCGCTCTGGCATTGGTGGAAGACCCTTTGGCCGAGCTTGCCCATGGCGAGATCCGCATCCGGAACGCGATGCTGTCGATGGATGCAGGCACACGCCTGTGGCTGACCGACCGCGAGGATGGTTATCAGCCGCCTTTGCCCGTCGGCGCACCGATGACGGGGCTGGTGGTGGGCGAAGTGATCGCTTCGAAAGCTGACGGGTTTACCGAGGGCGATCTGGTGCGGGCGTTTGGTGTGTGGGGCCGGATCAGCCAGGTCGATGCGGCGATGTCGGGCGCGGTGAAGCTCGACCCATCGGTAGCGGACAGGCGCGCTTGGTTCGGTCCGCTCGGGATGAATGGCTGGACCGCGCTGTGGGGTGTTGAACAGACCGGCGCAGCCAAGTCGGGAGAGCGGGTGTTGGTATCCGCCGCAGCAGGTGCGACCGGGATACTCGCAGTGCAGATCGCACGGATACTGGGCTGCGAGGCCTGGGGCATCGCCGGTGGCGCAGACAAATGCCGGATGCTGATCGAAAAGTTCGGGATCGACGGGGCCGTGGATTACAAACGGGAGGATGTCGGCGCGCAGCTCGATGCGGCAGGCGGCTTCGACGTCTATTTCGACAATGTCGGCGGGCCGCTGCTCGACGAAGTGCTCACCCGCATGAACCATTACGGGCGGGTCGCGGTGTGCGGACTGCTCGCCGATTACGGCTCGGACAGGCGCACATCGCCCAAGGAATACGATCAGGTGCTGATGCGGCGCTTGCGGATCGAGGGATTCTTCTCCCCCGACTTCATGGATCGCGGGGCAGAGCTGACAGCAAGGCTGCGCGAATGGACGGAAGCAGGGAGACTAACCATGCCGTATGACATCACGACGGGTCTCGACAACACCCTCAACGCCTATGAAAAGCTCTTCACCGGCAGGAACATCGGCAAAGTCATCGTGGAGCTGGAGACATGAACATGCGCCTCGAAGATCGCGCTGCAATCACCGATGTGATCGCCGCCTATGCCCACGCCATCGACCGCCGCCGGTGGGGCATGATGGAGCATCTGTTTCACGACGATGCGCAGTTTCAGTTCGGCGATCTCGTCGGCGACTGGCGCGGTTTCGTCGATCAGGCGCGCGCGATCATCGACCCGTGCCTCGCAACCCAGCATCAGCTTGGGCAGATCCAGTTCGGGTTCGAAGGAGCCGATGTCTGCCACACCGAAACCTATATGACCGCGATGCACACGGTCCCGGCAGGCTATTCCATTCCTGATGTGTTTCCCGACAAAGCCGCAATCTACTCCGCCGTCATAGCCGGTCGCTATGTCGATCGGTTTGAGAAGCGCGGCGGTGATTGGCGAATTGCGCGCCGCACCGGCCTGTATGACTGGCGCGAATTTCGTCAGGTCGAAGGCGTCGATCTTTCCGAAATGCCCGAAGGATCATGCGGTTATCACGGTAAGCAGGATCCCTCGACGCCGGTTGTCGCGCGGTGGCTGGGTTAGCGCTTGATCGCAAACACCCCGGTCATCGTCGCGATAGGCTCAGCGCCGCGGCGAATTTCGCCCGACGTGTAGGCCGTCCGCCCGCCCAGCCGATCGATCCGCACATAGGCCTCCAGCCAATCGCCAAGCTTCGCGCCGTGCAGATAGTTCACGCCCAGCGTAATCGTCGACGGGATCAGCCGCGGTCGCTCCGCGTCATAAACCGCATGGCTGAGTGCAACGTCGGCAAAGGTCGAGATTACCCCGCCATGCGCGGCGTCCTGATAATTGATGTGGTGCGGCTCTATCCGCAAGCCTACTATCTGCGGACCCTCCGCTTGCGTGCGCAGAAAATACGGTCCCCCGTGGTCCAAGAATCCGGGCGAGAAGTGCGCAGGCTCGAAGCCGTCTGGCGGTTCATGATTGTCCATTGCACGCACAGCCTAACCCACAATCGCACCGAACTACGGCTATGCATTCTGACAATGACTCGCAGGAAGAACGCGCGTAGCCTTGCCGGATGGGACAGGAAACATCGATCGCGGCGAGCCAGGAAGCTCAATCCTTTTGCGACATCGTGCGCGAGCACGCGCGCAATCAGGGCGACACCGCCGCCTTCACCTATGGCGACGAGGTCATCACCTTTGCCGAGCTTAACGAGGGCAGCAACCGGGTTGCCAATGCGCTGAGCGCGCTGGGCGTGCGCAAGGGCGAGCGTGTGGCGTTTCTCGGCAAGAACCACCCGCTTTATTTCGAGGCATTCATCGGCGCGGCCAAGATCGGCGCGGTCATGACGCCGGTGAACTGGCGGCTCGCCCCGCCCGAAGTCGCCTATATCCTCGCCAATTGCGAAGCGCGGGTGACCTTCATTGGCGAAGGCTTTGCCGACATCCTGGCGCAAATCCGGTCGGACACACCCGATGTCGAACAGGTCATCGGCATCGATGCGCCCGACCATTCCGGCACCGACTACCGCATCTGGCGCGACGGCTTTTCGCCCAAGCCGATCATCGCCGATGTCGGCCTCGATGACGATGCGCTGCAACTCTACACCTCGGGCACGACCGGACGGCCCAAGGGTGCGGTGATCACGCATGGATCGATCCTGTCGAGCCGCGACGCCGCCGGTCAGGGTGAGATGCGGCAGTGGCAGGAGCCGGTCGAAGGTGACGTGACGCTGCTCGCCATGCCGTGCTTTCACATCAGCGGCACCGGCACCGGCATCACGACGATGGTCGCGGGCACGAACGCCATCGTCCTGCCCGAATACGATCCGACCAGGGCGCTCGACCTGATCGAGAATTTCAACATCTCGAAAATCTTCCTTGTCCCCGCCGCGATCCAGATCTTGCTCAATCACCCGCGTTCGAAAGAGGTTGATTTCAGCCGCCTCCAATACATCACCTATGGCGCTTCGCCGATCCCGCTTGAGCTGATGAAACAGGCGATGGACGTGCTCGGTTGCGGGTTTGTGCAGATGTACGGAATGACCGAGACGAGCGGCACCATCGTCGCGCTCGATCCCGAAGACCACGTACCCGAAGGCTCACCCAGAATGCGCAGTGTCGGCACGCCTCTCCCGGGTGTCGAGATCAAGATCATCGACGAAGCAGGCGAAGAGGTGCCTGTCGGCACGGTCGGCGAGATCGCCACACGCTCATCGAAGAACATGAGCCGTTACTGGAACAATCCCGAGGCAACCGCCGAAACCATCGATGCCGAAGGCTGGCTGCGGACCGGCGATGCCGGGTATCTCGACGAAGACGGCTATCTTTATATTCACGACCGGGTGAAGGACATGATCATATCGGGCGGTGAGAACATCTACCCCGCCGAGGTCGAAAACGCGCTCTACGCCCACCCCAAGGTAGCCGATGTCGCGGTGATCGGCGTGCCGAGCGAGAAGTGGGGCGAGGCAGTGAAGGCATGCGTGGTGGTGAAGGACGGCGAGGCGTTGTCGGAAGCCGAGATGATCGCCCATGCCCGCGAGCACATCGCGGGCTACAAATGCCCGAAATCGGTCGACTTCATCGACGCATTACCGCGCAATCCTTCGGGGAAGATCCTGCGCCGCGAGCTGCGCGCGCCCTATTGGGAAGGCAAAATCCGCGCGGTGAACTGACATGGGCACGCTCCCCGATCTGCCGGTCCAGCAACTGGCCTATGCGGTTGACGACATCGAGACAGCGGCTCGCGCGCATTGCGCTGCATTCGGGTCCGGCCCGTACTTCATCTTTCGCCATGTCCCGCTCACACAAAGCACCCATCGCGGCGTTGAACGAGCGTTCGATCACTCCTCCGCTTACGGCCAGTGGGGCGAGGTGATGGTCGAGTTCGTTCAGGTGCACAGTGAGCAGCCGAACGCAATATCGGACCTGTTCCCCGATCGCTCGGCAGCTTCGGGACTGCACCATACGGCGGTGTTTGTGGACGACCTGGCAGCGGGCATCGCGCAGTTCGAAGGTGCCGGCATGCCGCTCGCCCAGCTTTGCGAGACGGCAACCGGAACCCGATTTGCCTTCATGGATGCCACCGCCTCGCTCGGCCATATGATCGAGCTTTACGAGCCCGATGACGCGATCAGGGGCTTTTATGCAATGGTTCAGGAGGCTTCGCAGGAATGGGATGGAACCGACCCACTGCGCGAACTGGGAGAGTGAAATGATCGATCTCGACGATGCTTCGAATGCGAATGAGCGGCTCGCGCTCCAGATATTCAAGGCGATGAATGACGGGCGGATCGTCGAGGCGTTGCCCGAACTGACCACGCCCGATTTCGTCTGGTCGAATAGCGGTCTTCCCGACTTGAAAGGGCAGCAGGCGGTCCACGATTTGCTCACCTCAGGCGGATTCGCTAACGAAATACCGATCCTTGCCGAGATGACCCACTTTACCGCCGACCTCATCCATATCGCATCGAGCGGCGACACGGTCTTCACCGAACGGGTCGACCATCACTGGGCAGACGATGGGCGCGATCTCATGACCCCGCATATATGCGGCGTGGTCGAAATTCGCGATGGCAGGATTTCGCGGCTGCACGATTTCTATGACACGGCTTGTTACCAACAGGAACCCACCCCACCGCAGGCTGGATTCACGCTAGCAGAGCGGCATCCGGAGCGGGTGGGTTAACTCACGCAGCGAGGCCGGGCAGGTCGACCATCGCAGCGCGGCATTCGGCATCGGCAAGCGCGGCCACAACCGAAAGCGCGACATAGCCCGGCTCACCAATTGCTTCGATCACTTGAGCCGCCTCGGCATCTGTGATCGCGGTATGCTCGAACGGCATATGGCGGGCATAGGAGACACAGATTTGCGTGGCTTCATCATCCGACAACTCGGGCGCGGCGCCATCGCCCGGAGCGCCATCAAGGCCGTGAACCTGCGCGACTGCATGCCGTACTTGGCCGGTCAACTCTTCTCCCAGCGCTTCATGCGCAGCGTTGCGGAACGCTGTGTATTGCTCTGCGAATGCCGGATTGCCGGATACGGCCTGCGCGACGGGGCCGTTCATTCTGCCGCCTCCCGCTGAGTCGGTGCGGGTGTCGGCAGGACGGTGCGCTCCATCACCTCCGGCTCCAGCCCCATCGTGATCAGCGCCTTCGCCAGCGCGAGGAACAATGTGATCCCCATGCCAAGCTCGGCAATCTGCTCGGGGCTCAAGTGCTTCTGCAACGCCGCGCGCGCATCGCTTGTCAGTAAGTCGGGATCGAAGATCAGCGCATCGGTGAATTTCAGTACCGCTTTCTCCGCATCGGTCAGCTTGTCGGATGTCTCATATCCATCGGTAATGTCATCGACGATCGCCTCATTCAGCCCCTCGCCAACCGCCTTGTCGAACCGCACGTTGCGGCAGAACCCGCACTCGGTGACACGGGCATTGCGCATCCGCGCCACTTCCTTGAGCCGGGCGGACAAGACGTCGGAATCCCAGAATGTGCCATACAGCTCCATGAACCGGGTCGCGAGGTCCGGGTGGTGTGCCAGCACCGAACCGAGATGCGCTGGCTCGCCGGGGATCGCGGAGGATACGCGCGGGGTCGTCGACATAAGTCTCTACTCCTGTGCCGGACAGGATAGCTGAAAGCGCCCGAACCCAAGCCTCGTGATTTTCGCAGGGGAGCTCCGCGCGCTGCTCGTGGCATTGTCTGCGCAATTGAGGAGATGCAAAATGCAGGGCGAAGCGCAAAGAGTGATCGAGCAATTCTGGGCTATTCAGGATGAGGGTGACTACACCAAGCTCGCGCCGTTATTCGCCGAGGATGCGTTGCTAGAAGACCCGATCTGGGGCCGATATGAGGGGCGCGAGGCGATCCTTGGCTTCATGACGACGATGGTCGCCGAAATGGGCGAACGGAAGATCAAATTCACCGTCGATGAGATTTGCGGTGACGATCATGCTGTCTGGGCGCGCTGGACCATGCATATAGGAGATGGGCACTCCCCCGAAGGCGCACGCGGCGGTGTCGGCATCTACAAGGTCGCGAATGGCCAGCTGACCTATTATCGCGACTATATGGACCCGCCTGCCGAAGACTAAAGCTTGCGATACTTCGGATGCCCACCCTTATGGATCTTGAGGGTCGGCAGCGGGAGTTCAGGGTCCGGATCGAACATCGGCTGGTTCGCAAGCGGGCTCTTCCAATCGAGAATGTAGGTGCGCGCCGAAATGCGCCACTCTGGCCCATTGTCACCGGCGCGCTTTTCCCACTCGTCGAGATAACGCCCACCGATCAGATCGCCAGCTATACTACCGTCCTCCTGCGTTCGCCCACCGCCGAAAACCCCGTAGCATTCGCTGCTGGCGCTGGTAGGTGAGTGAAACCGGATCAGCGGCTGCGAAAGCAGGTGCCAGCGCCGGGCCAGATTGCTCTCGGTTTCCATTACCACCGGCAGGAAATCCTCGGCACGGCCCGTGAAGAACCCATATTCGATATGGGCATCCGGCCAGTAACAGCTCGCCTGCCCTTCTGCATCGAGCCAGTCGAGCGTGCGGCAGTATCGCTGGATCACCTCGCCGATCGCCTGCTTGTCGAGCAATTCCTGAAGTGCCGGCTCCATGATCGCGCCCTCCCCATTCCGCCAATTGTGCATGCGCCATATCGCGGTGATCCTGTGCCAAAGACCATAGGCAAATTCGGGAGTGAGACATGGCGACAGCCGCCAATGACGATCTGAACATCAATCTGTTCGATCCCGATCTCCAGCAATGCCCCTATGACGCCTATAAAAAGCTGCGCGACGAGGCACCCGCCTACAACATTCCGGGCACCGATATGTATGTCGTCAGCCGCTACGATCATGTGCGCGAAGTGTTGATGGACCCGGAGCGCTTTCCAAGCTCCTCAGCCGACACGCCCTTCCGCGCCAGTGCCGGAAATATCGAACGCGGGGAGATGGTAGCAGCCCGCTTTGAGGAAAAGGGATGGGTGCCCGCCCCAACGCTCAACGGCCGCGATGATCCCAACCACAAACAGATGCGTGCGATGTTCAACCAGGCGTTCAAACCGAGCCGGATCAAGGAGATCGATCCGCTGGTCGAGACCCTCGCCTATGACCTGATCGACGGCTTTATCGAAGACGGTCGCTGCGAATGGGTGAAGCAATTCTGCGTGCCCCTGCCGCTGTTCATCATCGGCGAGCAGATGGGAGCCAAGCGCGAGGATATCTGGAGGATCAAGCGCTGGACCGAGGCATTTTTCCAGCGCATCTCGCTGATGCTGCCCGAAGACCAGCATATGGAGATGGTCGACCGCGAGATCGAGGCGCAGCAATACTTCCAGCCAATCTTTGAAAGGCTGCGCGCCAATCCCGATGACAGCCTGATCAGCGTGCTGGTCAACACCGTGATCGAGGAATGGGGCCGCCCGCTGACCGACAACGAGCTTCACGCCGAGATGATGGCGGATACGTTTGTTGGCGGCAGCGAGACGACCACCAACGCGCTGGCGGCAGGGATGAAGCTGCTGATCGAGAACAAGGATGTGTGGCACCAGCTCAAATCCGATCCTGACAAATATATGCGGACCTTCGTGGAGGAAGTGGTGCGGCTGGAAAGCCCGGTGCAATCGCTGATGCGGTTCGTAAAGGACGATACCGAGCTGGCCGGAGTGACAATCCCGGCGGGCGCCATGATCAACATCCGCTTTGCCGCCGCCAATCGCGATGAACGCGCGTTCGAATGCCCCGAAAAGCTCGATCTCGACCGGCCCAAAGCGGGCAGTCACATGGGTTTTGGATCAGGGACGCATCACTGCCTTGGCGCACCGCTCGCCCGGCGCGAATTGATCTGGGGCTTTACCGCCGTGGTCGACCGGTTCGAGGATATGTGGTTCGCCGAAGGGAAGAACGACTTCACCTATCACCCGCATTTCCTGCTGCGCAGCTTGAAGGAACTGCACATCGAGTTTGAGGCTAGGAAAGACTGATTTCGTTCTATCATCAGATATTCGCCCGCGCCGCAGTACGCCCTGCGATGTATCCAAAGGCCAGCGCCGGGCCGAGCGTACCACCTGCGCCTGCATAAATCCCGCCCGTTGGACAGGCGATGGCATTGCCCGCACCGTACAACCCGGCAATCGGCTCATCATTGTGGCCGAGGATGCGCGCCTGCCCGTCAGTCCGCGCGCCGCCATTAGTGCCGAGCAGGCCCATGCGGATTTCGACCGCGTAGAACGGTGCGCGCTCGACCTTACCCAATGTGACGGCGGTCCCTTCGCGCGAGCGGTCTCCGTAGAAATGATCGTAGGCGCTGGTGCCGCGGTCGAAATCGGGATCGTGCCCTGCCTCGGCATGAGCGTTGAACCGCGCGACATTTGCCGACAAAGCCCCGCATGGAACACCGATCGCATCTGCCAGTTCGACCAGCGTTTCTGCCCGCGTAACCCAGTCAGGCACTGGTTGCCCCCGGCAGGCGCGGGCCAATCGGATAGCGCTCGACATAATCGGCGTCGAACACCAGCCATGCAGGCAGGTTCGGATAGTCGTAGGTCTGCGGATCGAACTGGTGGAAAGCGCCTGCCAGCGCCGAGTAATTCGCCGCCTCGTTGCAGAACCGCTCTCCCTTGCGATTGACCATCAGCGAATGCGGCACGGTCCGCTCGATCAGCACCGGCACGGCGCGTTGCTCGCCATCGGGCCAGGGCGCATCAGGCACGACCAGCGTCGGTGCCCACCAGCCTTGCGTCATGTTGCCGAGTTTTGCGCCGCTCGCCATCGCCAGCGCCAGCCCCTCGCCGCGCGCGGTCGGCGGACTGGCTGGTGCATCCATCGGACCGCGCAGGAAGGTCTGGCGTTTGTCCTCGTCCCACTCGAACCCACCGGTTGCGATGATAACACCGTTGCGAGCATTGAGCTGAAAAGGCTCGCTATCGCGCGTGCCATCAATCCCGGAGACGCGATCCGCGTCCTTCACCAATTGCTTCGTCTCGACATTCAGGATCGGCTCGATCCCACGATCCAGACAGGCTTGCAGCAGCCGCCCGATCATCGCCTGCCCGAAGCCACGTTCATTATTGGCCATGCGCCGCTGCAATTCCTCTGGCGGCACGATGCCGCTGCCTCCGCCCAAGGGCGTCTCGCGCAGCATCATCGGCTTGGGTTCTTCGATCGCGGTGATGCGCCCTGCCCATTCCTTCAACTGACCCAAAGCAAACAGATCATGATCGAGCGCCCGCCCGCCTTCGGGTTTCGCGCCGGGTCGGTCGAGATAATAGTCGGGGTAGCCATCGAGCAGCGCGACCTTCAGCGCTCCGGCACCCTCGAGG
This sequence comes from Pseudomonadota bacterium, assembly GCA_039033835.1. Classification (GTDB taxonomy): domain Bacteria; phylum Pseudomonadota; class Alphaproteobacteria; order Sphingomonadales; family Sphingomonadaceae; genus Erythrobacter. The sequence goes on from JBCCBW010000019.1 coordinate 49,629, forward strand.
AAGGCCAGCGCCTCCGGGCCAACGTCGACAAAGGCCTCCAATGTCTCATCGACCAGATCGCCGTGGCCGAGGCTGTGGAAATAGGCGAGCGCCTCTTCGCGGCTATCCGTCATTCCTGTGGCACGCTGGCGCGGATTGTCGGGCACCCAGATTACTCCGCCGGAGATAGCCCCCGTACCGCCGATCCGGTCGAAGCGTTCGACCAACGCGACGCTTGCCCCGGCTTCATGCGCGGCCAAGGCTGCGGTCATCCCCGCAGGTCCGCATCCCAAGACGATAACATCTACTTCGTTCATACTTGTCATAAGGACGCGCATGATGGCGGCGGGCAATTGCCCATTTTGGCAAGGTGCACTCCGCGGCGCGTATCGCTAGGCAAGCATTAAAGGGAGACAGGCCATGAAACTCGAAGGAAAAGTCGCAGCCATCACCGGGGGCACCGCAGGGCTTGGGCGCGGCATTGCCGAGGCGTTTATGGCCGAAGGCGCAAAGGTCGCTCTGTTTGCCCGTAATGCCGATAAAGGCGCGCGCGTTCTTGACGAGTTGCGGGTCAATCGGCCCGGACGAGACCGGGCGATCTTCGTCGCGGGCGACGTGATGAATCAGGGAAATGTGGAGGGCTTTATCGACAAAACCATCGATGAATTCGGCACGCTCGACATTCTCGTCAACAATGCGGGCGGCGCAGGCGATCTTCAGCCGATGGTGGACCTGTCCGACGAAGCCTTCGACGAAGCGATGAAGTGGAACGTCTATTCGACCTTCTGGGCCACGCGCCGCGCGCTGCCCGAAATGCTCAAAAAAGGCGATGGGCGAGTGATCAACATGTCATCGATGGAGGGCAAACATGGCAAGCCTGTCTTCACCGCCTACACCGCGGCCAAACATGCGGTGAACGGAATCACCAAATCACTCGCCCGCGAAGTTGGAGCACAGGGCGTAACGGTCAATTCGATCTGCCCCGGCCTCGTCGTGACCGATATCATCAAGAATAACGGCCCGGCCACCGCGAAAGCGATGGGTATGGAGTTCGACGAGATGATCACGATGTTCGCGCAGGAGGCCGCGATCAAGCGACCCAACACGGTCGAGGAAATCGCTGCGGTCGCGATGCTGCTCGCCAGCAAGGAAGGCGCCGGCATCACTGGCGCAATGATCAGCGTGGATGGCGGGACGGCGCAGTTCTAATCTTGGGCGTCATCTATTCCTGCATCTTCGCCATCGCCGCGCCCACCGCCGCTTCGATATCGGTCGCCTGCGGATTGCCGCGCAAAGTTAGGCCCCCATTGGGCTGGATGTTCTGACCGGTCACGAACGCATGGTCGGTGCACAGCCACAGGCAGGCATGGGCAACATCCTCGGACGTGTTGAGCCTGCCGAGCGGATAGCGTGGCAGAAACGCATCGACCAGACCGGGGGTTGCAAACGCGCCTTCGGTCATCGGGCTTTCGGTGAAGGCCGGTGAGACCGTGTTCGCCTTGATCCCCAGATGCCCGAAATCGTTGGCGACGCATTCGATCATGGCTTCGCCCGCGCGTTTGGTGCCGATATAGGCCGCGTGGTTGTTGATCAGTGCCTTGGTCGTGGCCGAACTGAGCGAGATGATCGATCCACCGGTCGGCTGCTGCTCCGACATGACCTTCACAAACGCTTGCAGGAAATGATGCACGCCCTTGAATTGCAGGTCGGTGATCTGATCGAGATCCTCCTGCGTCGTTTCGAGCAGGCTGGCGAGCAACGCCCACCCGGTACAATTGATCGCTGCATCGACCCGACCGAATTCCGACTTCGCCTTGTCGGCCATGGCATGGGCCTGTCCGTGATCGGTGATATCGCATAGCGCGTATTCGCCGCCAATCTCGCTCGCCAGCGCGGCCAGTGGCTCCTCATGGCGTCCGGCGACCATCACCTTCGCCCCCTCGCTGGCGAACAGCCTTGCAATGACCTGACCCATGTTACCTGCGCTGGCCGCGCCAAGCACCACTGCACTTTTGCCTTCAAGCTGTCCCATGACGTCTCCTGTGTTGGCAAGGATCTATCACGAGGAGCGCACCCTCCACCCTTCCCAAAAGTGTCCATTGTCCGCACCTGCGCGCCGAACGATAGCCGCAGCATATCTATCAGGAGAGGAAGGCCATGTTCACAGGACCAATGGAGGATCGTCTCGCGATCCGCGAGTTGCATGAGGTCTATGGCGATGGTGTCGTGCGCTTCGATGCCGACACATGGGGATCGGTCTGGGCAGACGATGCGGATTGGGACTTCATGGGGATGAACCTGAAAGGCCGCGAGGTGATTGTGCAGACGTGGCTGGGCGCGATGTCGAACTTCGACGCCGTCAGCTTCAGTTGCGTCCCCGCATCCATTGAAGTCGATGGCGACAAAGCCACTTCGCAGGTCCAGACGCAGGAAGTGCTCAAGGGCAAGGACGGATCGACCCGGATGATCGGCGGGCTCTACACCGATGAGCTGGAAAAGCGTGACGGCGCGTGGGTTTACACCAAGCGCGCGTTTCAGATTGTTGCGGAATACAACCCTGCAGAGGAGACCGCCTAATGGCCAAGATCGTCATTGCCGCCCAGATCGATCTCGATCCCGCGCAACGCGCCGAGGCGCTCATCAGCGCCAAGCCACACATCGATGCCGCGCTCGCTCAGGATGGCTGCATTGCCTATGACTGGAGCGCCTGCGGCCAGACCCCGGGACGCGTCAACGTGTTCGAGGAATGGGAAAGCGAAGAGGCGCTCGCGCATCATTTCGCCAATGCGGCCTATGCCGGGATGCGCGACCATATCGGGCAGTTTGGCCTGACCGGCGCGGCAAGCAAGAAGTACCGCGTCGATGCGGAGGGCCCGGTTTACAACGCCGAGGGGCAGGCCACCGAGGCGTTTGATTGAGACTTTTGGGGGCTATCCTCGCTGGTGGACAGGCGCGCCGTTTCGGCAGTGACAAGGCGCATGCGCTCTTCGACGGAAATCGGCTGATCGATCGGGTGGCTGATGCACTGGGGACGCAAACCACCGCGCTGATTGTGTGCGGTCGGGAGGAGCCGGGGTTCGGATGCGTACCAGATCAACCGGAGGCCGGGATCGGCCCTCTGGGAGGGCTGAACGCCGCCCTCGGCTTCGCGGAAACGCATGGCTTCACCCATGTCCTCTCCGCCGGAGTGGACGCGCCGAACATCCCATCCGACCTTGCCAAACAGCTGACGGGCGAAGGTCCGGCGATCGTGGCCAGCCAGCCGGTTGTCGGTCTCTGGCCGGTAACGGTGGCAGCTGACCTTGTGGAGTTTATCGAGGGTGGCGGGCGATCGTTGTACCGGTTTGCCGATCATGTGAGCGCGCGGCGGATCGAAATCGACCCGCCGCTCCTCAATGTGAACAAGCCTGAAGATTTGTCCTAAAGCTTGAGCATCTGCTTTCCACGGTTCTTCCCGACGAAAAGCCGCTTCAATGTCTCGGGAGCATTTTCGAAACCCTCCTGAATATCCTCCTGATAGTTCAGACGACCATCCTGCACGAAGCCCTCAAGCCGCTTGCGGATTGCGGGAAATTCCGGTGCCCAGTCGAGCACGATGAAACCCGCCATGCTCGCCCGGCGGAAGATCAAGTTGAAGTAATTGCCCGGTCCGCTTGGCAGGCCGCCGGATTCATAACGGCTGATCCCGCCGCAGATCACCACCCGAGCATTCGTGGCGATATTGGCGAGCATATCATCCAGGATCGTGCCGCCGACATTGTCGTAGATCACGTCCACCCCGCGCGGGCAGTGCTGCTTGATCTGCTCCTTCACGCCGCCCGCTTTGTAATCGATGGCGGCGTCGTATCCGGCCTCTTCGACCAGCCACTTGCACTTTTCCGGTCCGCCAGCGATCCCGACGGCTCGACATCCGGCGATCTTCGCCAGCTGACCGACCACCGATCCGGTCGCTCCTGCTGCGCCGGACACCAGCACCGTATCACCCGCGACAGGCTTTCCGACCTTGAACAGCCCGCAATAGGCCGTCAATCCAGTGGTCCCGAGCACCGACAGAACGGCGGTGGGCGAAAGTGCGGTATCGACCTTGGTCAGCCCTTCGCCATTATGCACCAGATGCTCGGTCCATCCGGTCGTGCCGAACACCATGTCACCAACGGCGAATTTGCCACCCTTCGAGACGACAACCTCTGCGATCCCGCTGCCACGCATAACATCGCCGATTGCCATGGGAGCGACATAGTCGGCGATGTTCTCCATCCAGCCCTTCTGCGCCGGGTCGAAGCCGAGATAGTGCGTCTTGAGCAGCATCTCGCCCTCGCCCGGATCGGGCAATTCGGTGTCGACCAGCTTGAAATCGCCATCCTCGATCCCGCGGCCGCGCGGGTGTCCGTTCAAGAGCCATTGGCGGGTGTTGGTCGGCATCGGGAAAACTCCTTTGTATCGATGCCCTAATGCGCAGGCATGCGCGGTCGCTCCACGGACAAAAGTGCCAGTCGGTAAAAGTATCAGTCGCTGCCCTTGGCGTCTCTGGTATCTTCCCCTCAGAGGAGAAACCCGATGGGTGTCGAAACGCACAAGACCTTCTGCCGCTTTTGTCATGCGAATTGCGCGATGGAAGTCGATGTCGAGGCCACACCAACAGGGCGCAAAGTGCTCGAAGTGCGCGGCGATCCAGGCGATCCGGCATTCGGCGGTTACACCTGCCTGAAGGGGCGCGAACTGCCGGATTCGCACAATGCAGAGCACCGGCTGCATCACTCGCTGGTGCGCGATGCCGATGGCGAGTTTCAGGAAACCAAGATGCCCGATGCGCTTGCGCATGTCGCCGGAGAAATCCGCCGCATCATCGATGAGCATGGCCCCAATTCCGTGGCAGTGTTCATGGGGTCGGGCGGCTATCAGAACAGCGCCGCCATGGCCGCTTCGCTGAGCTTTGCGCAGGCCATTGGAACACGCAATTTCTACACCTCGGTAACGCTCGATCAGCCCGCCAAGGTGTTCACCACCGCGCGCTACGGCAAGTGGATGGGCGGGATGAACACGTTCTCCGAAAGCGACGTGTCTCTTCTGATCGGCAACAATCCGATTGTCTCGCATTACTCACCGCCGGGAGGAGTACCGCCCTTCAGCCCTTCGCGCCGCATCCGCGATGCGAAGGAGCGCGGCATGAAAGTGATCGTCGCCGATCCCCGCGAAAGCGACGTGGCGCGGCTCGCGGATATCTACTTGCCGGTAAAGCCGGGCGAAGACCCCGCGCTGCTCGCAGGAATGCTCAACGTGATCATCTCCGAGGAGCTTTACGACCGCAATTTCGTTGCAGCCCATGTCGACGGGTTCGAGGAATTGGCCGAAGCGGTAAAGTCGTTCACGCCCGATGTCGCCGCCGACCGCGCTGGAGTTGATGCCGACCAGTTGGTCGCAGCCGCACGCATGTTTGCGGGCGGCTCAAAAGGCTGCGCGGTCACCGGAACCGGGCCGGAAATGGCGGGAAACGGAACGCTGACCGAATATCTCGTCACCTGCCTCAACACGGTGTGTGCCCGGTTCAAGCAGGAGGGCGAAAAGGCCGCGATCCCCGGCGTCTTTACCAATATCAACGGCCCTCGCCGCGCTCAGGTCGGCCCGCCGGTGCCGATGTTCGGCGCAGACGGCATGGCCAAATCGCGCTTTCGCGGGCTGGGCCAGCTCGGCTTTGAAATGCCCTGCAATGTACTCGCCGATGAAATCCTCACACCCGGCGATGGTCAGGTGCGGGTGCTGATCTCGGTCGGCGGCAACCCGGTGGTGGGCTTTCCCGATCAGGCGAAGATGACCCGCGCGCTCGATCATCTGGAAATGTTTGTGCAAATCGACCCGTGGATGAGCGCCAGCGCCAGGCGCGCCGATGTCGTCCTCGCACCGTCGCAGTGCCTTGAACGCGAAGACATCACCAACCTTTCCGAATGGTGGCACGAGGAAGCCTATGCTCGTTATGTCGAGGCTATCGCGACCCCGCCGGGCGACGTGATCGACGAATATGAGATGTTCTGGACTCTCGCGCATCATCTCGGCGTGACGATGGAACTCGCAGGCGGCCCGCTGCCGATGGACGAGAAACCATCGAAAGAGACATTCCTCGATCTAATGACGGCCGGATGCATCGTCCCGCCGAGTCAGGTACGCAAGGACGCTCGGAAAGCGGGCGGTGCAGCTGTGGTCTATGAGGACAAGCACCCAATTGTCGGACCGGTCGAGGAAGGCGAGTTCCACCGCTTCGGCCTTGATGTCGGCGACATGCCGGGTGAGTTGAAACGCTATGCGAGCAATCCGCCCGCGCGCGCAGGCTATGAGTTCAAACTGATCAGTCGCCGCTCCAAAACGCGGTTCAACTCGATCGGTCACCCGCTCAAGAAGCTGCAGGAAAAGACCACCACCAACCCAGCCTATATCCACCCTGATGACATCGCGCAGCTGGGTCTGGAAGAGGGCGGGATCGTCGAAATTACATCGCCGCATGCGACCATTCACGGTGTTGTGAAAGCCAGTGACAAGGTGCGGCGCGGGCTCGTCTCGATGGCGCATGCCTATGGCGATGCCGATGCCTCGAAAGAGGATGTGCGGGAGCGCGGTTCCTCGACCAACCGGCTGACCAGCGAAGTGGTCGATTTCGATCCGATCACGGGGCAGAGCCTGCAAAGCGCGATCCCAGTGAAGCTGGTGGCAGCCTAGCCAAATACGCTTGGGCTGAGCTGGTCGAAGCCCTGTACTTCACCTTTTCCATCTTCAAAAAAAGAACAGCCCTTCGACAAGCTCAGGGCGAACGGAATGGAGTAATCAGAATATGCCTGCCAATCGCCGCTTCCTCCTTCAGCGTCGCCCTGATGGCGAGCCTGTTCCCGAAGACTTCGAGCTGGTTACCGAGCCGACGCCGGATTTGGCCGAGGGGCAATTCCTGATCCGCAACCATTACGCCTCGCTCGACCCGGCGATGCGCGGGTGGATGGATGCGGGCGGTAACTACATGCCGCCGGTGCCGCTGGGCACTTCGATGCGAGCGAGCACCATTGGCGTGGTCGAGGAAAGCCGGGCCGAAGGTTTCGAAAAGGACCAGTGGGTGATGGGCCTGAACGCGCTCGAAGATTATTCGATCAGCGAACAGGGCGGCTTCACCCAGCCGATCGACCCTAGTCTCGTTCCGAGTGTGACTAATTATCTCTCGATCTTTGGCGCGGTCGGGATGACGGCCTATTTCGGGTTTCTAGAAGTCTGCGAGCCCAAGGAAGGTGAGACCGTGCTCGTCACAGGCGCAGCGGGAGCGGTTGGCAGTCTTGTCGGCCAACTCGCCAAGATCCATGGCTGCCGCGCGGTCGGTATTGCTGGCGGCCCGGAAAAGTGCGCGAAACTGACCGAAAAATACGGTTTCGACGCCGCTATCGACTACAAAGGCAAGGACGAAGCCGCACTCACCGCTGCCATCGCCGAAGCTGCTCCCAATGGCATCGACGTGATTTTCGAGAATGTCGGGGGTGAAATCCTCGATGCAGGATTGATGAACCTCAACCTCTACGCCCGCGTTGGCCTGTGCGGGCTGATCAGCGAATACAACACGCCCCCGCGCGGCGCGCGCAATCTTTGGAACCTTATCGTCACGCGATCCTCGATACGCGGTCTGCTGGTCATGGACTATGTCGAGCGCTTCCCTGAAGGCGCAGCGAAGATGGGCGAATGGGCCGCCGCCGGTAAGCTCGCGAGCGAAGAGCATATCGACGAAGGTTTGGAGAACGCCTTCGACAGCTTCATGCGGCTTTTCGCGGGATCGAATCAGGGCAAGATGATTCTCAAGATCGCGACCTGAAATGGCGCGCGATCTGCTCGTCCTGTCCGGCGGTCACCATTATGAGCGCGAACCCTTCGCCGAATTGCTCGGCAGTCTCGGCGAGTGGGACATCACGCATCTCATGCACCCGGAAGCCGAAGAGGCAGTCGCCAATGGCCGCGCCTTGGAGGCGGACGCGGTGCTATTCTATGACATGGGCGGCTACACCTTTGCAGACGATTGGGTGACCTCGCGCCCGCCATCGCAAGCGTTTCGCCGGGCGATAGTTGAGCGGTTCGAAGGCGGTCGCGGCGCGGTTGCAATGCATCATGCGCTGGCCGGATGGGCGGACTGGCCCAAATGGCACGAAATGCTGGGCGGTCGGTTCCTCTACACACCGGGCGAAGTGCGCGGGAAGACTACGCTCGATTCCGGTTACCGCCACGATGTCGATTACGCCGCGCAGGCGGTGGCGGATCATCCGGTGACCGCCGGATTGCCGAAGGAATTCCGCGTCGTCGACGAACTCTATCTCGCCGAGATTTTCGAAGACGATGTCACGCCATTGGTGCGGTCGGATTACACCTTTACCCGCGACAATTTCTATTCCGCCGCTCTGGGTATTTCGGGGACGCTGTATTCGAACGAGGGCTGGGAGCACCCGCCCGGCAGCAACCTGGTCGCATGGCACAAACGGGTTGGAAACGCGCCATTGGTTTACCTTCAATTCGGCGACGCACCTCAGACCTACGCCAATCCAAATGTACGACAGATGCTGACCAATGCGCTTGAATTCATCGCAGGAGAGACGCCATGACCCCGACCGAAACGATCGAAGCCTTCATCGCCGCCTGGGACGAATACGATCTGGAAAAGATCTACTCTTTCATGGCCAACGATATTGAGTGGTCCGACATGCCGCTGTCCACCGTTAACGGGATCGATCAGGTCCGCGCCAAGATGGATATGTTTCCCGGCGTCGAGGCATGCGGATTCGATACGCATCACATCGCCGCCAATGGCAATGTCGTCCTGACCGAGCGCACCGACTGGTTCGAGATGAAGGGCCGCAAGCGGGTGATCAAGGTGATGGGCGTGTTCGAACTGAACGATGACGGCAAAATCGCCAAATGGCGCGATTACTTCGACAGCGCCGAGTTTGTGCGTGAGTTTGGCGATCTCGCCGACGGCTGAGACACCAAAAACCGCGTCCATCCTAACACATTCGCGCATCGCATCGCCCCGGCGCATGTGGCTAGGCTTGCAACCTACTTCGCTGGGATGAGAGCCGCCGTCATGAACAAGCCAGAAGCCATCAAAGACGCGAACGTCTTCGCGCCCGAAACGCTGATCGACCCGTTCGACTATTACCGCGCGATCCATGACGCGGGGATCACGATCGAGCACTTGCCGGAGATGAACACCTACGTCGTCTACAGCTATGATCTGTGCAACGAGGCGAACACCAAGCCCGAGGTCTTCTCAAACGATTTCAGCGTTCTTATGGGGCGTGAGGAAGACGAAGAGATCAACGCGATCCTCGCCGGAGGCTGGCCGGACGAGCCCACTTTGCTGACCGCCGATGCCCCGGTTCACACCCGCAATCGCAAGCTTGTAAACCTCGCTTTCTCGGCACCGCGCGTGAACGCGATCGAAGATACGATGCGCGAAAAGTCCATCAACCTGATCGAGGCGTTCGCAGATAAAGGCGAATGCGAGTTCGTCGAAGAATTCGCGATCCCGCTGCCGGTGTTCATGATCGCCGGACAGATCGGGCTCGATAACGACCCGAAAAAGGTGAAAGAATGGTCCGACGCCGCCGTCGACCGTTTCAGCCAGATGGTCGATCACGAGCGCAAGAAGGAATGCGCGCGCGCGCTGGTCGAATATCAGCATTACATGAAGGGCAAGATCGACGATCGCCGCGCCAATGGCGGCGACGACCTGCTGGCCGATCTGGTCGAGGCGCGGGTCGAAGGCGAAGAGCCACTGACCGATCCGCAGATCATGTCGATCATGCAGCAATTCATGGTCGCCGGAAACGAGACGACAACCTCAACGCTCGCAGGCGGTCTGCTCCAACTGATCCGCAATCCCGAGCAGATGGAGAAGGCGAAAGCTGCGGCAGGCGGGCGCGATCCCAAGCTGATCGGCAACCTTGTCGAGGAATCGCTGCGGTACGAGACACCGACAGCGGGCATGTGGCGGATCGTAAAGCAGGACACCGAGCTTGGTGGTCAGGCGATCCCGGCAGGCGCAGTGGTGCAGCTGCGGTATGCTGCGGCCAATCGCGATCCGAAGAAGTTCGAAAACCCGGACAAATTCGACATCGAACGCAAGAATGCGCGCGCGCATCAGGCCTTTGGCAAGGGGCCGCATATGTGCGTGGGCAATATGCTGAGCCGCAAGGAAATGCTGGTCGCGTTTGATGAGCTGCTGGAGCGGCTCGACGATTTCGCGGTCGCCGATGAGGACGGGATCACGATCCTGCCTAACATCCTGCTGCGCGGGGTGACGCGCCTGCCGATTACATTTTCGAAGAAGGCCTGAGCGCACGTGAATTTCGACCTATCCGAAGAGCAGGAGCTGTTCCGCAGCTCGGTGGAGCGCTTTTCCGCACCGATCAATGTCGAGGCACGGCGCAAGCTGCGATTGTCCGAGACAGGATATGATCGCGAGCGCTGGCAGGAGCTGGCCGAGCTCGGCCTGATCGCACTGGCGGCACCTGAAGAGGCGGGCGGCATGGGCGGCTCTGCGGTGGATCTGGCGTTGGTGGCGGAGGCCATAGGGCACGCGAACTCCCCCGATCCGTGGCTGGAGCACGGCGTGCTGCCAGCGCTCCTGCTGGCGCAGGGCGGCGCAGAAGGCGCGCTTGAGAAGATGCTGAGCGGAGAGCAGATCGCAAGCTTTGCGTGGACCGAGCGGGCGCAGCGTTACAACCTGACCGCCAGCCATATGAAGGCCGAGGCAAACGGTGATGGGTTCGCACTGACGGGCGAGAAGACGTTCGTAATGGGCGCGCTGCTAGCGGACCTATTCGTCGTTACCGCCGATCTGGAAGGCGAGACCACCTGTTTTCTGGTGCCGCGCGACACACCTGGCCTCGAAGTGAGAGCCTATCGTCTGACTGATGGAAGCATTGCTGGTGAGCTGAAACTCACGCGAGTTGGCGTATCCGCTGCGGCGAAGCTGACGCTCGACCCGCACGCTCTCGCCGCTATCGTCGGCAAAATACGCCTCTACGCAGCTGCAGAGATGGTCGGTCTGGGCCAGCGGCTGCTCGACGATACTCTCGCATATGTCAAAGAGCGCGAGCAATTCGGCGTCGCGATTGGCTCGTTTCAGGCTCTGCAACACCGGCTGGTTGAAGCCTATGCGAAGATCGAACAGTCGCGCTCCATGCTCTATCGGGCGGCACTGACCGACCGTTCGGACAGCGCTGCATGGCAACGTGCTGCTGCCGGAGCCAAAGCATTTATCGGCGAGAATATCGACGCGGTCGCACGTGAGGCGGTGCAGATGCATGGCGGCATGGGGATCACCGATGAACTGGCCATTGGCCACGCGATGAAGCGCGTCATGGTGCTCGCAAGACTGTTTGGCGACACCGACACTTTGTTGGCGGAATATGGGCTCGCCGAAAACACTCTGGCTGCTTGAGGGGACGCGCAATGGGACAAAAGATCGATCCGGAGCTGTGGAGCGACGATCCGCAACCGCATTTGATGGGCGGACGCTTGCCCTCGGGCGAGATCGTCTTCCCGATGCCTCAGGGTGACGCGGCGAGCGATGTGGAGCCCTACAAACTCTCGCGCACCGGAACGCTCTGGTCCTGGACCACTCAGGGCTTCCTGCCGAAAGAGCCGTATGAAGGCCCCGGCTCCGGTCCCGACGAAGGTCCGCCCGATTTCCAGCCCTTCCTGCTCGGCTATGTCGAACTGCCCAGCGAAGTGATCGTCGAAGCGCGGATCGTCGATGCGCGGCTGGAAGACTTGCATCTCAATATGCCGGTCGAATTCTGCATTGTGCCGTTCAACGCCACACACGACACCTACGCCTTCCGCCCGATTACCCAAGCCGAGGAGCAGGCCGCATGAGCGAGAATGTCTATATCGTCGGCGCGGGCATCCATCCGTTTGGTCGAACCGAAGGCCGCTCCGGTCGCGAGCAAGGCGTGTTCGCTGTGCGTGAGGCGCTGGCCGATGCCGGTCTGGAATGGTCGGACATGGAATGCGCCTATGGCGGATCAGCCGCAGCGGGCAACGCAGACATTATGGTCAACGAGCTGGGCCTGACCTCGCTCCCCTTCACCAATGTCGCCAATGGCTGCGCCACCGGCGGCAGCGCACTGGTTGCCGCGCAACAGGCTATCGCGAGCGGCATGTATGATCTCGCGCTGGCAGTCGGCTTCGACAAGCATCCGCGCGGCGCGTTCAACGCCAAGCCATCGGATTACGGGTTGCCCGAATGGTATGGCCAGACCGGCATGATGCTGACGACGCAGTTCTTTGCGCTGAAGATTCAGCGCTACATGCAGCTGCACGGAATCAGTCGCGAAACTCTGGGCCGGGTTGCGGAAAAGGCGTTCCGCAATGGCGCCAAGACCCCGCACGCCTGGCGGCGCAGCGAGATCGACCTTGAGACGATCATGAACGCGCCAATGATCAACGATCCGCTGACCAAGTTCATGTTCTGCGCCCCGGCAGAGGGCGGCGTCGCACTGATCCTCGCCAGCGAAAAGAAAGCACGAGAGCTTGGGGCGCTGGCAGAGGGCAAAAGCGCAAAAATCGCCAATATCGCAGTGCGCACACGCCCACCAGACAGCTTCGAAGTGTTTCAGGCGGGCGTCAGCATCAAAGAAGGCGGCAAGCCTACTGTGCTCGCTTCAAAAGCTGCATTCGAAGGAGCCGGGATCGGCCCGGAGGACATCGACGTCGCACAATTGCAGGACACTGAAAGCGGCGCTGAAATCATGCACATGGCCGAAAACGGTTTTTGCGCAGATGGCGATCAGGAAAAGTGGCTGGCCGAAGGCTGGACCGAAACCGATGGCAAGCTGCCGGTCAACACCGATGGCGGTTGCCTGGCCTGCGGTGAACCGATCGGCGCGTCGGGCCTGCGGCAGGTCTACGAAAACGTTGAACAATTGCGCGGCCGCGCGGGTGAGCGACAAGTCCCTAACACGCCAAAGACCGGATACAGCCACGTCTATGGCGCTCCCGGCCTTTCCGCCGTGGCGATATTGGAGCGATAATTGGGCAAGATGCCAGGGAAAATGGACTCCAAGGTCGCGCTGGTCACTGGCGGCGCGGAGGGGATCGGAGCCGCGGTCGGTCGGATGATCGTCGCCGAAGGCGGCAAGGTGCTGCTCTGCGATGTCCAGATCGACAAGGCCCGCGCGCTCGCAGAAGAACTGGGCGAGAATGCCGAAGCGTTTGAACTGGATGTGCGCGATCTCGATCGCTGGCACGAAGCGGTCAAAGCCGCGCAGGACCATTTGGGCAAGCTGACGGTCCTGTGCAACATCGCCGGTATCTCCGAACCGGGCAATGTCGTCGATGTCGATCTCGATAGCTGGCAGCGGACCATCGACATCAACCTCGTCGGACCTTTCTACGGCTGCCGCGCCGCTCTTCCCGCGATGGAGGCGTCGGGCGAGCCTGCTGCCATCGTCAATATCGGTTCGATGATCGCCATCCGGGCTGCGGCTTTCGTGGCTGCCTACAGCGCTTCGAAAGCGGGCCTGCTCGGCCTGACCCGTAGCATCGCGCTCGATTGTGCCGAACGTGGCGTGCCGGTGCGGGCGAATATGGTGCATCCCGGTGCGATCCGGACACCGATGTACGACCGGTACAAATATTCCGGGATGGCCGAACCTGAAGTGGTCGAAGAACAATTCGCCGCGACCCACCCGATGAACCGCATCGGTGAACCCGAAGAAGTGGCCAAGGCGGTCGTCTTCCTCGCCAGCGATGAAGCAAGTTTCACCACCGGCTGCGACTTCACCGTCGATGGCGGCGGGTCGATTAGGAGCTGATATGAGCGACCAACCAACAACACGGATCGACGCGCATTTCATCGCTGCGGGCAAGTATCATGACATCGACTATCCCCGGCTGGAAATCCTGAAGCTGCTCGCCGAACATCCGCATATTCGCACGACGGTGGCAGCCGATTATTCGGGGCTGGAACGGCTCGATCAGTGCCGCTTCCTCATCACCTATACCTGCGATCTGATGCCGACCGAGGAGCAGGCGGCGCAGCTGCGCGCGTGGGTCGAGGGCGGTGGCAAATGGCTGGCGCTGCATGGCACCAACTCGATCCTGGTTTTTACCGAGGAAGGCCTGGTCGCTTGCCCGGAAGACCGCCCGGATGTGTTCGAAATGCTCGGCACGCAGTTCAAGGCGCATCCGGTTATTGGTCCATTCGAGGTCGAAGTGGTCAACAAGGATCACGAACTCACCCGCGGGATCGACGATTTCGAAGTGGTCGATGAGCTGTACCTGTCGAAGACAACCGCCCCGATCGACACGCTGATGCAAACCACGTTCGAAGGTGAAGCCACCGGCTTTGTCGAGGCAAACTGGGAAAAGACCAGCGTGCCGATCCTCTACACCCGCGACATCGGCAAGGGGCGGATCGTCTACAACACGCTCGGCCATTGCCGGGGGCACTACGACCTACCCGGAATGCAGGATTTCTACCCGCACAAGGAAATGTGCGCGTGGAATTACGACGTTTACTACGACCTTCTGCGCCGCTCGATTGGCTGGGCCCAAAGAGACGATGCGCGAGAAGGCGAATAAGGGACGCAAGCCATGGATATGGAATTCACCGCAGAGGACCTCGCTTTCCGCGAAGAAGTCAGGAATTTTCTCGCCGAAAAGCTCCCGGATCGCCTACGCGATGGCGCGCGCCGGACGCCGGGTGTGTTTGTCGAGCCCGATATCGGGATGGAGTGGCACCGCGCGCTCAACGAGCGTGGCTGGGTCGCGCCGCACTGGCCCAAGGAAGATGGCGGGACAGGATGGACACCGGTGCAGAAGTACCTGTTCGAAAAGGAATGCGCCCTTGCCGGCGCCCCCGCGATTTCGATTCTCGGCCTGCGGCTTGTCGGCCCGGTGATCTGCGAATTCGGCACGCCAGAACAGAAAGCGCGCTTCCTGCCGCGCATTCTCTCCGGCGAGGATTACTGGTGTCAGGGATACTCGGAGCCGGGCTCGGGATCGGACCTTGCCTCGCTTAAGACGGCGGCTCGGCTTGAGGGCGATGAATATGTCGTCAACGGCTCAAAGATCTGGACCACCCACGCGCATCACGCCAACTGGATTTTCGCCCTCGTCCGCACGGATAATTCGGGCAAGAAGCAGTCAGGCATCACGTTCCTGCTGCTGCCGATGGATCAGCCGGAGGTCGAGGTCACCCCGATCCATTCGATGTCGGGTGATCACGAAGTCAACCAGGTGTTCTTCTCCGACGCGCGCACATCGGTGGAGAACCGCATCGGAGAAGAAGGCGCAGGCTGGTCGATCGCCAAATTCCTGCTCGAAAACGAGCGCGGCGGATCGTGCTTTGCCCCTCGTCTGCTCCAATCGATCGAGAAGCTGTCGCAACTGGCGGAGGATCAACCTTCGGGCGTGAATGGAGCCATCGCCCACGACGCGCGGTTCCGTGACCGGCTGGCGCGCGCTCGGCTTGAAGCCGAAGCGCTGGAGGTCACCGAACTGCGCATCCTTGCCGAGCTGGCCAAGGGCCGTGCGCCCGGTCCGCAAACCTCGCTGGTGAAATTGCTCGGTGCCAATATCGGGCAGGAAGTCGACACATTGCGGCTCGAGCTGCTCGGCCCCGACGCGCTGCAACTGCCGCTGGAGCGCCCGCTTTATGGTAACGAAGCGCCCGAGCCGGTTGGCAGCGAACTCGCCCAGACCGCGATGGGTCGGTACCTCAACAACCGCGCCGCGACGATCTTTGGCGGATCGGACGAAGTTCAGAAAAACATTATTGCCAAGACCGTTCTCGGTCTCTGAACGCCTTTTAGGAGACTGACCAAATGGACGTATCGAAGCTGATGTTCCGCGATGGCCTGATGGACGGCGAGCGCATCCTCGTCACCGGCGGCGGCACCGGATTGGGTCGCGAAATGGCCGAAGGGTTTTTGAAGCTCGGCGCAACCGTCTACATTTGCGGACGGCGCCAGAACAAGCTGGATGAGACCGCCGCTGAGGTAATGGAACAGCACGGCGGAAAGGTCGTCGCCCATGCCTGCGACATTCGCGATGCCGATGCAATCCATACCATGGTAGATGCGATCTGGGCCGATGGCGGAGCGCTGACCGGTGTGGTCAACAACGCAGCGGGCAACTTCATCAGCCGCACTGAAGATCTGTCGGTCAACGGCTTCAACGCCATCGCAGACATCGTCATGCGCGGTACGTTTTATGTGACGCTCGATATCGGCAAGCGATTAATCGAGGAAAAGAAAACCGCGAGTTTCCTTTCGATCCTCACCACCTGGGTCTGGTCGGGCAGTGCTTTCGTGGTGCCAAGCGCGATGTCGAAGACAGCGATCCACGCGATGACGCAGAGCCTCGCTACCGAATGGGGCCGCTATGGCCTGCGCTTCAACGCCATCGCGCCGGGGCTATTCCCGACCAAGGGCATGAGTGCGCGGCTATCCCCTGGCGGGCAAGGCGGCAATTCCAAAAACGATCTCAACCCGATGGGCCGTGCCGGCGAGATGCACGAACTCGCCAATCTCGCCGTGTTCCTGCTGGGACAGGGCGCGGAATATGTGAACGGCCAGACGATCGCGATCGACGGCGCAGGCTATCAGGCAAACGGCGGCACGTTCTACCCGCAGCTCCACGCGATGGGCGACAATGAGTGGGACATGATGCGCCAGATGATCAAAGGCACCAACGCCAAGGACAAGGCGGATCGGGCGACAGGGTGAGGGACGGAGCGCCTATAGCCGGCCAGACCCCTATCGACCCATTCTCGGTCATTCTCGAACGCCGATCACTCATCATCTCAATCATTATCGAAACACCCCAAAGCCTCGAGCATGCGGAACTCTCCTAGACCGAGCGCATCAAACTCGTCTGTCTCACCTTCAGCTTCAACGCCTAATTCTGCCAAGCCTTCGCTAATAGGGGATTTGGATGCTGTGTGCCGCCCAGAAAACATGCCGCCTAGGACATTAAGCAATGATCTCTTTGTTTGCTTCGCAAACGTAGAGATCGACCGATTCCATAACATTTCACCATTCTCAAAAATAGCAGCATGTTGACTTCCCATACCGCCAAAGTAGTCGGTCTCAATGTAGATTGCTCGACCTTGGCCTAGCCAGCGTCCAATTTCGTCGGCCATACTTTGGTTAAGGTGGCAAAAGTCGCCGATGGGTCGTTCATCCCATATACCGAGCTCATCAAGACGCCGATCATCCAGAGGTACAATCACCAAGCCAAACGGCACTTCCGTTGGCTCCGGAGCGCCAAAACGATCAATAAGCTTGGCAAGCGTCCGTCGGTTTCCGATGAGTGCGTTTATATGGTGGCCCATGAGGTAGCCGTAAGCCGATCAACAACAAATTTAATGTCCACTTTCACCCGCATAATCGGATGGCGACTTCCGACTGGATCGTCACTCCGTATTCTCATCCGCCAACTGCTGCGCCGTCTTGTAATCCGGCTTGCCATTGTTCAGTCGTAGGGATCGGTCGGTGAATACATACATTCGCGGTATCTTGTACCCGGCCAGCTCGTCGCGCGCATGGCCGTCGAGTGCCTCTTCCAATCTGTCCGGCGCACAGCCTTTGATTTCGACCACTGCGACGACCTTCCGCCCAAACCGCTCATCGGGCAGGCTGACGACGCGCACATCGTTCACCGCCGGGTGGCTTTGCAGGACCGCTTCGACTTCTTCGGGGAAGACCTTCTCGCCGCCCGTGTTGATGCACATATTGTCTCGGCCGATGAACTCCATCGTGCCATCGGGCGACCAACGGGCCTGATCCCCCGTCATCAACCAGCGCTTGCCGCCGATCTCGGGGAAGGTTTGCGCGTTCTTCTCGGTCTCGCCGAGATAGCCGAGCGGCAGCGGGCCGGTGCGTGCGACGATGCCCACGCCCTCTTCGCCCGGTTCGATTTCCTTCAAATTTTCGTCGAACAGTTTGGTCTCTCGCCCTGGAAGCGGCTGAAATTTGCCTCCGCCGGTCGATCCGGCGGCTGTGGTGATAACGATACCGGTGCCTGAGCTTTCGCTGGAGCCGAGCGCGTCGATGATCACCATCTGCGGATGATGGCCAAGCAACCGCTTCTTCAAGCCTTCGGAAAACACAGCGCCCGATGATGTCACCATCCGCAGGCTCGCAAGCACATCGGCCCCATCGCCGCGAGCATCCAGTCGATCGGCGAGCGGAAGCGCGAAAGCATCGCCGACGATGAAGATACCGCGCGCACCCAGCCGCTTGACCTCGTCCAGCGCCAGATCGGCATCGAACTTCTCCGCTGGAAGCAGGGCCAGTGTCCCACCTTTCAACAGGTGGATAACGGCTGTGAATTGCCCAGCGCCA
Organism: Pseudomonadota bacterium; assembly: GCA_039033835.1. Taxonomy (GTDB): domain Bacteria; phylum Pseudomonadota; class Alphaproteobacteria; order Sphingomonadales; family Sphingomonadaceae; genus Erythrobacter. Next base: position 67,976 of record JBCCBW010000019.1, read on the forward strand.
TGCATCAGCGGGCTGAGCAGCAGCATCGGCGACATGCTCGCAGGATGATCGGGGCCGATCCTGGCCGCTTCATCGACCTGCGCTTCGAGCGAGGTGGCAACGAAGGGCGGCTCGCCAAAACCGCGCTGCCAGACCGAGATATTGAACGCCTGCCATGCCTCGACCATCGGCCACATCACCGCTTTGGGCATGCCGGTGGTGCCGCCGGTCGCGGTCAGGAACAGCGCCTGCGGATCGTCATTGATAGCGAAATCAGATGGCAGATCGTGCGCTCGCAATGCTGCCCAATCTGCGTGGCCGACATCGATTGTCACCGTGTCCGCTGGCATCGCCGCCGCACCCGGCTCAGCAAAGTCGCTTTCGGTGAACAGCGCCTTCAGGCCGAACCGCTCGAAGATGTCGGCGAGTTCGCGGGCCTTGTAGTGGTAGTTCACATTCACCGGAACCACGCCTGCTTTGATGCAGCCGAAATAGGCGAGAATGTAATCGGGATTGTTGCGCAGCATCTGGCCCGCAATGTCGCCGGGTTTCAGGCCACGCTCGCTCAGGCCCGCCGCGATTGCATCGGTTTGCGCATCCAGCTCACCCCAACTGAGCACCCGATCACCATGGACCACGGCAGGACGGTCCGGCTCGATTGCCGCAGCCAGTGCCTTCAGCGCATGACCAAAATTCTCGCCCTGCCACACCATCGCCTGAATCTCCTTTACAGTGCTCGTGGCGTAGCCAGCAGAAACCCGCAATGCCCCTGCGTAAAGTATGAGGCGAATCACATAAGATGGGTTAGGCTGCGCGCGACGGGACTTGAGGAGAGGAGGAGCCAGACCATGGCAACAAACGTAGTCGAGCTGCGCACGCCGCAGGGCCGCGAAAAGCTTGAGCAATTGCTCGAGCAGGTCACCATCACCTGCCCGGAGGACATTCACGATGCCGCTGTTGCGCTCGCCCGGATGGCGCAGGAGCGCGGGATGCAGATCGCGGTATGCGATGACATTTCCTCGAAAGAACCGATGGTCGATGCCGAAGGGACGATCCTGAACGCCGATGTATTCCGCTGGCTGGATGATGGATCGCGCTGGTGGGAGGATCATCGCCTGGCGCTGCATTCGCCCCTTCCGCGAGCGTGTCGGTATGAAAGCGAACCGTTCTGGGTGAACAGCCAGGGATTCAACACGCGCTGGCGCAATTCCTATCTGGAAGAACTGGATCTCACCGATTTCGAGAAACGATCGCTGTGCAAGGCTGCGATCGTCATTCCGGTCCACCTGCCGTTCGGCCAGATTTCCGCGAACAGCTTCATCAGCATGGACCGCGAGAAAGAGGATCTGAGCGAGGAATTCGCGACCTACGGATCGCTGTTCGCGCAGGTCACACGGCGGTTTGTGGCTGGCTATGTGCAAGCGCACCGAACCAAGCGTCGGATTCCGTCCGATTGCGTGCTGTCCAAGCGCGAAGTGGAATGCCTGCGCTGGGCCGCGATCGGCAAAACCGACAAGGAAATCAGTATGATCCTTGAACGCAGCCACGCCACGATCCGCTATCACATCCACCGCGCTGGCGAAAAGCTGGATAGCGTGAACCGCGCGCAGACGATCTTCAAGGCGGGTCAGCTGGGGTATCTGGGGGCGAATAGTTAGGGTTATTTGTCTTTCGCACCCGCATCCGCGGGCGCGTCCTCGCTAGACGTCCTCCGCTTCGCTACGGACCCGCTGCGGGCGGGCGGTCGCCCTTGCGACGCCTGCGGCGTCGAATTAGCGCTTCCTTGGCGGCTTGGTGGCGGAGCACGGTCGCGATAGCGGACCGGCCGCCCGCAGCGACGCGACCTTCAGGTCGCATGAGCGAGGATATCGCAGCCCGGATGGGCTGCGGAAATCAAAGACTCCTCAACGGCTCGCTCCCATCCCAGTCCTCGCCAGCCTGCTTGATCATCGCAAACAGCCCTGGTCCGGCTTCACCCTGTTGCAGGATTTCCACCAAGCTACCTGGCCCTTGTCCCGGATCGACATAAATCACCCGGCTGTCTCCGAGCGATCCCTCGATCACAATCTCAGCACACTGTTCGCCGCAGACGCGATACGCCTCTTCGATATCGTCGACGAGAATGCAGACATGGTGCAGCCCATCATTCACAGCCGCATATTCACCCGAATAGATCGACGGGTGATCGTCGCGTGGGCGGATCAGCTCGATCTGGAGATCGCCCCAATAGGCCAACGCGAGATCGAAAACGGCCTCCGTAGGTTCACCGTGGTACTTCATGCCTTCCAGATGAATGCCCTCCATCAGGAAGAATGGCCCTACGCCCATCACCTCGGTCCAGTGCCTGACCGCAGCGTCGAAATCCTTCGGCACAAAGGCAAGCTGCATTACCTCCCCCAGCCCTGCAATTCCTCCTGCGCGCGCCATGAATCCTCTCCAATCCGATAGTGTGACCGCAGGGCGAACCTGTGTGATATTCTCTCCAACGGACACTGCACAAAGTGCGAGGAATCAGGATCACACCCGCCATGAACGAGATCAAAGACATCAAACGCCAAGATCGCTGCCCGGGCATGACCTATACCGACATGCTCGAAGGCGACACGCGCACGCCGCCGGATTACCTGTTCGAAGAAACGAACATCGACATGCCGAACGATCCGCTGCCGATCGAGCCGTATGTGAGCGAGGAATATGCAGCGCTCGAACGCGAGAAGCTGTGGCCGAATGTCTGGCTGTTCGCCGCGCGCGAGGATGAGCTGCCCGATCCCGGCGACACGGTCGTGTTCGAGATCAACGAGAAAAGCTTCCTGATCACCCGCCAGCGCGACGGCAGCGTGCGCGCGTTCTACAATGTTTGCCTGCACCGCGGACGCAAGTTGCGCACCGAAGATGGCAACACCACGCAGTTCCGCTGCCCGTTCCACGGCTTCACCTGGAAAACCGATGGATCGCTGAAAGAAATTCCGTGCGAATGGGACTTCAAGCATTTGCAGGACAAGGACATGAGCCTGCCCGAAGTTCGCGTCGAGCTGTGGCAGGGCTTTGTGATGATCACCGAGAACGCCGATCTGCCGGACTTCAAGACCTGGCTCGGCCCGGCAGCCGATCACTACGACAATTACGACATGGAAAACCGCTACACCGGCATGTGGGTCGCGCGGAAGATCCCGGCCAACTGGAAGGCCACAGCCGAGGCCTTCATGGAAGCGTGGCATTCAATCACCACGCACCCGCAATTGCTGCCGTTTCTCGGCGATGCCAACAGCCGCTACGACCTGATCGGCGACCACTTCAATCGTGCGATCACTCCGTCAGGCGTGCTCAGCCCGCATCTCAAGGGCAAGACTCAGCAATATGTGCTCGACAAGATGGCTGAGTTCTCCGGTGGATCGGATGCCGAGACCAATCGCCGCTATGCCGCGAGTGAGGAGCAGGTCGAGATCGACGAGAGCGATCCGTTGCAAGCGCGCAAGCTGTTGGCCGAGGCCAGCCGGGCTGGCTTCGCCGAAGCATATGGCCACGATTATTCGGACAAGTCGGACTCCGAAATTCTCGACAATTTCACCTACAACATCTTCCCCAACTTCGCGCCGTGGATCGGGTATCTTCCGACGCTGTGCTACCGCTGGCTGCCCGGCGACACGCCCGATTGGTGCGTGATGGAGATCCGCTTGCTGTTCCCGACGCCCAAGGGCGAGAAGCGACCGCGCGCAGTCGAGAAGGTCACTATTCCCGAAGACCAACCCTTCGCCTGGGCCAAGGATGTCATGGGCGAAGCGCTGGCGGGTGTGTTCGATCAGGACATGGCGAACCTGCCGCATGTGCAGACGGGCATGAAGGCATCGGGCAACGGGATCATGGAACTCGGCGCGTATCAGGATAGCCGTGTGCGCCATTTCCAGACGACTTTGCGGAAATATATCGACGGCGAGCTGCCAGCCGCTAAGTAGCTCTGTCCATGAGCATCTCTGTCGACCTCTCCGGGCGCAATGCGCTGATCACCGGCGCATCTTCGGGCCTTGGATCTCGTTTTGGGCGCATCCTCGCTGCAAATGGAGCGAATGTCGCGCTGGGCGCCCGGCGCAAAGATCGGCTTGAGGCGTTGGCCAACGAGATTGGGCCGCAAGCCGCTGCGGTAGAGATGGATGTGGCGCGCGAGGCAGATATCGTCGCGGGCTTCGACGCTGCCGAGCGGGCTTTCGGAACCATCGATACAGTGATCGCCAATGCCGGTGTCGATGGCGCGGGCATGATCAACGATATGTCCGAAGAGGAAATCGAGCGGACGCTGGCGATCAATCTTAAGGGGGCAATCCTGACCGCTCGCGAAGGTGCCAAGCGTATGATCGCTGCGGGCAATGTGAAGGGCCGGATCGTGATGATCGCCTCGATCACCGCTTTCGAACCCTCGCCTGGTCTGGTTGCCTACTCGGCCAGCAAGGCCGGCGTAGTGCAGGCGGCGCGCAGCATGGCCCGTGAATGGGCGCGCGCTGGTATCTGCGTGAACACGATCTCCCCCGGCTACATCCGCACTGCGATCAACGACGAATGGTTCGACACCGATCTCGGCAAGAAGCAAATCGCGCGCTTTCCCAAGCGCCGGTTGATGGCGGAAGAAGGGCTGGACGGCCCGGTGCTGTTCCTGTGCTCCGATGCAGGGGAGTTTGTGACGGGCGCCGATTTCGTGCTGGATGACGGGCAGACGTTATAGGGCAAAAGTTCCATGCCGCATGACCGCAAGCTCTTTATCGCCTCGCCATCGATTGGCGTGAACCCTTCGGATTTCGAGTTCTTCGAAGAGCAGCGCCTCCATCGCGAAGCTGATCATTCCGCAAGGCCTCTGCACACGCAGACTGGAAACAAGGCTGCTACTCGTTTTGGTCTTCCCCAATACAAGGAAACGCCGCGTTTAAAGGTCGCACTTAAAAACAAACCGCTCGACTTCTATGGCTTCGAGCGCTGGATTCTCTCTTCGCGAGCTAAGGACCTGTTGCATGCGATGGACCCAGCCGCCTTCGATTTCAGGAAATGCGAAACAAGCGCACCGCCCCGACACAACATTGACAATTATTGGATTGGGAAGGTGCGCCGCGTGATCGAGGAATTCGACCGTGGTGCCTCGAACTTCGAAAAAGCGGGTAGGCAGTGGGATGTCGGTTTAGAAGAGTGGACTTTCAATCACGCGATCAGAAAGCTGAACACATTGGTGCTTCATCCCGGACACGAGGAATCGTTGGCGTTCTATATCCTCGATTATTCTCTCTACCCCATTTTTGATGGGCGGCTCGTCGAGGCAATCCGGGGTGCAGGGCTACGCGGCCTGATGTTCTCTCCGTTGCAATGGCCGGACAAAGGCGATGTGAGAACTGTCTACATCGAGAACTACGGCTACTGGAAGGATCAAGGCGCGCTATAGACTATGCGCTTAGCGACGGACCGACTTATGCTTTCGCCGCCACCTGCTTCGCATCGAAATAATGGATGCGCAGTTCCTTTAGCAGCCCATCCTCAAACGCGCCGCATTCGTTGACGGTCTGGCTGAACGTTTCGCCAGTGCGCATTGACGTCATGGTGAGCGTCAGAACCGTCACCGCGTGCGTATCTCCGCCGGTGATATCGTGAATATCGACGCTAGCTTCGGCCCAGGTACCGTACATCGCCGCTGCGCAGCGTTGCAGCGCATCCTTTCCGCGCCACTCACCGCCGAAGGGCAGGCATTCGGCTTCGTAAAGCACGAAATCCGGATGGATCAGCGATTCCACTTTGTCCCAGTCGCGCGCCCCAGCCGCCATATAGACCGCTGATAGCAATTCGCGCGGTGCGCTCACCGCTGAGTTACTCAATCGTCCCGACCAGATCGCCAACCTTGTACTTCGTGCCTTCCTCACCGGTCGGGCGGATCACCCCGCCCGCTTGCGCTTCGATCTCGACCGTCGTCTTGTCGGTTTCGGCGGTGTAGATGATATCGCCTTTTGCGACTTCCTCTCCATCGCCGAACATCCATTCGGACAGGGTCACTTCGGTTGCGCTCATCCCGAGCTTGGGGATGCGGATTTCTTCGGCCAAGGCTCAGTCCTTTCCTACCGAGGCTTTGATCTGTGCGACAATATCGCTCTTTTGCGGGATCCATGCCTGCTCAAGATGCGTCGCGAACGGCACTGCAGAGAATGTCCCGCCGATGCGGCGCACCGGGCCTTTGAGGTTGTCCCAACATTTCTCCTGGATGTTCGCAGCGATCTCCGCGCCGGTGCCGAACGGGCGCACCGCCTCATGCAGGGTTAGCGCGCGCCCGGTCTTGTTGACGCTCGCAAGCACGGTTTCCTCGTCATAGGGAGCGATGGTGCGCAGGTCGATCACTTCGACGCTGATACCTTCCTTCTCCAGCTCACCGGCCACTTCCAGCGCGTCGAGCACAGTGCGGCCATAGGTGATGAGCGAGATGTCGGAGCCTTCTTTCGCCACCGCCGCCTTGCCCAGCGGCACGCGGTATCCGGGGCCGGGATCTTCCGATGTGAGCCCGTAGCACAGGATGTTTTCGATAAAGATCACCGGGTCGTTGGCATCGATCGCGGACCGCATCAGACCGCGCGCATCGGCGGCGTTGGATGGCGTCACCACATGGATCCCGGCGACGTGAGCAAACCATGCCTCCAGCATATCCGAATGTTGCCCGCCGAAGCCGACACCCACGCCGGTGGTGGTGCGGATAACGATCGGGCACGGCGTCTGCCCGCCGCTCATGAAGCGGAGTTTAGCCGCGTGGTTGACGATCTGGTCCATGCACACGCCCACGAAGTTCATCAGCATGATCTCTGCGATGGGACGCTGCCCGGCGAGCGCCGCGCCTACAGCGGCACCGATAATCGCGGTTTCGGAAATCGGCGTCGCGCGGATGCGGTTCTCGCCGTATTTCTCAGACAGGCCGGAGGTGATCTTAAACACCCCGCCGCCTTGTTTGGCCGCGACATCTTCGCCCAGGCAGAACACGCCATCATCTTCGGCCATCGCCTCGTCAATCGCGAGGTTGAGCGCCTGCGTCATGGTAATCTCGGCCATCAGGCAGTCTCCTCAAGCACGTCTTTGTAAATCTCATTGATGTCCGGCAGCGGCGCATCGAGTGCATGCTGAACCGCCGCGTCGATATCGGCGTCGATCTTGGCAACGATCGCGTCGAGTTCCTCTTCGGTGAACTGCCGTTCAAGCATGACCTGCCGCAGCTTTGGTAACGGGTCTTCGGCCTGCATTTCCGCAAGGTGCTCAGGCGGCATGTAGGAGAAGTCCGAGCCGAAGAAGTGGCCCATCATGCGGTAACACATTGCCTCGACCAGAACCGGCCCCTTGCCCGAACGCGCGTGCTCGACAGCTTCCTCCATCGCAGGGTAGACTTCATTGACATTGTTACCGTCGACTTTGATGCCCTTCATCCCGTATCCCGCAGCGCGGCTTGAGATGTCGGTACTGTCGGTATGGTCGGCATAGGCGGTATGCTCGCCATAGCGGTTGTTCTGGCACAGAAAGACAACCGGCAGCTTATAAAGCTGGGCCATGTTCATCGCTTCGTGGAAGCCGCCAATATTGGCCGCGCCGTCGCCAAAGCTGACGAGTGTGACCCGGCCATCGCCATTGTTCTGGCTCGCCATCGCCAGGCCGTTGGCAATCGGCAGTCCGCTGCCGACAACGCCGGTGGTGACCATGATCCCGGTTTCGGGATCGGTGATGTGCATCGTGCCGCCTTTGCCTTTGCAGGTGCCGGTCGCCTTGCCGAGACACTCGCCCCACCATTTCTCCAGCGGAATACCCTTCGCCGTCTGTTCGCCCTGCCCGCGATAGGTGCACACGACATAATCGTCGTCCTCCAGCGCAGCCATAGCGGCGGCAGAGACGAGCTCCTGCCCGCGCACACAATAATACATGACGGCAACTTTGCCCTGCATCAGCAGCTCGCGGAATTTCTCGTCCGTGCGGTTCACCTTCATCGTGCGGGTGTAGATATCAAGCAGCTTGTCGCGTTCTATCTCGGCCATGGATCGGAGCCTTCCTGTAATGGATTAAATGCTTAGAACTGGACGCGCTGCGTGAAGCCGCCATCGACCACGACATTCGCGCCGGTCATGTATGGGCAGGCCGGGCTCGCGACGAAGACCACCGCCTTCGCGACTTCCTCCGGCTCGCCAAAGCGGCCCATCGGTATCTTCGCCAGCGTCCCTTCGTAAAGCGGCGGCACGGCGTCCTTGATCATCTCCCAGTTTCCACCAGAATAGTAGATCGCGCCGGGTGAGACGCAGTTTACGCGGATGCCCATCGGCGCCAACGCCTGGCTCAGCTGCGAACCATGGGTGATGAGCGCGGCCTTAAGTGCGTTGAAAGCTTGCGGTGCCACGAAAGTCTCAAGCGCTGCGGTCGATGACATCAGCACAATTGACCCGCTGTCCGAGGCTTCGAGATGCGGGGTCAGCACTTCGATCGCATGGACTGCGCCAAGGATATCCATGTCGAGACCCTGCTGCCAATCGCCTGTCCCGCCGGTGCCAGAAGAGCTGGCCATGTGAACGAAGATATCGCAGCCGCCCAGCGCATCCGCCGCATCGCCAATCCATTTCTTGTAAGCGTCCGCGCCGCTCGCCATGTCGAAGACCTCGCCATGAACCTTGCCCGGACCAGCCGCGTCTATTTCTTTCTTCGCGGCCTCGATCTTGTCTTCCTTGCGGCTGAAAAACGCGACATCCGCGCCTTCGGCAGCAAAGTGCCGGAGCGAGGCGAGGCCAAGGCCGTGCGCACCGCCATTCATGATGACTTTCTTGCCGGTAAGTCCCAGATCCATCGCACACTCTCCCAACTCGTTGAATAATGCGAAGGGGATAGCGGAGGCTTGGCAGCAAGCGCACTCGTCAAAAGTGGGGGGAGTGGTAGACAAGCGCCGAAAGGCCGAGCCACGTCGTGAACATTATCAGATAGGGCCAACGGCGGGGCCACAACAAGGTAACGAGAAGAGTAGCGGCCGCGGTCCCGCCAAGGGCGATCAAGGCAGAGCTTGCCGCGAAAGTGCCGGTGAGTGCCGTTTGGATCGCTATGCTGGCCCATTGAGCGGGAAGGAGCGCCAACAGCCAGTCCGGCAAGGCACCTGGCTCCGCCACCGCTGTTAACACGACAGCCGCTTCGCCCGCGACCACAAAGACGGCAATCCACCAGCCTTTGTCCGACGCGCTACGGGCAAATAGAGCGCCTCGCGCGGCGAAACTGATGCTGGCGATGACGACGGCAATCCCGATAGGAACAAAGTGTGGCTGGATTGGCAGACCACGCGCAAACGCGATCAATACGAGGCCGGTGCCGGTAAGAAGAGCCAAAAGGACCCCAACCCAGAGACGCCCGGCAGCAGCAGCCGCAATCATGCCAGTGCCCATCAGCCCTATCGCCACGATCGGACTGGCTATTGCGACAAGCGAGTCGGGAGCAGATGCATCGACAAACAGAAGCATCGCTATGGCTGGCGCCGCGATCCCTGCCAGCGAACCGGACAACCAGGCCAGCCATGGCGAGCCAGGTGGCTGAGCGTGCAATGTGGGCTCCATGAGAAGGACACTGGTCAAAGCATACGCCAATGTCGAGCTGGAAGGATCAGTGGCACTTAGCTTGGGTGACTGAAAAATGGTGCTGCCGAATGAAGAACGTTTGAACACTCTCTTCGATGAGCTTGCACGGTGGAATTCCATACTCGAAGCCGAAAACATCGATTGGCACGCGATCCAAGCACCCGACGACATGGAACCGTGAGGTCGTGCGATGGCAAAGCAGAACCTCACAATTCGGTTCTCAGATGATCAGCGCGCTACATTGGAGCGGCGCGCTGGCAGTCGCCCGCTTGCAGACTACATTCGCGAAGAACTCGATCTGGCGGACACTCAGACCAAGGTTCGTCGCTACAAACCAAAAACCGACGCGGTAGCAATGGCGCAAATACTCGCTGCGCTCGGCTCTTCCGATCTGTCCGCTTCAATGCGCGACATTGCCCATGCGGCGCGAAACGGTGCGCTCGAAGACTCCGATGATCTGCGACTGTCGCTGCATGCGGCCTGTCTGGCTAGGCTTGGCTGCGCCATATAGGTCATCATGACCAACTCGAACTTGCGCGTATCGGCAAAAGGCTGATTGCCGCTCACCCAGTTATCGATGACATGGGGAGCGGGCGGCTTCGCCTCTTCGCCAATGAGTTTAACAATGGAAACAGAGCCCAGGCCCGTCCGCTTGCGCTGCCGCCGTAATTCGCCAAGCGAGATTTTGTTCAACGGTGTTTTGCCTAATGGCGGATTGCTCATTTATGGATTATATCTGAAGCACTGCAACCGCTGCTTAGAATCTCCTGATATTATGGAGTTATCCACTCAGCATGAAGGTTATCTCGGTTATAGTCTGCGCTGGAAGAATGCTCCCTTTAGACAAGCTCAAGCGATAGCTTACGCCCCACTGCGGCGGCTGCACGCTGCAATGCACCGATGGTCACACCGTCATTTTGAGGATCGAGCAAGCGATCCACCTGCGACCTGCTGGTTTCCAATCGCTTGGCCAACTCCACTTTCGTGATCTTGTCCTTCTTCATGGCTTCACCAAGCTGCCATGCGATCACGGACTTGATCGCATTGGCATTCACCTCTTCGTAAATGCCTTGCTCCTTGAGAAAGCTACCGAGGCTTTCGCCTGCTTTTCCCTTTTCGATGTCCTTTGCCATCATTTAAGTCCTTTCATTCGTTTGACCGCTATGTCGATGTCGCGCTGCGGTGTTTTCTGGGTCTTCTTCACGATGCCGTGAAGGCCCACCATTTCGCCTTCGTGGATGCAGAAAAACACCCGAGCGATTTGCTTGTCGCTGATATTGCAGCGCGTCTCCCACAATCCTTTATAGCCCTTCATGGCGCGGCAAATCGGCATCCCGATAGGCCAGCCAAACTCGACTTTCTGCAAACACTCGCCAACCAACTTTCGATCATCTTCCGATAGCGACAAAAGCCAATCTCTGAGAGGCTTTGCACCTGTCTCGGCTTCGAAGAAGCGGAAGGTGATCTTTTTGAGTGGC
>JBCCBW010000020.1:0-71933 GCA_039033835.1 Pseudomonadota bacterium
AGCCAGAGCCAGAGCCAGAGCCAGAGCCAGAGCCAGAGCCAGAGCCAGAGCCAGAGCCAGAGCCAGAGCCAGAGCCAGAGCCAGAGCCAGAGCCAGAGCCAGAGCCAGAGCCAGAGCCAGAGCCAGAGCCAGAGCCAGAGCCGGAGCCGGAGCCGGAGCCGGAGCCGGAGCCGGAGCCGGAGCCGGAGCCGGAGCCGGAGCCGGAGCCGGAGCCGGAGCCGGAGCCGGAGCCGGAGCCGGAGCCGGAGCCGGAGTGGCAGGCGGGCGGACGCTATTCCGACGCGCAGCGTATCGTCGATAGCTTCGCCACGGAATCCGACCGCGAACTGGCGGCGGCTTTAGGCTTCTCCGACGATTGGTCGGTTGAGCCCGCCGTCGGTCAGCCGACGCCGTTCATGGAGCGATATTCGCTCAAGAAATACGGGTTTCTGTGGCTGCTCGGCATCACGTTGATGCTGGGCTTCTGCACCTTGAGCGATGACGATGAATACCCCGATCGCTCTGCGCAGGCGGTCTCGGTCCCACAGCAGACCCTCCCTGAGCTACCAGCCCCGGCGGTGATCGGGCCTCCGGAAGCCGAAGCGATGGTTGCGGAATTGTTCGGACCGGGCGTTTCCTATGTTGACGTGGTCAACGCCGATGCCGTGCTCGCTGGCTGGATGCTGCAAGACGAAGAGCTGTTTCCCAACCGCCTCGAACGGGCGCGTTCACACCTGCGGACCCGGATCATGCGCGCTCGGTCATCGGCACCGCGCGATCAGGCGGTTGCCATCGCCGAACTGCACCTCGCCTGGTTGCAGAGCGCACAGGGGCAGGGCGAGGCCGCCTGCCGCGAAGTGACCGGCGACACATTCGCTGACGGCGCTCCGACGATGCGCGACGACCGGATCGAGTTTGAACGCAGCGTTGCGGCAAATCTGTTGCGGGCAGGGGCGCTCGCTTCGGTGACTTCCAGGGACGGGGGAAGGATCGGCGATATCCCGGCCTGGGCTTTCGACGAGGCGGCATCCAGCAGCGCGCTTGAGGTCGGCACACTGCGCGCCGCGCTGGTCAACGAAGCGCACCCGGATCGCTGCGAGGCAGAGATAGCGCTGCTTGAAGCGATGCTGGAGCGCCGGGACGATCTCACCAGCGCCATGATCGCCGCTATCTGACCTTTGGGGCCGCGCTCCTGTTACGCGTCGATAGGGGTGGAAGCTGGCGATGGCATCGGGCATGATAGGGCCAAACCCACGGGGAGATTTTCGATGATCAAACGCACCTTTTTCGCCGCCACCGCCAGCCTCGCGTTGCTCACGGCCGCGCCAGTCGCTGCGCAACAGGAAGGCACGTCGGCAGAGAACGGAGCCGATCAGATGGCGGAGATGTTCGGCAATATGTTTGGAGAGGCCGAACCGCTGACCGCCGAACAGGAAGCGCGGATGCCCGCCGCTGAAACGGTGGTGGAGCGGATCTTCCCCGAAGGCACCTATGCCAAGATGATGAACGACACGATGAAGCCGATGATGGATGGCATGATGGGATCGTTCATGGACGTGCCGGTTGGTGAAATCGCGAAGCTCACCGGGCTTTACAGCGGCGATCTGAACGCGCTCGGCGAAGGATCGGTGAACGAGATCATGGCGATCCTCGATCCCGCGTTCGAAGACCGGACCAAGCTGATTACCGACGTGACACTCGATATCGTCACCGAGACTATGGCCCAGATTGAGCCGGGGTATCGTGCCGGACTGGCGCGGGCCTATGCGGTGCGCTTTACCGAAGCCGAGCTGGCCGACATGAACGCCTACTTCTCGACCCCGACCGGTGCAAAATATGCAGCGGAATCAATGCTTATCTATACCGATCCTCAGGTGATGGCGGCAATGAACGAGATGATGCCTGCGATGATGGGGATGATGCCTGACATGATGGCTCAGATCGCCGAGGCGAGCGAGCAATTCCCGCCCGCGCGCAAATACTCCGACCTCGATGAGGCGGAGCAGGCCGAACTGGCGCGGCTGCTCGGCGTGTCGCAGGATGAGCTTGCCGAAAGCGAACCTTCCGGCGAGGATGAAGAGTGGGGCGACGACGCCAATCATCTCGAAGATGATGCGATCTGACCGCGACTTGCGGCGCGCTTCGTAAAGCACCACATCCGACGGCGTGAAAGCGCAAACGCCTACGATCCCTGGGGAAATCCAGTCGTGGTTCGACGGTCGCGGATGGCGCGTCCGGCGGCATCAGGCGGACATGCTGGCGAAGGCGCGCGAGGGGCGACACGCGCTGCTGGTTGCCGATACCGGCGCGGGCAAGACGCTCGCCGGGTTTCTACCGACGCTGTGCGATTTTGCGCCGTCGTCCGGCGACGCACCGCCAGACGATTTGCACACGCTCTATGTCTCGCCGCTGAAGGCGCTTGCGCATGACGTGAAGCGCAACCTTTTGACGCCGATCGAGGAAATCGGATTGCCGATCACGGTCGAGACCCGCAGCGGCGACACGTCTTCGGATCGCAAGAAACGCCAGCGCACCAAGCCGCCGCATGTAATGCTGACGACCCCGGAATCGCTCTCTCTGCTGCTGTCTTATCCGGAGAGCCTTGAGCTGTTTCGCGGTCTCAAACGAGTGGTGATCGATGAGGTTCACGCCTTCGCCACCGGCAAACGCGGTGATTTGCTGGCGCTTGCTCTCGCTCGCCTTCAGACGATCGCCCCAGGTGCGCAACGGGTCGCCCTGTCGGCAACGCTCGCCAATCCGTTGAGCTTTCAGGAATGGCTCTCGCCACAGCCCGTCGATGACACTGGCGAGATTCACGCAGCCGATCTGGTGCTTGGCGAGACAGGTGCTGAACCCGAGGTTGAAATCCTGCTTCCCATCGAAGAGCGCGTTCCGTGGGGCGGCCATGCGGGGCGCTGGGCGGTCGATCAGCTTTACGAGGCGATCAAGGCCAATCGTACCACTCTGATATTCACTAACACGCGCTTTCTCGCCGAGTTCATCTTCCAGTGCCTGTGGGACGTCAATGAAGATCACCTGCCCATCGGTGTCCATCACGGCAGCCTGTCGAAAGAGGCCCGGCGCAAGGTTGAGGATGCGATGGCGGCGGGGAGCTTGCGCGGGTTGGTGTGCACCGCCAGCCTCGACCTCGGCGTGGACTGGGGCGATATCGATCTGGTGGTGCAGATGGGCGCACCCAAAGGCTCGTCTCGGCTGCTCCAGCGGATCGGGCGCGCAGGCCACCGGCTCGACACGGCGTCACGCGCGGTTCTGGTCCCCGGCAACCGGTTTGAGTTTCTCGAAGCTATGGCGGCCAAGGATGCCGTTGATGAGGGCCAGCGAGACGGCGAGGATTTCCGCGCAGGCGGCCTCGATGTGCTGGCGCAGCATATCATGGCGTGCGCCTGCGCTGCGCCATTCCAAGAGGACGAATTGCTCGCCGAAATCCGCTCCTCGGTCGCTTATGCCTGGCTCGACCAAGATGCGTTCCAGCGCGTGCTCGGCTTCGTCGAGAATGGCGGATACGCCCTGCGTGCTTACGACAAGTTCAAGCGGATCGTGCGCAGCAAGGACGGCGTATGGCGGCTTGCGCACCCGCAACAGGCGCAGCGTCACCGGATGAATGCCGGGATCATCGTCGATTCCGAAATGCTGACGGTGCGCTTCAAGAATGGCCGACAGCTTGGCAAAGTGGAGGAGCGCTTCGCCGCACAGCTATCGACCGGGGATACGTTCTTCTTTGCCGGGATGAGCCTTGAAGTGGAGAAGTTGCAGGACATGGACGTGCTCGTGCGCGCGGCGAAGAAAAGCGCGACGATCCCCTCCTATGGTGGCCTGCGCCTGCCGCTCACCACGCACCTCGCGGGCCGGGTGCAGGAAATGCTCGATGACCGCGCGGGCTGGGGGCGCTTTCCCGACGATGTGCGCGAATGGCTCGAGGTGCAGGACTATCGCAGCCGCCTGCCCAAACCGGGCGAGCTGCTGGTCGAGAGCTTCCCGCATGGCGGTGAACATTACACGACCTATTACACGTTCGAAGGGTGGAACGCGAACCAGTCACTCGGCATGCTGATCACGCGGCGGATGGAGGATCGCGGCCTGCTGCCCGGCGGCTTCGTCGCGAACGATTACACATTGGCGGTGTGGGGCTTGAAGCCAGTCACCGATCCCGCGCCGCTACTCTCCCCCGACATACTGACGCATGAATTCACCGACTGGGTGACGGAATCGCACCTGCTGCGCCGCGCTTTTCGTGAGGTTGCGGTGATCAGCGGGCTGGTTGAGCGGCAACATCCGGGCAAGCGCAAGACCGGCAAGCAGGTGACCTTCTCAACCGACCTGATCTACGACGTGCTCAAGAAATACGAGCCCGACCATGTGTTGCTGGAGGCTGCATGGGCCGATGCCCGCGCGCGGATGACGGATGTTGGCAGGCTCGCGGACCTGCTGGAGCGCTCTGAACGCGAGCTGGTGCATATCGAACTGGATCGGGTGTCGCCGCTCGCCGTGCCGGTCATGACGATGATTGGCCGAGAGTCCGTGCCGCAGGGCGCTGTCGATGACGAGCTGCTGCTGGAGGCGGAGAGCCTGGTCGGCGAAGCGATGCGGATCGATCCGCCGCTTGAGGGAGATTAGATCGGGTCGGATGGCGGTGTGTTTGATTTCGGTTTCAAATGTCGCCGCAGATCGCTTGCAACTTCGCAGCCCCAACGCGAACTTCGCAAGGTTAGATTAAATTGCCGTCATACCCCCATCGCGTTTATGTCGACGGGATGGCCAACGTCTCACTCAGAACAGATCGCCTCATGTTGAGAAGGTGGCGTACCGGCGATATCGAAGCGTTCGCTGCCATCTGCCGCGATCCTGAGGTGATGCGATATATCGGGGCGGGAGACACGCGAAGCGATCAGCAGGTGGAAACTTCGGTCAAAACCTTCGAGCGCGAATGGGATGAAAGGGGCTTCGGCCTATTCGCTGTGGAGCTCTTGGAGGACGAATCTTTCATCGGCTTCACTGGTCTATCTGAACCTGCGTTTCTTCCTGAAATCATGCCTGCCGTTGAGATTGGATGGAGGTTCGCGCGCCAACACTGGGGGCGAGGATACGCAACCGAGGCGGCAAAGGCGGCGCTCAAATTCGGGTTCGACGATCTCGGATTAGCGGCCATCGTAAGCGTCATCCAGCGCGAAAATGAGGCGTCGCGCAACATCGCAGAGAAGCTCGGGATGAAATTAGACCGCCAGACCCGTGACCCGACATGCAATCGACCGGTTGAGGTGTACCGAATATCAGCGAGGTAATCGCTAAGGGGGCTGGCTCAGTGGACAGTCAGTCGAAGGTGTGCACGATTTTTTAGGCTAGCTGGCGTCAAGCGGTCAGTCAGCTTCGCACCACTTGTGCGTTGACTCAGATATTTCAATTTTCCAGTATCAAACTGTCAAAAGAAGGCGATTGTATGTTGGTCTAGAGTTCGTCTGGGATAGTTGCTCAGTTTTGAGCCAAGTCCGCATGGAGCCTTGCGTGACCGAATTGCACTTGGTTCCCAGACGTAAATCGACGCCGATCTTACCCTTACCACTTCGGCGACAGACAAGGATTGTCTGCCGCCGAACCGCCTCAAGGACGATACAATGCGTAAATTGGATTTCGATATCCGCCTTTTTGATCCGGCGGACCTACCTCATTTGCATCGAGTTCGGAAAGCTGCGTTTGCTCCTGTATATCGGTCGTTCCGATCCCTGCTGAGCGGACATTTAGCGGAGGTGATTTTCGCAAACGCTGAAGATGAGCAAGGCTCACATTTAGATCATGTTTGTAACACCGCATCTGACCACCACATTTTTGTTGCCGCTCACCAAGGTCAGATCATTGGCTTTTGTGGAGCGTCATTGAATGACCAACATACAATCGGGACAATTGGCCTAAACGCTGTTCATCCAGAATTCGCAAGCCAAGGAGTTGGCACCGCTCTTTATGAGCATGTGATCGCCTGGATAAAGGATCAAGGCGCGATCGCGGTGCAGGTTTCGACTGGCGACGACCCAAGCCATGCGCCTGCAAGGAAGGCATATGAGAAGGCGGGATTTAGAAAGAGTATCCCCGCCCGCTCATATTACCTGTCTCTTTGAAGCAAGGATGAGGTACGAGCATACTGAAGTGGAGAGGGTGTCTGTCCTCTCCACTTTGAGCTGATAGCGCCAACCCACCCCTCTGCCACAACCGAACTAGCTCCCAAAATCCTTGAACTTCGCGTTCCCCACGAAGGCGAAGCTCTCCGCGCCCTCTTCCTTGATCAGCGTGATCGTGCGGGCCGAAGTGTCGTAGCTTGCCAGCGCGGCCGGTTCGAAGCGGAGCAGGGGTTGCTGCTCCAGCGCGCTTGCGGCGGAAACCTGGGTGCGTAGCTCGTCCCGCGTCACCGCTGCGCCGTTCCAGAACAGCTGATCGCTCGCGCTGATGGATACGGTGTTTTCGGAGTTGATCGGCAGGAATGGCTTAGGCGGAACGGTCGGCAGATCGACTTCGGTCACATGCGTCTGGATCGGCATGGCGAGGATCAGCATGATCAGTAGCACCAGCAGCACATCGATAAACGGTGTGACGTTCATTTCGCCCATCGATCCGCGAGATTTGCGATGCTTCCTGCGTGGGTCGTAGCTTTCCGAAAACCGGCCACCATGCCGCGGTGCAATCACTGCCATTATGCCTCTCCTCGTCAGTTTGGCCCGGCCGACGATCTATCGGTCCTTCACCAACAGCAGTGACTGTATATCATAACCGATAGGTTGCCTAACGCATACCTTTCGCCTTGTTTTTCCAAGTCTCAACATCTCACACCAAGCCGATGAAAAAAGGGCGGCGCCATCTCTGGCACCGCCCCTTTTTGTGTTCAAGTACCGCCGGATCAGGCGCTATTGCGAGCCGCCCGCTCCCGGACCACCGGTGCCGAAGCTGCGGTATTTCTCGTTACCGACAAATCCGAACTTGGTGACGCCCGATGCCTTGATGATCTGCAGCACACGGGCCGTGAGATCGTAGCTGGCAAGCGCTTCGGGTTCGAACTGAAGCTCTGGTTCAACCGCCATCGTGGTAGTCTGCTGCAACGTCTCGACCAACTGGCCCTGACTAAGCGGCGCTGCATTCCAAAGGATTTGATCCTGCGATGTGAGCACCAGCTTGTTCTTCACCGGGTCGACAATGATGTCCTGCGGGGGCGGATCGCCCTGCGGCAGATCGATATCGACCGAGTGGGTCGCCACCGGAATGGTGATGATGAACATGATCAGCAGCACGAGCAAAACGTCGATCAGCGGCGTCATGTTCATGTCGAGCATCGGCTCGCCGTCGAGTTGGCCTCCTGCCATACCCATGTCAGTTACTCCTTAGTCAGCAAGCGGATTAGATGCCGGGTTCGACCGGGTTCGAAATGAACCCGACGGTCGGATAACCGGCGGCCTGCACATTGTAGATTGCCCCTGCAACGCAACGCCATGGCGCACGCTTGTCGGCGCGAATATGCACCTGCGGGATCGCCTCGGGGTCTTCCATGATAGCTTCGACACCGCCAGCACGCTGCACGATATTGTCCAGACGAGTGAACGCCTGATCGTAAAGCTGTTCGGAGGTGACCGGAGTGATATTGTTGAAATACACCCGGCATTCACCGCTGCGCACCGGTTCCTGAAAACCTGGTTCGCCTGCGCTGAGACCGGCTGCATCAGTCGTACTGATCGTAAGAAGCAGGTTTTCGACCTTGTTCTTAGATTCGACCGACTCAAATACCGGAATCTCGAGCTTCTCGATGGTCTGGATGGCCACCGGAACGGCAATGAGGAAGATGATCAGGAGAACCAGCATGACGTCCACCAGCGGAGTGGTGTTGATGTCGGACATTGGGGTTTCGCCCCCGCCCATCGAAATCGCCATTACGAATTCCTATCCGTTAAATTCAGTTTGTCTTGAGCGGCCCGACCGAACGTCATCGATGGTCAGGCTTGAAAGGGGAGCCTGCCGAAACACGCTCCCCATACTATTCGCTCAGGACTTACTTCGTGGCAGGCTTCACGCCGCCAGCGGTCGTGCCGGGCTTGGCCGGAGCCGCCTTGGCCTTGGCCGCCGGAGCAGCCGTCATGGTCGGCTTGATCGTGCCGTTCGAACCGATGTAAGCCACGATGTTGTTCGAGAAATCGACCATCAGCGCAGCGATACGACGGTTGCGCGACTGCAGCCAGTTAAACGCAAGCACGGCAGGCACAGCCACGAGCAGACCGATCGCGGTCATGATCAATGCTTCACCAACGGGCCCTGCAACCTTATCGATCGAGGCCGAACCTTCGATGCCGATGTTGATCAGTGCGCGATAGATACCGATCACCGTTCCGAGCAGACCGATAAACGGCGCGGTCGCACCAACCGATGCCAGGAACGACAGGCCACCCGAAAGCGATGCATTGATCGTTTCCTGCGAGTGAGCGAGCTCTTCCTCGACGAAGTGAATCTCGTTGCCGGCACCTTCCATCTTGGAGTGGTGCTCTTGCGCGGTCACGGCATCGTCGGCGAGCTGGCGCCATGCGCTGTTCTTTTCGAGCTTCGAAGCGCCCTCTTTGAGAGTGGGCGCACGCCAGTAGGAAGTCTGAACGCCTTTGTACTGACGCATAACCTTGTTCTGCTCAAACAGTTTGGTGAACAGGATGTAGAACGAACCGACGCTCATGATGACCATGACGCCGAGGATCGACCAGGCAACCGGGCCGCCTTCTTCCATCGCTTTCCAGAAGCCGAATTCACTCTCCGGAGCTTCGGTGGCTGCAGCAGCCGCAAGATAATAAAGGTTCATTGCGAATAGTCCTTTTAAAAATTTGTCCCGAAGACATCGGCTCTCTCCGTGAGCCGATGCCCAGTTGTCTTATCAGTTCAAGCGATACGTGATGCGAGTGCTGTATGATCCGGTCGTCGGATTGCCACCGGCATCAAGAGCCGGTTCGAACCGAGCGTAACGCTGCATGCCTTTGCAGGCGGCGTCGTCAAGAACGCTGGACCCACTCGACGAGGTCACGCTGCAACCGGCCACCCGGCCATCCGGACCGACGGAAACCCGGACGCCGACATTGCCTTCGACTTCCTCACGCAGTGCCCGCGACGGATAGTTTTCCGAAATCCGTCGAGCCCAACGACTTTGCCCTCTTGGCTGGGCGCCGCGAGCCAGTGAAGGCGGCGGCGGAGCCGGAGGCGCAACCGGTGCGGGCGGCGGAATCGTAAGCGCAGGCGGTGACGGAGGCGGAATCGTCGGCTGCGTCTGTATCGGCGGCGGAGCCGGTGCGATACTGATTGGCGGCGGCGGCGCAACGGGCGGCGGCGGAGCAGTCTCCTGCGGCTGCTCGGGCGGCGGCTCGTCGGGTTCTTCGGGGGGCGGGGGCTCCTCAATGTCGACCATGGTCATCCGCTCCGCGACCTCTTTAACTGCCGAAATGGCAAGGCCGGAAATTAGCAGATACCCGATCACCACATGGATCAGCGCCACTATGATAATGGAAACAACCTTGTTTCCACCCATTTGTTGGTCAGCGTAGGCCATCCAGTCGCTTTCTCTCCATTGTTCAGGCCGGTCAGGACCGGCACAACTCTCGCAAACGGTCATGGCAAACCGTATCGCGAATCCCAAAAACTTGGTCCTCCCGAACCAGGTCCAAACCCTCAATTTCGAAGCCAGTCCCAGCTCAGTTGACTGCCTCGGCAAAATTCGTGCGCGACACAGTCCTTGTCTTGCAACGATCTTGTCCCCAAATCCATCGCAAGCATCACGCGCTTTAACGGTCAACCCCTAGGCAATCAAACGCTTTATCGGTTCAGTGCCGATTCACTGTCCCGGATATGGAATAGGGATCTGCGAATTGAAGGCCGATGAAAGCAGACAGGATTTCTGGACTATGCCGACCATTAACGAAAATTTAACGAACAAATTCAAGGCAATGTGTGGAGCTGCCTTGGTCGGAGCGGGGCTGTTCGGCATGGTCGCGCCCACTTATGCACAAGGTCAGCCGAGCGCTGCGTCAGAAACCGCCCAAAATGCGACCTATGCCGATCTGACGGCCCTTGCCGAAGCCAGCGAACTGGTAATTCGGGCCGAGATTCGCCGCCAAACCCGTTTGAAACCCGAACGCGCACCCGGTCTGGCTCCGGGATTCGCGCGCCTCTATATCGAGGCGGATACGCAGGCGTTGATCGCGGGATCGACCAGCGTCGGCGAATCGCTCGCTTATCTGGTTGACGTGCCGCTCAACGAAAAGGGCAAGCCGCCCAAGCTGAAAAGGCGCGAAATGTTGCTGTTTGCCAATGCCGTGCCGGGGCAGAGGGGTTCGATTCAGCTGGCTGGCAAGCATGCGCAGTTCGACTATTCGCCAGCTCTTGAGGCGCGTCTTCGCCCGATCCTGACCGGGCTGGTCGCTGCCGACAAGCCGCCGGTGATTACGGGTATCGCAGATGCGCTCGCAGTGCCCGGAACGCTGGTGGGCGAATCGGAAACGCAGGTTTTCCTCACAACCGACAACGGCTCACCGGTCTCCCTGAGCGTCATCCGGCGACCGGGGCAACAGCCGGCATGGGGTGTGTCCTGGGGCGAGATCATCGATTCGTCCGCGCGGCCGCCGCAAGGACAGACCTTGCGCTGGTATCGCCTTGCCTGCTCTTTGCCCAACCGTTTGCCAAGCAGCGCCAATCTTGCCCGCGATCCGACCGCACGCAATCTCGCTGCGCGCGATTATGCCTTTATCATGGACGAGCTGGGTCCGTGCGAGCGGCGCCTGACTGAGCCGGCCTGATCGGCTGGGCACAAGCCAGACTCCACACCGATCAAGGCAAAGTTGCTTTGGCCTCACAGGGGCTGACCTGTAAGGCGCAAGGCCCAAGGGATTCGTATGTCCAACAGGGGGACTTTCATTGAGTGATACGCCAGCCGCCGTGCCGTTGAAGATTGCGATTGCCGGGCTCGGGACGGTCGGAGCAGGCGTGATCCGTCTGCTTGGCACCAATCATGACCTGATCGCGGCGCGCGCCGGTCGCCCGATCGAGGTCGTGGCGGTCAGCGCGCGCGACCGAACCAAGGATCGCGGTATCGATATCGCCTCCTGTGCCTGGGAAGACGATATGACCGCGCTGGCAAGCCGCGACGATATCGATGTCGTGGTGGAGCTGGTCGGTGGGTCGGATGGCCCGGCACTCGCCTGCTCGCGCGCTGCTCTGGCGGCGGGCAAGGGGCTTGTCACCGCTAACAAGGCGATGATCGCGCATCACGGCCTCGCACTGGCCGAACAAGCCGAAACGCAAGGCGCGCCGCTCAAATTCGAAGCCGCGG
The DNA here is from genome assembly GCA_039033835.1 of Pseudomonadota bacterium. Classification (GTDB taxonomy): domain Bacteria; phylum Pseudomonadota; class Alphaproteobacteria; order Sphingomonadales; family Sphingomonadaceae; genus Erythrobacter. Next base: position 11,327 of record JBCCBW010000020.1, read on the forward strand.
TTGCAGGTGGTATTCCGGTGGTGAAGGGTCTGCGCGAAGGCACATCGGCCAATGCGCTCACCACGGTTTATGGCATCCTCAACGGCACCTGCAATTACATCCTGTCGGAGATGGAGGCGACGGGCGCCGACTTTGCCGAAGTGCTGAGCGAAGCGCAGCGGCTGGGCTATGCCGAGGCCGACCCGACCTTCGATATCGAAGGGGTGGACGCCGCGCACAAGCTTGCGATCCTCGCCGCCATCGGCTTCGGCGCGAAGGTCGATTTCGATGCGGTGCATACGACCGGCATCGTTCAAGTGCGCGCCGCCGACATCGCGCAGGCAGATGCGCTTGGCTTTGTCATCCGCCTGATCGCTCAGGCCGATGTCGAAACGCGCGGCGGGACCGAATATCTGTTGCAGCGAGTCCGACCGTGCCTGGTGGCGAAGGATCACCCGCTGGCCTCTGTAGATGGACCAACCAACGCCGTGGTCGCCGAGGGCAATTTTTCGGGCCGCCTGCTGTTTCAGGGCGCGGGCGCGGGCGACGGGCCGACCGCCAGCGCGGTGGTTGCCGACCTTATAGATATTGCCCGCACGTCCGGAAAAGTGGGGGAGGTAGGCGCGCCGTTTTCTATTCCCGTCGAGCAGCTGAAAGGGCTTCCCCCGGCAGAACCCGGCCACCGGATGGAGCGCACCTATCTGCGCTTTACCGTTAACGATCGCCCCGGCGTGCTGGCCGAAATTACCGCCGCCATGCGCGATGCCGATGTGTCGATCGAAAGCCTGATCCAGCAGGGCCGTGCCCGTGAGGGCGGCGAAGTGCTGGTGGCGATCGTCACGCATGAAGGACCGGAGGGCAATATCAGCCGGACGCTCGAACTGCTTGAAGGCTCCGACAGCCTGACCGCGCCGCCGCTGGTCCTGCCGATCCTGCCGAACTAACGTCATTCAGCCGCATCGTACGCAACATATCGCGAGGGCGGCAGACCCAGTTCGGCCTGAAGCGCCCGGCGTTGCTCTCCAGTGAGATCGCTTTCATCTCCTTGTGCAGCAAGGCCCAGAGCCAGCCGATCCGCATCTGATCCTACCGGCGCATCGGGCAGCTTTCCGACATCGATCAGAAGAGCCGGAGCGGTCGGGCAAGGCGGGATGAAGCATCCGGCGACTTCGATGATCGGTTTCATTCCAAAGGGTAGTCCCGAGCCATCGACATCGGGCGCCTCCGGCCCTTGAGTGACTTCGGCATAGCGTCGCAGGAATGTTTCATGATCGTAAACGCCGTCGGTCACGCTTCTCAGACTGCGGCATACCACGATCTCGCCAGCAACGCGGCCCGCATCTGCCTCTTCCTCGCACCACTGATCTTCCAAAGGGTCGGGCTGCGAGTCGGTTGGTTCGGGGGCGAGAATATCGATCACAACGCGATCCGCATCTGACCCTTCCTGCTCCGCCATCGCAGGTACGCCGTGGCAAAGCGCTCCAACAACCGAGGCTGCTGCCAGCCATTCGATCAAGGATGCGCCGCCCCTCATCACGGCGTCGGAAGGCCCAGGGCTTCTCGGCGGGCTTTCTCCTCTTCCTCGCTCAGCTCTTCCTGACCCAGCGGCGGAAGCCCGCGCGCGATCCGGTCAGCATCTGAGCCTTCGGGCGCTTCGGGTAAAGCCTCGACATCGATCAGCAGCGCGGGCGGCGGCGGGCAGGGCGGGATCAGGCATTGGCCTGATACGGTCGCCGGTCCGCGAAAGATTCCGCCACCCGCCACATTCGGAGCCTGCGGATCACCCTTGAACGCGGTCTCTTCGGCATAACGCTTTTGCGCGTTCGTGCGGCTGCCGCTGTAGTAATTGTCACCCGCCTCGCCGATCCGGCGGCACACGATGATATCGCCGCTGATCGTGGCGGCATCGGCATTGTCTTCGCATTCCTGCACCTGCGCCTCGCTCACCTCGCCGCGTGGCACGGTGACAAGGATGTTGATCGGATCGGGGCGGTTGTCGGCTTCACGTTGAGCAGCCTCAAGCTCGGCAGCTTCATCGTCTGACGTCACAGCCCCAGACGTAACGGAAGAATCATCCTGCGCGGTCAGGGGTGTTGCTCCTGCCAACCCTGCGATGATGCAAATGCCGATTGATCGAGTGCGCATTGATCGATTGCACAGAGAAGACGCGGCATTGCTCGACAAGCGCGTCTCCTGAGGTCTAAGCGCGGTGCCATGACCAAGCCTTAAGAGGACTGAATTTCGCATGAACACTCCCCTAGATACAGATGTGCTTGCAGGCAAAGAGCCCGATGCGGGTTCCGCTATCGAGCGGGTGCTTGTGCTTGAAATGGTCCGGGTGACGGAGGCTGCTGCGGTTGCTGCCGCGCAACTGATCGGTCGCGGCGATGAAAAGGCCGCCGATGCAGCGGCGGTTGAAGCCATGCGCCGCGCGTTCGACACCCTTTATATGGACGGCACTGTCGTCATCGGTGAGGGCGAGCGCGACGAAGCGCCGATGCTGTATATCGGTGAGAAGGTCGGCATGGGTAAGGGGCCGAAGATCGACATCGCGCTCGACCCGCTCGAAGGCACGACGATCACCGCAAAGGCCGGACCGAATGCGCTGGCCGTGCTTGCGGCGGCGGAGGAAGGCTGCCTGCTGAATGCGCCGGACGTCTATATGGACAAGCTGGCGGTCGGCCCCGGCTATCCCGAAGGCGTGATCGATCTCGCCAAGAGCGCGACCGAGAATGTCGAGGCTGTCGCGGCGGCAAAGGGTGTCGCTCCGGCGGACATCATCGTTTGCGTGCTCGATCGCCCGCGCCATGCCGACCTGATCGCGGAACTGCGCGGCATCGGCTGCGGCGTCTATCTGATCGGCGATGGCGATGTCGCAGGCGTCATCGCGGTGACCGATGAAGACACCACGATCGATATGTATATGGGCCAGGGCGGCGCACCCGAAGGCGTGCTGGCGGCAGCGGCCCTGCGGTGTGTCGGCGGGCAATTCAACGGGCGGCTGGTGTTTCGTAATGACGACGAGAAAGCACGCGCGAAGAAGTGGGGGATCACCGACCTCGACCGGATCTACAAGCTGGAAGATCTTGCCAGCGGAGACTGCATCTTCGCCGCAACCGGCGTGACCGAAGGATCGCTGCTCGACGGTGTAAAAAAGCGCCGCAAGCTGACCGGCGAGACATTCATGACCACCGAAAGCGTGGTGATGCGCGCGTCTTCTGGCACGGTTAGGTGGATCAAGGGCGAGCACAAAATCGGGTAACGGTCTGCGCGAAGTTGACACATTTGACACCGTGTCAAGCGGTTGAACTGACTTTAAAGCTCTAATGTAAAAGCAAAATATCGCAGTTTGGCGAAGTTGACACTTCTCCAACCGAAAATGGTGTTTTGCGACGAGCTCCATATCGGCCTGATCGCAAAATTGGCGCGAGTAGGAAAACCGGTTCGCTCCTGAATGCCTCGTCCAGACAAACGCAAACAAGCAAACGAAATTCAAACCTGGCTGCTCTATAGCCAAGCGGATGTTGCGTCAGTATTCCTCCACCTTAGCCGCCTTCTTGAAGGCAAGATGGCTCGCGTCGAGGCTTGATAGCAGAGCCGCGATCGAGCGCTATCATGACCGGCAGCTTCGCCGCTTGCTCGAACGCCGGCTACCGCGCCTGCCGTTTTATCAGCTCTATCTTCTAGGGCGGTTCGACCAGCTGCCGATCATGGACAAGGCCTCGCTCATGGCCAATCTGGAGCACTGCAATCGGGGCGGGTTTTCGGCGGAGTTTGTTCGGCAATCACTGGCCGAGGGGCGCGATCACGAGGGCGATTTCCGCTTCGGGCAAAGCACCGGGACAAGCGGCAATCGCGGCTATTATGTAATCAGCGAAAAAGAGCGCTTCGTCTGGCTCGGCACGATCCTGGCCAAGACGCTGCCTGATGCGCTGTGGCGAAAGCGCCGCATTGCAATCGCCCTGCCGGGCATGTCCTCGCTCTACAGCTCCGCCAACACAGGCAGCCGGATCAGCCTCGCGTTCTTCGACACGGCGGAAGGCATGCACAGCTGGGAAGACGAGCTTGTGCGGTTTCAGCCTGACACGATCGTCGCCTCGCCCAAGGCGTTGCGATACCTTGCTGAACGGGGCAAGCTGAGCGCGGCGAATATCTTCAGCGGCGCAGAAGTGCTCGACCCGCTCGACAGGGAAGCGATCGAGGGCCGCACCGGGGCGAAGGTTCGCGAAATCTATATGGCGACCGAGGGGCTATTCGGCGTGTCGTGCCCGCACGGATCGCTGCATCTGGCAGAGGACGTCGTGCATTTCGAATGGGAGGAAGCGGCGCCCGGCAGCCCGCTGAAGACCCCGATCGTGACCGATTTCACACGCGGGGTTCAGGCGATGGTCCGGTACAGGATGAACGATCTGCTGGAATTGTCCGACGAGCCTTGCCCGTGCGGATCGGCGTTTCAGCGGGTGACGGCAGTGCATGGCCGCGCCGATGACATTTTCCGACTGTTGAACACTGCCGGTGAGACGGTGACAATCACACCGGATGTCATTCGCAACGCGATCATCGACGCGCATCCGGCGATCGACGATTTCCGCGCGGTTCAAGTGTCACGGGACCATATCCAGTTGGAGTTGCTCGGCGCCATTTCTGAAGAGGTGATGAGCGCGGTCGAGGTCGGATTGATGGCGGCGCTGACGCGGCTGGGAGCCAATTCGCGCATCACGGTCGTCAGTGGCATCAGCCAAGACGCGTCAAAGAAGCTTCGGCGCGTGAAACGTGAGTGGCGGGGATAACGGGCCTTACAAATTCATTTCGACAATCCGGGGCTCTGTGGCCGCTGGATAGTTCTTCCCAGCCCGGATCGCATCGATGTAATTGCGTAGGACATCGAGCGGCCCGACGATCTGCCGCTTGTCCTGAAACGCCTCATTGTTGGATCTCGTGCGCTGAAGGATCTTCTGGTCTTGAGCGTGGACCAGCTTGATCCAGGGATAGAGCAGCCAGAATTTCAACCGCGCCCACCATTTTGGTCCGGGCAACCCGACCAGTCCAAACCCCGAAACCAGGCCGTCTCGCGTGGGCGTCATGTATCCCGTCATGACGAAATTTACGGATGAGGGGCCATGAAATTCAACTTCCGCGACGTTGGGACCAACAAACCTGCCGACGGATAGAGCCCTGTCTTTTTCATTCATCAGTGCCGCGACGACCCCGCCTGCCTGACCTTCGCCGAGATACCGCGCCAAGACGTGTTGATCCTGGGCGGTGATTTCCACTCTCGTGCGGTTGGAATTGGTAACGGATCGTACCAGTTGTCGATGGACGAATATGGTGTGTGTCGGGTCCAGAAAGTTCTCTAGCGCGTCGGCGATGTCGGCTTTCACTTCGCCTCTGATGGGGCGCCAGAACTGAATTTCGTCAAACTCATCATTCGTATAGGGTGGCTCGGCGGGTTGCCCCACGGCGACGAACACAAGGCCCCTCGCTACGGCTGTTTCCAACTTGGTTGCAGATATTCGGGGTAGAGTGCCGACCAGACAGGGCATCTCTGCCAAGGCTCCATCAGGGCCGAAACGCCACCCGTGATAGGGGCATTCAATCTTGCCATCGCGAATTTTCCCATCGGACAACTTCGCGCCGCGATGCGGGCAGCGGTCGACGAAGGCCCGAATTTCTCCATCAGTCCGATAAAGCACCAGCGGAATATCATGGATCCAGCACCGCATCGGCTTCTTTGCCGAAACCTCATTCTCTTTGGCCACGACATACCAGCCAGTCGGTGCTGGAATTGGATTGGTTGGACCGGTCATAATTGATGCTTCTTCATATAGGGAACAGCGATGCGATTGAGCAGAGCAGACAGAGCTTCCAGGATCATGCGCCGGACGAACGGCAGGTGGGCGATGAAATAGGCGGAGTACTCGATCTCTGCCCTTGCCCCGCGGAACCGCTTGAAACTGGCCGCGCCAGCCGATCCATTGAGCTTGAGGTTTTGCTCCAGAGCCTCTTCGGAAAACAGCAAGGAGGCGATCCGGTAGAGGCCCAGTGATTGCGGCTTCGACGTGTCATAGCCGACGACCGGCGGGGTCAGCACGCCGCCGCGCTGGAATGAGCCGGACACCGCCTGGATCACCCCATCGTCATCCCTTGCGCAGCGATAGCGGATCAGACCCATCCGGAAGCTTTCCGCAATCCATCGTGCAGTGAATGCCGGGTTCAGCGCGGAATACTTGTCGAGATACAGCATCGCGTAAAGCTGCTCGATCCGCTGCGCGTCGCTTTCGCTCATGGCAGCGAGCGTCTCGATAGTGAGGCCGCTTTTGCGTAAGGCCCGGCGGTCTTCGCGGACGCTGTGCCGGGGCGCCCATTGTGTGCGCACATCGCCGGTTACCCAGATCTGTCGGCTGGGAAACAGGCTCCACCCATCGACGACAGCTTTGTCCAGAATATCGGGCGAGGACCAGCGGTCGAGCGACCGGATCGCGATAATGTGGCGCGGATATTCCTGCTGCAAATAGCGCCGAATGTCGCCAAGATCCTCGCCGTTCCAGTCGCCGTGCAGATTGGTCGACAAAAGCCAGTTATCGACATGGACGATCCGGTTGATCCGCGCCAAGCGCAGGAACAACGAGGCGACCGCGATCAGCGGCAGCATCAGCCATTTTTCCAGCCCCATGCCGACAATCTCCAGCTCTCGCCGGGCGTAGAGGATATAGGCGCTGTACGGCTCGCAGACATAGCTGCCACCTGCCTCGCCATGATTGACGGTGACGGGAAAGACCCGCTCCTTGGAGCGCAGGCCCAGCATTTGCGTGCGGACATTGGGGATGAGTCGGTCGAGACCGATGGACGCAAGCGCGTGCAGGTAAAGCTCGGCCCGGCTCGCTCCCTCGGCAGGCGTTTCCTTCGCCGGATCGTAGAGGGTGGGGCTCACGAAATCGGCTCCCCGTTCCACTCGATATCGTCGGTGGTCTGGCCAGCAGCGGATCGCATGCGGGTGACACCGATGGCGGCGAAACGCAAAGCATCGAGCATCGCGCCTGCTATCGGCCAGCCATTTCCATCGCGGCTCAGGACATCGCGGCCCGATCGCATGTCCGCGCGCCACTGCCGGTATCGCCCGTGCATCAGGCTCTTGGGCAGGCCCATCGCCCACATCGCAGGCGCGAGATAGCGCAGCCCCCGGGTGACATGCATCGCAGGCCCATCCCCGGTCAGCGCTCTGGCAAGGTCGGGGCTGCAATCGAACAAATGCAGGCCGCTGACCGATCTCGGGTTGCATTCTACGGGCACGAATTCGCCGTTCTCCGTGCGGATGAGGTCAAGCCCGATCTGGCCGGTATAATCGAGCGCGTCAGCGAGACGAGCGGCGATGTCGACCGCTTCGGGGGCATCCACCGCTTCAAAGGCATAGGCCGCCGTCTGGCCGTGCCGCCATTTCGGGTGATAGACCGCGCTGGCTGTCAGGACACCATCGCGCGCGGCGCTCCAAAGGCAGAATTCCTCGCCTGCGATAAACTCCTGCATCGCCCAGCGGTGGTCCTTGGAAGGCTTGATCCGCGCGCATTCTCGGGCGTCGGGCCGGATCAAGGTCGCGCTGCCAAAGCGGGAGAATTCAGGTTTGAGCACCGCGTCGCGGCAGTTTTCAGTTCGGACCGGCTCATCAATGATGGTGGTCTCGGGTGCCCGAATGCCCAGCGATTGCAGCAGCGCGGGAAATTCGATCTTCGAATGCAGCGACCGCAGGGTGCCCAGATCGGACACCAAGGCCTGCTCGCCAAAACCGTGCCGTGCCGCTGCGGCGCTGACGAAGAACACTTCTTCGCAAGTGGGAATGATCAGCGCATCGGGATAGGTCTGGCAATATTCGCTCAACCGCTCGGCAAAAGCGGAAAACTGAAATCGTGGGCGGGGTAGCTCCATCACGGGGCCAAGTTTCGCGCCCCTCGCGGCGTAGCTCGGGATCGAGTCGGCCAGTTGGGCAGCATAACCGGCGCTGCGGGCCGATCGCGCCAGATCCAGACTGACGGGAGCGCGTGCGCCGGTGATCAGCAGCCTGCTGCTCAAACTGTGCCCTCATCGCTGGCTTCGCTTGCTCTCAGCGGACAATGATAGGGAGACAGTCGCAAGTCGGGATTGCGTTTGCGCAATTGGTGCAGTCGACCCAAGGTCGCGCGTGATTGGCGGGTGTTGCCCAGAAAAGCCGTTGCGATGCGCGGCGGGGGAACATTGCGCTCGATCGCATCGAGCGACCATGCCGCATCCCCTACCAGCATATGCCAGCCATGCGCATCATCCCGCACCGCCACGCCCCAATGTCCGGGACAGTGGCCGGGCAATTCGACGGCTATCACGGATTCGTCGCCGAGCAGATCGACCCCGTGTTCGAACGGCGCGAAATCGGATGGCAATGTAATCGCCCGACCGTCTTCGAAGAATTGCGCGCGGCCGGAGAAATCGGCGGGGAGCAGGCCGGGCAGGATACCCTGCCGCGTGCCCGAGATGCGTCCCGCCTTATGGGCAATCTCATAACCCCGTCGGGCGCAATGGAACCGGGCGTTGGGGAAGTGATGGATCCCGGCGACATGATCCCCATGGAAATGAGAAAGGATCACGTGGCGCACATCGCCGCAATCGATACCTTGCCGCTCCAGCTGCGCTGCGAGGCTTTGATCCGGAGAGAAGCTGACCGGCGTAAGCAGGCGATACAGCTTTTCCGGCAAGCGGTCGGTCGCGTCCAGAAAGGCCTGATCGTATCCGGTGTCGAACAGGATCGGCCCTTCGACCGGATGGTGGATGAGGCTGGGGAGGGCGAAGAAATCGACGCTCGAGAGAGTTCCGTCACGTTTCGTCATCTTCTCCGGGTGGCGACAATGCCCCACCTTGAAGGTCTGAACGCGCGAATAGGTCATGCCGCGCGGCCTTGCAGGGCGTGATAGATCATCGAGGCCACATCGTGTTGCGGCTCCCAACCCAGCAACCGGCGTGCCTTGGACGTGTCCAGCGTCTGCGAGAAGGACAAAGTGTTCGCGGTGTAGCGGGTCAGGAGCGGCTCCGGTCGCGAGGGCAACAGAGCGCATATCGTCTCCATCGCGCGGGCAATCGCCGAGAGCGCGCTGGCCGATATGGGGACGTAGCGGACCGTTTGACGCGTCGCGCCAAAGACCATGTCGAGCAATTGCTTAAGCGGCACCGGCTGGCCTCCCGATATGTTGAACGCCTCGCCCGCGCTCGCATCGGGCGCATCCATGGCTGACAGAAAGGCGGCGGTTACGTCCCTTACGTCCGTCAGCTCTATCAGCGCCTTACCGCCGCTGGGCAATGGCATGAAGCCTTTACCAGCCGCTCTTAACAATCGGGGCAGGATCACCGTGTCATCCGGGCCGATGATCGCGCGCGGGCGCAACGCTGTCGTCTTGAAATGGGGCGTATTGGCCGCGAGCACCTGTTGCTCCGCTGCGAACTTCGTTGCCGCGTAGTGATTGGCAAAGGGGTGCGCGACCGGCGCGTCATCGGGCAGGTCCAGCCGATCCCTGTTCTCGGCGAAGATCGAGGGGGTCGAAGCATAGATGAACTGGCTGGCTCCGTTTCCCCTGGCCTGACCCAGCAAGGATTGCGTGGCGGACAGATTGATCGCCTCGAACTGGTGTTTTGGTCCCCATGGGCGGGACAGGGCGGCGAGGTGGACAACGGTATCGACCCCCTCGGTCAATTGGTCGGGCAGACCCTTGGCCAGATCGCCAGCGACAAATTCGCAGCCAAGCTCGCACAACTTCTGCGCGATCGCAGGATTGCGCCCGCTCGCGCGCACGCTTAGGCCGCGCTCTCGCAAAGCGTGACATAGCGCCTGACCCAGCCCGCCCGTAGCCCCGGTGACCAGCACTACCATCGCAGCACTGCTCCGCCGAGGGAGATGCCCGCAGCACTGCCGATCACCAGCGACGTGCTGCCTTTCGCAAGAGCACCCGACCGATAGGCGCAGTGAAGGGTATGCGGCATGCTGGCGGCGATCTGGTTGCCATAATCGGCAAAGATATCGAGCACCTTGGCGTTCGAGCCTTGCAAGGATCGCTTCAGCAGGCAAAGCGCATGCTTGCTCGCCTGATGGGGGATGACCGTGTCGATCCGGTCCTTTGAAACATCGGCCAATGACAGCACGCGGTCCACAAATCCGGAAAATTTCCGGGCGGTGAAGCGCGAAAGTGCGGGGCCATCCATGGTGAAGCGGCTGCCTGCCCAGAACCGGTCGACATCCTTGTGCGGCGACAACCGTGTTCCGCCCGACGCAAGTTGGCAATAGTCAGCGCCGTCGCCGTATGTCTCCAGCTTGAAAGCGGACAATGTATGATCCGTGCCAGCCTCCAGCACACAGGCGGCGGCGCCATCGCCGAAGATTGCGGAGGCCTCCGGCTGGGTAAAATCGAGCGCCGCCGACGCGATATCGCTGGAAAAGATCAGAACGCGTTTCCACTGGCCGAGGGAAAGGCCAATCACCGCCCGCTCCAGCGCGGCCATGAAAGACAGGCAGGTCGCGTTGATATCGTAGGCGGGGATACCGCTATCGCCCAGGCCCAGCCTTCTCTGCACCAGCGCGGCGGTAGAAGGGATAGGTTGCTCGCCCACACCGCAGCCACCAATGATCGCGTCGATGTCGGCGGGTGTCATGCTGGCCTGCTCGATCGCCTCGCGGCATGCCATTTCCGCCATGTATGAACTGGTTTCGGCCTCCGACGCCCAATAGCGCGCATCGATCCCGAATTCGGTTGCGGTCCAGCCCGGTTCTTTCGAAAACAACGTGTCGAGTTCCTGCGACCCGACCTTGCGTTCGGGCACATAGACGCCCGTGCCCGACAGTTTGAAGGTGAGCCGGTTGCCCGTTATCTGAACCTCGTCAAACCTGTCATTCTGCCGCCCCCTGTTGGCTGGACTTATCATGCAATAGAGTATAATTCAGCAGTGTTCAATATTAATTATACAGTGTCGAATTAAACCGATGGCCAGACGCTCCGATCATAGCAGGGATGAACTCGAAGAGCTTATCGTCAATGAAGGGCACCGCCAGATAAGCGAGGCCGGTTATGCCAATTTTTCCGCGCGGAAACTGGCTAAGAAGATCGGCTATACGGTGGGCACGATCTATCACGTGTTCGGTTCGCTCGATCATCTGATGCTGGCGATCAATGGCCGCACTCTCGACAAATGGCATCATTATCTCTCGCTGAAGCTTGAAACTGCCGACGAGGACAGGCTGCAAGTCGCGGTCGAGGCCTATTTCGAATTCGCCATCGTCCATCGCCACAGCTGGCTGGCGCTGATGGACTTTCGCCTGCCCGAAGATCAGGATTTGCCCGAAAGCTATGTGCAGAAGGTTGCTGGCGTTATGGCGCTCGTCGGTCGGGAAGTGGCGGACGCTTTGCCGGATGGCCGAAAGGCCGAGGCGCAAGCCCTCACGCGCTCTTTACTGGCGACGGTTCACGGCCATTGCTTCTTCACACTCAATGGCACGTTCGATGCGCTGGGCGAAAGCGAACCCGTCAAGGCTGCACTGGCGAGAGTGCGGGACGCGGTGCGATAAGCGGGAGTCTGCACTAAGGGACTGCCGCGTCTGGCGTTTATCGCAGCTGCGCTCATGACGGGTTCATGGCTTTGGGCGATGATGGCATATGCGATGCAAGTCGGACACGGTGTTTCAGGGCATGGTTATGCGACATCTGTTTTTGGTTTTGATTGCGCTTGTTCCCGTCAGCACGGTTCGTGCCGAGGCAGTCGACGTGGCGCGGCATCTTGACGCCGAGCTGCGCGACAGGCTCGATCAGGTCGAAGCGCCGCTTATCGCCGCACGGCAATCCCTGCCCGACTGTGAAGACGGTTGCGTCACGCCGCGCGAGGCGATTGCGATGGCGTATGCGGCTGGCGAAGGCGAACGCACTCCGGGGCGCTTCCTGCTCGACGTCCTGAGCGGCGGACAGAGTATGGATGGCGAACTCGAAGACCTCTTTTTCGTCAATTCGATCCATGGATATGCTCAGTTCGGCACTCTCACTATCGCGTTCGAGCGCGACGCAATGTGGGCATTGCTGCGGCGTGCGCGATCCTGCGGCGGAGGGCAGGTGCAGGGCAACGGCATCGAAGTGCGCGGATGCCACAGGCTCGCTCCATCCGACCTTACGATGTTCACTATGATGGAGCGCCTGGGCAATCGGCGGATCGTTGTCGATGGCGAAGTCCGGCTGCAATGGATCGACGCGCGAACCGGGAGGCCGCGACCCAAGGCCAACAAACGCGGAGAGAACGAGCTTGGATATTATCAGGTCTGGGTCCGCGTGCACGATGCCGATCAGGTCGGGTTCGTATACGATGACTGATCGATCGCCGAGTGCTATTCCAAGTGACCTGACTACAACCGTACCGCGCTCTGTTGCGTTTCCATGACTCTCGGCTAGGCGTTGCGAACCAGTCGTTTCGGGGATTCGTTTCCATGAAAATCATGTCCGGCAATTCGAACCTGCCGCTCGCCCGGGCGATTGCCGCCTATCTCGAAATTCCGCTGACCGATGCCAGCGTGCGCCGGTTCGCCGACGAGGAAATCTTCGTCGAGATTCACGAGAATGTGCGCGGCGAAGATGTGTTCATCGTCCAGCCGACCAGCTTTCCGGCAAACGACAATCTGATGGAGCTGTTGATCTGCATCGATGCGCTGCGGCGGGCCTCGGCCAAGCGGATCACGGCGGTGGTGCCCTATTTCGGCTATGCGCGGCAGGATCGGAAGCCCGGCCCGCGCACGCCGATTTCTGCCAAGCTGGTGGCCAATCTTGTGACGCAAGCGGGCGCAGACAGAGTGCTTGCGGTGGACCTGCATGCGGGCCAAATTCAGGGCTTCTTCGATATTCCGACCGACAATCTCTACGCCGCGCCCGTGATGGCCGCCGATATTCAGGCGCGCTACGGCGATCAGGATCTGATGGTCGTCAGCCCCGATGTCGGCGGCGTGGTTCGCGCGCGGGCGCTGGCCAAGCGGCTCGACAACGCGCCGCTCGCCATCGTCGATAAACGCCGCGATCGCCCCGGTGAAAGCGAAGTGATGAACATCATCGGCGACGTCGCGGGCCGCCACTGCGTGATGATCGACGATATCGTCGATTCCGGCGGAACGCTCTGCAACGCGGCGGACGCGCTGCTGGCCAATGGTGCTGCAAGCGTTGCCGCCTATATCACCCATGGTGTATTGTCTGGCGGAGCGGTGGCGCGGATCGACGGATCGGCGCTGAAGGAGCTGGTGATCAGCGATTCGATCCGCCCGACTGAAGCGGCCGAGCAATCCGAACGCATCCGCATCCTCACCATGGCACCGCTGGTTGGCGAGGCAATCCGTCGCATCGCCGATGAAAGCAGTGTAAGCTCGCTGTTCGACTAGGGGTCTGATTCGGGCCCGTTTGGAGGGTTCATGATCGTCCGACTGCTTGGCTCGATTGCACTATCTTCGCTAGCCGTCACGGCCACTGCGCTTTCGGCTCCGCTGGCCGCTCAACAGCAATCCGCCGACCTGCGATTTCCACTCGATCAGGAACAGCGCCAAGCAAACTGGGATACGGTTGCCGCTGAAGTAGCCGCCGCCGATCGCAACGCGGCGGGGATGGCACAGGACGTGCGCAATCTGCTGCGCAGTCAGAACATTATCGATCCCTATATGGCCAATTACGGTATGAGCAGCGCCGACCTGGGCGATGTGCTGGCGTTGGCGCAATTCAGTGCGGTGATGCTGGCTGACGGTGGGCGCACAGATGATCCGACGCAGGCGCAGATTGATGGCATCCGCGCTGCGATTGGCGGTGCGGCAGGGCCCGACCTAGTAGCGCTTTCCGCGTCGGAAAAACAGAACCTCGCCGATCGCCTGCTGTATCTGATTATTTTGCAGAACGCGGTGGCAGAAGCTCTCGCCGATCAGCCCGCTCTCGATGCGTGGATGCAAGCGTTCGCCAGCACGAACAGCGAGATACTCGGCTTCGATGTGACGCAGGTGCAGGTGACCTCGACCGGCTTTGCCACCTCCCCTTCGGCTCCTTCACAAAGCAGCGCTGCCGGGTTGGCTGCCGGTCCAGCTCAGTCTGCCGGGAGCGGGTCACAGCCGGCTCCTACGATGGGCGACGGCAAGTCCGCGGTTCTTGGCGTTGGCTATCAGAGCACGATGGTCTTTGTCCCAGGCTTCGGCGGCGGCGGTCTCAACGCCATCAACACGCTCACCGTCTTGCTGCAGGATGGGCGCGCCTGCGAAGACTGCCTGACCGAGGTGCTCGAAGGAACGCTCGGCCAGTTCGCCGCTGAAAATCCGGACGATATGGGGCGTTGGCGCAAGGTCGGCGCCGGGTATCGCGTGACGTGGGCGGATGGCGATACCGACGATCTGGAAGCCGATGATCTGCACGGACCTGCGCCAGCGGGGGCAAAGCTCAACGGTAGTTTCAAAGGGGTAAGCGGCAGCAGCGTGGGTATCGCCAGTACGCTCACCATCGATTATCTCGACTTCCGTCCGGATGGCAGTTTCGTCGCAGATGGCGGCACGTCGAGCTTGGGTGCGTATGCCATCGCCTCGGTCGAGCGCGCTGCGCAATCAGGTCGCTATTCCATCGACGGCTACCGGATCATCTTCGAATTCGCCAATGGCGCGCGCGAGGAATCCAGCTTCGTATTGTACGATACCGACGACGAATTCGTCATCATCGACGGGCTTCCACACTACATACCCGACGACGATTGACGCGTGCGCGCAACGCGAGGATCGCGCAGATATGCCGAACAGGTTCGATCCAGCCGAAGTCCGCGAAACCCTCATCGGTGCGGCGCGTGCGGGCAATGCGCTTACCTATTCACAGATGCTGGGCCTGCTCGGCTACCAATTCACCCGGCCCAAGATGCGGCAATTGTGCGTGGTGCTCGATGCGATTGACGAGGATGGACGCGTGGCTGGGGAGCCGGGGCTTGCGGTTCTGGTCGTACGGCAATCGGACGGACTGCCGGGGCAGGGGTGGTTCGTATCACGTTCGCATCTGGCGGAGGAATTGCCCGGCGACTGGCCCCAGGACTGGGAAGGGGCCGAAGCGAAGGCTTATGTCGCGCAGCATCAACGTATCGCGTTCGAGTTCTGGCAGGATTGACGGGGCTGTAAGCCTCACGACCGCAGCAGCGCGCTTTGCGATCACATCAATGACAAATGGCCTAATCCCGATGCCAGGGACGTTTCGCGCCCGGATCGATCCGCTTCAACTCCTCCAGCCGCCGCGCCGCGCGGGTTTCCAGATTGATCGTCAGCAAGATCTTGGGTGATCGACGAAAGGCGTGCGGTGTTACCCCGAAAAACGCCTGAAATTCGCGGATCTGATGCGATTGATCGAAGTAGCGCAGCAGAAAGCTCTCTTCCTCCGTCTCGTCCGAAATCCCAAGCAACTGCGAGGCCAGATCGAGCGCACGCGCGCGCCGCAACACCGTGCGCGGAGTCAGGCCGAAATCGCGCCGCACGGTCCGCTCCAGCGTGCGCAGGCTCACGCCGTGCGCTTCGGCAAACTCACCCGGCGCGATGTTGGGATCGGCAAAGCTGGCATGTTCGAAAGCGGTGCTGAGCGGATCGGGCGGGTCGGGCTGCATACGCTCGATAAAGGCACGCACCCGCTCCTCCAGGATCGCGGACCACTCCTCTGCGCTCGCATTTTCGGGATAGGCCGCCCGCTTGCCGACCATCAGGCCCATCCGGTCCCCTTCTTCGATCCGATCGACGAGCGAGGTGACATCGCGGCCAAACAACTGGCGCAGCGCACCGGGGCGAAAGCCGACGCCCAGGGTGGACATTTCGCCGGAACAACGGATCGCCATGTGGCGCGAATGCGGGCCGATCAGTATCGGCTCGACGCCAAGCTCCTTCGGGCCATCGGCGGTTTGAGCGGTCCATTGCCCGCCGATGAGCAAGCGTTGAAATGCGATGTCGTTGCAGATGCCGCAATTGACCTCAAGATCGGGGACCATGTCGATCTTCGCCGCGACGATGCGGGCAATCCATGGGTCAAGATCGGGCGCAGGCGCGCGGTTGAGCGAAAGCGGCATGCCCGAGGCTGTCATGCCCGAACGCCCTTCGACCCCTTCCACCTGCCGTTCCATTTGCGATGCGCCCCCGATGCTTTTGCGCCAGACTTGGTGAGCCTGATCTAATCACGCAACATCGCCTGTAGCACAACTGGCGCAAAGACGTGGGTTTAGTGGGCGATCGCAACCGATTTAAGTAACAACACTTATGCCGAAACAAGAAACGGCTTGCGCATCCACGGCCTCACCGATCCCGGATCGATGCGGTCGAGCGTCTCCAGCCGCCGGGCCTGGCGCACTTCCAGACTGAGCGTCAGCAGCTCATCGCGCTGATCCTGAAACTGCACCGGGGTCATCCCGAAGAACGCCTGAAATTCCCGGATCTGGTGCGCCTGATCGAAGAAGCGCAGCATGATCTCGTCTTCCTCCTCATCCGCGACACCGCACAGCCGCGCTGCGAGATCGAGGATGCGTGCCCGGCGCATGACCTGCTTGGGCGTCATTCCGAAATCGCGCCGCGCCGCCCGCTCCACCGTGCGCGGCGAGACGCCTTGTTCTTCGGCAAAGTCGCGCAATTCCCGATTGGGATCGATAAAGGATTGCAATTCGAGCGCCTGCGACAGCGCATCGGGCGGTTGCAGATCGTTGTCTTCGATATGCTGCGCGAGCCAGTTCTCAAGGCTCGCCAGCCATTCTTCGGGTTCCAGATCGAGATTGAACAGACCCGTGACCGTCGCATCGGCAATCCCCGCCTGTTCGATCGGGCGGATGCGGTCGACCATCTGTTCGTCGTCGATCCCGAACAATGTTTGCAAAGCGCCAGGGCGCAGCATCAGTCCGGCCACCTTGATCCCGCCCGCATAATGCAGCGGCATCACCTTGGAATGCTGCCCGCACAGGAATGTCTCATCGCGGATCGCCAATGGCCCGTCCGCCGTACCCGCCGTCCAGTCCACTCCGACGGCGCAGCGCAGATAGGCCAGATCGTTGCACAGCCGTCCGTCGACCGGCGTGCGATTGCGCTCATAGGCGAAGGCAACCATCGAGCGCCCGACCCACGGGGCAAGTCGCTCATCCGGCGCGCGATTGAGCGACAGCGGTATGCCATCACCGGTTGAGCCGGTCTCCGACTTGAACACCGGGCCGCGCCCAGCTTCGCCGCGCAGTCTCTTGCCGTCCGCACTCATCCGCTCTCCCCTAGTCTAATGGGTGAGTATGTCACTAGCGGGGGCGGAGCCATGGGTAGAATGCCTAAGGCCGCTCTCCGCAAACAGAGCTTGCCAACCGCGCGCGCAGCGTGGAACGAGCTATGCGTATGAACGACAAAGACATTGCCCTTGCCGCGCGGCTCGCCGATGCCGCCGGCGCAGCCATCCGCCCGCTGTTCCGCGGCGACTGGGAAGCCGAGACCAAGGCGGATGATTCCGCAGTGACCGAAGCCGACCGCGCAGCCGAGGCGGCGATGCGCGCGATCATCGAAGAAGCCTATCCCGATGACGGCATCATTGGCGAGGAGTATGGCACGCGCAACGAGGGCGCGGGGCGGCAATGGGTGCTCGATCCGATCGACGGCACGCAAAGCTTCGTCGCGGGTCGCGCGATCTTCGGCACGCTGATCGCTTTATGTCAGGATGGATGGCCGGTGCTTGGCGTGATCGACCAGCCGATCCAGCGTGAACGCTGGGTCGGGGTGGTCGGCGAAGGCACGACCTTCAACGGAGCGCCGGTTCGCACCCGGCCATGCCCGGCGTTCGAAGGGATGTCGGTCGCGACCACCAGCCCGCATTGCTTCAGCGAGGCCGAGGCGGACGCCTATCTGCGCGTGGTCGCGGCGGCGTATCCCAAACGCCCGTGGCCGGTCTATGGCGGAGACTGCTACAACTACGCGCTGCTGGCGAGCGGACACATGGATCTGGTGATCGAGACCGGCCTGAAACTGTACGATTACGCCGCGCTGGTCCCCGTGGTCGAAGGCGCAGGCGGCATGATGGCCGACTGGCAGGGCAACCCGCTTGATGCGCAAAGCGACGGGACGGTGCTGGCGCTGGGCGATCCCGCGCGGCTCGAAGATGTGCTGGATGCGATGGGGTAGATTTATGAATCATTTTGCGAACACGATCGCGCAGGTTCGGGAAAATGCCCTGAAACTACATTCAATGGCGCATGGCGACGAAAAACAACGCAAATGGCACCAAGACAGGGTCAGGAACGCTTACCACCATGTCGTCTTGAGGCATAAGGAAGCCCTCGTATTCTTGCCGGTCAAATGGAGCGCAGCAGCATCCAACTCAATCGAAACCTATCCTGAAAACTCGGACCCAGTCACCGATAGGTTTCGGGCGGCTTTGCGTCGGATCGGATTTTCCCAAGTTTCCCTAGGTCACGAACGCCATCGCGAACTTTACGATCAATTCGTGGCATACTGCGCGGATTTTGGTTTTGAGCACTCGAAGGGCGGACCCGAGAAAAGGCATTATCACGTCGTCGATCTTCCGACGCGCATTCATTTGGCCGATGAGCTCGACACCGAGCCGACGACAATTTGGGAAGGGCACAAGCAACAGATTACCGTTAACAGATATGAACGGTCAGCTGACGCTCGCCGGAAGTGCATTGAAGCGCATGGTACATCTTGCGTGGTTTGCGGGTTCAATTTCCTCGATTTCTATGGCGACGTCGGCGCTGGCTTCATCCACGTTCACCATCTTGTCATGCTATCTGAAATTGATAAGTCCTACAAAGTAAACCCGATCGAAGACCTAACACCGGTTTGCCCAAATTGCCATGCGATGAGCCATAGGCGGAAGCCGCCATACTCGGTCATAGAATTGAAAGCGATGATCGGGGCGAACCACTAACTTGGCAGGTCTGGCCCCGGTCGAAATGCCGATGGCCTGGTCGCGGAGCACGGCCGCTACAGCGACCGCAAGGGCGACCGCCCGCCCGCAGGGCCGTTAGGCCCGAGGAAATCGCGAGCGCGGACGCGCTTGCGCAACACAAAGACGCCTTGCATCCCCGCGCGAATTCGCTATGTGCGCGTCCTTCGACGACACAGTTTGCGAGTCCGGCCTGGCGACAAGGGCTGCCAGGGCTGGTCCAGTGTGTCTCTGACCCCACAATTCTCGGTAGGAGATGAAAATGCCCAAGCTTAAGACCAAGAGCGGTGTGAAGAAGCGCTTCAAAATCACCGCAACCGGCAAGGTCAAGCATGGTGTCGCAGGCAAGCGTCACCGTTTGATGAGCCACAATGCAAAGTATATCCGCCAGAACCGTGGCACCTCGGTCGCTTCAGACCCGGATGCGCGGACGGTCAAGAAATGGGCGCCCTACGGGCTTGATTAATCGCGCGGCCTAGCCAGCCCGCTCCGCCCGGCGTTTTGTCTGTCCTATCGCTTCGCTGCTTGAGGACGGTCCACCCGGAGCGAAGCTGAGGTTGGCAGGGCTCACGAACAAACACAAGGATATACGAAAATGCCACGCATCAAACGCGGCGTCACCACGCGCCAGAAGCACAAGCGTCTCCTCGATCAAGCCAAGGGCTATCGCGGTCGTCGCAAGAACACCATTCGCATCGCGCGTCAGGCGGTCGAGAAGGCCGGCCAGTACGCATATCGCGACCGCAAGATCAAAAAGCGCAACTTCCGCGCGCTCTGGATTCAGCGCATCAACGCAGCCGTTCGCGCCGAAGGACTCACCTATTCGCAGTTCATGCACGGCGTGAAGCTGGCGGGTATCGAGCTTGACCGGAAGGTTATGGCCGATCTCGCAATGAACGAAGAAGCGGCGTTCAAGACGATTATCGCTCAGGCGAAGCAGGCTCTTCCGGCCTAACCGCCCGCGCAACTCAAGCGTTTCAAAGGGGCGTCGGACTTTGGGTTCGGCGCCCCTTCGCTTGTAAAAATACGTCATCCGCCTTGTAGGGATGCGCCGCCCAGCTTGTAAAAAAGCGCCATAGAGCGCACAATGCGACGTATGGGGGATGCCGCGACAACCCAGCCGCATGTCAATGCCGAGGCTCTGGTGGCCAGCCGGTTTCACCAACCGCCGAGCCAGTTCGACGGGTGCTTCACGACATTTTATCAGCTGGCTTTGGACGTCGAAAACGGCGGGACGATCCGCGACCATTTGCTGCCCGAATGGGCCAATATCCGGTTTTTCGGCGGGGCTGCGCCGACAGCGCGGCTTGGCAATTCCAAGGTGATCGGTGCCCGGTTAAGCGCCACCGGACCAAGCTCACGCCCGTGCGAATTCGTGCTCGGCTCCTCGCGCATGTGGGGCATCGGATTCCTGCCGCTCGGATGGGCGCGCTTCATCGATCATGACGCCAGCGAGCTTGCCAACACCGCCTGCGACGGCGCGACGCATCCCGCCTTTGCCAAATTCGATGTCCTGTCCGATGTGCTGTGCGATCCCGCGCTCGGCACCGATACGCAGCTGCAGGTGCTGATCGATACGATGGACCGGCTGATGCGTCCGCACCGGGATGAACCGAAGATCGTGCGCGTGAACAAGGCTCTGGTGTCGGGCGACTTCACCGGGGTTGGCGATCTTGCCGATGCCTGCGGAATGAGCATCCGCACGCTCGAGCGTGTGTGCGGTCGCTATTTCGGCTTCACGCCGAAACTGCTGATGCGACGCCAGCGCTTCATGCGCAGCCTGACCACCTTCATGTTGCAAAAGGGTACACTCTGGACGGATGCGATGGATGAGCACTATCATGATCAGGCTCAATTCACTCGCGAGTTCAACGAGTTCATGACCATGAATCCCAGCGAATACGCTGCGCTCGATCATCCGATCATCGCCTCTTTCATGGAGTCGAGGGCGCGGGTCTGGGGCAGCCCGGCGCAAACGATGGACAAGCCAGTCCGATGAAGAAGGCGCGATGAGGCAGATGCGATGAAAGCCGCAGGGGAGGGGGCGGCGGTCACACTGCGCTTCGCCTTGCCGAGCGCCGATCTTCGTCCCTACGTCACCACCTATTACCGCACCGAGGTCGCGACATCGCCGTCCGAGCCGGTGCTTGAGGATTATCTCCATCCCGAATGGCCCAATTTGCGGTTCATGGATGCAGGATTGAGTCAGTCGGCGATCGGTGCCGCCCCGCTCAGCGACACACCGGCCTTCGCTGTTGCCGGCCCGACCAGCCGGGCCACACGGTTTCGCAGTCGTTCGGGCAAGAGCTGGGGCATCGGCCTGATGCCGCTGGGCTGGGCGGCGTTCGTCGACGCTCCGGCGGGAGACTACGCCGACCGCGTTGTCGATGGGATGGTTGACCCGGCCCTTTCCGCCTTTCGTCCGCTCGCTCGAGCGCTGTCGAACAGCAGCGGTTCGTTCGCCGAAGAGCTCGCCCTGATCGAAGCGCACATCGAGAGCCTGGTCGGCAAGGAAGCGCGCGATGCCCAGGCCATCACCGCGATCAACACCGCGCTCGTCGATCCGGAGCTTTCGACGGTCGCCGATCTGGCCGCGAAGGTCGACATGAATATCCGGTCGTTGGAACGCTTGTCACGCCGCGCCTTTGGTTTCACGCCCAAGCTGTTGCTGCGGCGTCAGCGTTTCCTGCGCAGCCTTGCGCAATTCATGCTCGACCCTTCGCTTAAATGGCTGAGCACGCTCGATCATCAATATCACGATCAGGCCCACTTCGTGCGCGATTTCAGGCGGTTTATGGGGATGAGTCCCAGCGCCTATGCCAAGCTGGAAAAACCGTTCCTGATCGCAGCGGCGCGGGCGCGGATGGAGATCGCTGGTGAAGCGGTCCAAGGCCTGCACGACCCGGCGGCGTCTGGCTGACGCGGCACAAATGCCACGCACAGGGTAAAGGCGCTTTGCAACGGGCCGCAATTGTCGCTAGCGGAGCGGCTCAATTCTTTGGGCTAGATAATGACCGATTTGACACCGCAGAAAGAGGCCGCGCTGGCCGCAATCGCTGCTGCCGATACGCTGGAGGCACTCGACGTTGAACGCGTGGCCGCGCTTGGCAAGAAAGGCTGGGTGAGCCTTGCTCTGAAAACGCTCGGCGGGATGTCACCCGAAGAGCGTCAGGAAGCCGCGCCAGCAATCCAGGCCATGCGCGCAGATATTGCTGCGGCGATTGAGGAAAAGAAGGGGGCGTTGGAAACAGCTGCGCTTGAAGCTCAGCTCGCCAATGAGACCATCGACCTGACCTTGCCTGCACCCGATCAGCCCAAGGGGTCGGTGCACCCGGTCAGCCAGGTGATGGATGAATTGGCGGAGATTTTCGCAGACCTGGGTTTCGCCGTGGCGACCGGTCCCGAGATCGAGGACGATTGGCACAACTTCACCGCGCTCAATATGGACGAAAGCCATCCTGCGCGCGCGATGCATGACACGTTCTACTTCCCCGACAGTGCGCCCGATGGGGGACAATCGGCCTCAAGTAGCGGAGCGGTAGGCCAAAAAAGAATGCTGCTTCGTACCCATACCTCGCCTGTCCAAATCCGCTCGATGAAGAAGCAGGGCGCGCCGATCCGCATCATTGCGCCGGGCCGGGTCTATCGCAGCGACAGCGATGCGACGCATACGCCGATGTTCCATCAGGTCGAAGGTCTGGTGATCGATCGTGATATTCATCTCGGACATCTCAAATGGACGCTTGAGACCTTTTTCAAGGCGTTCTTCGAGCGAGAGGACATCACCCTGCGCCTGCGCCCTTCCTACTTCCCCTTCACCGAGCCGAGCGTCGAGGTCGATGTGGGCTATTCCAACGAAGGTGGCCGCAGGGTCGTTGGCGGACATGGCGATGACGAGGGCCATGACTGGATGGAATTGGGCGGCAGCGGCATGGTCAACGCTCGCGTGATCGAGATGGTCGATCTGGACCCGAATGAATGGCAGGGCTTTGCCTTCGGCCTCGGGATCGATCGCATTGCTATGCTCAAATACGGCATGAACGATCTGCGCGCCTTCTTTGACGGCGATCCGCGCTGGCTGAAGCATTACGGCTTCTCGCCGTTCGACCAGCCAACCTTGTCTGCGGGCGTGGGAGCGCGGCCATGAAATTCTCGATCACCTGGCTGAAAGACCACCTCGAAACCGAGGCGAGCCTGCAACAGATCACCGATACGCTGAACGCAATCGGGCTGGAGGTCGAAAGCGTCGAAGACCCGGCAGAGCGGCTGGCAGGCTTCACCGTCGCCGAAGTGCTGACCGCCGAAAAGCACCCGGATGCGGACAAGCTCCAAGTGCTCACTGTCAACACGGGCGAGGGCGATCCGTTGCAGGTTGTGTGCGGCGCGCCCAATGCGCGTGCCGGGATGAAAGGCGTGCTGGGTCAGCCGGGCGCGGTCGTCCCGTCGAACGGGATGCAATTGCGCAAAAGCGCGATCCGCGGCGTCGAATCCAACGGCATGATGTGCAGCGTGCGCGAGCTCGAGCTGGGCGATGAGCATGACGGCATCATCGAGCTGCCCGACGATGCGCCGGTCGGTCACAGCTTTGCCGATTATCACGGCTCGTCGCCGATCATCGACGTTGCGATCACGCCCAACCGCCCTGATTGCATGGGCGTGTACGGCATTGCGCGCGATCTGGCGGCGGCGGGCCTCGGCACGCTAAAGCCGATTGCCTTCCCGAAGTTCGACACAGCGGGCGCTTGCCCGGTCGAAATCCGCACGGATGATCGCGAAGGCTGCCCGGCATTCTATGGCCGCGTGATCAAGGGCGTCAAAAACGGTCCATCACCCGATTGGATGCAACAGCGCCTTGCAAGCGCCGGCCAGCGACCCATCTCGTTGCTGGTCGATCTGACCAACTATCTGATGCTGGCCTTTGGTCGTCCGGCACACGTCTATGACCTTGCGAAGCTCTCGGGCGCGATCGTGGCGCGGCGGGCGAAGGAAGGCGAGCAGGTGCTCGCGCTCAATGAAAAGACCTACACGCTCGATGCCAGCATGATGGTGATCGCGGACGATGCCGAAGTGCATGATATCGCCGGGATCATGGGCGGCGAGAATTCGGGCGTGTCGGACGAGACGACCGACGTTCTGCTCGAAATCGCCTATTTCGATCCGGCCAGCATCGGTGTGACCGGGCGCAAGCTTGGCTTGGCTTCGGACGCGCGCACTCGCTTTGAACGCGGGGTCGATCCCGATTTCCTCGAAGGTGGCCTCGATCTGCTGACCGGGCTGATCGTCGAGCTGGCGGGCGGCGAGGCTTCGCAGGCCGTGTATGCCGGTTCGCCGCCGAGCGAGGCCAAGGTGGTCACGTTCGATACCGGCCTGACAGCACGACTGGGCGGCGTGGACGTGCCTGCCGATGAGCAGCGGCGTATCCTCGAAAGCCTCGGTTTTGTCGTGTCCGATGATTGGCAGGTAACGTGCCCGCTGCGCCGTCACGACATCGAAGGGCCAGCCGACCTGGTCGAAGAGATCGTGCGCATTCACGGGCTGGACAAGGTCGAAAGCGTCCCGCTGCCGCGCGTCGAGGGTGTCGCACGTCCGACCGCGACACCGCAACAGATTATGGAGCGCAAGCTTCGCCGTGCTGCCGCGGCAAGTGGGTTGGATGAAGCGATTACGTGGTCCTTCCTCCCCGAAGCCGAAGCAACACACTTTACCGAAGGGAACATAACGCCCTGGGCTCTCGCCAACCCGATCAGCGAGGACATGAAGGTCATGCGGCCCTCGCTGCTACCGGGCCTGCTGATCGCGGCCAAGCGCAACGCCGATCGCGGTGCGGCAAGTACGCTTCTGTTCGAGCTGGGTCGGCGGTATTTCCGCGCGCAAGACGGCATGAGTGATGAGCGCGCGACGCTGGGCGTGGTGCTGGCCGGTGAGAAGGTGCAGCGCGGCTGGGCTTCCGGCAAGGCTGCGTCGTTCGACGCCTTCGATGCCAAGGCGGTCGCACAGCAATTGCTCGGGCATGCGGGCGCGCCGGTCGACAAGCTGATGGTGATGGGTGAGGCTGGCGAGCAGTTCCATCCCGGCCAGTCCGCGACCTTGCGGCTCGGCCCCAAAAAGGTGTTGGCACGCTTTGGCATGCTGCACCCCGCGACGCTCAAGGTCTTCGATCTCGACGGTCCGGTGGCCGCGATCGAGCTGTTCCTCGACGCCATTCCAGCGAAGAAGGCGGTCGTGGGATTTGCGCGGCCCGAATTCACGCCGCCAGCGCTGCAAGCGGTAACGCGCGACTTCGCATTTCTTGTGCCCGAGGAGCTTTCGGCAGAAACATTGCTGAAAGCGGTGCGCGGATCGGACAAGGTCAACATCACCGCCGCGCGGGTGTTCGATCTGTTCACCGGTCAGGGTGTCCCCGAAGGCAAGAAATCGATCGCTATCGAGGTGACGCTCCAGCCGCAGGAAAAAAGCTTCAAGGATGCCGATCTGAAAGCGATTGCTGACGCGATTGTCGCAGGCGCGGCCAAGCAGGGAGCGGAGCTTAGAGGCTGACAGCCATCGTCACCCTGAACTTGTTTCAGGGTCCATCCCTCCACCAGAACCGTCCGCGCAGCTTGCCGGATGGATGCTGAAACAAGTTCAGCATGACGAGATTTGGAACGATAGATCAATGACCTCAAACCGCCGCACCTTCGCGATCATTTCGCACCCCGATGCTGGTAAGACCACGCTGACCGAAAAGCTGCTGTTGCAGGGTGGCGCGATCCACTTGGCCGGCGAGGTCAAGGCGCGCGGGGCAGCGCGGCGGGCGCGGTCTGACTGGATGAAGATCGAGCAGCAGCGCGGTATCTCGGTCACTTCCAGCGTGATGACGTTCGAGAAGGAGTATGACGGTGCGACGATCACCTTCAACCTGCTCGATACGCCGGGGCATGAGGACTTCTCCGAAGACACCTATCGCACGCTGACTGCGGTCGATTCCGCCGTGATGGTGATCGATGCGGCCAAGGGGATCGAGCCGCAGACGCGCAAACTGTTCGAGGTGTGCCGGTTGCGCAGCGTACCGATCATCACCTTCGTCAACAAGGTCGACCGCGAGGGACGTCCGGGCTTCGAATTGATGGACGAGGTCGCGGATATGCTCGCGCTCGACGTCTCACCACAAGGCTGGCCGATCGGAATGGGCGGACAGTTCGAGGGCATCCTCGATTTTGCAAGCGGCGAAGTCAGCCGCCCCGAAGGCCCATCGAAGGAATTTCTGGGCAAACGCGACAGCGACCCGGCAATCCCGGAGGAATGGGCTGAAGAGATCGAGCTGGCGCAGATCGGCTATCCTGAATTCGATCTGGAGGCCTATCGCAACGGCGACCTGACGCCGGTCTATTTCGGATCGGCACTCAAGAATTTCGGCGTCACCGAATTGATCGACGCCATTGCCAAACATGCTCCGCCGCCGCGTCCCCAACCGGCTGGCGAGGATCAGATCGAGCCCAGCCGGAACGAAGTGACCGGTTTCATCTTCAAGGTGCAGGCCAATATGGACCCCAACCACCGAGACCGGATCGCGTTCATGCGGCAGGTTTCCGGTACCTTCAAACGCGGGATGAAGCTGACGCCGTCAGGCCTGGGCAAGCCGATTGCGATCCACTCCCCGATCCTGTTCTTCGCTCAGGATCGGGAGATTGCCGACACCGCCGAAGCGGGCGACATTATCGGCATTCCCAACCATGGCACTTTGCGAGTGGGCGATACGTTAAGCGAGAAAGACGAGGTTCGTTTCACCGGCCTGCCCAACTTCGCGCCGGAAATCCTGCGCCGTGTGCAGCTGAAAGATCCGACCAAGACTAAGCAACTCCGCAAGGCGCTCGATGACCTGTCCGAAGAGGGTGTGATCCAGGTGTTCTACCCGGAGCTTGGCGCGCAGCACATTGTCGGCGTAGTCGGGCAGCTTCAGCTCGAAGTGCTGATTTCGCGGCTCTCGGCGGAATACAAGGTCGAGGCTGCGCTTGAACCGGCACCATTCGCAACAGCGCGCTGGCTTAAAGGCGACGACAAGGCGCTGGGCGAGTTTGAAAGTTTCAACCGTGCGAACCTCGCGCGCGACCGCGATGGCGATCTGGTGTTCATGGCCAAGAGCCCGTGGGACGTGAACTATCAGGTCGAGAAGAACCCCGAGCTGACCTTCTCAGCGACCAAGGAACGGTAGGCTTGCGGCGCTTGCAAGTTCGCGGCATTGGCTAATGCATGAACGGATCAGGCCCCACCTCCCAGACTTTCATCTCGCAGCGCCTGCGCCTCAATTACGAGGACTGGGGAGGTAGGGGTAAGCCGCCGCTGGTGCTGGTCCATGGCGGGCGCGATCATGCGCGCAGCTGGGACTGGACCGCCGAGACCTTGCGCGAGGACTATCACGTCGTCGCGATGGACCACCGCGGGCACGGCGACAGCGACTGGGTGTCGGATGGCAATTATTCCAGCGGCGATATGGTCTATGATCTTGCGCAGTTGATCCATCAGCTAGGCGTCGGCCCGGTGCGGATGGTGGCGCATTCGATGGGCGGCAATGTTGCCCTGCGCTATGCTGGCACATTTCCCGACATGGTCACCAAGCTGGTGGCGATCGAAGGCCTCGGCCCATCGCCCGAATGGCGCGAAAAGCAACGCGCCACGCCCTATCCCGAGCGGCTGGCCGAATGGATCGAGAAGAAGCGCAAGGCCGCTGGTCGCACTCCGCGTAAGTATGACAGCATCGAAGCTGCCTTTGCGCGCATGATCGAGGAAAACTCGTATCTGACCGAGGATCAGGCGCGGCATCTCACCGTGCACGGGGTCAACCGCAACGAGGATGGCACCTATAGCTGGAAATTCGACCCGCATCTCAATGTCTGGGGTGTCGAAGACGTTGCGGATGAGTTTATCGAGCAAACCTGGGCCGCGATCACCTGCCCGACCCTGTTGCTTTATGGCGCGGACAGCTGGGCCTCTAACCCGGAAAAAGACGGGCGGCTCGAACACTTCAACACCGCCGAAGTGATCGAGTTCGAAAAGGCCGGACATTGGCTGCACCACGACCAGTTCGACCGCTTTATCGGGGTATTGAAAGACTTCCTCTAGTCCAACGGAGACACGACATGGCTGATTTTTCGGACGATCTGAGCGACAAGCACGTGGCGATGATCGAGAAGCAGCCGATGTTTTTCGTTGCGACCGCCGCTCCCGATGCGCGCATCAATCTCAGCCCCAAGGGCTACGATGCGTTTCGCGTGCTGTCGCCGACGCGGGTGGCGTATCTCGATCTGGGCGGGTCGGGCAACGAAACCCACGCACATCTGGTGGCCGATGGTCGCATCACGATCATGTTCTGCAACTTCGATCGGCCCGCGCTGATCCTGCGCATCTATGGGACCGCAAAGCCGGTGCTACCTCAGGACGCGGGTTGGGCGGACCTTGCGGAGCATTTCACCCTGATGCCCGGTACGCGCCAGATCTTCGATATTGCGGTCGAAAGCGTGCAGACGAGCTGCGGATGGGGTGTGCCGTTTATGAGCCTAGAGGGTGAGCGAGAGACCTTGAAAAAGGCTCACCGCCAGTCCGACCCAGCCGAATGGGAGGCCAAGATGGCCAAGCGCACCAGCAGCATCGACGGCCTGCCCACCCGGCCAACCGATCGATATATTGCGGGTGAGTAGACCTACTCGATACATTATATCGAAGACAGCTGTGTTAACCTAACTTCACGTAAGCGTGCTGCCTAAAAAGTGGCAATTGTATACTTGACACAGCAGGGGTATTTGCTATCCATGCAGCATGGAAAACGCAGTCGATATCTTTGCCCCTCGCTTCCAGTCAGAAGACGCAGCACGTGAGCATCTTGAAGCCCTGCATTGGGCTGATGGTCCTGTGTGTCCTCACTGTGGCTCAGGCGATGCGAAGCGGCTTCCACCGCAAAAGCGTAAGGCTACCAAAGCGCATCCGGGTGGCACCGTTCGCAAGGGCGTTATCCAGTGCAACAACTGCCGCAAGCAATATACCGTCACAGTCGGCACCGTGTTCGAGCGCTCTAAAGTTCCTCTCAACAAATGGCTTCTCGCCACGCACCTGCTGTGCGCTTCCAAGAAGGGCATCAGCGGGCATCAAATGGCGCGTATGCTTGGCGTTACCTACAAAACCGCTTGGTTCATGATGCACCGCATCCGTGAAGCTATGACCGAAACCGATGGCGGACCTCTTGGCGGCTATGGCAAGGCCGTAGAGGCCGATGAAACCTATGTAGGCGGTAAGCTGTCCAACAAGCACACTCACCAGCGCCTACAGGCTGGCAAGTTCAAAAGCCCTGTGGTCAACAAGCAGCCCGTAGTCTCGCTTGTCGAACGCGACGGTAAGGTTCGTTCGTTTCATGTTGCCCGCGTCAATGCCAACACACTGCGCGGTGCGCTCGTCACCAATGTTGACCGTGGAAGCTGGCTCATGACCGATGACCACCCCGGCTATAAGACTGTAGGCAAAGAGTTCACCGGGCATGGCGTCGTTAAGCACTCACTCGGCGAATATGTCCGCGCGGATTACTTCCACTCGAACACGGTCGAAAACTTCTTCTCCATTCTCAAGCGCGGCATCACCGGCGTCTATCACCACGTCAGCGAAGCGCACCTCAAGCGCTACATCACCGAGTTTGACTTCCGCTACAACACACGCAAACTGACTGACTTTGAACGCGCAGACGAAGCCCTAAAGGGTATCTCTGGCAAACGCCTGACCTATCGGCGGACTGGCGCGGTCGCAGCCTGATCTGTTTGAGCCTCCCCGATTGTATGGGGAAAAGCGCAAGCGCTGGACTCGATAACAACGCCCCGTCAGTATCAGCAAATGACGGACTCAATATTCGGCAAGAATACCCCTCACAGGGTTGCCGCGAAGTGTCGCGAGCTAGGCGAAGAGGAGGTTCGCAGGATAGTTGCGGATCGCTCCGGAACACCACAGTGGTTAGCTGAAGCTGAAAAGTGGCTCCTTCAAATTGATCGAGCGGACGAAAAGGTGTCGCAATCTGAAAACTTAGAGATTGCGAGGTCTGCCAAAGACGCCGCTTGGGAGGCGGCTAACGCAGCCCGTGATGCGGCTCGTGAAGCCAAGACCGCCAACACGATTGCCACGCTAGCGCTGATCGCGGCGGCTATTGCGATTGCGGTTTCCATTGTCGCTGTCTTCCTTACCTGACGAATTGTGCGGCTTTGGCTTAGTCCGCAGCATCCGCTTTAGAACCACGTCCTCTTGCTTTTGATTGGTGTCTGTCATGTCTGATCCCTACGACGAGCTATTTCGCGCCATAGGCCGCACAGTCTATGAGTGGTCTTGGCTAGAATCCGACATAGCGCACTTCGTGTTCGATTTGACAGCCTGCCACTCAGCCGCGTTCTATGACGATAGTGGCGTTAGCCGCGTATCCGCTCTACTCCACGCAAACATCAGTCTTCGCACAAATATCGAAATTGCCAAGTCGCTTGCATACAGCATGGACGGCCCCGAGGGCTTCTTTGACCGGGTAGAGAAAAGCCTGAACATCGTCGCCAATGATCTCAGAAATGAGCGAAACAGATATGCGCATGATCTCTGGTACATGGCGGGTAGTGGGTCGGTGCGCCTTAAGCCAGGCAGCAAATTCAAACGCGAAAAAGGAACTGGCGAAACGAATGAAACACTCGCCTCGGAAGAGCGGTTTACAGACGTGGCCCAAGTTCACGACTTAGCAAATCGGATACACAACAAGCGGAAAGAGGTAATGGCGCTCAGCTCTGAGGCGCAAGAGCACTACAGGCGGCGCAACCCCTCTCAAGAATAGCCCGCACCACTTCACGAGGTGAACCGGGACTAGCACTGTCATGCCAAGCCAACTCGGCATAAGCCTCAAGTCCCGCCCCAATCATCTCCTTAGTAACTTCAATTTGCACCGGCCTGTCACGCGCCGAATCTTTATCTGAAACCATGTGCTTTGCCACGTATACAATTGCCTAAAAAGTAATCAAAAGGTTAAAAGTTAGGCACGCTCTTTTGTGCAGGTGCGAAGGAATCGGCGGATTCCGTTGCGTCACCCTTATTGCAAGAATGTGGCACGCCTTTTGCTCCTTTTGGAGCGCCGGGAAAATCCGGTGAGCCAGAGGGGGCATCGATGAAGTTCATCATCGCCATTATAAAACCATTCAAGCTCGATGAGGTCCGCGAAGCGCTGGGCAGCATCGGGGTCGCCGGGATGACCGTTTCCGAGGTCAAAGGTTTCGGTCGTCAAAAGGGCCAGACCGAGATTTATCGCGGCGCGGAATATTCGACCAACATGCTTCCCAAAGTGAAGCTTGAGATTGCCGCCAGCGACGACATCGCCGCGCAAGTGGTCGAGACCATCCAGCAAACCGCGAACACCGAGGCCATCGGCGACGGCAAGATTTTCGTGCTCGATCTCGCATCGGCAACCCGCATTCGCACCGGCGAATCCGGCGAAACCGCACTCTGACAGGGGACAGACAGATGAAGCGTCCAATTCTGACATTTGCCGCCCTCTCCACGAGCGCGGCTCTCATTTCTCAGCCAGCAATGGCTGCGGTCCCCGAAGCCGAAGTCGTGGCTCCGGGAACGGCATACATTCTCAACACGCTTTTGTTCCTGATCGGCGGTTTCCTTGTGATGTGGATGGCGGCTGGCTTTGCCATGCTCGAAGCCGGTCTGGTCCGCTCGAAAAACACCTCGACCCAGTGCCTGAAGAATATCGGGCTCTATTCGATCGCCGGACTGATGTTCTGGGTGATCGGCTACAACATTGCCTATCCGGGCGATTTCAACGGATATATCGGCGGGTTCAGCGGCATCTATTCGATGCAGGATGTTGGCGCGGCCGACACGGAAACCGGATATTCGGTCGCATCCGACTGGTTCTTCCAGATGGTATTCTGCGCCACGACTGCCTCGATTGTATCGGGCACCGTGGCCGAACGTGTGAAGATCGTGCCGTTCTTCATTTTCGTCACCGTGCTGACCGGTGTGATCTACCCGGTCGTGGTGAGTTGGGAATGGGGTGCCGGTTTCCTTGATGCGCAGGGTTTCTCCGACTTTGCGGGTTCGACACTGGTTCATTCGACCGGTGGATGGGCCGCGCTGATGGGTGCGATTATCATTGGCTCGCGTCTTGGCCGCTATGGCCCCGACGGAAAGGTCAATGTGTTCCCTGGCTCGAATATTCCACTCGCGACACTCGGCACTTTCATCCTGTGGCTCGGTTGGTTCGGCTTCAATGGCGCATCGCAGCTTGCGATGGGCACCGTGGGGGATGTTTCGGACGTTTCGAAGATCTTCGTGAACACCAACATGGCCGCAGCCGGCGGTGTGGTCACGGCGATCATTCTGACGCAGGTTCTGTATAAAAAGGCCGATGTGACGATGGCTCTTAACGGCGCTTTGGCTGGCCTGGTTTCGATCACGGCTGAGCCGCTGGCACCATCGGTCGGCGCTTCGATCGTGATCGGAGCCATCGGCGGGGCTATCGTGGTGTTCACCGTTCCGCTGCTCGACAAGCTTAAGATCGATGATGTTGTCGGCGCCATCCCGGTCCACCTGCTCGCGGGTATCTGGGGCACGTTGGTGGTTGCCTACAGCACCCAGTCAGAGGTCGATGGCGTCCAGCTCTCGGTAATGCAGCAGCTCGGCGTCCAGGCATACGGTGTCGTTGCGACCGCCGTATGGGTCAGCGCCGCATCGGCCATCGTCTGGCTTGCTCTTAAATACACGATCGGGGTGCGCCCGTCCGAAGAGGACGAGGTTGGCGGGCTCGACCATGCCGATATCGGCGTGGAAGCCTATCCCGAATTCGCTCGGACAACCTGAGCGATCACCAGTTTGGCGGGGGAGGTTCTCCTCTCCCACTTCCCCCGCCTCACCTTGTTCCTCCTGCGAACAAACACCTTATGATGGGCCGGAGCGGCATGTCCGCTTCGGCCTCTTTTTTGTTTGGATGTTTTCTTTCCGCACCCCATCCGGGGCGCGAAATCCTCGCTCACGCGATCGCTGATCGCGTCGCTGCGGGCGCCCAGTCGGGCTTGCGGCAGCTGCGCGGCCGTTTGGCGGCAAATTATATAGGTAGGATCGGGGTCTTGGTCACGGCAGTCAAAGGCCGACCGCCCAGCGCTTGAGGGCGCGAACAAAAACGCCGCGCAGAGGGAGAATCCCTACTCCTCCCCCTTCACGAAATCCGCGCACCTTTCGCCGATCATGATGCTCGGGGCGTTGGTGTTGCCGCTGACGATTTTGGGCATGATGCTGGCATCGGCGATCCACAGACCTTCCAGGCCTCGTACCTTGAGCGTCGGATCAACCACGCTGTCCTCATCTGCGCCCATGCGGCAGGTGCCGACCGGATGGTAGACGGTGTCAGCGCGCTCGCGGATCAATGCGTCGAGAGCGTCGTCATCATCGAGGTCGATGGGATGGCGATCGGTCGGGCCGTATTCCTGCAAGGGCGGTGCCTCGGCGATCCGGTGTGACAGCCGCACGCCTGCGCGCAGGGTCTCGATATCGCGGTCGTCGTCGAGGAAGTTGGGATCGATCACCGGCGCTGCCGATGCATCGCCGGAACCGAGTCGCACGGTCCCTCGGCTTTCCGGGCGCAGCACGCAGGCATGCAGCGAGAATCCGTGGTCCTTGACCTTTTCGCGGCCATGATCCTCCAGCACGGCGGGGACGAAGTGCCATTGTATGTCGGGCGCGGGTGCATCGGGCATGACCGACCAGAACCCGCCTGCCTCGGCATAACAGGTCGTCATCGCGCCAGTTCGCGACTTGCGATGTTCCACCATCGCGCCAAGCGATTTGAGCGTCCCTTTGAGCGTCTGGCCGAGCGGCACGTCGGATTCGGTTTTCCAGCCGGAAACGTAGTCGATATGGTCCTGCAGGTTCGATCCCACCGCAGGCTTGTCGAGCACCACATCGACGCCATGCTCCTTGAGGTGCTCTGCCGGGCCGATGCCCGAAAGCATTAGGATCTGCGGTGAGTTGAATGCGCCTGCCGAGAGTATCACACCGCGTTTTGCATACAGCATCTCGCTGCGCTTGCCGCGTCGGACCATGACGCCCGTGACGCGACCGCCTTCGATCACCAGCTTGTCGACCAACGTGTTGGTGCGGACGGCGAAGTTGCCCTGTTCGCGGATCGGTTCGACATAAGCGCGCGCGGCAGACCAGCGCTCGCCATTGCGCTGGGTCACCTGGTAGAGGCCGAACCCGTCCTGCCGCTCCCCATTGAAATCGTCATTGGTGCGCAACTGAAGCGCCGCTGCGGCTTCGACGAATGCATGGCTGGCGGGGTTCGGCGATCCCTGATCGGAGACGAATAACGGGCCGCCTTCGCCGTGATATTCATCCGCGCCGCGTTCGTTCGCTTCGGCCTTGCGGAAATAGGGCAGCACGTCGTCATATGCCCAGCCGGTGCAGCCCATCTCGCTCCACAGGTCATAATCCCAGCGGTTGCCGCGAATATAGACCATCGCGTTGATTGCCGAGGATCCGCCCAGCCCCTTACCGCGCGGCTGATAGCCGATCCGACCGTTCAGCCCTTTTTGCGGGACGGTGTCGTATTTGTAGTTCGACGAATTGCGGATGAAGGGCATGAAGCCGGGGGTCTTGATGATGAAGTTGTCGTTTCGCCCGCCAGCCTCGACCAGACACACGCGGCGCGTTCCATCCACAGCCAGGCGTCCTGCGACCGCGCTGCCGCCGCTGCCGCCACCGATGACGATGTAATCGAAGCTTTCCATTGTCTCTCCTCTTGGAGACAAGGGTTAAGCGGCTTCGTGCCCGTCCGCAATCGGGTTTCGATCCGCCACCGGATTTGATGCCGGGTTTGCGGGGCTTTGCCGTGCCAGCCAGCGTGCCCGGATCGTATCAGAGGTGTCTCGGCTGCCATCGTGGGTCCAGCCGGGCTCGCGCAGCAGATAAGAAAGCTTGTGCTTCCACGGCGCGCGCCAGATATCGCTCAGCATGCCGATCCATTCATGGAACACCGACCACAGCAGGTTGAAGCTGCCGAGCTGCTTCACGATGCCATAGCGAATGCGCTCTTCGTCGGTCTCAGGCTCAAACGTGCCGAACATCTTGTCCCAGATGATGAACACGCCGGCATAATTGCGGTCGAGATAGCGCGGATTGGTTGCGTGGTGGACGCGGTGATGGCTCGGCGTGTTCATCACCGCCTCGAACCAGCGCGGCATCCGGTTGATCGCTTCGGTGTGAATCCAGAACTGGTAAATCAGATTGAACCCGCCGCATATCGCGATCATCGCCGGGTGAAAGCCCAGCAGCACCAGCGGAAGCGCGAACAGCAGACCGAAGGTAAACGATCCGGTCCATGTCTGGCGCAAAGCGGTCGAGAGATTGTAATGCTGGCTCGAATGGTGGTTCACATGCGCGGCCCACATCCAGCGGATGCGGTGCCCGGCGCGGTGGACCCAGTAATATTTCAAGTCATCGAGCATGAAGCACAGCGGCCATGCCCACCAGACCGACCACCATTCCGCTCCGAAATCGAACACGCGGTATTCATATGCCTCGATGAAGACATACAGTGCAAACCCGCCAAACAGTGTGCCTGCGATCGTCGAGCCCAGGCCGAAGGCGAGGCTGACCAGCGTGTCTTTTGGTTCATAGGCGTCGGGCCGGCGGAATCGCGACCAGAGCATCTCCGCCAGCACGGCGATAACAAACAACGGGATCGCATATTGGGTGGGAGAGAAGTCAGGCATCTTCCGGCCTGCCTAGCCGATTGATCGCATCGGCCCAAATGGACAATGAAACGGAGGCCTCGTCATGCTCGATATGGGCACCGCCGAATTGCCGCTCTCCGCTGTCGATATAGATTGTTCCCGTGGCCACCTCGGCCTTGGCATCCTTGGTCAGAATGCGGCCCGCGAATTGGTTGCCGTGGCGTTTGATGAGCATGATCCGGCCCTCGGCATCCTTCAGCAGCGCCGCGCACCCGCTGGGATCGAGCGCGACCTGCTCCGCCACGAAGCCGTCCGACACCTCATCGGCCAACCGTCGTGCCTCATCTTCATCGGCAATCCTCGCGTCACCGCCAAGGCGCATCACCTTCGCCAAAGCTGCCAGCGCAAAAATCGCGATCAGCGAGATCGCAAAGATCAGCAGCTGCGGGTGAATTTCCATCGACCAGTTTCCTCATGCGATGGATTGGCACGGGCTGCGCTTTGCGGCAAGCAGTGGGCAAGAGGAGACGATAATGAAGCTGTTTGCCCGCACCCTGACCGCCGCCCTGTTGATCGGGGCCGCGCCGCTCGCCGCCGACAATCACGATCCTGTCGCGACGGTAGAGGCCGATGCAGAGCGCACCGCCCGTGTGGCACAGGAATTGTGGGATCTTTCGGAGGTCGGCTATCTGGAGGTCCAGTCATCGGGCCTTTTGCAAAAAGAGCTGGCCGACGAGGGCTTCGAGATCACCTCGGGCATCGCCGAAATCCCCACCGCCTTCGTTGCCGAGTGGGGAACCAGCGGACCGGTTATCGCGATCCTTGCCGAAATGGATGCGCTGCCTGGCATCAACCAGTCAGCTTCGGCCAGCCGCGATCCGGTCGAGGGCAAGCATGCGGGCCACGCCTGCGGTCACAATCTGTTTGGCGCAGGCTCGCTAACAGCGGCGATAGCAGTGAAGAAGTGGCTTGAAGCCACCGGCACTCCGGGCCGCATCCGCCTGTATGGTACGCCAGCCGAAGAAGGCGGATCGGGCAAGGTCTACATGACCCGGGCGGGAATGTTCGACGATGTCGATGTCGCGATCCACTGGCACGCCGATGACGAGAACAGCGCGGCTGCGCGCACCAGCCTTGCGAATCGGTCGGCGAAATTCCGTTTCACCGGCATTTCGGCTCATGCGGCCGGGGCACCCGAGCGCGGTCGCTCGGCGCTCGACGGGGCCGAAGCGATGAACATGATGGCGAACATGCTGCATGAGCACATGCCGCAGGATGCGCGCATGCATTACGTCATCACCAGCGGCGGGAACGCGCCCAACGTCGTGCCCGATTTCGCCGAGGTGTTCTATTACGTACGCCATCCCGATCCACAGGGTGTCGAGGAAATCTGGACGCGGCTGGAAAATGCGGCGCGCGGTGCGGCGATGGGCACCGGGACCGAGGTGAGCTGGGAAGTGATCCACGGCAACAACCCGTTGCTGGTCAACGAAACGCTGGCCAAGATGATGGATGCCAAGCTGCGGACTGTCGGCGGTGTTGAGTACACCGCCGAAGAACGCGCGTGGGCGGAGCAATTGCAGCAATCGCTGGGTGACGCCGCCAAGCCGCTGGAAAGTGCGGCCGAAGTCGGCGCTTATAACAAGAGCCTCGGCTATGGATCGACCGATGTCGGCGATGTGTCGTGGGCGACCCCGACCGTGGGCGTGCGGACCGCGACATGGGTTCCCGGAACGAGCGCGCATAGCTGGCAGGCGGTTGCAGCCAGCGGTCATTCGATCGGTCACAAAGGCGCGCAGGTCGCAGCCAAGGCGATGGCGCTGATGGCGACGGAACTCTACACCAATCCGGACCTGCGGGCGGCTGCGCGGGCTGAATTCGATGAGGCTCGCGGCGAGGGCTACGTCTATCGCTCGCTGCTGGGCGATCGCGATCCCCCGCTCGACTATCGCAAGTAAGCGACCGCGCGGTTAGCGGGCGGCGAGCATATCCAGCATCGGGCGGATCGGGCTGACATCGTAGCCCGCCGCCATGGCCATGCGCGCAATATCGTCTGGCGCTGTGCCGATCTTTGCCTGTGCCAACGACCAGAGCAGCGTCGAGCGCGTGCCGGAGCGGCAATAGCCGAGCACCACTCCATCAGCGGCGTCCATCGCGGCGATCATCTGGTCGATCTGCGTTTCGCTGAAGCCGGAATGGCCGATCGGGATGGCGACATAGCCTATGCCAGCCGCCTCGGCCGCTGAAGCGATGTCATCGCCCTGCGGCGCGGATGGCTCTTCGCCATCCGGGCGATTGTTGACGATCAACGTCACCCCCGCCGCTTTGGCCTCGGCAATGTCGGTCAGCTCGATCTGCGGGCTGGCCAGCATCGAATCGGAG
This sequence comes from Pseudomonadota bacterium, assembly GCA_039033835.1. Taxonomy (GTDB): domain Bacteria; phylum Pseudomonadota; class Alphaproteobacteria; order Sphingomonadales; family Sphingomonadaceae; genus Erythrobacter. The sequence goes on from JBCCBW010000020.1 coordinate 49,353, forward strand.
AGTTTTCGAAAATCGCTCATTCAGGGCCACCTCTGGCTTTGCGCCGTTTTCGGGCAGGGATCGATTGCGCATCCGTGCCAAGCTTTCGATCGGATCGCAACGATTTGCGCCCGTGCAAGTGTGACGAAGTTCCGCGCGAAAATGTCATAATTTTGCGCGATAGACGCCTTGCGGGTTAAATCATTCGCAAAGCACGGCTTTGTACGCTAAGACCCGTTCAACTGGTGTGAGCCGACTCAGGCGGTTCGCACCTGCGCCTGGCGCGGCACGCTGTCCACGCCGCCAGCGCATCGGAGGGTGGGCAGCGTGACAAGGTACGAATTAGGTTATGGGTTACGATAGAGGACGTCGCCGCGGCAAGGATAAGCGCGACGGATTCGGCGAGGACGGCTTTGATCCGTTCGGTGGCGGCGGTGACGGATTCCCGCCCCCTTCTGATTACGGAAATGATCGCGGCGGAGACCGCTTCGGCGGCGGTGGCGGTGATCGCTACGGCGGCGGTGGTGGTGGCGGCAATCGCTATGGCGGCGGCGGAGGCGGTGGTGATCGCTTCGGCGGCGGCGGCGGTCGTGGTGGCCCCGGCGGCGGCGGTGGTGGCGGCGGCGGTTTCAACCGCATGCCCGCTCAGGTCGTAGGCACCGGCAAAGGCACGGTGAAGTTCTTCAACAGCCAGAAAGGTTTCGGCTTTGTCGCTCAAGAAGGCGGCGGTGAGGACGTGTTCGTCCACATCAGTGCCGTTGAACGCGCCGGGCTCGAAGGTCTGGCCGAAGGGCAGGAGCTTGAATTCAACCTGGTCGATCGTGGCGGCAAGATTTCCGCTCAGGATCTTCAGGTCGTCGGCGAAGTCATCGCTGTTCAGGAAAGCGCTGGCGCACCCAAGCGTGAACTGACCGGTGAAAGGGCGACAGGGACGGTCAAATTCTTCAACTCGATGAAGGGTTTCGGCTTTCTCGTTCGTGACGATGGTCAGCCGGATGCGTTCGTGCATATCAGCGCGGTCGAGCGTTCGGGCCTGACAGCGATCAACGAAGGTGAGCGGTTTGAATTCGACCTCGAAGTCGATCGACGAGGCAAGCATTCAGCTGTCAATCTCGTGCCTGTGCAAGGATAACCTTCGCGACATATAAATGGGCCGTTTGACCAAACGTGAGGGCGGCCATATTCTCCATGCAATGGCGGCTCTTGAACGGGCCGCCATTTGCTTTTGGAACACTCCTGATATCCGTTTCGGTCGGGAGTCATTGTTAGGATCAAGCCATGTCAATTACCCCGCTGATGCCAGTATACCCCCGGTGCGGTGTGCGGCCGGTGCGCGGCGAGCACTGCCACCTTATCGATGAAGACGGCACTCGCTACCTCGATTTCGCCAGCGGGATCGCGGTCAACCTGTTGGGGCATTCGCATAAGGGTCTGATCGAAGCGATCCAGAAGCAGGCCGAAACGCTGATGCATGTCTCGAACCTCTACGGCAGCCCGCAAGGCGAGAAACTGGCTCAGCGACTGGTCGACCACACCTTTGCCGATACGGTGTTCTTCACCAATTCGGGCGCGGAGGCGGTCGAAACGGCGATCAAATGCGCGCGTGCCTATCACCAGAACGCAGGCGATGAAGGCGATGCGAACCGGTTCGAGCTGATCACGTTTGCCAACGCGTTCCACGGGCGGACGATGGCGACGATCAGCGCATCGAACCAGACCAAGATGCATCACGGCTTCTCGCCGTTGCTCGACGGGTTCAAATATGCCGAGTTCGACGATCTGGAATCGGCAAAGGCACTGATCGGCCCGAACACAGCGGGCTTTCTGGTCGAGCCGATTCAGGGTGAGGGCGGCATTCGCCCAGCGTCCGATGAGTTCATGAAGGGCCTGCGCTCGCTCGCCGATGAGCATGACCTGATGCTCGTGCTGGACGAAGTGCAGTGCGGCGTTGCGCGCACCGGCACACTCTACGCCCATGAGCAATACGGCATCGAACCCGATATTCTCGCAACGGCCAAGGGCATCGGCGGCGGCTTCCCCTTCGGAGCCTGCCTGGCGACCGAAAAGGCCGCGCGCGGCATGACGTTCGGGACGCATGGCTCGACCTATGGCGGCAACCCGCTGGCGATGGCCGCCGGCAGCGCCGTGATGGACGCGGTAGCGAACGACGAGTTTCTCAGCGAGGTACGCGAGAAGGGTGAGCGTATCCGCTCGCGGCTCGAACAGTTCATCGGCAATTACCCCGAACTGTTCGATTTCGTGCGCGGCAAGGGATTGATGCTGGGGATCAGGATGAAGGTCGAGAGCCGGCCATTCTTCGTCCACCTGCGCGACAACCATCAGCTGCTGACAGTGGCTGCGGGCGATCAGACGCTCCGCGTACTGCCCCCGCTGGTGATCGGCGATGCCGAAATCGACGAGTTCTTCGACAAGCTTTCGGCCGGTGCCGCGAGCTTCAAAGTTTCAGAACCAGCTTGATGAGCGCGCAACACTTTCTCGACCTCGGCGATGCCGGGGCGGACGCGATCGCCGCGATGATCAACGATGCGCTGGATCGCAAAGCCGCGCGCGCCGACTGGCCCAAGGGCAAGGCAGACGCCGACGCGCCGCTCGCAGGGCGGGTGCTGGCGCTGGTGTTCGAGAAAAGCTCGACCCGGACGCGCGTTAGTTTCGACATCGCGATGCGCCAGCTTGGTGGGACGGTGTTGATCCTTGAAGCCGGATCGAGCCAGCTCGGACGCGGCGAGACCATCGCCGATACCGCGCGTGTCCTCAGCCGGATGGTCGATGCGATCATGCTGCGCACCGACGATCACGCCAAGATCGAAGAAATGGCGCGCCATGCGAGTGTGCCTGTCATCAACGGTCTGACCGACCGCTCGCATCCGTGCCAGATCGTTGCGGATTTGCTGACAGTGATCGAACACGGTAAGGCCTTGCCGGGTCTTGAAGTTGCGTGGTTCGGCGATGGCAACAATGTGCTGCACTCGGTGCTCGAGGCAGCAGGCTCGATGAAGTTCAATGTGCGCGTCGCGACGCCCGCCGGGTTCGAACCGGAAGCGGAATTCGTCGAGATGGCCCGTTCTGGCGGGGCGAACATCACCCTTACGCGCGATGCGGCAGAGGCTGCTCGCGGAGCAGATGTGCTCGTCACCGACACATGGATTTCAATGGGACAAGCTGACGCGGACGAAAAGCGCGCGGCGATGGAGCCATATCAGGTCAATGCCGCCCTGATGGCTCAAGCGAAACCCGATGCCATATTCCTGCACTGCCTCCCGGCACATATCGGTGAGGAAGTGAGCGAGGAGGTGTTCGAGGGACCGCAATCGGTTGTGTTCGATGAGGCGGAAAACCGCATTCACGCGCAGAAATCGGTCTTGCTCTGGAGCTTTGGTGTGCTCGGATTGTCGACCTAAATCGCATTTCCAGACGAGGGCTTATCGTTTCGATACACCGCCACCATATAGGCCCGCATGGAAACGCAGCCTGAAACCTTCACCGACAAATTGCTCGGCTTCACCTTGCCTGCGCGCAACGCCCGTGGCCGCGCGGTGCGCTTGGATAGCGTGCTGGACGAGGTGCTCTCGGCCCACGACTACCCCGCGCCGGTAACCCACCTGCTCGCCGAAGCGCTGGTGCTCAGCGCACTCATGGGCGGGTTGCTGAAGAGCGAAGAAGGGCAGCTGACGATCCAGGCGCAGACCAAAGCCGGGGTCGTGCAACTGCTCGTATGCGATTTTCGCGGAGGGGCAATGCGTGGATATGCGCAGTTCAATGCCGATCAGCTGACCGATCTCGGCGCGAATCCGCCGCTGAGCGCTCTGTTTGGCGAAGGATATCTCGCGATCACCTTCGAAACGGGTGAAGACCAACGCTATCAGGGTATCGTACCGCTCGAAGGGGATACGCTGGCCGAGGCCTGCGAGAATTACTTCGTGCAATCGGAGCAGGTCCCAACGCTGATCCGGGTGGCCAGCCGAGCGAACGGATCGAGCCGCGTCGCAGCAGGCTTTCTGGTCCAGCATCTGGCCGATGGTGAAGAGGGGCGCGAGCGCTTGCACGTTCGGCAAGACCATCCCGATTGGGAGCATGTGCTGGCGCTGGCGAGCACGATCAGTCACGATGAATTGCTGGATGCTGGCCTATCGATGGAAGGGATCGCGTGGCGGCTGTTCCATGAAGAGGAGGAGATTCGCATCCAGCCCGGCGCATCGCTTTCGCAGCATTGCCGATGCAGTGCTGACTATTATGCAGGCGTAATTGCCAGGTTTCCTGCGGAGGAGCAGGCGGCAATGCGAAACAATGAAGGCAGGATCTTGGTAGATTGCGCGTTCTGTTCGAAGCAATATGAACTGCAAGTTTAACGCTTCATCGCCGTTAATGAACGTTTCATCGCTTGTTGACTAACATATGAAGACTAATCCGTTCGCCTTTGCCGAGGACAAGGAATGAAAACGCAATTGCCTCCAATCGCCCGTCGCGTCGCCGCTATCGTTGGCGGTTTGCTCGTTGCGCTCGGCATTCCTGCCGCCGCCCAGTCCAATAGCCTGGCGATGCTAGGAGATCTGGTGGAGGGCGAGTGGACAATCTCGTACCGCGATGGCTCCCCGGCACGGAAGATCTGTGTGCGCAGTGGGACGGAATTCATCCAGCTTCGCCATTCCGAGTCCAATTGCAGCCGTTTTGTCGTCGAAGATGGCGCGTCGAAAGTGGCAGTTCAGTATACATGCCCTGGTAACGGCTATGGCCGAACCAATATCCGCCGCGAGACGGGCTCGTTGGTCCAGATCCAAAGCCACGGTTTCGTTTCCGGCGCTCCGTTCGAGTTCGAGGCTGAGGCTCGTCGCACTGGCACCTGCTAGGTCGCGGATAGATCCCCCAATTGCCTATCGCTGCAATCGCGCTAAGCAGCCTTGATGCATTCGAACAATCAAAGCGATCAGCGCCGCGTTGCCATAGTGCTTCTCTCGGGTGGTCTGGACTCAATGGTCACCGCGGCCATCGCGAAAGAGCGAGGCTTTGCCGTCCACGCCTTGTCTGTCGACTACGGTCAGCGCCACATCAGAGAACTGCAATCCGCGCGTGCCATCGCGCACGAGCTCGGTGTGGCGCGCCACGTCGAACTGCCACTCGACCTTCGTCAATTTGGGGGGTCGGCGCTGACCGACGCGATTGAGGTGCCTAAGTCAGGTGTCGGCAATGATATCCCGGTGACTTATGTGCCAGCCCGGAACCTGGTTTTCCTGGCCTTAACTACTGCTTTCGCAGAGGCTTCTGGATCGAGCGATGTGTTTATCGGTGTGAATGCGCTCGATTATTCGGGTTACCCTGATTGCCGTCCTGAGTTCATCGCAAGCTTTGCGGAGACCGCGCGATTGGGCACAAAGGCGGGAGCGGAAGGCACCCCGTTCACCATCCACGCCCCGCTCCAGCATATGACAAAAGCGGACATTGCGAGCGAGTGCGCACGTCTGGGATTGGACCCGGCCTGGAGCTGGTCGTGCTATGATCCCATCTCGAATGGGGTGGCTTGCGGATTGTGCGATTCCTGTCGCCTGCGCAAAAAGGGATTTGCGGAAGCTGGAATTACCGATAGCACGCAATATGCGGCTTAAGGCGCGTCGCGCCGTTCGTTGATCGGGCCGAATTCGGGGAGAATTTCTGTTGAGTGAGGAAAGCACCGAGGTGCCGGGGAAGGCCGATCAGCCAGTCCCCGCATACAGCTGGTATGCGTTGAGCGTTCTTGTGCTTGTGTACGTGCTCAACTTCATCGATCGCCAGATACTTTCGATCCTCGCCAATGACATCAAGGCAGATCTTGGCGTCGATGATGCCTATCTCGGCTTCCTTTACGGAACTGCCTTCGCAATCTTTTATGCGCTATTCGGGATTCCGCTTGGAAAGCTGGCTGACAGTTGGAAACGTGTCCGGCTGATGACGCTCGGCCTGGCCTTGTGGTCTGCGATGACTGCCTTTTCCGGGTTCGCGCGCGACGCCGCCACGTTGACGGTCGCGCGCATCGGTGTCGGTGTAGGTGAGGCCACTGCGAGCCCTTCGGCATATTCGCTGATCTCGGATTGGTTTCCAGCTCGTCTGCGCGCCACCGCACTCGCGATATACAGCTCTGGTCTGTACATTGGTGGCGGCATTTCGCTCGCTATTGGCGGCCTGATCGTTGACGGTTGGAACCGGGTTTATCCTGAAGGAGATCCGGTTTTCGGTCTTGCAGGCTGGCAAGCTGCGTTCATTGCGGTTGGGTTGCCAGGCCTGCTCTTGGCCATCTGGGTGATGACCCTTCGCGAGCCGATACGCGGCGCGATCGATGGTCTGGCTAGTCCCGAAGATCCTGAGCCATTCCGCGGCTTCGTTCGCGAGCTGTATACGATCATTCCCGGATTTACATTCTTTGGTGCAGCTGCACGCGGGGGCAAGGGGCTGGCGATCAATATCGCTGTATTCATCGCCTCCTTTGTCATCGCGCACCTGATTACGGTCACCCTACAATCTGGCGAGGGAGTGATTGTTTCCGCACTGGGAGGTGTGATCGGTGTCGGTTTACCGGCGATCACGGATCAGTGGTTGCTTCTCGCCATCGGTTATTATGCCGTTTTCTCATGGGCCAGCGCTCTGAGAGTTCGCGATTATCCGACCTTTGCCCTGACATGGGGCTCCCCGGCCTTCCTTTGCACAATTTTGGGCTACGGAACCGTCGCGTTTATGGCCTATTCCGCGTCCTACTGGGGCGCGCCCTACGCTGAGCGTGTGTTTGAGGGAGTGACCAAGTCTGAGCTCGGGTTCTGGCTGGGAGGTGGCGGAGCCGCTGGCGGTTTCCTGGGTGTTATCCTTGGCGGCCGGATGGCGGATGCGCTCCTTCTGCGGACCCCGTCAGGTCGGGTTTGGGTGATCCTGTTCGGTCTGTGCAGCCCCATTCCCTTCGCGATCGTACAATATACAACCGATAGCTGGAGCCTGTTCCTGATCCTGAACGTGGTGGTCGGCGCGTTGGCTGCCTCGGCGCTTGGCGCAGCTGCTGCGACCAGCCAGTCGCTCGTGCTTCCGCGAATGCGGGGGACTGCGACCGCTACGTTTTTCCTCGCGACGACACTCGTGGGTCTTGCGCTCGGCCCATATCTCGCTGGCTATGTATCGGCGAGAAATGATGGCGATCTGTCACAAGGCGTGCTCGCTACATTATGGATCATGCCAATCGGCTTGGTGCTGCTCGTGGCTGCGATAAAGCTCGTACCAGCAGCGGCGAGCAGTGTGGTCGAGAGAGCCCGAGCGGCTGGCGAGAGCACTGACGATCTCAACTGATTGCAGCCCTTGATCAAGTAGCTGGGCCAAACGGGACCGGCGCTCTGTACGAAATTTGTTGGTTAAGCTCAGAGACGACCCCATGGCGTGGCGACTTTCTCGCGTCACGCATGGCTCGCCTACTCTTGGAACCTCTTAGCTACCTGCTCGCCATATAGTGGATGCGTTTGACGCTCTGTTGATTGACTTCAGACGACCGCCAAGTGGTTGAGTATCTGGCGGCTGGTTTCGTCGCGCTGACAGCCGACGACAGACTTTACTTCGCAATGCCCCCATTGAACACGCGCAACCAATAAAAAAGGGGCCGGATCGCTCCGGCCCCTTTTCAAAAAGTCTGAACCTAAGTTCGAACTTACATGCCCGAACCGGGCCCGTAGGTAACTTCCACACGGCGGTTCTGTAGCTCGCGAACACCATCGGCAGTCGCAACGCGTGGCTGTGATTCGCCGAAAGCTTCACTGGAGATGCGTCCGCCTGGGACACCGCGGCCAGTGAGGTAATCCGTCACCGATGCGTTACGACGCTCTGCGAGACCCATGTTGTAGGTCACGCTACCTGAACGGTCAGTGTGGCCAGCCAACATCACGCTCGCCGTTCCGCAATTGGCATAAGCCGTAACCGCGTTGTCCAGGATCGTCGCTGCTTCCGCAGTGATCGCTGACTCGTCCCAATCGAAGAATACGATGTACGGGCCAGTGTTACACGGCGGCGGTGGCGGCGGTGGTGGTGGTGGCGGTGGAGGTGGTGGCGGTGGAGGCGGTGGTGGAGGCGGCGGAGGCGGTGGTGGAGGCGGAGCCTCGCCACCGAAGTTGTAAGTGATTGAGCCTAGGATCGAATGCGACGTCGCATTAGTTTCTAGGGCCAGGCCGCGGGTATCAATAAGATCGACACCTATCGAATTAAAATACCGATACTTGATGCCGACGTCCCAGCTATCGCTGAGCGGAGCGCGGATGCCTGCGAGAGCCTGCCACGCAAACCCGGTATCTGAGTCATCGAACGCGCCAGGGCCGCTAAGCGCGACAGTTCCATCGATGTCGGTGCGAGCGATACCGACACCGCCACCAATAAAGCCTTGAACGCCATCATCTGGGCCGAAATCAAGTAAGCCATTGAGCATAAAGCTCAAGGCGTTGAATTTTCCAGCAGCGGGCAGCGCTTCTTGCGAGATCAGGGCGCCCTGATCCCCGATAAGAGTCCCAGCCTGAAGGCCTTGATTTCCGGCTACTAGCTCGTCCAAGCCAGCTTCACGATAGCTTGCTTCAGCTTCGATACGAAACGGACCAAAGTCGTAACCGACGAGAGCGCCGAAATCATAACCCAGTTCTGTGTCAATTTCGGCGTCATCTTCAAAGCCGTTGACGTCTAGTTCGATATCCTCAACGAGCATTACGCCGCCGTCACCCTGGATATACCACTGGCCCTCACGGGCTGTGGCGGGCGCGGTTAGCGCTGTCGAGGCCATCGCCATACCAATGACGAACTTGCGCATTATTTTATTCCCCTTTTTGCGAAGTGAGGCACAGCGCCGTCTCTATCTTTTCCCCTGTTGAGTGGCAAGCAATCAATCGCCTTATAGTGTTGCAATAAAGCCTCTAATGCGTCCCATTTTCCGATAAATGAGCACCAAAATCCGAAATTCGGGCCCCGACAATCAAATTTCGGGAAGAATCCCAATGGTTCGAAGGGCTTCGGTCAGTTCCACGATCGCAATACGCGACTCTTGGTCAATTGTCGTTCCTCCTTGCGGCTCGGTAGGGTGAGAGGCGATGTGCCAGCCTGACCGAAACAGGATGAACTGCCCTGCTGCTCGGTCAAACAGAGCCATGCCATCCCTGGCCCGCACAAAATTCCAGGCACCGCCGATTGATATCGCAATATCGTCTTCGTGACTGGCCCAATCACCTTCGGCCGGTGCGGTGATGCGATAGTTCTCACCTTCGGTTGGGCTGGGCGGTGGCACATTGATAGAGGCGATCACACTCCTCCCGATGATCGCATCGATCAATGAAAGTGATTGATTTACAAAAAATTCCTTCTGTGCCTGACCCGCGAATAAAAGGGGTAAGTCGAAGTTGGATGTGGTCGAGGGGAATGATGTAGGCTGGGACATGCTGATCTCCGCGCTTCAAGACAAGGGAGTGAGAAGAAGAGGATGAGACGACGCAAACGTGCCGACCTGCTGAACCCAGAGTGAGCCAGGCCCGTGCTGATCGATCAGTGCTGCGCGGGCAGTTGCAGTGAGAACGAAACGCGGTTCCGACGCGGTCCAGGTCGCGTGAGGCGATTGCGCCGGACCAAAGCCGACAAGATAGCTTTCCTGCTCTTCAACCAGAGGAACCTCCACGCCATCGCTCCACCGCCACTGACCTCTTGCGCGGCGAGTCCAGCAGAACTCCAAAGCGCCATCTTCGATGGTCTTGAACAGTGGGTGCACAGGCGTTGGCGGTCGGCGTGACAATCCTGCATTGCGGAGTGTTGCAAAGACAGGCAGGTCGTCTCCGCGACCAATCGCGGCAATACGGCTGCCTGGTTGAGCGACAATTTGTGTCGGATCGATTGGAGTGAGTCGGTTATCGATCAATGTGCACGGCGACCCGCCTGGGTGAAGCGCGGCAGCAAAATCCTCGGTTCCCGCCCGGCCCCTCAGCAATCCGGTAAGGAGCCATGTTGCTGCGCCCTGCGGTTCGCAGTCGAGGAATTGCAGGACTTCGCCACCGATCATCATCCTGTTGGCGCCGGCGGCAAGCCCGGCGATGGTGGTCGCCTGCAGTTCCAGGTCTTCGGCAACGAGGCGCACCATTGCTGTAGCGCTCGGCTCGAACAGGATCGATTCTGATGGTTCAAGAGGTTCCACCAGACTGCCGATAATTGCCCTTCGAGCATCCGTGCTCCCGATGGGCAGCAGCGATGCGCCCTGCTCTGCGTAAAGTGCCGTCCCGCGCCATGGGCTAGCGGAGGATGCTGCGGCGAACAGGAGTGTTTCGGTGGGATTTGCGGTTCCGTCGGAGGGCACTTCGAGAAAGTGAAGTTCAGAAGGAGACGCTGGCAGGTCTACCGGGGCGATTGTGGTGCCCGAATCGCTTGCGATAGATCCGCCACTCTCGGGTGCGGCGCGTTCGAGCTTGAGCTCTATTCCCTGATCGAACCATTCCCAGTCCTTCACCAGCCATCGTCCGGGCACATCCGGAACTTTGACCAATGTACCTGGGCCAATTGCAGGGTTGAGCTGCGCGACCCGCCACGTGATGCGTTCGTGCAGCCAGCGAGCGCGTTGTGCATTGCTGTTCGCCAATTGCCGCGCTCCGTCAGCGCTCATCGTGGCAGGCAGATCGATCATGCTTTCGAGACCGTTCGGTCGCGACCCGACGGAACGTTGCACACCCGGTTGGTAGTCCCGACCTTCGTCATAATACCGCAATGCGGTGGGCACCTGATTGATATGTTCGGCGCGTTGCTTGTTGCGCTCTATCGAACCATCATCTCCCAGACCTGCGAGCTGTTCGGGCAACAACACGGGTTCTTCGTCCACGGTCGAAGCGGATTCGAGTACCAGTCCATCGGAAGTTGTCACGCATTTGAGTGGAATGACCCGATCAATCGCCGAAAGCGAACCAAGCACCGGACCGCCTTCATCGGCAAAGCCCTGCGTGTGCGGGATGGGGCTGCCGGAAAACGCACCCTTCGATTGGGGAACGATCTGTCTCAAGGAGACTTCAGCGTCGTCCTCGGAAAAGATCTCGAAAGTCAGCGCGGGAATCCGATTGCCGTAATCGGTGAGTTGGAGGTCTTCGAACACCACATAGGCGCAGTCCCGGAACGCCGGGGCCTGCACTCCCTTGTCCGCTGCGATGAGAGGATCGACCGGATTTGCGCCTGTTCCGAGATACGTGCGCAGGGTGCCTTCGACCTTCAGGTCGTCGTTCGCGCCGCGCAGCAGATTGCCATCGGCCCAAATCCTTCCAAGGCGCGCGATCGGCGTGCTCGAAAGAGCGACCGCGAACGAAATGGAATAGCTGTAAGTGGTGACGGATGGCTTGCCTTTCCCGCCACCTTCGCGCGAGCTCGATTCTACCAGGTCAGTCGACCAGATGACGGATCCAGCAACTCGCATACGCCCGAAATGCCGAGAGATCGGCTGCCCGTATGTGGAAGTGGTGACCGCCAGTTCCTTGAGGCGCGGCCCTTCACGCGAGCTTCCGCCAAACAGTTTCCCGTCGAGCTGGCGACCGATGAGTGATCCGATGGTCAAGCCAATCGGTCCTCCGAGGGCGCCGCCTATCGCTGAAAGAACTATGGTGGCCATTCAGCTTTCCTTTCTGGATGATACGAGTCGCCATCGTGCGATCTCGTCGGTGTCGGCATGCCAGGGTTGACGAACGACTCGGCGGAGACCGGCATGAGCGTGTATGATGGTCTCGAGATTTTCTACGATGCACAGATGATGCTGACCGGGGGCTGGCACGATCAGCGCGACATCACCGGGAGCGACTTTGTCGGTAACGCGCTCAAATCCAGATGCACTCGCGCAGCCGAGCCAATGGTCTATTTTCGAGTTGCGCAAGCTGTAGCCGCGCGGAAGCGAAGGGTTCCGGCCTATCGCCCTAAGGCTTGCGGAAACAAGACCGACACAGTCGAGCCCGGTTTCAGGCTCGCGCCCGTGGAGCCTGAACCTGACGCCGACAAACCGGCTTGCAGCGAGAGCGAGATGCTGGCCATCATCCATCACGCTCCCTGCCCGTAGCTGGTCAACAGATCGTTGCCTGGCAGGAACGGCTCCCCTCTGAAGTTGAGCGCGTTGCCGAATCGGGCCGCGCAGGTCGTGATCGTGTGATCGCAGCCCTCTCGCAATTCAGCGCGGGTTCCGATCGCGATCCCAGCGACAAGCTGCCGGTCTAGCGTCATGCCGTTCGACGTCGTCCCCACTATGCCGAATGACAGGCCGGTCTGTGGACCTTCCAGAAATCGCAGCTGACCATCGACGAATTTTGCATGCTCAATGCCGTCGAACAGCACCTGATTGAGATCCAGATCAAGCCCTGCAAGCTTTCTGACGGTGGTATGGGCGACAGAAGAAAGACCGCAGCCTGGTCCGCAGAACAGCGCCCGGCAAGTCGGGCTGGTCCGCGGCACCAGATCGTGTTCGAGCAATTGTTTGGCAGAACGCAATTCGGCAGAAAAGCTGCGCTGATCATCCTCGATCCGGCCAAGCTGCCCGGAATAGATCGTATGGTATTCGAGCGATTGCCAATCGACGGCACCGATTTCGATTCCCGCATTGTCGAACAATCCAGCGGCCAGGTCTTCTTCCCTGATGGTCGCATGGCTCAGGGCGCCTTGGACCTCGGCGCTGTCATCGCTCAGGTCCGATGTCAGGCGGATCGCTGCAGGCACCATGCCGGGGGCCGCCATGTGGCGTGCCCCTGCAAAAGTCAGATCGCGGTCATGGCTGGTGAAGCCGAGCAATGTCCCGTCGCGTCGAAAGACCCGCCAGAATGTCGCCACCGTGTCGAGGTCACGATCGAAGAAGACACGCATCAGGCTGTCTCGCGCAGTTCGACCAAGGGGATGCTGGGTGCTTCACCAGCTTCGAAATTGACGCCGGAGACGTCGATCCGGTCCTCGGCGAAGCGCACTGGAACATCGAACAGGAACCCGGCGCGAATTTCCACGCCTTCGGGCGGAGCTGTATCGAAGCGGAGCCTACCTTGATCGGTGAGTGTCCATTCCGTCGTTGGTGTGCCACCAACACTCACCAGAATGCTGTCGGCGCGGGGGCGCGTGATGGGTCGTTTCTGAGGCTCGCCACCGCTGCCATATGATTTGGTCAGCTGAAAATCCGCAGTGAGGCCGTCACCTATTGCCAGCATCTGATCGAACGCCGTCGGGGTGCCGGTCATCGCATTAGAGCTGTGATCGAACGGGTCGCTGATCCGGAATCCACGCGCTGCGCCGCGCCGCGCACGAAAGAACGCGATCAGCTCGGAAAGCTCGGTTTCCGACCGAATGCCCGGGCCGACATCGAAGTGGATACGCGCATCGGACCACAGCGAATTGCGCTGTTCATGCCCGGATGCCGTGACAGTGACGGAGGTCGAAAACTCGGGCGCAACAGCCGTGCTTCGCCCCAACGCAAACGGATAGAGCACGTCATCAAAGGGTTCCATCTCGTTATCTCCAACAGGGGGTAATCGGGTGTAGCCATCGCGCGAAACCTGCGGCAGCGCCCAGATATAGCGGCGCGCAACGCCGCGTTCGGCGGCTTCATTGAGCCCGTCGTCGATCCGCTGCCAGAACTCTTCGGCGTCGTCGGGGTCGAGCACGAACCCGGCCAGATAATCCTGTTTGTTGATCGGGTATCCGAGCCGCGCATCGACGAATTGATACGCGGCGCGGCGCAGGGCATCGGCACCGGCGGTCAGCCAGTCGTAATCCTCCAGCTGCAACCGATCGAAGGCCGGGTGCGCCCAGCCCAAAGGCAGGTTGGCTCTGTAAAGGTCGGGTGTCTGCGGATTGAGCACAGTCGGAGTGAAGGCAAGCAGCAGGACTTCCGCATCGGCAAATGCGAAGCTGCGCACCGCTGCTGTCAGGTTGGCGGTGGATTGCGCCAGAAGAGCACCGGCAGCCTCGAGCAAATCGATTTGTGCCGGGTTCATCGCCGCGCTCACATCGTCGATTGCGGGAGGATTGCCACCAAACGCTGCCCGCGCAGCATCGTCATACAGGCAGATTTCGCCTGCCGGTGTGACCCACCACCACGGCTCACCGATTTGCACTCTGATCGGCAATTCCTCCAGCTGTTGAAGGTCGACGAAATTGCGTGTGCTTGCCCTCAACCACGCCATGGCCTCCGTATTCGCTGGAGACAGCAGGGTCGATGGCGGCACCCAGCCGGTTAGCGCCTGATCGCCGCCCGCCGTGCGTTGTTTCCAAGCATCGGGGCAGAACGCGTCGAACAACTCGTAGGAAATCGATGCGATTGCCTCGAATTCGTTCGCTTTGCAGGTCTCGAAGAAATTGCGGTGCCACGCGCGGGCGGGAGCGCACAGCTCACCCGATGCGACCGCTTCGAGCGCTCCTCCACTTCCAGGTTCAAGCCGCATGAAGTGGCTCATACCGACATAATGGACGAGATCTTCGCGATAGCCGAGGCCAACGACCTCCCGGATCAATCTTGCAGGGGTCTGGTTATAGGCATCGTCATAGGCGGTCGCGATCCGCTCTCCATGCCTCGGCAGCCGGATGTCGCCCAGTTCGAGCATCGCATTCCGGCCGTCGGTGTTGATCTGCGACAGGATCACATGCCCGTTGAACCGGGATGCAAGCGGCTCGGTACTGTTGGCGACATAGCCGGGTGCGACCAGCGAGATGAACATCCGGTCGATATCGGCCGGGTGGATCGGCTCTCCCGGCAAGCCGAAACCGCTTTCCAGATCGGAAAATGGCAGGCTGATAGTCGCGTCTGTCGGCGTGCCCGAGGCATAGTTCCACAGGCGGATATACCACGTGCGCGCCTGACCCTGCGCGTCGCGCCCTTCGATCGTGAGGGTTGGTCCATTGGGCAGGTCGAGCGGGATAATTCCGTCGGACTGCCAGCGAAAGCTCAGCGTCGTATGCGAATAGTCCCGGCTTGTTTCGTAAGCCAACAGCGGGTGATCGAGCGAATCGACGCTGTCCCAGATCAATCCGACCAGCTCGCCTTCATGGTGGAGCTCGACATCGACCCGCAGCGAATCCGCAGTCAGCGTGACTACCGAAGCCATCGCCGGGCGAGGAAAATCGACCGTCCAGAAACGCGGATCGAACCTCTGCATGAAGCTCGATTCCTGCGCGTGACGCCGTTGCGCCAGCCAAAATGCCATGTCTGCTATCCCGCTTAGCTGTTCTGGAGCGCCCGGCGCACGGCGCTGGCGACCTGACGCGACGATCGCTGCATTGCTGTCGGCGCAGATGTTCCGCGCGGTGAGGCAAGCTGGATCGCGACGCGCACATCGCGCCCCTGTCCGCCCAACGCGGCGTTGCTTTCCACCCGGCCGGACGAGGTCGGGACGAAGATTTCCGGTCCGGATTCACCGACGACATAGCCGCGTCCCGGCGAAACCGGGCCGCCCGTCGCGCGACCGGGCAGGCCGAACAGCGCTCCCAGCGATTGGCCAATCAATCCGCCGAGCCCACCTGCTCCGGATCCCGTTCCACCAGTGAGTGAGCCAAGGCCCGCCTGAAGAGCATGCGCCGCGATCGCATCCAGTGATTGCAAGGCAACCTTCTTCAGATCATCGAAGCCGAGGCTTCCTTTGCGCAGGGCCCCGAGCAGGCTGCGTTCCAGCACATTGCCGGCCTTGTCGAACCCATCGAGCAGCGAGGTGTCTAGCGAGTTTCGCATCGTACCAAGATCAGCAGCAAACCCATCGGTCGTGGCTCGCACGTCGATGACCAGTTCTTCGAGATTGTCATCCATTGGAATCGCGCTCCATCATCTGTGAAATTTCGTGTCGGCTTGGGCCGAGGACACTGTCGTCTTTGCCTGGATCGCGAAGAGCGATGGTCAGTTCGGTCGGCGTGGCTTGCCAGAACTCGTTCGGCCTCCAGCCAAGGAACTGCGCGGCGATGCCGTTCAGCCGCCGGGCTGCATCGCCAAAGGTTTCGTTCATTGTCGGCCTTGAAGCACCTGCGCCAGGATCATGCGCACCGGAGCAGCGGCTTCGACGAGGCCTAACGTCAGCACCGCCTCACCCACACGTTCGCGGGTCGGGCGATCGTTCTCGGGCAGGCAGTGCCACAACAGGCCGGTGATCTCCGCCAGTTTCAAGCCACCTTCGGAAGCGCGTTCGACCAGTGCAAACAGCGAACCCAGCTCCTGTTCGGCGGCGACCAGGGCATCGAATGTCGGGCGCAGAATGAAAGTGATCCCGCCGATCGACATCTCTGCCTCGCCACGAACCGGATTTGCGGTCTTCGTCATGCAGGGACGACCGGTCCGGAGCTTTCGAGCTGCAGTGTGTAGTTGCGTTCCCCGTTGAAATCGCCGGAATAATCGAGCCGCTGAACCAGAAACCGGCCGCGCAGTTTCTGGCCGTCTTCGAAGGACAATTCGTAATCGTCGAGCGTTCCGGCAAGCGCGTGGCCGCGCACCGCGCTTTCAGCGGCGCTGCCCAGAAAAATCCCGGCTGCGCTCACCGAAACACTGCGGGTGCCAGCGCCGGACAGGAGATCGCGCCAGCCCCCCGAACCCTTGTGAGTGACGACGACGCTGTCGCCGTTGATCGACATTTGCGTGGTTCGAAGTCCGGCCACCGTTTCGTAAGTGGGAGATGCGCTTCCATCGCCGATTTTGAGCAGGAAGGCGGAACCGTTCTGAGCGGGCATGAGGTTTTACTCCGGTAGAGGGGTGAAGATACGAAAACGGAACTCAAGGAGTGCTCCGCGCAGGTTGAATTCGCGCCGTTCACTGCGGGCGCGCAGAAATCGGATCGAGGCGAGCTCGAAGCCGGCGTGAAAAGGCGGCAGGTCGAGCACGCGCCGTTCGATTGCGCCGATCAATGGCTCGTCGGCATCGGCGTTGTCGGACCGGCTTTCCAGCTCCAGCGCGATGCGGACCTCGCGTCCGGGACGGTCCTTCGTTCCCCAATCGGAGGAGGCGCTGGCTGAAATTCCGAGCCACGGAGCGCTCGCTTTGAGTGGGCTTTCCTCTTCGATCGCGTTGATGCTCGCAAGATCCGGGTCGTCGCGAAGCCACTCGATCACAGCAGCGCGTAAATGATTTTCCATGCCCGGTTACTCCAATCCAAGATCCGGCCAGAGCGCCGCGGCAGAGCGCCAGCGGTGGCCACTGGCAGGAAGGCGACGAGCGAGGTGCTGCGCGCGACGTTGGCCGAGACGTTCGCCATGGTTCTGCAAGTCGATGAAAAGGCGGTTCGACCGCGATGAGATCGCGGACGTGATCACGTGAGCCTCATAATGCGCCATGGACGCCACAGAGCCGTTACGCTGGCAGGCGGTTGCGCGCTTTGTCCCTGATCGCGGTCGCGATAGTAATAGGCCGCCAACCGGACGATGCCTTGGCGCAGGGCCCTTGGCATGGTCGACCAATCGGGAGCGATGCCAACGATCACCTGCATGGCGACGGCCTGTCCGTTCATGGTTTCCTTGAGCTCTGCATAGGCCTGGCCCGCCGCGTCGAATTCGAAACTGTGGCCGAGGCCGCTGAGCGATGTGCGCTCGCCGTTCACAGCCACAAGCTCCGCATTGGTGAGCGATCGGACGGGGCGCGACGTCAGACAATATCGTCCGGCTTTGACCGGCACGCGTTCTTCCACCGTCTGTTCGATCGGTGCCTGCCCGGTGAACGCCTCGCACATGGCGAGGCTCGCGCCGAGCAGGTCGACCAGCATCTGGTCCTCATTGGGGCGGCTAATCCCGAGCCAGCCTTTGAATTCCGCCAGCGCGTCACCCGTCAGGTCCGCTGGCTGCACGATCGTTCGCCGCATTGCGGTCTCCAAATGTTCAAAAAATGTGCCCGCGCCGCAGCAAACGGCGGGAGGGTGGCCGGGCGCGGCGCGGGCACGGAAACCGGCAAGGGGAAAAGGGGCTCAACCCCGCCGGGAGCGCTTGTGATCGGAGGCGATCAGGCCTCGATCTTCAGCAGTTTGATCGCATTGCTATCGAGCACTTTGCCGCCAACCCGCTTGGTCGCGTAGAAGTGGACGAACGGCTTGTTCGAGAACGGATCGCGCAGCACCTTGGTCGCGCTCCGCTCAGCGATCAGATAGCCATGGCGGAAATTGCCGAATGCGATCGGGAAACTGCCACCGGCCACGTCTGGCATGTCTTCGGCTTCGATCACCGGATAACCGAGCAGGCGGTCCGGTTGGCCTTCGACCATGCCGGGCTGCCACAAGAACGCGCCGTCGGCGGTCTTGAGCTTACGCACGGTCGCCAAGGTCGCCGAGTTCATCACGAAGCTCGCGCCTTGACGATGGCCCGACTTCATCGAATGGATGAGATCGATCAGCTTGGCATCGGGAGCCGCATCGAAACCATTGGCATCGCCGGAGCCGACATATTGCATCGTGCCGAACGCGCGGATGCCGTCTTCTGCCGCGCTCGTCGGTGCCGTAAGGAAACCTTCGGGCTGGTCGCTGCCCGAGCCATTGACGAAGGCCGCACCTTCGGCACGAGCAAACTCGATCGCGATTTCGTTGGCGAGCCAGTTTTCGAGGTCGAACCCTGCATCGTCCAGCATCGACTGGCTTGCAGCTGGATTGGCGTACAGATCGCCGGTCGGCGGCGCGATTTCGGCGAATTGCGGCGTATCCGTTTCGGGACGCGTCGCGGTTTCGCTCACCCAACCCGATGCCGTGCCGCCGGTTGCGACAAGCTTGCGGTAACCGGCGCTGCCAGTCTGCACGACCTGAGCGATGCTGCGGATCGGGCTGATTTCGGCGAGTTCACGGGCAATGATCGCATCGATCTGACGCGGTACGGCAGAGCCGCCATCGCTCGGCGAGGTGCCGCTGATCGATTTGACTTCGGTTTCACGACCACGACGCAGATAACCATCGATGAAGCCTTTGACTTCCTCGCTGGCCACCGAGCCGCCGCCCATTGCCGGACGGCTGGCGGCGCGCGACACTTTGTCGAGGCGGGCCTTCACCTCGTCGACGTCCTGTCGCAGTCCATCAATGTCGGCTTCGGCCTTGTCCTGGCGAGCGACCAGATCGAAGCTTTCTTCAAGCGGCTCGGCAGGCTTTGCAGAAACAGCGGGGGTAACGGAGATATCCATGGGGCAAGCAACCTTTCTGTTGGACATAAAAAAGGCCGCCCCAATGGCGGCCGGCACAGGTTCGTGTGGGGTTTGAGTGGGTGGTTCGGGTGAATGAGCGATCAGGCGACCAGGTGAACTCTGGCTCCGTGTTGGAGCGGGTGGGTAACCAGGCTGACTTCGAACAGGTCGATGCCGAGTAATTCGCGTCCGCTCTCGTCGGCACGGACTTCGCGAGCGCGGTATCCGAAGCTGAGTCCGGTCACCTGTCCGCTTTCGAGCAATCGCGCGCCTCTGCTGGTCGGCTTGTCGAGGCGGGCGATCACCCGCAATCCGCGTTCGTCTTCGGAAACGCTTTCGACGACGCCAATAGGCTGGTCGGGCCGATGCTGCCACAGCAGTGGGAGCGGTGTGTCGCGCTCTTCGATTGTACGGACAAACGCGCCCCGCCGGATCACATCGCGGTCGGCGTCGGCGATGTCGAACAGGGCCGCGTAGCCAGCAAATCGGATGGCGGAATCCGGCATCACAACAGCTCCCACACGCCGAGACGGACAGCGATGCCGATCAACAGCAACGCAAGCACTCCGCGAACCATCCAGTCGATGATCGCTTTCCACGCGCTCGTCTTGGCATCGCGCCACGCGCCGAGCAGTTCGCGCAGCTCGCCAAGGTCGTCCTGCGCTCCGGCATCGGCCAGGCCGAGGCGATCCAGCACCCGGTCGGCGGCAAGCTCGCTGGTTTCTTCGATGATCGCGCGCAAAGTAACGACATCGGCACCCTCTTCGCTTGCCTGTACCATCAGGCTTGCCAGCATGTCTTCGCGGGTCACGGCGACACCTCCAGTTCGGGCAGGCTGAGCATCTGGCGTTTCTCCGCGTCGGTCAGGAAGTCCGCGCCCGACACCTGATTCCAGAGCCGTTCGCGGTCCTCGGACAGGGCCGGAACCTGATCGAGATCGATACCGAGCGAGCTTTCAGGGAACCAAGGCGAGAGGCCTTCATGAAGTGCAGAAAGCAATTTGTCGGCCAGCGGTAAAAGCGTCAGCCGCCACAGCGCCCGATTGGCTTCGCGATAATTCGAATAGGTGTTGTCACCGGGCAATCCGAGCAGCATCGGCGGCACTCCGAATGCGAGCGCAATCTCCCGCGCCGCCGTGCTTTTGAGTGTCGCGAAATCCATATCGGCGGGTGACATGGACATCTTTTGCCATTTGAGTCCGCCATCGAGCAGCATGGGTCTTCCGGCATTGCCAGCGCCGGAAAAGGCGGCGGTCAGCTCGGTTTTCAATCGATCGAACTGGTCGGTGGTCAGTCCAGCTCCGTCTCCGGTGTCGTAGACCAGCGCGCCGGATGGCCGCGCGGCGTTTTCGAGCAGCGCGAGGTTCCACTCGGCGGCGGCGTTGTGGATCAGCACCGCTTGATGCGCTGCTGCCAAGGCACCCGCTCCGTAATAATCCTCGAGCGGATGCATCGCCTTGATCTGGACGATATTGGGCCAGCCCTCATCGTCCTCGACCGGGATCGTGATCCGGTCCCCGCCAACGACATATTCGAAGGCGCAGGGCCAGCCATCTTGCCCTGCGATCACCTTCACGCGGTCGGGACGCAATGCGAACAGTTCAATCGGATGGCCCGAGGCGTCTTTGACGATCTGCACATAGCCATTCCCATGGAGCAGGATGTGCGCCGCCAGCGTCTCGACCAGCGACTGCCCGGCGCTGGTTGCCGTGATGAGCGCGGTCAGCCGCTCATCGGTCGCAGACAAGGGTGCCTGGCCGATGCCCTCGGCTACGATACGGACCGCGCGCTGGGCCACCGGATTGCTCAGGAAGCTCTGATTGACGGCGGCCGTGTATTCGAAGTTGCGCGTCGAAGACCCGCCTTCGAAGGCAGGCATCCATCCCTGAAAGAATCCGGGCGCAAGCGGCACACGGTTTTTCTCGCCGCCCTTGAAGGCGGCGAATAAGTTATCGAGCAATGCCATTGCTGTTCCTTTGTTTCAGATCGGCAGGACGCGCGGATGTGCGCTTTGGCCGAGCATCAATTCCGTCAGTGCCCAGACCAGCGCGTCGGCGCGGTCGGGGCTGCGGCTCCCCCCTGTTTTGGGACCGACATAGTCGCCGCCGGTCATCAGGCCGCACAATTGGTCTTCGAGCTTCGGAAAGCTCGCGCAATGACGCACGCGGCCCGCAGCATAGAGCGCGGCGACAGGCTCGGCCCGCGCCACTTTGCCACGGCTCGCGTGGACAAGCTTGATCGGCAAAACGCTGTTGGCCGCGCGCAGCACGCTTTCCACCATCGCTCCGCCCTGATTGGCCTCGGCGACGACCCTGTCGGCCTTCCATTCCTGCGCGGCGTTGGCGACCGCATTGGCCCATTGATCGGGCTTGGCCTTGGACACCGAGCAATCGGCCAACACCCGGCCGATGCCATCGTCGCCAAGCGCGGCGACGACAATTCCGCAATCGTCTCCTTCAGCCGATGCCGGGGGATCGACGGCTACGACCACCCGGCCATGTTCGAATTGCGACGTCGTCTCGCGCGCCGCTACAATCAGCGATCGGCTCCACAAGGCGCCCTCGATATCTCGCAGCAATTCACCGCCGATCTCCTGCCGCGCCAGCTCGCTTCCGGCGAATTCCTGCTCCATTGCCGACAGAAACCGCATCGGCAAATTGCCGGCATTGTCGAATGTCGACCCGTGCGTAACGACGGTCGAGCCATCGCTTTCTTGCTCTAAGAGGCGCTGCACCAGCGGCACCGCGCGCGGCGTTGTCGTCACCGCGATCCGAGGATCTTTGCCGAGCCTCAGGCCCATCAGGAGGTTGTCCCAGCACCGCGTTGCCCGGTCGTGAGCGAGCGGCCATTTGCCGATCTCGTCGCACCAGGCGTGCGAATGTTGCGGCCCACGCAATGACTCCGGTTCCCCCGAAGAATACAGTTGCACCTGCGCCCCGTTGGGGAAGCGCAGGCGGCGCAATGACGCTTCGAACAGAGGGCGACGCTCCGGCGCGCAGCACGCGATAACGCCGCTTTCTCCTTCGACCATAACGGCGCGCGCCTCGGACAGCGACGATGTCACCAATGCAATGCGTGCCTCGCTGTTGCTTTCGGCAATCATCCGGACCCATTCGGCCCCGGCTCTTGTCTTCCCGAAGCCTCTCCCGGCCATGATGAGCCAGACTCGCCAGTCTCCCGGTGGTGCCAGTTGTGCCTCGCGGGCAAAAAATTCCCAGATGTAGCCAAACTCGTTGCGCTCGTCCGTGCTCAGAGCTGCAATCAGGCGATCGCGCTGCAAGGCCGGAGCTTCGGTCAGCCAATCGTGATACTGGTTCACGTGTCCGACGCTTCGCGGTGTTTTTCCTCGCGAACCTGCGTGCGGATCGCCGCGATTTTGCGATCGATCGATGCGCGAACCTCGGCGGCGCTGACATTGCGCTGCTGGGCCTGTGCCCGCGCTGCATTGTCGCGATGCGCGTTCAACAGGCGGATGGCGTTGGCAAAGTCGTATTTCGCGTCATC
>JBCCBW010000021.1:0-66269 GCA_039033835.1 Pseudomonadota bacterium
CCAACCTGTATCGGCTCATGCAGGGACCGGAGCTCGGTGACCTGGAGGCATTTCCCGAACTGCGCGATGCCATGGCAGCGCCTGCGAGAACTCTCGTAAGGCTGATCGAACAGTTGTTTGTCCAGCACAGTATTTCAGGACATTCTGTGGACCGGGCATCGTTGGCGTTATGGGCCCTTGCTCATGGCATCGGAATACTGGCGCTCGACGGACAGTTATCGTGCGAAGCTGCGCCTGCGTTAGCCCGCGATGCCGCGGCGGCCATGATAGAGGGATGGCTGAGCGATCGAGGCTAATCCAACTCGATGTCGTCTTGTCCGCTGTTGGGGAGACCTCATATCTGCTGGAACTCCGCAAATGGGGTCGTAAGCAGACATAAAACCGCGCACCTGCAAACGATTTTCCTACTTGCCTGCACCACGCCATACTCCGCGCGGCTCTTTGAAAATCGCATCCAAAAGCACGTTCCGAGTTGGACAAGTGTCAACTTCGCATTTTCGCTCCAACGCGCTGAAGTGTCGACGTATTCAGGCGAGTTGGGCGGTTGACACTATATCAATTATGTCAACTTCGTTGGAAATAATCTGACGCGTCGATTGCGCTATATTTCCACCTGGCTGCCCAGCTCCACCACGCGGTTGGTGGGCAGCTTGAAGAAGTCCATCGCGCTTGCCGAATTTCTCAGCATCCAGGCAAAGATCTTCTCGCGCCAGATCGGCATTCCGGGCTTCTCGCTTGCCAGCAGGGTCTGGCGTGAGAGGAAGAAGCTGGTGTGCATCATGTCGAATTCGCCGCCGCAATACTGGTTCATGCTCTTGAGGCCGATCGGGACGTCGGTCTCTTCCATAAAGCCGTAGTGCAGGATGGCGCGGTAAAACCCGTCGCCCATATCGGTGTATTCGCAGCGCTTTTCCGGATCGACATAGGGCACGTCCTGAATGTCGATCGTCAGGATCACGACGCGCTCATGCAACACCTTGTTGTGCTTGATATTGTGCAGCAGCGCGGACGGCACGCCAGAGCTCGCGCTGGCCATGAAGATCGCGGTTCCGGGCACGCGCAGAGCCGAATTCTTGGCCGACTTGGCGAAGATTTCCATCGGCAGCGCGACCTCGCTCATACGCTCGCGCATCAGCTTGCGCCCGCGCGCCCATGTGGTCAGCAACAGGAAGGCGATGAAGCCGATCATCAGCGGGAACCAGCCGCCGTCGGGCACCTTGGTCAGGTTGGCCGCGAAATAGGCCCCATCGACGATCAGGAACAGCAATACGACCGGCGCGGCGTACCACCACTTCCACTTCCACACGCCGACCAGCAACACCGCCATCAGCAGCGTATCGATCGTAACCGCACCCGTCACCGCGATGCCGTATGCATTGGCGAGGTTGGACGAGTTCTGGAACGTCAGCACCAGAATGATGACCGCGACCATCAGCGCCCAGTTCACCGCCGGAATGTAAATCTGGCCGCCCTCGGTCTCGCTGGTGTGGCGGATCGACAGCCGGGGGATGTAGCCCATCTGAATCGCCTGCTGCGTGATCGAGAACGCGCCGGAAATCACCGCCTGGCTGGCAATGAATGTCGCAACCGTGGCGAGGAACACCAGCGGCAGACGCCATTCCTCGGACGCGAGAAAGAAGAACGGGTTCTGGATCGCTTCGGCGGCCTGTTCCGGCGGCAGCCCGATCACCATCGCGCCCTGGCCGAAATAGTTGAGCAGCAGGCACGGCATGACGAAACCGAACCACGAAAGCCGCATCGGCCCGCGTCCGAAATGGCCCATGTCGGAATAGAGCGCCTCAGACCCCGTCACCGCCAGCACGACGCTCCCCAAGGCGAGAAAGGCGAACCAGCCATCGAGGACGAAGAAATTGACCGCGTGATACGGATTGAGCGCCCACAATATCTCGGGCATCTTGATGATCTGCCACAGGCCAAGCGCAGCGATTACGGTGAAATAGACGATCATCACCGGAGCGAACAACGCACCCACTTTGGCCGTCCCACGCTTTTGCAGCACGAACAGGAACACCAGCAGGCCGAGCGCGATCGGGATGACAAATCGCTGCAGTCCGGGGTCGACCACTGTCAGCCCCTCGACCGCCGAAAGCACGGAAATCGCAGGCGTGATCATGCTGTCGCCGTAGAACAGCGCGGTCGCAAACACGCCCAAAAGTATCGCGACCCAGCCATATTTCGACTTTGACAGGCTGCGCGAAATCAGCGCCACGAGAGCAAGCGAGCCGCCCTGCCCCTTGTTGTCCGCACGCATCAGTATGGTCACATACTGGATCGCGACGACCAAGGTCATCGACCAGAAAATGAGGCTGATGACGCCAAGCACATGGGCGGTATCGAGCTGAACCGTGGCTCGGCCGACGAAGGTTTCGCGAAAAGCGTAAAGCGGGCTTGTGCCGATATCGCCGAACACGATCCCGATGGCACCGACCGCCAGCGCGGTTTTGGACGCACTGTGCCCCTTGCCCCCGGACGGAGGCTGGTGTGCTGGCGCTGCTGCTGTCTCGTTCATGTTAACTGGATTTCCCGAGTTTGGGTCAATCCTCGACCCTCACCGATACTGCCCTCTGACGAGCCTGCTTTTTGCCAAACAAGTCCGCGCCCCCGAATTGCGGTTCTCCGCAAGGCCGCGGCACGTAGCACTGGGCGTTCGCTACTGCAACATCGGGGCGTTGGCGATCATCTCGTCAAGTGCGGCGACACGGCGGGCAACGTCCTCACGCCATGGCGCATCATCCGGGGTATTATCGAGCAATTCGCCCCACACTGCGCGGGCTTCACGCACTTCGCCGCTGCGCAGATAGGCAAAGCCGAGGAAGAAACTGGGAGACGGATTGTCAGGATCGGCAGCGATCGCCCGATCATAGGCAGCGCGTGCGGCAGGGGTCACAAAGCCGTCAGCATGCGCGACGAGCGACATGCCGAGTGCCAGCCAGCCCTCGACATAGTCGGGATGCTCGCGCAGTCCGGAGGCAAGGAACTCCGCCGCCGTGCCAAATTGCCCGCGCCGGGCGAACGCATCGGAGGTCACGAGATAATCGCGCCGCGACCTCCCCTCCCCGAACAATTGCCGCCGCGCGTCGACCATTTCCTCACCTGAATGCGAGGTGCGGGCTTGCTCAGGCTTTGGGCTGGCTGGCTGTCCGGGTGATCCCTGCCAGGCATATCCGGCAAGGCCGAACACCAATGCCGCGGCGAACAGCGTCCACCCTTCCCTTGGGAGGCGCAACAGCAATGCGGCAACCACGAAGGCCGCGATTGCCAGTGCGCAAACGGCAAGCCAGCCGATCATGCGCTTCCGCCATCGTCGTCGCCGCGCCGCTTACCCAAGCGGCTGAGCAGCACCAGCAGCGCAATCAGAAGCAATACGCCGGGCACGGCGAACAAAGGCCACGTGGTCGCGCTGACCTCGGGGGAATAGCTGACATAGTCGCCATAGCGATCGATCAGCCATGCACGGATCGCTTCGGGTTCTTCGCCTGCTGCGATCCGGCTGCGCACCTGATGGCGCATGTCGCCCGCCAAGGGCGCGTCGCTGTCGGCGATGCTCTGCGACTGGCAGGTGAGGCAGCGCAAGGTGGCCATCAGTTCGACAGCGCGTGCTTCCTGAGCCGGGTCTTCGAGCTGTGTGTAGGCATACGGCGCAGGCGGCAGATTGTCCTGTGCCGTGGCCGGTAGAGCGATTGCGAACAGCGCGAGCATGGCGAGCCAACGTATCATCGCACATCCTCCAAAATCTGGAGCAGCTGCGGCACATGCTCAGCGCGGATATCGCCGATATGCTGGTAACGGATGTTCCCCGCCGCATCGATCACGTAGGTCTCAGGAACGCCGGACGAGCCGAGCTCGAACTGGATCGCGGAAATCTCGTCCGATCCGATGCGGGTGTAGGGATTGCCGTGCAGGTCGAGGAATTGGGCCACGTCGTCCGGCTTGTCGCGGATCGCCACGCCGATAATCTCGACACCCGCTTCCTTGAGCGCTTCCAGCTGCGGCGCTTCAGCGATACAAGGCAGGCACCAGCTGGCCCAGATGTTGAGCAGGCGTGGTTCCCCTCCAATAAAATCTGCCTGCGATGCGCCTTCTACGCCATCCGTGGCGGGCGGCAGGTCGAATTCAGGGAGCGGCTTGGAAATCATCGCCGAAGGGATGGTGTCGTCCTTCGACTGGGTCAGCATGAATCCGCCCAGCCCGAGAATGAAGAAGAACAGCGCCAAGGGGATCGCATAAACCAGCCGCATCACACCGCCTCCGCCTGTTCAGCCGCAGCGAGTTCCGCGATGTCCGCGCGGCGCTCGGCCACACGTCGCATGGCTGATCGGCGACGCAAATCGCTGCCAAGGCGCCCGATGATCGCCAATATGCCGCCAAGACCGATCAGCAACCCGCCATACCAGATGAAGGTCACAAATGGCTTCCACCAGATACGAAGCTGCCAGCGCTGCGTCCCATCCGGAGCCTCCCCGGCGGTTGTGCCGATCACTGCATAGAGCTGTCCATCCCACTGAGTGAGCAAGGCCGCCTCGCTGGTGGCCTGCGAAGGAGCCCAGAAACTGCGCGCCTGCGGGGTAAGCACTACCGGCCCTCCCTCGCCCCGCGTGGCGAGCACGCGCGCTTCGAGGGCGGTCCAGTTCGGCCCCGCAATTGGATCGACGCTGTCCAGCGCGATGGTCCATTCGCCAACGCTCGTGCTGTCCCCCGGAGCGACAGCGGCAAGCTTCTCTTGCGTAA
The DNA here is from genome assembly GCA_039033835.1 of Pseudomonadota bacterium. Classification (GTDB taxonomy): domain Bacteria; phylum Pseudomonadota; class Alphaproteobacteria; order Sphingomonadales; family Sphingomonadaceae; genus Erythrobacter. Next base: position 4,750 of record JBCCBW010000021.1, read on the forward strand.
AGGCGCTTTCGCACGCCATGCCGAACAGCGAAACCGCAACGCCAAAATGCGCGAGCACCATGCCCCACGTCGCCACAGGCACGCGCGTTACCTTGCGGCCTCGCAAGGGCACGAACGCTGCCACAGCCAGAGCCGCAGCCAACCCAAGCCCCAGCACCGGCAGGATCGGATATTTGCCCAGCATGGCGACCGGTCCAACAATCGCAACGAGGATCGCGCCGACGATCACGAGTTCCAGCTTGATCCGTTTGGCGCTGTCGTTCTTCCACCGCAGCAGCGGGCCGACCGCCATCACCATGAACATCGGGATCGCAAAGATCGCGCCGACCGGGTTGAAGTAGGGCGGACCGACCGAAACGCGCACGTCGAAAGCCTCGGTCAGGAGAGGATAGAGAGTGCCGAGCAATACGATCGCGAGGATCGCGGAAAGCATCACATTGTTAAACACCAATGCACCCTCACGGCTGCTCGCGGAAAACCGCTTGCCCTCGGCTACCGAACTGGCGCGGATCGCGAAAATCGCCAGCGCGCCACCGATATAGACTGCCAGCAGCATCAGAATAAACGTGCCGCGCTCTGGGTCGACCGCGAACGCATGGACACTCGTAAGCACGCCTGATCGCACAAGGAACGTCCCAAGCATACTCATGGAGAACGCGAGCACGCCCAGCATAATCGTCCATGTCCGCAAGGCATCGCGCGCGGCGAGGACGCTGACCGAATGCAGCAAGGCCGTCGCCGCCAGCCAAGGCATGAGTGAGGCGTTTTCCACCGGATCCCAGAACCACCAACCACCCCAGCCAAGTTCGTAGTAAGCCCAGTAAGAGCCTGCCGTGATGCCGAGCGTGAGGAACACCCACGCGCCCAGCACCCATGGCCGCATCACGCGCGCAAATTCCGGCGTGACCTGCCGCGTGATCAGCGCGCCCATGGCTAGGCTGAACGCCACCGACAGCCCGACATAGCCAACATAAAGGGTCGGAGGATGGAGCGCCAAGCCGATGTCCTGCAACAATGGGTTAAGCCCCACCCCCTCAGCAGCGGGCGTCGGCAACCGCTCGAACGGATTAGAACTCAGCAGCAAGAAAGCATAGAACCCGAGCGCCACAAAGCCCTGCACCGCCAGCGTTGCGTGCATGGTGTTTTCCGGCAAGCGGCGTTCGGCCCCTGCCAGCAACCCTCCCGACAGCGCCAGCACCGCGACCCATAGCAACATCGATCCTTCGTGGTTCCCCCACGTGCCGGTGATCTTGTAGAGGAACGGCTTCAGGGAATGCGAATTGGTCGCGACCAGCTTGATCGAAAGGTCGGTGATCGCAAACGCCCATAGAAGCATCGCAAAAGCCAAGGTCGCAAGCAGCGCCTGGACCACCGCAGCGGGCCGCGCATACATCGCAAGCAGCGATGCCTCCTGGTCGCCCGCCCGGAGCGCCAGCGCGCCCGACGCCAGCTGCAACACAGCAAGCGCCGCAGCGAGCCACAGGGCGGCAAGGCCAATCTCTGCGATCATTGGGTGCGTGCGCTCCTAATCGAGCCCGACAGTGGTTTCAGCGACACTGTCCGCCGCCTGATGCTGTTCGAGCCCTTCGAGTTCCTTGGGCACGTAATTCTCGTCATGCTTGGCCAGCAGGTTTGTCGCCAGAAACGTGCCGTCGGCTTGCAGGCTGCCCTCTGCCACCACGCCTGAACCCTCGACGAACAGGTCGGGCAAGATGCCGCTATATCGTACAGGCACCTCGCTCGCTTTGTTGCCGGTCACGACAAAGGCGACGGTGATCCCGTCCGCCTCGGTGGCGAGCGATCCGGGCTGCACCATACCGCCCAGCCGCACGGCCTGCCCAACAGCAGGTGGCTCCGCCGCGATTTGCTCCGGCAGGTAGAAATAGTTCGCCTGATTGCGCAGTGCCCATGTCGCTATCAACCCGGCAGCGATGATCGCGACCAAGGCGAGAACCACGAGCGACAAGCGTTGGTGCTTCGCTTTCATCGCCGCTTCATCTCATCGCGGCGCGCCTCGGCACGGGTCATGCTTTGCCAGCTCCAGCCGATCAACGTTACAAGCCCGCCAAGCCCGATAGCGTAGGCGGCAAACACGAATTCCCAATGGTCGAGAGCTTCACGCATCACGCGGTCTCCATGGAAGAGGCGGTCACAGGTGTATCATCATCGAGCGCGCGACGTCGCAGGCGCGCCTCGACCTGCGCCTCTGCAATCAGAGCCCGCATGCGCATCATCACGATGGCACCGAACAGTAGCGAGAAACCGATCACGGCAGCAAGCAGCGGCCACAGAAAGACGGGATCGATCGCGCTCTTGCCCGCAGTGATGCTGGGCGGTTGGTGCAGCGAATTCCACCACACAACCGAACGATTGATAATCGGGATGTTGATCGCACCGACCAGCCCGAAGATTGCGGCAATCCTGGGCGATCCGCCTTCGCGCGCAGTCGCCTGCGACAAGGCAATATATCCGCCATACAGGAACAGCAGCACCAACATGCTGGTCAGTCGCCCGTCCCACACCCACCAGGTGCCCCAGGTCGGGCGCCCCCAGATCGATCCGGTGATTAGGCAGATCGCCGTGAACACCATGCCCGGCACGGCAATGGCTCGCGCCGCTATACCCGCCAGCGGATGCTTCCAGATCAGCAGCGCGGCACTCGAAATCGCAATGCCGGTCCACCCGCCCATGCCCAGCCACGCAGCTGGCACATGGATGAACAGGATACGGACGCTTTCACCCATTAACCGGTCGGGCGGGACCATGGCTAACCCCCATGCGATCGCACCGATCGACACCAGCAACCCGGTACACAGGCACAGCGGCGTGAGCCACTTCGCAAGCGACAGGAAACGGGTGGGGTTGGCGTAAATATGCATCGGTCAACGGCCTTACCCGGTGTTTTAGTGTCCCCGCCATCCCCCGCAAGGGCGCAAAGCACGCAAGTCGCACTGCGTGCGAGGCAAGAGGCGTATCTGCCGGGGTTCGGCTAACGCCCGATAAGCTTTTGAGCCATGCGATCGGCGACCACATCCGGCGATGTCTTGCTGGAATCGCTGGCCTGCCAGATTTCCTCGAGCCGCTCCGGGATCAGCGCGATCCGCTTGCGCACCTCGTTGATATCGCCGGAAACTCCGTCGCGCCGGGCGAGATATTCCATAGCCACCGAGATGATTCCGCCAGCATTGATGACGTAATCAGGCGCGAACAGGATGTCCCGCTCGAACAAGGTCGCGCCGTGATGCGCGCGGGCGAGTTGGTTGTTCGCACCGCCTGCGACAATTGCCGTATCGAGCCGCGCGATACCCTCATCGTCGAGAATCGCGCCGAGCGCATTGGGGCTGAACACATCGCAGGGGACGCCCATGATCGTTTCCGCGCTGACCGCTTCGCCGCCCAGTTCGCGCGCGAGATCAGCGGCGCGGTCGGCGTTGATGTCGGCCAACGTCAGTTTCGCGCCGTCCTTGGCCAGCAACCGGGCGACACCGCCACCTACGCTGCCTGTGCCCTGCACCGCGACATGGACACCTTCAACGCTATCCTTGCCCAGTTTGTGCCGAACTGCGGCCTTGATACCGTGATAGATGCCCATCGCGGTGAAAGGTCCGGGATCGCCGCCGGCGGTGTTTTCGCCTGATACCGGCAGGCCGGAAACATGCGCGGTCCGCTTGGATACAGCCACCATATCGGCTTCGCTGATGCCAACGTCTTCGGCTGTCACATAGCGTCCACCCAGTGCCTCGACCGCGTCACCGAAAGCGGCCAGCATCTCAGGTGACTTGTTCCGCGCCTCATCGGCAAGAATGACTGCCTTGCCTCCACCAAGAGGCAAACCGGCCATCGCATTCTTGTAGCTCATCCCGCGCGACAATCGCAGCGCATCGCGCAGGCCGTCTTTGGGCTCGGCGTAGTGCCAGAAACGCGTACCACCCGCACCGGGGCCGAGATGGGACGAATGGACCGCGATAATCGCCGTCAGACCGCTCGCCCGATCGCGCACAACCTGCACGAGTTCATGGTCGTCAAAATCGGGTTCGGTCCAGAAAGCGGTCATACGCGCATAAGCCCCAAGTAACCGCGCAGCAAAACGACACGACCAAATAGTCGGAAAAGATCAGGGAAAATGGGGCGATCGAGGGGTCTCGAACCCCCGACCTCCGGTACCACAAACCGGCGCTCTAACCATCTGAGCTACGATCGCCACATGCCCCGCCCCAACACGATCCGTGAGATCATTGCCAAGCCCGCGCAAGGGGGGCGGTTTACGCCTGATCTGGCCCCGGTCAAGGGCACGCTCAAGCGGCGCGAGCCTGTTGCACAAAGGACTGCCGATGGAAAGCAAAAACTGCGTCTGATCGCGCACCACGCAAGATTATTTCGTGGACTGCTGGTAGCTTGCCTGACGCATCGGCGGCTTTATCGTCACACCCATGCTTGGTCCGGGCGATTCTTCTGCCGAAACGCTACTTGCGCGTGACGGGATCCAACGCGTTCCCAGTCCCAAGGTTGAGATGTTTCAACTCAAGCGTTTCTTGCCGGACGAACTTTGCGATCGTTTGATCCGGCTGATCGACAAGGATCGTCGCCCCTCCACCATCGCGGACCCCAATGGCGACGATTATTTCCGCACGAGCGAAACCTGCGATCTGGAGCCCGGCGAGCCTGCGGTGGCACAACTGGAAGCGATGCTCCATGCGCTGAACGGCATAGACCCGGCCCATGGCGAACCGTTGCAGGGGCAGCGCTATGACGTCAGTCAGGAATTCAAGGCGCACACCGATTACTTCACTCCCGGCGGCGCGGATTTCGACAAGTTCTGCTCCGTCGCGGGGCAGCGCACATGGACCTTCATGATCTACCTGAACGCTGTCGAAGCAGGCGGCGCGACCCGGTTCAAGGCGATCTCCAAGACCTTCCAGCCGGAACCGGGAAAGCTGCTGTGCTGGAACAACAGACGTCCGGATGAAAGCGTGAACCCATCGACGCTGCATCACGGTATGAAAGTGCGCAAAGGCGTGAAGTACGTGATCACGAAATGGTATCGTGAAAAGCCTTGGGGGTGGTGAGACCTATTGCTGCTGAACCGTCAAATTCAGGCCCACCGCGCCGGTCAGGACCATGGCGATGAAGAAGAATTGCAGCGCACTCAGTTTTTCATCGAAGGCGAAAATCCCGATCAGGCTCGCCGCAACGATCCCGACGCCGGACCAGATCGCGTACACGATGCCAACCGGGAGCACCTTCATCGCCGGAGCGAGCGCCCAGAAACATGCTGAATAGCATGTGATCGAAGCCACGCCCCACTGCCATCTCTCGAACCCATTCGAGAGTTTTAAAAAGAACGTGCCGGCCACTTCCAGCGCAATGGCGATGCCGAGAAATATCCATGCGTTCATGGGAGCTTGCTTATCTGCTGGCGATAGGAGCGCAAAGAAAAAAGGCGGCCCCGCAGAACCGCCCTCTTTTCGCAGCGCGATGCTGCGGAGCTTGCAAAGCCACTTATTTCTTGAGCGAAAGCCCACCGAAGCGCTTGTTGAACGCGGCAACACGGCCACCTTCCTGAAGCTGTTGCTTACCGCCGGTCCAGGCCGGGTGGCTGGTCGGGTCGATATCGAGCGCAAGCGTATCGCCTTCGCTGCCCCAGGTGGAGCGCGTCTGAAACTCGGTACTATCAGTCATCTTGACCGTGATCATGTGGTATTCGGGATGCCCTTCGGCTTTCATCGTCTTTGTCCTTCATAGCTTACACCGGTACCGACCGGATGCGCTGTTGAATTGGGAAGCGGCGCACATAGCGGCACCGCGAGAAATTGCAACCTTCCTGACGCCTTCACTTCGGTCGTTCCACGACCGCAAGCCCGAAGTCGAAGTGAAACGCAGACGTGCGAAGCGCACCTGTAGGGGCGTCCGCAGTGACGCGACCTTTAGGTCGCCCGAGCGAGGAGATCGCGCCCGCGGATGCGTATGCGCAAATCAAGAAGGCGGATCAGCGACCATCGCGGTGAAATCGGCGTGGCACGACACTTTGCCTTCCACGCTCGCTTCGCCTTTGAATTTGTAGACTCGGCTGCGTTTTTGAACGAACTCGATCTTCAGGTCGAGCAAGCACCCCGGTGTCACAGGCGCACGGAACTTGGCATTTTCGATGCCCATGAAGATGACCAGCTTGCCCGTGCCCGCCAGATCAAGCGTTTCAATCCCCAGGATCGCTGCGGCCTGAGCGAGAGCCTCGATTTGCAGGACACCTGGCATGATGGGAGCTCCAGGGAAGTGTCCCTGAAAGAACTCCTCGTTCATGCTCACGGCTTTCACCGCATGAATGCGTTCACCAAGCTCGATCGACTTGACCCGATCGACCAGCAGCAACGGATAACGGTGCGGCAGGGCCTTCAGTATCTTGTGGATGTCATAATCCACGATTGGCTCCGATGGTGTCGATGCCTCGCTCATGCCCTGCCCCTCTATCAGCTTCGCTCTGTCCAACTGGCCTTATCGGCCTTCCGGAACCTGCGTGTTGCCCTGCTGCTGCTGCTGGGCAGCCTGCTGGCGCTGTTGCAGCACTTGCGCGGTGACCAGTGTCTGCTGGATTTCCTGAAACAGCTGCACGCCCTGACGGCTCGGCTGCCACCCTGCCGGCGGCACGATGCCGACCGTTGGCACCTTGGCATTCAGCGAGGTCGTGACCTGAGGAGTTACGTCAGCCGCCTGCGGCGCGTAGAGCACGGTCGCGGGGTTTAGCACGACCTGAATCTGCTGCTGTGTCACCACTTCCTGAAGCGCGGCCGGGTATTGAGCGACGATCTGTTCGACCGCAAAGATGCGTGCGGAGTCAACTTGATTCGTAAGTTGTTGAATTTCCTGTTCCAACGTCTGCAATTGGCCGAATTGCGGGCTGGCTTGAGCGGCTTGCAGTTCGGCGTCATCGACTTCGTTGTCGCCATTCGTATCAAAGCCTTGCAGCAGCGTCTGACGCTCCTGAGTTTTAGTACGACGCGTTTCGATCTGGGCCGAATAGGTCGTGGAAACCTGGTTGTATGCGGTCTGCAACGCGGTCGTTCCAATAACGGCGCGCGAGATGTCGACCGTGGCCATCCGACCTTCAACCTGAGCGGCGGCAGGCATTGCATGGACAGCACATGCGGTGAGGCTTGCGAAAGCAAGCGATTTGGCAAAGAGTTTCATTAGAACTGAGTTCCTACGTTGAACGTGAAGGTTTGATCGTCATCGCCCTCGACCTTGCGGATCGTCTGAGCGAAATCGATGCGGAACGGGCCGAATGGCGAGTTCCAGTTTACGCCGATACCGGCGGTAATGCGTGGCGAGGGAGTGTTGCCGACGAAGAGTTGCTGAGACGGCGGCGGACTTTGGCTAAGTTGTACGTTCGGAGTGCCATCCGGTCCGATCGGCTCAGTGGTCGTTTGATCAGGATCGTTGGGATCCTGAAACAGCACCGGGATCTGGGTAAGGACCGGTTCTGTCAGCCCCCAAAGCGCGCCGATATCCGCCCAAATCGAAGGCCTCAAACCGAGTTCGCGTGCGCCCGATCCAAGCGGAATTTCGAGCTCAGCGCGACCCAGATAGTAATTGCGACCACCCAGCGCATCATCGCGGATCGAATTGCGATCGGTAATCGGCACGATCACCCCATCCTCTACCACGAGAGGCTGCGTCAGGATACGCGGCCCGACGCCGCGAATTTCGAAACCACGAAATTGCGGCTCGCCGAGGAAGAACCTGTCAGTCAACAGGATATCTTCGACCAGAGGACCGCCACGATCTTCAAGCGAGATGATCGTGCCGCCCTCAGCGAGAATGGAGAAGATGAAACCGCTATTGCCGACATTCCAGAATTTCTGCCCACGACCGCGGAACCGGACATAGCGGACATCGCCTCCCAAGCCTGCGAATTCACCACTAACAGTTAGCGAAAGGCCACGAGTCGGACGGATACGCGAATTCAGCGAGTTGTAGTTGAGGTTCAGTCCGACAATCGAGCTCAAGCGTTCACCGAGCGAGTCGCACAAAAACTGTCCTGCTCGCGCCGGATCGCATTCAAGGTCGCCATCGCCATCGATGTCGGAGAAGAACGAGGCTTCATCCAGATCCACATCGTCGTAGTTGATAGTATAACTGCCAACCAGCGACATGAATTCAGTAAGCGGAACGCCGACTCGGATACCGGCACCTGTCGTAGCCTGTTCGAAGATCGTGTTACGATCCGCGTTCGTAAAGTTGAAGCTGTTGAAGTCGCGGCGGTAAATGTCGACGCCAGCCGAGATGTTCCGATCGAACAAATACGGCTCCGAAAAACTGATCTGGGCCGCGCGCGAAAACTGCGACCAGTTTACACTGAGGCCAACGGTCTGCCCACGCCCGCGGAAGTTGCGCTGGCGAATACTCCCGGAGAGGATGAACCGCTCGATTGAGGAAAAGCCCGCCGAGAATTGCAACTCACCCGTGGGCTGCTCTTCGACGTTCGCTTCGAGGATGATCCGGTCAGGCGCGCTGCCTTCGACCTGATTGACGTCGAAGTTCTCCTGGAAATACCCGAGCGAGTTAATCCGCGCCGTGGTCCGCTGCACGCCGAGCGAGTTGAACGCGTCACCTTCGCTCAGGCGGAATTCGCGGCGTATGACCTTATCCTGCGTCAGGGTGTTGCCGTTCACATCGACCCGTTCGACATAAACACGCGGGGCCTGACGCAGAACGAACTCGATATTCATCTCAAGATCGTCTTTTTGCCGGTCGAACCGAGGTTGGACGTCGGCGAAAGCATAACCGAAACGGCCCGCAAGCTCGGACAACTGCTCAACCGTGTCTTCGACCGCCTTCGCGTCGTACCAGTCACCTTCTTTCACCGACAGGCCCGCCGCGAGTTGATCGCTATCGAAGTCGCGCAGTTGGCTTTCGACCTTCACATCGCCAAATTTGTAGCGTTCGCCTTCCTCGACCACGTAAGTGATGATGAAATCTTTCTGATCCGGCGTAAGCTCGGCGACGGCCGACACAACGCGGAAGTCAGCGTATCCTTCGGTCAGGTAGAATTGCCGCAGCTTCTGCTGGTCGAAGGCGAGGCGATCAGGATCGTAGCTGGTGTTGGAGCTGAAGAAGCGGGTGAAGCGGGCCTGTTTCGTGACCATCTCACCGCGCAGCTGGCCATCGGAAAATTTCTCGTTACCGATAATGTTGATCTGGCGGACCTTTGACTTCGGCCCTTCGCTGATCTCGAACACGATATCGACGCGGTTTTGCGGCAGCTGAACCATCTTGGGTTCAACCGTGGCGGCGAACCGGCCCTGACGCTTATAAAGCTCGATGATGCGAGCGACGTCGGCGCGAACCTTGGAACGGGTGAAAATCTGGCGCGGAGAGAGTTTGATCTCCGGCAGGATCTTGTCGTTATCGAGCCGCTTGTTACCTTCGAGCACGATGCGGTTGATCACCGGGTTTTCGGTCACCGTGATCACGACATTGCCAGCGTCATTGCGGATCGAGAAGTTCGAAAACAGCTCGGTCGCGCCCAGGTCTTTCAGCGCCTGGTCAGCGGCGACGGAGGTGTATTCCTGCCCGACACGCAGACGGATGTAGCTAAGGATAGTCGTTGGCTCGAGCCGCTCGGCACCGGCAACGCTAATCGTGCGGATAACATTCGACGCGGGCGCAGGTGTCGGAGCGGGTGCGGGCGTCGGCGTGGGTTGCCTCGTCGTCGCGGGTTCACCGGCTGCCTCATCCTGTGCAAGCGCGCTAAAGGGAACGCCTGCCAGCATGGTGCCGCAGGTCAGGGCAACCGCCAGCCGTCCAGCCCCACCTACAGACTTAGGGGTCACAGATTGAGGGATGACAGGCTGAACGCCCGTCTCACTGCGTCGATTCATGAAGTAATAGTCCCGTCTAACCCGTCTTCACCAAGCCCGAAAATGCCGGACGCGCCTCCCCGCGGCGCTAATCTGAAAGGCCCAAAAGCCCTGTCTGCCTTTGCCCCATGCACCCGGAGCAATCAAGCGGACAACACCCACTAGCTACGCTCGCCCGTTCGCTTTCCCCGGCTAACTGCCAAAAAGTGGCAGAGAGACGAGGTCGTTCACGGTCACGACCACCATCAATGCCAGCACGATCGCGATTCCCGTGCGATAGGCCCATTCGGTCGCTTGCGGCCCCACCGGTTTACGGCGAACCGCCTCGGCGGCGTAAAATGCCAGATGGCCACCGTCGAGGGCTGGGATTGGCAGCAGGTTAATGAATGCCAAATTAAGCGAGATCAGCGCGACGAAATTGATGAAGGACACAAAGCCCAGGCTCATCTGCTCGCCGGAATATTTCGCGATCTTCACCGGACCGCCCAATTCCTTGACCGAGCGATCGCCGACAAGGACTTGCTTGATACCGGTCAGCATCATCTTGAACAAATCCCAGCAATGGGCCGTGGCCGCAGGGATCGAGCCGAGAATGCCAACCTCTTCGTATGTTACGCTGGCGGGTTCCGTATCAGGCCTGAAAACACCGATCCGACCGACAGTCATCTCGTTGCCGAATCCATCCTCTTCCGTGACGCCCTGAATGGTGATCGGAAAGCTCAGCGTCTGGCCATCGCGATCCACCGAAAGCTCGATCGTCCGGTTCGGATAAAGCTGAACCTGGGAGAGCAGTTCGGTAAAATCACTCACTTCTTCGCCGTCGATCCCGACGATACGGTCACCGACCTCGACCCCTGCATCGCGCGCAGCGGACTGCTCTGAAAAACCAGCCACTTCGGTCGAGTTTGCCGGCAGTTCGACGACCGGTCGCCCGAGTATCGCAAAAAATGCTGCGAAGATTGCGATGGCGACAACCAGATTTGTCACCGGGCCAGCTGCCACGATCAAGGCACGCTTCCACAGGGATGCGGTTTGAAAGCTGCCCTCCTGTACGGGAGCATCCGGATCGGGCACGGAAGCGGGATTCATATCCCCTCTGAACTGCACATAGCCGCCGAGCGGCAGGGCGGAGATCTTCCAGCGCGTACCGTGCTTGTCGGTACGGCCCCAAAGCTCTTTGCCGAACCCGACCGAGAAGGCATCGGCTTTCACGCCGAACCAGCGACCGACAAGATAGTGGCCAAGCTCATGAACGGTCACAAGAGGACCGAGTAGCAGCAGAAAGCCGACGGCGTACATCCAGAAAGGGGGCGATTCAAACAACGGTGGAGCTCTCCAGTATCTGCTGGGCGCGCATACGGGCCTCAGCATCTATTGCCAGCACATCTTCGAGCGCGCTTGGGGCAGTGGCGCTATAGCGGCTTAGGGTGTCTTCCACCACTGCCGTAATCCGTGTGAACCCGATCTGACCGGCGAGAAAAGCGGCAACGGCTATTTCGTTGGCTGCGTTCAGCACCGCCGGAGCCGCCCCGCCCGCCTGAATTGCTTCGCGTGCCAGCCGGGTCGCGGGAAAGCGGGTTTCGTCGGGTGCCATGAACGTGAGCTCGCCAATGCTGGTCAGATCAAGCGGTTCGAGCGGCGTCTCCATCCGGGTCGGCCATGCGAGGCACGAGGCTATCGGCACGCGCATGTCGGACGGACCGAGCTGCGCGAGCGTGGAGCGGTCGCGATATTCTACCATCGAGTGAATGACGCTTTGCGGGTGAACCACGATCGCAAGCCGGTCCAGCCCCACAGGGAACAGGTGATGCGCTTCGATGAACTCAAGCCCCTTGTTCATCATCGTCGCGCTGTCGACGCTGATCTTCGCGCCCATTGACCAATTGGGATGCGCAACCGCCTCTTCAGGAGTGGCCGCGGCGAGCTGTTCGAGCGTCCAGGTGCGCAACGGACCGCCACTCGCCGTCAGAGTGATACGGGCGACGTCATCGAGACTGTTTCCGGCAAGGCACTGAAAGATTGCGTTGTGCTCGCTGTCGGTCGGCAGCAACGTCGCCCGGCGCTCTGCAACCGCTGCGGTCATGACCGAGCCAGCCGAGACCAGCGCTTCCTTGTTGGCGAGCGCGATCGTCCCGCCTCGCTCAATCGCGGCCATTACCGGGCCAAGACCTGCGCAACCGACTATCGCCGCAACCGTCAGATCGACTGGACGAGCAGCCGCATCGCACAGAGCCTTTTTTCCGCCAGCCGCGTCGATCCCGCTACCAGTCAACGCATCGCGCAATTCCCCAAGGCAGCCCTCATCACCCACTACCGCCAGCTTGGCGTCAAATTCGCGGGCGAGCTTGGCCAGCTCCGTAGCGCTGCAATTGGCGGTCAGGGTATCGACTTGCCATGCATCGGGGTTGCGGCGGACGAGATCGAGCGTCGATGCGCCAATCGATCCTGTTGCGCCAAGAATGGTAATCGAACGGGTCATAGTCGGCTTATCCTAGCAGATCCGGCGCAACCGCAACCACGAACAGGACGAAGAATACCGCCAGAAACCCGTCGAGCCGGTCGAACACACCGCCATGTCCGGGGATCAGATTGCTCGAATCCTTTACGCCAGCGCGCCGCTTCATCCAGCTTTCGAAAAAGTCGCCAGCTTGCGCAATCACGGCGATCAGCGTTCCGGCGACCACGGCCAGCAGCACGCCCATCACATTAAACTCAGCCGAGGCGGCCGGACCGAAGCCGGTCAACTCATGCGTCAGCGCAACGATACTAGCCGCGACCGCGCCGCCGCCCAGCCCGGCCCAGGTTTTCGACGGACTGATTTTCGGTGCAATCTTTGGCCCGCCGATCGTCCGACCGGCGAAGTACGCCCCAACATCCACCGCAATGATCGGCAGGATGAAGACCAGCAACACTTCCAACATGCCGTTGTCCTGCCGCACCTGAACCATCGCCAAAGCCGCTGCGCAAACATAGGCTGAACCGGCAAACAGCCAGACGATCTCGCTAAGCGGCGATCCACCGAACCCCTTTACCAGCCTGTTCCACTCCCACAGGATCAGCCCTGCGAGCAGCACGACGAACCCGATCCAGAACCATCCGCCAAGCCACAGTGCCAATGCCGAGGCGGCAACCATAACCACCGCAGAAACGAAGCGGATCAGCAAGTCGCTCATCGCGCCGGTCGGCTGCTCACCTTCCGGTTCGGACGCTTGGCCCGCTTCTTCGATCGCCTTGCTGGTGATCTCCTCCAACCGATCTCTAACGCCCGCCAAAACGCCGCTCCCGCCGGGCAAAGTCATCGAGGGCCTGCTGCAAATGTTCGGGCTTGAAATCCGGCCACAGCGTTTCGACGAACAGCATTTCGGCATACGCCGCCTGCCATAGCAGGAAGTTTGACAAGCGGATTTCGCCGCTGGTGCGGATCAGCAGATCGAGCGGCGGCAGGTCATGTGTATCAAGCTGAGCTTCGATGGATTTGAGTGTGATTTCACCCTGCTCCGCCGCTTTCGCAGCCGCGCGCGCAATCTCATGCTGCGCGCCGTAATTGAGTGCCACTGCAAGCGTCTGCGTGCCATTGGCGGTTTGCGCCAGCGCATCTTCAAGCATCGCAACGATATCAGGCGCGAGCGAGCGCCAGTCGCCGATGATCTTGAGCTTCACATCATTGGCGACAAATTCGGGCAAGTCCGATTTGATGAACTTGCGCATCAGGTTCATCAGATCATCGACTTCGTCTTCGGACCGCTTCCAGTTTTCCGAGCTGAATGCATAGAGCGTCAGACAATCGAGCCCCATCGGCTCTAGCGCGCGGACCAGCCGCCGCACCGCTTCGACGCCGCGCTGGTGGCCGATGGCACGCGGAAGCGCACGCTTCTTGGCCCAGCGCCCATTGCCATCCATGATGATCGCGACGTGGCGAGCGCCGTTTCCGGCTTGCGCTGTGTCCGCCGCGGGCTGGTCGCCCATCTGGCCTCCCCTGCCGATCCGCCCCTTACTGGGTCAGGATCTCTTGTTCTTTCTTGGCCGCCGCTTCGTCCGTCTCAGCGACATATTTGTCGGTCAACTTCTGAACGTCGTCTTCCATCCGCTTGCGCTCGTCTTCCGAGATTTCTTTCTTCTTCTCGTCAGTCTTGAGGTCTTCCATCCCGTCACGGCGCACGTTGCGAATCGCGATCTTGGCCTTCTCGGCATATTGCCCGGCCAGCTTTGCCAGTTCCTTGCGCCGCTCTTCGGTCAGATCTGGCATCGGGAGGCGAACGGTCTGGCCATCCGTCATCGGATTGAGGCCGAGATTGGCCTTCGTGATGCCCTTCTCCACTGCCGATACGTTCGACTTGTCCCACACCTGTACCGCCAGCATGCGCGGCTCCGGCGCGTTGACGGTCGCCACCTGATTAAGCGGCATCATCGCGCCGTAAACCTCGACCTGAACAGGATCGAGCAGACTGGTATTGGCCCGGCCCGTACGCAGACCGCCCAGATCGCTTTTCAACGCTTCCACCGCGCCATTCATGCGGCGCTCGATATCGGCCTTGTCATATTGCGGCATGGATCAAGCTTCCTTCTGTACTATGGTTTGCACGCCGTCGCCCGACAGAACGCGGGCGACGTTGCCTTTGTCGCGGATCGAAAACACCACTATCGGGATATCGTTCTCACGGCAAAGCGCCACTGCGGTGGCATCCATCACTTTCAGGTTCTGCGACAGAACATGGTCGTAGGTGATGGCGTCGAACCGGGTGGCTTCGGGATTGTGTTTGGGATCGCTGTCATAGACCCCGTCGACGCTGGTGCCTTTCAGCAGCGCGTCGCAATTCATTTCGGCCGCGCGCAAAGCTGCGCCGGTATCGGTAGTGAAGAAGGGATTGCCGGTTCCCGCCGCGAAGATCACGATGCGCCCTTTCTCAAGGTGCCGTTCGGCGCGGCGGCGGATGTAGGGCTCGCATACGCTGCTCATCGGGATCGCCGATTGCACGCGGGTCGGCACGCCCTGCTGTTCCAGCGCGTTCTGCATCGCCAACGCGTTCATCACCGTCGCAAGCATGCCCATGTAATCGCCAGTGGTCCGGTCCAGCCCCTTGGCCGCGCCGGAAATCCCGCGAAAGATGTTCCCGCCGCCGATCACGAGGCAGACCTCAAGTCCGCTATCCTTCGCCGCCTTCACCTCTTCAGCAAGCCGCGCGACGTAGGCCGGGTCGATCCCGTATTCCTGCTCGCCCATCAGAACCTCGCCCGAGAGTTTGAGCAGGACGCGCTTGATTTCTGGCATGGGCATCTGGAGCTAGCTCGCTTGCAGGAATTGTCGTTGCGCCGCCCTTAGCGAGCCGCTCAGGGTTGCGCAAAGGATAACCTTGCTATTCGGGCGCACGCAAACTGTCGACGATTTCCAGCGCTCTTTGCTCCATCAGCAGAGCGTGCGCATCACGGTCTTCTTGATTGGAGCGGAACATGTATTCGATCTGCACAGAGTCAGTCAGCATGCGCTGCGCTGTGCAATGGATCACATCGTCGCGATAGCCGTTGGTCTCATAGCAACCGATCCCCTTATTGCGCATGTTCTCCCGGATTTCAGATAGGTCTGTCGAACCAGCCTCCTTTACTGAATCCAGCAAGCTATTGTTCTCCGAGAAGTAGGACTCGACCTCGGACAGCGTTATCTTGTCCGGGTAGTCTTGGAGGCTTTCACCGACCTCCTTCTGACATAAATGCTCCCACCATCCGTACGGCTGTGATTTCGCACAGAAAGGCGCGTTGACCACATTTCGGTGTCCATAGCTGCCTGGCCCTGTCGTGATCGACATCCGGGCAAGGCGCACAGGCTCGCCGTCTTGCGTTCGCTCGCAGAAGGCCCGTGAGCGATGATTGGACGACAGGAAATAGGCTTCGTCCCAGTCATATTGTTCGGATAGGCTGAAGATAGGAGCCAGCGGGATCTCCAGCGCAACGTTACCGACGCTGACGGCGTGCATCCGATCGAGGCACGCCGGTGAAGGCGGACGAAGACGGTTCTGCTGCTGGTAGTCCACCCACTGTGTCCATCCCCAAACGACAAGGGGCGCGGCAACAAACACGATCAACAGCACCGCTTTCTCTGGAAGCTGGAAACGCGATACGCGTGTCGCGAGAATGATGAGGCGACCTAGGAATCCGGCGACTGCACCAAGCATGAAGAGGCCTACGAAGGCATAAGCGAACAACGCGCCCGGCCCGTCGGCGGTTTGCAGATCGTTGATCGCCCAGACACACAACCCGCCGACCAGCAGGCTTGCGGGTACAAACCAGCGCCAGCTCTTCCAGAACGCAAGCGTGCAAAACGCCAAAATGTAGAAGAGCAGATAATACGCCCCAAACACAATCATGAATGGGATGGTAGCGTGAAAATCTTTCGCCCCCGTTAGCGACGGGTAGCGAGATCAAATGAACCTAGCCGATACGAAACGGCCGCCGCAGCGCGAAGCTGCGATGACCGTATTCTATTTCGCGAATCCCCGCGGAGGCGGGGATCTCTTTCTACCCGGCTGGAGGCTCCCGCCTTCGCGGGAGCTCACCTGAAATCAGCCGCCAACAGCAGCAGCAACCTCCGCTGCGAAGTCGCTTTCTTCAACTTCGATTCCTTCGCCGAGCTGGAAACGGACATAGTCGGCCAGCTTCACCGAGCCGCCATTGTCCTTGCCGAACTTGGCGACCGTGTCTTCGACCGAGGTTTTGTTGTCCATCACGAACATCTGGCTAAGCAGCGCGTTTTCTTTCGCAAACTTCTTGATCGCGCCTTCGACCATCTTTTCCTGCACGTTTTCGGGCTTGCCACTTTCAGCCGCCTTTTCCTGTGCAACAGCGCGCTCGCGCTCGATCACAGCCGGATCGAGACCGTCGGCGTCGAGCGCCTGCGGGAACATCGAGGCGATATGCATGGCGAGCTGCTTGCCGAACGGCTCCAGCACGTCCGCGCCAAGATCGCTTTCGAGTGCGACCAGCACGCCGATCTTGCCGAGGCCTTCGGCGGCGGCGTTGTGGACGTAGGATACAACCGCACCCTGACCGACTGCGATCGACTTCATCCGGCGGATCTGTTGGTTTTCACCAATGGTCGCCACATTGTCGGTAAGCTTGTCGGCCACGGTTCCACCGGCAGGGTAGTCGGCAGCCTTCAGCGCTTCGACATCGTCTGCGTCGAGCGTCAGAGCGACTTCGGTGACTTTGCGGACGAAGTCCTGGAACTGGTCGTTCTTGGCGACGAAGTCGGTTTCCGAATTGACTTCAACGGCCACACCGCTGGTGCCCGAAACGGCAACGCCGACAAGGCCTTCAGCAGCCGTGCGGCTTGACTTCTTCTGTGCGGTGGCGAGACCCTTGGCGCGCAGCGCGTCAACGGCGGCTTCGATATCGCCGCCTGCTTCCACAAGCGCCTTCTTGGCGTCCATCATGCCTGCGCCGGTCTTTTCGCGCAGTGTCTTCACATCGGCGACGGTGAAATCGGCCATGAGAGTATCCTTCTTATACGTAGGGGGCACCGGGCCCGTTAAGGTGTGCCCGGCGCGCTAATGTATGATTGTGACGCGCGATTGACGCGCGCCACATCGCTTATGCGGTTGCTGCAGGTGCCTCGGCAGCAGGCGCTGCGGCGGTCGGCTCGGCTGGCGGTTCAGCCATCGCGCCGACATCTGCGCCCGTATCATGGGCAGCGCCGCCCTTACCGGCCATCGCCGCGTCGCCAATTGCCTGACAGTAGAGACGCACAGCGCGGCTGGCATCGTCATTGCCTGGAACAGGGAACGCGATGTTGGTCGGATCAACGTTGGTATCGAGCACCGCGATCACCGGAATACCGAGCACGGCTGCTTCCTTGATGGCGAGGTCTTCCTTGTTGGCGTCGATCACGAACATCACGTCCGGAATGCCGCCCATGTCGCGGATGCCGCCGAGCGACAACTCGAGCTTGTCACGCTCACGAGTGAGTTGCAGGACTTCCTTCTTGGTCAGACCGCTGGTCTCACCCGAAAGCTGCTCT
This sequence comes from Pseudomonadota bacterium, assembly GCA_039033835.1. GTDB lineage: Bacteria > Pseudomonadota > Alphaproteobacteria > Sphingomonadales > Sphingomonadaceae > Erythrobacter. Next base: position 22,612 of record JBCCBW010000021.1, read on the forward strand.
TCTAGGGTCTTGAGACGCTTGATCGAGCCGCTGATGGTCTTCCAGTTGGTCAGCATGCCGCCGAGCCAGCGATGGTTGACAAAATGCTGTCCGCAGGCGCGCGCGGCCTCTGCGATCGGTTCCTGCGCCTGACGCTTGGTTCCGACAAACAGAACCTTGCCCCCCGCACGAACGGTCGACTCGACGAAATCGAGTGCGCGCGCGAACAGCGGCACGGTCTGCGACAGGTCGATGATGTGAACACCGTTGCGGTTGCCGAAGATATACGGCTTCATCCGCGGGTTCCAGCGGTGGGTCTGGTGGCCGAAGTGTGCGCCGGCCTCAATCAATTGCTGCATGGTGACGGTAGTGGCCGCCATAAGATAATTCCTTCCGGTTTGTCCTCTGAAAGGCTGGAACCGCTGGCGGAGTGTCCCGCTGGCAGCACCGGTGTAAAGCGCCTTCCATGTGAATTTCGCAGGGGTCGGCCAAGCAAATACGCCCGGCACTTTCTGCGAGAACGGGCCATTAGCGCCCCAGCCTGCATAAATCCAGCCCCAATGTGCGTGGCGGCGAAAATCTGCATCCAAGGCGAATTCATCGCTTGACACTGCGGAACGTATATAGAACAAGCGTATCAGAACAAACGCGGAACACGTATCGTTGTAACCAATCCGCGTTGTCAATCGAACAAGGGTCAAGAGGAGTTAGACCTATGATCGCAGCTACGCTCACCGTACTTTTCGTGGTTATCGCGATTACCGCGCTGCTCACCCTTGCCGATTGCGTTGTGCGCGGCCGCCATGCACTCATGTCGCTCAAGCGAGAGCGAGCCTTCGTCAAGGCAGGTTTCGTGCTGATGGTCGAAGCCGAAGAATTGCGACTGCGCCAGCCTGTGCGCCTGGCTCCTGCCGCTACTCGCTCGTTTGCGCGCCGAGTTCCTTCTCGCTCGCGCGCCGCCGCTTGATCCGTCCATATTTGAACAAAGCGTAGGGCATCAACGCGAGATAGAGCACACTTACGCTGGCTAGTGTCCACCACGGTTCCAGCAAGAGAGCGGTGAAAACCAGCCCGACAAAGGCGATAAAGCCGAGGCGCAGACCGCGACGCGGTCGGATCGCTCCCCAGCTAAGCGTCGCCATGTTCGAGATCAGCAATATCGCGATAAGAGCAATCCAAATGGCGAGACCAAGCGGACTGCGGAATTCATCAAGACCGGTTGCCAGCCAGAGATAGACCGGAGCAAAGGCAATCCCCGCCCCGACCGGAGCCGGAACGCCTGTGAGGAAGCCAGCCGATTTGTGCGGCTGCTCGTCGACATCGATCTGTGCGTTGAACCGCGCGAGACGCAGGGCGCAGCAAATCGCGAAAGCGAGCGCAGCAAGCCAGCCAAATGGTTTGAGATCTTGCAGTGCCCATAGATACAAAATGACAGCGGGTGCCATTCCGAAAGAGAGCGAATCGGCCAGACTGTCGAGCTCCGCGCCGAACCGGGATTGCGCGTTGAGCAGCCTTGCAATGCGGCCATCCATCCCATCCAGAATGCCGGCAAGCACAATTGCGAGAACGGAATATTCCCACTGCCCCTCGATCGCGAAACGAATGCCGGTCAATCCGGCGCATAGAGCCGCAGCGGTGATCGCATTGGGCAGCAATGCCCGCAGCGTCAGGCCGCGCTTGTCGGCAACCGGTCCGCTGTCGTCGTCTTCCGCCGCTTTGGGTCCGACACGTGCCGGTGACTGTGGAGATTCGCCACGCTTGGGCGGCTGGCTCATGACGCTCTCGAAATGGTCGCCGCCGCGATCACTGCGCGATACCTTCGAGCAGCGCCTGCGTGCCAAGCTCGGCCAAGACCGTCTCGCCGGCAATCACCCGCTGACCCATCAGCACCTTGGGGCTGGTGCCAGCGGGGAGATAGACATCTACGCGGCTGCCAAACCGGATCAGGCCAACGCGCTGACCTTTGGCGACGGTGTCACCAGGCTTTACAAACGGAATAATCCTACGCGCAACCAGACCGGCAATCTGGGTGAAACCGATAGCCATTCCGTCAGCGCGCTCGATCAGAATGTGCTGGCGCTCGTTCTCCTCGCTCGCCTTGTCGAGATCGGCATTCACGAACTTGCCGGGAATATAAACGACACGGCGAACCGTACCAGCAATGGGGGCGCGATTGATGTGAACGTCGAACACGCTCATGAAAATCGACACCCGCGTAACCGGACCGGAAGAAAGCCCCGGATGACCGGACCCATCGTCGATCTGCATCTCAGCCGGTGGCTCGACCGTCGTGATCAGGGAAACCAGACCGTCGGCAGGCGCTACGATCGCGTTGTCTTCCTGAGGCACCACCCGCTCGGGATCGCGGAAAAACGCGAACACGCCGAGCGACAGAATCAGCATCGGCCAGCCAATGATCTCCCAGTCCAGCAAGACCAGCGGGACAAAGGTAATCGCCAGCGCGATAACGCCGAATTTGCGCCCTTCGGGATGGATCGCGGGCCAGCTCCAGCTGGCTTCCCCACGTCCCTGATTATCGAGTATTTCACCTGCCATGGCTGCGCATCTAGGGTCTGGCGTGCGCCCTCGCAAGCGACGTAATCAAACTCGTGCGTGCAAAAGTCGTCAATCCGCATGGTGCACGCAGAGCATTTACCTGCGGACAGGCCTCGGCTCGGGCGGCCCAGTATTCACTCTTTATCAAGACGTTTACCATAGCTCCCGCCGCTGTAATGAACACCGCGACAATCAGCCCTGTCGGCGAGCCCGCCACATCGAATCTCGCTCGCCGCTGGTTGAGCGAGGCCCCGATTTATGTCTTCGGCCTGACGCTTATGGCGCTTTGTGTCGGATTGCTCGTGTCTCGCGGCATCAATCCAAGCCTTAGCGGTGTCATAGAGAATGCGCGAATTTTCGGCCTTTTCACATTGATACTGATAACCTTTGATGCCGCATGGCAGCTCAACCGCAACCGTCCGGATAGCCCGACCGCTTTTCTGAAGGAGCGCTACACCGCCAAGCCGCTGGTCCGGGCAGTTCTGGGCGGACTGCCGTTGCTGGCCGTCGCGATCTTTATCCTGCCATTCTTCTCCAAGATGAAATCGGCGATCCCGCTGTTCAATGAGTTCACCTGGGACCGGGCATTCATCGAATGGGACCGGGCGATATTCTTCGGATATGACGCGTGGGAAGTTCTGCAACCGGTGCTTGGCTATCCGATCGTCACCGCCTTCCTCGCGCTGCTCTATCACCTGTGGTTCCTGCTGCTTTATCCGGGCGTGATGTTCTTCGCATTCTGGCGAGTGGATCATCAGCTGCGGCGCCAGTTTTTCATGACTTACATGCTCAGCTGGGCATTGATCGGCGGCGCTATGGCGACATGGCTCGCGTCAGTCGGGCCGTGCTTTATCGGACCGATCCTGGGCGACCCGCATTTCGATGCTCAGATGGCCTATCTCAACGCCGCGAATGAGCAGGTTCCGATCATGACGTTGAACGTGCAGGAACTGCTGCTGGAATGGCACAGCAAACGCTCGAACGGTCTGGGCAGCGGGATCACCGCAATGCCAAGCATGCACTGCGCAATCGCGTTTCTCTATTGGATAGCAGTGCGCCGTATCCACCGCGGTTGGGGCGCGTTCTTCGGCGTGTTCTTCTTCATCACCTGGATCAGCAGCGTCCACCTCGCCTATCATTACGCGGTAGACGGACTGGTATCATTGCTTGCGGTGGCGGTGATCTGGAAAGCATCCGAGGCGGTTATCGCCCTATGGGACGCCTGGCTCATGCGTCAGGCGACCTTGCGCACGAACACCGTCCCGGCAGAATAACCCGCGCCGAAGCTGCAGATCAGCCCGGTATCGCCCGCGGCCAGATCATCGTTGTGTGCGTGGAACGCGATGATCGACCCGGCACTCGACGTATTACCATATGTGTCGAGCACGGTCGGGCTTTCATCCTCGCTTGCCTCATGCCCCAGCACGCGCTGCGCGATCAGGCGGTTCATCCCGGCATTGGCCTGATGCAGCCACATCCGGCGCAAGGCAGCAGGGTCGATATTGAGCCGCTCGGCTTCGTCGATAATCATCTGCGCGACCATCGGCACCACTTCCTTGAAGACCTTGCGCCCTTCCTGGACGAAGAGCTTGTCTGGTTTGTCCGACGTTTCCGGATGCGCACGATTGAGGAAGCCGAAATTGTTGCGGATGTTGTTGGAGAACACCGTTTTCAGTTTGGTGCCAAGGATATCCCAATGTTCAGTCGGAGCGATCGCGGCATCCTCGACCAGCACCGCAGTCGCGACATCGCCGAAGATGAAATGACTGTCGCGGTCGCGCCAGTTCAGGTGGCCCGACGTAATCTCCGGACTCACAACCAGCACGCTTTTCGCATTGCCAGAACGCACATAATCGGCCGCGGTCTGGATACCGAACGTGGCGGACGAGCACGCCACATTCATATCAAAGCCGAACCCATCGATCCCGAGCGCCTGCTGAATCTCGATCGCCATCGCAGGATAAGCCCGCTGCATATTCGACGCCGCGCACAGCACTGCGTCGACATCTTCAGGCTTGCGCCCTGCCCGCTCCAGAGCCTGCCGCGATGCGATCACGCCGATCTCCGCCATGATCGCAATCTGATCATTGCCGCGCTCATCCCAGCGCGGCGACATGATTTCAGGATCGAGAATCGGCGCTTTGGACATCACATGCCGCGCTTTGATCCCGCTCGCCTTTTCGATGAACTCCACCGACGAATGGTGCAGCGGCTCTACCTCGCCAGCTGCAATCTCGTCCGCATGCTGATCGTTGTGCAGATCGACATAACGATTGAAGCTGGCCACCAGCTCTTCATTGGTGATCGTCTCCGCCGGGGTAAAAAGCCCGGTGGCGGAGATGACGGGGCGTCGGGTCAGTTGCGTGTCCTGCATAGGACAGACGCAATAATGAGCGCCCATGTAGCAGGCAAGCCTGCACGTATCTTAGAAACATCAAATGAGGGCAAATGGTGGCAGGGCTGGAGAAGTTCCTGTCCACGAGGTTCTTTGAAAAGTGGCGGTTTTCCGCAAGCTCGGGAGCCTTTGTGTAGCAGGGTTGTGTAGCAAATTGTGGAGCAAAACGTAGCAGTCTCAGACCGGCTGGGAAGTGAAGTTAATTGCACGGTCGATCAAGACGGCTTTGCGCCCCAATAGCGGACATTCGGGGCCCACGCCGCAAGCTCAAAAGCGGACATTCGCTGTGCCAATGATCGATGGCGAGGCCATGGAGGCAAATCTCGCAGTGCTCATAAGCCAGATTGAAGGCAATCGCTCGCCAAGTCCTCTACCAGCTCTCTGGAAATACTGTGCTCGAAGAGCTCCTGATCGCGCGCTAAGTTGTCGTTTGCCGATTGATCCTGCACGGCTGCAAAGCTTGGATAGCTATGTCCCAAGAAGACTTCGAGCATGGTTTTCGCCATAATGCCTCACCGCTGCACTCGGCCTGACCCGTCACCGCTCATGAGCTTTTCGACCTCGGGTACGGTCACGCGGTTGAAATCGCCCATGATGGTGTGCTTGAGCGCGCTCGCGGCGACCGCGAATTCGAGGCTTTGCTGACGGTCTTCATAAGCGTTGAGGCCGAAGATCAGTGCCGAGGCGAAGCTGTCCCCACCACCGACGCGATCGACGATGTCGGTCAGTTCATATTTGCGCGACAGCATGAAGCCATCATCGCGGGTGCGCAGGCAGGCTGACCAGTTGTTACGATCCGCGCTCAGGCTTTCGCGAAGTGTGATCGCGATTGTGTGCATGTCGGGGTAGGTATCCAGCACCTTCTGGCCCAGCGCTTCGTATTTGGAGGTGTCGAGTTCACCCGATTCCACATCGACATCAACCGATATGTCGAGCGATTTCTGGCAGTCCTCCTCGTTCGCGATGCCGACATCGACGTACTTGACCAGTTCGGGCATGACTTGCGGAGCGGTCTTGCCGTATTTCCAGAGCTTGCCGCGAAAGTTGAAGTCGCAGCTGACCGTCAGGCCCGCTTCTTTAGCGGCTTTAACGCAGGCCATCGACAGGTCTGCGGCCGACTGGCTGAGTGCCGGGGTAATGCCGGTGATGTGAAGCCACTTTGCGCCAGAGAAGATGGTAGGCCAGTCGAATTCGTCGGCACTCGCGTTGCAGACTGAGGAATTGGTGCGATCATAGACGACCTTGGACGGGCGCTGGTTCGAGCCTGTTTCGAGAAAGTAAATCCCGACCCGGTCGCCCGATCGGCTGACATGCGCGGTATCGACGCCGAACTTACGCAACTCCATGATGGCGTTGTCGCCTATGTCATTGTCGGGCAGCGCGCTGACGAACCCGGCATCAAGACCGTAATTGCTGAGCGCGACCGCGACATTGGCCTCGCCACCGCCAAAGGTCGCCTCGAATTCAGGTGACTGGAAAAATCGCTGATGGCCCGGCGTTTTGAGCCGAAGCATGATTTCACCGAAAGACAGGAATTCAGCCATGGGGAGGAGCTTTCGTTCAGCGAGCTGCTTTGGCGATGGCCACTGCCTCGCTCGCCAGGTTGGTGATCTTGGAGTAGTCGGCGATTGCGACGGCATTCTTGGGCGTAAGCCAGCTGCCACCGCAGGCCAGCACACTGGGAAGTTCGAGAAACTCGGCAAGGTTGCTGGCTGACACGCCGCCCGTCGGCATAAAGCGCATCTCGCGAAACACGGAGGACAGCGCCTTGAGCATGGGCACACCGCCCGCGAGGCTTGCGGGAAAAAATTTGACCTCGCGCAGGCCCAGCGCAAAGGCGCGCTGGACTTCGCCCGCAGTCATGGTGCCCGGAAAGAATGGGATGCCCTCGTCCAGGCAGTAGCGGGCAATCTCGTCAACGAGGCCGGGCGAGACGATGAATTCTGCTCCGCTCGCCCGCACCGATTTGGCCTGATCGAGGGTCAGAACGGTTCCCGCGCCAACAATCAGCCCCTCGGTTTCGGCAAGGATCGCTTCCATGCCTTCTTGTGCGCCCGAGCTACGCATGACCACTTCGATCACGGTTAGCCCCCCGGCGGCCAAGGCTTGGGCAATCCTCACCGCGCGTGAAGGATTGTTCTCGCCGATTAGCGGGACGACAGGCGCGGCGGCCAGGCGTTCAGGAAGTGTGTCGCTCATCATCTCATCCCATCATGAGAAGGCCCCATCATGAGAAGGCAAGGCCGCCATTGATGTCGATATTCGCGCCGGTGATGAAAGAGGCTTCTTCCGAAGCGAGATAAGCGACGAGATCGGCGGTTTCGTCTGCACGCCCCTGACGCTTGAGCGGGGTTGAATTGGCGACATTCTCGCGCGCGGCGTCCGGAGTGAATTTGTCGTGGAAGGTCGTCGCGATCATGCCAGGGCAGATAGCGTTGACCCGGATGCCTTTTGGACCAAGTTCTTTCGCAAGGCCGCGGGTCATCGTCATGACTGCGCCTTTCGATGTGGCATATGCAATGGCTCCGCCACCTCCGCCATCGCGTCCGGCAAGGCTCGCAAGGTTCACGATCGCGGCGCCTCCACCCATATGCGGCACCGCGGCCTTGCAGGCGAGGAACGTCGAGGTCGTGTTGAGCTGCATGACGAAGTTGAAGAATTCCTCGTCCATTTCGGCGAGTGTTTTGCGCGCGACAAGGCCGCCTGCATTGTTGACCAACAGGTGGATTTCATCGCCGAAAGCCTCAAGGGTTGCAGCGATCAATGCCTCGACATCGGCTGACTTCGTGACGTCCGCCTTTACCTTGATACCCTTGCCACCGGCAGTCTCGATCTCGGCAATTGTGGCGTCAGCGTCATTCTCGTTGCTGTTGTAATTGACAACGACATTTGCGCCTTCGCTGGCGAGCTTGACGCAAATTGCACGCCCGATGTCGCGACTGCCTCCGGTCACCACTGCGGTCTTGCCTGCGAATTTCATTGATAGTCCCCCTTAGGAATGAGCGCGGCCAGCGGCCGTTGTCGGTTTCAGTGGTTTGATTTCGCCGCACAGCAGCCAGACGCTGGCAATCGCTGTCAGCGAGAGAGCTGCGCCGAGGACGAAAACGGAATAGTAGTTCGCCCCAGCCGTCATGATCGGCACAAGATAAGTCAGCGCGGCGGCGCTCAGCTTTGCAGCCATTCCGGCGATACCTGACAGCGTGCCCACGGTGCGCTTGCCATAAAGATCGCTTGGGAGGGTCTGCACGTTTCCAATCGCGGTCTGGAAGCCAAACAGGATCATGAACATGAGCCACAGCGCGAGCCACGGTGTTGATGCCGCCGACAGGGCAAGAAGCGCTGGCAGCATGATGAGGCTGCCGAGCGTGATCGTGAGCTTTCGGGTCGCGTTGACGCTCCAGCCTGCCTTCAGGCGGTTCTGGGCAAGCAGCCCGCCAAACCATGCCCCCAGCATCGCACCGACAAACGGCAACCAGCCCGACGCTGCGACGTCCTTCACGTTGAAGTTATGGACCTCCACGAGATAGGTCGGAATCCACACGATGAAGAGCCACCAGATCGGGTCGATCGCGGCCGAGGCGATGATGACGCCCCAGCTTTCCTTGCGCGACAGCAGCTCGCCTGTTCCCGGATTGTAGCCGTCGTCGTCGTCGCTTCCGGTGTCTTCGACTTTCTGACCAGTGAGAATGTATTCGCGCTCTTCATCAGACAACCAGTCATGCCCTTGTGGTGGTGCCTTGACGATGAACCACCAAGGGACGAGCCATAGCAAGCCGACCAGACCGACGAGGATGAAAATGATCTTCCAGTCGAGGAACACCGCCATATAGCCGATCAGCGGGATCGAGATGATGCCGCCGATGGCCGCGCCGGAATTGAAGATGCCTTGGGCGAGCGCGCGCTCCTTGGTCGGGAACCATTCCGCGTTCGCCTTGGTCGCGCCGGGCCAGTTGCCCGCTTCTGCGACGCCGAGGATTGCGCGGAAGATGCTGAAGCTCAGCACGCCCTGCGCCAGTGCATGCGCGGCAGTCGCGAGCGACCATACGCCGATAGAGAGCACGAAGCCGAGCCGCGTTCCGATCCAGTCGAAAATCTTGCCGAAAATCGCCTGGCCCGCCGCATAGGCAAAGATGAAGACCGTGCTGATGACACCGAGGATGTATTTGTGCCCGTCGGCATCCATGTCCGGAAACAGTTCCGGAGCGATGTTTCCCGGCCACAACACGTTGATTGTCTGGCGGTCGATATAGTTGATTATGGTTGCGAGCGCGACGAGGCTCACAACCCACCAGCGAAGGCCGTTAATCTTCATGGATCAAGCCCCCTCGCTCAGGAAATCTTCGCGCAGCGGGCTGAACGTGTCGATCAGCACGCCAGCCTCCAGGCAAACCGCTCCATGGTCGAGATGCGGGGCAATGTAGAAGCCGTCGCCCGCTTCGAGCACACGCTTCTCGCCATCGATGAAAACCTCGAACTTGCCGCTTTCGACATAGGTCGACTGGCTGTGCCGGTGCGCATGCACTTGCCCGACCGCGCCGCGATCGAACCAGACCCGCACGACCATGATTTCCGGCCCGTAGCCCAGTATCTGCCGCATTATGCCGTCGCCCAGATTTTCCTTGGGTGTGTCCTTCGCGACCACGAAGGGCGAACTTTGCTCTTCTGCAATTGCAGCCATTGTCAGTTGTCCTCTCCGGGAAGCGCAATCACCGCTGCAAACCCATCCCATTCCAGGCTCTCGCCATCGAGCGTGACGCTATGCGCCGTTGCTGGATCAGGATTGTGCGACACGGCGATCGCAAAGCGCTGCCCTGATTTCAGGGTCAGGCGAACGAGGTCCATTCCATCCATGCGCTGATGATTGAGGTCGGAAACGAGGCTGCGGCTGTCGAGCGTCTGTTCGGCCGCGCCGTCATAGCTACCATGCGCTTCGAGCAGACTGGCAAAGCTGGCCTCGCCCTCGCGTTGGGCGCGCAGCATGATCAGCGGTTCGCGCCGCAAGTTGAATTCGGGATCGTTCGCGCCGCTCTCGCCGAGCATCGCGGTCAGCGGCCCGTTCCCCGCGAAACGGTAAGTGTAAAAGCGCCCGTCGAGGATCCAGGTCAGCGCACCTCTGCCATCCTGGAGGCCCGCTTCGGCGTCGACCCAGATATGCTGATAGCCGTTGTCGCTTCCCAATACGGGGCGCTCAGCCACGTTCGCGGTCGCTTCGAATTCGAACTCCATGATATGCCCGGAATAGTGCAAGGGCAGATCGTATTGGTGCGGCTCGTCGCTTTGCGCATGGACGAGATCGATCACCAGCGGAGCTTCCAGGCCGGCGATTGTCGGCATCAGTAAAGTGCGCCGCATGGTGACGCCCGGATAGGCGCTGTCGATAACGCTGCTCGTTACCTGGAGGCCGGGCGCGTCAGAGAAATACAGCTGCGTTGGCCAGAGCGTGTCGGCGAGTTTCGCATCCCCGCCAAAATGGCTCGTTTGATCGACCACAAGCGTATTATGCGCGACCGAGCTTTTCGCCCATGTCGTGTTTTCCGGCAGATAACGCCCGCCGCGCTTGGCTTCGATATTGAGGAATCGCGCTGCGCCGTAATCGCGCACAATCTCGTTGCCATTGTCGTAAAGCTGCCAGGCAAGCTTGTCGAAATGGCCGTGACCCATGCCCTGCGAGCTGTTCTTCGCGATCAGCGCCGTCGCGGGCTCGCCTTCGGCATTGGTTGGTCCGTGGCGTAATATAGCAACCGCACCCTGATCGCCATCCGGCCCGTCGCTCAGTAGCAGCGTGCGAAACGGGAACGGCTCTGCCATGCCAGCAGCAAGGTCGCGTGCGACCAGTGCGCCATTGGGTGTGAGAACGGTGCGTCCCTGAAAATCAGCAACTGACAGAAGCGCCGGATCGCGCGTCTGACCATAGGCGATGGCAACGCCCTCATAGAGCTCGGCTGTGCGCAGGCTCTTGTCGCGGATCGCATCGTTGAACGGGAAGAAATATCCGCGATAGCTAAGCTGCACGGTCGTCCGCAGCGCCTTCAGGAGTATGCCGTCGCGATGTTCGAAGATGCGCCGTTCGGGCTCGTTCCGTTCGATCGCATCGGCGAAGACCAGGAACGGGAGCAAGGCAAACCGCTGATAATACGGCCCCTCGGTGTAATAGCCGTCTGGTGAGAACAGCAGCTCGGTCTGGCGGATGAAGCCCGTTTCACCACTCTTGTCCGAACCAAGCAATGCGCGATCGACCATGTCCTGATCGCCAAGCAGATAGCCGGTCATGCCGACCCCGGCAGTCGCCCAGGTGGCGTGGTTGTGAATGCGATTGAAAGTCCGCTCGGATTCAACCGAAAGGAAATGAACCGCGGGTCGAAAGACGTTGTTGTCGATCCGCTGGCGTTCTTCAGCGCTCAAAGTGTCGCGAATATCACCGTAACCCTGCACGGCATGGACGAGCCACATCGCATCGTTTAGCACCTGCCAGAAAAGGCGACCCACGTTCTGGTTCGCCTTCGCCGGATGATCGCCCAGCGTTGGATAAAGCTCGGCATACTCAAGCAGCATGTCGCGCACGTAGTCGCGGTAGCGCTCTTCGCCGGTGATCCGGTAAAGCTGCCCGCCCTGGTAGATCGCACGGAAGTTGCGCTTGTGCTGTTCGTGGGTGTAGCCGCCACCTGGGTCTTTCGGGACGGGCACGACCACACCCTCGGTTATCACTCCGTCAACGAATTCGCGCGCCCGCTCCAGTTCAGCGGTAAACAATGGCGCGTGGGATGAAGCTGCCTCGCTCGCTTTAAGCGAGGCGGGTTCTTGGGATGCAGCGGCAAGAGCCGTTTGCGGCAGGCCGCAGGTGACCATCGCCGCCGCGAGAAGAGCTGCGCGGTTCATTGGGTGTCTCCATCACCGAAGACATTCCCGGAGAGTGAGGCGCGGTGCTCGCCATCGAAGATCAGCTCTTCGAGGATCAAATCGCCGGTCGCGGCAAACGCGTTGTCGGTGATCGCCGTCTTGGGTGTGCCGACTGTGTGGACAATGCGGAACGGTGCCGAGGCGCGCACAGCGTTGTTCTCGATCGCAGCGATCTGCACGCCATGAAGGTGGATTGATCCGCCGGTGCCATCAGTCGCTGCAAGACCGACATCGTCGAGCGCGTTGCGGGCAATCGTCACATTTGGTCCAAATGTGCTTTCGTCCCGCCCGCCGCGATAAATGTCGGCCAACGGTCCGCCGACACGGGTGAAAGCGCTTTCAGTGATATCGAGATATTCGACGTTGTATTGGCCGTAATCCTCGGTCTCCGCGGCGGCGGAGACGATCGTTCCGGTGATGTCGGAAAAGCTGCTGCTGCGGATCGAGACGCGATCGGCCAGCGTGTTCTTGCCCAAGGTGAGGACGTTGAACGACTTGTTGACCGCAAGGTTGCGCACCGCCACGCCATCGATCGCGATCCGCATGTTGGACTGGATCGGAAAGATCGTCGTCCGGATCACCGAATTGCCAACCGAATCCGGGGCAAGTTCCCCATCGATGGCGAGGTCTTGCAGCATCAGCTCGCCGCCTTCGCGCAGCTCGAATAGCGAGGGGCGGGTGAACAGGATCGTGGTGGCGTCCGATCCAGCACCCCTGATCGACACGGTCGCTTCAAGCGGGATCGAGCGGTCTGCGATATATTCGCCAGCAGCTAACACCAGAACGTCACCGTCCTTCGCAGACATCGCCGCTTCAGCGAGAGTACCTTGCCCCGGCGCGACCTCGACAATGCGACCGGAAGAACCGAAGTCCGTGCGCTCTCCCGGCTTGGCATACCAATCGACGCCGACCTCATCGAGTGACACCACGCGAAGGTCGCGCGGAGCACCAACATCGGCGAGTTCAGGAGATGTAGGGTAAAGCAGTGCATTCTCGCCGCGCTCCATTGCGACCGGTGCCTGCGCTAGCGATGAAAGTTCGTCAGCGACGCCGCCCTGCACCACGTGATTGCCGCTAAAGCCAATGCCGGATACATCGTCATAGACTTCGAGAAATGCCTCCCCCTCGAGCCCGCTCAGAAGGTTGCGAGCGAAGATGCTGCCGCTCGGAGCCGCCGATCGCTCCTCGTCCGCGCCGACATTGAAGGCCACTCTGCGACTATCGACAATCGTGTTGTTCTCGATGCGCGCATTGGCGACTTCTACATAGCGGTTCACAGGTGAATTCGGCACGCCGTTCATGATCGCGAGCGCGCTGGAAAAGGCTTCGCCACGCAGACCTTCCAAGTAATTGTCGCGAACCGTTTGCCCGCGATTGATGACACGAATACCGCCGGTGTAATCGGCCCCGCCGCCGAGAAAAACGTTGCCCTCAACGACGTTGTTGTCGCCATGGCGCAAAGTCAGCGTTCCGCGGGAACGCAGGAAGACATTACCGCGAAAGACATTGCCGCCGGACTTGGATGAGATGATTTCCACCTCGCCGCCAGTGCGATCGAAGACGTTATGAGCGACCAGCGTGTTCGAATTGAACATCGAATAGCGGCTCGTGCCGATACGCAACGTCTCGCCACCATTCGATCCAAGCACAGGGCGCGGGCCGAAATAGTTGTATTCGATACGGTGATTGTTCTCGCGGCTCTCTTCGCTGTCGAGCCGCACGGCGAGCGTCACGCCCTTGTTGGTCTTGCCGGTGAGATGGTTGTGATCGAAGCGGTTGTTGCTGCCGTAAATGCCGACCCAATAATCGCTCTCGTATCGGTCGGGCTTGCTGAAGCCGTCGACAACGACTTGCGTGACCCGGCTGTTGCTCGCCTGGTCTTCCGCTGAAACCCGAAAGGAGATCACCTCACCTCTAGGACTGAATCCGTCGCGGAAAACCAGGCCGGATACGACGATATGCTCGCCGCCAATGCGCAGACTCGATTGCCCGGTAAGAATGACATCGCCGGGCCGTTCTGCAATGATGGATATCGGTGCATCGGCACTGCCTCCACCGGTAATGACGAGTTCGAAGTCGTCCCATTCACCTGAAGCCAGCACGATCGTGTCGCCAGCCTCGATATCAGCCGCAGCCGCCGTGTATTCCGCTTGGGTGCTGACAAGGATACGCTCGGCGAGAGCGGGGCTCGAAAACGCACAAAATGCCGCTGAAACAAGGCAAAGCCTCGCTACCATCCCCTCAGTCCTCTCCGTTTTCTTATGGAGAGACTATATCGCGAGTCGATTTATTGTCAATCAATCTGGCATATCAGATGTTCATAATGTGTAATGCCAATCGGCCTAGCCGATTTTGGCGGCAGCCAAGAAGCGTTCACGACTTTGCGAGGCCTGTTGCTGCACTTCTTCCAGTGCCTTGCGCTCGGTCGCCTCAAGCATGTTTTCAAGCAGCCGGTGGAAGTGCTCCCGCATGGCCGCACGTGCACCTGCGGGGTCACGTGCCTTGAGGGCATCGAACACTGCGCGGTGCTCTTCCGTACGGGACTCCGCATCATGGATGCATACTGCCTGATATGTCGCTTTCACTTCGGGTATCTCTTCCCGCATGCGCCAAAGCGACTGGATCGTATGCACCATCGCCGCGTTGTTCGACGACTCAGCAATCGTCAGGTGAAACTGCTCGTCGGCCTCATCAGCCTCTTCAGGCGTGCCGGTTCGCATCCGTTCGACGAGAATTTCGAGCCGAGCGATTGCTTCATCCGAGATGTTGTGAGCCGCGAGTGCGGCAGATTCCGACTCCACGAGCAAGCGCGCTTCGGTCACTTCGAAAGCGCTCGCGCTTGGCAGCGCCTCTCCCACCAATGGCTTGTTCTCGCTTACATACACACCGGAGCCCGTCTTGATTTCCAGACGACCCACGGCCTGCAACGCAATTTCAGCTTCGCGAATTGTTACCCGGCTGACGCCCAGCTTCTCAGCAAGCTCGCGCTCCCCCGGCAATCTCGTCCCGGGCGGGTAAGCGCCTTCGTCGATCAGTTGAGCGATCTGCTCGGCCACCGATTGAAAAAGTCGCTTACTGTTCATCTTGGATCGCGCTCCAGATTGGGGGTAATGATCGGTCCTATACCAATTTCCCTAGACAATTGAACTCTTCAATCGGCGGTTTTGCCAGCCGTCGCCGATGCCCCCAATGGCGACGGCTGGCAGATCGCCGGTGAGCTGCCCTCTTTAGAAGCGCAGCGTCGCGCCGAACGTGAGCCGCCGATCAGGCAGCCCCTGGAAACACAGCAAAGCACCATCGTTGACGCAGAACTGGCTGATGTCCGACTTGGTAAGGTTCACACCTTCAACGCCAACACTCAGGAAGTCCGTCACATCGTAAACGACACTTGCGTTCAACTGACCCCGAGAGTCGGTGACGACCGGGAAGCCGAGGGTTGAGTTGAGCGACGCGCCGCCCGCCGTATCGAGTGTGCGGAACGCGTCGCGCCAGGTGTAACGGGCACGTGCCGAAAGGCCGTACTTCTCGTAATAGAGAGTGACGTTGTAGGCATTCTCCGAGAAATCGAGCAGTCCCTGAACGGCTTCGACCGGATCGGGAACACTCGGATTGATGGCCTCGAAAATCTGCTGGCCACGACCCGATGCGGTTTGGGTTGCTTCGCCTCCGCCAAAATCCTGCCACGTATAGTTGGCGATGATGCCGAAGCCCGAGGCAAATCCCAGCGCATCCTCGAATTGAGAGAGATCGTACTGGAAAGAAACCTCAATGCCGGTTTGCGTCGTGCTGGCGGAGTCGTTGATGATTGTCTGGAGCGGAACACACAGGCCGTTGCCAGGCACGTCAGAAAGAACGTTACGATCCGGCACCGGATTGAAGATGCCACCTTGCTCGCAAGGAGGCGTAATGTCGCGGAAGCCGGTCACCGGATCTTCGAAGGCATCTTCCACCTGAGTAACAAACAAGTTCGTACGGTCCTTGTGGAAAAAGCCGATACTAAACAGTGAAGAGGGCGCAAAATACCATTCAAGCGACGCATCGTAGGACTGGACGGTCTCTGGCGCGAGGTTTGGATTGCCGAGTTCTACGGCATTGTTCGGCCCTGTTGGAAACGAAACCGACAATGACAAGTCGTCGAAGTCTGGTCGGTTGATATCCTCAGTATAACTGGCGCGAAGAAACAGGTCATCACTCAGCTCCGCGATCACATTGATACGCGGCATAAACTCACTGTAGCTGCCGCTAGCGGTAACCGGCGAGGCAACGCCGTTAGCGATTTCGTTGCCGAACGAGTCGACACTGGTATCTACCCAACGGAAACCGATGTTTCCGCGAACTGGCCCAGCCTCGAAGTTAGCCTGCGCATACAGCGCGTGTGTCTCTTCCTCGATCCGGAAAGAGGCTCCGAGGTTTCCGGCTGCATTGGGATCGATATCGGCCAGCAGACGCCGGCCATCGGCAATCGCAGCCTGCCCGCCTGGCGTCGCATCCAGTGCAGCTTGAAGCGCAGCGATCACCGCATCGCGATCGGAAAATGCCTGGTCGGGATCGATCACGACGAAATTTCGAAATGCGAGCTCGCGCCCATCAGCCTCATCGAAATTGTCCGGTCCAGGAACAATCAAACCCGCCAGCACTGAGCCGCTGGGACTGTTTGCTATCGCGCCGGTACCGAAGGTAGAGCGGAGCTGAGTAAATTCCGTGGAAGTATCGTTGTAACGATAGCCTGCGTCGACCGAAGTGATGAAGCCCAGCACACCATCAAGATCGAGCGTGGTATCGATGCGGAAGGCATCCTCTTCGTTCTCGGTCATGTTGTTGCTGTTAGTAACAGCGTCAAGCACCGTATTGCTGGGATCAAGCAGCTGCTCGACCGTAGGCGCAAACGGCGAGTCGAAATCGAGGCCGAAAGTCAGCGCACCACCACGCAGATCGTAAATGAACGGAACGCTGTTATCGTTACTGGTGCCATCCAGCGGCGTCAGCGGGTTTGGGTTGATGAAGTTGAGCGTGGTGCTCAAATTCGGGTTGGCGGTGTCCGAAGTCGAGCGCGAGACCTCAATTTGCGTCGTCAGACGACCGGTCGTAAACTCTGTGCCCAACCGATACAGCTCGGTCTCGGTAACACGAGCGCCTGTATCGCTGGAGAAACGAAGGTTCGGGTCATCGTCGTCCTGGGCAAGATTCGGCTGGATGGTGCCAAACAGAGCAGCCTCGATGCTGCCGAGATCAAGGCCGTCCAGGGATCCGAAAGTGATCGTCTCAAAACCATCCGGCACGTTGACCGTGTCTACAGCGCTCACGCCGGAGCCTTGCACGCGCGAGCTGTCCTGGCGACGCTCCTGATCCTTGTAGATCACGTCTGCGAAGAATTTCAGGTTGTCGCTCGGCGCCCATTCAAGCGTACCCGCTATGTTGATTGTCTCGAATTCGAAATTTTCCAGTTCCTGATTGAGAAACTGGATATTCAGAAATGGAAAGTCGGGGCCAGGAGCGCCAGCTGCGGTCACGGCCTGACCGGCGCCAATCAGGTTGTCGCGGTCTACACGCGGCCGGAAAGAAGTACCCTCCTGCTCGGTATAGCTCCCGCTGATTACGAAGCCGATTTCCCCGTCACCAGCCTCCCAGACATTGCCGAAGTTACCGGAAAGGCGAGGTTTCACACTGTTGGAAAGCTCGCTGTACTCACCTTGGGCGCGAAACGACAGGAGCCGGTCGGTGAGCTCGAGCGGACGGATTGTACGCAGGTTTACCGTACCCCCGACCGAACCTTCAATGTTTGCCGCTGTCGGCGCTTTGATCACTTCAACCGCGCCGATGATCGCCGAATTAACGTCTTCAAAATTGAGTCCGCCGCGGCCCGTTCCGGTAGCAACGGTCTTAACACCGTTGATGAGCACCAGGTTATCGTTCGTACCGCGGATTTGGACACCGGTACCGATACCCGCCGTCCGGGTAATCTGAACGCCGGTGATGTTTTCAAGAACCTCAGCAAGGTTCTGGTCGGGGAGCTTGCCGATGTCTTCCGCTTGAATGACTTCGATCAGGCTGTCGGCGTTGCGCTTTTCGTTAAGCGCGCTCTGGAGTGAACTACGAATGCCGGTGACCATGATCGTGTCACCTTCGCTGTCACTTGTAACCGAAGCATCCGTTTCGTTGTCCTGGGCCAAAGCAGCCCCTGGCACCAATCCAATTGCCGAACCAGCCAGTATGCCAGCGATAAACCGCTGCTTGCGTGCAGAAACGCACGACGGCGCGAGCCGAGTCCCCATTATCCCTCTCCCATGTGATTCTTTAGTTATTAGGTCAGACGATAGATTGGCATAAATTATTGTCAACCCAATCCACAGACCTATGTTGAAAAGTCTGTCATACCAATTGATGAAGTTGAATGTGCCAGTTTTGGTCAATCATCTGTTCCGTGGGTGGGAAGTGGCGGCGCTTCACAGATTTAGCTGTAGACTGGACAATGACGGGCAATCCTTCGTCAGCAGACGATGAATCAAGAGCGGCGGATGCAAACCCCTGTCCCGTCATGCCCCTAAAGCGATTTCGTGCGTCCACTTCACCGCAGAAAACTGTGCCAGCGTCAGGGTTTGGAGGGCGATAGATTCTCATATCCCCGTAGATAAACCTCTCGGGGTCAGCACGACGGGCTTTTCTGGCCGCACCAACGGGCCTGCGCCTCCGCCTCTTCTGCGTCGCGGGAGCTGTATGGAGGCCCGAGCTGGTCCGCCGCGACTAGCTGCCTCTCCCGCTCAGCTCGATATTCGGCCTCTGCATCGGTCATTCGCTCGATGGCTTCGCTGCGCTCTTATTATGCACAAGGACTTATATTGTACCCAAGGACTTATTCCACTCGCGCTTGGGCTTTCCAATGGGACGGCGCCAGAAAGCCTGATCCTTTTCTGAAATCGGGCGGCGATAGTAGGATGTTTTGTGACGTTTCTTGTCGATGAGGTACAATGGAGCGCCCCTCACTGCTACGATTGTAGCACCTCCTAGGAGAACGGACCATTGGATTTCTGCGGTTTTCCGGCCCTCTCAAAGGGTTGGAAGGCAAATGGTGGACAGGGCTGGATTCGAACCAGCGTACGCTTGCGCGGGCAGATTTACAGTCTGCTGCCTTTAACCACTCGGCCACCTGTCCACATCTTGCCTCTGAAGGCTCCAGCAATTTCTTGCGGGAAAATGGGCGATGCCTGTCACAGCTCCGCTGCCGAGAGGCGCCCCTTTGGCGAAGCGGCGCTTGCCTGTCAATGGGGCGGCTGGCAGGGGAGCGCCTCAACTTGCACAATCGGGACACGGCATGGCCAAAGGTGAGAAAAAGCGAGCGCTAAGAGGGCGCGCAGGGCGGATGAAAGGCGGACGTGGTTCAGGCCGCACAACGCCGGGCCATGTCCGCCTGTGGGGCCGCCATCCAGTCGAAGCCGCGCTGAAGAACCCCGATCGTCAGCACCGCAAATTGTGGGCCACGCGCGAAGGCATTGCCAGCCTTGATGGCGAACTGCCGCCAGATTTCCCGGTCGAATATGCCGACGTCGCTGATCTGGGCCGGATGGTTGCCAAGGACGCCCCGCATCAGGGACTGGTGCTCGAATGCGATGCGCTGGATGGACCGTTTCTGAATGACGTGGCGAAAGGCGACCCCGCGCGCCCCATCGTATTGCTCGATCAGGTGACGGACCCGCACAATGTCGGTGCGATCCTGCGCTCCGCCGCCGCGTTCAACGCCGCTGCCATCGTCACGCAGGATCGGCATGCCCCGCCCGAAGGCGGCGTGCTGGCAAAATCCGCCTCGGGCGCGCTTGAGACGGTGCCATGGGTGCGCGTTGTCAATCTGGCGCGCGCTCTCGATGAACTGGCCGAGGCAGGATACTGGCGCATCGGACTTGCCGGAGAGGCTGAGGCGACCTTGGCCGAATCTCTGCCTAACGGCCCGGTAGCCATCGTACTGGGCGCCGAGGGAGAAGGCATGCGACACAACATTTCCGGGCATTGCGATGCGCTTGCACGTCTGCCGATATCCTCAACTATCGAAAGCCTGAATGTTTCGAACGCCGCAGCAATCGCGTTATACGCGGTCGCAACGCGTTAACCGCCTGCGTTGAGCAACCGCTTAACCCCATTGTGGGAGCATCCGATTATGACCGCACAATCTCCGATCCGCCTGAAAGCCGCCGCGATCCTGGCCGGACTGTCGCTCCTGCTCTCCGGGTGTTTCATCACACCGGGCAAGTTCACATCCGAATTGCAACTGATGGAGGACGATCAGTTCGCCTTCACGTATGAGGGCGAGATATTCTTCCTTGGTCTGTCCAACCTTGCTGCAATGGGCGCAGGCGCTGACGAGTTTGTACCGTCCGATTGCTATGACGAGGAAACCTACAAATACCGCGAATGCACCGCCGCCGAACTGGCAGAACAACGGGCTGAATGGGATGCAGGGGCAGAGGCTCGTGCAGCGAAGAGCCGCGAAGAAGCCGAACAAATGGCCGCGATGATGGGCGGGATTGACCCCACCGATCCGGAAGCAAGCGCTGAACTGGTCAAATTGCTGCTACGCCAGAAAGGCTGGGATCGCGTGGAGGACAAAGGCGACGGAGTCTTTGACGTCAGCTATTCGATCAGCGGAACTCTGGGTCACGATTTCATGTTCCCTCTCATCGAGGGCTTTCCCACGACCAACCCGTTCGTCCAGATGTTCTTGCGCGATGGCAACGTGGTGCGGGTGAACGCACCCGGCTTCGAGTCTCAGAACGACAAGAACCCGCTCGGCGGTATGTTCGGAGGGTTGGCTGGCATGGCCGCGATGCAATCGGGCGATGCATCAGGCGGGCCTTCCGTACCCGATTTTCCGGCACCAGAGGGCACGTTCTCCATCGTTACAACCGGTGCCATCCTCGCCAACAACACCGACGAAGGCGCGACCCGGACACCGGGCGGACAAACGCTTACGTGGGAAATCTCCTCGCGCACACCGGCAGCACCAACTGCGCTGATCGAGATGTCGCGCTGACATAAGAAAACCCCGCCGAGCCGGAGCGCGACGGGGTCTTAATTGCTGCGCGAGGCGACGCGCCGCAAGACTGTCCGTTAGTTTACCGCGTCCTTCAGACCCTTGCCGGCCTTGAATTTGGGCTGGTTCGAAGCCTTGATCGTCATTGGTTCGCCAGTGCGCGGATTGCGACCGGTCGATGCCTTACGCTTGGCCACAGAGAATGTGCCAAAACCCACCAAGCGCACTTCGTCCCCACCAGAGAGCGACTTGGTAATGGCATCAAATACGCCTTCAACAGCGCTTGCTGCGTCGTTTTTTGAAAGGCCGGTCGAAGCGGCAACTTCGCCGATCAAATCATTCTTGTTCATGTTGGGAACCCCCTCATTCTTATAGATATTCGGTTTTTCGTGAATCGCCTGTCCGAAAGCAGGCAAATTGAGACGTTTTTCGCGAGGCTGTCAAAGGCAAATCACGCGGAAAAGCGTGGTTTTTAGCAAGCTGACAGCCTTTTGCGACGAATGGAGCATCACATCACCCGAACATCAGCGTCATCATCGCGGGATATCGGAGCACAAACACGCAGCATCCCGACGCCCGCCCAAGGTCCGGGCAGCTCAATGCGCGGTCGGCACGTCCGTTTTTGCGCTCGCGCCTGAGGAGCTTGACCCGCCACCGGGCTGGCTTGCCAGCTCGTCAGCTTCGGTCCATTCGATCGGCAACGGCATTTCGGTAAGGGCCTGTTCGAGCACCTGATCAACATGACTGACCGAGACGATTTCCAGACCCTCTTTCACGTTATCGGGGATTTCGGCGAGGTCTTTCACATTGTCCTCGGGAATGAGGACGGTTTTGATCCCGCCGCGCAAGGCTGCGAGCAGCTTTTCCTTTAGCCCTCCGATGGGCAATACCCGACCGCGCAACGTGACTTCCCCGGTCATCGCGACATCCGGGCGCACCTTCATGCCCGACAGGGTCGAAACAATGGATGTCACCATCCCCACCCCTGCGCTCGGCCCGTCTTTGGGCACGGCACCTTCGGGCAGGTGGATGTGGATGTTCTTGCGGTGGAATAGCGACGGCTTGATCCCGTAGGCAGGCGCGCGCGATTTCACGAAGCTGAACGCGGCCGCGACGCTTTCGGTCATGACATCGCCGAGCTTACCCGTGGTCTTGATCTCGCCCTTGCCGGTCGTTGTGACGCTCTCGATGGTCAGCAATTCGCCGCCAACCGATGTCCAGGCAAGCCCGGTGACTGTCCCGACCTGCGCTTCGTCCTCGGACATGCCGTGCTTGAATTTGCGGACGCCTGCAAAGTCGCCGAGGTTCTCCGGCGTGATGGTGACGCTGGTCACTTCCTTTTCCAGGATTTTACGCAGGCTCTTGCGCGCCAGCCGTGCGATTTCGCGCTCCAGCGTCCGGACGCCTGCTTCGCGCGTGTAATAGCGGATGAGATCGCGCAGGGCATCTTCGGTAAGCTCGAATTCTTCGGCTTTCAGACCGTGCTGCTTAACCTGCTTTTCGAGCAGATGACGCTGGGCGATTTCGACCTTTTCATCCTCGGTATAACCCTCAAGCCGGATGATCTCCATCCGATCGAGCAACGGTTGAGGCAGATCGAGGCTGTTTGCAGTGGTCACGAACATGATGTCCGACAGATTGAGGTCGAGTTCGAGATAGTGATCCTGAAACTTGTCGTTCTGTTCCGGGTCGAGCACTTCGAGCAGTGCCGAAGCTGGATCGCCCCGGAAATCCTGACCCAGCTTGTCGATCTCGTCGAGCAGGAACAGCGGATTGCTGGTCCCCGCTTTCTTGAGATTGTTGACGATCTTGCCCGGCATCGAACCGATATAGGTGCGTCGGTGACCGCGTATCTCTGCCTCATCGCGCACCCCGCCAAGCGACTGACGCACGAACTCGCGACCGGTCGCCTTGGCAATCGACTTGCCGAGCGAGGTCTTGCCGACACCGGGAGGGCCGACGAGGCACAGGATCGGGCCTTTCAGCTTGTTGGTGCGCGCCTGTACGGCGAGATATTCGATGATCCGGTCCTTGACCTTCTCAAGCCCGTAGTGATCCGCGTCGAGCACTTCCTGTGCCTTCGCGATGTCTTTCTTGACCCGCGATTTCTTGCCCCATGGCAGGCCCAGCAACACGTCGAGATAGTTGCGGATGACGGTCGCCTCTGCGCTCATCGGCTGCATGCCCTTGAGCTTCTTCAGCTCAGCATTCGCCTTTGCCCTGGCTTCTTTGGAAAGCTTGGTCTTCTCGATCGTCTCGGTCAGTTCGGCAATCTCGTTGCCTTCTTCACCGTCACCGCCACCCAACTCGCTCTGGATAGCCTTCATCTGTTCGTTGAGGTAATATTCGCGCTGGGTCTTCTCCATCTGACGCTTCACGCGTCCGCGGATCTTGCGTTCGACCTGCAGCACCGACAGCTCGCCTTCCATGAAAGCCATCACGAGTTCGAGCCGTTTGAGCGGATTGCCTTCGGTCAACAGCGATTGCTTGTCCGATACCTTGGCATTCAGCGCTGCGGCGATCGTGTCTCCCAGCATGCCTGCATCATCGACATCCGTGAGGTCGATATTCGCGTCATCGCCCAGTTTCTTGTTGAGCTTGGTGTATTCGCCGAACTGTTCGACGACCTGCCGCATCAGCGCAGTGACTTCGTTGCCAGCCACCGTTTCCGGCTCCACCACATCGACCTCGGCGAGCACGTGATCGCCCTCTGCCTTTAACTCGACGAGCTTCGCACGGTGCGTTCCCTCGACCAGCACCCGCACTGTGCCATCGGGCAGCTTCAACAGTTGAAGCACCTGCGCAACCACGCCAACATCATAAAGGTCAACGGTTTCCGGATCATCGCAACCCGGATCAAGCTGAGCGAGCAGGAAGATATCCTTGCTGTCTTCCATAGCTGCCTCGAGCGCGGCAACCGATTTGTCGCGGCCGACAAACAACGGCACGACCATGCCAGGAAAGACGACAATGTCGCGCAGCGGGAGAAGAGGAAAGTGTTGTGTCATCATAATTCCATGGCAGCCATTAGGGCATGCGTTCTCAGCGAATATGGGTAGAGGTCAGCATGCTCGCAATGCCCATTTGTCGGAAGCTGTGGAAGGCCCTCACCACCCTTGACCAACATATACTAATCCGGCCCAGCCGCGCCGACGGACCAGCTTTGGCCGCAAGCTCAGCTTAATCAGGCGATTGCCCGGCTTCGAGTTCAGCGATCGCGTCCTTCGCGCTCGCGCTGGATGGATCGAGTTCCAGCGCCCTGCGATAGCTGGCAAGAGCCCCTTCGTTGTTCCCGACTTTGCGAAGCGCTTCGCCCAGGCTGTCATGCGTGTTCGCCGATTTGGGATAGGCATCGACGTTCCAGCCGAACACGGCAATGGCGGCATCCAGCTCCCCTGTCCCGACCAGTTTATAGCCCAGCGAATTCAGCGCTCGCTCGCTAAGGTCATAACTCGCCGCGCTTTCTCCCAGGGTTTCATAAGCGTCGACCATCGCTGCAATACCGCCGGTTTCTAAAGTCGGCAGGATCAGATCGGCGATCTTGTTGGGCGGCCTCCCATTCAGCACCTCCATCAGATCGCGGCCCATGTTGGTCACCAACGTCCCTTGCCAGAAATTGCTGACCACAAATACGAAATCGCGATTGCGCTCCGACCGGATGTAAAAGCTCTGATAGCCCGGCACGCTGCCGGTATGATGCATCACGGGCAGTGCCGAGCCATCGGGCAGCGGCCAGTTTTCGGTGCCCCAGCCATAGCCATAAAAGCGGACCTGCGGAGTATGCATCAGCTTGCGCTGCTCCGGGCCGAGAATGCTCTGTCCGTAGAGCGCCTGATCGAAACGCAGCATGTCGTCGGCGGTCGAATAAACACCCGCTGCCGAATAGAAAACGCTTGGGTCCATATAAAGCGGCGGGACAGGTTTCTCATCCGCATCACGCGCATATCCGGTGGCCAGTCCAGGCACCAGCCGGTCTTTCTCGACTAGACCGCTCGACATCATACCAGCCGGGCCGAAGACATGGTCCTGCATGCTTTCGGCAAAGCTTTTGCCTGTGACGCGTCCGATGATCGCACCGACCAGCAGAAAGCCGTTATTGTTATAACGCCACTTGCTGCCCGGTTCTTCGACCAATTCGGGTTTGATCCATTCCTTCGCGAATTGCTCAGGCGCGAAACTCAGCCGGACCGTGGTTTGGTAGAACGGATCTTCGAACCGGCCCGGAACATCGACAATGCCCGATTTGTGAGACAGCAATTGCGCGACCGTCACATTGGCTATGGCGGTGTCAGCGTAAAGTTCGGGGAGATACTCCCCAAGCGTGCCATCCAGCCGCAGCAGGCCTTTCTCGACCAAGGCCATCGCGAGCGTTGCAGTCAGCGGCTTGGTGACCGATCCCACGCGATAAGCGAGCGATGGATCGTTGGGGACGCCCAGTTCCACATTCGCGAGACCGAAAGACCTGCGAACGATGATTTCACCATCGCGCGCGATCAGGATTGTTCCGTTGAAGCCCTTGTCATCGGCGTAACCTTCGATCAGCTGATCAAGGACTTCCGCTCGGGTCTCGGTTGACCGGGTTTGGGCCTGCAATGGTGCGGTGATCGCTAACAGCAGGGCCGCAAGTGCCCAGAACAGACCCGATCGTTTCATACGAATTCCCCCCAGATACGCGGCAGCAAGATGAAACCACCGCGCCCCCTAACTTACGCTGGCTCAGCCCATGCCCGGCAAATTGAAGCCCGGCGGCAGGCCCATCCCGCTCTGCATGTTCTTCATTTCCTCAGCCGACACCCGGTCGGCCTTGTCGCGCGCGTCATTGAATGCGGCTGTGACCAGGTCTTCGACGATATTCTTCTCGTCAGGTTTCATCAGACTGTCGTCGATCGACACGCCGAGGATGCGACCCTTTGCCGTCGCGCGAACCTTCACCAATCCGCCGCCCGCTGCGCCTTCGACTTCGATACTGTCGAGCTTTACCTGCATGTCGCTCATCTGGGTCTGGATCGTTTCGGCTGCCTGCTGAGCGGCCTGCATCATTTCTTCCATCGATTTCATCGGGGTTTCTCCGTCTGTTTCAATTCCATTTGCCGCCGGACGCGGAAGCGCGGGCGACGTTGTCCTGGCTCTCAAGCAGTTCCGCGTCGGGGAACGCTTCGAAAGCAGCCTGAACGAGCGGGTCCGATCGGATCCGGTCGCGCGCTGCGTTGGCTTCGGCATCGGCCTGCTCGCGCAAGCTCGGCTGCGCGTCACCAATGCCTTTCTCGACCTGCCATCTCTTGCCGCTGAGTTTGTACAAAGCATCGCGGATGTCGGGTGCAGGGTCGTCCGAGAAATTGTCTGCCTGTTCGTAGATCAGCCGCTCGGGCGACAGTTCGATCACGCGGATACGGTCGCGCATCATCTGCGCCACACGCAGCTGCCCGCTATTGTCGATCTGCTCGACCAGCGCGCTCCAATCGAGCTGGGCACCCTGCGAGGGTGCCGTGGCGCTTGGCGCCGGGGCCTCGCTTGCAGTGGCTGATGCGGTTGCGGGAGCGGTCGGCTGGCTCGCCAATTGCTCGATACGTTTTGCCAGCTTGCCCGGATCGGGCATGTCGGCGGCGTGGAGTGTGCGCAGCAATGCCATTTGGGCGGAGATCAGTGGATCGGGCGCACTGCGAACCTCGTCATGCCCCTTCAACAGCAATTGCCACAGCCGGTGCAATTGCGCGGCGCTGAGCTTTGCGGCAAATTCGGCAAGCGCGGCGCGTTCCTCTTCGCTCGGCGCATCGGGCCCACCGCCTGCCACCTGAGCGACGGTAATGCGGTGAACCAAATCCATCAGCGCACGCATCAACGCGAGCGGCTCCACCCCTAGCGCGTATTGCTCGTCAATCCCGGCGAGCAGCGCCTTTGCGTCGGCTTGCAGCAATGTCTCCAGCAGCTTGCGCTGCGCACTCTTGTCGGCGAGGCCCAGCATGTCGCGCACGCGAGCGGCTGTAACCTTGCCGTCCGAATCGAGATCGGCATGGGCAATCGCCTGATCAAGGATCGACAGGCCATCGCGCACCGATCCCTCGGCAGCAGACGCGACGATATTAAGCGCCTCGGGCTCTGCCTCGACGCCCTCTTTCTCGCAGACATTGCCGAAATGCGTCGCCAGCAGTTCCGCAGGGATGCGCCTGAGATCGAACCGCTGTGTCCGGCTCAGAACCGTGACGGGCAGTTTCTCGACTTCGGTGGTCGCGAACAGGAACTTCACATGCGCTGGCGGTTCTTCCAAAGTCTTCAGCAACGCATTGAACGCGTTGCGCGACAGCATGTGAACTTCATCAATGATATAGATCTTGTAGCGCGCCGAAACCGCCGCATAGCGCACCGCCTCGATGATCTCGCGAACGTCATCAACCCCGGTGTGCGAGGCCGCATCCATCTCGATCACGTCCATGTGCTGACCCTCGGCAATCGCCGTGCAAGGCTCACACTGGCCGCATGGATCGATCGTCGGACCGCCCTCGCCATCGGGACCGACGCAGTTGAGGGCTTTGGTTATCAAACGCGCAGTCGAGGTCTTTCCGACGCCTCTTACCCCAGTCATCAGGAAAGCGTGCGCCAGCCGGTCCCGCTCAATCGCGTTGGCGAGCGTGCGCACCATCGGCTCCTGACCGATCAGCTCTGAAAAAGTCTGCGGCCGGTATTTGCGCGCCAGCACTCGATAAGGCTGGTTGGTCTCAACAGGCGGTGCTGCCGGCGCAGCAACAGGCGCGCTGACCGCATCTTCTTCGGAAGCAGGTGCCGGAGCGGGATCGCCAAACATAGAGTTCTGGCCCGCAGCCTCCAACTCGGCGGCGCTCGGCGCAGTCTCTTGCTCGGTTTCAGTCAGGTCGGGATCGGAATCAGTCACGCGCGCAAGCTAGGCGCTTGGCATCGGTTTGTCATGAATGGGATTGAGGAAATGTGTGCGGGACACGCCCGAGCACGAAAAAGGAGCCGAGCGACCCGTCGCAATTCACCTGGGCTGCTTCCTTCCGGACCTGACCCGGTGAGCGAACGCAAACGTCCACCCGACTCCCGGTGGCGCATATGGCGCGCAATCCTGAGGAATTCAACACCGCGTTTGCGGCGCGCGATTCACTTGAAGTTATCGGCGTAGGCCTGAAGCTTCAGCGTTTTCGCAGGGGTCGCATGCACGCGAGCGGAGATTCCGTATTTTTCCGCGTAAGCCTTCGCTGCATCCTTGCTCGGAAAATTAAGCCTTACCTGTGCTTGCGTGTCGCTGCTCCCGGTCCAACCCATAAGCGGATCGGGCTTGCGTGCCTCGGATTGCTCGAATTCGAGAACCCAGGTGTCGGTCTTGGCTTTGCCCGATTGCATCGCGCTTTTGGGCTGCTGGTAAATGATCGCTGGCATTTCTTCTGCGTTTCCTCGCTCACGCGGCCTGACAGCCGCATCGCTGCGGGCGGCCGGTCGGCCTTGCGAGCCGCTTCGCGCCCCACTTGCTCGCATTGTGTGTAGCACGCCGATAATCCAATCCTAGCTGCGATTGAAGGCATTTTTCGTCTTCAGGCTCGGCTTTTCCAGCCAAGGCTTCTCCGGCCAGCGATGCTTCGGATACCGACCCTTCATATCCTTCGCGACATCGGCCCAGCTTCCGCGCCAGAAACCCGGCAAGTCGCGCGTCGATTGGATCGGTCGGCCCGCCGGACTCGTCAGCTTGAGCAGCAGTGGCGTGGTGCCGATCATCGGGTGGCTATCTAGGCCGAACAGCGCCTGAACCCGAACTTCGACGCTAGGCGCATCGTCTCCCGAATAATCGATCGCATGCCGCGTCTGCGCGGGCGAGGTGAAATGCGTTGGCGCCCTCATATCAAGCCGCTGACGCGCTTCCCAATCCAGAATGCCGAGTGCGGCTTCGGCCAGGCGTTGATGCGCGATATCAAGATCGCGGCGGCGATCGAGCAGCGGTGCCAGCCACCACTCTGCCTGAGCGCGCAAAGCATCAACCGAAAGCGCGTCGACACCTGCGAATTCGGCGCGAGAGAGAAAATCCGCCGGAAGCCTTTCCCCCAGGTTCTCCAGAGCCTTTTCAACAAGGATGTCCACAATCGCTTGCGGGTCTGGCGCAGGGTCTGGTCCGCTTGAGATCTTGATCGCGCCGAGCCGCCTTTCAGACCGCGCCTCAACACGCTTTTCCTTATCATTCCAGCGCACTGTGGAGCGCTTCTCGATCCGATCGTGAAGCGCGCGCTCGACCTCGTGTATCGACAGTTCGGCCCCGGCCGTGATCCTTGCACCTTTGGCTTGTCCCTGGGCATCCGCGATCACGATCCACTCGGCACGCGCCAGAGGGGACGCGGGATCAAGCTGAAAGCCACGCCCGCCTGCGCTCAGCCATTGCTCTCCGCTGGCGTCTCGCCGCTTGGCGATAAAATCGGGCCGCGCGAGGGCGAGAAACAGTGCCGGATTGAGCGACCGGTCATCTGCCGTCGAAACATCTGCATCGGAGACCAGTTTCTCCGCCTGCACAGCCCATCGCTGCGCAAGTTTGCGGGTCGACTCTGCCCGAGCACCTCTCTCCGCCTTCCAGCGTGTACGACGCTGCATCAAGTCTTCGCTGCGCCCGCCCAGCCCGCGCTCCTGCATCAACGCGATCAGTTCGGCAGCCGGTCCGGCCTGAGCCGCCTTCGCGCCGAACAACACCGCTGCTGCCGACGCCGGATCGAGCGGCAGCTCGGCAACTTTCTGCCCCCACGATGTAATGCGATTGTCCTCATCAAGCGCCCCCATGGCCTGCAAAGCCGCCCGCGCCGCCGCAATCGAAGCGTCCGGCGGCGGGTCAAGCCATGCGAGTTCGGCAGGATCGCTCGATCCCCACTTGGCCAGCTTTAACAGCAGCGGAGCTAGGTCTGCGGTTTCGATCTCAGGCGGCGCAAATTGAGGGCGCCCCTTGTGTCCGCCCTCTTCCCAAAGGCGATAAGCCACGCCCGGCCCCTGCCGCGCGGCGCGGCCCGCCCTTTGCGTAGCCGCAGCCTGACTGGCGCGCTGCGTCACCAGATGCGTGGTGCCCGCTGCCCGATCGAACTCGGCACTGCGGGCAAGGCCGCTATCGACCACCGCGCGCACGCCATCGAGCGTCAGCGACGTCTCGGCAATTGCGGTGGCAAGCACAACACGCCTGCGTCCATCGGGATCACGCCGGATGGCGGCGCGTTGCTCGGCAGGCTGAACCTGACCGTGGAGCGGAAGAATGACGGCATCGCGCAGCTTCGGTTCGAGCCGCTCGCGCGTCCGTTCGATTTCACCCACTCCGGGCAGGAAGGCGAGGATGTCGCCATCAGTCTCGCTCCACGCAGTCATCACCCCGGCCGCGACCTGATCCTCGATCCGCGCGGTGGGATCGCTGCCCAGCCACCTGATCTCCAGCGGGTGACTGCGGCCCTCGCTTTCAATGACAGGCGCGCCCTCGCCGAGAAGCCGCGCGAACCGAACTCCATCGATCGTCGCCGACATTATCAGAACGCGCAGGTCATCGCGCAGGACGTTCCGGGTTTCGAGAGCCAAAGCCAGACCCAGATCGCTGTCGAGATGACGCTCATGCGCTTCATCGAAAAGGATTGCCGACACCCCCGGCAGTTCGGGATCATCGACCAGCCGATTGACCAGAATGGCCTCGGTCACGATCAGAATCCGCGTCCGGCCAGAGACCTTACTGTCGAGCCGGGTCATGTAGCCGACCGTTTCGCCCGCGCGCTCGCCCAGCATTTGCGCCATGCGCTCCGCCCCCGCACGGGCGGCTACCCGGCGCGGGCTGGTTATGATGATCTGTCCGCTACACCAGTCCTCGCCGATCAGATCGGGCGCGACGGCAGTGGTCTTACCAGCACCCGGCGGAGCGATCAGAACCGCCGCGCCATCCTGAGCCAGCGCAGCGCGCAGCTCCGGCAATACGACGTGAATGGGGAGTTGGTCGCTCAATATCCTCGAGCGACGGCAAACTGCGCAGCTTCGGCCATCGCCGCACGCGCCTTGCCATCCGGGAAGATCGAGATCGCGTCGATTGCGCGCTGGGCGAAATGACGCGCACGCTCGCGCGTGTCTTCCAGCGCGTTGTGACGTTCTATCAAACCGATCGCCTTTGCGAGGTCTTCATCGGAGGTGCGATGGCCGGTAATCGCTGCCTTCCAGAACTTGCGCTCTGTCTCATTGCCGCGTGCATAGGCGAGAATTACCGGCAGGGTCATCTTGCCCTCGCGGAAGTCGTCGCCCTGATCCTTGCCCATCTCGGCAGCATCGGAATCGTAGTCGATCGCATCGTCGACCAACTGGAATGCCACGCCAAGATTGCGACCGTAATCCTCGAGCGCGCGCTCTTGTTCGTCACTGCATTCCGCGACCACCGCGCTTATCTGGCTGGCCGCGGCAAACAACGCCGCAGTCTTGGCGCCGATGATGTGCAGATAGCGTTCTTCGCTGGTTTCGATCTGACGCTGAGCGGTGAGCTGGTTGACCTCGCCCTCCGCGATCACCGCACTGGCATGGCTCAAAATCTTGAGCACCTTGAGGCTGCCATCCTCGGTCATCAGCTCGAATGCGCGGCTGAACAGGAAGTCTCCGACCAGTACGGTCGCGGGATTACCGAAGATGATATTCGCCGCCGCCTTGCCGCGACGCAACTCGCTACCATCGACAACGTCGTCATGCAGCAGAGTTGCGGTGTGAATGAACTCCACCGCTGCGGCGAGTTTGTGATGGCGGTCGCCCTGATATCCGACCAGTTCGGCGCCGGCCAGCGTCAGCATCGGGCGCAAGCGCTTGCCTCCCCCCGAGATCAGATGCCCAGCGAGGCGCGGGATCAGCGGGATCTCGCTTTGCATGCGTTCGAGAATGACTGTGTTGACCGAGTTCATGCCGTTGGCGGTCAGCGACAGCATCGGGTCGAGTGTCGGTCGCTTGCGCGGCAAAGGTACGACGTCGGCACTCATGATGTGACGCATTTGGGGGAGGTCCGCGCGCTTGGCAAGCGCTGAATTGTTGCTAGCTTCGGTACGGATGACCGATTCCATGCAACCCCATTCACCCGATGTCTCTGTGGCCGACCCGGTCCTTACGGGCTTTCGCAAGAGCATCGACAATATCGATGCCGCGATCATTCATATGCTGGCCGAGCGCTTTCGCATCACGCAGGCCGTGGGCGAATACAAAGCCAAGGTCACCCTTCCGCCAGCCGATCCCGCGCGCGAGCAGCGGCAGATCGAGCGACTGCGCAAGCTGTCGGAGGAAGCGGATCTCGACCCGGAATTCAGCGAGAAATTCCTGCGATTCATCATCGAAGAGGTGATCCGCCACCACGAAAAAGCGCGCCTGGGCTAGCTGATCGCAGGCCTCTCCCACTCCCCACACGCAAAAACGAGGGCACACGGATGGTCTTGAAAGCCGTGTGCCCTCGAGGTTCCGTGCCGATCCATCATCGACAACGGATTTGACCGGCAGGTTGAGACTTGGGGCCAGTGGCCTGCCGGTTTGTTGTAGCGATCAGCGCGGTGAGCGGCGGTTGGCGCGGCGCGGCTTGAAGCCCTGTTTGCGCGAAGTGTCCACGCTGCGATTGACCCGACCATTGCTGCGCGTCGTGCTGCGGTCGCGCGCATAGACGTTCTCGCCCGCCGAGTTGGTGACGCGCTGGCTGGCGCTCGAACTGCCCATACCGTCGCGGCTGCGACTGCCAGACAAGCCGAATTCATTGCCGCGCCGTCCGGTAGCGGTGCCGTTGAAGGTGGAGCCATTATCGGTGCGAACCCGCTCGCCGTTCAGGCTGCGGGAGTTACCCTGCGGGCCGGTTTGCGTGCGGCTCACGGTGGATCCTGTCTCGGTGCGCTGACGATTGAGGTTGCTCGACGCGGTGTTGCCGGTGTTGGTATTGGTCACTTCACGATCGCGATTGAGCGTGCCCGCCTCTCGATTGACCGTTGTAGTCTGCGTTGCAGTGGCGTTCGGGCCCTCGAACGTCTTGGTCCGGGTTTGCTCCTGCGCCATGGCAGTTGAAGCTACGGTGAGAGCTGCGACCGCAGCGATTGTCAGATGCGTTTTCATTTTCTCTTCCTCGTCCTTATCGAATGTCCAGGTGCGGGGTCGATCCGATTCCAAATCCACCATTTCGGGGCGGTGACATTCAGTAAGACGAGGCGGGCACGCTCACCCTTCGTGGAAACACAAAAATTATCGTTCGCCCTCGGGTTCAGGCAATGAATCTTCGGTCGGAAGAGTATCGACCGGCGCTTCATCGGGCTCGAACTGACCGTCGATCTCACTTTCCCCGTCCATCTGTTCCAGACGCTGCATGCGTCGCTCACGGAACTGGCGGAGTCGCTCGCGCCTTTCTTCCGGTGGGAGCTGGCGCAGCCGCTCTAGTCTCTCTCGCCTGACGGGGCGATCCACGGTTCCTCTCTGCTGGCGAATGAAATCCTCGCGCGACAGCTCTTCGCCGCTTTCGACACGCTCGCGCAGGTCTTCGCGTCGCCCTTCAAGATGCTCATCGATGCGGTTATCGCGCCGGTCGCGGAATTCCTCGATCCGCTCGCGCAGTCGCGATTCCTGTTCGGGCGTGGGCGCTGGTAGGCCTTGTTCGCGGCGTCGCTCGATTGCCCGGTCGATCCGGTTGTCGACTCGGTTGCGTCGGGTCTCCTGTCGGTTGCCGCGAACCTCGTCGATCCGCCTGAATGCTTCTTCAAGCTCTTCGGGAGTATCGATCGGCCCTTCGATCACGACCGGATCGCTGGTTTGCGGAACCAATGCCGGGCTTGGCGAGCCAGTGGCGGTTGCGGTCGGGTCGCTGGTGTCTTCCTGACCCGTAATCGTCGCCCAAACTTTCTCAGCCGAAGGCAAGGTGATCGGCAGACTGTCGAGCGCACCTGTCGCAGCGGCGGCCGTCACCAAAGCTCCAGCCGCCAGCGTTCCGACAGCAAGCCTTTGTGCGGTACGCCACCGCCCAGCGCCGCGACGCAGTGGCGGAAGGGGCTCAGGTCTATCTTTAGTCTTGGCAAGCACGCGATCGGCGAAACCGTCCGACAGGTCCGGCACATCATAACTATCCAGAACACTCGCGAGAGGGCTGTCCGGCGCGATAGGCTTGTCGTCGCTCATGTTGCTCCTCCCTCCTCGTCGCGTTCGCCAAAGGCTTTGCGCAAGGCTCCGCGCGCACGATGCAGTAGCGATTCGAACGCCTTGATATTCATATCCAGCGCATCCGCAGCATCGGCATTTGGCAGCTCTTCATAGTAGGTCAGCACGATTGCCGCGCGCTGCCGGTCGGGTAGCTGTGCAATCAGAGCGCGCGCTGCCGCCCCCTGCTCGTCCGCTTCCAGCCGCTCATCGGCCAGCGGCGTCTCATCCGCGCGATCAGGCACTTCGCCGTCGGAATTCCGTTTGGCGAAGCGCAGCCGGTCGATCGCGAGATTGATGGTAACGCGTTTCAGCCACGGCGCGAGACGCACTCCGGCGTTACCGCCCTTTGCGTTCAATCGCGGTGCATGATCCCACAATCTCAACATCGCTTCCTGCGCAATATCCTCAGCCTCATGGGCGTCGCCGATCATTCGATAGGCGATCCGGTGAAGCAGCCTTGCATGCTCTGCGATAGCCGCCCGAAACGCTGCTTCATCGCGCTCGGCGATCCGTGCGACCAGCAGGGCATCGCCTGTCGGGCCATCAGAGCTTTGCTCAGCTGTGGTTGTCATTTTTCCGCGCAAATGGCCCCGTTTGCGTGTGGATCGGACTGTTCACTTGCCTTCTTAACGAATGAGGCTGGCCGAACCCTTCGCCAACCAACAAAAAGCCGCGTCAGGCTCTTGGCAGGCTCAATTCGACCAGCAATCCGCCCAAATCTTCACTCTCACCGAGTGAGACACCGCCGCCGTAAATTTCGGCAACATCACGGACGATCGCGAGCCCGAGGCCAGTGCCGGGCTTGCCGGTGTCCAGCCGCGCGCCGCGATCGAAAATTCGGATGCGTTCTTCTTCCGGTATGCCAGCCCCGTCATCCTCGATCCAGATCTTGCATTGTTCGCTATCGGGATCGTTGTCGACGGTCACGAACACGCTTCCGCCGCCATATTTCGCCGCGTTCTCGATCAGATTGCCAAGGATTTCGTCGAGATCCTGACGTTCGATCGCGACGAGAGCATCTTTGCTCCCAGCGATATCCAGCCGGCCTTCGGGATAGAGCCGCTCGACCGCGCGCTGCACCGCCTCTGCGCTTTGGCGAACATTGGTTCGGGCATGGCCGACAGCCCGGCGACCCACCGCGCGAGCCCGTGCCAGATGATGATCCACATGGCGCTGCATCGTGCGGGTTTCGCGGAACACGGCCTGATTGAGATCGGGATCGCGCGCAGTCGCGGCATTGGTGAGGACGGTGAGCGGCGTCTTGAGCGCATGGGCAAGATTGCCAGCGTGCATCCGCGCTTCCTCGGCCTGGCGCTCGGAATGAGCCAACAGGCCGTTCAACTCCTCCACCAAGGGCTGCACTTCGGTCGGCAGCGGCTCGGTGATGCGGTTCGCGCCCGTCGTTCGCAGTTTCTGGATCGCCGCACGCACGCGCCTTAACGGTGAAAGCCCGTATCGGATCTGAAGCAGAGCCATGACAAGCAGACCAAGGCCGAGCACTGCAAAGCTCCAGATAAGGATCGAGCGGACGCGCTGGAGCTGCCCATCCATTTCAGCGGTGCCCGAGGCGACCGCGAAGGTCCAGCGCGTCTCGCTGCCAGGCAGGATCACCGTCCGCTCGACAATTCTCAGCGGCTCGCCCGCAAATTGATCGGAGTTGTAGAAATGCGGTTCGTCGTCGAACTCTTCCCCTTCGCCGACCGCTCCATGAAGCTCCAGAGTGCGGTCCCACAGGCTGCGCGACGGCCATGGCTCTACGCCGGTCCCGTCGATCTGGTAATAGAGCCCGCTATTGGGCTCGAGAAAGCGCTGATCGCCGAGCGCGCGGTTGAAGCTGACCTCACCGCCCGGCATGATCTCTGCCGAGGCGATCATCGCCGTCATGATATATTCAAGCTGCTCGTCGTAATTTTGCTCGACTTGCCGGGTCAGGGTGCGATCGAGCGCAATCCCCCCTCCCAGCAGCAACACGAAAATCCAACCGGCGGCGATCAATCCCATACGCCGGGCAAGGCTGCCCTGCGGCGATGTCCGCTTACCCTCGCCCGCGCCGGTCACATCGTCCGGATTCGCGGTCTCAGGCGCAGTTTCAGGAGCGGCGCCGGTCTGACGCGCGGATGCCGCCTGGCCCGAGTTCTTACGCTCGGGGTGCGTCTGCGGGGTCGTCGAGGCTGTAACCGAGGCCACGGATCGTAGTGATTACCTCTGCGCCAAGTTTCTTGCGAATACGGGTGACGAAAACTTCGATCGTGTTGGAATCGCGATCGAAATCCTGATCATAAATGTGCTCGATCAGCTCGGTCCGGCTCACCACCTTGCCTTTATGGTGCATGAGGTAGGACAGCAGCTTGTACTCCTGCGCGGTCAGCTTCACCGGCTCGCCGCTCAGCGTGACCCGGCCCGAACGCGTGTCTAGCCGAACCTGCCCGGCGGTGAGTTCGGACGAGGTGTTGCCCGAAGCGCGGCGGATGAGAGCGCGCAGGCGGGCAATCAGTTCCTCGGTCTGGAACGGCTTGGCGAGGTAATCGTCTGCGCCCGCATCAAGCCCGGCGACCTTGTCGGACCAGCTATCGCGCGCGGTCAGGACAAGGACCGGAAAGTCCCGTCCTTCCTTGCGCCACATGCCCAGCACCGAAAGGCCATCGATTTCGGGCAGGCCGAGATCGAGGATCACCGCGTCGTAATCTTCGGTCGAGCCGAGGAAGTGCCCGTCTTCGCCATCCGTCGACAGGTCGACCGCATAACCGGTCTGTTCCAGTGTCGATTTCAGCTGCTGGCCAAGAGTGGGTTCGTCTTCGACGATCAAGATGCGCATAAACCACCAATCTGCTGCGTGTTTGCCGCCCGTCTGGTGCGCTTTTGCGCCCGACGCGTCAAGGAAGGTGCGGCATGCATATTAACGGATTTCCCCCGCCCTTTGTCCAAATCTGCGCTGTTTTCGGTTCAGCTGGAGCGGTTGATGATCCGCCCGGTGCGGGCATCGACATCGACATAGGTCACGCGGCCATCCTTGATGAACTTCAAGCGATAGGCGCGGGCCGTGGAATCATAAGCGGGGCCGAGGTATTCGCTGCCCTTCATGCGAGGCAGGACGCGGCGTTCGATCTCGCGCAGCGACAGCTGGTTGCCAGCCCGCATTTCCTCGCGCGCCTTGCCTTGATCGCTGCGCGACTGATCCTGCGCAAAGCCGCCAGCATTCGCCGGTACAGCCACAATCAGGCCTAGCGATAGCGCCGCAAGAATACCGGCAAGGAAAGAGCGGATGCGTTTCATGATGTTGTCATGCCTAGAGTAAATGCGTTGAACAAGCTGTGAATAGTGAGGTTGCGCGCCATTCAGCGACCGCGCTCACTCTTCCTCAGCCTCCTCTTCTTCGTCGGAAACGACTTCGAACTTGATCGTGACTGCCACCCCGGTGTTGACCATTCCGGGCTGAACCGGAGCCGCCGTCTCTTCCACAACATCGGCGGCGCCTCGCATGGCTTGCAGGGCTATCGGGCCACGCGCCTGAACGCTTTCGCTGATCTCTAGCACGCGCACTTCGTCATGCCCCATCATCGCGGCATAGGCCTGAGCCTGTTCATTCGCGCGCTCGAATGCCCGCCGGCGGGCTTGCTCCTTCGCGGCTGTGTCGTCCTCGATCGAAAAACTGGGGCCGGAAAGATCGGTTGCGCCAGCACCGACAAGCGCATCCAGCACCACGCCTGTCTCTTCGATCTCGCGCAGTTTCACGCTTACTCGGTTCGAGACCTGATAGCCGCGAAAGACATTACGCTGCGTGGCACGGTCGTAATCGTAGCGCGCGTTGAGATTGATGCCGGTGGTCTGAATGTCTTTCTCATCGATACCGAGCGATCTGATCTGATCGATCACATTGCGCATCTCGACCGCGTTCTGACGCATTGCGTCCACCGCCGTGGTGGCTTGCGAAGTCACCCCCGCCCCGATCGTCGCCATATCCGGTTCTGCGGTGACGCTTTCGTAGATCGATAGCTCGATCACCGGCCCTTCGGCCTCGATTTCGATCTCGGCAGCACCGACAAAAGCCGGGATGGCAAGCGCGCTCGCGGCAAGCGTGGTTGTGATTATGCGAAACATGGAAGACCCTCCTTGGTGCTCCAGTGCCCTGCCGGAGCTTTCGCCGCACTGAACCGTCTTGTGGGCTGACACGCAAGCCCCTACGTGGCGCAACCGATGGCACAACCACCAATCCTCTCCCTCGAAGGGCTCGGCCTGCAACAAGGCGGTCGCTGGCTGTTCGGCGGTCCCCAGCCCGGTCAAGGTGCCGATCCGATCGATCTGCATGTTCTGCCGGGCGACAGGCTGGCGCTGATCGGTCGCAATGGCGCGGGCAAGACCACCTTGCTCAAACTGATCGATGACCGGATCGAAGCGGATCGCGGCACCCGGCGCGTTAAGCCGAACATGCGGATCGTGTTTCTGGAGCAGGAGCCCGATCTCTCCCCCTTCGACACGCTGATGGATTTCGCTCTGCGCGGAGACGGTGCGCCAGCCGAACACGAGGTTGAGAGCATCGCTGGCCAGCTCGGGATCGACATGGCGCGCGAGGCCAGAACCGCGAGCGGCGGGGAAATGCGCCGCGCCGCGATTGCCCGGGCGCTGGCGCAAGACCCCGATCTGCTGCTGCTGGACGAGCCGACCAACCACCTCGACCTGTCCGCGATCGATTGGCTGGAGGATTGGCTGACCCGATACAAGGGCGCGTTCATCACCATCAGTCACGACCGGACCTTCCTCAAACGGCTGACCCGTGCGACGCTGTGGCTCGACCGCGGAACTCTGCGGCGCAAGGAAGTCGGCTTTGGCGGGTATGAGGCGTGGGAAGAGCAAGTGTATGCCGAAGAAGCACGTGCCGCCGAAAAGCTCGATGCCAAGCTGAAGCTGGAAGCGCACTGGCTGGAACGCGGCGTCACCGCCCGGCGCAAGCGCAACCAGGGCAGGCTCGAAAAGCTGGGCCAGATGCGGGCCGCGCGCGCCGCGATGATATCCGACAGCGGGACCGCGAAGCTCAAGCTTGCCAATGACGAGGAATTCAAATCGAAATCGGTCATCGTCGCGGAGGCGATCACCAAAAGCTTCGGCGACGGGGATAATCGGCGCCAGGTCATCAAGCCCTTCACCCTGCGCATCCAGAATGGCGATCGCATCGGCATCGTCGGCGCCAATGGTGCTGGTAAAACAACCTTGCTCAAGATGCTGACCGGTGAGATTGCGCCGGATACCGGCACGATCACGCGCGCCAAGACGCTGTCGGGCGTGATGATCGACCAGCAACGTCGGCTGCTCGAACCCAATGCCAGCGTGCGCGATATCCTGGCCGAGGGCGGCGACTGGATCGATGTGCGGGGGCAACGCAAGCATGTGCAGGCGTATCTCAAGGATTTCCTGTTCGATCCCAAGATCGTCGACACCAAGGTCGGTATCCTTTCGGGCGGTGAGCGATCGCGGCTGCTGCTGGCCCGCGAGTTTGCGCGGACGGCCAATTTGCTGGTGCTGGACGAGCCGACCAACGACCTCGACCTCGAAACGCTCGATCTGCTCCAAGAAGTGATCTCCGACTTCGATGGCACCGTTCTGATCGTCAGCCACGATCGCGACTTCCTCGACCGCACCGTCACCGTCACGCTGGGCCTCGATGGATCGGGCAAGGTCGATATCGTTGCAGGTGGCTATGAGGATTGGGAGGCGAAGCGCAGCAAGCCGGTTGTCCGCAAGACGAAAGCCGCAGCGATACCAGCCCAGCCCCCGACCGCTCCAGCACCGTCCAAGAGCGACAAGCTGAGCTACAAGGATCAGCGCGATTACGAGATCCTCCCTGATCGGATAGCCGAGCTGGAAACCGCGATTGCAAAGGGCGAGGCGATCCTTGCCGACCCGGAGCTGTTCGCGAAAGACCCACAGCGTTTCACGACGATTTCCAAGGGCATCGAGAATGCTCGATCTGAGAAGGATGCAGCTGAGGAACGCTGGCTGGAGATAGCCGAGCAGGTCGAGGGGTGAGCGACGCGGCGGCACAAGAGCTCCACGAGGAGATCGCCGCTTGCACCATCTGCGCCAAGCATTTGCCGCTTGGACCGCGGCCCGTCGTACAGTTCTCGCCGCGTTCACGGATTCTCATCATCGGACAAGCGCCGGGCACGAAAGTCCATGCGAGCGGAGTGCCGTGGGACGATGACAGCGGAGATCGCCTGCGCGAATGGCTGGGCCTTGAAAAGCCGAAATTCTACGACGCCGAAACGCTCGCCCTGATGCCGATGGGGTTTTGCTATCCCGGCAAGGCGTCAGGCGGCGATGCTCCTCCGCGCAAGGAATGCGCCCCGGCATGGCACCAGCGCATTCTGGACGTGCTGCCCGACAATCGCCTGACGTTGCTTGTCGGGGCTTATGCGCAAGCCGAATATCTGCCTGAGACGAAAAAGCTCTCCATGACCGAGCGCGTTCGCAGGTTCGCCGACTTCGCGCCGTTCTTTCCGCTGCCGCACCCGGCCTGGCGCGTCCGCCTGTGGGCTGGCAAGAACCCGTGGTTCGAACGCGACGTCCTGCCGGAACTGCGGCGCCAAGTGACAGCCCTCCTCTGATCGACATCGCGTCGCGATACCGCCACATTGCCAGCGCATATTCTGCGAATGAACAAGAGGGAGAACAGCCATGCCAATCGATCAACTTGCCAAGGATTTCACCGCTGCCGTCGCCGAGGACAATGCCGAGGTCTACCAATCGTACTGGTCGGACAACATCGTCAGCCTTGAACCGCAGGATGACAGCCCGATGGCCCGCGTAGAGGGTCGTGAAGCACTGTTGCAAAAGCATGCCTGGTGGGAATCCAATGCAGAAATGCACGACGTGACCACCGACGGTCCGTATGTATTCGGCGATCAGTTCGCGATCCGATACAGCATGGACGTGACTTTCGACGGCGACCGGTCGCAGATGTCCGAAGTCGGCGTGTACACCGTGAAGGACGATAAGATCGTCGAAGAGCGGTTTTTCTATGGCAGTGGCGAGTAAATCGAGACGCCTGCGAAATTGACACATTTGACAGGGTGTCAACCGGCCAAAACACATTCTAGCCCGCAGAAATGCTGGGTTGGAATGTGTATTCGCAAAGTTGACACCTCGCAAACGCAATTCACCTGATCCGATAGAAATCCGCCACCCGCTCCAGCGCGAGCTTGAGCACCAGCTTGCCGCTGCGCGCGGGCCAACCCAGCGTCTTTTCCGCATCGGGCAGCCCCTCGCCCGCGCACACGACGCGCCACAGGATATCTTCCAGCCCCTTGCCTGCTTCGGCTAGCGCACCGTCGAAACGCTGCTTTGCCGCAAGCTGTTTTTCGGCAGCGGACAGGCCGAGATCGCCCGTCGTCTTTATCCGCACCGGATCCCAGCGCATCGTCACATTGGCGGAAAGCTGCGCGCGCTCGTAATCGTTGCGCAGCGCTTCGCCCGCATCGAACAGCCGTTCCTCCAGATGGCCGCGTGAATGCAGCCACGCTAGCGGCGACTCAGCGGCGTTCACAGTCACAGTCCGGCGTGCCGAGCGCGGGTTGCCGCCGCGCTTTGGCCCTTCATTGGTAAGTTCGCGTTCGACCAGTTGGCGTTTCATTTCGGATTCCTCCTCAGTGCATTGCTCGAAGAGGAGCCTTGCCAAAGC
Organism: Pseudomonadota bacterium; assembly: GCA_039033835.1. Lineage (GTDB taxonomy): Bacteria > Pseudomonadota > Alphaproteobacteria > Sphingomonadales > Sphingomonadaceae > Erythrobacter. The sequence continues at coordinate 64,270 of JBCCBW010000021.1, forward strand.
GGTCGGTCTGTAGGAAAGAAGAAACCAATTTGGTTATTCACCGAAAGACAGGAGGGTTCGCATGATCAATCGCATTCGCGACATCCGTAAAGCGAAGGGGATGACGCTGGCCGAACTTGCCGAGGCCTGCACCCCGCCCACCACCGCTCAGACGATCGGACGGCTTGAGACGGGCATGCGCAACCTTTCGATCAAGTGGATGGATCGGATCGCCGCCGCGCTTGAGATCGACCCAGAAACCCTCGTTCGTTCGGAAGGCGGCGTCACACCCGAAGTCGTGGCCGAATTAGGAGCTTCTGGCGTGGATGCGTTCGAAAGCCCGCGAGAAGCGCTGCTCCCGACAGAATTGGCCGCGCAAGGGGATGAAGCGCCGCTGCTCGCCATCAGCGTCGGCGAGAGCGTCGGCGAGTTCCGCCCCGGCGATACTCTGTGGATGCGTCAGCTAAATCCGGATCAGGCAGGCGAGGCCATTAACCGTGATTGCCTTGTTCCGAGACCCGGCGGACGCTTCGCATTTGGCCGATTGATCGACCGTAAAGGTACGCTGGTCGGGCTGTTACCGCCCGGAAGTGGACAAAAACAGCAAGTGGTCGACAATCCGCCATGGATCGCCGTGGCCACAATGCTCGTTAGGCCGCTTTAGCCCGTAACCTTTACCAGTCAGACGCCCTTAACCAGCCAAACGTATCCTCCCCGCAGATGCAGGAGAAGCCGACCGCGTGAAACATGTCCTGTCCTTGAGCACGCTCTATCCCAACGCGGTGAACCCGCGTTTCGGGACTTTTGTGGCGCGCTCGCTGGAGGAACTGGCCGCGCGTGGTGACTGGCGGGTCACGGTGGTCAACCCGATCGGATTGCCGCCGGTCGCGGTTGGGCGTTACCGCGCGCTGTCCGAACTGGAACCGGTTGAACAGGAAGGCGGTCTTACCGTGCACCGCCCGCGCTTCACCCTGATCCCCAAGATCGGCGCGAAGCGCAACGCGAGTGCGATTGCCAAGGCAGCGCTGCCGGTGATCGAGCAAATTCATTCCGAACACCCGATCGATGTACTGGATGCGCAGTTCTTCTTCCCCGATGGACCCGCCGCCGCGACCATTGCGCAGGCGATGGACCTGCCGCTTTCGATCAAGGCGCGAGGGTCCGACATTTCGTTCTGGGGCGATCACGACTTTGCCCGCGAGCAGATTTTGGACGCCGCCGCAAAAGCCGATGGTCTGCTGGCGGTCAGCGAAGCCCTCGTCACAGATATGGCCGCGATGGGCATCGACCGCGAGAAAATCACGATCCATTACACGGGGCTCGACCGCGACCGCTTCCGTCCGCTCGATCACACGCAATTGCGCACACAATTGGGCAAGGCGCTGGGGTTTGATCTGCCCGACACGGCCCCGATGCTGGTCTGTGTCGGAGCGCTGATCGAGCGCAAGGGGCAGGACATCGCCATCTCCGCCCTTCCCGCCATTCCCGGCGCGCGGCTGGTGCTGGTGGGCAAGGGCGATGACGAGGCCCGGCTGACACGTATCGCGCGCGATCTGGGCGTCGAGGACCGCATACATTTCGCCGGATCGGTCGATCACGATGTCCTGCCGCTGATCCTGTCCGCTGCCGACGTGATGGTGCTGCCAACCGTCAGCGAAGGGCTGGCCAACGCCTGGGTCGAAGCGCTTGCCTGCGGCACTCCTGTCGTGACGAGCGATGTGGGCGGAGCGCGGGAGCTGATCGTGAACGACACAGCCGGGCGGTTGGTCGAGCGCACCAAGGAGGCGGTCGCGGCGGCCGTCACCGCAGTGTTGAACAACCCTCCCCGGCGCGAGGATGTCGCCGCCTTGGCCGACCGCTTCAGCTGGGAAAACAACGCCGCCGAGCTGGCTGCGCATTTTGATCGATTGGTTGAGGAATAGGTTTGCTTAGATGCCGGTGCCAGCCCGCGCCCCACCACCCAACCCCCCGGAGGGTATCCCGGTGGCGAGGCGGGGGGGGGGGGGGGGGGGGGGGGGGGG
>JBCCBW010000022.1:0-63702 GCA_039033835.1 Pseudomonadota bacterium
GATCGCCGCGATTTTGCGATCGATCGATGCGCGAACCTCGGCGGCGCTGACATTGCGCTGCTGGGCCTGTGCCCGCGCTGCATTGTCGCGATGCGCGTTCAACAGGCGGATGGCGTTGGCAAAGTCGTATTTCGCGTCATCTTTTCCGTTCTGGTCGCCTTCGCGCAGGCGGCACAGCACTTCCATTTCGAGATGGGCGTAGCCCTCCCACAAAGCGGCGAGCCACGCATTGGCGAATTCGGCATTTTCGCGGCGGGCCTTGTAGACGAAGCTCGCGCTCCTCTTGGCCTTGCGCGCCGACTTTCGGACGTTGGAGGTTTCTGCAAGGCTGTCGAGAAAGACTTCCTGCCAATCGTTGTCTGAAGCCGGAGCAGGATTTTCCTTGCCCCGCTGGCTGAGATTATCAGTCACCCGTCTCTCCGGTTCAGGCACCAAAAAAGGCGGCGCTTCGAAGAGAAGGCCGCCCTGCTGGCGAATCGGTATTTTGCGATGTTGTCCCTTTAGTACCAAATAGCGTGACAATGTCAATCACAAATAACCCATTTGGTGAATTATTGCAGGTTGCACGAGCCGGTCGCCTGCCGTAATCGCGCCGGACCTCTCACATAGAAGGCCAAGCGGATGCAGTGGCTGCGCAGTCTTTATAACTGGACGATGGATAAGGCGGCGCACCCGCAAGCGCAGGCCTGGCTCGCATTCTTCTGCTTCATCGAATCGAGTTTCTTTCCAATCCCGCCGCATCCGCTGCTGGGGCTGATGTGTCTTGCCGAGCCCAAGAAGGCGATGCGGTTCGCAACCATCGCAACGGTCGCATCGGTGCTTGGCGCATTGTTTGGATACGCGATCGGGTATTTCCTCTACGAAACGATCGGAGAGTGGATGCTGGGCGTTCTCGGCCTGGCGGAGAGCTTCCCCGTGGCCGCCTGTTACATCCGCGATCAGGGCGCAGCGGCCGTGTTTCTCGCGGCGGGAACGCCGATCCCGTTCAAACTGATGACGATCACCGCCGGGTTCATCGAAATGAACCTGCTCACATTCACGCTCGCCGCGATTGCGGGTCGGGCGCTGATTTTCATGGTGGTCGGCGTGCTGTTCCAGATATTCGGCGCGCCGATCAAGCGGGTGATCGATGAGTATCTCGGCACCGTCACCACAATCTTCGTGGTGCTGGTGGTCCTTGGATTCGTGGCCGTCACTCAGCTGGGCGGCGGCGAAGACGATGGTGTGTCGAGCAATCGCTGCGACAGCGTGACCAGTTTTGAGGACATGCCGTCCTGATCCAACTTGTCCGCTAGGCGGCGATAATTCCCACCGTTTTACCAGCTCGTTCAAACATTCCGAGGATCGTCTCGACCTCTTCTGCCGAGTGTTCGGCGCACAGCGAACACCGCAGCAGCGTCATGCCTGCCGGGGTTGCGGGGGGACGGGCGAGATTGACGTAAAGTCCTTCCCGCAAGAGAGCCTCCCACATCATCGCGCCCTGTTCGAGGTCGGGCATTATGACCGCCACGATCGCGCTTTGCGGTGTCTCGGTGCCAATGTCGAAACCGAGCTCTTTAAGGCCGCCATGCAGACGCTTCGAATTCTCCCACAGATGCGCGCGCTTGTTCGCGCCATGCATCAGCTTGCGAATAGAAGTCGCCGCAGTTGCCACAACGCTTGGCGGCAGGCTCGCAGTGAAGACGTAAGGGCGACATACCAGCCGCATGATGTCGAATTTCGGATGGTTCGACACCGCGAAACCGCCGACCGTGCCGACACTCTTCGAAAATGTGCCGATGATGATATCGACATCGTCGATCACGCCCTGCTCTTCGCAAACGCCGCGACCGTTCTCGCCGATAAAGCCCATCGAATGCGCTTCGTCGACCAGCACCATCGCGCCATATTTCTTGGCGACGGCAACCATTTCCTTAAGCGGAGCGACATCGCCCAGCATCGAGTAGACGCCTTCGAGAATGACCAGCTTGCCCGCGTCTTCGGGAATGCGACGAAGGCGCTTTTCCATCGCTTCGATATCGTTGTGGCGGAACGGCACGATCTCTGCATTGCCCATCGCGCAGCCATCGTAGATCGAGGCGTGGCTGTCGATGTCGAGCACGACATAGTCGCCCTTGCCCGCGATGGTCGAGATGATCCCGAGATTCGCCTGATATCCGGTCGAAAAGACCATCGCATGGTCCATATCGTAGAATTCTCTGAGCGCGTCCTCGCACTCCTTGTGACCCTGATACGTGCCGTTGAGGACGCGGCTGCCGGTGGTACCGGAACCGAACTCGGTCAGCGCATCGCGCCCGGCATCGAGCACGTCCGGATCGAAGGTCATGCCCATGTAATTGTAGGTACCAAGCAGGATCGTATCGCGCCCGTTGCAGATCGCACGGGTCGGCGAGAGCACTTTCTCCATCACGAGATTGTATGGATCTTCGACCCCGGTCGCGAGCAAGGTCTCGCGCGTCTGGATGATCGGGTCGAACTTGGAAAAGAGATCGCCCGCAGGTGCTTTGGCCTGATCGGCCTGCGTGAGAGTGTCAGTCATAAAGCGCTCTTATCAGCTATCCTGCAACTTGTGGACTGCGGCAACGAGTTGGCCGTAATTCTCGATCTCGGCTTGCTGGTTCATGCTGATGATGATGTCGAATTCGTCCTCGATCTCGGCGACGAAATCCATGACGGTCAGGCTGTCGAACTCGAGATCATTGGCAAAGGTCGTCCCGTCCTCGATCGTGACACCCTTTTTGTTGAAAGGCTCGATCAAGGCGCGAATGCGCTTGTCTATGTCGGCGCTGTCCATTGGCGATGTGCTTTCTTTGCTGAAGTGCTGTGTCGGCCCGATCTGCGGGCCCATGGATTGTGTTTATGGCTGAAAAGCGGCCTGGCTGGCGACTTGTCAAGGTCGCGCCGCTCCAGCCCAAGATGGATCCTCCGCCTCGACATGCAAGCCTGCCTCAGACCTCGGGCTCGATCAGATCGTTCACCGCGCTCATGAACGGGCTGATCGAGACCGGCTTTGAGAGATAGCCCGATGCACCTGCCGAACGGATGCGTTCTTCATCGCCCTTGGCCGCGAATGCCGTGACTGCGAGCACTGGTATCTGACGCAACAGACCGTCGCGTTTGGCGGCTTCTATAAGGTCCACCCCGGAAACGCCGGGCAATTGGATGTCCATGATGATGAGGTCGGGCGATGTCTCGCGGGCCGTGGCGAGCACACTTTCGCCATCGGCCACAGGATCGACATCGAATCCATTGGCTTTCAAAACATCGCAGAACAATTTCCGGTTGAGGTCGTTATCCTCGACAACCATTATTCGCTTTGCCACTGCATGCCCCGTTTCAGTTCAATTGCTTGTCTACTCCTGTGAAGAGGACGCTACAATCCCGGATTCCGATCATCTTTCGACTGGCAGCATCCCACCAAGCGCTCAGACGCTGGCGCTCGCGGCGCTCGGCTGGATACTCGAGGATGGCGATCGGGCGGAACGCTACCTATCTCTAACGGGTCTGGACCCCGACACGCTCAGGGCCGGGCTTGGCAATCCGGCCGTGCTTTTATCCGCCCTCGATTTTCTCGCCAACCACGAACCCGATCTGATCCGGGCAGCCGAAGCGATGGCTGTCACGCCCGAAGAACTGATCGCCGCCCGTCAGGAGCTATCTCAATGAGCCGCCCTCTAATCATCAGCGATTGCGACGAAGTGCTGTTGCACATGGTCGCGCATTTCAAGGACTGGCTGGAAGAAAGCCAGGGTGTCAATTTCAAGCTTGAAGGCGCGAATTTCGCCAAGGCGCTGACATGGCAGGAAAGCGGCGAGTTTTTGCAGGCTGACGAAGTCTGGCGCATGCTGGGCGGGTTCTTCGATACGGAGATGGACCGTCAAATACCGATCGCCGGGGCAGTGGAATCGATCAACGCGATCAGCGAACACGCCGATGTCGTGATCCTCACCAACCTGGTCGACAAGCGCCGCGATATGCGAGCCGAACAACTGGCCGCGCACGGTATCCATGCCGAGGTCTACACTAACCAGGGACCGAAAGGTCCGGCGCTGCAAAAGATCATCGAAGAACACGCTCCGACCCAGGCGATCTTCATCGATGATCTGGCGCAGCACCACGCCTCGGTCAAAGAGACTGTGCCGAATGTGATGCGGCTGCATATGTGCGGCGAGCCGATGATCGCCGACTCTATTGATTGCGCGCACAAAGCTGGTCATGCGGACGCCCGGATCGACCGCTGGGCCGATGCGTTGCCATGGTTGATTGATCGACTGGATACAGCTGAACAGGGAGAAGCGGCATGAGTGTCGAAGCGCGTCTTAGAGAACTTGGCATTACGCTGCCGGAAGCGGCGGCACCCGTCGCCAGTTATCAGCCGGTCGTCGTCCATGGCGGGTTTGCCCACGTTTCCGGACAATTGCCTTTCATCAATGGTGCACTGGCCACGGGCCGTCTGGGCGAAGATGTGTCGCTGGAAGAAGGGATGGCAGCGGCGCGGGCATGCGGGTTGATGATCCTTGCTCAATTGAAAGCCGCCGGTGTGCTTGAACGGGTCGAGCGAGTGGTGAAGCTGGGCGCTTTTGTCAGCTCGACCGGCGATTTCACCGATCAGCCAAAGGTCGCCAACGGTGCATCCGATCTGATGTTCGAAGTGTTCGGCGAGAAGGGACGTCACGCTCGCGCCGCTGTAGGTGTGCCGGTTCTACCGCTTGGTGCCGCCGTCGAAGTGGACGCCGTGATCGCCATTGCCGATGCCTGATCTGCGATGACAGTACGCTCGGCACCCGACTGGCTCACCAGACACACCTACGCGCACCGCGGGTTGCACAGCTTCGGCGTCCCGGAAAACTCGCGCTCGGCAGCCGAAGCCGCGATCGCGTCCGGCTTCGGGATCGAATGCGATATCCAGATGAGCAAGGATGGCGTGCCTTTGGTGTTCCACGATTGGGAACTTGACCGGCTGACCGATGCGCGCGGCAAGGTGGCCGATCTGGATGCCGATACTCTGTGCGATCTGACATTGACCGGATCCGAGGATCGCATCTGGACATTGGCAGACCTGCTTCAACTGGTCGATGGCCAGGTGCCGCTGCTGCTCGAAATCAAGTCGATGCCGCATTTCGCCATTGCGGACGCCTGCGCCGCGATTGCGCGGGTGCTTGAAGGGTATGATGGCCGGCTGGCTGTCATGAGCTTCGATCCACGCATGGGCGAATGGTTCGCAAAGCACTCTCCGACTTACTGGCGCGGGCTGGTCGTGACCGATACGCTCGATCACGGCTTTCTGAGCGCGTGGCGGCGACCCCATGCGATCGAGCGTGCGCAACCCGATTTTCTCGCCAGCGATGTTCGCGATCTGCCCAACGCCTTCAGCGAGCTTTGGCGTGAGGCGGGCAGGCCATTGCTGACATGGACCGTGCGCACCAGAGAGCTGCGTGACCGGGCAGCGACAAGCGCCGATGCACCGATCGCGGAAGGCGACGGCATCGAATGACGCAAGGCGAAGCGCCAGGGTCGGAACTGCCAGAATCGGAGCCGTCAAAGTCGGAGCTGATCGTCAGGCTGGCACCATCGGTTGGGCACTTCGATGCGAAAGAATGGAATGCGCTGGGCGGCGATCGCAATCCATTCGTCAGCCACGAATTTCTAACCGCGCTCGAAGATTCAGGGAGCGTGGGCGAGGGCACCGGCTGGGATCCCGTCCCCATCGTGATCACCGACGCTTCGGAAAAGCTGCTGGCTGCTATGCCGAGCTATGCCAAGGGGCACAGCCAGGGCGAATATGTGTTCGACCACAGCTGGGCCGACGCGCTGCACCGCGCGGGGCGCAATTATTACCCAAAGCTCCAGATCGCCGCGCCGTTCACGCCTGCCAGTGGTCCGCGCCTGTTGCTGTCCGATCCATCGCTCGCTCTGCATCTGTTGAAGGGGGCGGAGATAGTCTGCCAGCAGAACGGGCTTTCGTCCGCACACGCGACCTTTGTGGAGAAAGAACAGCTGCCTTTGTTCGAGCAGGCGAATTGGCTCTTGCGCAGCGATCTTCAGTTCCACTGGCTGAACCGCGATTACGGCACATTCGACGATTTTCTGGCCGAGCTTGTATCGCGCAAACGCAAGAACCTGCGCAAGGAGCGGGCGGCTGCGGTGGAGGGGTTGCGGATTGAGCGCCTCTCGGGCGACGATATCAGGCCTCAGCATTGGGATGCGTTCTGGGTGTTCTATCAGGACACCGGCGCGCGAAAATGGGGCACGCCATACCTGACCCGCGACGCGTTCACGCTGCTGGGAGAGCGGATGGGTGACCAGATCGTCCTCATTCTTGCATTCGAAGATGATCTGCCGATCGCGGGCGCGCTCAATTTCGTCGGGTCGGACGCGCTCTATGGCAGGTACTGGGGCTGCACGCGCGACGTCCGCTTCCTGCATTTCGAGCTATGCTATTATCAAGCCATCGATATCGCGATCGAGCTTGGCCTGCCGCGGGTCGAGGCGGGCGCTCAAGGCGGCCACAAACTCGCGCGCGGATATGAACCTGTGCAAACCTGGTCGGCCCATTGGCTTGCCGATCCGGGATTTCGGGCTGCGGTCGAGGATTTCCTCGAACGTGAGCGCGAAGGTGTGGCGACAGACCAGATGTTTCTGGGCGAACGAACGCCCTTCAAAAAAGGCGATTAGGCAGCCTGGCGACGCTCTTCGGAAAGCCACTGGCGTGCGCGACGCTGAGCCTCGGCGATTTCGCGGGCCGTCATCTCGTCAGAAATGTCTGAACGGCACCATGACGCCTCGCCATGGCCGCGTGCGGCGGCGAGATTGAACCATTTGTGCGCTTCGACAAGGTCGCAATCGATGCCGTTGCTGCCGGTCGAATAAGCAACGCCCAGATCGAACAACGCGGACACTTCGCCCTGCGCAGCTGCGGCGAGGCACTGCGCGACAATCATGTCGGGCTGCGTGGTATCGGCTGCTTCGAAAGCGCCCCCGGTAATCGGTGTAAGTTCCATTTTTATTCCCCGTTGCACACGAAACAGACCCCCTGTCGTCCGTGTGCCACCAGAACTGTCCAATCATGGTCAACAATTGGTTAATGGCGTTGGGTGTTTTTCCAGCAGGGACCGAAATGTGTGTGAACCGCATCCCGATTTGTGCCTTTTTCGGATCGACGTGGACAGGTTGTCGCAAAGCGGCTTGTGCCGTTAGGGCCTCGCGCCTATAGGCCGCCCAACGCTTCGACTTGCTGGGGGCAAGTGGGCCAATGGAAATATTCAGGCGCCAGGACGGGGAAGTGTCGCGGTAGTTGAATGGGCGAAGAGGACCACATGGCCACGGCGGCGTCTAAAGACATCGATATTCTCGAAAATGCAAAGCGTATGCTCCCGCCGGATTACAGCCCGAGCGATGACGAAGAGTATATGAATGAGCACCAGCAACAGTACTTTCGAGTGCTGCTGATCGAGTGGAAGCGCTCCATCCACAGCGCAGCCGATCAGACGCTGCAATCGCTGCAGGATGGCCCGATCCGGGAGGCCGATCTCAACGACCGCGCATCGAGCGAGACCGATTGGGGGATCGAACTGCGCACGCGCGATCGCCAGCGCAAACTGATTTCAAAAATCGACTCCGCGCTGCGGCGTATCTCCGAAGGTGAATACGGCTATTGCGAAGTAACCGGCGACCCGATTGGCTTGAAACGGCTTATCGCACGACCGGTCGCGACTATGACGGTCGAGGCGCAGGAAGCGCATGAACGCCGGGAAAAAGTGTCCCGCGACGATTGATCGTTAAACCTGTCGGGATGCGTCCGTATCATCATGGGACGCCCCCTCGAAACCCGTGCTGAAAACACTAGCGTTAACGAAGCATTTGCCTTCATTGCCTAATCCAATTCGTAACGTCGCGGATCAGGTTCGGCAGGTCGTCGGGAATGGTGATGCGACAAGGGGCGTAGGAGAAAAGCCGAAAATGACGGGTGTTGAGACACGGAGCGTATCGCGCGACAGTCTGTTTCTGCTCGCTAATATTCGCGTCGAACAGGGTGAAGACACGCACCGCGTGCGCGTTCGCAATCTGTCCGACGGGGGAATGATGGGCGAGGGCAGCATGCGCGTTAAGCGCGGCAATCGCTTGCAGATCGAATTGCGCAATATCGGCGAAGTCGCCGGTACTGTCGCCTGGGTACAGGACAACCGTTTCGGGATCGCGTTCGACGAAGAAGTGGATTCGCAGAGCGCTCGGGCACCGTCCAACGGTGGTCCGGCCAACGACGCGGCGATGATTGAGCGCTCGTGGCAGCACAAGGCACCTTCCGCGACGACTCCGCAAGCTTTGCGCAAGGTTTGACCTGCCACGGTCCGGCGATCGGATCACTTGTGGACTGACCATTGCGAGCCAAGCTGCTAATTGCTTGGGCACGATGCGATTCCCTTTCATTTTTGCTGCGGTACTGACGCTAGGATCATGCGGGCCAGCGACCAATGATGGCCCGATCGAAATCGCCATTGTCGGCGATCCGGAAAGCCTGTTCCAGCAAGGTGTGCGGCTGACCCCGGCAGCGCAGCACGTAAGGGCGGCGACTGTCGAAGGGCTGGTTGCGCTCGATCCGACCGGCCAGATCATTCCGGCGATTGCCGAGCGGTGGATTGTCGCGGATGATGGCCGCAGCTACATTTTCCGCCTTCGTGATTCCGAATGGCCCGATGGACAACCCATCACCGCAGCCGACATTCGCGGCCTTTTACGCGATACGATCCAGCGGCTGGACGGCACATCGCTCGGGCTGGACCTGCAAAAGATAACCGACATCCGCGCCATGACCGGGCGCGTGGTCGAAATACGCCTGTCGAGCCCCATGCCAGACTTTCTGCGCTTGCTCGCCCAACCTGAACTCGGCTTTGTCAAAAGCGGCAGTGGCGCTGGCCCGATGGTGATGTCGCGCGATGAAGATCAACCACTCGCCAGACTGAGCGCACTGCCGCCTGAATCCAGAGGTTTGCCCGCACGCGAGGATTGGCAGGAGAATGCCCGCAATCTGACTTTGCGCGCCGTTCCCGTTGAGGCCGCCGTCGAAGCGTTCGCGGAAGGCGAGATCGATCTGCTGCTCAATGGCCGACTGGCGAGTTTCCCGCTGGCCGAGGTCGGACCCCTCTCCCGCGGGACGGTTCAGGTCGACCCTGCGCTGGGCATATTCGGTCTGGTGTTTCGAAACGACACCGGTTTGCTGGCCGATCCTGCCCGACGCGAGGCTTTATCGATGGCGATCGATCGGGAAGCGCTGATCGCGCCGTTTGGGCTGGGCGGCTGGCAGCCGACGACGTGGATTGCACCACCATCACAATTTCGCATCATCCCTCCGGCGGGCGATCGCTGGAATGGCCGGAGCGCTGAGCAGCTGCGCACCATCGCCGCCGGCAGAATTGCGCAGTGGGTGCCGGACGAAGGCGAAGAGGCGACAGTGCGGGTGGGGCTGCCGCCCGGTCCGGGGAGCGATCTGCTGTTCGAGCAATTGGCGCGCGCGTGGCAGGGGATCGGGGTAACCGCAATCCAGGTAGAACCGGGGCAGGGCGCGGATGTAGAACTGCGCGACCGGCTGGCGCGATATTCCTCGCCTCGCTGGTTCCTCAATCAGTTCAATTGCGAGCTGGAGATTGGCCTGTGCTCTCCCGAAGCGGACGAACTGGTCGCGCAATCGCTCACCATTTCAGGTCCAATCGCCAAGGAGCAGGCTCTGGCCGAAGCGCACGCGTTACTGGTCGCCGAAGAGGTGTTCATCCCCCTTGGCGCACCCGTCCGATGGGCGCTCGTGCGGGGTGCGCTCGGGGCTTATGCAGCCAACCCTTGGGGCTTCCACCCCTTGTACCCGCTGTCCCAACCCACCACGTAAAGGGTGTAAGGAGAGGTATTTTGGACGGTCCGGAGCCATTGCAGCAAATCGGCCTGAACCTGCCGACAGGAACCGATCCCGCATCGGTGCTGGCGCGGGTCGAGGCGCTGGAAATGCTGCTGGAGCGCAGTTTCCGCATTCCCGGTGTCAACATTCCCATCGGGCTCGATGCCCTGATTGGCCTGGTTCCGGTGATCGGCGATTTCGTGTCGACCGCGCTTGGCGCATACATCGTATGGGAGGCGCGCAACCTCGACCTGCCCAAGTGGAAAATCTGGCGCATGGGTGCCAATGTCGCCTTCGATACGGCGATTGGCCTTGTGCCCGTTGTCGGCGATGCGGCCGACGTCCTGTTCCGCTCGAACACGCGCAATCTCCGGATTATCAAGAAACATCTGCAAAAGCATCATCCTGAATTGCGAGTGATGGAAGGCTGACCACGCTTGAGTGCGGTTTCATCCGCAGCCAAGCCGCGCTAGAGCCAATGACGATGGCCAGCGACGTCACATATTCCAGTTATCTCGACCTCGATAAGGTTCTGTCCGCGCAGCACCCGTCATCGGACGCGCATGACGAGATGCTGTTCATCATCGTCCATCAGGCGAGCGAGTTGTGGCTCAAACTGTGCCTGCATGAACTGACCGAGGCTCGCGAGCATATCGAGCGTGACGAATTGCGTCCGGCGTTCAAGATGCTGTCGCGCGTGGCGCGGGCGCAGACGCAGCTGATCCAGAGCTGGGATGTGTTGAGCACCATGACGCCGCACGATTATTCGCAAGTGCGGCCCTTTCTTGGATCATCGAGCGGATTTCAGTCAGCGCAGTATCGGATGATGGAGTTCATGCTGGGCGGGCGCGATGCCAAGCATATCCGTTTGCATGAGAAGACCGCAGACTGGGCTGATCGATTGCGTCGCGAAACTGCGCGAGCCAGCCTTTACGATGCCGCCATCCGCCTGCTGGCCAAGCGCGGGTTCGACATCGATGCTTCGGCGACCGAACGTGATCTTGCGGCACCCTACGAACACAATGCGAGCGTTGAGCAGGCATGGGCCGCAATCTATCGCGATCCGCATGTCGCTTGGGATCTGTACGAGCTGGCTGAAAAGCTGGTCGATCTGGAATACCATTTCCAGCGCTGGCGGTTTGGGCATCTGAAGACGGTCGAAAGGATCATCGGGTTCAAGCGCGGAACGGGCGGGACTCCCGGCGTGCCCTATCTGGCCGGGGTGTTGAAACAGGCGTTCTTTCCTGAGCTGTTGAGCGTCAGGACGGCGATCTGATGGGCCGCCGGATCTGGGACATCTCGCAGCCCTTGCGCGCTGGCCTGCCAGTCTGGCCGGGCGATACCGAATTTGCGCAAGCGCGCACTTGGCAGATAGAGGCAGGATCGCCGGTCAATGTCTCCGCCCTGACTCTGTCGACCCATTCCGGTGCTCATGCCGACGCGCCGCTGCATTATTCGCCGGATGCGCCCGATATCGCCTCGGTCGATCTCGATCCCTATCTTGGCGAGTGCCTGGTGGTGGATGCGCGTGGTGTGGGGGAGTTGATCGAGGTAGGCGACTTGCCGCATCTGAACAGCGCTGACCGCGTGCTGTTCCGCACTTTCGAGCAATTCCCGCACGACAGATGGGACGCCGCCACGACAGCCATCGCGCCCGAAACCATCGAATGGCTGGCGGTTCAGGGTGTCAGATTGGTGGGGATCGACAGTCCGTCCATCGACCCGCAGGATTCCAAGACGATGGATGCGCATAAGGCGGTGCTGAAACACGATATCCGCGTGCTGGAAGGGCTGGTGCTCGACGACGTACCCGAGGGGCGATACGAGCTCATCGCACTGCCGCTCCCGATTGTAGCTGGCGATGCCTCGCCTGTGCGAGCGATCCTGCGAGAGTTGCCATGATCGACGAATTGCTCAGCCGCGCGCGCGAACTCGATGCGGCTGATCCGCTTGGCAAATACCGCGATCGTTTCACCTTGCCCGAAGGCGTCATCTATCTCGATGGCAACTCGCTCGGCGCGCTGCCAAAGGCGACCCCCGGCACATTGCAGCGGGTGGTGGAAGAAGAGTGGGGCGAAGGCCTGATCCGCAGCTGGAACGATGCCGACTGGTTCGAGATGGCATCGCGCATCGGCGGCAAGATCGCACCGCTGATAGGCGCTACGCCGGGCGAGGTAATCGCTTGCGATTCCACCAGCGTAAACCTGTTCAAGCTGATCGCAGCCGCGCTCGATATGCGTCCGGGTCGCACAGTGATCGTGTCCGAACCAGGCAATTTCCCGACCGATCTTTACATGATTGCGGGACTCGAAAAGCAGGGTCTCGCCCAGCGCAGACTGGCGCAGCGCGATGCGTTGACGGCGGCACTGGATGACGATGTCGCGCTGCTCATGCTGACCCACGTTCATTACAAGAGCGGCGCGATGCATGACATGGCGGCGCTGACCAAGGCGGCGCATGATGCCGGCGCGCTGGTCCTGTGGGATCTGTCCCACAGCACCGGGGCTCTGCCGGTCGACCTCAATGGCATGAACGCAGATTTCGCAGTCGGCTGCGGCTATAAATATCTGTGCGGCGGGCCGGGCGCTCCGGCCTTTGCCTATGTCGCGCAGCGCCACCAGTCGGCGCTGTCGCAACCGCTGACCGGCTGGTTTGGCCATTCCGCGCCGTTTGCATTCTCGGACGATTACGAGGCCGCACCGGGGATCGAGCAATTGCTATGCGGTACGTCGCCGGTCCTTGGATTGGCCGCGCTCGAAGTCGGTGTCGATCTGATCGCGCAGATTGGTGTCGAACGCCTCTATCGAAAGTCGCAGGCGCTTTCGGAGTTCTTTCTTACCTGCCTGACGGAGCTTGATCTGGACCTGGAACTGGTGAGTCCTGCCGAAAGCGGTCAGCGGGGCAGCCAGCTTTCGTTCCGCCACCCGAACGCTTACGCAATCTGTCAGGCGCTGATCGCGCGCGGGGTCATCGGCGACTTCCGCGATCCCGACATTTTGCGGCTCGGCTTTGCGCCTGCCTATCTTCGCTTCGAAGACATGGCCGAAGCCGCGCGTCATCTTGAAGAGGTGCTGACAAGTGGCGAGTGGCAAAGCGAGGAATATTCCAGGCGGTTGTTGGTCACTTAATCGCCTGGCGATAGCGCCAACCCATCATTTGATAATGCGCTGCCCCGTCACTGCCTTATGCGCAGCGCGATGGGAGGCGCGTAATGGACAAATACGAACTGCGCTACGCTGCCTCGAACGAGGCTGGGGCGACTACGATCACGTTTTACGCGCATTCGACTGCCAATGCGCTGGAGATGGCGCGGGACTCTGCAAGCGGCAGCTGGGCGGAACTGTATTTGAACGGCGCATTGGTCTGCAAAATGCAGTTGGTCGAAGAGACGGGCGTCTGGCTGCTCGCGCCATCGCAAGACCAGAGGCCAACATCGGCGCATCCCGACTAAGATGGCAACATTCGGTTTGATTTGACGACAGAGCCGACCGGCGCAGTGGTCGCTCTATCGTCGCTCCGCCAGGCCCCACACCTGGCGGAGCATTTCACGGTGTTTTGGTGGTCAGGGGTCGGCGCGTGTCGGCTATCGCGCGACGAGGGTCAGAAATCTTCCTTGAACCAGTCGAGATCGAGGTCGTCGTAACGGTCTTTGAACTGACCCATTTCGCAAAGGCGATCCTGATCCAGAATTTCGATCGTATCCGAACTGCGCCTGATAAGCCCTTCGTTATCGAGCGTCCGGAACAGGCGGTTCACCTGCACCTCGGTAAGCCCGATCGCATCGCCCACCTCGGCCTGCGTCAGTCCAAGCGAGAATGTGTTGGTGATGGTCGAGAGGGTAAGGTTCTGGCGTGTGGCGATCTCAAGAATGAGCGCGGCAAGCCGAGCGCGGCCACGGGTCCGACCAATGGAAACCAGTCGATCGTTGAGGATCGCGTTCTCCAACGCCGCGAAGGTGTAAAAAATTGCGGCCACGCGCGGCAGTTCAGTGAACGCTTCAATCAGGTTCCGGCGTGGGAAGATGTAGAGCGCGGAGTTTTGCTGTACGGTGATGGATTGCGTCGCGTGCTCGAACGGGATGTTGGCGGTGCCGACGATATCGCCTGTGAAATACAGCCGCGTGATCGCTCTTTCGCCGTTGGCGAGGTCGGATGACGCGAACAGTCGGCCTGTTGCCACGATATAGAGCTGGTCAGGCTCGTCGAATTCGCCTGCGACGAGGTTGGTGCCTTTGGCAAACTCGCGCTTGCTGATCGCCAGTCCGCGAAAGGCGTCCTCTTCGGCAGGGCGCAGCGGAGTAAGCTTGCCGTATTTCGCCAGCAATTCATCCAAGGTCTGTCCCCCTACCGATTCCCACACATCAGGATGCGCGGTTTTCCCGGACGCGAGATGATGTGTCAATCAGCGAGGGAGGCGGGCAGACCGGAAACCGGTTCTCGGCTTGAGCCGTGAGAGATTACGGGGTCCGTTGCTTCAGATCACGCTGAACCACTCTGCTTTACCCGCCACTCTGCTTTACCCGATTGCACTGGATGGCGATCGTGCGCCATCGTCCTTAAGCGATGTTGCTGTAGTGAAGTCGGCCTGTTCAGCCAGCGGATAGAGTTCCTCATTCTCGCGTCCGATCCGCCGTGCGAGGGCGGAAAACACCAGGCTGGCCTGTGTTCGAAAGCCCTCGGGATCGGCGAATATTGCGTTACCGGTCGGCCACTCGCTCACAAATTCCGAGTAGATCGTGGCCAGCCCACCCATTTCTTCGGCGAAGGCGCGTGCTGTCTCCGCAATTCTTCGATCCGGCGACGCTCTTAACCGAGGATAGAGCGAGTTGTCCTCAGCCGCGAGATGGAGCTGCAATATCCCCGTAAGCTTGGCCAGAGTCCGCGCGCATTCCATCGCGTCATCGCGCGTGTCGATCCGCTGCATTCGGGAAATGATCTGCTGGGTCAGCTGCTTCAATGCGTCATGCTGACGCCGGAGAGTGTAGGTCCGCGACATAATTGCTCCGTTCGATTACCGGCTGGTCGGATTTACACGGCGGAGATAGTCGAACGGGTGGTAATTCCGTGCCTCGCGGGCACTAGGGACTATTGCTTGGACGGCAGCGATCCTGCGCGATCAAGCCTCCAGCTCGATGTCCCAATAGAGCCAGTCCCGCCAGGTTTCGTGCAGGTAATTTGGCGGGAACTGCTTGCCGTATTGCTGCAATTGCCAGCTGGTTGGACGGATCGGCTTCATCCGCACCGGCATATGTGCTTGTTTCGGTGTCCGCCCGCCCTTCTTCATGTTGCACGGAGCGCAGGCGGTGATGATGTTCTCCCACGTCGTCTTCCCGCCCAGACGGCGAGGGATCACGTGATCGAACGTCAGATGATCGCGATTGCCACAATACTGGCATTCGAACTTGTCGCGCAGGAATACGTTGAAGCGGGTGAAGGCAGGAAATTCGCTCTGCTTTACATATTGCCGCAACGCGATAACGCTGGGGATCTTCATGTCGAGACTGGGCGAGTGGACTTCCCGGTCATAGCTTTCGACAACGTCGACCCGGTCGAGGAATATTGCCTTGATCGCAGTTTGCCACGGCCACAGGCTCAACGGGTAGTACGATAAAGGCGTATAGTCCGCGTTCAGCACAAGCGCAGGACATGCCGACAGGTTGCGTGTCGGGTCTTCGTCGGCGCTGCGGAACCGGGCCGCAGTTTCGATCAGTTCGGCTTTGAACACTTCGAGCATTCCTCCCTGATTGACCGGAACATGCCGTGGCATTGGAAAGAGTCAACGCCATGACAGTGTGGCTATCCACAGGGACAGCCTGTTAGCGACCTGTGGATAGCGTGTTGATGCGTGCTGTGCCATGGATCGCGCGTGGAGATCGTCAGCCGCTTTGCACCCAGTCCCAATGGCCCGATGCATATGGGCCACGCCTATTCTGCGGTGGTCGCCCAAGATCTTGCCAAGGAGGCAGGGGGGCGATTTCTGCTGCGGATCGAGGATCTGGACGATGTCCGCAGCCGCCCCGAACTGATCGACGAATATCGGCGCAATCTGGATTGGCTCGGCCTCGAATGGGAAGAGGTCGCGCCGCAATCGGATCGCCTGGACAGCTATGAGGCCGCAGCGAGGCGGATGCTCGACGATGGATTGCTGTATCGCTGCATTTGCACCCGGTCGGATATCGCGGCGGCGCAGCCTGCGATGGGTCCGGAGGGTCCGATCTATCCGGGGACGTGCAGGCACCGCGACGTCGATCCCTCTCAGCCAGCGGCTCTGCGGCTCGATCTTCGGCGGGCGTTGGAGCGTGTCGGGCCTTTGCATTGGGAAGACGCGCTTAAGGGGCGTCAGCAGGCGCAGCCGGAATTGCTCGGCGATGTGGTGCTGGTGCGCAAGGATCTTCCGGCAAGCTATCACCTTGCAGCGACGCTGGACGATGCGGCTGACGGCGTGACGCTGGTAACGCGCGGGTCGGACCTGTTCGCTGCGACACATATCCACCGCGTCTTGCAGGCCCTGTTCGGCCTGCCCGTGCCATGCTGGCATCATCACGATCTGGTGCTCGATGAGCAGGGCCGAAAGCTGGCAAAGCGGCGCGGATCGCCGGGCATCGCGGACCTCCGCGAGAGCGGTGAGGATGGGCTGTTGCTTGCCGAGCAATTGCGATTGCGCAGATTATCGGTTGGAACTTAGCGTGCGAACGCTCATTTAGTCCGCATGGCTACTTATTTCCTCGGCGCAGTGCTGGTTATTCTGTGTATTCTCGTGCTGGTGTCGCTCGTGCGCGGGATCATCGCTTTTCTGAAGACGACAAAGATCGATCTCGAAACCGGCGAGAGTGAAACCGCAACCGACATGCAGCTGGCACAGAACAAGGCGATGTTCGCCCGCATCAAGTATCAGGCGGCGGCGATTGCGGTTGTCGTAGTGATCATGCTGGTGTCGCGCTAGACGCGCTCGCCACAACCGCGCATAGCCTGCCCATGGTCAAGCTGAACAAGATTTACACCCGCACCGGCGATGATGGAACCACGGGTCTCGTCGATGGCTCACGCACCGCCAAACATTCTGCGCGCATTGCCGCGATCGGTATGGTTGACGAAGCGAACAGCGCGATTGGATTGGCGGTTTGCGCGGTTTCTGACGAAGCGCATCGGGCGATGTTGATCAGAGTGCAGAACGACCTGTTCGATCTCGGCGCGGACCTCGCCACGCTCGCTGACAACGGAGATTTCACACCGTCCGAGATGGTGCTTCGCGTGGTTGCCAGCCAGTCTGGCTGGATCGAACATCAGATCGATGTGCTTAACGAGCACCTTGAGCCGCTGACCAGCTTCGTCCTTCCGGGCGGAACCGAGGCGGCGGCGCGAGTGCATGTTGCGCGGGCCAGCGTCAGGGCGGCGGAACGAGCCATGACGCAGCTGGCCGGAGAGACGGCGATCAATCCTGCGGCGCTGATCTATATCAACCGTTTGTCAGACTTGCTGTTCGTGCTGGGCCGCGTGCTCAATGATAATGGCAAGGCCGACGTCAAATGGGTGCCCGGCGCCAACCGCTGATCCCAATCCGTCATCCCTAATCTTCTGGCCAACCCCGAACAGCGCCGCTAACAGGCCCTTTGCTGCACTTGCGAAGAGGATGTTGCCATGCGGAAAATTGCTGTCATCGGTGCCGGACAAATGGGCACCGGTATCGCCCAGACCATCGCGCAACACGGGATGCAGGTGCTGCTTGCCGATATCGATCTCGCGCACGCGGAGGGCGGCAAGGCAAAGGTCGAACAGGGCCTCGTAAAGCTGGTCGGCAAGGGCAAGCTCGAAGCCGACGCAGCCGAGGGTATTCTCGATAAGATCACGCCGGTCGCCGACTATGCGCCGATGGACGACGCCGATCTCATCATTGAAGCGGCGACCGAGCGTGAAGCAATCAAGCAAAAGATTTTCGAGGCGGCTGGCAAGGTGCTTTCCGACTCGGCAATCATGGCCAGCAACACCAGCTCGATCCCGATTACCCGGATGGCGAATCATTCGCCCGATCCGGCCCGCTTCATCGGCCTGCACTTCTTCAATCCGGTTCCGGTGATGGGCCTGATCGAGGTCATTCCCGGCCTCGCAACCGCTCAGGACACGACCGATCGCATCACCATGTTTGCCGAAGGATTGGGCAAACAGGTCGTGCTGAGTCAGGATGAGCCGGGCTTTGTCGTCAATCGCATCCTGTTGCCGATGATCAACGAAGCGGTGTTCGTGCTGGGCCAGTCGACTGCGGGGATCGAGGATATCGACAAGGGTTGCCGGCTGGGCCTCAATCATCCGATGGGGCCGCTGCAACTGGCGGATTTCGTTGGGCTCGATACCTGTCTCGACATTATCAAGGTGCTCTACAAGACCACCCGCGACAGCAAATATCGCCCGGCTCCGCTGCTGGTGAAGTACGTCGAAGCGGGATGGCTGGGGCGCAAGACCGGCCGCGGTTTTTACGACTATACAGGCGACGCCCCCGTTCCGACGCGCTGAGCGCCCGGCCCGAGCAGCTTTTTGCAACCCCTTCGGCCCGGCGCTGGCCTAGCGAACCTCGATTGCGCCGCCGCTGCCTGAGGTTTCGGCGTTTTCAGGTATCGCGGGAGTTCCGAGCGCGGCTTTGGTCGGTGCGACTTGTGGTTTCGGCCTACCACTACCGCTGCGGTTGCTGCTGGTATTTGCGCTGCTGCTGGAGCTGGGTTCATCGGAGATGATCTCTCCGCCGATATCGGGCGTGGGATCGAATCCGGATGCGTCGTCGATCAGATCTTCGTCGGAGGCAAAGTCGGCGATAAACGGCTGCGATTGCGGCGCAGGGGATGGAGCGCTTGATGGCGTCGCGTTGGCGATTGTCTCGCTGCGCACAACCTCGCCGTCGCCTTCGTCGCCCTGGCCGTCCGTTGCGCCATTCGAGCCCGCGAACACCACGGCACCAAAAATGATGGCGCCGGCGAACCCAAGCGCTGCTTTGCTATTTTCGAACAATAACCTCGACATGGGCTCGGCCTAGCACGAACTCGGTTAAGTTTTGGTGGATGCCAGCAAGCGCTTGAGATCATACAGCAGGTCGAGCGCGTCGCGCGGAGAAAGCGCGTCGAGATCGACCTCGCGCAATCTATCAGCCAGTGCTTCTTCGGCTGTCGGCTCAGGCTCCACTTGCGCGGCTGCAAATAGCGGCAGCTCACCCAGCCCGGCGGCAATACCGCCCGTCTCGGTCCGCGCTTCCTCCAGCTTCGCGAGAACCTGTCGCGCACGCTTGACCACCGCGTCCGGCACACCGGCCAGCTTTGCAACGGCCAACCCGTAGCTGCGATCTGCCGGTCCTTCGGCCAACTCGTGCAGCAGCACCAGATCGCCCTTCCATTCACGCGCGCGGACATGATGCAGCGACAGCGCTTCGCAGGTGTCGGCCAGCCTCGCCAATTCGTGATAGTGCGTCGCGAACAGGCAGCGGCAGGCGATCTTCGAATGCACCGCCTCGACCACCGCCCATGCCAGCGCCAGACCATCATAGGTCGACGTGCCGCGCCCGACCTCGTCGAGAATGACAAAGCTGCGCTGGGTCGCCTGTGCGAGGATCGCTGCGGTTTCGACCATCTCGACCATGAAGGTCGATCGACCCTTGGCGAGGTTGTCCGATGCTCCCACCCGGCTGAACAGACGATCGACCAGGCCGATGGTCGCCGATTGTGCCGGGACAAAGCAACCCGCCTGCGCCATCAGGACTATCAGGGCGTTCTGGCGCAAAAATGTCGACTTGCCGCCCATATTGGGGCCGCCGATCAGCCATAGGCGGTCTGCTGAGGCGAGACTGCAATCGTTGGCGACGAACCGCTCGTCGGTCTTGCCCAGAGCTGCTTCGACGACCGGGTGTCGCCCGGCGCATATCTCAAGGCCATGGTCCTCGCGGATATCGGGTCGGCACCAGTCGCCCTCTGCGGCACGCTCCGCCTGACCTGCCGCCACATCGATCCGCGCCAATGCGGCTGCCGTAGCAGCGATCGCCTCGCGCCCGGACACGATTTCTGCAACCAGCTCTTCGAAATGCGCTTCTTCCGCTGCCAGAGCGCGACCGCCAGCCTCCGAGATTCGCGAGGCCTCTTCGTGCAGCGACAGCGAGTTGAACCGCACCGCGCCCTTCATGGTCTGGCGATGCGTAAAGCCGCTGTCGGCATGCATGAACTTATCGGCGTGGCGCGCCGGCACTTCGATGAAATAGCCGAGCACGCCATTATGCTTGATCTTCAGCGAGGCGGTGCCGGTCTCGTCGCGATAGCGCGCTTCCATGGCTGCGATGGCTCGGCGAGCGTTGCCGGAGACTTCGCGCAATTCGTCGAGGCTCGCATCGTAGCCATCGGCAATGTACCCGCCGCCCGATCGCTCGGTCGGCGGCGAGGCAACAAGGGCTCGCGACAGCAGGTCGGTCCGCGCGCCGTGGCCCGCAAGGAGGGGCAGCAGTCCTGTCAGCAGCGCGGGGCGGTCGTCCTCACCGCTCAGCCAGTCATGCAAGCGCTGTGCCTCGCGCAGACCATCGCGCACCTGGCCAAGGTCGCGCGGTGAACCGCGTGCCGCAACAATCCGGCCCAGCGCACGGCCGATATCCGGCAGCGCGCGCAGGATATCGCGCAAGGCCGCGCGCTCGATCGGCCTGTCGCGCCAGAACTGCACCAGCGCCAGCCGGTCCTCGATCGCTCTTTGGTCCAGCAACGGTGCGGAGAGATCTTCGGCCAGCAATCGCGACCCTGCACCTGTCGAGCAGCGATCAAGCGCTCCGATCAGGCTGCCTGCGCGCCCGCCGGTCGAGCTTTCCAGAATTTCGAGGCTCGCGCGGGTCGCTTCGTCCATCACCATCCCGGCTGCTTCGGCGCGGACGCTCGGTGGGAGGAGCAACGGCAGGCTGCCCCGACCGACATGGTCGAGATAGCCGATCAGACCACCTGCGGCAGCGAGCATGGCGCGCGAGAATTCGCCAAACCCGTCCAGCGTCGCGACGCCATGGACCGCGCGGAGCCGATCGTGGCCGTGATCGCTGGTAAAATCGCCGCGCGTATGAGGCGTCGTCTCGTCAGGGCCATGCTCCCATCCTTCGGGAACGACCACTTCGGTCGCCCCGATCCGCGCGAGCTCTGCGCTGAGCATTTCGGGACTGCATTCGACCAGCGTCATCGCCCCTGTCGAGATATCGCAGTTAGCGATCCCCACGGCTCCGCGCACCTCCGCCAGAGCCACCAGCAAGTTCGCCCGGCGAGGTTCCAGCAGAGCCTCTTCAGTCAGCGTCCCGGCGGTGACGAAACGGACGATGTCGCGCTGCACCAACACTTTCGATGATGGCTTGCCTTCGCGTTTGGCTCTCGCCTTGGCCTCGTCGGGCGTTTCGACCTGTTCGGCAATCGCGACCCGGCACCCAGCCTTGATCAAGCGAGCCAGATACCCCTCGGCAGAATGTACGGGCACACCGCACATCGGCACCGGATCGCCGCCATGTTCGCCGCGCGATGTCAGCGCGATGTCGAGAATACCCGCAGCCTCGCGCGCATCGTCGAAAAACAGCTCGAAGAAATCGCCCATGCGATAGAACAGCAACGACCCCTCGGCCTCGCGTTTCAGCGCGAGATATTGCTCCATCATCGGGGTCACTTTGGCGGCCATCCCATTGGCCTAGACAGCGCGCCGATGATTCGGAACGGGTACCGTCGAGCTTATCCCGCACTTTGGCCTCTATCGCTCGCCCCGCGAGGTCGCTAAGCGCCTCAAGTGGTGCGACCAACAGGAGAGCCAGGCAGATGGCCGAAGACCGGACAGTGACATTCACAACGCGCGAGGCGCTGTTTTACCACGAGACTATCCGGCCCGGTAAGCTGGAGGTTGTGGCGACCAAGCCGATGACGTCGCAGCGCGATCTGAGCCTCGCCTATTCGCCCGGCGTTGCCGCTCCGGTGGAGGCGATTGCCGAGGATCCCTCGCTCGCAGCACGCTATACCGCGCGGTCGAACCTGGTGGCGGTCATCTCCAACGGAACAGCGATCCTCGGCCTCGGTAATCTCGGCGCGCTGGCATCGAAGCCGGTGATGGAAGGCAAGGCGGTGCTGTTCAAACGCTTCGCCGATGTCGATTCCATCGATATCGAGCTGGCGACCGAAGACCCCGAAGCCTTCATCAATGCTGTTGCCCTGATGGAGCCAAGCTTTGGCGGCATCAATCTGGAAGATATCAAGGCGCCCGAATGCTTCATTATCGAAGCGGCGCTGCGTGAGCGGATGAATATTCCGATCATGCATGATGACCAGCACGGCACAGCGATCATCACCGCAGCAGGCTTGCTCAATGCGTGCCATCTGACCGGCCGCGATGTGAAAGATGTGAAGATCGTGGTGAACGGCGCAGGCGCGGCGGCAATCGCCTGCACCGCTTTGATGAAATCAATCGGCGTGCCGCACGAAAACGTGATCATGTGCGACCGGAGCGGACCGATCACGCCGGGGCGCGACAATGTCGATCAATGGAAAAGCGCACACGCCGTAGCAACGGATGCGACCAGCCTCGAAGAGGCGTTGGATGGGGCGGATATCTTCCTCGGGTTGTCGGCGGCGGGCGCGCTCAAGCCCGAATGGGTCGAGAAGATGGCGGACAAGCCGATCATCTTCGCCATGGCCAACCCCGTGCCCGAGATCATGCCCGATGCGGCGAAGGCGGTGCGCCCCGATGCGATCATCGCGACCGGTCGCAGCGACTTTCCGAACCAGGTCAACAACGTGCTCGGCTTCCCGTTCATCTTTCGCGGTGCGCTCGATGTGCAGGCGACCACCATCAACGAAGAGATGAAGATCGCTGCGGCCGAGGCGATTGCCGAACTGGCGCGCAAAAGCGTGCCGGAAGAGGTGGCGAGCGCCTATGGCAAGAACCAGAAGTTCGGCACCGATTACATCATCCCGGCACCGTTCGATCCCCGCCTGATCGAGGTCGTGTCATCGGCGGTGGCGAAGGCGGCGATGGATTCGGGCGTCGCCCTCTCGCATATCGAGGATTTCGACCAATACCGGCATGCGCTTAAAGCGCGGCTCAACCCGACGACATCGGTGCTGACCGGCGTGTATGACGATGCCAAGGCGAACCCGAAGCGAATGGTGTTCGCCGAGGCCGAGGAAGAAGTGGTGCTGCGCGCCGCGATACAGTTTCGCGATTTTGGATATGGCACCCCGATCCTCGTAGGGCGGACCAAGGCGGTGATCGACAAGCTTCACCAGCTTTCCGTCTCCGATCCGGGCAGCTTCGAAATCCAGAACTCGGCGACATCGGAGCATGTCCCCGCGATGGTGAAGTATCTGTACGAGCGCCTGCAGCGCCGGGGTTATACCGAACGCGATTGCCGCCGGATGGTCAATCAGGAGCGCAACGTCTTCGCCGCGCTGCTGGTTGCGTTGGGCCATGGCGACGGAGTGATATCGGGCCTGACGCGAACCTTCGCGCAAACTGCCAAGGAAATTAACCGGGTGCTCGATCCCAAGCCCGGCGCGCTGCCATTCGGCATCCACGCCATGATCGGCAAGAACCACACGACTTTTCTCGCCGACACCACGATCAATGAGCGTCCTAGTGCCGAAGAATTGGCGCATA
The DNA here is from genome assembly GCA_039033835.1 of Pseudomonadota bacterium. Taxonomy (GTDB): domain Bacteria; phylum Pseudomonadota; class Alphaproteobacteria; order Sphingomonadales; family Sphingomonadaceae; genus Erythrobacter. Next base: position 23,509 of record JBCCBW010000022.1, read on the forward strand.
TCGCCAGGGAAACCGCCGCTGTCGCGCGCCGTATGGGACATGAGCCGCGGGTCGCATTCCTGTCCTATTCGACTTTCGGCAATCCGCCGGGACAATGGCTCGCCAATATCCGCGATGCGGTGGCGATCCTCGATAAGGAAGACCCCGGTTTCGAATATGAGGGTGAGATGGCGCCGGACGCTGCGCTTAACCCCAAGGTGATGGAGCTGTACCCGTTCAGTCGCCTGTCGGCGCCGGCCAATGTGCTGGTCATGCCGGGTCTGCAATCAGCCAATCTCTCGGCCAAGATCCTGCGCGAGCTGGGCGGCAACGCCACGATCGGGCCAATGCTGATCGGAATGGAAAAGCCGGTGCAGATCGTGCCGATGACCGCGCTCGCTCCGGATGTGCTGACGCTTGCCGTGCTGGCGGGCGCCGGGGTTGTTGGATAAAAAAAGGCCCGGCATCGAGCCGGGCCTTTTTAATCAGGTCAGTTTGAAACGACTAGGCGCGGTTTTCACGCTGCCATCGCTTCCTTATTCACTCCACCGGTAGCGATCTCGGTCATCGTGCGGTCGCCGCCATAGGTGTTGTCGAGACAGGTCTGCAGCGTTTCTGCATCCTTGTCGAAGCCGAGGCGTTTGGCGAATGCCAGCGCGGTTCCGTATCCTGCCAGACCATAATGGGTCATGCGCTGATATTGGGTGATGATCGATGCATCGAGGACGTCCTTGTCATCGATGTCGGCGTTGATTGCATGGGCCTTGGCTTCTTTGACGAGGCCTTCCATGCCCTTGCAGAATTCGCCGGTCGGATCGGCATCGTGGCCGCGAATGAGGTCTGCGACCTGCTCCATGCCCTGCGAAATGCCTTCGACACCACTTTCAAGCGCGCTGCGCAGATCTTCCGAAGTCGCCTTTTCATGAAGCTGTTTGGTCGCTTCGAGCGATTGCTTGTCGGCGCTATAGAGATCCTGCAGCTGATCGATGTAAAGGTCTTTGAGCGTGCTGATAGTCATGTGTGTCCCTTTCGATTTGAATACACCTAACAGACGCACGAGCGATCAGATCGTTCCGAAAAAACTGTTATATTTCCATAACATGCGATGAGACGGGATTCATCATCGGCGAGCCGAGGCTGTCTCAGGGGGAGCTCTAGGCCAGCAGCTGTTCGATCGGCACGTAGTCGATATCGTATCCGAAATAGCGCGGGCTGAAGACCTCCAGACCGGCCTCGCTCCGCCATAACGGGTCGCACCGATAGGCGATGACCGCGACGTTCTGACCTACGGTGAAATCGGGATTGTTGACCCCGTCATGGCTCTGCAGGTCGATCACGCTGATAAGGTCGGGGCAAGTCGCCACGACTTCGCCATTGCGTCGCGCGACAAGATGTTCGTTTTTGTAATCGGTCGCGAAGGTCTGTCCCGCAAAATCGGCGGTGCCGTTCAGGGCGAGGTCGCCTGCAAGGAACCCGTCTTCGTCGCGCCAATCGAAATTGGCGACTGTGCCGGTGAACAGCACATAGCCATCGCCTGCCGCACGGGCGGCTTCGATTGGGTCGGTGTTTGCCGCCTTCGCCTCGCGCACAGCTTTGCCGATATTGCGCGCCAGCGTCAGGCTGCCGGTAACCAGCGTCCCTTCCTGTTTTGCCTGAGCGCCGGTGATCGGACTGTCGGCGACACCGCATTCCCGGCTGGCCACGGCGACGCTTCGCAAGATGTCTTCGGCGCGGGTGGGATCGCCTAGCTTGCCCACCACCATCTCGTCGCCAAACGGCGTTGCCGCGCCAATCGGGGTGAGAGGAATACCTGCGACCTTGACCGAATGCTGGTTGATCTCCGGAACAGCTCGTCCAACCGTGTCCGCATCCAGCGCAGGCACGCCAAGCCGCGCGGCAATCGAGAGGCCCTCGGCGAGACTGAGCGGGCCGATCTCTCCAAGGATGACGCCGGAAAACTTGCGATCCAGATGCCTCTCCAAAGCCTCGAATGCGGCCTGCACCGGTTCTTCGATCTGGTTTTCTATTCCATCGAGCCGCTCCTGCATTTCCGCGTTGGTCGGCGCGAGGCTCGCAAGACCATACGGGCAGGCGACGCGGTCTTCATCGGCGAGAGCGGAAACGGGAAGGGCGGTGAAGGTCAGCCCCGCGGCCAAGTCCTTCGCGATTAACTCGCGTGCTGCGGCAAGGCTCCCACCGCCTCCAGTGCCGAGGTAAGAGCTGCCGACCAGCGCGTCTTCCAGAGCGGTGGCATCAAGCACGCTCGCATCGGGATTGGAAGTGCGTTTCGCTCCGCCGCCTTTACCCGGCGCAATCTCGCTGCATGCTGCCAGTGTTCCGGCTGCTACAACCAGCCCGCCCAGAAATTGCCGCCGTGCCACCATTCGCATGCCCCCCATTGTCGAAGGGCCGGAGCCTGGCGCAGGGGCGCTGCAATTGCAATTCAGCGCCGTCGAAAGCGGAAATACCAGACTTCGTGGCCAAACTTCTCGCGCGCTTTCGTTTCGTAGCGGGTCTCGCTCCAGCCGCTTGGGCGGTTCTGCCAATCGGCCGGACCCTCGGCCACCCATTCGAACTCGTCGGTAAAGCGCTGCATCACCATCAGCGCATGCCGCAGATAGACCGCATGATCGGTGCCAAACCGGAACTCGCCTCCGGGCTTCAGTTTGTCCGCGATCATCTGCACCGGGCCATCGTTCATCATCCGCCGCTTGGCATGGCGCGCCTTGGGCCACGGATCGGGGTGCAGCAGATAGGCCATCGTCAAACCGCCATCCGGAACGCGGTTCAGCACTTCGATCGCATCGCCGTGGTGCAGGCGAATATTGGCGAGCCGTTGATCCTCGATGTGGGTCAACGCCGCTGCGACGCCATTGAGGAACGGCTCGGCACCGATGAACCCGTGATTGGGAAGCAGATCGGCGCGATACGCTAGGTGCTCTCCGCTACCGAACCCGATCTCGAAATGCAGCGGACAGTCCTCGCCGAACAGCCGTTCCGCAGTGACCGGACCTTCATCCGGCACGGCGATCTTGGGCAGAAGGTTGTCGACCAAGCCCTGTTGCCGGGCGCGCAGGGGTTTGCCCACCGATCTTCCATAGAGTCGGCTGAGGGTTGTCGGGTCACCTTCTTTGTATGCGGTCATGGATGCGCGCTAATCTGCCAGAGGAGGGCTTGTCCAGAGCGATGAGGCTTGAGAACGCCAGCGGTTTGCTGCACCGGGCGTCCCGATGGAACAATTGCAATCCCTGTTCGCCGAACAAGTGCCCATGGTTCAATCGCTGATCGGGCTGGCGCTGCTCGCAGCGGCTGCGATCCTCGTGAACTACGTCCTGAAATACGTGATCCTGCGCGCGGCAAGGCCGCTGCTCGATACGCGCACGCAGACGACCGATAAAGCGGCGGCGTGGCTGGCAACCGTGGTTCCGTTGTTGATCGTGTCGCGCGGCATCGTTGCGGTCCCGAACCTTCCCGAAGAGCTGACCACCGTCATCACCAACGTCGCTCAGGCACTGATCGTGCTGTCGGTGGCAATGGCGATCGTGAAGGCACTGGCTTACGGTAACGAACTCTACGAACGACAGCCGCGATCGCGAAACCGCCCGATCAAGGGCTTCGTTCAGGTCGTAAAGATCGTCGTCCTGTGCGGGGCGGCGATCATCATGATTTCGGCGCTGATCGACGAATCGCCACTGCTGCTCCTGTCTGGTCTGGGCGCGATCACCGCCGTCCTGCTGTTGGTGTTCAAGGATACGATCCTCTCGCTGGTCGCCAGCGTGCAGCTGACGACGAACGATATGCTGCGCGTCGGCGACTGGATCGAGATGCCTGGCATGAACGCCGATGGCGACGTGATCGACATCTCGCTGCACACGGTTAAGGTCCAGAATTTCGACAAGACGATCACCTATGTGCCGACCCATCGGCTGGTGTCGGATTCGTATCGCAACTGGCGCGGGATGAGCGAGAGCGGCGGGCGGCGGATCAAGCGCGCGCTGCATATCGATCAGAATTCGGTCCGCTTCCTGACCGATGAAGAGGTGGTCGATCTCAAGAAGTTCAAGATGCTGAAGGACTATCTCCAGGCCAAGCGCGAGGAGATCGACGAATGGAACCAGCGCGAACTGTCCGGCGAAGACGCGCCGGTAAATGCACGGCGCCTGACCAATATCGGCACTTTGCGCGCCTACATTATCGCCTACCTCAAATGGCACCCGCGTCTCAGCACCGAGCATTTTACGCTGCTGGTGCGTCAGCTTGAGTCCGGGCCGAGGGGCCTGCCCATGGAGGTGTACTGCTTTACCGATACGACCGTCTGGCTCGAATACGAAGCGATCCAGGCCGATCTGTTCGATCACCTGATCGCGATCCTGCCTGAATTCGACCTGAGACTGTTCCAAGAGCCGACCGGACTGGACTTCGGCAAACTTGCTCAATCCAGCTAGGTTCTGATCCTAGGCGCGCTGCCAGAACGAAAACACCCGAGACGTTTCCGCCCCGGGTGTTTCATTGTCTCTGAACCGAGAGAGAAAAATTAAGCCGCTTCGACTTCCTCGTGCGGATCGCGCAGCACATATCCGCGACCCCAGACGGTTTCGATGTAGTTTTCGCCGCCGCATGCATGGCTGAGCTTCTTGCGCAGCTTGCAGATGAAGACGTCGATGATCTTGAGTTCCGGCTCGTCCATTCCGCCATACAGGTGATTGAGGAACATTTCCTTGGTCAGCGTCGTGCCCTTGCGCAGCGAAAGCAGCTCGAGCATCGCGTATTCCTTGCCCGTAAGGTGCACTCGTGCGCTGTCGACTTCGACGGTTTTCGCATCGAGGTTCACGGCCAGCTTGCCGGTGCGGATGATCGATTGGCTGTGGCCCTTCGAACGACGCACCACGGCGTGAATGCGGGCGACCAGCTCTTCGCGGTGGAACGGCTTGGTCACGTAATCGTCGGCACCAAAGCCGAACGAGCGGATCTTGCTGTCCATTTCGGCAATGCCCGAAAGGATAAGAACCGGCGTCTGCACCTTGGCGACGCGCAGTTTCTTAAGCACGTCATAGCCGTGCATGTCCGGCAGGTTCAGGTCGAGCAGGATGATGTCGTAATCATACAGCTTGCCCAGGTCCAAGCCTTCCTCGCCCAGATCGGTCGAGTAGACATTGAAGCCCTCGGTGGTGAGCATGAGCTCAATCGCTTTAGCCGTTGTCGGCTCATCCTCAATCAACAGCACTCGCATCGCTGGTTCCCCTAATTTGCCCCAGTGTCTAACAACAATCTGCGTCTAACAATCTGTCTGACATAATGTTCGGCGGTAACCCCTCGCTAAGAGGTGTTGCCAGTTATTAACCACACAACATCTGAACGGAAAAGGTTAACGCGCCGTAAAGAGGTCCGCTGAAATCTTTACGAGTCATTTATGTCACAGGTTATTCTGCGTATTTGTTTGCGCCCTCAAGCGCCGGGCGCATTCTTGTGTGCGCATCCCATCCGGGATGCGATCTCCTCGCTCACGCGACCTGAAGGTCGCGTCGCTGCGGGCGGGCGGTCGCCCTTGCGGCTGCTACGCAGCCGTTTGGTCCTTGGTCACGGCAGTCAAAGCGCGACTGCGCGTCGCGCCTTATGGCGCGGAAGCCAAGCGGGCCGGATGGCCCGCGCCCGGCGCTTGAGGGCGAAAACAAAAAATCCGAGGATATCGCATCCCGGATGGGATGCGGAAAACAAAAGACTCTACAAATTCTCTAGCTTCTTCGCCCGCCGCCTCTGTGCGCTGGAACCGAGCCCGATTGCCTCGCGGTATTTGGCGACAGTGCGCCGGGCGAGGTCGAAGCCTTCCTCCTTGAGCATGTCCACCAGCTTCTGATCGGACAGCACTTTCTTGGGGTCTTCCGCGTCGATCAGGGCCTTGATCCGCGCCTTGATCGCTTCGGACGATGCGCCTTCGCCGTCGCTTGACCCGACCCCGCTGGTGAAGAAATATTTGAGCTCGAAGCAGCCGCGTTCGCACGACAGAAACTTGTTGCTGGTGACGCGGCTGACCGTGCTTTCGTGCATTTCGATCGCTTCGGCGACCTCGCGCAGGGTCAGCGGGCGCAGTTCGGACACCCCTTTGCGAAAGAAGCCATCCTGCTGCTTTACGATTTCGGCTGCGGTCTTGAGGATCGTCTTTTGCCGTTGGTCCAGCGCGCGGATCAGCCAATGTGCATCGGCCAGCTTTTCCTTGAGCCAGCCCTTTGTCTCGCGATCAGGCTTCCCGTCGCTCAGTTCGACGAAGTAACTTCGGTTGACCACGAGGCGCGGCAGGGTGTCTTCGTTGAGCGAGACGTCCCAACTGCCCGATGCGTTCGCAGTCAGCAGCACATCGGGCACAACCGCGCTCGCTTCACCGCCTGCGAAGGCCATGCCTGGCTTTGGGTCGTAGCTGCGCAATTCGCGCAGCATATCTGCGAAGTCCTCGTCATCGACATTGCAGAGCCGTTTGAGCCGGGCGACCTCGCCCCTTGCGAGCCATTCCAGATTGTCGATCAGTTTGGCCATGCAGGGATCGTATCGATCCGCTTCGCGCGCCTGTATCGCCAGGCATTCGGCCAGGCTTCGTGCGCCAACGCCGCTCGGGTCGAGCATCTGGACCACTGTCAGCGCATCTTCTGCCACGTCCAGACTGACGCCCAGATCGTAGGCAACATCGCGCAGGTCGGTGCTCAGATATCCTGCATCATCGAGCAAGCCCACAATGTGCCGCGCAACAAATGCCTCGCGCTCGTTAACGGCAATCGCGCCGATCTGTTCGCTCAGATGCTCACCCAGCGACAGCTCCGCTGCGCGCGATGATTCTAGGTCGGGAAATTCGCCATCGCCGCCCGCCGCACCTGCCGAGCCCGATCCCCACTCCGCATCGCTCAGCGAGCCGGAACTGGTAGCGCCATCGCCGGTGTCCCGGTCACGGTCGAGCGCGCTGTTGTCGATATCGAGCGGTGCGTCGCTTTCGCCCGCACCCTGCGACATGAGTTGATCGGATGTGAACTCTTCGCGCGGGATGTCATCGGGTTCGCCCGACGTCCCATCATTCTCGCTGGAGACTGCGCCCGCTTCGAGCAGGGGATTGGCCTCAAGCGCCTCGCCGATGAAAGTCTCGATTTCCAGATTGGACGCAGCCAGCAGCTTGATCGCCTGCTGCAATTGCGGCGTCATCACCAATGACTGCGATTGGCGGAGATCCAGTCTAGGTCCGAGCGCCATTATGCGTCGATCCGCATATCGCTGCGCCCAAAGACATGCCTCTCGCCAACCCGGTCCCCCGCCCTTCCCCCCGGAATTGTATCCTCAAGGGTGGAAGGGCGGGGGAGTGGGCTGGCCAAGCCACCGGCGGACCAAGACCCGCCCCAAAGCATCACATTTCTTCCCGCCGGAAAATCATAACGTAAAGCTTTCGCCAAGATAGAGCCGGCGGACATTCTCATCCGCGACCAGCTCTTGCGGAGTGCCGGCGAACAGAACCTGACCACCATATATAATGCAGGCTCGGTCGACGATATCGAGCGTTTCGCGAACATTGTGGTCCGTGATCAGAACCCCGATCCCGCGATCTTTCAGATCCTTCACAAGATCGCGGATATCGCTGATCGACAGCGGATCGATCCCGGCAAACGGTTCGTCCAGCAGCATGATCGAAGGCTTGGCAGCCAGCGCGCGGGCAATCTCGCAGCGACGCCGCTCGCCGCCCGACAGCGCCATGGCGGCGGAATCGCGCAGGGTGGTCAGGCCGAATTCGCTCAGCAGCCGTTCGAGTTCCGCTGCGCGGGTGTCACCATCGGGCTCCACCATTTCCAGCACACAGTTGATATTCTGCTCAACCGTCATGCCGCGAAAGATGCTGGTTTCCTGCGGCAGATAGCCCAGGCCCAGGATCGCGCGGCGATACATCGGCAGATTGGTGACGTCCTCGCCATCCATCAGGATGCGACCGGAGTCCGGGCGGACCAGCCCCATGATCGAATAGAAGCAGGTCGTCTTGCCCGCGCCATTAGGGCCAAGCAGACCGAGCACCTCGCCCTTTGCAACGCTCAGCGAGATATCGGTCAGCACCGCGCGTTTGTCATAGCTCTTGGCGATCGAAATGACTTCAAGACCGCCGCTCGGCAGCGGGGCAGTGGCATCGGCATTCGATTGTTCTGCCGGTTCAATGAGGGCGTCGGATCGGCTCATTTTTCCTGCTTTAGCAGCCCAGACTTAACAGGGAAGACCGTATCAACCGCTTTTGGCTCCATTTGGCAGGATTTTTGCTTGATCGGATCGGGATGAGATGACGCACCGCGGCACTTTTTGAAAAATCATTTAACTTCAATGACTTGTGTGGTGTCCTTTGCGCCTCAAGCAACATTATTGCAGTTTGGTTACTGTGCTTGCAACTTTGCCTTTCGTTTGAGATACTCGACTAACGACATAAAGAATCCGTTGGGGAGCGGCACAATGAGCGACATTCTGCATCAGCACGAGGGTGGAGAAGCCACCGCAGCCGGTACGCGCGATTGGCGCAAGTCCATGAGCGACCATGTTGCCTACGCGTTGTTGGCCTATACGGCCCTGCAAATCTTCGTGACGGTCAAGGCGCTCGCACAGGGCTTTTCCTCGATCCTGCCCTATGTTGCGCTTGTTATTCTGGTTGCGGGGATCATCCCCGCATGCCGCTGGTTCGAAAAGCGCTGGACCGATCTGAGCGACGAACAGGCAGCCGACATAGCCTACGCTCCGGCATTCCGCCGCGACGTGACCGGGTTGTGGCTGCTTGCCATCGGCTTGCCGTTCCTTCTGACCGGCATCTTCAAGCTCATGTTTGCCAGCTGAGGCGCATTGCCTGGCTGCCCCGGACCGCGCGTTCGGGAACTTTACCCATCAGGCCCCGGTTGATCAGAACGTGCAATCCTGCGTCCTGACCCTGAGGGGGTATGCTTGACGATCATCCGGCGAATTATCTCTCTTCTGATGCTGGCGGCGGTATACGCCAGCCCGGCTCATGCGATCCTGCCTGCGGAACCCGCTGCGTCCGAAGCGGCAGGCCCCGGCGAGCAATCGACGATTTCGCCCACTCAGGATGCCAGCAACGACCCGCGGATAGCGGAGCGGATCGAGGGCATATTCGATGAATTGCCCGGCTTCGAAAACATCGCCGTCGATGTAAGCGAAGGCGTGGTCACGCTGAGCGGAACGCTCGCCGACGCCGATGCGATTGCCCGTGCGGAAAATATCGCCAGCCGAGTGGCCGGGGTCGTGACGGTTGAGAATGCAATCGAGCGCGATCTCTCGATCGAACAGAACCTGTCCGTTCTCGGCCAGACGAGTGAACTGGTCAGCGAGTTTGTGTCCGCGCTTCCCCTGATCGGTTTCGCTGCGCTGACCGCGTTGGTTATCAGCGTCATCGGATATGTCATTGCTGGCTTCACACCGCTCTGGGATCGGGTCGCGCCTAACGCCTTTCTGGCCGAGCTGATCGCCAGCGCGATCCGGTTTGTGTTCGTCATCGGCGGTCTGGTGATCGCGCTTGATATGCTGGGCGCGGGCGCGCTGCTCGGCGCCGTGCTGGGCGGTGCCGGGGTCGTCGGTATCGCGCTCGGTTTCGCGATGCGCGACACGATCGAGAACTATGTCGCCTCGCTGATGCTGAGCTTGCGCCAGCCATTCCGGCCCAACGATCATGTGCTGATCGACGATCTGGAAGGCCGCGTCATCCGCCTGACCAGCCGCGCCACGATCCTGATGACGCTGCAGGGCAACCACATGCGCATCCCGAATGCGCAGGTCTTCAAGGCGGTGATCCTCAACTACACGCGCAACCCGCAGCGCCGGTTCGAATTCGAGCTTGGGATCGACGCCGATGACGATCCGCGCGCGGCGATGAAGCTAGGTAATGAGATCACTGGCGGCCTCAGATTCGTCCTGAGCGATCCGGAGCCGAACGCGATCGTTCTACAGGTCGGCGATTCCAACATCGTCATCCAGTTCATGGGCTGGATCGACCAGCGCGAGGCGGATTGGGGCAAGTCCCGCAGCCTCGCCATCGCAGCGGTGAAGGAAGCGCTGGAGGATGCTGGCTTTGCCTTGCCCGAACCGATCTACCGCCTGCGTTTCGATGGACGCACCGACCCGCTGCCGATCGGCAGATCGGCGAAACAGGCGGAGACCAAGCCACCCCCAGCACCCGGCAAGGCCAAACCGTCCGAGCCGGTCGAAGAAGACGTCCGGCCCGAGAGCGAGATCAGCGCAATGGTCGAAAACGAGCGGCGGGCGGACCCCGATCAGGCGAAAGACTTGCTGGACCCGGATCGCCCGACCGAGTGATTATCCCTTGGCGCGCTCGATCGCCTCGAGCACGATTTGCTGCGCTTCGGCGCGGTCGCCCCACTTGCCGATCCGGACCCACTTTTCGGCTTCCAGATCTTTGTAGTGCGTGAAGAAATGCTCGATCTGCTGCAAGATGATCGACGGGAGATCCTTCGTTTCCCCAACATCGGAATAATACGGGAATGTCGTGTTGACCGGCACGCAGATGAGTTTTTCATCGCCGCCATGCTCGTCTTCCAGGTTCAGCACACCGATCGGGCGGGCGTTGACAACGCAGCCCGCGATGAACGGAGAGCGGGCGATGACCAGCGCGTCGAGCGGGTCGCCATCGGGGCTGAGCGTGTGGGGGACGAAGCCGTAATTGGCCGGATAGCGCATCGGCGTGTGCAGGATGCGATCGACGAACAGCGCGCCTGAATCCTTGTCGAATTCGTACTTTACCGGCTCCCCGCCGGTCGGAACTTCGATGATGACATTGAGATCGTCGGGCGGGTTCGATCCGGTGGGAATCTTGTCGATACGCATGTGCGGGCTTCCTGTATTTCGGTTTGCGCCCCTCTCCCAAAGGCTTCTGCGCGAGCGCTTAGCCGAGCGACGAGCATTGCGAAAGGCCTCCCTTGGTCGTAATCGCGCCTCCCATGAGCAAGAACACCCCGAAAGCCATTCGCGGCACCCAAGACATTTTCGGCGCCGATGCCGAAGCGTTTGCCTTTGTCGTCGAGACATTCGAGCGGGTGCGCAAACTGTACCGTTTTCGCCGGGTCGAAATGCCGGTGTTCGAGAAGACCGAAGTATTCAGCCGCGCGATCGGCGAGACCACCGATGTGGTGTCGAAAGAGATGTATTCGTTTGACGATCGCGGCGGGGATTCACTCACTCTGCGCCCGGAGTTCACCGCCGGGATCGCACGCGCGTTCCTGACGAACGGCTGGCAGCAGCACGCACCGCTGAAGGTCGCGACGCACGGCCCGCTGTTCCGGTATGAGCGCCCGCAAAAGGGTCGCTATCGCCAGTTCCACCAGATTGATGCCGAGATCATCGGCGCGGCCGAACCGCAGGCCGATGTCGAGCTGCTGGCAATGGCGGACCAGCTGCTGAAGGAGCTGGGCATCGAGGATGTGACGCTGCACCTCAATACGCTGGGCGATGCGGAGAGCCGCGATGCATGGCGAGCCGGTCTGATCGACTATTTCCGTGCGGTGAAAGATGAGTTGTCCGAGGATTCGCAGGAGCGGCTGGAGAAAAACCCGCTGCGGATTTTGGATTCGAAGGATCGCCGCGATCAGCAGTTCCTCGCCGATGCGCCGAAGATCGATGCATATCTATCGGATGAGGCGAAAGCGTTTTTCGACGCTGTGACGAGTGGGTTGGACGCAGCTGGCGTGAAATGGGTGCGCGCGGAGAACCTAGTGCGCGGCCTGGATTACTATCGCCACACTGCGTTTGAATTCATTCCGGACGAAGGCAGCGCTTCTGCGGATGCGCTGGGATCGCAGAGCACCGTGCTCGGCGGTGGGCGCTATGATGGGCTGATGGAAAGCCTTGGTGGTCCTGCGACGCCTGCTGTGGGCTGGGCTGCGGGAATCGAGCGGTTGGCAATGTTGGTGGGTCATATTGACGGATCTTTTTGCGACCTCATCGTGGTCGTCGAAGATGACACCAGAATTGCCGAAGCGATTGGCCTGTTGAAGTCAGTGCGAAGCGAAGGTTTCTCGGTAGAGTTGATCGCCGAAGGATCACCCCGGAAGCGCTATGGAAAGGCGGTGAAGCGCGATCCAAAGGTCATTCTTTCCCTACAGTCTGATATGGGCCATAGCGTGAGCCACGACGATTTCAACGCGCCGGTACTTAGGGCAATCGGTCAATACAGTTAGCCCGTCTCCCCGGACTTGATCCGGGGTCCAGCTTTCTTGTTTCCAACAGTTCTAAGAGGAACGCGGTCCCGGCTCGGGGGCCGGGACGACGGAACGGGACTTTCCTACCTTGCCATTTCGCCGCTATCGCCGCCCTATGATATTCAACCGACCCGCCATTTTCATTCCGATGGGTGTCAACTTCGCAATGCACACGTCTTCACCAGTAATCTCAAACAGATAGCCGCCAAAACCAAACCTGACACAGTGTCAATTGTGTCAACTTCGATAGCCGAGAACCCGCTTGCAAATCCCCGCCGACCGTCTTGATCAGATCGCCAACCGCTTTGCCGAGCTTGAAGCTCGTATGGCGTCGGGCACGCTCGAAGGCGATGCGTTCGTGCAGGCCAGCCGCGACTATGCCGAGCTTGAGCCGGTCGCCAAGATCGCTTCCGAAGTGCGGGCGATGCGCGAGGAAATCTCGGGGCTGGAGGAGATGCTCACCGATCCTGAAATGAAAGCGATGGCGGAGGAGGAGCTTGCTGGCATCCGCGAGGCGCTGCCGGAGAAAGAGCGGGCACTGGCCGTCGCGTTGCTCCCGAAAGATGCCGCCGACAACAAACCCGCAATGCTCGAAATCCGCGCCGGGACGGGCGGCGACGAGGCGGCCCTGTTCGCTGGCGACCTTTACCGCATGTATGAACGCTTTGCGGCGGAATGCGGGTGGAAGGTCGAGCCGGTCAGCATGAACGCCAGCGAAGTCGGCGGCTTCAAGGAAATCGTCGCGAACGTCACCGGGCAGGGCGTGTTTGCGAAGCTCAAATTCGAAAGCGGCGTCCACCGGGTTCAGCGCGTGCCGGTTACCGAGAGCGGCGGGCGTATTCATACTTCGGCGGCAACCGTCGCGGTGCTGCCCGAGCCGGACGAGGTCGATGTGCAGATCGACCAGAACGACCTCAAGATCGACACATATCGCGCCAGCGGTGCGGGCGGTCAGCACGTCAACACCACCGACTCGGCCGTGCGCATCACCCACCTGCCGACGGGCCTGGTGGTGATGCAGCAGGACGAGCGCAGCCAGATCAAGAACCGTGCCAAGGCGATGCAGGTGCTGCGGGCGCGGCTGTATGAAAAGATGCGCGACGAGGCTCAGGGCGCTGAAGCCGAAGCGCGCAAGGCGATGGTCGGTAGCGGCGATCGCTCCGAACGCATTCGCACCTACAATTTCCCGCAAGGGCGCGTGACCGATCACCGCATCGGGCTGACCCTGCACAAGCTTGAGGAAGTTCTAGCCGGTCCGGGTTTGCGCGAAATGGTCGACGCCTTGATCGCGGAGGATGAGGGCAAGCGGCTGGCAGCGCTTTCCGAGTGAGCGTTGCAGAGGCCATTCGCGCTGCGACGGAACGCCTGAAGGCTACCAGCGACACAGCGAGGCTCGATGCCGAATTGCTGATGGCACATGCGCTTGGCATGTCCCGGTCGGATATGCTGGTGCGCGCGATGCGCGAGCCGGTCCCCAATGGGTTCGACCCGCTGGTCGATCGGCGTGCGTCTCACGAGCCGGTTGCGTATATCACGGGCGAGGCGGAGTTTTACGGGCTGGATCTGGCGGTTGCCCCCGGTGTCCTGATCCCGCGTGGGGACAGCGAGACGCTTATCGAAGCGGCTGGAGAGGCATTCGCCGACCGCGTTCCTCCCCGCACAATTCTCGATATGGGAACAGGGTCTGGGGCACTGCTGCTTGCGGCGTTGTCCGTCTTCCCGGAAGCGACAGGGACTGCGACCGACCGTTCGGAAGCGATTGTTCCGACCCTTCGCCGCAATATCGATCGGCACGCGGACGGAAGAAGCGTTAAGTTCGAGCTTGCCGACTGGCACGAGGAGAGCTGGTCCAAAGACCTTGGCACCTTCGATCTGATCCTTTGCAACCCGCCTTATGTCGAGGCAGATGCGAGGCTTGATCCGGACGTTCGGGATTACGAACCGGCTTCGGCTTTGTTTGCGGGAAAAGAGGGGCTTGACGACTATCGCGCCATCATCCCGCAGCTGCGCAAGCTTATGAATGCATCGGCGTTGGCGGTGCTCGAAATCGGAGCGTCGCAGGCCGATGCCGTGACACAACTGGCTCAAAGTGCGGGATTCACGGTCGAAATTCGCCGCGATCTGGCAAATCGGCCACGTTGTGTGATCCTTCGGTGACGAAAATACGGGCAGGGCTTGGCAAACCGGCTGAGCATCGCTACCTCCGAATCAGACCTGCCGATGGGCGCAAAGGGCACATTGCCGGGTCTAGCCCCTACCTTCTGCATGAATCGACCGCGTGGTCTCTGCCCCGGTCTGTGCAATGCAGAGCGCGTTTGCATCGAGAGATGGTCGCGAGGAGGGGGCATTAAGGCCACAAGTGCGGTAGAGGACTGCACATCGGGTCTCGAATGAGGAAAGATTTCCTTGAATAACAATCGTAACAATCGTCGCCGCGGTCGCGGTAATCGCAACAACCAGGGTGGCGGCGGCAACCAGCTTAACCGGATCGATAGCCGTGCGCGTGGCAACGCGCCGCAATTGCTCGACAAGTATAAAAAGCTGGCTCAGGACGCTCAGCACAATGGTGACCGGGTGCAGATGGAACATTATCTGCAGTTCGCCGATCACTATTTCCGCGTCATCGCCGATAACAAGGCGCGTCAGGACGAAGCTCGCGCAAAGCGCAATGAAGAGCGCGATCAGGCCAATGACGACAGCGATGACAGCGAAGACGGTGACAATCGCCGCCGCAACAATCGCCGTTCGCGCGGGCGCCGTGATGAGCCGGAAATGGCCGAAGGCGAGACCGGCAGCGAGGGGGAGGCCGACGAAGAGGATCAGGTCGCAGAAGAAGCGAGCGAGCCCAGGCGGCGCGCGCGCAAGCCCAAGACTGAAGGCCGCACCGAGGGCCGTCCGGCGAAGCGCAAGCCACGCGAGAGCCGTAAAAGTTCGGCTGACAAGAGCGACGGCGGCGAGATCGACTCCTCGGTTCTGCCACCAGCGATTGGTGCCGATGACAATTCCGATGGCGACGATACACTGGAAGCGGTCGGCTGACCGGGCGAATCCGGGCACGTTGACGGACGGTCTGATCTTTTATGCATGACCGGTTGGAACACTTGCTGGCAATTGGCCGTGCGCGTCCCGGCCTGTGTGCACTCCTTTTAGGAGTCGTATCGGCCACGGGTTTCCCGCCGCTCCACTCTTGGTGGGCGGCGCTTCCGGCACTCGTTCTATTGGTCGCTTTGCTGCGCTCGGCGACGAGCTGGCGCGCGGCGGCATGGCAGGGCTGGCTGTTTGGCTGGGCGCATCTGACGCTGGCGAACAACTGGATCGCGACGGCCTTTACGCATCAGGCGAAGATGCCGGAATTCCTCGGCTGGGTCGCCGTGCCGCTGCTCTGCATCTACCTTGCGCTTTACCCGGCTCTGGCTGCTCTGGCCGCGCACCTAGTGGCCCGGCGGCATTCCATCTGGAGCTATGGGCTCGTTCTCGCAGGCGCTTGGATAATCACCGAATGGCTGCGCAGCTGGGTCTTTACCGGTTACCCATGGCCCCCGCTGGGACTGGCGATGTTGGGTGGCTGGGATCGGGCCGGTTTTGGCATCCTGCTCCCTTGGCTCGGAACCTATGCTTTGTCGGGGCTGACAATCCTTTTGGCGGCTTCCTTGGCCGGGTTTTTGCACCGGCGGCGGTGGATTTCGGCAATCGTGGGATTCGCAGTCGCCGCACTCATAATGCTCGCCCCGTCGATTTCGACGCCAAAAGACACCGCCATTCGGTACGCGCTCATCCAGCCGCTTCTCCCGCAGGCGGAACTCAATGATCCGAGCAAGTTCGAGGAACAGTTCGAGCGCATTACCGATTTGACGCTGCCCGGTTCCGACCAGTCTCGATTGGTCCTGTGGCCCGAAAGCGGCATTCCCGATTATCTCGAAGACGGGTATCCACAACGTTACTACACTCAGATGACAGCGGGCGGAGACCCGGTCCTGGCGCGTCGCAGGATTGGCGCGATCGTCGGAGATGAATCGACGCTGCTGACCGGCACCGTCAACCTCGATATCGGCAAGCGCGAAGATGGCAGTATCGGCGCGCTGAGCGCGCGCAATTCCGTTCTGGCACTCAACGGAGCCGGAGAGATCACCCGGCATTACGCAAAGGCTCATCTGGTCCCTTACGGCGAGTATCTGCCGATGCGCGGTCTGCTGGAGCCGCTGGGCCTTTCAAGACTGGTCGCCGGTAGCATCGATTATGCTCCGGGGCCGGGGCCACGCACGCTGGACCTTGGCGATCAGGGTCGTGCAGGCATTCAGATCTGCTATGAAATTGTATTCTCGGGTGAGGTCGTCGATCGCACGGATCGACCGGACTTCATCTTCAATCCTTCCAATGATGGCTGGTTCGGAGAATGGGGTTCGCCACAATTTGTCGGCCAGTCTCGAATGCGAGCATTGGAGGAAGGGCTTCCGGTACTTCGCTCCACCACTACAGGCATAAGCGCGGTGATCGATGCGCATGGGATAGTGCGCAGCACGATTGCCACGGGCGAGGCCGGACGGCTTGATGGTTTTGTGCCGAAAGCCAAGTCGCCGACGCTGTTTGCGCGGTTCGGAAATGCCTTGGCGCTCGCATGGGCGGCTGTGTTGATATCGGTCGGGCTTGGCTTGCCAAGATTGCTTGCGCTGGTCCGCTCGCGCGGCTAGGGCCGGATCAGACATAAAGGTTTCCTTATATCCAACTGGAAACCTCTCAATCGACATAGACCATTCGAGGGCCCCCGATGCGCAGCGACTATCTGTTCACTTCCGAAAGCGTTTCCGAAGGGCACCCGGACAAGGTCTCCGACCAGATATCCGATGCGATCGTCGATCTGATGCTGGCCAAGGATCCCGAATCGCGCGTCGCTTGTGAAACCATGACGACCACCCAGCGCGTCATCCTGTCCGGCGAAATCCGCTGCGCGCCGATGTATGACGAGAAGAACCAGGATTGGGCCGTAAACGGCGGCTGGGCACCGGGTGCCAAGGAAGAGATCGAGCAGGCCGTCCGCAGCACGGTCCGCGATATTGGCTATGAACAGGATGGCTTCCACTGGAAGACCCTGACCTTCGAAAACCACCTGCATGGCCAGTCAGCCGAGATCGCCATGGGGGTCGATGCGGGTGAAGACGGATCGAACAAGGACGAAGGCGCTGGCGACCAGGGCATCATGTTCGGATTCGCCTGCGACGATACGCCCGATCTGATGCCTGCGACGCTTGATTACAGCCACAAGATACTTGAGCGCCTGGCCGCCGATCGCCATTCCGGCGCAGCACCGTTTCTTGAGCCTGATGCCAAGAGCCAGGTCACCTTGCGCTACAAGGATGGGAAGCCGGTGGCCTGCACCGCCATTGTCGTGTCGAGCCAGCATGCGCCGGGCTATCACGAAGGCGAAAAAGAGACCGAGCTGAAAAACTACGTCAAACAGGCCGTCGGCGATGTGCTGCCGGATGGCTTGATCAACGGCGAAACCGTTTGGCACATCAATCCGACCGGCGCGTTCGAGATTGGCGGACCGGACGGCGATGCGGGCCTCACCGGTCGCAAGATCATCGTCGATACGTATGGCGGCGCATCGCCCCATGGCGGCGGCGCGTTCAGCGGCAAAGACCCGACCAAGGTCGATCGCAGTGCAGCCTATATCACCCGCTATCTGGCGAAGAACATCGTCGCTGCCGGTCTCGCCAAGCGCTGCACTATCCAGCTCGCTTATGCGATCGGCGTCAGCGCCCCGCTGTCGCTCTATGTCGACACCCACGGCACTGGCACAGTATCTGACGAGGCGCTTGAAAATGCGATCAAGAGCATCGGCAAGCTCGGCGGGCTGACCCCGCGCGCGATCCGCACACATCTCGAGCTGAACAAGCCGATTTATCGCAAAAGTGCGGCTTACGGTCACTTTGGTCGCACAGCGGATGGCGATTTCTTCCCTTGGGAACGGACCGACCTGATCGACGACCTCAAGGCTGCGCTCGCCTGATCTGCTAAGTCGTCGGCGATGGCGACGCATTCACAGCCTGCATCCGACCGGATCATCCAGCTCGACGCTCTGCGCGGGCTGGCGGTCATCGGTATTGTGTGGATGAATGTCTACGTCTTCGCGGTCCCGGCGCAGGGCTATTACAACCCGGTGGCCTATGGCGGCGATGCGCCGTTTGATCGTCTGGTGTGGGCGATCAGCTTCGTTTTCGTCGAAGACAAGTTTCGCACGCTGTTTGCGATGCTGTTCGGCGCTGGCTGCGTCATCCTGATCGACAAGAGTGGCGAGCGTCCGTGGCGGCCGCATTTTGCCCGGATGGCTGTACTGTTCGCGATCGGGCTGGCGCATGCGACCCTGTTTGCCAGCAACGATATTTTACGCGCCTATGCCTTGGCCGGGCTGGCGATACCGCTGCTGATCCACCTGTCCCCGCGCGCATTGATTGCGATCGCGGTCGGGCTGGTCGCGGTCCATATCGGTGGCGGGATCATCGCGTTCGGCTCGGGCCTGTACGACTGGTCGCAGGGGCGGCTTGGCAGTGACATGGTCCAGTTCGCCGAGCGCAATTTCGGCAGCGATCCGGCGGCGGTCGAGTTTTCGCTCCAGCAAGGCCAGGAGAGCATCGATCAGCGGACCGCGCGCCGACTTTCCGGGATGCCCGCGCAGATTATCGCCATTGGTGGAGCCGTGCCGATCAATCTGGCGGCAATGGCGATCGGCATTGCGCTCTGGCGAGACAGAATGCTCGCTGCCGAATGGCGCATGTTTCGATTGCAGCGCCTGGCCGCTGTGTGCGGAGTGCTCTCGATACCGCCGTTGCTCTGGATCGCGGGATGGGTCGCCGAGAGTGGCTTTCCCGGCATCGTCGTTGGCCCCGCTTCGCTGATCCTGTCAGCTCCTTTTGATACTACGCTTGGGGTCGCATATGCAGCCATCGCGATGGCGCTGTTTTCTGCCAATGGGGCGATCACTCGCTGTTTGGCTGCGGTTGGGAGGCTGTCGCTGACGAATTACCTCTTAACGAGCGTCGTTCTCAGCGCGATCTTTGCGAGCTGGGGTCTGGCCCTGTTTGGTCAGGTGAGCCGGGCGGAGGCGCTCATGCTCTCTCTGATCCCGATTGCTGCAATGCTGGTCTGGTCGCCGTTATGGGTCGCAAAACTGGGCCAAGGGCCGTTTGAGCGTCTGTGGCGCAAGGCCTCCGGTCTTCTGAGCTGAGATACGGAGAAGTGGATGCCGCGGCCCCATCCGACTGTTCCAGTTGAGGCGGTCAAAGCACGTCTCGGCTAAGAACTCGATAGCATTTGCCTGCTATGAACCTTGGCATGGCTTCGACAGAGAACGCACGAGACAGTATAATCGAGCTGGACGCCTTGCGCGGGCTCGCGGTGATCGGCATCGTCCTGATGAGCGTCTATGCTTTCGCGCTGCCGTCGCAGGCCTATTACAATCCGCTGCCGTGGGGCGGAGAAAGCGACATCGACTACACCGTCTGGTGGGCGGGTTTCGTTTTCATAGAGGACAAGTTCCATGCGCTTTTCGCCATGATGTTCGGCACCGGTACCGCCGTTCTGCTGGAGCGAGCGGAGAACAAACCGATCCGCAGGCATATGGTGCGTATGCTGGTTCTGTTCGCAATCGGCATGGTTCACGGCATTCTGCTCGCCGACAATGATGTCTTGCGAGCGTACGCTGTGGCGGGACTGCTGCTGCCGGCATTCATGAGGCTCCGCCCGAGTTTTCTCGCCGTAAGCGCGGTCGTGCTGGTGATCGTTCACGTCGTCTTCGGATCGTTCTATGCCTTTGCGCAGACGGCGCAATATTGGGAAATGAACTACGGAACAAACGCCTTTGGGTTGGAAGTAACCTATGCGCGCGGCGAAGAAACGCTTGGCGAGCGCATTGATCGGCGGATTGCCAGATTGCCGCGAACAATTACGGTTATTCTGGCGAACATTCCGCTGAACCTCGCATCGATGCTGGTCGGTGTAGCCGCATGGAAATCGGGCTTGTTCGAAGGCAAATGGAGTATGACACGACTGCTGCTGGTCGGTTCGATGTGTGTCACTACATCGGTTTTCGCACTGGGCTATTACGCTTCCGAAGCAAGCGGTTCGGGCTTTTCGGGTAAGGTCATCGCTCAGAACTCCCTGCTCCTGTCGGCCCCTTTCGATCTGCTGCTGAGCTTCGGCTATGCCGTGTTAATGATGGCCCTGTTGTCGGTCGCGCGGGGCAGAATGCCCGTTCGTGTGCTGGCGGATACGGGCCGCCTTTGGGTCACCAATTATCTGATGACCAGCGTCATCCTTGCCGCGATCTTCGCGAGTTGGGGTCTCGGATTGTTCGGCACGGTAAGCCGCAGTGAGGCGTTGCTATTCAGTTTCGTGCCAATCGTAATGGTTCTGGTTTGGTCGCCGATTTGGGTGCGGTACATCGGGCGGGGACCGTTTGAACGGCTTTGGCGTGGCGGATCGCGGCTCATCGCTTAACGGAAAAGGGCGGGCGCTTCCGAAATGTCGAAAGCGCCCGCCAGTTACGGCTCAATGTGGTGAGTTCAGGCCTCTTCACCCGCAGCGCGGGAGTGCCATTGCTCTTCGCGGAACCAACCGCCGACCTTGCGGCCGAATTTTGCAATCGCATTCATGTTGAAGAAGTGCATCAGGCCCAGCGCGACCACGACGATGCCGATCTTGCTCGACAAGAACCGGATGGTCTCAACCGCGCTTTCCGGCGGAGTGCCGAACCGCAAAGTCAGCAGGATCCAGCCAAGGTTGACCAGGTAAAATCCGACCACCAGCAGATGATTGGTTGATGCGGCCAGAAGCTGATCGTGACCAAAACACTCGGTCAGGAACACGAATCCGTTTTTGGAGAGAGTACGGGCCACCCATACAGTTAGTCCGACGCTGATTAGGAGATAGGTGAGATAGGCGGAAACTGCGTACATCTTGAATTCCTGTCATTTCTGTAATTTGTGAAGTTAGAAGATATGGCTTTGAGGCATACGATGCTCCTTGGCAGTTTCACGTCAGGTTTTGTCGGAAGTTTCGCCGCCGGGAAGGAAGCGAGCAATGCCTCGTCCCAGCTTCATCAGCCGCACCAGAGTCGGCTTGGGCAAGTGGCGGACATCGGCGTACCAGCCGGTCAGCGTGCCGATGAATTCGTGCATGCGCCCGATGCGATCGCGCACATGCTGCGGCACATCACCACGCCCATCAAGACTCTCCGAAAGCTCTCCCAACAGCTGAATGGTGGGGTCAAGTTCGCGGCGCTTGCGTTCGGCTGCGATCTTCATCAGCATGTCCCAAAGATCGGCCTCGGCAAGGAAGTGATCGCGCCGGTCACCTTCGACATGAACGCGGCGCACGATCATATAGGATTGCAGCTCTTTAAGGCCGTTTGACACGTTCGAGCGTGCGAGGCCAAGCGCTTCGCAAATCTCTTCGGCATGCAGCGGGCGGTCACTCAGATAAAGCAAAGCATGTACCTGAGCGACGGAGCGATTGACGCCCCATTCGGTGCCCATTTCACCCCAATGCAGGATGAAGGACCGCGCTTCGGGAATGTCCAACAGTTTGCTCACGAATCGCTCCCTTTCCTGTATTTCTGTAATTACAGAAATTAATGGATGGCGCAAGAGGTCAATCGCAGATTTCGGTTATTCAGCGATGTCGGTGTCGTGCTCGCCCAGCATCGGGGAGGGTTTTTCGAGCGCCAACTCCGCGTCCGAAAACGTGAACGGACTGCGCACTCCAGGCATCCCGCCAAGCTCGACGCGCATCCCGCGCGCAATCACTTGTGGATCGTCGAACACCTCGTCGAGATTATTGATCGGGCCGGCGGGAACGCCGTGGCTCTGGCATGCCGAAAGCAGATCGGCCTTGGTCCAATCAGCGGTCGCCGCTGCGATCTCGGCATCGAGCACTGCGGCATGTTCGACTCGTCCGCCATTGCTGGAGAAGCGCGGATCTTGAGCGAGATTATCGCGGCCCAGCATCTCCATCATTTTCAAGAACAATCGATCGTTCGCCGGGGCGAGGATGACATGGCCATCACTGACCGGGAACACACCGTAGGGCGCGACCTGCGCATGCGCATTGCCCATGCGTGGCGGGTTCTCGCCAGTGCTGAAATGGTAGCTCGCCTGATTGGACAGCAGCGCCACGGAGCAATCGAGCAAGCTTATATCGACCTGCTGCCCTTTTCCGGTGCGTACCCGCTGCAGCAGAGCGGCCTGAATGCCGTTCGCTGCCCAAACGCCTGTCGAAAGATCGGAGATCGAGATGCCCATCTTCACCGGCACCCGCTCGGGCTCTCCCGTCAGCGACATGAAGCCGCTCATGCCTTGGATGACGAAGTCATAGCCAGCTTCATGCGCGCGCGGCCCCGACTGGCCGAAGCCGGTGATCGAGCAATAGACGAGGCCGGGATTGCTTTCTGCTAACGAGGCATAGTCGAGCCCGAACTTAGCGAGACCGCCAGTCTTGAAATTCTCGATCACGACATCGGCCTCAGCGCAAAGTTCGCGGACCCGCTCAAGATCGGCCTCGTCGCGAAAATCCGCCACAATCGACCGCTTCCCGCGATTGCAGGCATGATAATAGGCGGCCTCGCGCTGTACATCGCCGTCTGGCCCTTTGCGCTCGACCCATGGCGGACCCCACAGGCGCGTTCCATCGCCTTCGGGACTCTCGACCTTGATGACATCCGCACCCAGGTCAGCGAGTATTTGCCCGGCGAACGGACCGGCGAGCACGCGAGCGAGTTCGACGACCTTCAGCCCGGCGAGCGGGGAATTCGGGTTACGGGGGTTGGCCAGCCACATGCTTACAGTGTGTCCTTTACCGGCCGTAGATCGGACCAGGCACGCCATGTGCCAATGGCATAAGCCAAGCCGTAACCGAGCACGATTATCGATGACCAGATGTCGAACTCATATCGCGGATACGGTGCCATCATCAGTGCGGGTATGAGAGAGGCTCCGCGCAGAAGATAGATCGCCGCAATGACAATCAGGCCAGCTCGCAAAAGCGGCAGCCGCCGGAGCAGCCCCGCGCCAGAAAATGCATAGCCCGCCCAGATGCTCAGCACCATCGCAATGCCGATTGTCATCCAGACAAGCCCCATGGCTCCGGCCTCATAGGCCCGGATAAGGGATTCAGACGCACCGAAGAACCGAAACCATTCCGGCCCGAACGCGATGCAGCCAATATGCAGAAATGCCGCGGCGAGGCTCAATATGCCGCCCGCCATCAGCCATCTGCCGCCCCTGTTCAAAGACCCATTGCTCACAGGGCCGTTTCGTATTTCGCCGTGGTGGAGGCGGCAATGTCTGCCTCGGTCACGCCAGGTGCCAGCTCGATCAGACGGAACGGGCTGTTGTGATCGGTGCGGTGAAACACGCCCAGATTGGTGATCACCATGTCGACGACGTTGGTCCCGGTCAGAGGAAGGGTGCAGGCGGGTATCAGCTTGGGGTCGCCCGCCTTGCTCGTATGATCCATGACCACGATGATCTTCTTCACGCCTGCGACCAGATCCATCGCGCCGCCCATCCCCTTGATCATCTTGCCGGGGATCATCCAGTTGGCGATGTCGCCGTTCTCCGCGACTTCCATCGCGCCAAGCACGGTCAGGTCGATGTGCCCGCCGCGGATCATCGAGAAGCTGGTGGCGCTGTCGAAATATGCCGAATGCGGCAATTCGCTGATCGTTTGCTTGCCTGCATTGATCAGATCGGGATCGACCTCGTCATCATAGGGAAAGGGACCGATGCCGAGCATCCCGTTCTCGCTTTGCAAAGTGACCTGCATGCCCTCGGGAATGTGATTGGCGACCAGCGTCGGGATGCCGATGCCGAGATTGACGTAATAGCCATCCTTCAGTTCTCGCGCCGCGCGGGCGGCCATTTGGTCGCGGGTCCATCCGGTGGTTTCTTGAGTCATGGGATATGCTTTCGGTCAGTGGAAAGGGCGGTTTGGGATGGCGGAGTGTTCAGCACGGGGGGAACGAGGAACCAGCCGTCGCCGATCAGTAGCTCGAGCCCCAACGCCGCTTCCGGATTGACGAGGTAGCCGAACAGTTCATCGAAGTCCTTGCGAGTGTCTCCTGCGATCGCGATGATACAGCCGGATTTAGCCAAGTCATCACGGCGCGTTTGCTTGCGGTCTCCTGGATACCGCATCAGCAGCAACCGATCCTTGGATTCCGGATCGAGACCCGTCTGCGTTAGCGCCGCGCGTATCTGGTCGGCGTCCGCCGCCGAACGCGTCGAAATCCACGTTATTTCGATCCCCTGCTCGCGCAGCATCGCCAGGCCGTTCGCAAGCGAGGGGGCGGCGGTAACGTCGTCGCCCGTGACTATGGCGGTTTCACCGGGGTCGAGATCGATCAGCAAGGTGGGTGTCGCCGCGTTACAGTCCGCCCGCTCGCCATCAAGCGCGGTGGGATCGCGCAGGACTGCCGAGCGCGGCAGCGCACCATCAGGGGCGCCGCCTGCATGCTCGCGCGCATAGTTGATAAGGTCGGCATAGGCGCTGCCTTCGGCAAAGTTGGTCAAATCTCCACCAACTATGACCTCGCCAGTGCGATCGACTGGAGTATCCGCCATTTCCGCCAGACGCGCTTGAGCGGCCAGAGAGGTCTGTCTTTGCGCTTCCGCTCGTTCAGCGTCGCCCGGTTCTTCGCCGTCGGTGCCTGTGCGCAGCAGGGCACCCCCTGCAATCATCGGGATTGCAGCCGCGACGCATCCCTGAAGCGACAATCCCAAAACGATGATTCCGATAGTGGTCAGCAGCCGAGCCAAGTCTAGATATCCGTATCGAAGCCTTGAGCCGCGCGGTGGCAATAAACCGCCATTGGTCAGGCCTCTTCCCGCTCGCGCGTGGTGCGGAATTCGATCTTCTTGTCGTAGGGTGCGCCCACGATCATCCGCTGGACGAAGACGCCGGGCAGGTGGATGCTATCCGGGTCAAGTTTGCCCGCCGGGACGATTTCTTCGACTTCGACCACGCAGACTTTGCCGCAGGTTGCGGCTGGTTGGTTGAAATTGCGCGCCGTCTTGCGGAAGATCAGGTTGCCGGTCTCGTCAGCCTTCCACGCCTTGACGATCGCAAGGTCAGCGAAAATGCCGCGTTCGAGGATGTAGTCTTCCCCATCGAACTGCTTGGTCTCCTTCCCCTCGGCAACCTGTGTGCCGACACCGGTCTTGGTGTAGAAGCCCGGAATGCCCGCGCCGCCTGCGCGCATGCGCTCTGCCAGGGTGCCTTGGGGGCAGAACTCGACCTCAAGCTCGCCCGCGAGATACTGCCGCTCGAACTCCTTGTTCTCGCCGACATAGGAACTGATCATCTTTTTGACCTGCTTGGTCCGGAGCAGTTTGCCGATGCCCTCATTGTCGATCCCGGCATTGTTGCTCGCAAAGGTCAATCCGGTCACGCCGCTATCGCGTATCGCGTCGAGCAATCGTTCAGGAATGCCGCACAGGCCAAAGCCTCCAGCGGCAATCAACATATCGTCGCGTAGCACGCCATCCAGAGCGGACTTTGCGTCGGGGTAGAGCTTTTTCATGAAATCGTCCTGATCCTGCGAAGGGAAAGCCGCTGGTCGATTGGCTTGGCTGACTGATTAATGACTTGGGCTCCTCATGTCACCCGATGATGATTCCAACCTCGCCATCATTGAAGGTCAATATTGCTGCAATGCAAAATTTGTCTAACGCATATCTGCTCAAAATTTGCGCAATTGCCCGCCAGGGGTGCAGCAAATTTGCAATAAACGCCACAAATTGGCCGCTAATTCGATCGTATGTTGAGCAAAATGCAACTCAAAGTGCGGCTTTCGCACTTGCACAAAAATCGCTTCGCCAGCATACCCAATCGTGCCTTTCAGGCATCCTCTCCCAAACTTTTCAAGCCCGGCTTCGTGCCGGGCTTTTTCTTGTCCGGTTTCGGCGGCGATTTTTGCTTTCCGGCGGGCTGAAGCCTTGCCGTTTGCAATCGCTCGCTTCGCTCCCTAGCTAATCCAGAACGCAAATTTGCGAGTCATTTAGACCAGAGGATTGCCCATGGCTGACGCCGAAGCCGCCGCCCCAAGCCGTACGACGCGCCTCCAGGTCGCGCCGGCCCGGCAAGAAGAATCGGGGCAGGGTATCGCGCGAATGCCGCGTTCGGCCTTCCAGGCGTTGGGAATAACCGAAGGCGACGTTGTCGAGATAACCGGCAAGCGAGCGACCGCAGCGATCGCGATGGCGGCCTACACCGAAGACGACACGCTCGATGTCGTGCGGCTCGATGGCTTGCAAAGGGGCAACGCCGAAGCCGGATCTGGCGAGCATGTCGAGATTGTCGCCGCCGAGTCGAAACCCGCCACACGCGTTGTTTTCGCCCCGGCACAGCGGGAAATGCGCTTACAAGGGCCGACGCAGGCGTTGAAGCGGAACTTCTTTCGCAAACCTCTGGTCGCGGGTGATCTGGTCGCGACAACCGGTCAGCAACCGGTCCAGAACATGCCTTCCGATGTGCGGCAATTGCTCCGTGCGCCGGCCTATGCACTGACCCAGATCAGGCTGTCCGTCGCTTCGACAACCCCAAAGGGCATCGTTCATATCGACGAGAACACCGAAGTCGAACTGCGCACCGAATTCGAAGAGCCACGCGATGCGCGCGCGGTCGTCAATTACGATGACGTCGGCGGGATGGAAGACACCATCCAGCAGCTGCGCGAAATGGTCGAACTGCCGTTGCGCTATCCGGAATTGTTCACCCGGCTGGGCGTTGATCCGCCCAAGGGCGTGTTGCTCCACGGTCCTCCAGGCACTGGCAAGACGCGGCTCGCGCAAGCGGTGGCCAACGAATCCGACGCGGAATTCTTTACGATCAACGGCCCCGAAATCATGGGGTCGGGCTACGGCGAGAGCGAAAAGCGCCTGCGCGAAGTGTTCGAAGAGGCAACCAGAGCCGCGCCGGCGATTGTCTTCATCGACGAAATCGACTCGATCGCGCCCAAGCGGACTCAGGTGCCGGGCGAGGCGGAAAAGCGTCTGGTCGCGCAGATGCTCACCTTGATGGACGGCCTCGAATCACGCGCGAATTTGGTGGTGATCGCTGCAACCAATCGCCCTGATGCGATCGACGAAGCCTTACGCCGCCCCGGTCGCTTCGATCGCGAAATTGTGATCGGCGTGCCTGACGAACGCGGGCGGCGCGAAATTCTGGCGATTCACGCACGCGGCATGCCTTTGGAGGATGCCGTCGATCTGAAAGAGCTGGCCCGTGTCACCCATGGCTTCGTCGGCGCGGACATCGCCGCGCTCGCGCGCGAAGCTGCGATCGATGCCGTGCGGAGGATCATGCCTCGGCTCGATCTTGATGAGCGCACCATTCCGCCTGACGTGCTTGAGGATCTGTGCGTCACGCGCGAAGACTTCCTCTCTGCCCTTAAACGCATCCAGCCGTCGGCCATGCGCGAAGTCATGGTGCAAATGCCCAGCGTCGGATGGGACGATATCGGCGGCGTTGGTGATGCCATCGACAAGCTGAAAGAGGGCATCGAGCTGCCGCTCAAAAACCCGGATGCCTTTCATCGTCTGGGTATCCGCCCGGCCAAGGGTTTTCTGCTCTACGGGCCTCCCGGAACCGGCAAAACCTTGCTGGCGAAGGCCACAGCCAAAGAGGCCGATGCCAACTTCATTTCGATGAAGAGCTCGGACCTTTTGTCCAAGTGGTATGGCGAAAGCGAACAGCAGATCGCGCGCTTGTTCGCTCGCGCCCGGTCCGTGGCACCCTGCGTCGTGTTCATTGACGAGATCGACAGTCTGGTGCCTGCGCGCGGCTCTGGCCAAGGCGAGCCGCAAGTCACCGGACGCGTGGTCAATACAATCCTCGCCGAAATGGACGGTCTCGAAGAGCTGCAATCGGTCGTCGTCGTCGGAGCCACCAATCGTCCGACACTGGTCGATCCCGCGCTTCTGCGACCGGGACGGTTTGACGAGCTGGTCTATGTCGGCACGCCTGATGCGCCAGGCCGTGAGCATATTCTCAAAATTCACACCGCGACCATGCCGCTCGCAGATGATGTCGATTTGGCGGCAGTCGCCGCCAAGACGGATCGCTTCACCGGAGCGGACCTTGAAGATGTTGTGCGGCGGGCTGGCCTTGGGGCGCTGCGACGGCTTGGTGGTGACGTCTCAGAGGTCGCGGCGCAGGACTTCGAAGAGGCGCTTAAGGACAGCCGGGCCACCGTCACTTCGCGAATGGAGGCGGAATACCGCAAGATGCGCGGCGAGCTCAAGAAACGCGCCGCCGAAGCGCAGCCGATCGGTTTCTTCGCTCCCGACACGCTGGAGCCCGCCCGCGCGAAAAAGCACGGCGACCCCGAAACGGACTGACCGACCGTTCTAGTGCGCCGCGTCCCAGCTGGGCCCGGTGCCAATATCGATGGCGAGCGGCACGTCGAGCGTAACTGATGGCAGCGCCGCTTCGGCCATCACGCGCTCGATTATGGGTGAGGCGGCGGCGACGTCACCTTCGGGTAGTTCGAACACCAGTTCGTCGTGCACCTGCAACAGCATACGCACATCCTTCAGCCCCGCATCGCGCAGCGCCGGGAGCATGCGTGCCATTGCGCGCTTGATGATGTCGGCACTCGTCCCCTGGATCGGCGCGTTGATCGCGGCGCGTTCCGACCCCTGGCGCTCTGCCTGGTTCTTCGATTTGATCCGCGGGAACCACGTTTTGCGCCCGAACAGGGTTTCGGAATAGCCGCGCTCGCGAACCGTCTCCAGTGTCTCCATGATGTAGCGCTGGATGCCCGGAAAACGCTGGAAATAGGTGTCGATCATGGCCTGTGCTTCGTCGGGTTCGACTTCCAGGCGTCCTGCAAGCCCCCAGCGGGAGATGCCATAAAGAATCGCGAAGTTGATCGTCTTCGCGCTGGCGCGGGTGTCGCGGGTGACTTCGCCGAACATTTCCGTTGCTGTGCGGGCATGGATATCCTCGCCATTCGCAAACGCCTCCTTGAGCGTGTCCACATCGGCCATATGCGCCGCCAAACGCAATTCGATCTGAGAGTAGTCAGCCGCAAGCAGCACGTTTCCTGCTTCCGGCACAAACGCCTCGCGGATTTGCCGTCCGATCGCCGTGCGGATCGGAATGTTCTGTAAGTTCGGATCGGTGGATGACAGTCGCCCTGTCTGCGCGCCGACCAGCGAATAGCTGGTGTGAACCCGCCTGGTATCGGGATTGATCGCCGCCTGAAGAGCGTCCGTGTAGGTCGATTTGAGCTTCGAGAGCTGACGCCATTCGAGCACCTTGTTCGCAATCGGCGCGCCGTCGCCCGCCAGCCGTTCAAGCACGCTCTGGTCGGTCGAATATTGCCCGCTCTTGCCTTTTTTGCCGCCTTTGTGACCAAGCTTGTCGAACAGAATATCGCCAAGCTGCTTCGGGCTGCCGACAGTGAATTCCTGCCCGGCGAGTTCATGTATCTCGCCCTCGAGCCGCCCGATCTCCTTGGCGAATTCACCCGACAGGCTGGCGAGCCTTTCGCGATCGACCTTGATGCCTTCGCGTTCCATCCTGGCAACAACCGGGATCAGCGGGCGGTCGACACGTTCGTAAATTCTGCTTCCGCCCTCTTCGGATAGACGCGGCTTGAGCAATTGGTGAAGTCGCCATGTGACATCGGCATCCTCTGCGGCATATTCGGTCGCGCGATCCAGTGGCACTTCGCCAAACGGGATTTGCTTTTTGCCGGTCCCGCACACCTCTTTAAAGGCGAGCGGGGTGTGATCGAGATGGCGCTGCGACAATTCGTCCATCCCGTGTCCGCCGCCGATCCCGTCCTGCCCGCGACCTGCATCAAGCGTGAAGCTGATCACCATCGTATCGTCTATAGGGCTCACCATGATTCCGTAGCGGGCGAGTACGTTGAGGTCGTATTTGCCGTTCTGGAAAATCTTGTTGACGGCGTCGCTTTCCAGCATCGGCTTGAGTGCGGCGATCGCTGCATCGCGGTCTACCTGTTCGGGTGTTTCGGACAGCAGATCGGTCCCGCCATGCGCCAGCGGGATATAGCATGCATCATTGGGGCCAAGCGCGAGGCTCACGCCGACAAGGTCCGCGCGCATCGCATCGAGCGAAGAGGTCTCAGTATCGACCGCGACCAGCCGCGCATCGGTCGCACGGGCGACCCATGCATTGAGACGGTCCATCGTCTGCACCGTTTCATAGGCATTGCGATCAACCTTGGGCATTTCGGGGAGAGGCTGCCGATTGCCCTGCATGCCGCCAGCATCACGCTCCTTGTCAGCCTTCGCGGGGTGCAGATTGTTCGAACGCTCCGGGCTGCCTGTGCCTGCACCCAGCCGTTTGAGAAGTGACGTGAAGCCATGCTTTTCAAGAAATGCGGCGAGCGGCTCTTCGGGAATGGTGGCAAGCTTCATCTCATCCAGCGGCTGAGGCAGATCGCAATCTTCCTTCAGCGTCACCAGAATCCGGCTCATTTCCGCGTCTTCGCGACCTTCCAGCAGGCGCTCTTTCAGCTTGGACTTTTTCATGTCGGGCGCGGAGTCGAGCGCTGCGGTGAGCGAGCCATGCTCCGAGATCAGCTTGCTCGCGGTCTTTGGACCGACACCGTAAATGCCGGGAATGTTGTCGACACTGTCTCCCATCAGCGCGAGCACATCGCCAACCAGCTCCGGCACAACGCCGAACTTCTCCTCGACCTCAGGGATGTAGATGCGCGCGCTCTTCATCGTGTCGAGCATGTCGATCCGGCCACCATGCTCTTCTCCGACCAGCTGCATCAGATCCTTGTCCGACGAGACGATCGTGACGTTCCAGCCTTTCCTTTGCGCTTCACGAGCATACGACGCGATCAAGTCGTCCGCCTCCAGCCCCTGTTCTTCGATACACGGTAGACTGAACGCACGGGTTGCATCACGGATGAGCGGAAATTGCGGGCGCAAGTCTTCGGGTGGTTCGGGTCGGTTTGCTTTGTATTCCGGGTAAATATCGTTGCGGAAGCTTTTTGAATCCTTGTCGAGGATCACCGCAAGATGCGTCGGCCCGTCGGCCTCGTCCAGATCGGCAGCCAGCTTCCACAGCATGGTCGTATAGCCGTAGACTGCGCCGACTGGAGTGCCTTCCGGGTCTGTCAGCGGAGGCAGGCGATGATACGCCCGGAATATGTAGGAGGAACCGTCGACGAGATAGAGGTGCTGCTGCTGTTCGGCCATGGCCGCGTGCTAGCATCCGGCAGCGGGAGGCGTAAGCCGCTTTGATGCCTCAACACTGGGTAAGTACATTCTGGCGGGCACCTTCAAGATCGTCAAATTGTGGCATAAAAAAGGCGAAATTGGGGCGAAATTGCCTCATTTCCCTTGCAATGCCACATTGTGGCCACTATTACAGGTTGCAGAGCTGGGGGTCAGAAACTCGGCTTTGGCGTGTCCCTAGGGACAGGGCGCGCGACATCACTTGCTGATTAAGGAATTGAAATTATGCGTAAGATCGTTCTTGCCGCTGCTGTTGCAACCTCGACTCTCGGCCTCGCTGCTTGCGGCGAAACCGCTGACAGTGCCGGCGAAACCGTCGACGCGATGGCTGCCGACGTAGAAGCTAACGCTGAAGCTGCTGGCGAAGCCGTTGAAGGCGCTGCCACCGACGCCGCTGACGCAACCGCAGACGCTGCAGAAGCAACCGGCGATGCCGTTGAAGGCGCTGCCAACGACGCTGTCGAAACCGCTGAAGCTGCTGCTGACGAAGCGGCTGCTGCTGTCGACGGCGAGTAATTCGCCGCGCAGCTATCTTCCGTAAGGAAGGGCTTGATTACAGGAAAAGGCGGTGCCGAGAGGTGCCGCCTTTTTCTTTGTCGTAAACCGATTTCGGAAAATCAACCGCCCCATCGGTCTGCGTTGGTCCAGACGCGGCGATTGCGAGCCTTCGCTGCAAAGCCATCATACAGTGCCCGGGCGATCGCCGCGATACGGGCTTCGCGCGCACGTCGAGCGCCTTGGCCGGTAACATAAATCGCGACTGCGATGGCGCGGCCATCGGGCGATTCAATGATGCCTACATCGCTGGACGTGTTGTTGAGCGAGCCGGTTTTGTGGCTGACACGCGCCTCGGATGGCATGTTCGCAACGATCCGGCGTTTGCCGGTCCGCGTGCGGCTCATCGCGCCCAGCAGCACCCGACGGCTTTCCGCTGACAGGAAATCACCACGATAGAGACCCTGGAGCAGCCGCACCATTGCTTTTGGCGTGGCGGCATCGCGCGGATCTATCCAGGATGCCGGATCGTACTCGCCATCGTCACGCACCAATGTCGCGATGTCGCGGTCGATGCTGAAATCATTGATTCCCTGACGACGCATCCAGTCGTTCACCCGAGCTGGTCCGCCCACTGCAGCGAGCAACGCATCGGTCGCCGGGTTGCTCGAGCGCGTGATCATGATCTCGATCAGGTCGATCGCGGGCATGTAATTGCCTTTGCGCACAGGCGCGGCGGCCGAGGAGAACTTTGCCGAGCGGATCGGAATCAGCAGCGGAAACTCGCTGGTGAGAGAGAATTTCCCCTGCTCGACCATTTCGAGATAGGTCGCCGCGACCGCGATCTTGCTGGTCGACGCCATCGGGAACAATTGATCGCCCAAGACCGTCAGCTGCTCGCCAGTCGACAGATCGACGGCCGCCACGCCGATCCGGCCCTGCTCGCCATCGGCTAGATCGGCGATGCGCTGTTCGAAACCGTTTGCATAGACGGCTTCGTACGTCTGCGGGTTTCGCAGTTCCGTGCCAAGGGTGCTGTCGAAGCTGGCTTCGAGTTCGGTGGTCTGTGCAATTGCCGGGCTTGCCAGCAATGCGAAGCCCGCAAGGGCGGCGGAAATGGAAGTCCAACGCGGTAAGATCATCAAATGGGGCTACCCCTGTTACGGTTACCGGATACTTAACGAATAGCGATTCGTCGCTGCAAGCTTTCGTGTCGTCCTGTGCGTCAAAAAGTGTGCATTGCGCGGCGGGATCGAGACGACCGCGCTGCCAGAGCACATCACAAGTAATCTTCGATCAAACTTGTTGTTCCGGGGGAACTATCCTGTCGCAGAGTTCTATCGTGTGTTGGCTTGAGTGCAATGACTCTTGACTGGCGCGTGCGGCAGGGCAGGTTATCGGTCAAATCAATGCAATGGGATTTCCAATGACCACCAGAAACTTCGCAACTCGCGGCTCTCGCGCGATGCTCACCGCCATGCTGCTGGGCACGTCTTCGATGGCGTTCGCACAGCAAATTATCCAGCCTGGCGCTCCTGGGCAGGACAGCCGCGTACTCACCGCCAACGAAGCGACCGAGATCGCCGCCACGACATATTCGCCAGCCGACGTGATGTTCATGCAGGGCATGATCGTCCATCATCAGCAGGCGGTCGAGATGGCGATGCTGGTGAAGGATCGCACCAACACCGAAGAGATCGTCGCGATTGCCGGTAAGATCGAAGCGAGCCAGGCCGACGAAATCAAGTTCATGCAAAGCTGGCTTGCCGAGCGTGGTGAGCCGACCGAGCTTCCCGGAATGGCCATGAGCGATGCATCGGTCGATCATTCAGCTCATGCCGGTCATGCCGGTATGACGCAAAAGCCAGCCCATTCGCATCACGCGATGGCAGGCATGGCTAGCCCGGAACAATTGGCCGCGTTGGCCGCTGCCGAAGGGGTCGAGTTCGACCGTCAGTTCCTGACATTGATGATCGCGCATCACGAAGGCGCGATCGACATGGTCGACGATCTACTCGAGCAACCGGGAAGCGCGGCCGACCCGATCCTGTTCCGGTTCGTCGGCGATATCGAGAACGATCAGAAGAACGAAATCGACCGGATGGATGCGCTGCTCGCTGGACTCTCCGGCGATCCACGCGCCAATCTCGCGGCTGGCTTTGACAATGCCGGTGAGGCGATCATGAACCTGCGCAAGGTGGCGACCCTATCCAAGCCCGCGGGCTTCTTCGATCCGGAAAACCCCGCTGACCTGCGCCCGGTCGTGCCCCCGCGCGAAGATGAAAAGAAGGACGGCGAAGGCACCGATGCCTCCGCGGCGGCAGAGGTGGCCACGGATGATGCCAGCGAAAGTGCTGACCCGGCAGCCCCGCCTGAAGAAGAAGAGAGCCTCACGCAGTACGCCGAGCGCTCGCCATTGCTCGATTTCGCCAACACAGACATGGCCTTCTTCGGTGATGTGATGGTCGCTGGCAGTTATCATGGCTTCAACATCTACAAGCTTGGCGAAGACGGCGCCCCCGACCTGATGAGTTCAGTCGTTTGCCCCGGTGGACAGGGCGATGTCTCGGTGGTGGGCAATCTGCTGGTCATGAGTGTCGAGCAGACGCGCGGTCGGGTTGATTGCGGCCTGCAAGGTGTTGAGGGCGACGTGAGCCAGGAGCGTTTTCGCGGCCTCCGCATTTTCGATATCTCGGATCTCACTGCTGTGCGTCAGGTCGGGCAGGTACAGACCTGCCGGGGTAGTCATACACACTCGATCGTGAGCGCCGATGATGAAAAGATTATCGTCTACAATTCGGGCACTTCGCGTGTTCGCGAAACCGAAGAACTTGAGCGCTGCGTTCCTTCATCTGCAAGCAGCCAGACTGCCCTGTTCAGCATCGACGTGATCGAAATTCCGGTTGCCGATCCATCCCAGGCGCGCATCATTTCGTCACCGCGCGTCTTCGCCGACAGCGAGACCGGTGAGATCGCCGGTCTCTGGAAAGGTGGCGATAGCGGCGAAGGTACGCAGAGCGCCCGCCGAACTGACCAATGCCATGACATCACCGTCTTCCCGAGCCTGAATCTCGCCGCTGGTGCATGTTCGGGCAATGGTATCCTGATGGATATCTCCGACCCGATGAATCCCGTGCGGATCGATGCGGTGTTCGACAAGGGCTTTGCCTATTGGCACTCCGCCACCTTCAATAATGACGGCACCAAGGTGATCTTCACCGATGAGTGGGGTGGGGGCGGTCGTCCGCGTTGCCGTGCATCCGACCCGATGACATGGGGTGCGAATGCGATCTACGATATCGTTGACGGCAAACTGGAATTCCGCAGCCATTACAAGATGCCCGGACCGCAAAGCGACACCGAAAACTGTGTTGCACATAACGGATCGATCATCCCGGTGCCGGGCCGCGATATCTTTGTGCAGTCCTGGTATCAGGGCGGGATCAGCGTGATGGACTTCACCGACAGCGCCAACCCCAAGGAAATTGCCTATTTCGATCGCGGTGCCATTAACGAAGACCAATTGGTGGTCGGCGGATTCTGGTCGTCCTACTGGTACAACGGCCGGATTTACGGGACCGAGATTACGCGCGGACTCGATGTATTCGCGCTTGAGCCGAGCGAGCATCTGACCGAGGCGGAGATCGCCGCGGCTGAAGCGGCGAGCTATGCCAACACCCGCTTCAACCCGCAGACCCAGACACAGGTCACTTGGGACGAAAGCGTGATCGAAGCAGCCGCAGAAAGCCGCAAAGGCGGCTGAGCGCGCTGCTTTCGGGCCAATCAAAAAGGGGGCGGGAAGCACATGCTTTCCCGCCCCCTTTGTTTTTTGGATGTGCGCGGATCAGGCGGCCTTAACGCTCGCTATCCACTGATCCACACGCTTTTCCAGAATACCGAGAGGCACTGAACCACCGCCAAGAACCGTGTCGTGGAAGCCTCGAATGTCGAAGTCGTCCCCAAGCTCTTCAACCGCTTTTGCACGCAGTTCCTGAATTCGGATCATGCCGATCTTGTACGCTGTCGCCTGTCCCGGCATCACGATGTAGCGGCGCACTTCCGACTTGATCGCTGCCTCCGGGATCGGTGAGTTTTCGAGGAAGTAATCGACGGCCTGCTGCTCGCTCCAGCCCTTCGAATGAAGCCCGGTATCGACCACCAGCCGGATCGCGCGCCACATCTCTGTGGTTAGCCGGCCAAAGTCCGAATAGGGGTCTTCATAGGCCCCCATTTCCTTCGCCAGGATCTCGGAATAGAGCGCCCACCCTTCGCCGAAGGCCGGGATATAGCCGCCTTGCGAGCGGAACTTGGGAATACCGGTAAGTTCCTGAGCGATAGAGCTTTGCATGTGGTGACCCGGATTGCCCTCGTGATAGGCGATCACTTCCAGTGCCGGGATCGACATAGCGCGCATGTCCGACAGGTGAGCGTAATAGACGCCGGGCCGCGAGCCGTCGGGGGTGCCGGGGCGATAATGCTGGGCCGCACCATCCTGTTCGCGGAACGGCTCCACTCGTTTCACCACCAGATCGGCCTTGGGCAGGACGCCGAAAAAGTCCGGCAACCTCGTCTTGATGAAGGTGAGATGTTCCTCGGCCTGATCGATATATTGCTGCGCGCCGGCATCGTTGTTCTGGTAATAGAACTGGTCGTCTTCGCGCATGAACGTGAAGAATTCTTGC
The DNA here is from genome assembly GCA_039033835.1 of Pseudomonadota bacterium. Classification (GTDB taxonomy): domain Bacteria; phylum Pseudomonadota; class Alphaproteobacteria; order Sphingomonadales; family Sphingomonadaceae; genus Erythrobacter. The sequence continues at coordinate 60,166 of JBCCBW010000022.1, forward strand.
AGGTCACCATCGAAGCCAACCCGATCCTTGATCGCCTCCATCTCACCGCGGATGCGCGCAACCTCGGCCAGCCCTGTCTCGTGAATCTCGTCCGCCGTCAGATCGGTCGTCGTCATCAGGTTAAGGCGATACTTATAGAAGTCCGCACCGTCCGCCAGCGCGCTGACGCCCTGTGCCGCCTCGTCGGAATTGGGCCGATCTTCGGTGAACCAGTCGATCACACGTTGATAGGCGGGGGCCATCTGTTCTGTCAGCGCCGTGCGTGCCTCTTCGCGCAATTCGCCAGCGCGTTCTTCGGTTATGACCCCGTCCTCAACCAGCTTGGCGAGATGCCCTTCGCTGCCCGTCCAGAGTGCTGAAGGCTCTCGGTTATCGAACGGTGCGCCGCTGATCAGTTTGCCCGATTCTTCGATAACCGCATCGTAAGAGAAGCGGGGAGGGCGCGTTCCCGCCTCGGCGTTGGCCTGCGCCCGTTCGAGCAGTTGGTCCATCGCAGTACCGATCCCGCCAAGCCGCGCGATGAACGCGACCATGTCGCTTTCATCCTCGACCTTGTGCTGCGTTAGCAGGAAACTGGGCAGGGCGGTGTGCGTACCATTCATCTGGTGCAGGATGTATTCCTGATCGGTGAACTCGGCTGCCGCCTCGGCCTGATCCTTGCGGAATTGCCACATGTCCCACGACAGTTTGGCTTCATCCGTCAGCTCATCATAGTCGAAATTCGCTTCCATCTCGGCGGTCGCGTTTTGCCACCATTCGAGCTGCTCCTGCTGGGCGGCGAGGCTGTAATCGTCGATCTTGTCGTAGTCGGTCTTCATCCCCAACGCCGTCTGACGGATCGGGCTGAACTTCAGCGCTTCTTCGAACTTGGCATCGAACCATTCGTTGAGACACTCGGTCTGTGTGGTCGCGCAATCGATGGTTGCGACAGGCGTGCCGAGCGCGTCGCACCCGGTCAATATTACAGGCGCGGCGGACGCCAGCAGGATGGCGGCAAATCTGGTTTTCACGAATACAGTCCCCTAGATCGAATTTCCGTGCGCAAGCATGCGCCACTGCAGCCGCAATGGGAAGCCGGGTATTCGACCAACGAAAGACCCCGAAAGACGAACGTCTCCCGGGGTCTCTCATGTGATTGCTCAATCGTCATTTCCGATCGAGCGCGCCAACGCATAGGATGATTGATACCCCTCCAGTTCGTTCAGCGTCGGTCGAGCATCGCGGAACAATTTTTGCCTCACCTTCGGATCTTCGAGCAAAGGCCCTTTTGCATTGCGAGCTGGGAATATCAGACCCTGTATGTCGCGCGGCAAGTTGCGCAGCTCCAGCCCGACTTCCTTGTCTGACCAATCCGCCATGCGCGACTTGTGCTCCATCACCTTCCTGATCCGCGCGTCGATTTTCTCGCCGATCAGCCGTTCGATTTCGTCGAAGTCCGTCCAGAACTCCTCCGGAATCTGCTTGCGGATTTCGCCGAGATCGTCGCCTGCCTGCATAAGCTCCCAAATCGCCAGAGGTGTGATCCGAGAGATCAGCGCGTGCACGCGGCAATAGGCGCTGCCTTTCAGCTTCAACCGGTACCCATCCTCAAACCGAAGAATGTAGCCTTCTTCGGTTTCTGGAAGTTCGAGCGCCGATGCGAACAAATCGTCAGGACTGTCGAAACGATACCGTTTCGCCGCGCGCCATCCGAGTTCTGCCGCCAAGCCATCGATGTGATCGGCAGAGAATTCGAACCCATCGCGATCATATCCCGACAGCAGGACAAGCCCACTCTCTGCATATTCGATCACAATCCGGTTCTCCGGATAAATCGCTTCGCACAGGTAGGTTGCGCTCGGATCAAGCGCGGACAAATCGTGCTCAGCCAGAAAACGCTGCGCCCACTGCGCCTGAGACGTGCCCAATGCTCCGCGGGTTGACGCGTGCCACTCACCGCGATGATGGAACAGAATAATCAGGCTTCCATCGAGCTTCTCGAACACCTCGAAAGGCATGTCGGGAAGGGCATTGCCTTGGCCGACTTCCGCGACGTTGAAGAACTTCGGGAATGGGGTTGCCACGACTTCGCGGCGCTCCATATCCAGAATCAGGCCACGCGCATGTTTGCTGATTGGCGTCCACATTTTATCGTAGACGCATTTGTTGGTGTAGTTCCAGATGAGCAAACCCGGCAGGTCTTCGTGACCCCGGCAATAGATCGCCTGTTCCGCTCTGGCCTCTTCGAGACCGGAAAGCAGAGTTTCGAAGTCCAGCTGGCGTGCCAGATGTTGTTGAACGCTCGTCATTATTTCTTCCCTTCACGAGAAGACCACTTATTCAGCAGATGACGAGAGAGTATTTAGATCAGTCCGCCATCCGCTGGCGAAGTGATCTTGGTTGCTCTTTACATGCGCACGCCGACCACTTCACCGGAGGAATACTCCTCCGATACATTACCGCCCTTAATAGCGACGAAGTGGACAAACGTTTGCATGGCGGCGCGCGATATGGGTGCGCGATGAAACCGTCAAGAAAAATGGATGGTTAATGAAAAAGCCCCGCCGGATCGCTCCGACGGGGCCTTTCTGAAAGCATTGATAGCGTCTGAGCTTAGAAGCCCATGCCGCCACCCATGCCGCCCATGCCGCCCATATCGGGCATTGCTGGAGCAGCGGCCTTGTCTTCCGGCGCATCGGTGATCGCCGCTTCGGTGGTGATCAGCAGGCCTGCAACCGAAGCCGCGTCTTGCAGTGCGGTGCGAACGACCTTGGTCGGGTCGATCACGCCAGCTTCGACGAGGTTTTCATAGGTGTCGGTCGCCGCGTTGAAGCCCTGCGTTTCGTCGCCTTCACGCAGCAGGTTGCCAGAGACGACCGCGCCGTCGTGGCCAGCGTTCTGAGCGATCTGACGGACCGGGGCGAGGATCGCGCGGCGCACGATGTCCATACCGCGGGTCTGATCGTCATTGTCGCCCTTCAGGCCTTCGAGCACCTTCGATGCGTAAAGCAGCGCGGTACCGCCGCCCGGGACGATGCCTTCTTCGACAGCAGCGCGGGTCGCGTGGAGCGCGTCGTCGACACGGTCCTTGCGTTCCTTCACTTCGACTTCCGAAGCGCCGCCAACCTTGATCACGGCAACACCGCCGGCAAGTTTCGCCAGACGTTCTTGCAGCTTCTCACGGTCGTAGTCGCTGGTGGTGGCTTCCATCTGAGCCTTGATCTCGCCGACGCGGGCCTTGATGTCGTCTTCGCTGCCAGCGCCATCGACGATCGTGGTGTTGTCCTTGTCGATGGTGACGCGCTTGGCTTCGCCGAGCATGCCGAGTGTGACGTTCTCTAGCTTGATGCCGAGATCTTCGCTGACCATTTCGCCCTTGGTAAGGATCGAGATGTCCTGCAGCATCGCCTTGCGACGATCGCCGAAGCCATGGAAAAGGTCGGCAAGGAAGGCGTCATCACCGTCGAAGAAGCCAAGGGTCTCGAATTTGAGCTCGACGTTGTCGAAGGCATGCAGTTTGTCCGATATCTCTCGCCATACTTCATCACTAATCCGGAC
>JBCCBW010000023.1:0-41248 GCA_039033835.1 Pseudomonadota bacterium
CCTCCATCTAAAGTGGATGTATTATTTTGAATGGTACAATCAATGATATTTGCAACGGAACCCACTATGCTAACTCCCCCGCCATTACTGGCACCGGTCAGAGATCAGGCTAATGCCTGATCCATACGCAGAAAACTACACCTCGCCGCGCGCGATCTTTTCCTGCCGGTCAGCCGCCGTTTCCTGCGGGACGAAGCTGCTTGAATTGACCCCAAGCCAGATCAGGATCGGCGAGGCGAGATACACGCTCGAATACGTTCCGATGAACAGACCGGCCGTGATCGCGGCGACAAGTCCAAACAGACTAGCAGGGCCGAACAGCAGCAGCGGCAGCAGTGCCACAAGCAGCGTCAGCGAGGTCATTACCGTGCGCGCAAGCGTCTCGTTGATCGACAGGTCGAGCAGTTCGGGCAGCGGCATCTTGCGATACTTTTTCAGGTTCTCGCGGATGCGGTCGAACACGACGATCGTATCGTTCAGCGAGTAGCCGATAATCGCCAGGATCGCAGCGATGATCTGCAGGCTGAACTCCATCTGCGTCAGCGCAAACAGCCCGAGCGTGATCGATACATCGTGAAACAGCGCAAACAGCGCCCCGACCCCGAACTGCCATTCGAACCGGATCCAGATGTAGATCGCAACCGCTATCATGGCCGCCAGTAGGGCAAGCACTGCATCTTCACGGAATTCGCCGGCAACTTTGCCCGAAACAGTCTCGTTGCCGTCGGTGCGAACGGCGGGAAATTCCTCACCGATCGCAGCGATGACCTGATTGCCGATCTCCGTCGCGGCTCCCGGCGTTTCCTCGACATCTTCGGGCAGTGGCACCCGGATGGAGACCACGTTAGGCGCGCCGAATTCCTGCACGACGGGCGATCCATAGCCCAGACCAGCGACGAGTTCGCGCAGCTCTCCGACAGGGGCCTGGTCGCGTTCTTCGAAGGTCAGGCGCACTTCCTGACCGCCCGCAAAATCGACGCCGTAATTGAGGCCGTTGACGAATACGAGCCCCCAGCTTGCCGCGATCAGGAACAGGCTGAATATGAAGAACGGCAGCCTGAATTTCAGGAACTTGATGTTGGTGTCAGCGGGGACGAGTTTGAGCAATTTCATGTCAGTCCCTCCTCAAATGTTGATGTCGCTGGGGCGGGTTTTGCGCAGCCATCCCGCGCCCCACATGCGCGTCAGCGTGAGCGCGGTGAACACCGAGGTGAACAGGCCGATGATCAGCACGACGGCAAAGCCGCGCACCGGTCCGGAGCCGAACAGGAAGAGCAGCACACCGGCGATGAAGTTGGTGATATTCGCATCGTAAATCGCGCGGCTCGCCTCTTTATAGCCGTTCTCCACAGAAGCGACCACGCGCCGACCGCGTTTGCGCTCTTCGCGAATACGCTCGTTGATGAGCACGTTCGCATCGACCGCCGCGCCGACCGTCAGCACGAAACCGGCGATGCCCGGCAGCGTCAGCGTGGTGTTCAGCCCGGCCATGATGCCGAGCAGGATCAGCACGTTGAAGAACAGCGCGATCGTCGCATAGACACCGAACCGACCATAGGTGGCGATCATCAGCGCAATCACCGCGAAGCTGCCAATGAGCATCGCCAGCATTCCGCGCTGGATCGAGTCCTGTCCCAGCTCCGCACTCACGGTTCGTTCTTCGATCACCGTCAACGGAACCGGCAGCGCACCGGAACGCAGCGAAATTGCCAGCTGGTTCGCGCTTTCAGGCGTAAAGCTGCCGGAGATTTGTGCCGCACCGCCAAGGATCGGGGATTGAATATTCGGCGCCGATAGCACCTCGCCATCGAGGATGATCGCGAACGGCTTGTTCACATTCTCCGTGGTCAGCTTGGCAAATTTCGCGCCGCCCTGCGTATCGAACTGAATGTTGACGACGTTCTGGTTGTCCTCGGGATCGACCCCCGCCTGCGCGCCGGTGAGGCTGTCCCCACGAATGCCACCAAGCCGCCGGACCGCTTCGAACTGGCCTTCACGCGGAGTGCCCGCTGCGTAGGGAAAAATCTCGCTGCCCGGAGGGGCTATCCCCGCCTGCACATTCTCGGGCAGAGCGTTTAGGTCGACCAGCTTGAATTCGAGCTGCGCCGTCTGACCCAGCAGAGCCTTCAGCGCTTCGGGGTCTTCCAGCCCCGGCACCTGAACCACAATACGCTCCGAACCCTGACGGATAATCGTCGGCTCACGCGTGCCAAGCTCGTCAATACGGCGGCGGACAACTTCGGTCGCGCTTTCCATCGCATCGTTCAGCGCCTGATTGACGCCGTCCGATGTCGGGGTGAGTATCATGCGCTGGCCATCGACCACCGACAGATCCCACTCACGGGTCAGACCGGTGCCCTGCATCATCGGTTCGAGCAGGCCGCGCGCGCGGTCCACATCGCTTGCCTCGTTAAGAAGGAAGGACAGCCGGTTGTCCGCCGTCGACACATCGCCGATGCGAATGCGCGGATTGGCGTTGCGCATCGCCGATCGCACCGCCTCTTCCATGTTTTCGAGCCGCTGGATGCGCACATCCTCGGGATTGGCTTCGAGCAGCAGGTGACTACCGCCAGCAAGATCCAGCCCGAGATTGACCTGCGGCGAAGGCAGCGCGTCGGGCCAGTCCACACTTGCCGCTGCAAACAACGAGGGCAGCGCCGCCGCGCAGGCGATCAGGGTCAACCCCCACAGCCAAATCTTCTTCCAGAGTGGAAATTCGAGCATTGCGGCCTGTTCTCAAATAAGCATCGGTAAGAGCGGTCGGGCGGTTTCGCCGTCAGTCGTTTGCGGGCGTGCCGCCGGGCGGGATGATGTCGCCGATCGTGTGCTTGACCGCTTTCACGCGCACATCCTTGGCAATGTCGATTTCGACATAGGTATCGTCCACCTTGGCAACCTTGCCAACGAGCCCGCCAGCAGTGACGACCTGATCGCCTTTTTTCAGGCCGGATACCTTTTCCTGATGCTCTTTCTGCCGCTTCATTTGCGGGCGGATGATGAGGAACCAGAAAATGACCACCATCCCGACGATGGGGAGCCAGTTGAGCCAGGCCGGTGGAGCATCGGCAGCGCCAGCCCCTGCGGCGGCAAGAATATCAAACATGATTGGTTGTGCCCGTCAGAATTCGCTTGTTGATCCGCAAAAGGGACAAGGCTGTCAGCAGCCAAAAGCCGCACCGTTCCCGCCCTTCGTTCTTTCAAGTGGGCGCGGTTAGCAGCAATGCAAGCCTGCCGCAATCAGGCTCGCCCAACGATTATGTGACCAGAGGAGTATATGGCCAAAGGCGCATGTCGAACTTTCACCGACAGGCATGTCCAATCGCGCTTGCATGCCAGAACCCCTCGCCCTATAGCGCGCGCCTCCACTGGATACGGGACGTAGCGCAGCCTGGTAGCGCATCACACTGGGGGTGTGGGGGTCGCTGGTTCGAATCCAGTCGTCCCGACCAGTGGAACATTCGTCGATTAATCTGCAACTCTGCTTGCCATGCGGCAATGATCGTGTCGGTAATAATTGTTTAGGGCCAAGCACGGAACTTGCGCAGGGGTGAAGGCGTTTCAAACGGCTTATGGGTTTTCGACGTCTTTCTTTATCAACGGCCTGCATCGCGCTCGCGGCAACCTCTGTCGCTGCGCAAGAGACCGAAAATGAAAGTGACGGGCCAGCGGACACCGGTCCGGAAGCCGCAACCGAAAGCGACGCGATCTCACCCTCGATGCGCCGAGCCTTCGGGCCAGACGAATTTGCCCGGTTCGCCCCGCGCAGTGCGCTCGACATGGCGCGGCAGGTGCCGGGTTTCTCCATCCGTTCAGGTGACGGCGCGCGCGGGCTTGGGCAGGCCGACACCAATGTCCTGATCAACGGTCGGCGTATTTCAGGCAAATCGAACGGTCCGGTCGCCGCGCTTGAGCGAATCCCGACAGAAGACGTCGTGCGGCTGGAACTGGTCGATGGCGCAAGCCTCGATATCGGCGGGCTTACAGGGCAGGTGCTCAATGTCGTCACGAAGAACACCGGCAAGATTTCCGGTCAGTTCCGCTATTCGCCTCGGTTCCGGTCGAGCGGCACGCCCGCACGCTTGCTCGATGCATCGGTCGCCATCGCCGGTGGCGGCGAGAAGACCGACTGGACGCTGGCACTTGAAAACGACTCGAACCGCCGCGGCGATGCAGGAATCGAACAGGTATTCGACGCGGCGGGCGCGCTTATCGACTTGCGGGACGAGCAGGCCAATTTTAACAACGACACCATCGGCCTGTCCGGCTCCTACACCCGCGTCGCCGGTAACGGGAATGTCCTAAACCTGACGGGCGAGGTCAACGGCTTCATCCGCCGCAACTCCGAAGTCTCTTTTCGGTCAGGTTCGATCGACCCGGTCGACCGCGTGCGCACGTTCACATCGGATGAGGACGAATTCAACTTCGAGGTCGGTGCGGATTACCAGTTCGCCTTCGGCCCCGGAAAACTCAAGCTGATCGGCTATCACCGCTTCGAGGACAGCCCGACCGCATCCGACGTCATTACGGAATTTGCCGATGGCAGCGCAGCGGAAGGCTCGCTGTTCGAGCGCGATGCTGATGAAGGCGAGACCATCGCCCGCGCCGAATACAACCTGCCCGGTCTTGGCGGAGACCTGTTGTTCGCAGCCGAAGGTGTGCGCAACTTTCTCGATATCGCATCGCAGCTGAAAGTGCGCGACGATGACGGTGTGCTGCAACCCGCCGAACTGGCAGGCGCGACCGCGCGGGTCGATGAGGATCGCGTCGATCTGGGCGTCACTTACAGTCGGCCCTTGACCGGAAAATTGCAGTTTCAGGGATCGCTGGGCGCGGAATATTCCCAGATCAGCCAAAGCGGCGAATTCGGCCTGACGCGCACATTCTATCGGCCCAAGGGCTTCGTCGCGCTCGATTACAAAGCGAGCGACCGCTTGAGCCTGTCGGGCCGCATCGAGCGCGTGGTTGGCCAGCTAAACTTCTTCGATTTCATCTCAACGGTCGATCTCAACCAGGATCGTGAAAACGTCACCAATGCCGACCTGGTCCCGCAGCAAAGCTGGGTGTTCGAGATCGAGGCGAGCATTGGCCTTGGCGCGCTGGGATCGCTCAATCTGCGGCCATTTTACGAAGATATCTCCGACGTCGTGGATCAGATCCCGATCGAAGGCGGCGGTGAGGCACCGGGCAACCTGCCCTCGGCCAAATTCTACGGTGTAGATGGTGATCTGACGCTGCTGTCCGAAGCGGTCGGCTGGCGCGGCACCCGGCTGGATTTTGGCTTTTCCTTTGCCGGCAGCTCGGTCACCGATCCCTTGCTCGGTTTCTCGCGGGAACTTTCAGGCAACGAACTGGTCGATATCAACGCCGATTTTCGCCACGATTTCCCCGGCTCAGTCTGGGCGATCGGTGGTTCGGCGAACTGGGAAGACAACGCGCCAATCGTGCGGCTGGACGAGATTGCCCTGCAAACCGAAAGCTTCGGTTTCGTCTCCGCTTTTGTCGAGAACAAGGACGTCGCCGGACTGACCCTGCGCGCGACCATTGGAAACCTGATCAACCGCAGCAACTTCTTTGAACGCGCCGTGTTTTTGGATCGCGCCGCCGGATTGGTCGATTTTTCCGAAGATCGCACCCGCACGTTCGGCACGATCTTCACGCTCGATATTGAAGGCTCGTTCTGACCCGCGGGTTTACGCCGGCGCTGCGGCTTCGTAACTGCGAGCGCGCCAATCAGGAGTATCGCCATGAACGCACCCGAAACCGCCCTTCCCCGCATGCGCAGCTGGCTGTTCGCGCCGGGCGACAGCGCCAAGAAGATGGGCAAGGCGATCGCGAGCGAGGCCGACATTGCGCTGCTCGATCTCGAAGATTCGGTCACGCCCGAAAACAAACCCGCGGCGCGCGATGCGGTGCGCGAAGCTTTGAGCGAGGCGAACGAGCGGGCGCGTATCTGGGTGCGGGTCAATCCGCTATCGAGCGGCTGGACCGAAGCAGACCTCGATGCAGTCGTCCCGGCATGCCCCGGCGGCATCTTTCTTCCCAAGGCGGAGGGCGGACACGACGTCGAAACGCTCGATGCGATGCTGACCGAGCGCGAACAGGCTGCGGGCCTTACAGTCGGGTCGATCAAGGTCGCGGCGCTCGTAACCGAGACCGCCGCCGCGATGTTCACCACCGGCACTTATGACGGCGCGCCGCGCCTCGTGGCGATGAGCTGGGGCGCGGAAGACCTTTCAAGCGAACTCGGCGCGCGCGAGCAGCGCGGACCTGACGGCGAATACAGCCACGTCTACGAGATGGCGCGCAGCCTGTGCCTGCTCGGCGCGGTCAAGGCGGGCGTGGCACCGATCGAAACCGTCCAACCCGAATTCCGCGACCTCGAAGCGCTGGAAACCCGCGCCCGACGCGTGCGTGCACAGGGCTTTCGCGGGATGCTGGCGATCCATCCGGCGCAAATCGCGCCGATCAACGCGGCATTCACGCCTAGCGCTGAGGAAATCGCCCACGCCCGCGCCGTGGTTCAGGCTTTCGCCGACAATCCCGGCGCCGGGACGGTGGCGATGGGCGGCAACATGCTCGACCGGCCGCATCTGGCGCTGGCACAGCGATTGCTAGGTGAAGCAGGTGAAATGGTTTAGGTAACTGAATTTTCCTACTCTAACCATATTGGTTATTGCGCATCCAACTCAACAGTTGGAGCGCGAATATGGGCATTTTGGAAACCCTCATCGGACCAATCACCTCGATCATCGACAAGGTGATCCCCGACAAGGAAGCGCGGGCAAAGGCCAAGCTTGAGCTGATCAAGCTCGAAGGGACGCAGGAAATGAACCTGATCGAAGCGCGCCTGCAAGCCATCGTCGCCGAAGCGCAGTCGAACGACCCATGGACCAGCCGCGCCCGGCCCAGCTTCCTCTATGTGATGTATGCGATGATCCTGTGGGCGTTGCCGATGGGCGTGCTAGCCGCCTTCAACCCCGGCGCGGCAAAGGATATCGCGGCGGGCATGAACGCCTATCTCAACGGACTGCCTGAACCGCTCTACGCGCTCTTCGGCACCGGATATCTCGGCTACACAGCCGCGCGGCAGTGGGGCAAGGTCAAGGGCGTCGACAGGTAGACCTCACACGCGGGGCCTTATCCCGGAGCTGGAGGTCGAGGCAGCGCGCATTCGTCGGTATCAAGCCGCTCGAACCGCATCTGCGCAAACACGTCTGGAGAGGTTGCCCGATCAAGCGCCACGATCAGGATGTCGCTCTCGCACGCGCCCTTGGTATCCAGTCTTTCGCCGCACTCGAACCGGATCAGGTGACTTCCGCCTTTCGCGCCACGCTCACGCTCGCCCAGGACGCGGCATTCGGACGTCCGGTCCAGCAGGCCCCGCACCGACAAAGGCCGCCGATCGAGATCGTAGGCTGTGAAGCGCATTGCTGAGAGGCTCTCGGCATCGCGCTCGATAATCGCGGTCGCGGCCTCCGCTACAATATCGCGCCCCTGTGCTACGAGCGTCGTCGCGGATAGAGCGGCGATGCAAACGTAAAAATAGCGATGGGACGGCACTGAACGGGATCTCCGATGAAACGCTGGTAGCACTCAGCACCGAGTTCGCTTTCGCATACCGCGCCTACACGCTAATGATCGCGCATGCCAACCACCGTCTACGTCCTCAACGGCCCCAACCTCAACCTGCTCGGCCTGCGCGAGCCGGAGATTTACGGCTCCACCACACTCGATGAAATCGCTGGCATGCTCGAAGATCGCGCACGCGAGCTCGATCTGACTATCGACATGCGCCAGACGAATCATGAGGGGATGCTGGTCGACTGGTTGCACGAAGCTCAGGCCGAGGGCGCGCTCGCGGTGCTGCTCAACGCAGCGGCCTACACACACACCTCCATCGCCCTGCTCGATGCGATCAAGGCGATAAATGTGCCGGTCATCGAGGTGCACCTTTCCGATCCGAAAACACGCGAAGACTTTCGCCATAGGTCTTATGTCGGGATGGCTGCTGCCAAGACTGTCGAAGGTCATGGTGCCAACAGCTACCTGATCGCGCTCGACGCCGTCGCTTCGGACGAAATTTGATGACTCGAGCTTGTGCAGAAATTGCAACCATTGCCACTTGCCAGCCGCATTTTGCGTGAATAGGCACCGCGGCAACAAAATTACCAAGGGGTATGCATGGCCAACGATAAGCCAAGTGCCGGAAAGCGATCCGGCATGAATATCGACACCTCGCTAGTCCGGGAGCTCGCAGAGCTGCTGAACGAGACCGGGCTCACCGAAATTGAAGTTGAAGATGACGATCGCAAGATTCGCGTCGCGCGTGGCGGAGTGGCATCGGCTACGATTGCTACTGCCCCCCCTGCTTCTGCGCCCGCAGCAGCGCCGACGGCCGCCGCACCTGCGCCTGCCACCGAAGTCCAGAGCGCCGCACACGCGAATGCTATGAAGTCGCCGATGGTGGGCACAGCCTATTTGGCCGCCGAGCCGGGTGCTCCCAACTTCGTGAAGGTCGGCGACACTGTGAAGGAAGGCGATACGCTGCTGATCGTGGAGGCGATGAAGGTGATGAACCCGATCCAAGCCGACCGATCCGGCACGATCGAGGCGATCCTGATCGAGAACGCGCAGCCGGTCGAATTCGATCAGCCACTCGTCGTGATCTCGTAGAGCGCACGCTATGGCTATCACCCGCATCCTGATCGCCAATCGCGGCGAAATCGCATTGCGTATTCACCGCGCGGCGCATGAAATGGGGATCGAAACGGTTGCGGTTCACTCCACCGCCGACGCCGATGCCATGCATGTGCGGCTGGCCGATCATGCGGTCTGCATCGGGCCGCCAGCAGCCTCTGAAAGTTATCTCAACCACGCTGCGATCATCTCGGCGGCCGAAGTCGCCGGATGCGACGCGATCCATCCGGGCTACGGCTTCCTGTCGGAAAACGCGAAATTCGCCGAAATCGTCGAGGCGCACGACATAAAGTGGATCGGGCCGAAGCCCGAACACATAGTGACGATGGGCGACAAGGTTCAGGCGAAAAAGACCGCGGGCGAACTTGGCCTGCCGCTCGTCCCCGGATCGGACGGTGCGGTTTCCGATCCCGAAGAGGGCAAGAAAATCGCCGCCGAAATCGGTTATCCCGTGATTATCAAGGCTGCAAGCGGTGGCGGCGGGCGTGGAATGAAGGTCTGCGAAAGCGAAGATCAGCTCGCCACACTGATGCAGCAGGCCGGCAGCGAGGCGAAGGCTGCCTTTGGCGACTCGACCGTCTATATCGAGAAATATCTCGGCAATCCGCGCCATATCGAGTTCCAGGTCTTCGGCGACGGCAAGGGCAAGGCAATCCATCTGGGAGAGCGCGATTGTTCGCTGCAACGCCGCCACCAGAAAGTGCTCGAAGAAGCCCCCTCCCCGGTCATCACCGACGAAGAGCGTATGCGCATGGGCGAGGTCTGCTCAAAGGCGATGCGCGACATGGCCTATCGAGGCGCGGGCACGATCGAATTTCTGTGGGAAGACGGCGAGTTCTACTTCATCGAAATGAACACTCGGCTTCAGGTCGAACACCCGGTTACCGAAGCGATAACCGGAGTCGATCTGGTGCGGGAACAGATCCGCGTCGCTGCTGGCAAGCCGCTGTCCGTCGCACAGGAAGACCTCGAGTTCAGCGGCCACGCAATCGAGTGCCGCATCAACGCCGAGGATCCATTCACCTTCGCGCCCTCGCCCGGCAAAGTCACCTATTATCACCCGGCTGGCGGCATGCATGTGCGGGTAGATTCAGGCCTGTACGCTGGCTATTCGATCCCGCCCTATTACGACAGCATGATCGCCAAGCTGATTGTCTACGGACGCAATCGCGAAGGCTGCATCATGCGCCTGCGCCGCGCGCTCGAAGAAATGGTGGTCGAAGGGGTGAAGACCAACATCCCGCTGCATCAGGAACTGCTGCGTCAGGACGACGTGCTGCACGGCGATTATTCGATCAAGTGGCTGGAGCAGTGGCTGGAAAGCCGCGAGGGATGAAGCACCGCGTTCGTCATTCAGCACCGAGCGCTTGAAAGCCCACCAATCCTAACCTGTCTAGAAGGATGGTGTAAGCGAACACTCAAGTCTTCTTGGACACCTTCTGGCTGGGGAATTCGAGTACCCATTGGTTTCCGACAGGAGATGACGTCCGATGTGTCAAGACAGCATCGATCTGGTCCGCCAAGTCGTAGACAATGCTCAATCCACCTCCGCTTTTCAAACTCGTATCGGCAGAAAAACTCGGACCTTGATCAGTTATTGTCAGGACGTTCCGCTGGGGGTCTGCGGACTTCAAGGTGAGATCAAAGCTGCTTTCCGTGTGCTTGAATACATTCGAGATTAGCTCTGCAACCAAAAGACCAAGCGGCGAGGCAGTTGCTTTGTCCAAGCTTACATTTTCGATTTCGATCGCACCCACACGGTCCCGCGCGCCATAAGTGTCAGAGATGCTATCTATCAAATCCAGCAGCACTTCTTGAGCTTCTATAGGTGAACTAATATCAGCGTCATCGTTAGAATAAAGCGTCGCATATAACGCTGCCATTGACAGAACTCGATTTTTTACGCTCTGAACGGTGCTAATACTTTCTGTTGAAGCATCTCTCAATTGCAAATTCAGCATGGACAATAATATTTGCAGGTTGTTTCGAACACGGTGCTGCATGTCTGAATTCAATAGTCGTTCGCTGTCCAATGAACGTTGTAGAGCTGAGTTTAAAGCGCGTTTCTCGCGATTGCCGCGAAAAAACAGCCAGGCCAACAGAGCTAATAGAGCGGATAGCAAGAAGGCACCGATAATCAGCTGCCGCTGCTGTGCGTTTCTGGTTTGTAGAGCGATGGCTTCGGTTTCGAGAAGTTGGACATTCAGCGCGTCTATCTCTTGCCGATACTGAAATGTGCCCAACGCGCTGCCTGCTCTGGAAGCAATCCCGTCGAGCATCTCGTCATAGGCTATGCTCTGGGTCATAAGTCGAAGAGCGTCTTCAAGCCGATCTTCACGTCGGGCAATGTCGGCCGCGATGCGTGCTTCTTCCAGCCGCCGTCGCAAAACGGAGGGCGCAACATCACGGCCTGAAGCGATCGCACTCTCAGCATTATCAAGACTGGCTTTCAACTCTGCGAGATGAGCCTTTGCAGTTTGCATCTCATCTGCCGACAAAGCGGCCTTACCCAGAACCGTCAATGCATCCGCTTGTGGGAAGAGAAGTTCAGCCTTTCGCGCGACAGATAGGCATTGCTTAGCCAATGTTTGCGACCTCGACACCTTATCAGTCGCAAATAAAAACTCAGCTTCCGCACAATAAAACTTGGCAGCCAGCTCGGCGTTATCTTGGAAATTCAGAAAGGCTCTTATCTCTTCAAAAAGTGATCCGGCCTCGTCCAACCTCCCGACTTTCTGATAGGCTTGCGCCAATGGCAAAAAACCGCTCGCCCGATCTTCAGGCCTTTCATCGGCCGCCAGAACTGGGCGGGCTTGCTCAAGCAATTCGATTGCATCATCTGGGCGACCGTATTCGAGAAGCAAAGCCCCCAAACTCGTCAGCGTGTGATCATGGGCAACGGCCTCTTGGTCAGCCTTCTTGGAAAGCTCGACGGCGTTTGCATAGGCTTCCACGGCGGCTTCCAGTCCGCCGCGCGCCTGTTCCATCTGCGCAATATTGGTCCACCCCCTCGACGCAGAGACAAAATCGTTTTGCTCCATCGCCATGTCCACGGCTTGATGAGCGTATACGAGCGCCTCATCCATTCGCCCTTGCATGGCGAAGCTCACACCGATGATATTCAGCGCTCGCCTCTTATTGTCCGGTGATAAAGGGGGATCGCCATTGATGAACGCCATCGCTTTTGCCCTGCCCGTGGCAGGGTCTGCATTGATAGCGTCCCATATTTCGTCCTGATCGAAAACTTCGCCCACAACCGACGTCGGCGGCGCTGCCATAGTCTTCGGGACCAGAAGACAGCCTCCGATAGTCGCAAAGATCAAGAAGAGAGCGCACAAAAATGTCCGCCCACCTGCTATCAATCGTTTACCTGCAACGATACCGAATACCCTCATCACCGCGAGGTTGCCATAGTCGGGCGGAGTTGGCACGAACTTTCCGCGCCAGTACGTTTCCCATTATTCCGTGCCAGGCAACCTCGTCGTCGAACTCAGCGGCGTTGAGGCGATTATTCGATCAAGTGGCTGGAAAGCCGCAAAGGTTAGCCGACCCGGTCGAGCCGGGATCAGTTACGGCGATTATCGAAATCAAGCGCGAACAGGTGCTGGCGTGCTCCCAGCCCGCGACAAGTCGAACCTGTTTTGCAGTCCACTGCTGGCCTAGCCTTGTACCGGTCATCTCTTGGCGAGCAGGCTATTTGAGGTCCGGGCCACGAAGGCCGCGAGCAACCTCACGCACAAGCAGAGATGTTACAACACTCGCAGGATTCTGACATCGTCACTCCGGTCGGTCTGCCATTACAGGCGCACCTGTCAGACATTGTCAGTTCCAGGGAAATTGATCGAAATGACCAACTCCGCTCCCATGTCGCCAGCAGACGTCGCACGCACTTTCTTCGAACTCTACAACGCACGGGATGTGCCCTCTATGGTGCAGTTGTTCGAACCTCAGGGAACAGTTGAGTATGTGCCATTCAACATGTCGGGGCCTGTCGAGGAGGTAGGGCCGGGCAGCTGGGGTGTGCTGATCGATTCATTTCCGGACCTGAACAACAAAGTACACTCCATCCGCGAAGACGAGGACCACGCCTTTGCCGATGTCGACATACGGGGCACCCAGGAGAAGGAAGCGTTCGGCGTACCGAGCCAGGGTAAACCCTACGATGTGCGGCATTTCTTCATCTTCGAGATCGGCAGTGGGGGAAAAATCAAACACCTCACCGCGTTCTGGGATAACGCAAGCTGGTATTCGCAGCTTGGAATGACCACTTTGCCGAATTGACCCGCCAATCCACGGCTAAAGGAGGACATCAAAAGTGGCGAAGAAAATCCTAATGGTTCTTACATCGCACGATCAGCTCGGCGACACCGGCGAGAAGACCGGCTTCTGGCTGGAGGAGTTTGCCGCCCCCTATTACGTTTTCAAGGATGCCGGGGCCGAGATTACGCTTGCATCGCCTTTGGGCGGGCAGCCCCCGCTGGACCCGAAATCGAACCAGCCGGACTTTCAAACCGATGCGACGCACCGGTTTGAGGCTGATGAGGAAGCGAAGGCACACCTCGCCAAAACCCACCGGCTTTCCGAGGTCAATGCAGCGGACTTCGACGCCGTGTTCTATCCCGGAGGGCACGGTCCGTTGTGGGATCTGTTTGAAAACAAGGAATCGATCGCATTGCTTGAAGCGTTCTGGGCGCAGGAAAAACCCGTAAGTGCAGTCTGCCACGCTTCGATTGCTTTTGCGAATGTTCGTGACGGAGACGGCGAATTCATCGTGAAGAATCGCGACGTTACCGGCTTTACGAACAGCGAGGAAGACGCAGTCCAACTAACCGATGTTGTGCCGGTTCTGGTTGAGGACACTCTCATCGCCAGAGGTGGTAAGTATGCCAAGGCAGGCGATTTCGAACCGTTTATCCTTAAGGATGGTAATCTGATCACCGGCCAGAACCCGGCATCGTCGGAACCGGCGGCTGAAGCTCTTCTGGACGCTATCGGATAACGGTTTTTTGAGCGGTGGTGCAGGGTTCTCAATTGAACCTGAAGCCCGCCGCTCAAAAATCGATCTTCACTCTGACCTCACCACCTTGCGAGGTGAAGCCGCCGACCCCGGTCTGCGTGCCGTTCAATTCAGCGGTTGCGTCTTCCGACAGACGGACTTTCGCGCGCGGGATGGCGCTGCCGAATTCTTCCTCCTCAGTGGGACCAACCTGTGGTCCGAGCCGCGGCGGCGGTGTGGCGTTACCGCACACGACAATCTCGGGATTGAAGGGATCAGGTTCGGGCAGTAGGCAGTCGGCTACCGACGGAGGCGTTGTCAGCGGCATCAGGTCGATCAACACCGACCCGTCGTCCCGCTCTTCCATCGGCAAATGAGGTTCAACACCCCCGGTCGCCTCGGCGGAAACGACATTTAGCTCGGCAGGCGCTTCGACTGGCGGAGTATCCATCATTGTCTGACCTCCAAGCCCTGCGCCGGAGCGCTTATTCGAACACGAAACCTGCTGCCTCGGCCTCGGCAATCACTTCCGGCCCTGTCTTCATCGGGCTTTGCTGGACCAGATCGTACCAGTCGGGCTTCTCATCGACAAATATCTGCTGGAGAATGCCCAGCCCTTTCGGCACGTCGAAAAGCCCGGCCATAAAGCTATAATGGTCGCCCGGCACAAACCGATACCAGAGATTGCTGCCGCACGTTTTGCAAAAGGCGCGCTCGGCCCATTCGCTTGATTTGTATACGGAAACGCTGTCCTCGCCCGCTACGGCGAAGCTTTCACCACTCAGCCCGCCAAGGAAGCTGCCACCCCAACGCAAGCACATTTCGCAATGGCAGATGTCGACCATCGGCCGCGCGCGTTCCAGCGTGATTTTGACTTCGCCGCACAGACAATGGCCCTTGATCGGCTGGTCCAGGAGATCGGGCAAATCCGCGTTTTCATCCGGTCCAAAAATCTCGGTCATCGCGTTGTCCTTACAGCGGAACACCCGGCTCGTGCTTGGCCGTGCGGATCGTCAGCGAGGTTTTGACGCTTTCGACATTCGGTGCAGGGGTCAGCTTACCCGTTAGAAATTCCTGAAAGCTTTGAAGGTCTTGGCTCACGATCTTGAGAATGAAGTCGATCTCGCCATTGAGCATGTGAACTTCGCGCACTTCGGGCAGTTCGCGCATCGCCTCTTCGAATTCACGCAGGGCGCTTTCGGCCTGGCTCTTCAGGCTGACCATAGCGAACACGGTTATGGCAAAACCCAGCTTCGACGGGTCGAGATCGGCGTGATAGCCACGGATGACCCCATCGTCCTCCAGCCCGCGCACCCGTCGCAGGCATGGAGGTGCCGTGAGCCCGACGCGATGGGCCAGTTCGACATTGGTCACCCGGCCTTCGGCTTGCAGTTCTGACAGCAGACGTTTGTCGATTTCGTCCAGGTTGGCCATGTGGCGCTTGCTCCCGATGCGATTTCAATCGCGTGGCCCAATCGGTCACGCTTTAGCAAGAGAATGTAAGATGATGCGCGATCATAACCGTGCATCGATAATAATATTATGTCTGGCAGCAATTGTCCCGCTTTGCAACGCACTGCAAGTGGTTCGCTGTGACAATCGCCGAGTCCTGATACAGGGATGCTGAGTCGTTGCGCCTTCCCTCCACCTTGGGCGCGATGGTTCGGCTTGTCCCCGCTTGATTGGAGCGCGAATGTTCTTCGATGACCGCCTTGCTACGGTGCTGCGACAGCGCGGCGACAGCGAGGCGGGCGTGCGCACTCAATACCGGCAATTGCTCGATATTCTGGGGAACCGCAAATACGGCGCGAGCGAATTGCGCGACAACAGCCTGATCGCGGCAGCGTGGCTCAGGATGGACGCGCTGGCGAAGCGTATTCCGGCAGAAGAACGTGCCGCGATGATCCGCGAACGCGGCTGGCGGTTTCGCAGCGCCGATCTCGCCGCGCACCTTGCGGACTTCGAACCGGAAGTGGCCTCGGCAGCGCTCAACCGCGCCGATTTGGGCTCGGAGGACTGGCTGGCCCTGATCCCCCGATTGCCGGTGCGCGCTCGGGGCTTTCTGCGATTGCGCCGCGATCTTCCCGTCGATGTAGGGGAACTGCTCGAACGCCTTGGCGTCTATGATCGCGGCCTCCCCTCGCCCAGCGTCACGGGTTTTCCTGCGCCAACGCCGCGCGCTGCCGCCGCCAACGATGCAGACGATATCCCGCAGCCGCTCGACCTTACCGACGAGGTGCTGGAAACCGAGATCGATCAGGCACTGGATGAAGATGCAGGCGGCGCGGATGACCGCACTCCGGAACCAACGCGGACCGAAACCGAAGACCCGAACGCCTCTGGCCGCAGCGAAATTTCGGCGCTGGTGGAACGGATCGCGCAATTCCGGCGCACTCGGGATATCGAGGCGGCCGAGGCTGAGCTTTCGCCGCGTCTGCCGCTGGATGAGGGCAGTCAACTTTCCGCCCGGCACATCGCCAGCTTCGGCTTTTGCGCCGATGCCGCAGGGCGGATCGAATGGGCCGAAGCCGAAGTCGCGGCGATGGTCATCGGGACGAAGCTTGTCGCGCCGCGTCGGCTCGGCGCGCCGGAGGGGGAGTCCGCTGTCGAGCGCGCGTTCTTCCGCCGCCAACCGATCACGCAGGCCAATGTGACACTCGATGGTGCGGATGCCATTGCCGGTGATTGGATGGTCGATGCGCAACCGCGCTTCACCGAAGACGGCAATTTTTCGGGCTATCTGGGTCGTTTCCGCAGATCCGCCGAAGCCAACGGCGCAGGCAGAACGCAGGCGGCACGCGAAGCCGATCGCATCCGCCAGTTGCTCCACGAATTGCGCACGCCGGTGACGGCGGTTCAGGGTTATGCCGAGGTGATACAACAGCAATTGTTCGGCCCCGCCCCGCACGAATATCGCGCTCTCGCAGCAGCAATCGCCGCCGACGCGGCGCATATCCTGGCAGGGTTCGAAGAGCTTGACCGGTTGGCGCGTTTGGAAACCGGCATGACAGAGATCGAAAAGGGCGAAACCGATCTCACCGCGCTGACGACCGGCATGATCGCGCAATTGGCCACCGTGCTCGGTCAGCGCAACGCCGGGATCGAGCTGGAAAACGCCGATGAAACTTCTTTGCTGGTCGCGATCGATCAGGATGAGGCCGAGGCGATGATCTGGCGCTTGCTGGCGACCTTGAGCGGTGGCTGCGCGGCGGGCGAAACGTTGACGTCCAAGCTTACTTCGCAGCGCGGCCTGGCACGCCTGACGTGTCAGCTGCCCAAGCAGTTGATCGGGCCAGGCAGCGTCTTCACCGCTGCCGCCAAACCGATCGCTACCAACGTCAATGCCGGAATGTTCGGAGCAGGGTTCGCGCTGCGTCTGGCACGGGCCGAAGCGCGCAGTGCTGGCGGCACGCTGACGCATGAAGGCGAGCAGGTGACTTTGCTGCTGCCGCTATTGACCGCCGAAGGCACGCTCCGTAGCCAAGGCGATGGAAGCGCAGCGACCGGCAAGGCTTGACCAGCACAAGCATGCGGCAGCGGCGTTGAAAGCCAATTCAGCCTCGGGGGCGAGCACTATCTCATCCGGTTCGATGCTAACGCCACCACTCGATACTGCGGCCACCCGGTTCGCTCCCGACTTCGGACAGCGCGTGTTGTTGACTGTCGATACCGAGGAAGAGTTCGATTGGGACGGGCCGTTTCGCCGCGAAGGATACGGGCTGGATCACGTTGACCAGATCGCCCGCTTTCAGACCTTTTGCGAGGGGCTCGGCGTCAGTCCCGTCTATCTGGTCGATTGGCCGATCGCGACCGATGCCAGAGCCACAGAGATCATCGGCGATGCTGTGAAACGCAGGGCTGCCGAAGTCGGCGTGCAGCTTCATCCGTGGGTAAACCCTCCGTTCGAAGAGGAGGTGAACGCGGCCAATTCCTATGCCGGGAGCCTGCCGCGCGAGCTTGAGGCGGCGAAGTTCATGGCGCTGCGCGATCAGATCGAAAAAACGTTCGGCACCGCACCGCTGATCTATCGCGCTGGCCGATACGGGCTTGGCAATCACACGGCCGAGCTGCTGAAACAGGCAGGCATCAAGCTCGACACCTCAGTCCGCTCGCTGTTCGATTACAGTGCCCAGCACGGGCCGGATTACTCGAAGCATCCGCTGGTGCCCTATTGGGTCGATGATGAGCGCACGCTCCTCGAACTGCCCGTCACCAGCGCCTATTGGGGCGTCCTGCGCCAGCTCGGCGTGTCGCTCCAACGATTGCAGCGACACTTCCCGACATTCTATTCTGCGTTTGCGAGGATGAGCCTGCTCGAACGGATCGCGCTCACACCTGAGGGTGTCACAGCCGAGGAAGCGATCCGGGGCATCGATATCGCGCTGGATGACGGGCTGCCGCTGCTTGTGCTGTCATTCCACAGCCCCTCCCTCGCCCCCGGTCATACGCCCTATGTAAGGACCGCCGAGGACGTCGAAACGCTCTACGATTGGTTCAGTCAGATCTACGCCTATCTGGGGCAGCGTGGGTCCCGGAATACGACCGTTTCGGAGATCATTGCCGCCACAGCAACCTAGGCTGGGGACAAGCAAGGCATTTCCGTGCTTGTTTCCTGCCGAACGTGGCTGTAGGGGCGTGCCGTCTCACCGCCGAAACCGGTTTTGATCTCTGGGGCCCGTAGCTCAGTTGGTTAGAGCTGGCCGCTCATAACGGCTAGGTCGCGGGTTCGAATCCTGCCGGGCCCACCGGGGGCGGAGACAACAGAACACTGGCCGCAAGGCGCGTGTCGAGAAAAATGTCGGGGAGTGGCGCAGCCTGGTAGCGCACCTGTTTTGGGTACAGGGGGTCGCTGGTTCGAATCCAGTCTCCCCGACCATTTTTCTCTCAATGCCGTCCTATGTGATCTCATATGCGGTTGAAAATATCGGATTTCCTAGGCTTCCGGGAAATGACAGTCCTATGGCGTCCCATGGCATCTCAGCGTTTTGTTGGGCCATAACTTGCAATAGCCCAACGCGGCTGCAAAAAGCCCAACATGGCGCTTTCAGATACTCGACTAAAGAACCTCAAGCCTTGCGACAAAACCTATAAGCTCGCAGATGGCGGCGGCCTGGTGATCGCGGTATCGCCCAAGGGGCGAAAGACGTGGAAGCTCGCCTATCGATTCGCTGGTAAGCAGAAAGAGCTAACTGGCGGGACATACCCTTCTGTTGGGCTTTCAGCAGCACGTAAGTGGCGGGACAGAGCGAAAGCCCAACTCGCGGAAGGCATCGATCCTAGCGAGGCGCGAAAGCAGGCAAGGCGACAAATCGAGTTAGAAGATGCAAACGGCTTCGAGACGGTGGCCCGCGAATGGCACGAGAGCCGCATGCCAAAATGGAGCGAGAGATACTCTTGGATCACGCTCCGCAGGCTGGAAGCCGACATTTTCTCTGAAATTGGCGGATTGGCAATTTCCAAGATCACTCCTGCCGACGTGCTTGCGACTATCCGCAAGGTCGAAGCACGGGGATCGATCGATATGGCGCGCAGACTCAATAATCAAATTGGGGAGGTGTTTCGCTTCGCAATTGCTCAGGGCATCGCAGAGCGCGACCCGTCGCGCGACATTACCGCAGCCCTGAAGGTACGCCCCCCGGTCAAACACCGCGCTTCTATGCCGCGTCAGGAGCTTCCTTTGTTCTTCAGCAAGCTCGAAGCCGAACCACTTGAGCATCTAACCCGAATTGCCCTTCTCTTCACCATCTACACGCTTGTGCGGACGAATGAGACGCGGTTTGCCGAGTGGACGGAATTCGAGAACCTTGACGGCAAAGAGCCGCTATGGCGAATACCAGCGGAGCGCATGAAAATGCGGTTTGAGCACCTTGTTCCGCTTGCGCCTTCAGTGGTTGGGCTTCTCAAGGAGTTACGCTCGCTACAGCTTACCGGCCCTCACCTATTCCCTGGTAATCGCAAGGGTGTGATTAGCGAGAATACGATGCTCTATGCACTGTACCGGCTCGGCTATCACAGCAAGGCAACGGTCCACGGCTTCAGGGGAACTGGTTCCACGGTGTTAAACGAGAGCGGCAAGTTTGAGTCTGACTGGATCGAACGGCAACTCGCGCATGACGAGCGGGACCAGGTACGTGCAGCTTACAATTCAGCGCAGTACCTTACTCAAAGGCGCGGAATGCTCGAATGGTGGGCCAAATATCTCGACAAACGACGCGCTGAGGCGGAGCTACTTTAGCTAAGCATCTGAGAAAGTCCCGGAAGGAAGGGAGCAATGACTGTCATATGATTGGCAGCGCTGCCCATGAGCTTTTGGTATGCAGACGTAAATCCTGCTGTTCCCTTTGCCTCTTCGGCTTCGTCGATTGCTGCCAAAATGGCTTGGCGCTGCACCTCATCAGAAACCCCCTCATTCACCGCAATTCGCATGTCGGCAAAAACCTGGTTCGAAGTGTTCGCGTTGTTTGAGTTGTCCGTTGAGTTGATGTTGACCCGTGAGTTTGGCCCCGAAACACTTATGTAATGACCGCCAGAATTGGCGGGCATTACGCCCTTGCGCTCAACTTTGACTTGATAGTGATCCGGTATCATTCCCGTATTGAAAAAGGCAGGGTCTTTGATGAGATACACATCGTCCTTCCCGTTTGGTAGAACTCGACGAAGCTCATCACCCGGCTGCATATCCGCACTCATATCCTCAACCATGAAATGGCTGCCGCAATAAAAGGCCTCTATCTGACAACGTTGCGTGCCATCTGGTGCGACGATCCTAACAGACTCGGGTTTGCTGAGCGAACGC
The DNA here is from genome assembly GCA_039033835.1 of Pseudomonadota bacterium. Taxonomy (GTDB): domain Bacteria; phylum Pseudomonadota; class Alphaproteobacteria; order Sphingomonadales; family Sphingomonadaceae; genus Erythrobacter. Next base: position 20,490 of record JBCCBW010000023.1, read on the forward strand.
CAAGGTGCTCTCATAACTCTATACTCCTTGCGCGAACATCAATCGTCGTTTGTCTGAGATCGAATCACAGCTAAATGCTCGTTCGCATCGCGAAGCTCTCGGATCACCTCGCCGAAAAGTTCCGAAACTGCATCGAATGTCCGTATTCCCGATGCCACTCCATTATCCTTAAGTATCCATTCGCGCATTTCCTCAATACGCTCATCAATGTCTGAAATATTTGCCAAAACTCATTGCCCTCTAATTTGTGATCCACTTCGATTTAATGACTTGTGGAGGTTTTACAACAGCAGCGCGGCTCGCAAGTTCTTCTTCGCGCCGATCCGCATTCGCGGTAACAAGCTCTTTGGCAGCGGTCGCATAGATCACACAATCGAGAGCTTCCGCACGTCGTCCGGCAATGCGTACGAATTGCCGAATTGGACGCCCGCGTAGATACCGGATCACACGCCGTTCACTCGCAAGCTGCTCAAACCACTCTTCGCTGAGAGAGTCGCTGAAACGGATGGATGTGCCATGTGCCAAGCGTTGCAAGAGACTGGCTTTCAGACCGTCCACGCCCACAAGGAAAAGCCGAGTACCTTTCGATTTCGACATTTGCAGTGCGGGGCGATTCCCGCTCACACCCTTCCCTGCAACCACACGACGCCCGTATCGCGCATGAGCAAACCGATAAACAAGATCAGTCACGCCGCCATCGCCCGAGTCGATCAACGCGGCGTCAATGCGGAGAGTTCCACCATTCGGGTGCTCCCACTTCGTTTTCAGGTAGTCGTCCAAGTCGATCCAAGTCGAATCCTCGTGTGACGCGCCCCAAATCACATGATGGGCGAGCACGAAACACTCATCGCGAGACCAGCCGAGCAAGGTAGTTTCGAGCCGATCATCCTGCACATCAACACCGGCGGTAACGAACAGCACTTCCGGCGGGATCGCCTCAAGCCCAAACGATTCTGCACGTCCCTTGAGCGCCGACTCATCGATCTCATCAGCCGCCTCGCGCCACCCTTCCGCGAGGATGGTGTTGACGAATACCTGCAACTCATCAGGGCCGTTGCGCTTCGCTTGGATAAACTCGGTAGCAAGCGTTCCCCATGAGGCGTTCTTAAGGGTACTCACGAGCGCGTTGAGCCTGAATCCGGCATGTCCTGACACTTCCGGCGAGGTTGCGCGCCATTGGCCATTCTCGACCATTTGAGCCTTGTGGCGCTCTTCAATCATGGCTTTGCAATGGGGGCACTCGAATGCCGCCGTCTCAGGACGCTCAGGCTCCCATTTGATGTACGCCCATTTGATTTCAGTGAACGTGCCACAATCCGGGCAAGGCACCTCGAATACGCGCTGATCGGATCGGGCATAGGAGCGAAGCACATTCGATGTTTCTTCAAGCGTCGGCGTAGAGCCGAGAATGATCTTGCGATTGGCGAAACTCAATGTGCGGCGCTCTGCCAATGTGACTGGATTGCCTTCAGCACTTGGCTCCATTGCATCCGCCTCATCGATCAAGAGAATGCGGACGTTGTGGCGACGCAAATTGCGTGGTGATTTAGCAGCGACGACCTTTAGGCTCCCGCCGGGAAAGCGGCGCGAAAGTAGTGTGTTCCGGCCCGCCTCTTGCCCGTCGCCCGCCAGAAGCCCTTGAAGCGCCGGGGTCGCCTCGAAGATCGGCTCAAGGTCACTAGTCACATAATCGCGGCAATCGTCTTGCGTCGGCTGAAGCGAAAGGATCGGCGACGGCTCGTTGGCTATGTAACTGGCGAGCGTACCTGTCAGCAAAGTGGTGAAGCCCACCCGCACAGGCTTCACAATCGTCACCCGTTCGATTGCCGGATCGGAGATGGCATCGGCAATACCACGCTGATATGGCCACAGCCGGACGGGACCGGGAAGCGCTGAAACAGTTGAGGGCAGCCGCATCTCGGTTTCGATCCATTCCGAGAGAGAAAGGCGAGGCGGTGGCTTGAGTGCTTCGAGTGCTCTAGAACGAATTTTATCAAGCACGAGGACCGCTCCAATTGAGAACCCAGCAGCGCGGAAACTTGAACGTACCGTCCTGCAAATCGACTTCTTCCCAAGCATCGATCAGAACTTCGGTTGAACGCGAAGTTGGGGCCTTCAGGCCGAACAGTCCGTCAAGATAGTTAGTTTCCCAAGTCCATTTCTCGCATTCGAGATAGCCCGTCGCCCCGTCCACATAGGCAAATCTGCGTTCGTAACGTTTGCCCACAGGACATGCCAGCCACGGTGTAAAGACCTCAAGTGAACTGTGGCGCGTTCGCAGGTGATCGGGCGCGCCGTGATGGCGCGAGTGCCGTTCATCGACGGCTCTCGCGAATGGGGAAGAATGGGCGGCGAGGAAGTTTGCCGCAACGCGCATTGAGTAGGCGTCGCCTGACCGCAAGAACTGAATCACTCCATTCACGTCGCCAGTAAACTCGACACGCGCTCGCGGTACGCGCCAGCCTAGCGCACCTTCACCTTTATCCAGATCGCTCTCAAGGACGGTCAAAACCTGCCAGAGCCGAGGATTGTAGAGCGCAATTCCCTCTTTCAAATCCCCCTTTCCGTCGAGGTAGCCCCAAATCCCAACCTCACCGTGTTCTGCGAAATCCCAATCATCGGCCATTACAAAGCCAGTCTCGGGATATTTAAATCCGCCGTAGCTAGTGCGGTCGATGCGGCATGAGCGCACCATAATTCTAGATCGATCAAGCATCCTCGCTCTCCGCTGTCTCTGACAAAGCATCGCGAACTTCCCTATCAATGACACTCACATCATCCGCCGAAAGGTGGGCAAGCCGAGCCTGAACCCTTGGAGCGACCGAAAGCATTGCAGCGCGAACGGTACGCAGGACGCCAGCCCATGCCCGCTCTACCTCGCCAGCCGGAACAAGTTCGCCACGGGCTTGAGCGTTCTTCAATGCAACTGCGTCGGCCTGCTCTCGCTTAAGTCGCAAGTTTTCTTCAGCCAGTGCGGATTTGGCTGTGCCAGTTGCGGGCCGTCCGTAATGCGCCTGATCTCGCAACCATTCGCAATAGGCCCGAATTGAGGCCTGAAGGTCGAAGCGGTTCTTGCCTAGCTTCACCACATGACCTTCAGTCTCGTGCCGGTAAATCTGGCGAGCAGACAAGCCGAGCCATTCGGACAATTCATGCGCTGAGCATTCGGAAACCGGGTCGGGCGAGCCGAGCAAGTCCTCAATTTCGATCTCAGCGGACATTTTCGATTCCATTTTGAATTTTCTGTAGCGAGCTGGATTCCGCGCTCTGCGCTCCCCGCAATGGGCCACCCCGGCGGAAGGACCCGCTCCATCCCTTCATTTCTGGAAGCTGGGCATCGCGGGGCGAGGTCGGTGGGGCCGCCCTAAAGGGCGCGGCCTCATCCGGCCTCACCCCCCCCGCGATTTGCCGGTGAGAACAAACGGGGCCAAACCCCGCCTCGCCTCGTTTCGCCTCGCCCGCGATCATTGTTCAGGCTCCACTTCTTCGAACCCGTCATTGCGGGGTTTGAGAGATACAAAACCCTCATCGATCACGATCAGTTCAGAGCGCACGAGTTTGGTGATTGCCTTATTCACAGTCCGGCGTCGGTCGGCCCGGTTGTCAGCAGCAGAGACTTTGCGATCCTCAATGCATGCCTCGCGGAAGTCCGCTTCAGTTACGCGAACGCTCATGGAGGCATCGCCAATCTCTGACATCGTTCCGTCTTGTTGATCGATGAGGAGATGCAGACGGTTCAGTGTCGCTTGTTCTGAAGGTGACAAGCGCTCAGCTTTTGTGGGCAACGCAGCAGCATCGACTTCCCGCACGAGTGGTGCGGTGATCGGATCACCGTCATCGTCATAACCCATGCGCTCGGTTGCGATGGTGAAAGCGATGAGCCGATCCATCGTGCCATTGCGGTTCTTGGACATGCGCCCCTTAATCACACCCTGATCGCTCGGCATGAGTTGGAGCGCCGAGTCCAGTGCGCCGTTGAGCAAGCTGTGGCCACGCGGCGTGGGAGTGCCCGCCTTCGTATCGTGGTGCACCAATGCGACCGCTGCGCCACTCTTTGTGAGTGAGCGCGAAATTGCGACCACGCGGCCCATCGCAGCAGCGTCGTTTTCTTCGAGTCCGGGGAACGCGAGCGCGAGAGTATCGATCACAACAAGTTGCGGCTGCCATGCTTCCACAATCTCGCGAAGGGCGATAAGGTCTCCGCTATCTTCGCTTAATAGGTCGGCAACACCATCGATCAGCTTAAAGTCATCAGCATCGCCATGACGGCGCTTCAGAGCCTTGATCCTGCCACGCATACCATGGGCATCTTCTGCCGCTACATAAAGCACCGGACCAGGCCTGACGCGCATCCCAAATGCTTCACGCCCTTGAGCGACCGCATAGCCTAGATGTGGCGCGATGAGTGACTTTCCCGCGCCGGGTGCACCGTATATGCAAACGAGGTCTCGCGGGGCGATGAGGCCCTTCACCACATAGCCGCGATTAGGCAAGGTCTCGCAATCGGACGGCGTGAGGACTTGCAATCTAGACGGCGCGGGCGGTTCGCGGGTGCTTGGCTCCCAACCGTATCCCTTAGCAAGATCGAAGAGAGAGCCAATGCCGACCCCGCCCGGTTTCCGGCAGAAGGAATCCCATTTATCGCGGACGGCACGGGCATCGTATTTCGTTCCGCCCTTGCTCCATTCATCGAACACAGCAAAGCCATCGGCTGACGCGCGTGACTCATGGTGGAGCGCCATACCGACTTGGACCCAGCCGGGATAATCCTTGTCAAAGTCTTCGGCTGGAATAGTGGCAAGAGCGGCTCGAATGCGCGGCCATTCCGGTTCGCGGTAGAAATCCGCGTCATCGATGGATTGAGTGTCGGATTGCGTCATACGCGGAGAATAGGGCTTACCGTCGCGGCCTAGCGCCCCGGAACGTGTTCCGGGGCAAAGGTCCAGTTCCTTGCCATTTGAGATTGCGGTTTCGAGCGCGGCTGCGCCAGTTCGCCCGTAGAAATAGGCTTGAGCCGCCGTGAAGCTCTCAGGGGCCAGCGCACCATCAAGAGCGCCATTGAGCGCCGCCGTAAGGGCTTCGCGCTTGCTAGCCACCACAGGTTGCGAGAGCGGCACAAGGACTCGCCAGCGCGGGTTTTCAGGTGTGTGCGAGGGAGTAGAATAGATCAGGCCAGCAAGTCCTACGGCGCTAAGCTTGTCGCGCGCATCCGCGATGCTTAGCGTGCCTGCGTCATGGTCGCCTTCGATACCGTGTACGGCTTCAATGTTGCCAGTGTGACGCAGCGCGCCCTTATCGCTCTTCCGATCACCGAACGTAGCGAGCTTGAGCAGTGGCAGCCGGTTCTTGGAGTCGGCCCTTGTGTTTTCGATACGCTGAGCGATCTCGTGAAGCGAAAGCTCGGCTCGCTCGCACGAGTCACCTGAGAGATCGGGGAAAAGGGAAACTGGCAGCTTTCGAGTGAGAGCAGATGGGCTGCCAAGCAGGTCTTCAATGCCAGCGATGTCCGCGCCCGCAACCGGGGGCGCTGCGAGCGCGGAATCAGTCATGGTTATGCGGCGAACTTGCCGTCCAGGCGGACGTTGACAGCTGCGCTAGACGTAGCGGCCACCTCGACAGCGACACCAACCGCAATGTTGCCGGTGCTCGTCTCTGTCATCAGGCCAGCCGCCTCATCGAAATAGACGGTCTCGCCAACATCAAACGCATCGGCTCCGACCTTGGGCATCGAATAGACACCTTCGGTTGCAATCGAGACATTCTCGCCGGTGAGCGCATCAATCGAAGCGATACCGAAGATTGAGCCGACCACGATTCCATCGCCAGATGAAATGTCGGCAGGTGCGGGGACAGTTAAATGGCTGCCCATTTGAACATAGTTTTTCATCACGAAATTCCTTTCGATGTACGGAAATGAATGGAGAGAATGGGCCGCCGTCCCGCTACCTCGCGCTCAAGTGAAGCGATGTACCGTTCGAGCGCCCGCATGGTGGTGGGGAAGTACCGAACGGACTCCCCCGTTTGATCGCGGACTTCGACGACAGACTCCCCGATGCTCAGGCGGTGCAACGCATCGCTAGCTTCGCAGAGCCGTTCGGCAGCAGAGACGGTAGCCATTTGTTAAACCCCGGCGTTCCGGTAAGCGCCGCGATGATCCACCGCACCGCAGCCGTAGTCGAGTGTCACGCGGAATTCGCGACCCAACACTTCCCAGCCATCCCGGCTTGAAAGTTGAGGTCCTTGAGCGCTCGACAAGTAAGCGTATTCGAGCACGGGCGACGATGCCGGATCGGCAAAAACATACCAAGCCGTTTCTGGTAGACGTGCTTCGACCATAAGTTCGAGCCGCCCGCTGAAGGGGTTCTGTTCATCCACGGTATTAGCGCGAAGTTCGGCCAAGAGTTGCTCAGCGCGCGTTTCCAAATCTGGCGCGACAAGCAGATATCTCGGTGTGACGTTGATCGGGTTCTGACCCTCCAAACCTTTTTGCACACGCATGGCTTTGCGTGCGGTGCTCACGGTAGCGACGTTCAAGTCGCCATCTTCCGCACTAGCAATGTTCGCTACGTTACCGTGATCGGCATTGAAGAGCCGGTTGCCGGTTTCTTGCATGACCGGACCATCGCCATTGTTTTCGGTAAGCAGCGAAATCAACTGATCGGTCTCGGTCTCGGCAGCGGCAGTCCCCATCATCGAAGCCCAGCGACCGAATGCGTTCAAATCGTCATTGATGATCGCTTGCCGTGACAGACCGAAGATGCGTCCGAACGTTTCGAGACGATAGCCTTCGACTGTTTCCGAAGTGGTGGTGCTCTTGATCTCACCTGACTCGCCCACCTTATCGAGTTTGCCAAAGTCGCCGATTTTCAGTTGTGAGAGCGGGCGGAAATCGGGTGCGCTAACCTTGCGGGCGAGCCGTTTGATTGGCGAAGCCGCTGCTTGATAGGCAGGCATGAGCACCCGATTGCCCGACGCTGTGAGCAAGTTCGGAAAGTCACTCGTGGTGTGCAGTGCGCGATGCAAAATCTCTTCGCGTGACATGGTATTGAGACCTGCCACCCCGGCTGCTTGAAGCGCCGCACGTGCATGGTCGATCAGGGCCATATTGGCATAAGGACGTGCCTCATCGGACGGGTCCGCCCCGCCCATACGGGCAGCGAGACCTTCAGTCGCACGCTCAGCAATCACCGCTTGATCGGGGTTTGGACCGCGCTGAGTCTGAATGGTTGGCGTTTCGCGTGTAGCGAGATGTTCAAACGCGGCTGCACGAGCGGCTGTCACATCCGCTCCATTGTCGATTTGCTCATCGGCCCAGGTCGGCTCTAGGCCAGCCGTTCTGGCAATTTCACGAATGGCAGAGCGGGTCTGCACCACGTCATCGCTTGGAACTTCAATAGTATCGGGCATTTCATGACTCCTGATTTTAGCGGAAGGGTCGGCTGGGATCGCGACAAGGGAAACTTCGAGAATGCGCCACGCAGTCGCGGTGCGGACGCGCTGACCTTGGGCATCGGTTGAATCTTCAAAACTGGCGACGGCGTAGCCAACGCTCACACCTCGCAACGTGCCCTCACCCACCTTGGCCCGGATGTTTGCAGCGTCATCGGCAGCGGAGAGGCGGAGTACGCCAACAAGTGAGTCACCTTCGCGCCGTGCTGATTGGATAATACCGACAACATGCTCGCTTCCGCTCTGCCGATGGCCGTCAAGCAGTGGGACGCCTTCAAGGTCGGAGAGCGCGAGAGTGCTCAGGTCCAATCGTTCAACGTATGGACCACGTGCATCGCGGCGCTGCACCGGCGCACCGGTCGAAAGCACGGCCTCCACCGTGAGGGCGGTTTCATCCCACGTAGTCGGGCGCGTCTCGGCGCGGCGGGTGATAAGGTCGATTGTTTCAGGCATCGGGTATCTCCGTTTGAGTAGTCAGGCCAAGCTCGGCTTCGCGCGCACGGTCGGTAGCGATCTCTTCGTCCACCGCTTCGATGTTCCAGCCGAGTTCGGCGATCGCTTGGCGACGCGACATGAGTTTGGAATCCAGCATCTCACGAACAGCCGCCGCGTCCTTTTGAGGGTCCACCCAAGGCATTCTTGGCGGGTAGAATTCGGCGCTGAGCCACTCATCGCGCGCGCGCTCGAAATCGGGCGCATCAAGTTCGCCGGAGAGCACAGCCGCCATCACGGCGCGCTCAAACATAGGCCGGACGAATTGCGGAATGAGGATATGGTTTTGCATGCGCTCAACACGCTGACGGAATGCGACCATTGACGCGCGCAGCGAAGAATAGTTCGCGTCGCTCAGGTCCCCAGAGACGAGATGTGCAGGAATGCCGAGACCGCTCGCGACGGCGCGAAGTTCGGCTGCCATAAAGTCGGTAGTCTGTTGCGCCTGTTGGGGAGTGGCGAAGGAAATATCGAAACCGGCAGGCAGATACTTCAGCGTTCCAGGTTCAAGGCCGGTTTCGAGAATGCTGCCGGTTTGATCGCCCTCGAAGGGGTTTTCGCCGGACGTGCCATTGATGTCTTTGAGGAAGCCCGCGAACATCGCGGCAGTCTTCGCGCCGACAAGTAGCGCGTCAGAGAGTTGATCGATCTCGCCTAGCTTCAAAAGCACGGGCGTAAGCCAAGAGATACCGCGCACCTGCCCCGCGCCCATGGGACGATAGACGTGAAGCATCTCATCGGCAGGCACGCGGATCGGTTCTTGGGCCGTCGCGAAAACGTCTGTTGGATCAGCGGGGCGAACCCAATAGGCGATGCGTGTGCCGTCGCTTGCGAACTCAATGCCCGCGACAATGCGTGCGCCTCCTCCCAATTCGCGGGTAAGCCCTTCGTCCACGAATTCTGCCGGGATAAGGCGAACGGAAAGTCCGCGTTCGCTAAAGCTCATTTGCGCGAACGCCTCGCCATCGACCACAAGCGCGGTCGCGATGGCAGCCTGCAAACCGAATGCATCTGTGATGCCATCGGCGTCGGCTCGCTCGCTCCACCGCATGAAAGTTTCGCCGATTGCCTTGCGCGCAACAGCTTCGGAATGGCGTGAGGCCGGTGTGATACCCGCCCCCACCAGCCCCGTCACAAGCGCCTCAACAGCAGCAGCAGCGTGCGGATTGTTCGCAACCGCGTGACGAGCACGAGAACGGATTACAGGAGTAGCAGCAAGCGTCTCAGCGCCATGTCTACCGAAGGAGGGCGTACCCTCCCAACGGCGTCCGCCACCGGCAGCATCGAAGCGACGCAGAGCCGTCCGGCGCTCAGGCCGGAACCTATTGAGCAATGCGGTCAGCATATCAGGCCCGCGCGTACTGTGCGAACGGCTCGAAGAGTTCGTTGAGCGGCAAGACCACGCAGCCGGTCAACTTCTCGCCATAGGCGGCAAGCAGCTCCTCAGTTCCCTCGTTAGGGCGTGCATCTTCATACCGAACGAAACGCGCGGTAATTCGCTCGCCTTGATGTGGATGGCGGAATTTGAGCGACAGCGCCCAACGCTCGCCATCTGCAATACCGAGAACCGCAGCCTTCAAACCCTCGTGTTGCCGAATAGCGCGTGCACCACGGGCGATGGCCGTTTGCAATGGAACGTCGAAATCAAGAATTTCACCCGTGAACAGCAAGAGCGAGGCGAGGCAGCTTTCTGTAGTCGAGAATAGCTGAGCGGCCTTTGGCGCATCGCTCTCGCGAGTGAATTCAAGAACACCTTCCCCGCACATATGGCGAAGGCGGCGAACGTATGCTTCAGTGCGCGAGCCATGACCGTGAGCCTTCGCCAAAGCAAGTGCAATTTCTGAGATATTGTATTTCATGGGCCGTCTCCGAATCGATGTACTATCGAAGTATTGGAGTGCGATTCGGATCACCATGAAAAAGCGAAACTCAATATTTAATAGAGTTAACAATTCAACTTTTTATTGAGATACGATTACTCTTGAAGTCTTAGATTGCATAAGGGAATGAGAGCGAGCCACCCGGACAGGTGGTAGGCTCACTCTCCGTGCGCCAGCCCTTAGCGCGACGGCAGACTTTTGACCTTTCCTCTGCCGGTGCGATCAGTCCGTTGGCTTACCGGAATGATCGATGTTGTCGGGTGGCTTGTCCTTGGCCACCCGACAACTCAAAAACTTCAACTTAAACGTTTGTATTTTTGCCTCTATTTCTCTGTTACTCTTCGAGCAGCATAACTCGAAAGGAAACAGCAATGACGGCTAAAGCAATGCAATGGGCGACCGAGAATCAGGCCGGGCGCGAAGAGGCGGATGCGCTCATCGAACGCATGCAACTGGCGAATTGCCCGCTAGAACTCGTGCGCAGACTTGATCCGGAAGCCCGCGCGAACGGACGTGATATCGGTCTGCTTAATCGTCTGGCCGAACAACTCATTGCACCATGAGGACGCATGGGACGCCATGGGATGTTGGGCTATTTGTTGGGCTATAGGTGGATAACCTAACTTCACACGAGTGGAATGTGAATCCAGTCTCCCCGACCATTTTTCTCTCAATGCGATCGTCGCCGGGCGATCTTCCTGCAAATTCGAAATGATCGATCGCGCCGCGCTATTGGCGCGAAGGGTTCCGCCCTTTGGCACGTTTGCCTTGGCGAGTGTGACAATCTGCGACGCAGCGCGACGTGACTTGCGCAGGATCGCTGGGCATTGTGGAACGCGTAAGGAGGCGATCATGAGCACACAGGCGATCAAAGCCAGCATTGCGCTCAACCGGTTCGGCTATGGATTGCGGCGCGGTGACCCCGTCCCGAGCGATCCGAAGGGCTATCTGCTGCGCCAGCTCGACGCATTCGTCCCCTCGCCCGCGCCGATTGCCGAGCGGGAGGACACATCGCACAAGGCCAGTGAAATCCTCCAGATGCTGCGCCAGAACCGCCGAAAGCAGCAAGGCGAGATGCCGGGCTCAATGCGCACGACCAACCCTGCCACCGGCCTGCCGATGAATGTGCAGCGCGAATATCTCAGCAGCCGCAAAGTTCTGGTCCGCGATATTGCCCTACGCACCCAGATCGCGGTCAAAAGTGATGCCCCGATGATCGAGCGGCTGGTGCATTTCTGGTCGAACCACTTCAGCGTATCAGCCGGAAAGCCGGGCACACAGCATCAGGTCGGCAATCATGAATTCGGGGCGATCCGGCCGCATGTGCTGGGCAAGTTCAGCGACATGCTGAAGGCAGCGACCCTGCACCCGGCCATGCTGCTCTATCTCGATCAGTTCCAATCGGTCGGACCGAACTCGCAATTCCAGAACCGACGCGGCAACCGCGCTGGCAATGGCGAACAACGCGGCCTTAACGAAAATCTGGCGCGCGAAGTGCTCGAACTGCATACGCTGGGCGTGGGTGGCGGATATTCGCAGACGGACGTTACCGAGCTCGCCCGCGCCCTCACCGGCTGGACTCTTCCCGGTATTACCCGCATCCAACGTTTCAGCGAGCTTCAAGGAACCGGTGCAGCTTTTGTGAAGCTCGCGCATGAGCCCGGCTCGCGCACAGTCATGGGGAACAGCTACCGCGACACTGGGCCAGGTCAGGCGGCCAGCATTCTCGATGACCTCGCCGCGCATCCCGCCACCGCGCGGTTCATCGCAACCAAACTGGCGCGCCATTTCGCCGGGGATCAACCGCCGGTGAGCCTGATGGATAAACTGGAGGCTGATTTCCTTCATACCGGAGGCGACCTTGCCAGCCTGACTCGCACGCTGATCGAAGCGCCCGAGGTCTGGACCGACCAGCCGGTCAAGTTCCGCCAGCCGTTCGAATGGCTGGTCGCAGTCCTGCGATTGACTGGGGTCGATGGCTTGAGCGCACAGCGGATCGCGGGCGCGTTGCGAGAGCTGGGTCAGGTGCCATGGCGCGCGCCTTCACCTGCTGGGTATGACGATCTCGCTGGTAGCTGGGCCGGTCCCGATGCTTTGTTCCGGCGGGTCGAGCTGGCTGAGCGGATCGCGCGCAATGCACCGTCCCACGATCTCATGTCGCGGGCGCAAATGGCCTTTCCCGGCACCCTGTCGGATCATACAAGCGTCTGGCTATCGCGGGCGGAAAGCAGCGCGCAGGGGCTCGGCCTGCTGCTGGTAGCTCCAGAAATGATGCGGAGGTGAGGCGCATGCTGACCAATCTTGATCGTCGCTCGATACTGGCCGGAACGCTAGCGCTGGGAGCTGCAAGCGCTGCGGCACCCCGCCTGACCTTCGCGCGCACGAGCGGATCGCAGAACCTGCTGCTCGTGGTGCTGCGCGGGGCTGCGGATGGGTTGGCGATGCTCGCGCCGGTCGGCGACCCCGACTTCGAGCGCCTTCGGCCTGCAACGCTCGCCGACTATGAGCGTGCGCGCAGAGCCTCCGACTTCTTCGCCATTCATCCGGCCTTGGATCAGGTCGGAAAAGCCTATGCAGAGGGCGACGCGCTGTTCGTCCATGCCACCGCCACAGCCTATCGCGAGCGATCGCATTTCGACGGACAAAACATGCTCGAAACGGGCGGAGCCGCGCCCTATTCGCAGCGCGACGGCTGGCTCAATCGGCTGGTCGGGTTGATGGGGTCGAGCAGTTCCGGCGCACACCCCAGGGCGCTAGCAATTGCGCCTACCATGCCGCTGGCCTTGCGCGGGACTGCTCCTGCGTCGAGCTACGCCCCTTCCGCGCTACCGGAAGCCAGCAGCGCCTTCATGCAGCGCGTGTCGGAGCTGTACGCAAGCGACGAGCAGCTCGGCAATCTGTGGATGCGGGCGCTCGAGACGCAGGCGATGGCGGGTGATGACGGCCTGCGGAACCTGCGCGATGCCAAGGCGGCGGGAGAGCTTGCAGCGTCGCTGATGCGCGATGAGGACGGCGCGCGGATCGCCATGATCGAGCTAGGCGGGTGGGACAGCCACGCCAATCAGCGTGGCGTCTTCAACCGTCAGGCGGGCGGTCTCGACGCGCTGCTGGGAGCATATCGGACCTCCATGGGCAGTGCGTGGGCGAACACTCTGGTTCTGGTCGTGACCGAGTTTGGCCGCACCGTCCGCTTCAACGGCACGGGCGGCACCGATCACGGCACCGCGAGCGCGGCTATCGTCATGGGCGGAGCGGTTCGCGGGGGTCAGGTGATCGCCGATTGGCCGGGCATGAGCGCGGGCAATCTGTTCGAAGGCCGTGACCTGAAGCCGACAATTGCCCTCGAAAGCGTTCTGGCCGGAGCAACTGCGGAGCATTTCAAGCTAGATCCTAGTGAGCTGATGGCCCGCCTCTTCCCTGATCGAAAGGCGGCTCCGTCTAGCGGGATTACCCGTGCCTAGGACTATTTCTCCATAGTCGCGGGTGCGGCAGGGATAGGGCCGCCGGTCTGGATCGAGCGCGGCTCATTCGCGAGGATCCCAACAACCGTCGTCCAGACGGCCACATTCTGACGCAGCTGCGCGATGTCGATCTTGTCCAACGTATCGTCGGGCGTGTGGTGCAGATCAAAATAGCGCGTGCCGTCCTGTTGCAGATCGATGATCGCGGTCTTCTGATCGCGTGCGATGTTGAGGTCTGCCCCGCCGCTCGCGCGGATCGAGGAGTTCGCCACGCCATACTTGGCGACGGCACCCGCTATCTTTGCGTGAAGATCGGGATTGCTGTCCTGAAAGTTCGATTCAAACCGCCAGACCCGGTCTGCGCCGAAATCGCTTTCGATCCCGACCGCGATCGGCTCATCGATGTGCGCTTCGCTGTATGCACGCGATCCCCACAGGCCGACTTCTTCAGCCCCGGCGAACAGCACGCGTACCGTGCGCAACTGATTGCCGGTCGATGCGACATTCAATGCGGCCGCAGCGATGATCCCGCAGCCTGCTCCGTCGTCAAAGGCACCCGGGGCGTTCCACCAGCTATCGAGGTGACAGGCCAACAAGACGGGCGGTAGGTCGGGATTGCGCCCTACAATCTCGCCGACCACATTCCCGCTCATCGTGGTCCCGATGCGGCGCGGGTTCATTTCCAGCTTGAGCGTGATCGGCGTCGTCCCGGCGCGTTCGAACATCCTTTCCAGGTTCTCCGCATCGGGCAGCGACAGTGCGCCAGCGGGGATCGGATTGGCCTCATCGCCCCATGATGTGCCGCCGGTATGCGGATTGCGGTGGTAATCGGTGCCGACCGATTTGATCACGACCGCCATCGCGCCTTTCTGCGACGCGATACCGGGGCCGACCCAGCGCGCAGGCCCGGCAAAGCCATAATGCGAGCCATCCTGAGCGGGGCGCATCTGGTGGCTGATATAAGCGATCTTGCCGGTCAGGCTGCCATTCGGGGCAGCGCGCAAATCATCGACCGTGGGGAAGAACACGACCTCGGCCTCGACCCCGCCCTCCGGCGTCGCGGCGCTGTTGCCCAGCGGCAGCACCACCAGATCCTGCGCGAACGGAGCGGTCACCCGCGCCTTGGCGATATCGCCAGGCACCCACGTATCCATCTCGAACGGCTCGTCGGCGACATTCGCGAAGCCGCGCTCCTTCAGCCAGTCCATCGCCCATGCGCGCCCGCGCGTCTCTGCCTCGGTCCCGGCTTGGCGCGGGCCGACTTCCGTGGTGACACCCTCGACGAAATCCCAGGCGATCCGATCGCCGGCCAGCGCCATATCGGCGACCTCTTCGAGATCGGGTGCGGCATGTGTTGCGACGGGGAGCGAGAGTGCGGCAAGCGCGAAGACGAGTTTTTTCATGACCAGCGCTGCTATCCGCGCGCATCGCCCAAGTCCAGCTTGCCCTTCCCCCGCGCCAGCCCTATCTGCGCTGCAACACTTTCTCGCACACACTCGACCCAAAAGGACGACCCGATGGCCGCGCAATACGCCTATGTCATGAAAGGCATGACCAAGACTTTCCCCGGTGCCCCGAAACCGGTGCTGAGCAACATCAATCTGCAGTTCTATCAAGGCGCGAAGATCGGCATTGTCGGCCCCAATGGTGCGGGCAAATCGACCCTGATCAAGATCATGGCCGGGATCGACACCGACTTCACTGGCGAAGCATGGCCGGGCGAGAACATCACGGTTGGCTATCTGCCGCAGGAACCGCAGCTTGATGAGAGCAAGACGGTGATCGAAAACGTCCGCGAAGGGGCGGGCGAAACCGCGGTCATGGTCGAACGCTTCAACGCCATCTCTGCCGAAATGGGCGACCCGACAGACGACACCGATTTCGATGCATTGATGGAGGAAATGGGCGTCCTTCAGGAGAAGATCGACGCGGTCGATGGCTGGACGCTCGACAACCAGCTTGAGATCGCGATGGAGGCCCTGCGCTGCCCGCCATCCGACGCCTCTGTCGAAAACCTGTCCGGTGGTGAGAAACGCCGCGTCGCGCTGACCCGACTGCTGATCCAGAAACCGTCGATCCTGCTGCTCGACGAGCCGACCAACCACCTTGATGCGGAAAGCGTCGAGTGGCTCGAAAACCACCTCAAGGAATATGCGGGAGCGGTGTTGATGATCACCCACGATCGCTACTTCCTCGACAATGTTGTGGAGTGGATTCTCGAGCTCGATCGCGGATCGTACTATCCGTATGAGGGCAATTACTCGACCTATCTCGAGAAGAAAGCCAAGCGCCTCGAACAGGAAAGCCGCGAGGAATCGGGCAAACAGAAAGCACTTCAGCGCGAGCTGGAGTGGATCAGGCAAACCCCGTCCGCGCGCCAGACCAAGTCAAAGGCCCGCGTGCGCAAATTCGAAGAATTGCAGGACGCACAAGGCAACCGGAAACCGGGCAAAGCACAAATCGTCATTCAGGTGCCCGAACGGCTCGGCGGGAAGGTGATTGAGGCCAAGAACATCAGCAAAGCCTATGGCGACAAGCTGCTGTTCGAAAACCTTTCCTTCATGCTGCCCCCCGGCGGCATTGTCGGCGTGATCGGCCCCAATGGTGCGGGCAAATCGACCCTGTTCAAGATGATCACCGGTCAGGAAACCCCCGACAGCGGCACGATCGAAATCGGTGACACCGTGCATCTCGGCTATGTCGACCAGTCGCGCGACGATCTGACGCCGACGAACAATGTCTGGGAGGAAATCTCCGACGGGCTCGATTACATGCAGGTCAACGGCCACGACACCTCGACCCGCGCCTATGTCGGCGCGTTCAACTTCAAGGGCAGCGACCAGCAAAAGAACGTCGGCAAACTGTCGGGCGGTGAGCGCAACCGCGTCCACATGGCCAAGATGCTGAAGCAAGGCGGCAACGTGCTGCTGCTGGACGAACCGACCAACGATCTCGACGTCGAAACTCTGGGCGCGCTCGAAGAGGCGATTGAGAACTTCGCAGGCTGCGCCGTGGTGATCTCGCACGATCGCTTCTTCCTCGACCGTCTGGCGACGCATATCCTGGCGTTTGAGGGGAACTCACACGTCGAGTGGTTCGAGGGGAACTTCGAGGCGTATGAGGAAGACAAGCGGCGTCGGCTTGGCGACGCGGCCGATCGGCCTACGCGGTTGGCTTATAAGAAGCTGACTAGGTAAGAAAATCTGATGGCGCTCGATTTTCACGCTCTGTCAGATTCTGAACGCTCGGAAGTGCTCTATCATTTGGACCACATTTCCTATTTGGGTCTCTCAGAGGCTTTCGAGCAATTCGAGAAAAAGACCGGTACGATCGTTGATGAGTATGGGACAACACGCCTTTATGCTTCTTCGCTGAAACTGCTCGCAGAATTGACGGCAGCTGAAGAACCTGAATTGGCCAAATTTTTGATTGATTGCCATCGCATAGGAACGGATCTGGTTGCAGAAGGAGATTAGGTGTCGTCACCGCAGACCTGATCCAAAGTCCCGCTTCTTCCGGCACAGAAAAACAAGGGCAGCAAACATGACCAAGGCTCGGTGGGTGGTGTTGTAGAGAGTCCATCCAAACACCGCCCACCCTGAGCTTGTCGAAGGGTTGTCCTTCACTTTTCAGTTCGGGCGAAAACAAGAGCAGTGCTTCGACAAGCTCAGCACGAGCGGCGTATGGTCGCATCGAGCTCACGACGCTAAACTTGGCGCACTCCCGGTTCTAGCCAACAAAATCAGCACGCCTCAAAACCCTTTACGGCCCTTTAACCAGCTGTGCGCCATTCCTTGTCGTCAAAGAGGCAAACCAAGGGGGCGCCGGGGCAATGCAAAGCGAGTTTTGGCTTTCGATCCTTGTCGATCCGGTGATTGGCGTTTTGGTCGCTTCCGCTGCCGTGGCGGCTATTTTTTCGGCTCACTTCCTCCGTCTCAGTGGCCCACAGAAAGCAGCTCAGGCGGACGCCGATGCGCTAACCGGTCTGTTTCAGCGCGACACTCTGGAGGCCAAGATCCGCGAAACCGCCCAACTCCGGCCCGAGCCATCGCTCGTACGGCGGGCGCGGCGCGCTGTCCGGGACCAGCGGGCCTTCGCCTATCACAATCGCTGGGTGGCGAATGATCGCCAGCAGACGCTCGAACATGTCGCCGCGGTCTTGCGCCGGGGCGAGCGCAGCGGAGAGGCCTGGGATGAGGTTGTAAAGCTGATCGAAGGCGAAGGGTTCGTCATCGTTCAGCCGGAGCGCCAGGCCTCGATCAGCGATGCGCCCGATATTCCAGAGGGCGAAATCGAAGAAATCATGCTGCTGCCAGCGCCCGCTCCGACGCCCGGCAGAGCCTCAAAAGCCGCCTGAAGCCACCTCGAGCTACGGCGAGACCCAGCCACCGTCCCATCCGCCTGTACCGCGAGCGAAACGCGCCCGCACATGCCCGGTATGGGCGAGGTAGAGCCAATCGAGCTCGGTTAACTCCACCAGCAGCACCGCAAAGTTGACGCGCGCCGGTATCAATTCCTCGTCACTCGGTTCGATCCCCTCAAGCTCCGGCGGGAGCCCCGATGTGGGTTTATCGGACGCCGATCCCGGCCCCTCGCCCATATAGCAGCGCCGCGCAAAATTCGATCCGTTGGCCCACGCTTGCTCGGTGATCTGGGCATCGCGCAGGATGCGGCCGGTGCCGCGCGCGCGGATCTGGATCTTCGCGCCCTTGTCGTAGAACAGCACCGCCATGCGCGGATCGGCCTCGATCGGGTCGACCTTGGGCGCGCGGGTGTCGGTATGGAACCGCAACGTCCACGCGCTGCTGTCGAACTCGCGCAGCACCATGGTGCGCGCGTCCACATCGCTGGTGACGACCGCAGGCGTGTGCATGGGAGACTTGCGATCCCGCGCAGCGCGGATGAGGCGATTGGTGAGGTCGCTTTCGACCTGGTCCAGAGTATCGAACATCGGCGGGATGTGGGGGAAGCGGGTCTTGCGATCAAGCGTCGAGAGCACATGGCTCACTTGTTCAGATTACCGGGCTTCAACATGAACATAACCCTAAACGTCCGGTTAAGCCTCGGGACAGCGACTCGTCTCTAGAAAGCAACGTATCAGGACGTATCAATCATGCCGCAAGTGGTGGGGCGGTAACACTGGAGGCACTCATGAATATTACCCTATTTCTAAGGGGTAGTGCGCTTTCGGCCCTCGCCCTTGCGTTGGCCCTGATCGCACCGCCGGATATCGGAGAAGCAAAGGCCGCGACGGTTGAAGCCTCCAGTGCGGAGATGGAGCAGGACCGCGCACAGCGCCGCGGCGATCGCCGTTCGGCTCGCCAGAGCACTCGCGGAAATCGCCAGCAAAGCCGCCGCGCCAATCGCGGCAACCGTCAGGAAACGCGCCGGGCCAACCGAGGTAATCGCCAGGAGGCTCGACAAGGAAACCGAGCCAACCGTCAGGAAGCGCGCCGTGCAAACCGCGCCAACCGCGGGGATGCTCGCGGTGCGAACCGGGCCAACAGGCAGGATACGCGGCGGGTAAACCGCGCCAACCGGCAGGACACTCGCCGAGTGAACCGTGCGAACAGGCGCGACATGCGCTCGGGTGAAACCAATACGAGAGCGCGCGATCGCAATCTCGAACGGCGGGTCGATCGTCGTGGCGACCGGCTGGACAGGCGTGTAGACCGCCGCGGCAACCGCGTAGAACGCCGGGTTGATCGTCGAGGTGATCGCGTCGAACGGCGTGGTGATCGTCGGGGCAACCGCGTGGAGCGTCGGGCCGATCGTCGAGGTGATCGTGTCGAGCGGCGCGGTGATCGCCGGGGTGGCGGTTTCGCGGATCGGGTCGAAAGGCGCGCTGAGCGGGCTCAACGCGGTTCGTTCCGCGACGGTGTGCGAGGCAATCGCCGCAGCGACCGTCGGGTGAATCGGGCCCGCCGTGACGGGTTCCGCGATGGTGTTCGTAACGAGCGTCGCCGGGATCGGTTCGAGGATCGCCGCATCCGCCGTAACGGGTTCCGCGACGGTGTTCGGGCGGAACGTCGGCGGGACTTCCGCCGCGACCGTGGCTTCCGTGACCGCCGCTATGCCTATG
This sequence comes from Pseudomonadota bacterium, assembly GCA_039033835.1. GTDB lineage: Bacteria > Pseudomonadota > Alphaproteobacteria > Sphingomonadales > Sphingomonadaceae > Erythrobacter. The sequence continues at coordinate 39,854 of JBCCBW010000023.1, forward strand.
GCCGTGGCTTTCGCGACGGTCAGCGCGACTTCCGCCGCTGGAACCGTGGCTGGCGTCAGAACCGCCGCTTTGGCTGGAACAATTACCGCCGTGCGCATCGCAATATCTTCCGTCTGGGCCGCTACTACGCGCCGTTCCGTGGTCACCGCTACAACCGGTTCCAGATCGGTTTCTTCCTCGACCGCGGGTTCTTCCAGCCGCGCTACTTCATCAACGATCCATGGGCATACCGCCTGCCGGCAGCCTACGGTCCGTATCGCTGGGTGCGCTATTACGATGACGTAATCCTGGTCGACCTGTACACCGGAGAAGTGGTCGACGTGATCCACGACTTCTTCTGGTAAGCGGTCACCCAAGTCCATGAACAAGCCCCGCCGGAGCGATCCGGCGGGGCTTTTCGTTCGCCTGACCACATGGCGAGAGCGGCTTGCATGGCGCGCGGCAATTGGTAATCGTGGACCCCATGGCCAAGACTGCAATCATCCCCGATCAGGACGCTTTGAAACGTGTCGGCAGGACCGTGCGAGAGCGGCTGGCTGACGATCCCGGTGCCTACAAGGTCGAAAGCGACAAGGTCGAACTGTTCGCGATCGGCGACTTTCTGAGCGGCGCGGAATGCGAGCGGCTGTGCCTGATGATCGATCAGGTTGCGCGCCCGTCTTCGCTGCATGAAATCGGCTATGAGAGCGGCTTTCGCACCTCCTATTCGGGCGATCTCGACCCTGAAGACAGCTTCGTCAAAGGCATCTCGCGGCGGATCGACGATCTGCTCGGCATGAACCCGATCACCGGAGAGGCGATTCAAGGCCAGCGCTATCTGCCTGGCCAACAATTCAAACCGCACAATGACTGGTTCTACACCACCGAGAAATACTGGGAGCTTGAGCGCAAGCGCGGCGGGCAGCGCAGCTGGACCGCGATGGGCTATCTGAACGAGGTCGAGGAAGGCGGCGGCACGCATTTCACCGAGCTGGGCATCAATGTCGAACCCAAGCCCGGTGTGCTGCTGGTGTGGAACAACGCGCTACCCGATGGCCGCCCGAACGAGAGCACGATGCATGCCGGGACGCCGGTGCTCAAGGGTTCTAAATACGTCATCACGAAGTGGTATCGCACGCGGCGCTGGAAGTAGGAAAGAAGTTTGTCGCTTACGCTCAGGCATCCGCCTGAGCTGGGCCGTGGCCGCCCGCGCCCTCCACCCTTCCACCCGGATTGTCTCCCGGTAGGCTCCGGGTGGAAGGGTGGAGGGCCCCGTAGTCCTGACCCGCGCCCCGCACACCCGCGCCGCAGAGCGCAGGAACAGCATCGGGAAGGGGGAGCCATACGCGAAGATGCGAAACGCGAAATGGAGCGGAACGAAGACGATTAGTAGCGCGATCAGAGCGAGCGAGCGCA
>JBCCBW010000024.1:0-38642 GCA_039033835.1 Pseudomonadota bacterium
ACCCACCTCGCCTATGCCGGGCTGTGGTTCTTCTTCGCTATCACCGCGCTGGTTTTTTTTGGTTTTGCTTTTATGTCGCGTATCATAACGCACGGGTGAGCCCCCGCTATGGGGGGGACCTCTCTCGAGATAGCGGCATGTTTCAAGAGGTCCCCGCCTTCGCGGGGGCTCGCTCACAGGGCAGCTTGCCCGCGCTGCTCCTCGCGGCTATTCGCGCTTGCACAATGCACTATGTTTCCACCCGTGCCAGCGCACCGACGCTCGATTTTGAAGGGGTCACTCTGGCTGGCCTCGCCTCCGATGGCGGATTGTATCTGCCGCGCGAATGGCCGCGCCTGACGACGGATCAGATCAAGGGCCTGCGCGGCCTGCGTTACCCTGCGCTTGCCGCCGAGATCATGCGCCCGTTCGTCGCGGGCAGCCTTACCGATGACGAACTCGATGCGCTGTGCGACGCGGTCTATGGCGATTTCGGCCACGCTGCCGTCACCCCTTTGGTGCAGATGGACGAAACGCAGTGGCTGTTAGAGCTATTTCACGGACCGACGCTGGCGTTCAAGGATGTGGCGCTGCAAATGCTCGGCCACTTGTTCGAGACATTTCTGACCCGCCGCGACCAGCGCCTCACCATCGTCGGTGCAACCTCGGGCGATACCGGCTCTGCAGCGATCAACGCCGTCGCCGGGCGTGATCGGACCGAGATTTTCATGCTCCACCCCAAGGGGCGGGTGAGCGATGTGCAGCGCCGCCAGATGACAACGGTGCGTGCGCCTAACGTGCACAACGTCGCAATCGAAGGCAGCTTCGACGATGCGCAGCGGCATGTGAAGGCGATGTTCTCGGACCCAGAGGTCAACGGGCCGCTGAATCTGGGCGCGGTGAATTCGATCAACTGGGCGCGGCTGATGGCGCAGGTTGTTTATTATTTCTACTCTGCGCTGCAATTGGGCGCGCCCGAGCGAACGGTCGCCTACAGCGTACCCACCGGCAATTTCGGAGACGTGTTCGCTGGCTATGTCGCGGCGCAGATGGGGCTGCCGATCGAGCGCCTGATCGTGGCGACCAACGTCAACGATATTCTCCACCGCGCGCTGAGTGATGGCGATTATTCGGCAGGCGGTGTGACCCCTACGATCACCCCGTCGATGGACATTCAGATCAGCTCCAATTTCGAACGCTTGCTGTTCGATTGCGGCGGTCGTGACGGGGCTGCGATGGCTGAGCAGATGCGCGGCTTCGATGCGAGCAGCGCGATGCAGCTCAGCAATTCGCAGCGCGAAGGTGCGGGTAAGCTGTTCACCAGCCTGCGCGCCGATCAAGACGAAACCGCCCGCGCGCTGCAATGGGCTTATCGTAACGCCGCGCAGGTCATCGACCCGCATACCGGCGTTGGCCTCCATGCAAGTCTCGCCGCGAGCGCGGACGGGCTGATCCCCGCAGGCGTACCCATCGTCACGCTTGCGACAGCGCATCCGGCGAAATTCCCCGATGCTGTCGAGCGTGCGATCGGCATGCGGCCTTCGCTGCCATCGCGGGTCGGCGATCTGTTCGGTCGCGAGGAACACTTCGTCGAACTCGCGGGCGATTATGAAACGGCGCGCGGCTTCGTGCTTGAAAACGCGGCGACCTCTGCTGTCTGATGGTGAAGCTCGCGCCTCAGCCGCTGGTGATGGAGTGCGCCGGGTGGCCAGATGCGCAATCGTATCGCCTGCTCGATAGCGGGGCAGGGCGCAAATACGAGGCGTTCGGCCCGTACTCCTTTATCCGGCCGGAACCACAGGCGATGTGGCAACCGCGCTTGGACGCCTGGTCTGCCGATGGTGAGTTCGTGCCAGGCTCGGATGAGGATGGCGGCGGACGCTGGCAGATGGAGCGCGACCCGCCCGAAGAGGGATGGGAGCTGTCCTGGAACGAGGTTCGCTTCACCGCGCAAGCTACGCCGTTCCGGCACCTGCAGTTCTTTCCCGACATGGCCCCTGTGTGGGACTGGATGCGGGATAGGCTGGACGGGCGCGATGATGCGGAAACGCTGAACATGTTCGGCTACACCGGGCTGGGTTCGCTCGCGCTGAGCCGTCATGGCCGCGTCACTCATATCGATGCCTCGAAGAAATCGGTCGCGCAGGCCCGCGAAAACGCCGCGCTGTCCGGCATGGAGGATCGCCCGATCCGCTGGCTGGTTGATGATGCGGCGAAGTTCGCCGCGCGCGAGGTCCGGCGAGAGCGGCGGTATGACGGGATCATCCTCGACCCGCCGAAATTCGGACGCGGACCCAAGAACGAAACTTGGCGGCTCGAAGAGGGCCTGCCCGATCTGATCGGCGATTGCGCGGCGCTGCTCGATGGCGACAGCCGGTTCCTGTTCCTCACCGTCTACGCCGTCCGGATGAGCAGCCTTGCGCTGGCGGGGTTGCTTGAAGAAAAGCTTGCGCACTTGCCCGGCACGATTGAACACGGCGACTTGACCGTGCGCGAAGAGGGCGAGGCTGGTCGGCTGTTGCCGACGGCGATCTTCGCACGTTGGAGCAATCCCGGCTAAGGGCGTTTGAGATGACTACCGCAATGAACGATTCGCTGATCCTCGAAGTCGCCGATCTCGAAGTGGATGTCCTGACCGGCATTTATTCGGAGGAAACCGGCAAGCCACAGCCTCTGCGGATCACGATGCAGGTGCGGTATGATGTCGCGGATCACTATGATCCCGATACGCCGCTCGATGCGTCCAAGAATTATATGGATCTGAAATTCGCCGCGTCCGATGGTCTGCCCAAGGGCGTGCATTTCAAGCTGATCGAGGCGGTGGCCGATCATATTTGCGAGACTCTGTTTGTGCAGGATGTGCGGGTGCAGGCGGTAACGGTCAAGATCGTGAAGCTCGCCATCGCCGAGGCGAACGAGAAGATCGGCATCACGCTGCATCGCGAACGCCCGGCGCAATAGGCGGATGGTGCAGCGACTTCTTGAAGTTCACGCGCTGCCGGACAGCGGGCTCGATGCTGCGCAGGCATTTCTGGGGCTGCACTTGAAAGCGGCGCGATCCCTGCTGGACGCGGAAGATACCACATCGCTGGCGATAGTTCTGCCGCCAGCCGGGCCTGATCATGCCGATTGGCGCAGAGCGGTGGCGCGCGATATGGCGCGCGAGTTCAGTCCCAAGCGCGTCAATGTCGTAGGCGCGAGTGAAGGGGCGGCTTGTGAGGAATTGCTGACATATTTGGGGAATGCACCCGGCGTCACGGGGCAGTACTGTCAGACGCATGAGTGACCCTCGCACCCGCAATCCCGACCTGATCGATGTAAGCCATCCGGCACGTCCGCTGGTCGATGCGTTCCAGCGCCGGATCACCTATCTGCGGCTGTCGGTGACCGATCGCTGCGATCTGCGCTGTTCGTATTGCATGCCGGAGCGCATGACCTTCCTTCCAAAAAAAGAGGTGCTGACGCTCGAAGAGCTGTTCGAACTGGCGACCGGCTTCATCGATCGCGGCGTCAGCAAGATTCGCATTACCGGCGGCGAACCGTTGGTGCGGCGCGACATTATCGACCTGTTCGACGCGCTCGGGCGGCGGTTGAAGGTCAATGGTGGGGAAGGGCTCGACGAACTGACGCTCACCACCAACGCCACTCAACTGGCCGATCATGCCGATGCGCTGGCAAGGGCCGGGGTGCGGCGGGTGAACATCTCGCTCGACACGCTGGACCGGGATCGGTTTGCCAAGCTGACCCGGCGCGATGCTTTGCCACAGGTGCTGGATGGGATCAGGGCCGCGAGTGAGGCGGGATTGAAGGTCAAGCTCAATGCGGTGGCGCTCAAAGACATCAACGAAGACGAATTGCCCGATCTGATCGCATGGGCGCATGGGCAGGGCCATGACGTTACATTGATCGAGGTGATGCCGCTGGGCGAGGTGGAGGAAGACCGGCTCGACCATTTCCTGTCGCTGAGCGCGGTGCGCGAGCGGCTGGAAGCGCGCTGGAGCCTGACCGACAACGATGCGAGCACTGGCGGCCCGGCGCGCTATATCGACATTGCGGAGACCGGCGGACGGCTTGGCCTCATCACGCCGCTGACGAACAATTTCTGCGCCGGATGCAATCGGCTGCGGGTGACGGCCACCGGGCAGCTGTATCCCTGCCTTGGCGGAGCCGAGCGGGTTGATCTGCGCAGCGCCCTGCGCTCGGATCAGCCTCAGGTGAATCTCGGAAGAGCGCTGAATCAGGCGATGAAGATCAAGCCTGAGCGCCATCATTTTCGCATGGACGAACGCGGTGCCGCGCCCGCCCAGCCGCGCCATATGTCGGTGACGGGCGGATGAGCGAGCCTGTGCGAGTGGTCTATCTCGGCAAGCTGGCCGACATTGCCTGTCGCGACCAAAGCCGTCTGGACGTCCATAGCGGACCGATTGGATGGTCCGATTTGATCCATATTCTGGAAAACCAAGTCTCCCAAGGACTCGGGCAAGCCGTGTCAGACAACCGGGTCAAGGTCGCCTTGAATGGTAAGATTCTTGAAGACAGGGCGTCGCTCGAAGCCTCGGAAGGCGACGAAGTTGCCCTGCTGCCGCCCGTTTCCGGCGGTTAGGCTCCGGTCGTGCTAGATGTTCGCCTGCTGACCGAGCCATTCGATCCGAACCCGGCGATCGATGCGCTATCCGCGCAAACGCCCGACGCCGGGGGGATCGCGAGTTTTGTCGGCAAGGTGCGCAGCGGCGGTGAGGTCGAGGCGCTTGAACTGTCGCACTACCAACCGCTGACTCTGCCGAACATGCGGGATCTCGCAGAGCGAGCCAGCGAGCGATTCGACCTTTCAGGGCTTGTCATGCTCCACCGCGTCGGACGGATGCATACCGGCGAGCCCATCGTTTGCGTGTCCGCCGCAGCGCGCCATCGACGCAGCGCCATCGAGGCGGTCGATTTCTGCATGGATCACCTCAAAAGCGCGGCCTGGTTCTGGAAACGCGAACTTCGAGATGGCGAATGGCACTGGATCGAGCCGCGCACCGAAGATCACACCGATCTTTCGCGCTGGGGCGGCTAAAAAAATGCGAATTTGATCCAGATCAAGGCAAACCCCCGCACATATCGGCATTCCCTTCGTCAACGAAGGAGAACACCTGATGAGCAAGCACGTCAAAGACATCGTAGCCCGCGGCGAGGCCCGGATTGTCGAAGCACCGGTCATCGCCCAACTTCAGCCACCGCGCCATCAGGTCGAGGTCGACCGCAGCTTTGGACTGCCCACCGGCCTCTATGTCGGCACCGTTGCCTGCTATCTGGCATTCCTAGCGATCACCGGCACCGCGTTTGCTGCCCCGGCGCTTGGCATCCCGATGGCGATCTTTGCGCTGTTCATCGTCGCCGGTTTCGGCGTGCCGTCGGTCTGGACCCGCCTCAAAAAGAATGGCGTCGAAGCAAACGACAGCCGCCCGATGACCATGGGCGAGTTCCAAACCAAAGGCGTGATGACCCAAACCGGACGCCTCGCCCCGCGCGACGCTACAATCCAGGTTCTGATCCTGCCGGTGCTTATCGTGATGTGGGCGCTTGCGGTGGTGACAATCGCCGCGCTGGTTTGATCCGGGAGAGGGATCGAACTGTGACGGCTCAGGCGCGAGAGGGCTCCTAAGCTGTCATCCTTCCCGATATCGCTTGCAGCTGCGCGGGGTCGACCAGTTCGATCCCGCGTTTGCCTTTGCGCACGATCGCGCCGATGTCTTCCAGCTCGCCAAACTTCCGGCTGACGGTTTCGATCGTCAGGCCCAGCATATTGGCGATCTCACCGCGGGTCAGCGGTAGATCGAATTCCCCCGCAAGATGGCAGGATGAATCGCTAGCCGCCGCTGCAAAATCGTGCAGCAACGCTGCCAGTCGCGCTTCCGCGCTGGAATTCGCCGTCAGTTCCAGCAGGCTGCGCGTGGCCAGCAGGTCTTCCTGACTGCGCCGGAGCAGCGCGCGGGCCAGCGCCGGGTAATCATCCAGCGCGCGCTCGATATCGCCCTTGGCAAAGGTACACAGCTTGCTTTCCGTAAGCGCGACGACATCGTGATGCGCGAAGGGTGCGAACAGCTCGCCGACAAAGCCCGCCGGGTGGACCAGCGACAGGATTTGCTCGTTGCCGTCTGCATCGATAGCCGAGACTTTGAGTGCGCCGCTGACCAGAGTGGCGCAAGCTGCGTTCTCGTCTCCGGCAGCGAACAGCATTTCGCCGCGCTTGATCGTGCGGGTTCGGCCCGCAGCGGCGAGCGCATTGCGCTCTTCCTTGGTGAGGACTGAGCAGGCCGCGGAATCTTTGACCGGGCAGGTTTCGCAAGCAAGGTTCATCGCCGCAACTCTTCCCAAAGATCGGCGAGTGCACGGTCTTGCTCGCTCACGAGATCGAGCACGAGGGCGCGAGCCGCGACTACCTCTTCATCCGGGGCGAAGGTGACAGCGCTATCGGCGGCGAGACCGTCTAGATCGCCCAAGGCGATGGCGGTTTCGGCACGCAGGGATGTGAGATCGGCCAACGCGATGAGCGCGCTGGTGTAGGTTTCGCTTTCGACGCGGGCACCGCGTGCACCTTGTACAGAGCGGGCAACACCGCGTTCGGCGTCAATGAATGCGCGATGCGAATCGGATGCACGATCGACCAATTGAGCGACGTCCCGAGATGATGCGAGCGGGGCTATGGGCGCGGATCGTGCGCTTTCATCAGGGGCGCTGACTGCGAACTGCCCTTGAAATCGCTCCGCGTCCCTCACGGCAAGCGAAGGATAGCGATCACCGCTGCCCGCGCAGCCGGAGGCCAGCAGCGCTGCCGTTACGGCAGTCGAAAAATGAAGGGAAAGTCGTTTCATAATCGTCGCAGAACCTAACATGGTGCGGCATTGCGGCAAACCCATCCAAAGGTCGATGCCTGACGATTTTATGGCGATCTTTGCGTTGACTTGGCGCACCCTTTCTACTAACCGCACCCATCTTTCCGGCGCTGCAAGTTCGCGGCGCCGCACTGCCGTTCGGTTGGGGTGGAGCAAATCCACACACGGCCGGGCACAGCCAACGATCGAGAGTATACAGCCATGTTCGCAGTAGTGCGCACTGGCGGCAAGCAATATCGGGTTGCCGCCGGAGACAAGATAGCCGTTGAAAAACTCGCAGGCGAGGCCGGCGATACGGTCACGCTGGGCGATGTCCTGCTGGCAGGCGAGGGCGACAATGTCGCCGACGCTGCCAAGGTCACCGTTTCGGCAGAAATCATTGCTCAAGCCAAGAGCGAGAAGGTCACCGTTTTCAAGAAACGTCGCCGCCACAATTATCGTCGTAAGGCTGGCCACCGCCAGCAGATGACGCTGCTGCGCATCACCGATGTCGGCACCGGCACCGCGAAGAAGGCTCCCGCCAAGAAGGCAGCCGCTCCTAAGGCGGATGACACGGCCGAAGCAAAAGCTGCACCGGCCAAGAAGGCTCCGGCGAAAAAGGCAGCTCCAAAGGCTGCTGCGGCCGAGAAAAAGCCTGCGGCGAAGAAAGCACCAGCAAAAAAGGCGCCCGCCAAAAAGGCCGCGCCCAAAGCTGACGATACGAAGTAAGGACTTAGAACCATGGCACATAAAAAAGCAGGCGGTTCATCGCGTAACGGTCGCGACTCAGCAGGTCGCCGTCTTGGCGTGAAGAAGTTTGGCGGTCAGGAAGTGATCGGCGGCAACATCATCGTGCGCCAGCGCGGCACCAAATTCTATCCGGGCACCAATGTCGGCATGGGCAAGGATCACACCCTGTTCGCGATCGGCGACGGCGTGGTCCGATTCCACAAAGGCAAGCTAGGCCGCAAATTCGTGTCGGTAGACATTATGGCGGAAGCTGCCGAATAACGGACGATCCGATAACGGGATCGTCCTCCAGGACGGTCCCAGCCGGGTCTAACCGGCACTCGAGAGGGAGATGGGGCTTTCCTGGTAACAGGGAGCCAGTCTCCCTTTTTCGTTTTCCCTCTCCAATTGTCGAATTCCGGTTCGTCAATTGAATCCGTAACATACTGGGCGTATCGAACCTGTATGGGGCGGAGCACTTCGACGAGGAGAGGCAACGATGTTCCATCGCAGCGAGAGACTGCTGTTGCGGCCGGTTTGGCCAGAGGATTGGCAGGGCATTCTGGGCGGAATCGCCGACGAAGGTGTCGTGCGCAATCTGGCGAGCGCCCCGTGGCCCTATCGCGAAGCCGACGCGCGCGAATTTGCGATGCGCGGGTGTGATCCCGCGCAGCCGCGGTTTCTCATCACCAAAGCGGATGACGCCACGGTCGTGGGGTGCATCGGCATCGACAAGGTCGAGGAATTTTCTGACGCGATCGAGATGGGATACTGGATTGCACGCCCTTATTGGGGTCAGGGGTTCGCTACCGAAGCCGGCTTTGCCGTTCTGGAGATCGCCCGCTCGCTGGGTCATGATCGCGTGGTCGCCTCGCACTTCCTCGATAACCCAGCCTCAGGCAAGGTGCTGAACAAGCTGGGTTTCAAGCCAACGGGACGGGTTGTCGCGCGCCACAGCTGCGCGCGAGGCAAAGAGGCGCCGACTGTGGAATATGAGCGCGAGCTGGACGTCGAGCGAGTTTTCGAACCGCCGATTATTGAAATTCAGGTTGCGTGAGGGTGCCTCATCCACGTTCAAACGCTGGTGTTCTGGCGGATTTCCTTTGAACAGGTCCGCTTGTTGGTTGCCCCGATTGCCGCTAAGCGATGCAAATCATGAGTGATCGCAAAAGGTTAACACCCGAAGAGTCGCGCAAGGCCGCCCTCGAAGCGGCGCGCGCGCTGCTGATCGAAACAGGTCCGCAGTCGGTAACACTGAAATCCGTGGCGTCCCGCATCGGTCGCACGCACGCCAACCTACTCCACCATTTCGGGTCCGCATCGGGCCTGCAAAAAGCATTGGCCGAGCATCTTGCGCGTACCGTGTGCGAGACGATTATCGAGGCGGTGCACGCCAGCCGCGCGGGGCTTGGCTCGGCGCGCGAAGTCGTGGACCTCGCTTTCGACGCGTTCGACCGTGAGGGGGCAGGCGCGCTGACGAGCTGGATGCTGCTGACCGGCAATGAGGACGCGCTCAATCCGATCATCAGCACCATCCATGATCTGGTCGACGAGATTGCGCCCGAAGAGGCCGATCACGAAGGCGATGAACAGCGCGTCCATCGCGACACGCTCAGCCTGGTGCTGCTGGCGCTGGGTGATGCGTTGATCGGGGCGGCGCTCGCAAAGTCTCTGGGGCTGCCACGTGACGCTGCAAGAGCGCGGGCGGAGAACATGCTGGAGACCTCGATGGCCGAACTCGAAGAAAAGCGTTTAGTTTGACGCCGGAGCGACTCCCGCGCGCTGCCAATCCGGCAGGGCTGCGGGGTCGAGATCGGCGACACGCAGGTGATCCACCGCAAATCCCAGACCCGGATAGGCCGCCTTTCGGCGCTTTTCCTCCGACGTGTCGAGTGGCACCACGACCAACCGGCGATTGACCTTTTGCCGCCAGTTCATCCGCGCAGTGTTCTCCTGACCGACATAGCAGCCCTTCTCAAAGCTCACGCCGTTCAACTCGACAGCATTGGTTTCCAGCCAGAGGATATCGCCCAACTCATCGCGCCCCTCGGGCACGCCGAGCGACAGGCGGTGCGCGAGATAGGCATCGTCGGCGGGGGTGTCTGCGGAACTGTCCGACTGTGCGGCGAGCCATCGATGGCCGAGCGCAGGGAGCCGCGGATCGGGCACGCCGCCATCGCAAGGCTGCGCGCTCCAATGCACCGCCAGCGTCTCATCGCGCGCAATATCGATCTTGCGGCGCAGCCGGTACAGCGAGAGACGCTTGGCCAGATCATCGGCGATCTCGGCTTCGCAATCGATCAGCAACGCGCCATCCTCTCCGGACCAAACGAAGAAGTCGAACATCGCCTTGCCCTGCGCCGACAGGAGCGCGGCGTAAACCGGGAGATCGCCCGATACGTCATTGGTGACGAGCCCTTGCAGAAAGCCAACGACGTCTTCCCCAGGATCCGTCGGAGATAGCCGGATGATGGCGCGGGTTGTCAATTGAGTAGCAGTCACTTCGAAGTCACTTTCTTTGCTACGGCGCGCGCCAGACGGTCGCCCAGCTCTGGCCCTTGTTCGGGGTAGAGATAGGGTTCGATCATCTCGGCTTCCATGACCAACAATGCACCGTCGGTGTCGCGGAGCATGTCGACACGGGCATAGAGCGGCGTTTCGTCGAACGGCAGGCTGGCAATGATCGCGCTGGCAGCGGCTTTTTCGTCCGCCGAAGCCTCGTGCACACTTTCGCGCCCGCCATACAGCGATTGAATACGATAATCGCCATCCGCCGGGCGTTTGAGCAGCGCGTGCGAAAACTCCCCGTCGATGAAGATGAAGGACATCTCACCTTCCTCGGCAATCGCGGGGAGAAACGGTTGCAACATCGCCGGGTGGCCAAAGCGCCAGTCGCGACCCGGCAGCGATCCGCGTCGCAGCAATTCCTGCCCCAGCGCACCTGCACCGATCTGACGCTTCACCACCACCCTGTCAGTCCCGAACACCTCCATCGCTTCGAGCGCGCCCTTTTCGGTCACATCCTCGCGCCACAAGGTTGGGATGGTGTGCGCGCCAGCATCAGCAAGGTCACGCAGATATGTCTTGGTCGCGTTCCATCGGACCATATCGGGCGAATTGCACACGATGATCCCGCGCGCGGCGAGCACATCGAGCTTTTCCATGAATGCCAGCGGCTTGTCCTGATAGTTCCACGCGGTCCCCAGAAACACGAGTTCAATACCGTCGAACGCGGCAAGATCAGCCTCCCAATCCATCACGCGCAATTCCAGCCCGTGCGCCGCGAAGGCTGGCTCGATCGCAGCGACCATCATGTCGTGCTCGAACGCATCGCCGCGCCGCTCTGCATTGCGTTTTGCAGCGCTGGGCAGAGTCGTTTCGCAGGCGAGAAATCCGATTGTCGTCATGGCTGGCCTGTAAAGCGCCGCGCTCCTACTGGAAAGTCCAACCGCACCTGCCTAAGGCGAATGCCATGACCGACACGCTCACCATCCGTCGCCCCGATGACTGGCACCTGCATTTTCGCGATGGCGATATCATGCGCGGTGTGGTGCCTTACACTGCACGTCAGTTTGCCCGCGCGATCGTGATGCCGAACCTTACTCCGCCGGTGACGACGGCGGCGCGGGCGGCGGAATATCGCGAGCGGATCTTGGCGGCTGTGCCCGATGGCGTGCGTTTCACTCCTTTGATGACGTGCTATCTCACCGATACGACCGACGCCGATGATCTGGCGCGGGGGCATGCGGATGGCGTGTTCACCGCGGCCAAGCTTTACCCTGCCAACGCGACCACCAATTCCGCCGATGGCGTGAGCGACGTCGAGAAGATCTATCCGGTGCTCGCTCGGATGGAGGCCGAGGGGATCGTCCTGTGCGTTCATGGCGAGGTGACCGACAGCGATATCGACGTGTTTGACCGTGAGGCGGAATTTATCGAGCGGCATTTGCGCGCGATCATCGCCAATTTCCCCGATCTCAAGGTCGCGTTCGAACATATCACCACGGCGGACGCGGTCGATTTCGTGAAGAGCGCGGGTGCGAATGTCGCGGCGACGATCACCCCGCAGCACCTCCATATCAACCGCAACGCGATGCTGGTCGGAGGCATACAGCCGCACAATTACTGCCTGCCCGTGGCCAAGCGAGAGATGCATCGGCTGGCGCTTCGCAAGGCAGCTACATCGGGTTCGACCAAGTTCTTCCTCGGCACCGACAGCGCGCCGCATCTTCGCTCTGCCAAGGAGACGTCATGCGGATGCGCTGGCATTTTCAACGCGCCCTTCGCGCTCGAAAGCTATCTGACCGTGTTCGAAGAGGAGGGCGCTCTGGAGCATTTCGAGGGCTTCGCCTCGCTCCATGGTCCCGCATTCTACGGACTGCCGGTCAATGAAGAGGAAGTGACGCTGGAGCGAGCCGAGGTGGCTGTGCCTGATACGCTGGACCTGGTCGGTGAAGAGATCGTGCCGTGGCACGCCGGGCAGACGCTTGGCTGGCGGTTGGTGGATTAGACCGCAGCTGTCGCGGCGGCTTCTGCTCTCGCGCGCCGAGTTCGCGCCCACAGATCGGCGACAAAGATTGCCACAGCGATCCAGATCAGCACGAAACTGCCAAGTTGCGCTGGCTTCAATTCCTCGCCGAACACCGTCAGGCCCAGGATGAACACGATGGTCGGCGCGAGGTATTGGATAAAGCCCAGCGTCGAGTAATTCATCCGCCGGGCCGCCAGCGCGAACAGCAGCAGCGGAACAGCGGTGACCACGCCGGAAAAGACGATCACCGCGCTCAGGAACAGGTCGGTGCCAAAAGCGGAGCCAGCCGGGCTTTGCGCATAGAACCACACGATGCCAAATGCGGGCAGCAACAGCATGGCGCTTTCGATCGTCAGGCCGGGCAGCGACCCGACGCCAACTTGTTTGCGAACGATCCCATAGAGGCCAAAGCTGAATGCGAGTGTCAGGCTGATCCACAAGGTCGTGAGCGCTCCCGCGGCTAGGAGCGCCACCGCCGATGCGGCAATCGCGACGGCAAGCCATTGCATTTTCGACAGCCGCTCGCCGAGCAGCAGCGTGCCGAGCAACACATTCAAGAGCGGGTTGAGATAGTACCCAAGGCTGGCCGCATAGACCTGCTCCTGCATGATCGCCCAGATGTAGACGAGCCAGTTGATCGCGATCAGCAGAGCGCTGACGAACAGCATTATCAGCGTGCGCGGGTTGGAAATTGCTTCGCGCAGCGCCGGAAACTGCCGACGCAGCGCGACGATCAGCAGGCAGAATGGCAGTGTCCAGATGATCCGCCACCCGACAAACTCGAACGGCGGAACCGCTGTTACCAGCAGCAGGTAAACCGGCAGAAAACCCCAGATGACATAAGCGCCTAAAGCTGCCGGAAGCCCGGAAGGCTGGCTGTCTGCGCTGCCTTGCGATGCGTCGGGGGAGGGGACTGCGGATCGTGCCATCGAACCTGCGCCTAGGCCGGGTTCCTGATGGGCGCAAGCTCGCTTCTTGCGATCAAAGCCGAACGGGTTGATTCAGGAAAACGGCGCGTAAACTGAACGAACCCTTTCAACTCGGATCGCAGCGCGTTCAGTTACAGCGATGTATAGATTAACAACGTCGACGAAACAGGCACCTCACAAGGTGTATTTCATCAACCTATTCGACTTGGGCCATTCCCACCAATGGTCTGGGCGCGGCTACCACCAGTCGCGGAAAGCGCTCTCATGCCGTTTCGGTATGGGGGCGTTTTCATATGTGTTAACCAAACCGCGTCATAACTGATACGATGCGCTCACCGTCTTCCAATTTGTTTTGGCTACCGCTTGCTGCCCTCTTATTGTCGTCGTGCGGCGATGATGTGCTGCCGGTCGACGCGAACAATGCCGTAGGTGCCGATCCGCTGCTCGCTCGGGCCTTGAACGATCCGCTGATGGTCGACCCCGATCTTGCCTATCGCAACGAGGCCAACGCCGCGATCACCATCCGCCACGACCACGCGCTCCCGACGTTTACAGGCAGTACCGAAGCGGCGCAGCGAGCCCGCGAGGTTGCACGGCTCGAACTGCTCGACAGCGGCTCGATCCTCGATCTGCCCGGTGAGACAACCGGCGCACGCAAAGTCGCGCTCGCGGGTCTTTCTACATCGAACGAGATCATCGATGCGGTCGGCGGGCCTGGCCAATGCTCGGGCCAACTCGAAGAGGGGCTCGCATGGGCGGCGAGGATGCCGGACGTCGCCCGGGTCATGCCGCATGGCATGGTGCAACAGGCCGCAGGCGTTGACGCAGGTGGATGCGATGTGCGGGTGGTCCGCTATCTCACGCCCGTCGCGATCGAGGATGCGCTGCAATACCACTTCAACCAAGCCGCCCGCGCACGGCTCTCTGCCACGCTTTTCCGCGAACCGGAGGCGATCCTTCAGGCATCGCGCGGGGATATTCACCTGACCGTCCATGCGCGCCCCGGCCCGGGCGGGACGAGCGCGATCGACCTCGTCTATTGGCAGCGTTGATTTAGGCCTGACCCTAGGACTTCAGCCCGACATTGATATTGGCGCGCGGTTGCTCCAGCTCGGTGCTGGCGACCGGATAGGCGCAGTAATCCGCGGCATAATACGCCGCCGGTCGGTGATTGCCCGACAGGCCGATGCCGCCGAACGGCGCGCCTGAGGAAGCGCCATTGGTCGGCCTGTTCCAATTGATGATCCCCGCGCGGATGTTCGCCCAGAACCGTCCGTAATCTTCGGGTGAGCCGCCCACCAGCGAGGCAGAAAGACCGTAGCGTGTGTTGTTCGCTTCGGCGATCGCGGAATCGAGATCAGGCACGCGGATCACCTGCAGCACCGGTCCGAACAGCTCGATATCGGGTCGGTCGGGAATGTCGGTCGTGTCTATAATGCCGGGTCTCAGGAAAGGCTTGTCGGGATCGATCCTGCGCATGTGTGTGAGCGGCTTCCCACCCATCGTCACCAGCTCAAGAAAACTCTCTCCCAACCGGTCGGCGGTTTCGTTGTCGATCACCGGGCCCATGAATGGCTGCGGTTCGGCCAGCGGGTCGCCTACGATCAGGCTTTTGGCCAGCGGCAGCAATTCATCCATCAGTGGCTTGAACATGGTGTCGGTGACGATCAAACGCCGCGCCGCGGTGCAGCGTTGCCCGGCGGTGGTGAAAGCGCTCTGCACCACCAGCGCCGCCGCATCGGACGCTTTGGGCGTGTCGATCACCACGATGGGATTGTTGCCGCCCATTTCCAGCGCGACGATCTTGCCCGGATTGGCCGCCAGCTTGCGATTGATCGCGATCCCGGCATGGGCCGAGCCAGTGAACAGCACGCCATCGACGCCCGGATGCGCGACCAGCTCCTTGCCTTCGTCAGGCCCGCCGATCACCACCTGCAATACATCGGACTTCAATCCCGCGCGGTGAAAACACTCGACCAGCTTCGCGCCGACGGCCGGGGTCTTTTCCGATGGCTTGAAAAGCACGGTGTTACCCGCGATCAGTGCGGGAACGATGTGGCCGTTGGGCAGGTGTGCGGGGAAGTTGTATGGCCCCAGCACCGCCATCACACCGTGGGGTTTGTGCCGTACCGCAGCGCTGCCTTTCAGAGCGCTGTCGAGCTTTTTCTTGCCGGTCCGCTCGCCATAGGCGTTGATCGAGATCTCGACCTTGTTGATCACCGCATCGACTTCGGTGCGCGCTTCCCACAGGGGCTTGCCCGCTTCCTTGGCGATCAGCTCGGCGAGTTCGTCCGCATCCTTGCGCACCTGATTGGCAAATCGGCGCATCATTTCCATGCGATTGGCCAAGGGCCGTGCGGCCCAGTCTGGCCAGGCGCGCCGTGCGCGACTTACCGCCTCGGCAACGTTTCCGTGCTCGCCGCGCCACAGCTCTTCGCCCGTTGCTGGCGCGTAGGAGACGAGTGTGTTTTCGGTGGCGGTTTCGGTCATAGGCTTGGTCGTTGGCGGGGAGGTAATCGCGCTTTTGCCGAAAAGATAGGGCTAAGACGCGACTAGGGAATTGGTCGGGTAAACTAACGCCCTCTTTTCCCCGGCTTTCTCGCTATTCCGCATGACCAGCGGGGGAGGGCGGCTCACCCATAGCATCACCCATGCGGCGCAAGGCGGCGACTTTGGCGTTGAGCGGCTCCCAGTCGTCGCGTTCATCGATAGCCGACCAGATCGCCTCGACTTCCTCGATCAGCATGGATTGAGGCACGGCCTCGTTCCAATAATCATGGGTGCTGTCTGTCGGAGAGTGGTTTGCGAGCGCGTCTGCAAGATCGCCATCTGCGCCGCGACCGCCCCGATGGGCGAAAAAGAATGCATCCGGACCTTGGCCGCTCTCGCGCATCGCCTGTTCGCAGGCCGCCACCAGGGCGCTATCCACTTCAAGCCCTTGCGGTTCGACGCCCAGCCTCCAGCACCACCGCCGCGCGATGGCTTCCATGTAGAGATCGCCAAAGCGGTTCATCGCCGCGATCAGCGGCTCGCTGTCCGCCAGCAGCCGCAGCGCCACGGCGAGCTGCCCGCAATTCCAGTGCAGCGCCTCGGGCTGACGGCCGAATGCGTAGAGCCCTGCGTGATCGAAATAGGCCGCGGTAAAGCTCGGATCCCATGTGGGGAGCCACCTCCACGGGCCATAGTCGAAGCTCTCACCGGTGATGTTCATGTTGTCGGTGTTGAGCACGCCATGGACGAAGCCTGCGACCATGTAGCTCGCCGCAAGATCGGCCATGCGCTCGACAACCTGATGAAGCAGGATGACGGCAGGCTCATCGCGCCCCGGTGCACCGTCCGGCGGCACCGGGCCAGGGAAGTGCTTCAGGCAGTAATCCACCAGCGCTTCCATCTCGTCGGTTTGTTCGAACGCTAGCAGGCGCTGGAACGTGCCGATGCGGATATGCGAATGCGACAGCCGGACCATCACCGCCGACCGGGCAGGGGAAGGCTCGTCTTCGCGGTGGAGGTTTTCCCCCGTCTCCACCACGCTGAAGGTTTTGGAAGTGTTCACGCCAAGCGCTTCGAGCATTTCGGTTGCGAGAATTTCCCGCACTGCGCCTTTCAACGTCAGCCGCCCGTCGCCCGCTCGGCTGTAGGGGGTTTCGCCCGAACCCTTCGTCCCCAGATCCATCAACCGGCCATCGGCATCGCGCATCTGAGCGTAGAGAAACCCGCGTCCATCGCCGATCTCCGGGTTGTAAACGCGGAACTGATGCCCGTGATATTTAAGCGCGAGCGGCTGCGACAGATTGTCTTTCAACGGCGCAAACCTGCCGAAATGCGCTGCCCATTGATCGTCGCTCAAATCGCCAAGACCGGCATTCGCCGCCCAGCGATCGTTGCGGAAACGGATTAGCGTTTTCGGAAAGTCCGCCGGGGCGACAGGATCGCCCAGCCAACCGGCCAAAGTCTCGATTGCCGGATCGGGCCGGTAACTGGAATGTTGCGGTTCTGCTCGCATCCCGCGATATTGGGCGCAAGCGGCTGCCGGTTCAAGCACGCCGCCTAACAATGCCAGAGGATTATCGCGCTTAATGGCCACATCGTATCAGGATCGCAGCTGGACCAGCAGCGACGGGCTCACTCTGCATTATCGCGATTATCCGGGGCCGGATGGCTATTCCGGGCCTCCGGTCCTGTGCATGCATGGCCTGACGCGCAATTCGCGCGATTTTGCCGGCCTTGCAGAACATCTCGCGAAAGACCGCCGGGTGATTGTGCCTGAAATGCGCGGGCGCGGGATGAGTGACTATGCTCCGGATTCGGAGACGTACAATCCACTCACCTATGTCGCCGATGTGGAAAAGCTGCTTGTCGAAGAAGGGATCGAGCGGTTCATTTCGATCGGCACGTCGATGGGCGGATTGATGACGATGCTGCTGGCGCACGCCAGGCCGGGGCGCATCGTGGCCGTAGTGCTCAACGACATCGGACCTGAGGTGAACCCCGCCGGAGTCGAGCGGATTTCGGGCTATGTCGGGCAAGGGCGCAGCTATCCGACATGGCTCCACGCGGCACGTTCGCTGTGCGAAGTGCACGGGGCGGCGTTTCCGGATTACGATTTGGAACAATGGCTCGAAATGGCGAAGCGCACTCTGGTCGTCAGCCAGAACGGGCGGATCAGCTACGACTACGACATGGCCATTGCCGAGCCGTTTTCGAAACCGGGCAATGCCGCGCCTCCCAACCTTTGGCTGTCATTCGAGGCGCTGCGCGATGTGCCGATGGTGCTGGTGCGCGGAGAGTTGTCGGACCTGCTGACGCCGGGAACGGTCCGCCAGATGGGTGTGCGCAACCCGGCGATGCGCACCGTCACTGTGCCTCGCGTTGGCCATGCGCCGACGCTGGACGAGCCCGAAGCGCGCGAAGCCATCGACAGCTTGCTGGCCGAGGTGGAATGACCACCCCGCCAAAGATACTGCACTGCCACTCGACATTCTCGGCAGGGGGCAAGGAGCTGCGCGCGGTCCAGCTGATGAACGCGTTTGGCGGCGCGCTGCATCATGCAGTAGTATCCGGCGAACCCGGTCAGATGGGCGCGCGCGCGCATATTGACCGCAAGGTGAAAGTCGCTTTCCCAACGGATTTCCCCTCGCTGACAGGCTTTCCCTCGCCGGGTCGGCTGGTCGCGATCGCGCAGGCGATGAAGCCGTATGACCTCATCCTGACCTACAATTGGGGCGCGATGGATGCGGTGATGGCGCACACCGTCTTTGCCGATGCTTTCAACCTGCCGCCATTGATCCATCATGAAGATGGCTTCAACGAAGACGAGGTCGACGAGCTAAAGCCGCGCCGCAACTGGTATCGGCGCATTGCTCTTGGGCGGACGCGAAGGCTGGTCGTGCCCAGCAGAGTGCTCGAACGGATCGCGCACTCTGTGTGGAAACAGCCCAAGGCGCGCGTGCTGCGGATACCCAACGGCATCAACACCAAAGCATTTGCGAAATGGCCCAAGCCTGCCGGTCTGCGGGTCGTCAAGCGCGATGGCGAGCGCTGGGTCGGTACGCTTGCGGGGCTGCGACCAGTCAAGCAATTGCCGCTGTTGGTGAGAGCCTGCGCCGACCTGCCGGAAAACTGGCACTTGGTGATCCTGGGCGATGGCCCGGAAAAGGATGCGATCCGCGCCGCTGCGGATTCATGCGAGATCAGCCATCGCGTACATCTGCCCGGCGCGGTCAGCGATCCGGCGAGCGTGATCGGCTTGTTCGATATCTTTGCGCTGTCATCGCAATCGGAGCAGTTCCCGCTCTCTGTGGTCGAAGCCATGGCCGCGGGCTTGCCGGTAGTCGCGCCGGATGTCGGCGACATCAGGGATATGGTGGCCGAACCGAATCGAGCACTTATTGCCGTACGTGACGATGCGGGGGCGCTTGCCTCCACGCTTAGTGAGCTGGCCGATGACGATGATCTGCGCCGCTCGGTGGGCAAGGCGAACAAGGCCAAGGCGCGCGAACACTTTGACGAAGACGCGATGATCGCACGGTATCGTACTCTGTATTCCGAAGCTTTGGGTCGCACGATCTAGGCCGCGAAGCGGACCCGCTTCATTCCGCATTCAAGTTCGGTTAGGCAATCCGGCGGGGAGAGGGACAACTCGCGTGTCGACGCGGCATTGCGGAAGGCGACGGCTCTGCCTAAAGCACGCGCAAAGCGATAACCTGGATGAGGAACAGAGCCCCGTGGCGCTCAACCCGACTGACTCGAAGAACATCGACGACAAAAAGCAGGATCAGAAGGCTTCGGCTGAGGACGAAATCCTCATGCGCGAAATTGATGAGGCCGTGCGCAAGGACGATGTCGAGCAATTCGCCAAGAAGTATGGCGTTGCGATCGGCGCAGTCCTGACGCTCGGCCTGCTGGCATTTGGCGGATATTTGTTCTGGGACGGCCAGAACGAAGCGGCTCTCGAGAAAAAATCGGAAACGCTGGTCAGCGCGCTCGATTCGAGCGAGGCTGGTGATTTCGCCGGGGCGATCGAAAAGGTCGATCCGCTGATCGAGGATGAAACGCCGGGCGCACGCACGGCCGCGCGGTTCCTGAAGGCAGGCGCGGCGCTGGAAAACGAGAACTTCGACGACGCGGTCGCGCTGTACAAGATGGTCGCCGATGATCCCGAGGCACCGTCGGCCTTGCGCGATCTCGCGCGCATTCGCGAAGTTTCGACCAATTTCGATGACCGCGAGCCTGCCGATGTGATCGAGCGGCTCAAGGATCTCGCTGTGCCGGGCAACGCGTTCTTCGGCAGCGCGGGCGAATTGGTCGCGATTGCGCATCTGGAAGCAGGCAATCGCAGCGAGGCGGGCGCGATGTTTGCCGCAATCGCCAAAGACGAAGAGGCACCGGAAACGCTGCGCTCGCGGGCGCGACAAATGGCTGGATTGCTGGGCGTCGATGCCATCGAAGACGTTGAACAATTGCTTGAAGATCAGGGCGTTACGACACCAGAGGGGAACGGTGCGAGCGCTGTAGGGAACGTTGCGGGGAGTGCTGCCGACGCGCAGTGACCCAAGGGACTTGGACGGACGGATGACAATGAACATGAATGGTATGAAAACCGCGCTGCTCGCCGGTGCACTGGCGGCTGGCCTCACCGGTTGCAGCGGTGGATTATTCGGCGGCGGCGGCAAGAAGACGACACCGACCGTGGGTGAGCGCATGCCGATCCTTTCGCGGATCGAGAGCGGTACGAAGGTGGATCCCGCGCTGGCATCGGTCAGCGTGGTGCTGCCTCCTCCGACAGCGAACACCGAATGGGCGCAAGTCGGCGGTTCTGCGAGCAAGTCCTACGGTCATCTGCAACTGGCGGAAAATCCGACAAAGGTCTGGACCGCGCGGGTTCAGGGATCGACTGATCGCGCCCGTCTGGCGGCAACGCCGGTCGTAGGCAGCGACAAGCTTTTCGTGGTGGGCTCCGACGGTGAAATCGCCGCCTTCGACAAAAAGACTGGTGCGCGCGTCTGGTCCATCAATGCCGAAATGAGCGACGACATGCGCCCATCGGCTTTTGGCGGCGGTGTCAGCTATGACAATGGCAAGGTTTATGCCACCAATGGCGCAGGCGAGGCCGAGGCTATCGATGCGGAAACCGGTGAGATCCTCTGGAAGGTGAAGCCAGCCGGGCCACTGCGCGGATCACCGACCGTCGCGTTTGGCCAGATATTCGTGATGACGCAGGACAATCAGGTCATTTCGCTCAATGCAAATGATGGTGAGTTGATCTGGGACGAATCCGGCTCGGCCACGCAATCCGGAGTCTTCGGCGTCGCCGCTCCGGCCGCCGGGCAGGGCACTATAATCGCGGGCTATTCGAGCGGTGAGTTGTCCGCCTATCGCTACGAAAACGGGCGCACGCTCTGGTCTGATGCGCTGGCACGGACCAACATCTCCACCCAGGTCAGCTCGCTCACCGATATCGACGCCGATCCGATCATCGACGCGGGCCGCGTCTATGCGCTGGGGCAGGGCGGGCGCATGGCGGCATACGAGCTTGTCACCGGACAGCGCATCTGGGAGCTGAACCTCGCCGGCATTTCCACCCCTGCAATTGCGGGCGAGTGGATATTCACGCTTACCGACGATGCGCGGCTGCTGGCGATTGCCCGCTCGACCGGCAGGGTCCGCTGGATCACGCAGCTTCAGCAGTGGCGCAAGGAGAAGAAGAAGGAAGATCCGATCTTCTGGACCGGTCCGGTGCTCGCAGGAAACCATCTGTGGGTGGCCAGCTCGCGCGGAGAAATCTGGAAGCTGAGCGCCGGCGAAGGCTCGGCGCAGCTGTTTGCCGACATTAAAGAGGCGGTTAGTCTCCCGCCGATTGTCGCTGATGGACACCTCTATGTCCTTGATGACAGCGGCACGATCCACGCCTGGCGCTAAGCCGGTAAAGTCAGCGTGTTAACACTTGCCGAGGCGCTGTGCCTCGGCGGGACCGGGGCTGACTTCTAACCGCGCTGTTAACCCTTTCGCGCTAAGGGCTTGCCTCAATGAGCGCGACCGGAAAAACCGCTGTCGGTGCCGCACCAGCACCGCCGCCCACTTTGCCTAAAAGCGACGTGTCCGCAGGCGTGGGCCTTGCCGGGCTGCTTGGCCTGTTTGCGTGGATATTGTTCTGCCGTGCCTTCCCGTTGATCGCGGATGCCGTGGGTCTGGAAGGCGAATATGGTGTGATGTCCGGACCTCATGCGGCGCTCACCAGCCTGTTGTTTATCGCTGGCCCGATGGCGATCTGGTCGGTCCTTGTCGACCGCGTGCATCTGCGTGCCTCGACCGGCATCGACTGGAGCCTGAAACGCCCGGTCACCGACATCCTGCCGGTGTCCTTCGTCAAGATTGCCGGGCTGTGGGCGACATGGGTGATGATCGGCGCACTGTATTGTCTTTGCCGGTGGTACTGGGATGGGCAGTATCTGTTTGCGATGGAAGTGCTGGGCTTTGCCGCCGTGCCGATGGTCGTGCTGAGCGTGCCCTATGTCATCTGGTTAGACCGTGTGATGGTGGAGCCCAGGGATGCGACCTGGCATTTCGGCGCGATGCTGATCGGGCGCGATGAATGGGATGCCGACGCGATCAAGAAACACTGGCGGGCCTGGATCATAAAGGCATTTTTCGGTGCGTTCATGATCTCGATCCTGCCCGGCGGATTCGCCCATATCGTCGAAGCGAACCCGGCGCAGATCATCGCCAACCCAGTCGAGATCGGAGTGCTGCTGATCACTTTGCTGTTCGTGATCGACGTTCAGATCGGGACCGTCGGATACCTTTTCACGCTGCGTCCGTTGGATGCGCATATCCGTTCGGGCAATCCGTTTCTCGGTGGCTGGCTGGCGGCACTGCTGTGTTATCCGCCATTCGTCTGGGGGCTGATCGGCAACAACAACCAGATACTCAGTTATGAAGGCAACACCGCTGGTTGGGGGCACTGGCTCGCCGGGAATGAGCCGATGCTGTGGGCTTGGGCTGCATGGCTGGTGTTCCTCACGGCAATCTATGCCTGGGCAACCGTTGCTTTCGGTATCCGGTTCTCCAACCTCACCTATCGCGGCGTGCTGACCAACGGGCCGTATCGCTACACGCGCCACCCGGCTTACCTGTCGAAGAACCTGTATTGGTGGTGCTCGGTGATGCCGTTTCTGGTGATGAGCGGGTCGCCGGTCGATGCGATCCGCAACACTTTCTTCCTGCTGATGGTCAATGCAATCTATTACTGGCGCGCGCGGACCGAGGAAGCGCACCTTCTCGCCGAAGACCCGAAATACCGCGAATATTACGACTGGATGGAAGTAAACGGTGTGATCACTGCACCGCTGGCCCGCCTGAAACGTCGCATTGTACGTCGCGGCAGCGGGAATGGGCGTGGCGAAGCTGCGGTCGAACCGGCGGAATAAGGCCTACATCAGAGGCGAGCCATCGTCGGATTGATACTTCAGCACTTCGGTGACGCTCACATCCAGATCGGCGATTGCCTGTTGGAAAGCCGCCATATGCGGGGTTTGGAAGTGCGCGACGAGGGCCGCGTCGTCCTGCCATTTCTCGACGATATGCATGGTGGTCGGGTCGCAGACGTCCTGTGCGAAGGCATAGGAGTGGCAGCCCTCTTCGGCATTCGACGCTTCGCACATTGTTGCAATCGCATCGCGAGCAGCGCCAATTGCGCCTTCGCCCACTTTGGCTTTGGCCAGCACTATCAGCATGATGAACTTCCCTCCTCAGAACGAGTATTTATAGACCTTGCCGACATCGCCGCCCCATTCGCCGTCATAGGCATCGAGCAGGCGCTGCGCGGGCACCTTGCCGGTCGCCACTATCTCGTCGAGCGTTTCTAGATAGCCGGTTTCGTTGTCACCGCTGGCGTTGAGCCTGCCGCGCGCGGCGAGGCCGCCATGCGCGATCGACAGCACTTCGCGGCCGAGGTCTTGCATGGTGCCGCCGCCGGGCAGCTTTGTATCGAGCGCCAGCTTCGGCACTTCATTTCGCAGCCGTTCGCGCTCTTCCATCGTCCAGTCCTTGACCAGATCCCACGCGGCATCGAGCGCGCTCTGATCGTACAGCAGGCCGACCCAGAATGCGGGGAGCGCGCAGATGCGACTCCACGGACCGCCATCCGCACCGCGCATTTCGAGGAAGCTTTTCAGGCGCACCTCGGGGAACGCGGTCGACAGATGATCCCACCAGTCGCTCGCTGTAGGACGTTCGCCGGGCAGGACCGAGAGCTTGCCATCCATGAAGTCGCGAAAACTCAGGCCCGCCGCGTCGATATACTTGCCGTCGCGGAAGACGAAATACATCGGCACGTCGAGCATGTATTCCGCCCAGCGTTCATAGCCGAACCCGTCTTCGAACACGAAGGGCAGCATGCCCGTGCGATGCGGATCGGTGTCGGACCAGATGTGCGAGCGGTAGGAAAGGTAGCCGTTGGGCTTGCCTTCGGTGAAGGGCGAATTGGCGAACAGGGCGGTTGCCAGCGGTTGCAGCGCCAGCCCGACGCGGAATTTCTGCGCCATGTCGGCTTCGGATGAGTAATCGAGATTGACCTGAATGGTGCAGGTGCGCAGCATCATGTCGAGGCCGAGATCGCCGACCTTGGGCATATGCCGCATCATGATGCCATAGCGCCCCTTTGGCATCACGGGCAGCTGTTCGCGGGTTTTGTCGGGCCACATGCCGAGGCCGAGATAGCCGACGCCGCAGCGCTCGCCGATTTCCTTCACCTGTTTAAGGTGCCGCCCGGTTTCGGCGCAGGTTTCGTGCAGGTTTTCCAATGGCGCGCCGGACAGTTCCAGCTGACCGGCGGGTTCCAGGCTGATCGCGCCGTCTTCACCCTTCAGAGCTATGACGTTGCCGTTTTCCTCGATCGGTTCCCACCCGAATTCAGTGAGCTCGCTCAAAAGATCGCGAATGCCGCATGGCTCGTCATAAGACGGCGCACGGCGATCGTCGCGTTTGTAGACGAGCTTTTCGTGCTCGGTGCCGATGCGCCATTCGGATTTGGGTTTCTCGCCACCGATCATCGGTTCGACCAGCTGATCGAGGCTTTCGATGACGGGTTCGTCGGTGGCGGAAGTTTCGCGTGTGCTCATGGCTGCTTGTCAAAGCCCCTCTCTTGCCAGTTGCCCTACGAAACCGATTTCCGCGTGGGAAGCGCAAATTGCGTTTTGCGACGGCAAGTCATTCTTTGGCATCAGCGGTTCCGGCCCAATCTCCGGCGCACGCCATCCATACGGAGAGCGCTGCGATTGCGGCGGTTTCGCCGCGCAATATGCGCGGGCCGAGGCTGATGGCACGGGCTTGAGGGTGAGCGCGGATGCTCGCGCGCTCGGCAGTGTCGAAACCGCCCTCCGGACCGATCAGGATTGCCGCAGGACCGGTGTGGTCGCGAAAGGCGTCTGCGGCAGCTGCGCCGCCTTCCTCGTCGGCGAAGAACAGCGCGCGAGTTTCAGACCAATCCCTGAGCAGGGCATCGAGCTTCGCGGGTTCGGTGACCTCAGGCAGCGCGGTGCGAGCGCATTGCTCGGCGGCCTCTGTCGTGATGCTCCGCGCCCGGTCGAGATTGAGTTTGTCCGCCACACATCGCCGGGTCAGCACCGGCTGAATGCGAGCCGCGCCCAGCTCGGTCGCCTTTTCCAGCACGAGGTCGAAGCGATCCTTCTTGAGCAGGGCCGGGCACAGCCAAAGGTCCGGCACAGTTTCGCGCGCACGCAGGCGCAGGGCCACTTCCAGTGCCACGGACCGCTTGCCAGCCTCGATCACGCGGGTCGCCCATTCGCCGGTTATGTCATCGCACAGGACGACCGCATCACCGGGCTGCACCCGCATGACGCGGGAAAGATAATGCGCCGGATTGCCATCGATCTCGACGCGGGCGCCTTCGCTGAGTTCTTGCTCGACAAACAGGCGGGGCGCGCTTTTCGGAGGGAAGGCGGGGACCTTGGGATCGTGCATGGCGGGAGCGTTAGACGAGCGCAGCGCATGCCGCTAGAGGAACCATTATGAGCGTGCGAACGGCACAATATTGGATTGCGAGCGTGTTTCTGCTGCTCGGTGGCTGGGCGTTGTTCGCGCCGGGTAGCGTGATCGACCTCGCCATTACCGACGCCTATCGCGAAAACACATTCATGACGCGGTTTATCATGGCGTGTTTCGGCGCGCAGGCGGTGTTGTTCGGCATAATGGCGCTGTTCGTGCGGTTCACCGCCAATGCCTTTCTGGCGCTCGCGATCCTGCTCGTGCCGTTCTTCGTGTTCGACTGGTATTTCCATTTCGAAGTCCCGGTGCTCAATTCGGTCGGGATGCTCGATTTCGTCGGGAACGCGGTGATGCTTGGGCTGTGTTTATACGCCTGGCGCAAGGCACGGGCTGAAGAGGCCACCGCATGACCGATCAGATAGTCCCTGACAGCGAACATCGCGGGCTGATCGAGCGCCTGCCGCAATTGCCGCGAGACCTTGCACAACTGGCCCGGTTCGACCGGCCGATCGGCTGGTGGCTGCTGTTCTGGCCGTGTGTGTTCGGCGTATGGTTGACGGGTGCCGGTTTCCAGTTCGCGCTGCTCGGTTGGCTGTTGCTCGGCGCGATAGCGATGCGCGGGGCGGGATGCGTCTACAACGATATCGTCGATGCTGACCTCGACCGACAAGTTGCGCGCACCGCCGCGCGGCCGGTTGCCAGCGGGCGGGTGTCGAAAAAGCTCGCTTGGTGCTGGCTTTTCGCGCTGTCCCTGGTTGGCCTAATCGTGCTGCTGCAATTGCGCTTCGAAGCTCAAGTTGTGGCCTTGTCCAGCCTCGCGCTGGTCGCCGCCTATCCCTTCATGAAGCGGATCACATGGTGGCCGCAGGCGTGGCTTGGAATGGTGTTCAATTGGGGCCTGCTGGTCGGATGGACCGAGCTGCGGTTCGACAATTGGGGCGCTCTCGCCTGCATTTATGCCGGATGCATCGCGTGGGTCATCGGGTTCGACACGATCTACGCATTGCAGGACCGGGAGGACGACGCGATGGTCGGTATTCACTCCTCGGCCCTGCGAATGGGAAGCCGCGTGCAGGCGGGCGTGGCGGGATTTTACGCCGTGACGCTCGGGTTGTGGGCGCTGGGGATCTGGCTCTATCGGCCCGACCCGCTCGCGCTGCTGGTGCTGTTGCCGGTCGCGCTGCATCTGTTGTGGCAGGTCGCTACGCTGGATGCGGATGACCCGGACAACCCGTTGGAGCGCTTTCGGTCGAACCGCTGGGCCGGGGCGCTGATGGCGATCGCGTGTTTCGTCGTGGGGAACGCTTAGTTTCGCGATTGGGGGCGAACATCGGCTCGCGTGGCATGATCTCGTTCATGCGGCATCTCCCGCGTAGCTGACGACTTCGAATTCGATGCCGTCCCAGTCGAAGAAATAGAACCTTTTGCCCGGATCGTAATCGTCGTGACCGAACGGTTCGAGGCCCGCTTCGCTCACAACCTTTTCCGCTTCGGCAAGGTGATCGACGGTCAGCCCGACATGGTTGAGCGGCTGGCCTTTGGCGTAGTCCCCCTTCACATGATCGCCGGTGTAAAGTGCAAGATAGGTCGCGCCATTTGCTGGATCGCCGACATGCAGGCTCCAGCCGTATTTCTGACTCGGTCCGCGCCAGCGTTCTTGCCAGCCGAGCATTCGCTTGAACAAGTCCGCGCTGCGTTCGGGATCGGTGACGGAAAGGTTGGCGTGTTCCAGTTGTCCTTTAGGCATGATGATACTCCTGCTTCATCGTGGTTGTCCGGCGATCCGCGAATCACCGTGCTTGCTCATCATGCAATCTCAAGCTAACTTGAGATCAAGCTTTAGATATGGACATCCATCCATGCCCCGATCACTCAGCAAGAACGACCTTATCCCCATCGGCGAGATGGCTCGCCGCACGGGGCTGTCAGTGTCAGCCATCCGGTTTTACGAAGAGCGGGGGCTGATCGAACCGGTCCGCACCAGCGGCAATCAGCGGCGGTTTCTGCGATCCGACATTCGCCGGTTGAGCTTCATCCTGATTGCGCAGCAGCTCGGTCTGTCTCTGGGGGAGATCGAAGCGGAGATGGCGAGGCTGCCGCATGGGCGCACGCCGACCGCGCGCGATTGGGAGGCGATCAGTCGCTCGATCCGCAGCGCACTCGATGAGAAAATCGCGCAGTTGACCCGCACCCGTGACCGGCTGGACGGATGTATCGGTTGCGGGTGTCTCAGCCTTAAAAAGTGCGCAATCTACAATCCGGAGGACAGGCTTTCAGCGGAAGGTCCGGGGCCGCGCCAGATACTTTCCTGAAGACCCTAATGTTCGGGGCCAAGCTCAGGGTCGAGATCGCGTGGCCGGGCAAAGTGTGCCAGCGTGCCAACATGTTTGCGCAGCTCGCTCCATGCATCGATCTTCAGTTCGAGCACCGCGAAGGTTGCGGTTGGAAACTTCACCGCCGCCTCACGAAACAGGTCGTTTTCGCGCGCAGGCGACACGAGGTCGAGCAGCGTATCCTGTAGGCCCGGATTGTGCCCCGCCACCAGGATTGCGGCGTGATCGTCCGACGCATGGCTTTCCACGGTCTCGATGATGGTATCGGAGCTGGCGAGATATAGCCGCTTGTCAAAAATAGGCGCATGCTGCGGCAGGGCATCGGCAAGCGTTTCCCCCACGCGCACCGCCGGGCTGGCGATCAGCGCATCCCATTTGACCCCGTGCTCGGTGATGTGCTTGCCGATCAGCGCCGCGCCCCGGCGGCCACGATCATTCAACCCGCGATCGAAATCGCGCTGGGCAGTGTCGTCCCAGTCGGACTTGGCGTGTCGCAACAGTCCGAGGATCTTCATGACCCGACCATACTCCTTTTGAAATCCCATTGCGACCGGTTGGGCGCGCCGGGGTTCTCAGCACGATATGGCTGCCTGTGTAAAGGAAATGCGGCAGCCCGATGGCGTTGCCTCGTAAGAGTGCACACCTTCAAGACTACCGCATTTCTTCATTTGGCCGACGAGAAGCTGAAGTCGGCCCTGGGGACTGGTTACTCGGTCATGGCCCTAGGCCCCGACGGCCCGCATGATGGCCATTGGTCCGCCCAGCGCCATGGAGGCGGCAAATCCGGCCATGACGAGCACTGCCGTGCGTTCTGCGAATGAACCAGGCAGCATGATCATCGGCTTAGCGTTCTTGCGGAACTCTTCCTTGTAACGCGGATGCTCGGTGCCCATCATCCGGTCCCACCAGGTGAAGTAGAACCCGTAATTGTGCCGATCGCTGTGGTGCAGATCGTGATGCGTCGTCGTGCTGATCCAGCTGGTCAGCGGGTTGTCGACCCAGCCGGCAGGGAACAGTTCGTGCCCGGCATGCGCCATCACGTTGCGGATGATCATGTGCCACAGGAAGAACAGCAGCGCGAACCCGGCATAGGACAGGCCGAACAGGCTGGTGATCAGCAGGAACAGCGGCATGAACGCGGCCTCGAATGCGGCCTCCCACGTGGTAAAGCTGTATGCGGTCCATGGCGTGGGAATGCGCGATTTGTGATGGTGCAGATGCGTTGCACGGAACAGCCGCTTGGAATGCATCGCGCGGTGTATCCAGTAGAAATACGCATCATGGACGACGACGATCAGCGCGAACTGCCAGATGATCGTGAACAGCGAAGCGCTTTCCAGCTTGAGATTGATGACGCCCATCTCGCGACCAACCAGAGTGGCCAGCGTGGTCACGCCGAAGACGAAAACCGTCCGGAAGGATGAGAGCACTTCGCGGCGGTAATCACCGAACTTGGCGTGCTTGTCCTGAATGCGGCGATTGCCGGCCCATCGGCGGCATATCAGCAGGAACACCGTCAGCACCCCCGCCGCGATCAGATAGCGACCGAGGTCGAAATACATCACGTCGAGGAAGTGCGCGCCGATCTTCTCTACGGCGTAGGAGAACGTGCTTTGGGAGGCTGGGTCGGTCAATGTGTTGCTCCATCAATTTGGTGTCTGATGGTTTCGCAAATTCGCCGGTGCTTGGCCTCGCGGCTGCGAAAAATGCCGGTCACTTTTGGAATTGCACGGCGTTTTTCAGTTTTGAACAGCGGAGTTTGCAGCCGTCGCGGGTTCGGCGAGCGGTGCGGGCGCGTCCTCCGGTCCGATGGCGTTTCGGCGAAATTCGCTCGGCGTGGTGCCCGTTTCCGCTCGGAATGCGCGGTTGAAGGTGGGCAGCGAATTGTAGCCCAGATCCATCGCGATGGTCAGCACCGGCAGGTCGACGCTATTGCGATCAGCCAGCTTCTCGCGCGCTTCGGCAATTCGGTGGCGGTTGAGAAACGCGGAAAAATTGCGGTGGCCAAGCCGCTGATTGATAAGCGCGCGCAGGCGATGTTCGGGCGTGTCGAGTTGCTCCGCCAACATAGCAATGGTCAGCCCAGTCTCGCGATAAGCGCCATCTGCCATCGCCGTGGTGAGCTTTTCGTGCAGCACGGTTTCCGATGGACTCAGATCGAGCGGTTCATCGTCCTCGCTGACAATGTCCGCTTCTGATTGGATCAGCAACTCCGGATCTGTCCGAAACAGCGCCAGCCCGGCGAACAGCGTGATGATGAGGATCAACAGGGTGTTGATGATTTGAATGACGGGAAAATCCCGCGTCCCGCCAAGGATAAGCTCGAACGTCAATATCCCGCCCGCCTGCGCTGCGACCAGTAGCGGGAGCCACAGGCGAATCACCCGGCGCTGTTCGACCAGATCATCGTCCCGGCCAAGCAAAGCGACGCGCACCAGATCGGCGATCAGCGCAAGCCCGATCGCATGCAGGACGTAGAACGCCAGCATCTCTCCCAACGCGAAGAAATTGCCAACCAACCAGGTGAACAGCATCAGCGCAGCCGCCACATAGATCACGCGGCGCGGTGGCTCCCGCTCGAACAGGCGGCGCGCAAACAGCCAGATCCAGAATGGCACCGACATCGCCAGCAGATCGACCCACGGGTCCATCGAATTGGTCGAACTCATCAGAGGCGTTGCGTTGAGCAGATATCCGATCACGCCGATGATCATCCCGACGAGGGGCACCTTGATCGCCGTTCTGATCTCTCCTGCGACGCATAGCGCCAGCAGCATCAGGCCCGCACCAATCGTGACGATCCGAAGCAAGAAATCCCAATCGGCAATCATATCAGGTCTTTTGCCTCGTCCGTACCGATCTGGCCAGCGACTTCATCGGGGCCGATCAACCCTTGAGCGACGCGTGCCAGAGCTTCATCGAGGGTCACG
Organism: Pseudomonadota bacterium; assembly: GCA_039033835.1. Classification (GTDB taxonomy): domain Bacteria; phylum Pseudomonadota; class Alphaproteobacteria; order Sphingomonadales; family Sphingomonadaceae; genus Erythrobacter. The sequence goes on from JBCCBW010000024.1 coordinate 30,793, forward strand.
CGGCGGATGGCGGTGCCTTCGGGGAAGGCGCTGAGCAGGCGGGACGGGAAGGCGGCGGAGAGCACGACGAAATGGCCGTGGTCATCCTTGTTGCGGATCAGTCGGCCAAAAGCCTGCGCAAGCTTGGCGCGGATGATGCGGTCGTCGAACTGTCCGCCTGCGCCAGAGGCCGCGCGGCGGGCCTTGTGCAGGATATCGGGGCGCGGCCATGGTACTGCTTCGAGCACGACGCAGCGCAGCGAGCGTCCGGGCACGTCCACCCCATCGCGCAAGGCGTCGGTGCCAAGCAGGCTGGCGCGCGGATCGTCGCGAAAGATGTCTACCAGCGTACCGGTGTCGATCGGATCGACGTGCTGGGCGTAAAGCGGCAGGCCCTCGCGAGCGAGCCGGTCCGCAATCCTGCCATGCACCGCGCGCATCCGGCGGATCGCGGTGAACAGCCCCAGCACGCCGCCTTCGCTGGCTTCGATCAGGCGTGCATAGGCTCCCGCAAGCCCCGGCAAATCGCCTTTCTTGACGTCGGTTACGATCAGAACTTCGGCGCGGCTCGCATAATCGAACGGACTGGTCGCGGCGCTGAGCAAGGGCTGCGTTTCGACGTGCGCCGCGCCTGATCGCGCAACGGCGCTCTCCCACGGATCACCCACTTCGATGCGGTCGGTCAGCGTCGCGCTGGTCAGCATTACGCCATGCGCAGGTTCGAGCACGACTTTGGCAAACGGTTTCATCGGGTCGAGCCAGCGGCGGTGGATCGCCACATCGAATTCGCGCGCGTCGGAGCGGTCAACTGCGAGCCAGTCGACGAATTCCGGGTCAGCTGGACCACCGAGCCGTGCGAGCAGCGCTTCCCAAGCGGCGAGCAAGTCGATCCGCCAGGTCAGCGAATGGCGCGCACCTTCGACCCGGTTACGGCCCTGACCGTCGAGCCAGTCGGGCGGGTCGGCCATGATCGCCTCCAGCCTGCCGCCGAGCTGGATCAGCGGCGTGCGGATCGCGGCAAGGGCCTGTGCGGCCACGCCAGCAGCTTCGATCACCTCACCTGGAAGGCCTGACGCCTCGGTTTCGATGCCGTAGCCCGCATCCTGGCCCCCCGATCCATTGGCACTCTCATCACGCGCATAGGTCGCCGCGCGCACCGCGAACAGCAGTGCCTCGATCGGGCCGGAGGGTTCGCCTTCGTTGAGCCGCCCCAGCCAGCCTTCACCGGGCAGCGCCGCGCCTGCTTCCGACGCCGCTTCGATCGCCTCGCCGCCCTCGTCATCATAGCTCGCAATATCCGCGAGGCGGGCTGACAGACCCCGCCGCCGCCCGCGATTCTTGCGCTCCGGCCCCATGATCCAGCGGCGCAGCTCGATCGCTTCCTGTCCTGAGAGCGTGGCGGCGAAGGTGGAATCCGCCGCCTCGAACACGTGATGGCCCTCGTCGAAGATCAGCCGTGTGGGCCGCGCAGCGTGGTCGCGACCTCGTGCCGCGTTGACCATCACTAGCGCATGATTGGCGATGACAAGGTCGGCCTGCGCGCTGTCGCGTCCGGCGCGTTCGATGAAGCACTTTCGGTAATGCGGGCACCCGGCGTAAATGCACTCGCCGCGTTGGTCGGTGAGTGCCGCGATCCCGCGTTTGCGGAACAGGGTGCCAAGCCAGCCGGGCAGATCGCCGCCGATCATATCGCCATCGCGGGTGAACGCAGCCCAGCGCGCCACCAGCTGCGCGAGGATCGCGGGGCGTCCGGCAAAGCCGCCTTGCAGTGCGTCTTCGAGATTGAGCAGGCAGAGGTAGTTCTCTCGCCCCTTGCGCACGACAACGGGCGGCGTGCCATCGGCACGCTTGGGCGGCCAGGCGCGGCGGCTTTCGCTGCGCAACTGGCGTTGCAGGTTCTTGGTGAAGGTCGATACCCAGACCGTACCACCAGATGCATTCGCCCACAAAGAGGACGGCGCGAGATAGCCCAAGGTCTTGCCGATCCCCGTACCCGCCTGAGCCAGCGCGACATGGGGCAGATCGCGCTTGTCCCGCGGCTCAAAGATGCGCGCTACATCGCTGGCATAGTCGCGCTGGCCCTGGCGTTTTTCCGCTCCTTCTCCGGTGAGATGATCGAGTTGCGCCAGCACTTCGGCTTCGGGCAATTCCACCTGCCGGGGAGAGCCACGTTCGGGCGCTTCCTCCCATTCGGGCAGCGTTGAAAACAGCCATCTCTCTGCGCGTTCCGGCTTGGCAATATGCGGTTTCAGCACTCCCGCCCACGGCCAGCGCAGCCGCTCCATGCTTTGAAGCGCGTTCCACGCGCCCTCACGCTCGAACCATTCGGGATCTTCGCAGGCCGCGATCAAAGCGCCCGCCGCGGTTTGCAGAAACGCAGGCACACCCTCGTCGCCCTCAGGCTCGTCCATTTCCAGCGCCTGAGCCAATCCGCGCGGCGTCGGCACGCAAAACCGCGCGGGATGGACGAAGGCGAACAACTCCAGCAGGTCGAGCCCCGAAAGATCGGGATAGCCTAGCCGGTTCGCCACCAGCGGCGCGTTGATAATCAGCACCGGCGTGTCCGATGCCGCCATGATCGCATCCCCCTTGGACACTGCGCCGGTATCACCGTTCGGAGAGCGCAGCCAGTTGCCGCCATGGCTGGCGTGCAGAGCGGGCAGGGGAACCGGTTGGCGCGGGGGCGTGGCGGAGGGGGTCACCTGCAAAGAGATGCGCAAAAGAGAACGAAAAGTAAACGATTGACGGCGACACTCTCAGCACTTTTTCAAAGGGAGGAATTCGACCGATGCGCCCAATTATTACCGCCATTTGCGCCGCCGCCTTGATGGCTTCGCCCGTAGCCGCGCAGGAAAGCGATCCGGTCGCCGAGGCATCCGCAGTCGTGCAGAACCACGTCGATGCCTATCGGTCGGGCAATATCGATCGGTTCGTCGCCACCTTTGCCGAAGACGCGACCGTCGTCGCCAACGGGATAAGCATGACGGGGCACAAGGATATCAAAGCGTTCTATGCCCTCAATTTCGGAAAAGACGCGCCGGAGATCCAGATCGTGGAGAGCGGCGTAGTCGATGGCCGCATCTACATGGCCGTCGCCTACATCTTCGCGGATGGTACCGAGCTGTGCTGCTCATACTCCGAATACACGGTCGAAGGCGGCAAGATCACCTATCTCGAAAGCAATTCCTGACGATTGGCAAAAGTTTGGGGCGACGCAGCCGCAGGAACAGCTGCGGGCGTCGCCCCTCGCGCGCGCTTACTTGCCAGGACAGAGTGCGACCCTCCGGGCAAGGGGACGTGCGCGCGAACTTGGCTCAGAAGCTCTTCTGAATGCCTACGGTGTAGGAAAAGTCGGTCGGCATTTGCGGGCCATTGAGATCCTGCACCAATGGCAGGCCGCCCTCGATCCCAAGCCGCCAGCCCTTTAACGGACCGCCAGTCGCCGCGAAGTTCACTCCAGCGAAGGCCGTTACGCTTTCGCCGCCCTGAAAATCGGGATTGGCGGTTTGCACCGGCCCGACGATCAGCGGATCGATGCCGTCGATCCGTCCGATCGTTTCGGCCTGAACCCGGCCAGACAGCGCGATGCCCGGCGTAATTCCCGCAGCAAACCAGGCGGTCGCCATCGCGCGATCCCCGAACGAGTAGCTCTCGTCATTGTTGCCCAGCCGGATCGTGCCCTTGATCTGAGCGCCCCAGCCAAAACTGTCGGTTTGATCGCGATAGGTGATGCCGGGCAACAGATCGAAAGTGCCGCTGCCGATCTGCATCGGATAGGGCGTGCGCACCGTGGGCGTGCCGCCGGTCGGCGTGAGAATATCGTCCTCTTCGGTGATGGTGCCGGTCGGGATCGAGACACCCGCGTTGAGGTGGACAGTGTCCGTCAGGCCGATCAGCGCGGACACTGTCGTATCGCCAAGGTCGGCGGTGCGCGTTCGAAACGTGCCGAGCACATCGGTGCCCATGCCCCCGGCAAAGGTGATATGGTCCATCTCCTTGGTGATGTAGTTGCCCATCACCATCAGCGTGACCTGATCTGACAGGCCATACATCACGCCCGCCATATGCATGTCCATGCGCATCGAAGTGGGCACGATCCGCAAGGTCGGCGGCTGGCCGGGCAATCCGAAAAAGCGGTTTGGGACAGTGGTCGCGACCTGTTCCGGCGTGACGCTGTCGGTGCCGATCTGGATGCCGTCCATGTCCATATGCATGAAGCGGTAGCTGATCATCCACTCGCCCTTGGCGTGGCGGTGATCGCCCATCACGCCGATAGGCGCATGGTCGAGAGCGTTGATGCCGGACGCGCCGCCATCGTGATTGTTGTCTGCATAGGCGGGTGCGGCACCGAACACGGCACCGGCGACGGCGAGCATGCTGCTCGCCTTCAAAAGCGATTTCATGTGATACTCCTGTGGATCTGATATTCGTGCAGAATTCAGATCAGGAGCGGTGGTCCCGTCGCGTCGTAAGCGGGGTAGGGTGGCCGCGTCGCCAGTTCACGGATGGCCTCCGGTTCCGGCGCAGCTTGCGGCGGGCTGATCAAGGCAATGCAGATCGGTTCAGGCGGCAAAGTCGGTCCACAGGCAGAACAGCAGGGATTGGCAGTCGGACTGTCGCCATGCTCGGAATGGTCCGCATCGTCGTGTCCGCCGAGCGCCGTATCATGGAGCGTGTGGTCGGCATGCGCCGCCGCTTCGCTTACTTGCGCATGACCACCGCCATCCATGCAGCACGGCGCGCCCAGCACTGTTCGCAGGCCTAGAGAGACCAGCAGAGCGATCATCAGAAAAGGGCGCGAAGCGGGATACATTATTACCTTGCTTTAGCGCGATGAATGCGCGCCGCAAACACTTGTTCCGCAAACGCCTTAATCGCTGGCCACTTATGCACAGCGTGTTATCGCTGCGCGCTGCGGGCTCACAAGAAGGATGATTTTATGATCGATACATCACGACGCGCGTTTCTTGGCACTTGTGGAATTGGCTCGCTCGCTTTGGCCACCGGGTGCAGCGGCACCACGGAGCCTGTGGCCAAGGCTTCGGTCACTTATGAATTCATCCGCAATGCCACCGCGCGGTTGAGCTATGCGGGCATGACTTTGCTGCTCGATCCGATGCTGTCGGATAAGGGCGCCCTTCAATCTTTCGCTGGCATTGCACCCAACCCGACCGCCGATTTGCCCCGACCCGCAGCCGATATCATCGCCGGTATCGACGCGGTCATCGTCAGCCACATGCACTCTGACCATTTCGATCCGGCGGCGACCGAGATGCTGCCCAAAGACATCCCGATGATCACGCCGGACAACAGTTACACACCTAATCGCGGTCCGGACGATCCGCGCCTTGCGTTCAAGGACGATTTGGAAGGTCGCGGTTTCACCAATGTCTCGGTAATGGCAGAGAATACCGCGACCGAATTCGGCGCGATCACCGTCCATCAGGTCTGGGGCCTTCATGGTCGGGGTGATCTTGGACGGGTGCTCGGTAACGTAAACGGGATCGTGATCGAAGCCGAAGGCAGCCCGACGATTTACTGGGCAGGGGATTCGATCCTCGACGAAACCGAGGTTGGCGCGATCCTTGACCGGTTCCGTCCCGATATCGTGATTGCCCATACCGGCGGTCCGATCATCGAGGCACTGTCGCCCGACATCATGCTGATGGATGCCGCACAGGCGGTTCGTACGATGGAAATGGCCAGCGCGATCAATCCGGATGTGAAGATGATCGCGGTTCATATGGAGTCGCTCGACCACTGCTTTTCGACGCGCGACGACCTGCGTGAGGCGATGGCCAGCCTCGATCCCGAGATGCAGTCGCGCATCAGCATTCCTGCCGATGGTGAGACCGTTTCGCTTTAAACATGCCGGGCCATGGCGCGTGCCGCGCTGTCCTACATCGCCGCGCGCGGCTATGGCCGGACCATGAATTGCCGCGATTGTGCCGTTTTGCGTTGGGGAAGTGTCAACTTGTCTTTTTCGGGTCTAACTGCCTGTAAAGAATGTGAAAGAATACCCTCTGAACCGGTTGACACAGTGTCAATTGTGTCAACTTTGAACGCCTTTCGCGCTTGCAACATGCAAAGCCATCCGCATATGCGCTCACATCATGAGCATGGATGAACTGATCGCCGCTGCGCGCGTAAACAAAGCCTGGCCCTTTCAAGAGGCGCAGCGGCTGCTCAAACGCTATCCCGTCGGTGCGAAGACCGCCAAAGACGGGAGCGCTTCGCCGATCCTGTTCGAAACCGGGTATGGCCCTTCGGGCCTGCCGCATATCGGCACGTTTCAGGAGGTGCTGCGCACCACGCTTGTCCGCCGCGCATTCGAGGCGTTGATCGGCGCGCGCCCGGAAGACGGCAAAACGCGTCTCGTCGCGTTCAGCGATGATATGGACGGTCTGCGCAAGGTGCCGGACAATGTGCCCAATCAGGATATGCTGACTTCCGAACTGGGCAAGCCGCTGTCGCGCGTCACCGATCCGTTCGAAAGCGGTCATGAAAGCTTCGCCGCGCACAATAATGCAAAGCTGCGCGAATTCCTCGACCGCTTTGGCTTCGACTACGAATTTATCGCATCGAACGACATGTACAATTCGGGCCGCTTCGATGAGGCGCTGCGGCAGGTGTTGCGCAAGAACCAGGATATTCTCGACATCATGCTGCCGACCCTGCGTGAAGAGCGGCGGCAGACCTATGCGCCGATCATGCCGATCTCACCGGTGAGCGGGCGCGTGTTGCAGGTGCCGGTCGAAGTGGTCGACGCCGAAGCGGGCACCATCCGCTTCACCGATGAAGACGGAAGCGAAGTCGAACAATCGGCCTTGGGCGGGATGGCGAAGTGTCAGTGGAAGGTCGACTGGGCGATGCGCTGGTATGCGCTCGGCGTCGATTATGAGATGTACGGCAAGGATCTGACCGATAGCGGCGTGCAGTCGGGCAAGATCGCGCGCGCGCTGGGCGGGCGTAAGCCCGAAGGCCTGATCTACGAGCTGTTTCTCGACGAAAAGGGCGAGAAGATTTCCAAGTCGAAGGGCAACGGCCTTTCGATCGAGGAATGGCTGGATTATGGCAGTGAAGAGAGCCTCGGCTTCTACATCTTCCCCAATCCCAAGAGCGCAAAGCAGCTTCACAGCGGCGTGATCCCACGCGCGGTCGATGATTACTGGCAATTCCGCGAGCGACTGGCCGAACAGCCGCTCGACAAGCAGCTAGGCAACCCGGCCTGGCATTTGCTGCGCGTCAATGGCGGATGGCCGGAAGGTGACGCCGTGCACAAAGCTGTCGGCGCGGGGGACAGCCTGCCGGTGCCGTACAGTCTGCTGCTCAATCTGCTGGGCGTGCTGGGTGCCGAAGCGAGCCGGGAGGCGGTGTGGTCCTACCTTGAAAATTACATCGATAATGCCGATCCGGCCGCGCATCCGGAGCTGGATTTGCTGGTCGAAAAGGCGATCAACTACAACCGCGACTTCGTGGCGCCGACCCTGTCGAAGCGCGCTCCCAAAGGCGGCGAGGTGCTGGCCCTGACCGAGCTCGATGCGCAGCTCGCAGCTGCTCCGGCAGAGGCGGATGCGGAAGCCTTGCAGACGATGGTCTATGAGATCGGAAAGCGCGAAGAGTTCGGGTTCGAGTCGCTGCGCGACTGGTTCCGCGCGCTGTACGAGACCCTTCTGGGCAGCGAGCAGGGGCCGCGAATGGGCAGCTTCATCTCGCTCTACGGGATCGAGCCAACGCGCAAGCTGATCGCGGAGGCTTTGGCGAAAGCGTAGTCGCGAGGCGAGCTATCGCTCGCCGCCGTGGCCGCCCGCCCCCCCCCACCCACCAACCCCAGCCACACGCGCCATAAACCCGGGGGGAGGGGGGGGGGG
>JBCCBW010000025.1:0-36483 GCA_039033835.1 Pseudomonadota bacterium
ATCATTACAACGCGCGCTGTGGGCTGATAGTGCGCGATTAGTGGGCATCGCCTGAAGGTCATTTTAGAGAGTGGCGAAAACCCAAGCCCAGCAAGCTGGACTGTCAGTCGCCAACTATCTCAACACCAATTGCAGACCGTCCGCTTTCCAGCCCGTAGCGGTCGAGCGGCTGACGACCCCTATTATGTACGTTCAGGAGGCCCTACATCGGTATCTAGCGCAGGAAAATATCTAGGTTCCCCGGAATGGCATGAACTGAGTGAAAGTAGGTCGCCTGCCTTCACGTTTCGCCTGTGTGTTAAAAAAACCATGGCTCGAGTTAGGCGCTATCTGGTTGCTGGCGTCGCGGCGTTCTCGATGGCGTCTGCCACTCGTTCGAGCAATGGCAACACTTGTGTCCGCTCATCCTCTGATAATGGTGCGAGCATTGTGCGCATATTATGCAGATCATGCGCCTTGATTTTTGCCCTAATAGCCTGCCCTGCCGGGGTCAGGTGCAGTGTTTTTATTCTGCCACCAGCAGGATCGGGGCGCTTATCAATCAGATCTGATTTCTCAAGCCTATCGAGCGCTGATTGGATCGAGGTTCGCGGCAAATTAAAGCGGCGCGCAATGTCAGATCCGCTCAAACCGTCTGAGGCATCGAGAGCTTTGAGGATTGAATAGTCCTTTGGGTTGTAGGGTAATGGGCGCCCGTCCTCGCTAGGCTCCTGCAGAAGCATTTGGTCGAGCATCGTGCCGACGACTTTTAGCAAACGTGCGGCATGGTCTTCGGAAGGTGGAACCGATTTAGAGCTTGTCATTTACGACTCTCGTAGATATGTATTTACGAGTTTCGTATAACATGTGTTGGAGGTCGCAGATGCCATTTGCTTTTCGTCCCTTACTTGCAGCAGCCGCAAGTCTGTCGCTTATATCTTGTGCTAGCAACCCTACTCCTCCAACCGCTCCACCAGAACTGACCAGCCCACCGGCTTTATCCGACGGATGGCATGCCACTTTCCATACGATCAAAGTAATTGATGCGCCCCTGATCCCGCTGCAACAATGGATCGTTGCGAGCAACGAATTGGTTCTGGCGATGGAGGAAACCGAGCAAATCAAAAAGCCTGTTGATGTGAGGGTCGTCTCCGGTACTTGGCCGGAGAAGGGATCCGTACGCTGGGTTAAACTTAGCGATGGTCACTACACGTATGAGCGGGTTCTCGAAAATCGCCTGCCCGAACATTTTAGTTATCAGATTTGGGGCCTCACCAGCGGCGCCAGCGATCACATCACCTACGCAAAGGGACAATGGGATTGGCGCGAGGTCGAAAATGATAAGTCCGAATTCACTTGGACCTACAGTTTGCGTCCGAACAGCTTCATCAAACGCCCGTTCGTATCGAGCTTCCTCGATAGCGACATGAAGCCATTTATGGAGGGTGCAATCGGCCGGATGGCCACCAAGGCGGAGGGAGAGTTTGCTGGATGGCGTGAAGGCGAGGCTGAATAATAAGGGCTACTTCTCAGTCGGATTGGCTCGCGCCTGCTTTGTGGCTGCCATATGATCGGTCCAGCATGTCAAGATTTTGCCGAACAGCTTAGAGTCCGCTTTCGACCCCCAGAAGCGGACGCTGACTGAGCCGAAGCCAGCGCCCAACTCCAGTCAGATTTCAGTCTTCTCAGCAAGGGTGAGAGCGTCTTCTATGTCGACGCCGAGGTATCGGACTGTGTTTTCGATCTTGGAGTGACCTAGCAAAATCTGGATTGCCCGGATGTTGCCTGTGGCTTTGTAGATGATCGAAGCCTTTGTTCGGCGCAGTGAGTGGGTGCCGTATTCTCCGGGTCGCAAGCCGATAGCCGTAACCTGCCTCGCAAGAGGACGGAGAAGAACAGTTCAACACCGATGGCATAGCGGTAGCGGAGGGGCTGGCATCGGCGCCTCAAGACTACTCCCAAGTGCCGCAGCTCGGGCCGCCGCTCCCAGGCGATCTGGGCGAGCCCATCTTGAATGCTCAGGATCGCGGAGCAGTGGCCGAACTGCCGCCTGTCGGCGCGCAGCCTCCTCCGCCGCAAGGTATCAGTCCAGAAGAAGCAGCGCGCCGGCAGCTCGAACAGGAACGCGAAGCTGCAAGAGCCAGTCGCCTGTTTTTCGGCGGCGGAACGCCCGCAGCAGGTCTCGCGCAAGCTGTGTCTGCGGCCGGCCAAGCCTCCCCGGCTGCCGGGCCTCGAACACTCAATCAATCGCCCGGTCTTCTCGATCGCCCTGCCGAACGCCGCACTGTCTCTTTGCACCGCCTTGAATCCCCACCATCGGCATCTCTTCTGCAGGCCGGATCGGTCATCCGCCTCTTCAACCGTAATCCCGTGCAAGCCTAGCTCGCCCATCTGCGCCCATAGCTCGGCGCGGGGAAAGTAGTCTTCGCGATCGATCCTATCAGCCAGCGGCGCGATCTGCTCGTCGGCGAAGCGGCTGACGCTGTCGCGGATCATCTCGGCACTTTCGCCAAGCTGGAAATCGAAATCGGGTTTGGCGCGCATTGTCTCTCAATTCGTTTGCAAGTAGTAACTCCACGGCTACTTGGATCTGATAGTCTGCAGCTCTCAAACCAGATCAAGGTGCATGCATTCGTCCCATGGCTATCCAGCCATCCGGACCAGAGCTTTGCCCGTATTTTCGCCGGAGAATAATCCGAGAAAAGCAGCTCCCGCTTGATCTAGGCCCTCATATATTTCTTCGCGCGCAGAAATATCACCACTCTCAAGTAAAGGTGCCACCGAGCCCAAAAACTGCTTCCGAAGATGTGCGTATTGTGCGACGATGAAACCTTGCACTTTTACGGAACGCGTTATCAGGTTGGCGAGATTTGTAGGGCCCGTGACCGGCTCTTGGGCGTTGTATTGCGCAATTAGACCGCACAATGCGATCCTTCCGCCAATCGCAATGTTTTGCAAAGCAGCTTGAAGATGGTCGCCACCAACATTTTCAAAGTAGCAGTGGATTCCATCCGGCGCGGCTTCAGCGAGCGCATTTGAAAGCTCACTGGCGGAAGGATAGTCCTTGTAATTAATCGCAATATCACAGCCGATCGTCTGCTTCAGCCAAGAGCATTTTTGAGCAGAACCTGCTGAACCGATAACCCGCAGACCCATTTGTTTGCCCAGTTGGCACACGAGAGAACCCACCGCTCCACCAGCACCAGAGACGAAGAGAGTTTCGCCCCCTTTGGGTTCCAGAATTTGGGTAAGACCAGCCCAAGCAGTCATGCCCGGCATTCCCAGGACACCTAGGTAGGACGAGAGAGGTGCTTGGTCAGGTTCAACTTTGGTAAGAGCTCGCGGCTTGGCGATTGAGTACTCTTTCCAACCACCTTGCATTGAGACAACGTGATCTCCGGGATTGAATTCTATTGCCCTGCTTTCCACCACCTCACTGACCGCGCCTCCGTCCAGCGGCGCATCAAGCGTGAAGGGAGGCACATAACTTTTCACATTAGGGTTCATCCGACCCCGCATGTAGGGATCAACCGACATCCATTTCGTGCGAAGCAGAACCTCACTTTCCTTTAGATGAGGAATATCAACCTCGCGGACAACGAAGCTGCCGGGCTTCGGTAGGCCATCTGGATATTCCGTTAGAAAAACTGCTCTACCTGAATTGACTGTCATGTATGAACTCATCCCGTTATTAAGTCAGTATCAAACTTCTCAGAGACTGCGCGCGATGAGCTTTTTCATGATTTCATGCGCCCGACCGTAAATTTTCTGAACTCTAGAATCGACGAACATTTGCGCGATGGGATATTCTTGCATTAAGCCATAGGCGCCGTGAGTTCGAGGCGCTGGTCAACAACCGAATTTTGCATGTCTGTAACCATCAATTTCGCTATCGGGCCCTCGACAGCTGATAGGCCCGCAGGTGAGAGAAGCTTTGCGATGAATTTCTCGACATAAGCCTTGAGGACTTCGACCTGAGCTTTAGCTTCCGCAAACCGGAAACGCGGATTCTGAAAGTCGAAGATTTTGTGCCCGAACGCCGGGCCTGACGAACAGTGTCATCCCCACCCCCCGAAACGAAGACTCGCTCAGTTCAATTGACATTTTTGGCCTTTCGCCAGCGGCATCTATCGACTCCCCGCTAGCCTACTCCGATATATTATTCTAATTCCTTTTCGGGACAGATTATTCCTATAATTCATATTGTGGTGTTAAAAATGCGAACACGTCCGTCGATGAATCTCAACAAGCTTCGCCAAGTTGTAGCCGTCTATCAGGCGGGTTCGTTCTCTGCAGCAGCGAGCGCCCTCAACTTATCACAGAGCGCCCTTACGAAGGCTGTCGCGTCAGTGGAGCAATCGATCGGTCGGCAGATATTTCTGCGTACTGCAAAGGGCGTTCAATTGACCGAAACTGGCCGGTCCCTAGTCGACCGTCTAGTACGAATATTGAATGACGTGGACGATCTCATCACTGACACTGCGGCCGATACCGACATGAAAACCCGCAGGCTTCGTGTCGGTATCACCCCCCCCTCTCTAGAGGCCTTTATTGTCGATGCCGTTGCTCGTGTGATCACTTCCGACGACAAGGTCACGCTTGAGATCTCGGGGCTGCGAGCGGATGCAGCGCGTCGTGCATTGCGACAGGGCGATATCGACTTATTGCTCGCCCCAACTCCGACACTAGCCGCATGGAATGAGGTGACGGCACATGATGCCAATATCATCCGTCCGTTGGTTTTCGTACGCCTGGGACATCCATTAGCCAGCCTGGACGACCCGACCGTTGTCAATTTAGCGAAGTTCGATTTCGTTGCCCCAACAAATATTCAGCAGTACTCAAAGGTCCTGCGGCAACTGGACTTTAACAGCGAACGATCCAGCAAACAGAAAATGCATGTTATCGACTACTTCCCATTGGTAACTCGCATCGTTGAGATGACAGACTGCTTCAGCGTAGTGTCGAAAAACCATATACCATCGGCCTCTTTTTCCGACCGCTTCCGTGTGCTGGACATCCCAGAGGTGTTTGACCCACTCGAACTCAGTTTTGCATTTTCGGACCCTGATCACCAGAAGCCGCTTGCTTCGCGATTTGTCGCGGCGTTCAATGATCCCTACACATGACCCGCTTGAGCCAGTTGGATTAGGGATAATTCGCTTCTTCCCGTCTACGCAATCGAAACCACCCGGTTTTCGCACTTAGCGTGGATACGGAAAGAAAATGCAAACCCAGATCGAGAACCTAAAGAAGTCGATGCGTCGCATCGTGACGATTAATGACGAGAATGGTCGATCAAAAATCGCTCTGGACGGCGAGCCGGAATCTGTTTTCTCGCCCACGGGCGGACAAGGCCTCTACAACATTTGGTCGGACAAAAGCTCGGGACCGCCAGATCGAGATGAATTTGTCGATCGCGGCAAAGAAGTGCTCAAACTGCTCCCGCCCGATGGTGGTTTCACGGCAAAATGGTTCATTCTCGAACCTCCTGTTGACGGGCTTCCCGCCGATCAGGTTCGAGCTATGAACAAAGCGATGTTCGGCGAGGTTGGAGCGGCAGATGCCTATGTGGTGTCAGAACGTGACCCTGGTATGCATATCACGCCAACAACCGACATAATCGTGGTCGTGAATGGCCGCTTGCGGCTGATACTCGACGAGGACGAAGCAGTGCTTGAAGCCGGATCGGTGGTCATTCAGCAGGGCACAAGCCATGCGTGGGTTTGCGCGGAAAATGAACCCGCAATGTTCGTCGCGATCCTTGTCGATCGCCGGGAATGATACGGGACACCGTCAGACCACGGCTCCGAGATTTTTCCAGCTCTTCAACTGGCCGGGCCAGAGCTGTTGCCAGAATTGGCCCGGCCATTTTTAGGCGATCTTGTGGGACCACTCGGTTCTATTATGAGACGACGCAGATCAAAGCGTTGTGCAACACGATCGGGCCAACGTCATCATCTAAATGACTGACCGGCTGAGGCCGGTAGGTTCATGGCGAGGGGCTGAAGCCTGTTTTGTGGGTATGCCGGTCAAGATATCGCATGATGATATCATCGGTGATGTTGCCTGAGGTGGTGGAGAAGTAGCCTCTCTGCCAGAAGCGCTGCCCCCAGTAGCGTTTGCGAATATGCTCGAACTCCTGCTGGATCTTGCGCGACGAGCGCCCCTTGGCGCGGCGCATGAAGTCGCTGACCGAGACGTGCGGCGGGATTTCAACGAACATGTGCACGTGATCGCGTGACAGGGCTCCGTTGATGATCGTCACGCCCATTTTGGCGCAGACCTGCCGGATAATCTCGCGCACCCGCAGCCGCACTTCGCCGTGCAACACCTTGAACCGGTACTTCGGCGCCCAGACGAGATGATAGCGATGATGAAAGGTCGTGTGAGAGCCGGTCGAATAGACCATAGCAGGTATCCTCGGGAAAGTGAGACTTCACGGCCTTCAGGCGGTCTCACTTTCCCGAGGATACCTGCTATCGAGCGAGTCTATGGCTGAAGCCAGTATCCGACTGAAGTCGGAGGGGTTCCTCCCCAGACGTGACGCTAAAAAAATCGTCCCCGAATGCGCCAACCACCTAGGGATGATCTGAAAGCCTTCGTCTACGTCCGAGAATAGCATCTTCGCCTATCCGGCGGGAAAGCTCATTACAGGCTCGGAATTGCAGGTGCGCATGGAAAACAGGATAATTGCCGATTGCGTTGACCTCCATGTGTTGTCTCGCTGGATGGACGACCACGATCTTGAAAAAGGGCCTCTCCACAATGCCCAGCAGCTGACGGGAGGGACGCAAAATATTCTCATACGCTTCAAACGTGGACAGAGGGAATTCGTGTTCCGTCGCCCGCCGCAGCACGTGCGGTCGAATTCCAACGAGATTATGCGCCGTGAAACGCGCGTGCTCGCGGCTCTCGCCAATACCCGAGTGCCTCACCCTAATTTGATCGCAGCTTGTCTCGACGAGAATGTGCTTGGAGCCGTATTTTACCTTATGGAATCGGTGGACGGCTTCAATCCAATCGAAGGCCTTCCGGAAACGCATGTCGAGAATCCCTCGATCCGACACCGAATGGGGGTCTCCATGATTGAGGCCCTGAGCGAGCTTTCCGGAATTGACTATCAGAAAGCCGGGCTAGAGGGGTTCGGACACACCGAGAACTACCTTGAGCGTCAGGTCGAACGCTGGAGCCAGCACCTGCTTTCCTACAACAACGTTCAAGAGTGGTACGGCGACACCGATTTCGCTGAGCTCTCGATGGTTCGGGAATGGCTGGCGACCAACACTCCCAAGGATTTTACGCCGGGCTTGATCCACGGAGATTATCACCTCGGGAATGTCATCTTTCCACGAGATAGCGGCGATGTCTCCGCCATTGTCGATTGGGAGCTATCGACAATAGGTGATCCGCTTCTCGATCTTGGATGGCTGCTCGCGACATGGCCGGAAGGAGTGGAAATCCAGCCAGAGGATGTAGGTGTAAATCCGTTCACGGGTTTTCCAAGCCACGCCGAGTTGATCGAGGCTTATTCAAAGTTGGCGGCCCGGCCAATCGACCATCTGAATTGGTACGCAGTCCTCGCCTGCTACAAAATGGCGATCATTGTTGAAGGAACCAACGCTCGGGCTTGTGCTGGCAAGGCACCGCGCGAGGTGGGTGATCGCTTACACGACAAGGCTATTGGCCTTTTTGCGCGAGCGGGACGATGGGTCGAGAACCCCATTCATTAAGGGACGAGATATGCTGAAAACCGATTTCACCGGAAAAAAGGTACTCGTTGTCGGGGGCTCAAGTGGCATCGGCAACGGTATTGCCCAAGCGTTCCGACACCAAGGCGCCAAAGTTCACATCTGGGGTACAAAGACAGAGGCATCCGCGTATGATGGTGTGCCAGGATCTGACCTGACGGGCCTCGGCTACAGCAGTATTGATGTCGCCGACAGTGCTGCTGTCAATGCTGCTGAAAAGCCCTTCGACAAGCTGGATGTGCTTATCCTCTGTCAAGGGATTGTTGTCTATCAACGTGGTGAGTTCGAACCTGACAATTGGCGCCGTGTAGTCGACGTCAACCTTAATAGCCTGCTCGATTGCGCAATGAAGTTTAGGGAGGACATCGCATCGTCCGGAGGCAGCATCATCACCGTTAGCTCTGTATCGGGTCTGGAGGCGAATATTGGCACCCCTGCCTATGCAGCATCGAAAGCCGGGGCCATCAGCCTGACGAAGTCGCTGGGGCAGGCGTGGGCGAAGGACGGGATCAGGGTGAACGGCATCGCCCCTGGCCTTGTGTCGACGAAAATAACGGAAGTGACAACGCGTAACGAAACACGCCTTGAACGGGCACTTAGCACGATTCCCCTAGGCCGGATGGGTACATGCGAAGAAATGGCATCGGTTGCTCTCTTCTTGGCATCTCCGATGGCCTCTTACATTGTGGGCCAGACGATCGTGGTTGATGGGGGATACACGCTCTAACTTGGCTGGGTAGTCCGAGCATAGATATCGTCACACCAAACGACTTTCTCGTCGAAATCAATATCGGCGATCAGACGGAGTCGACTAAAGTCCGCCACTGCCTTTGACATCCATTTTCGCGCGGCGACTTTGTCTCGCTGACGGAGTGCCTCGACAATCTCACGCTGCGCCCCAGCAATTCGTGCTCTGGGATTAGGAGCGTTTCCGATGACCTGAAGCAGGCTTTCTCCGCTCATCATGTTGAGCGCCTCGATCATCGTTTCCATTACGGTGTTATCGAGGCCCTTCGCGATCAGCTGAATGAAGCTCATTGCGTCTGCAATAAGCTCCCCGGATTCCTCGTCGGCTTTCGCGATTTTGGCTTGGATGGCCTCGAGTTCGTCGATCACCTCATCCGATAGGCGTTCCGTGGCGAGTTCTACAGCCAGCGGGTAGAAGGCTTCCAAAGTTTCCCAAACCTCGCGAAATGTCGCCCCTTGCAAGGAGAGGCTGCGACTGGCCGTCAAAGCTACGTCCCGCGTATCGGGCACTGTCACAAACAGACGCTTCTTGGCGCCTCGAGTTACGAGACCGGCATTCTCTAAAAGCCGTATTCCTTCTCGCACCGTGGCGCGCGTCACATCGAATTGCACCCGCAGTTCCGCTTCGGTTGGAAGGACCTGACCAACCTTGAGCGTACCGTCCCTAATCTTCTCCTCAATCGCATTGGATACCTTGCGATAGGCAGGTTCGCGCGAGAGAGGTTTGAACGTCTGCTCCATCGTCTTCCTCTTAATCGGTTATTTTTCAGTCCTAAGCCGAATTACGTTCGGCGAAGCTCGCGTCGTACGCGCAACACACGATTGTTCGACTGGGCCGCTGAGGCGCCATGCGAAAGCGAGCGTTGACCCAATAATCGAAAAAACGCAATCCCTTTGCACCTTTGTAGTACAACACTATTGCATGATCGAGAGTTTGATGCTCTTTTGCGCGGCAATCCGAAATGCAAGAGAGGGGATTATGCGATGGGCGCGATGGATGCTGGAGAAACCTTTGCGAAGGTTTGGGCTCCGATCGACTTCGAACCGAGCTTCACATTTACCGAGATCGATGGAGAAATACCCCGGGAGATAAACGGGACCTTTTTCCGTTGCGGCCCTTCACAGAAAGTCCTGCCCGAAGCAGGCGCGGGTGCCCTACACCTATTCGATGGCGACGGTTTGGTGCACGCGTTTCGTTTCGAGGATGGAAAAGCTTCTTACCGAGGCCGCTTCGCGGAAACGAGCAGCTTCAAATTCGAACAGGAAGTGGGGGCATATTGTTTGGGAGGCTTCAACGTCCACCCGGACGTCAAGCTAGAGAAACGGCCTTACAACTATCAGGTCCAGACAAATACGGTTTACCACGCCGGCCGCTTGTTCGCACTCGGAGAAGGGCAACTGGCTTTCGAAATGGATCCCATTACGTTGGAATCGATCGGACCTTGGGATTATGACGGCAAAAGGATCGGTCTGACGACAACCGCCCATCCAAGGCTGGACCACCGTACCGGCCAAATGATCATCCACGGCTATTCTCCGGATAATCCGCGTATTCAATTCTACGTGGTCGAAGCTGATGGCTCCGTGTCGGTGGCAGAAGCCCACGATGCGCCTTGGGCGTCCTTCATGCATGATATCGCCATTTCGGAAAACTACGCGATTATGCCCATCGGCAGTGTATCCTTCGGGCTGGACGGGGTGAAACGTGGCGGGCCCATGCGCGACGTTTTTCAAGCGCGGAACGACCTGCCTTTGTCTTTCGGCATACGCGGGCGCACTGTTGGCAGCCAAATGAAATGGTTTGAAACCTCAATGCCTGGGTTCTTTGCGCATCCCGGAAACGCTTACGAGGAAAACGGCAAAATCTATCTTGATGGTGTCGTCTACGAGGACACTGCGGCCTTGCTGGAGAGTTTCGCAACGATCCGCAGCGGTGTTCCTGGCACCGGCTTCATTTCATATCCGTATCTGTTCGAGTTCGATCTCGAAAGCGGGAGCGTGAAACATTGGAAGATGTCCGATGTCGCCGCCGAGTTCCCTCGTCTTGATGACCGCCTGGTCGGGGTGAAGAACAAATATGGCTATGCCTCCACTGCAGATTCATCTCATCCGGCCGAAACATCAGATCACTCGTTCCGCCGGATAACAAAATATAACCGCCAAGGCGGGCCTTCGGTCTCGAGACCTGTGACGGACGGGCAGTGGGTCGGAGAGCCCGTGTTTGTTCCGCGCGCGCCAGACGCTGAGGAAGATGACGGCTTCGTCCTTTTTCAAATGTACGACGCACATCGCGACATGAGCGCAGTTGAGATCCGCGACGCACGAAACATGGATGGCGATGCGCTGGCAACATGCTGGATGAATATGCGCATCCCTCTCGCCTCCCACGGCAACTGGGCGCCGGGCGTGGTTTGAGCTGGCCCGAAGAATTCCCAAAATATTTTCAGAGAGAACCAATGAATTTTGAACACACCTCGAAAGTTCGGGAGCTCATGGCGCATCTCGAAAGCTTTATGGACGAGCATATCTATCCGGCCGAGCCAGTATTTGAAGATGCGCTTAATGATTATAGGAGCGGCGGGAATCCTTGGCAGGTGCCGCCCGTAATGGAAGAATTGAAAGCCCGTGCGAGGAAGCACGGTCTGTGGAACTTCTTCCTCCCATCGAACCAGGCAACCGGGGGTTTGTCGAACCTGGAATACGCTCCCTTGGCCGAGATTATGGGCCGCGTCGGATGGGCTTCGGAAGTCTTTAACTGTGCCGCACCTGATACCGGAAACATGGAAGTGTTGGAGCGATACGGCTCGCACGACCACAAGCAGATATGGCTCGAGCCGCTCCTCAATGGGGAGATTAGATCCGCATTCTGTATGACAGAGCCGGACGTCGCCTCATCTGACGCCACCAACATTCAAACAGAAATCCGCCGCGATGGCGATGAGTATGTAATCAACGGGCGGAAATGGTGGAGTTCAGGATTGGGCGATCCTCGTTGCAAAATCCTGATAGTTATGGGGAAAACTGACCCGTCTGAAGCGAAGCACAAGCAGCAATCCATGATCCTTGTGCCTGTCGACACCGATGGCATCGACATCAAACGCTTCCTTCCGGTCTTTGGATTTGACGATGCTCCGCACGGGCATGCCGAAGTCGTTTTCAACAATGTGCGGGTTCCTGTCTCGAACATGCTTCTGGGCGAAGGCAGGGGCTTTGAAATCGCGCAAGGGCGGCTGGGGCCGGGCCGCATCCACCACTGCATGCGTACGATCGGCATCGCGGAAAGAGCTCTGCAAAAAATGTGCAAGCGCCTCAAGGAGCGCCATGCGTTTGGCAGGCCTATCGCTGAGCACTCAGTCTGGGAACAACGGATAGCCGACGCGCGGATCAACATCGACATGTGCCGGCTGCTGACCCTCCGGGCGGCAGACATGATGGACAAGGTCGGCAACAAGGTAGCGCGCGGGGAGATCGCAATGATCAAGGTCGCCGCCCCGCGCCTGGCACTTGGGGTCATTGACGACGCGATACAGGCGTTTGGTGGGGCAGGTGTGACTACCGATCCAGGTCTAGCAAAGAACTTCGCCGACACGCGGATTCTAAGGATCGCCGATGGTCCCGACGAAGTCCACGCCCGAACAATCGCGAAACTCGAGTTGGCCAAACACTGAGCATTGAGCGGTGTGAGACAGACCGCGGGAAGCGGCGCCCACCGAGGGGAGGAGAATTCGACCATGGAGACCAAGCCACTCGACTTAGGGACCTACCGAAGTGAAAGGCGGACGGAGCAAATAGATAAGCTTGCGCGGCAATACACGCCCGCGTTGAAGCGCTATTTTGCGCGGCACGCATGCATCGATGCATCGACAGATGATCTCGTACAGGAAGTTTTCAAGCGCCTGGCCGGCCGCAAAGCAGGAAACGCAATTAGGAATGCAGAGGCGTTTTTGATCAGGACCGCCCAAAGCGTGCGGCACGATCACATGCGCCGGATTCAGTCGCGTTCGCTCGCCACACATGTTGAATACGAAGAAAAGAAGCACGCAATTGGCGATTTTTCGCCTGAACGCGTCTACATCGGTAAGGATCGCGTGAATCACGTTTTTGATGCTCTTCAAGAGCTACCGCCTCGTACTCGTGACGTCTTCATCTTGTGTCGATTTGAGGGTTTGAAGCAGTACGAGGTTGCGGAGCAACTCGAGCTTTCAACTGCGTCGATCTACACACACTTGAAGGCCGCGATAACTCATTTGGCGGCGCGTTTGGGAGACTAGATATGCCCTCCAATGATGCGGACGCCGCCCCCCAATTGGATGCGGATGAAGAAGCTGCATCTTGGGCAGCGCACCTCTTGGGAGGCGGATACGATGAGCCAACACAAGAGGCCTTCGACAAATGGATGGCCGCAAGCGACAGAAACCGCGCCGCATATCTCAGAATTGCGAAAATTCTATCCGAGATCGACGGTTTCGCCAACGACATCGAAGTGGCCGCTCTGAGGGCCAATGCCAGATTGAGCATCAAATCAACGAAACTCTAATCCACAGAAATAAGGCGCGCCCTATGTCCGGAGACCTCTTTTTCGGCGGTGAGAAAACCACACGCCAGAATTTCGAAGAATACTCCCGAAAAATTGCGAAAGTTCTTCACGACAGAGGCGTGGCACCCGACGACGTGGTCGCAATCCTGATGCGCAACGATGTCACGTATCTCGCAGCGATGGAGGCCTGTCGCTATGTTGGGGCATACTTCGCTACCGTGAACTGGCATTCCTCGATGAAAGAAATTCGCCATATCCTTGAGGACAGTGGGGCCAAGGTTCTTATCGCGCACTGCGATCTGTTGGAGCCGCTTGATCTGAATGGCTCTTCAAGCCTCGACACACTTGCCTTCCCCACGCCATCAGTCATCCAGGGCCAGTATGGTGTTGAAAGTTACGATAGCCCAAACGCACAGGACACGCTTGGGTTGATTGCGGATACAAGCATATTCGGAGGGGAAGCAAAACCTTTGCGAGGGCTATTCGCCTATACCGCTGGCAGCACCGGTCGGCCGAAAGGCATCAAGCGTCAGATCAGTGAAGAAGGGCCCGATCTGTTTTCGATCTATGGGCAATTGGCGCGCAGCGTTTTGGCGATGAAACCAGGCGACAAATACCTTATAGCGGCGCCATTCTATCACAGTGCACCCAACAACCTCTCGGTTGCGGGGTTGGCGGCCGGAGATGTCGATTTGCATATTTCCGCCAAATTCGACCCTGAGAGCTTTTTAACAGAGATAGAAGAACACCGGATATCTCACATATATATGGTGCCGACCATGGCTATCCGCCTTCTCAAGCTTCCGCCCGAAATACGCTCGAAATACGATGTTTCCTCACTAGAGTTTGCGATTTCGACGGGCTCGCCGTTTCCCAGTGACGTGAAGCAGCAGATTATCGATTGGCTGGGTCCGATCGTGTTCGAAGCCTATGGTGCGAGCGAGATCGGCATAATGACATTGATTTCATCGCAAGAATCGATGGAAAAACCGGGTTCAGTGGGCAAACCGCTTCCGGGAGCCTCGATAGTCATTTTGGATGAAAATAGGCAACCAATCCCAACTGGCGAGGAAGGTGAAATCTTTATCAACCTCGCGATGTTTGGAGACTTCGATTACACCAACGCAGAAGGTGACATCTCCAACCAGCGTTATGATGGCCACGTCACGGTCGGCGACGTGGGCTACTTCGATGAGGATGGCTTTCTCTTCATTAGCGATCGCAAAAAAGACATGATCATCTCAGGCGGTGCCAACATATTTCCCGCAGAGATCGAGGCTGCCTTGATTGAGATGCCTGAAATTATGGATTGCGCCGTATTCGGTGCTCCGGATCCCGAGTTTGGCGAGACCATCGTCGCTGCAGTTCAAACACTTGATAATGTTGAAGTCACGATCGATGAGGTACAGCAGTTTCTGGAGCCTATGATCGCTCGCTTCAAGATTCCCAAGAAGGTCGATCTACACCGTGAGCTTCCGCGGGAGGATAGCGGTAAGATTTTCAAGCAACGATTGCGCGAACCGTACTGGCAAAGCGCAAATCGCACTATCTAAGCAGTAGCCGGGTACACGCGCTTGACAGGACGGAGCAAAACTCCGCCCTGCTTACGATGTTTTCGCTCAGAAGCGCGTTCGAACTGTCAAACCATATGTTCGAGGGGGCTGGAGCTGGGCCGAGAAGGACCCAGTGCGCAATGTGGTAGCGAAGCTCTGAGAGATCGTGTTCTGGTCGGTCAGGTTGTTTACCCAGGCCTCGATGCGGAACACGCCGTTTGATGGGCCGACCCCAGCTCTCAGATTAATCCTGACGTTTTCGCCCTGGAAAATCAGGCCCTCACTATCGGTAACTCGTTCGGACTCATACCGGCCCTGAGCGTTGAAGAAGTATTCCCAATCGGAGCCAGGAAAGAGGTTCTCGTAAGTAAAGCCGAGCAACCCGACGTGTTTTGGAGCATTGCGCAGTTGCGTTCCGCACACTGCGAACACGGCCGGAGCCGCTCCCGGGTCGGCACAGTCGCTTGGAAAGCGCGCATCCGTGTAAACATATGCGGCATTTGCAGTGAGGCCCTCGGTAATCCGGGCGACAGTCTCGATTTCGACCCCGGTGCTCAAGGCCTCGTCGACATTGAAAGTCGAGAATTGAATTCCGTTGAAATCGAGAACTTGGAAATCGCTCAGAATTTGATGGAATATCGCAATGTTTGCTGTCACCCGATTATCGAAGAATTTCGATTTCAACCCAACTTCAAACGCATCAACAGTTTCCGATTCAAACGTCGGATCGGCACCAAATACCGCGGCAGTTGCGTCCAAATTGAAACCACCAGCCTTGTAACCGTGCGTATAACTTGCGTAGCCCAATACATCTGGATCAAACTCATATCCCAGCTTGGCAGTCCAAACGAGTTCGTCATCCTCAAAGGTCCCGTCAAACGTAGCTGGCGTAGGAAGAAGCCCGGCCACACCCGAACCAGGCAAATCAGCGGGTGCCACGAAGGCGAAGCAGTTGAGCGCTATCGCCGTCGGAACAAGGCCCTCAAGTGGCGTGCCTGTGAACCCACCAGCATTGGCGAGCGCCCCAAGGCAGGCCGGGTTTGACGCCGAAAGCTGCGTGAAGTTACCGTCTTTCGTCTCGTCCACATATCGCAGGCCAAGGGTGACGTCGAACCGATCTGTCACGCTGAATGTGTTGTGAGTGAAAATCGAGAAGGATTCGCTATCTTGCGTAAAGAAATTGTCTGCAGTCGCACCATCCGTAGGAATGCCGCCGGAAAAAACCTCCAACGGTGTCGGGCCGAGGCTGGTACCAATTACTGGAAACAGCACGGCTCCTACGAGTTCACCGTAGTCAGGTCCGAGAGCCAATTGCAGATTAAAAGTGATATCTTCATTTGAATAGAACGCGCCGACGAGCCAGTCCAAACGACCTTCGAAAGCTTCACCCTGGAGTCTCAGCTCTTGAGTCAGGCTGTCGATCGATGCATCCGTCTCCGCCGTGATGGCGTCGATACCCACGAAATCAGGATCGACAAACTCATCCGATGTGAATTCTCGATAAGCGCCCAGATAGGTTAAATCTGCGAAACCAAGGTCCCATTCCGCCTCCAGAGATACGCCCCATTGGTCAAGTTCCGCTTCAGGCTGATCGAATGTACCAATCCTGTCATCAAGCCCTGCCTGCCCGAAGTTCGGTTGGTCGACTCCCCCGGAAGCAGGAAGGCCAACGGCAGCGAAAGCGCCTGCATCTCTAAGCGGCGACTCAATCAGTACGATTGACGCGCAGCATTCATTACTCGCTTCGGAATAATCGCCAGCAAGCCGCACAAGAAACATGCTTGATGGCTCCCATTGCAATTTTCCTCGGACGATAAACTGATCGATAGCTTGGCTCTCGTTACCGTTCGTGCTCTCGATCGTACCGTCTCTATTCCGATAAGCACCAGTGACGCGCAGCCCGAGAGTGTCTTCAACCAGCGGTACGTTTAGGCCGCCTTCGAGGCGGACAAGATCGAAGTTGCCAGCTGTTGCTGAGGCGAAACCCTCGAACTCATCGAGGTCAGGATTTCGAGTTCGCACATGCACCGCGCCAGCAGATGTATTGCGACCGAACAGTGTTCCTTGCGGTCCGCGGAGCACCTCCACCTGCTGGATGTCGGTTAGTTCGCCGAGCGCCACCCCGGGACGGGAAAGATAAACTCCGTCCAGAAAAACCCCAACCGAGCTCTCGAAGCCAAAGTTATTGCCGTTCGTGCCGATCCCGCGAATTCGATAGGTCGTGCTCGTCGACGGGGATTGTCCAGCATCTGCTACGAAGCTAGGTGCCACAACGCTAAGATCGGTCACTTCAAAAACCGCCTGTCGCTCAAGCGCCTCCTGCGACACTGCCGTTACTGCGATCGGTATGTCTTGAACATCTGCCTCTCGGCGGGTGGCTGTGACAATTATCGTCCCATCTTCAAACTGGTCATTTACACCACTTTCATTTGCTTGCGCACTCGTATCGTCATCCTGCGCAGCGACCGGGGTCGCAACTGCCAGAAATGCGATGAACGATGTACTTAAAAGCCATCCCCTATTTTCCGTGTACCGCATGAACCTCTCCGCTATTTCCTCTACCCAGCGGGAAATCTACGAACCCGCCAATAGGGTAGACGAAACCGGCGCAAAAACCCCAAGCGGTCTCAATAGGCCTGACGATCATCGCCCTAGGTTCAGTCAACAGTTGGAGGCCGCACTTTTCCAGAGATTCTCGCGTTCCCGGACCTAGGATCGCGGCGAGACACCAACCTTTTTGGCTAGATTACACAACTCACAATGCTCAATCTTGCAGTCTATTCGCTGGGCACCAATTCCGTATCGAACGCTGAACGCTATCATGCAATTCTGATCAGCTATCGTATGTACGACTGGCGGAGATCAGCTTTGCGCTGGGTTTTCCACAGCGTACGGCCAGCTTACAGTATGCTTACACAGTCGTGATCAAGCACCTGTGTAAGCATCCTCAGGTTTCCATCCCGAAGTTAACATACTGATTTTCAGAAGAAATAATGGAGCGGGCGAGGCGATTCGAACGCCCGACCCCAACCTTGGCAAGGTTGTGCTCTACCCCTGAGCTACGCCCGCTCACTGACGCCTCGCAGAAATGCGATAATCGCAAGTCTCTGCCGGGGAGGCGGCGCGATTAGCAGCGCCTTACAAAGCCTGCAAGCCTTATTATCGCCTGACAAAAATCGCTTGATCGAGACACCGCGAACAGCCAGCGATACTAGACGCTTCAAAACGGCTCAAGATGCCCCACATTGTGGCACAGGCACACACAGCACAAATCTCTATAGGAGCACGACCTTGGCCAGCATGGGACTGAATATCGAGGAACAGAAAGCGGTCGAGCGCTTCCGCACGGATGTCGTCGAGCCATCGCAGAGCAAGCTGGTGATCCTCGATTTCTGGGCCGAATGGTGCGGCCCTTGCAAAGCGCTAACCCCGACGCTGGAAAAGGTCGCCGCCGATTACGCCGACAAGGGTGTGATATTGGCGAAGGTCAATGTCGATGAGGAACAGTTCATCGCCGGGCAGTTCCAGGTGAAGTCCATCCCGACCGTCTACGCGATGTTTCAGGGCCAGCCTGTCGCCGATCTGACGAGCGCGCGCACTGAGTCGCAATTGAAGCAGGTGCTCGATCAGCTGCTGTCGCAACTCCCGATCCAGGCAGGCGCGGACGGTGAAGGCGCACCGCAAGGGCCATCGCCGGAAGAAATCGCGCAGTTCGTTACGATGGGCGAGCAGGCGCTGACCGACGGGGATGCGCAGCGGGCCGCGGGTATCTTTGCGCAAGTCACCGAATTCGCGACCGATAACGCCGCAGCCCATGCCGGGCTGGTGCGTGCGCTGATCCAGCTTGGCCAGACCGAAGAGGCGGCTCAGGTGCTGGCCGCGATCGAGGCCGATCCGAAGCTTGCAGGCGATCCGATGATTGCGGCGGCGAAAAGCGCGCTTGAGCTGGCAGGGACGCAGGTCGACGATAGCGAGCTGGCAGGCCTCAAGTCTGCCGCAGAGGCTGCGCCTGACGATATGGACGCGCAGATGGCTTATGCCGAAGCAGCCTTTGCTGCGGGTGAGCGTGACGCTGCTGCCGACACGTTGCTGGCCATGGTCGAGACCGACCGCGAATGGAACGAGGGCGCAGCACGGGCGAAGCTGCTGCAGATTTTCGAGGCCGTCGGGCTTGAGGATGAATGGGTGGTCGCCACCCGCCGCCGACTTTCGAAGATATTGTTCGGCTGATTGTAATGACCACACGCCTTTCGATTTTCCCCCTGCCCGGCGCGGTGCTGTTCCCCGGCCTGCAACTGCCGCTTCATATGTTTGAGCCGCGTTATCGTGCGCTGGTCGGCGATGCGCTGGTGCGTGACCGGCGGATCGCGATGATCCAGCCGCAGCGGTCGACCGAAGGCGCGCCGCTCTACACCGTGGGCTGTGTCGGGCGGATCGGCGAGATCGAGGCGATGGAGGATGGGCGCTACAACCTGATCCTCGAAGGGGAATCCCGGTTCAAGCTTGTGCGCGAGCTCGACGTCGCCACCGCTTTTCGGCAGGTTGAGGGCGAGATCATCGAAGACGATGAGGACGAAACGCTCAGCTACGCGCAGCGCGGCGGGTTCGAGACGGAAGCGCGCAAATTCGCCGACCTGCAAGGCTACAGCGTGGACTGGGATTCGGTCGAACGGCTGGACGATCAGTCGCTGATCAACGGCGTGTCGCAGATCGCTCCGTTCGACCCGGCCTCCAAGCAGGCACTGCTCGAGGCGCAGAACCTGTCGGCCCGGTGCGAACTGCTGGTGCAATTAATGCAGTTCTACGGTCGCGGGGATGGGACCGAAGAGATCACTACTCTTCAGTAGCTTGTGGCACCGGCAGGCTTCGCAGCATCGTGGTCAGCACGATGAACGCGTTGCGCTCCGCTTCACGGCGGTTGTAGTTTTCGGTTTGCACCACCAGCACCGCATCCATGGTCGGGACGAGCGCGACGATATTGCCACCATTGCCCTTCATCATAAACGCCGCTTCGTACCCGCGCGACGATCGCAGCGGTATCACCCACCACAGATAGCCATAATGCGTGTGCTGGCTTATCGTGTGACGCGCAGTGAGCATTTCGCGCAGCCACTCTTCGGGGAGGATGCGCTCGCCTTCCCACATGCCGCCATCCATCACCAAGCGTCCGATTTTGAGCAGGGCGGTGTCGGAGATGGTGAGCTGACCGCCCGATTGAACCTCGCCACTGCGCGATCGGCGCCAATCGGCACCATCGATCCCGAGCGGGTCGAACAGGCGCCGCTGGACGTATTGATCGAAGGGTTCGCCGACCGCCTGCTGCACGACCTGGCCCAGCAGGAACACGCCGGCCGTGCAGTATGAGAACGGTCCGTCGCCGTCCGCATCGCGTTCGTAGTCACGCACTGGCAGCGCGAGCGCGAAATCGCGCCATTTGCGCTTTCGGTACATCTTTTCTTCCTGACCCGGAGAGCGCCGCTCCCAGTCATTGCAGTCGAGCGCCGACGACATTGAGAGAAGATCGCGGACAGTAATTGAGTTGTACGATGCCCCGCGCCTGGCGCCGAGATAGGGCCACACCTTGACTTCGGTTCCCGCCAGATACCCGTCGGCAATCGCCGCGCCCACTGCGAGTGCAGTGATCGATTTTCCTGCCGATTTGATATCCACGCGGTCGCCCAACACGCCTTTGCCGAAGCGCTCGCGATAGGTGATTACGCCATGTTGCTCGACGGCGGCTGCCCGGATCTTGCCGAGTTCACCCGCTCTTATCTGAGATTCTAGCTTGGCGAGAGTTAGGTCAGGTATAGGCTGCGCCCTGGCTTGGATTGCCAGCACGCAAACGCTCAAGATTACAGCGATTACAGCCCCTGTTCTCAACACTGCCTCCCTGCCGCGTTCGAAGCGAAATGCGATATCGACCATGAACGTCCGCAGAACGCACCGCAAAGTCTGCGACATCGCGTCGCATGACAGAACTTTGTCGCCTGCGAAAAAGCAACTAAACGGTTACTTATGGAGATCGCAGCCCTTCCCACCAAAGGCGAGCGCACCCGCGCGCATATCGTCGCGACAGCAGCAAGCCTGTTCTGGCGGCACAATTTCCACGGCGTTTCGGTCGACAAGGTTGCGGACGCGGCCAAGGTGAACAAGGCCACCGTCTATCGCTATTTCGCCGATAAGCGCGATCTGGCGCTGGCCGTGGTGAAATATGATGGCGCGGTCACACTCGACGTGTTCTTTGCATCGACCTTCGATGAGTTCGAAGCTCCACAGGATCGCCTCGCTGCGATCTACCGCCGGAGCCATTGCGCGCATACCGCCATGCATTCGGAATGCGGCGATGTCCTTGGCTGTCCGGTGGTTGGATTGACGCTCGAACTGGGACAGGAGATGCCGGAGATCCGCGCCGCGGCACAGGAAATATTCGACGAGGTCGAGCGCTATCTTACCATGATCGCCAGCGATGCGATTGCCGCAAACGCCATGCCGGGCGAGCCTGCCATGCTCGGGCGCACCCTGATGCAGCTGCTCCACGGAGCGTTCGCGTCTGCGCGCGTGTCGATCGACCCGGATCGGGTGCTCGACGCCGGACACGCCTCTCTATCGCTGATCGGATTTCCCGACACGCCTATCCTCTTGCCGGAGTCTGAAAACCCATGAATCTTCCCATCTACACCGCCGCGCTCGGCGCGTTTATCATCGTGATGCAGGTCGCTCTGATGCTGAGCGTCGGGCTGCATCGCGGCAAAGGACAGTTTATCGGCAACGGCGATGACAAGGATCTGGAGCGCAAGGTCCGCCGCCATGGCAACCTAGCCGAGAATTCAGGCCTGTTTCTGGTCGTGATCGCACTGTTCGAGATGCTCGTTGGCCAAACAACTTACGTGCTGGTGCTGTGCATCGCATTCGCGGTCGCCCGCCTGTTCCACGCGGTCGGATTTTCATCGCTGGCGGGCTCGCATGGCGATAATCTGACGGGTGGACGCAAGGCCTTTGCCGGGATGCGCGCGATGGGGGCGTTCGGCACGCTCGGCGTCGCGCTCGGATCGGCCTGGGGAATTGTCAGCACCATCGCTTAAGTACGCGAGACCCTTCGGTTCGCGCTGGCCCTCTGCCCGGATCCTCTCCATTCGGTCCGGGCAGGGGGCGTCCTTGCGATGATCAGACGACGATGCCGAAGCTGCCTTTCAGACCGTCGATCACATATTGAGCCGCGAGCGCGGCAAGCAGCACGCCCAGCAGCCGCGTTATTACCGCCTCGACCTTGTCGCCCAGCAGGCGGATCAGCGGCCCCGCAGCGACCAGTGCGGCAGCCGTGAGGACCAGAACCAGCCCAAGCGCTGCAAACACTTCCAGCGTCTGCGCCATGCCATCCGCTTCGTTCATCAGCAGCATGACCGCCGCAATTGCGCCGGGGCCAGCGAGCATCGGCATCGCCATCGGGAAAACCGACACATCCTCGATCTCAGGGTCTGCGCTCACCTTGTCGGCGCGTTCGGTGCGGCGCTGCGTGCGCTTCTCGAACACCATCTCGAACGCGATCCAGAACAGCATCAACCCGCCTGCAATGCGGAAGCTATCGAGCTGGATGTGCAATGCGCCGAGCAGGTCTTCGCCGAAAAAGGCAAAGATGGTCAGAATCACCGCCGCGATACCCGTTGCGCGCAACGCCATATTGCGCGCCTGCGCTGGCGTCGCCCGCTTGGTCAGCCCGGCATAGATCGGCGCGCAGCCGGGCGGATCGATCACGACGAACAGCGTGATGAACGCAGAGATAAAAAGTTCGGTAATGACCATAAGGCCGACAATTTCCGATGAGTGTGATGGCGGACGCGCCGCCCCTCATCACTCTTCGGGCGGGGATGCAAGGCTTTCTTCGAACGCGGTCACCCATTCGCCTTCGTAGAAATAGTCGGCGGTGACGTATTTCACGCCATCATCGCGATGCTCCCAGCGCCAGCGCAAGGTTCCGTCGCGGGAGAGTTGCGCATCGCCTTTGCCATCTTCGCCTAGCGGGATCGCCGGTGGTGGCGGCAATTCCTCACCGCGGCGCGGGCAGGTGGCGACAAGGCCGAGGATCGAATCGATCGCGGTCACCACGATGTCGCCATCCTCGAACTGGCGGCGTGGCGGTGGCTGCGGATCGTCGAGTCCGGCAACATCGTAGGTCCACTTGTACGAATTGTCCGGTTGCCGCGCCCATGTTGTGACGTAATTGCCGACCAGGCCTTCCTGATCGCGGAACCTCCCGACGCTCAGCGCCACTGCTCCGTCGCAGCTCATCACGACCGTGCGCGGTCCCCATTCTTCCACCCCGTCGCTGTCGTCGAGAGCGCTGGCGACGGTTGCGAAGACCACGGGACCATCGCGACTGTGCAACAATGCGCCGGGCGCAGCATATTGGCCACCAGCGGTGAACTGCCCCTGTTCCCTGGCATCGCGAAGGTAAGCCACTTCGGTTGCGACAATCGCGCTCGGCTGTGCTGCTCCGGGCGCGGTTGAAAGCGCGCGGTTGATGACTTCGGGCGGCGGCCCGCGCCGTTGCCCACCGCCTGCGCAGGCTGACAGCGTGACGGCGAATGCAGCGGCGATGAGAACGGTGGAACGGGTGGTCATGAATCCTCCAGGTCGGCGATGCAGGCCATCAGATGTGCCGGATTTACTCACCCTGACCGGCGATCACTTCGTCTTCAACCACCGTCTGGAACTTTGCCCCATCCCAGATTTCGATGGAAAGCTTGCGCCCGCGTTCTGGGAGATAATCCCACTCATAGGTCAGCGAGCTGTCGGGCGACCGTCCGATCTGGGCCGTCGGTCCGGGCAGGGTCGGGAGATTGTCGCAGGATGCCTCGGCGACTTGCGGTCGATCCTGAACCGGCAGGGCTTCATCGAGCCCCTCGCCATGCGACAGCACCCAGCGCCATTGCCCCCGCGCGCCCTCCTGGTCGCCCGGATCATAACGCCAGATCGTCGTGTAATAGCCGGGATGATCACCCCAGAAAATCGCACCGGTCGTCACCCCGACAAGGCGATCGCAGGATATCACCACCGCGCGGGCGGCCCAGCGGGTTTCGGGAAACGGCTCCTGCTCGCTCAGCCAGCCTGCGGCGTCTGTCGGTTCGGGCGCGAAGACGATGGCTCCGGGTGCGGCGGTCTGACGCAAGGCTTCCAACACACCGATTTGCCGCGCCATCAGGTTTTGCGCCTTGTCGGCGGCCAGCACCGCCATGCCGGGCCGGGTCTGGGATATGCGCGAACTGTCGGCAGCGGTCGTGGTGCAGGCACCAAGCGACACCGCCAGCAAAGAGGCCACGACCGCCCTCACAGACCGTCCGGAGCCTCCAGCCCGGCGTTGCGATGCGCAGCCACCACTGTGTTGCGCAACAAGACGGCGATCGTCATCGGCCCGACCCCGCCGGGAACAGGAGTGATGGCAGCGGCAATCTCGCTCGCCTCATCATAGGCGACGTCGCCCACCAGTTTGCCCTTGTCCGCACCCGGTTCGGGCGGCAGGCGGTTGATGCCGACATCGATCACCGTTGCGCCATCTTTCAGCCAGTCCTTGCGGATCATTTCCGGGCGCCCGACTGCAGCCACGACGATATCCGCTCGCCGCACCACACCGGGCAGATCCTTTGTCCGGCTATGCGCGATGGTCACCGTCGCATTGGCATCGACCAGCAGCTGCGCCATCGGCTTGCCGACAATGTTGGAGCGCCCGATCACCACCGCTTCCAGGCCGGACAGATCGCCCAGCCGGTCCGTCAGCAGCATCATGCAGCCCAGCGGCGTGCAGGGGACAAAGCCCGACTGGCCTACGCTCAACCGACCTGCATTGATCACATGGAAGCCATCAACGTCCTTATCGGGATTGATCGAGGCGATGATCGATTGTTCGTCGAGATGATCCGGCAGCGGCAATTGCACGAGAATACCGTCGACCGCGTCGTCGCCATTGAGCTGCTCGATCAGCGCCAGCAGGTCCGCCTCGCTGGTGTCGGCGGGCAGGCGGTGTTCGAAGCTTTCCATATTGGCAGCAAGCGTCGCCTTGCCCTTGCTGCGGACATAGACCCGACTGGCGGCATCTTCCCCGACCAGCACGACTGCCAGACCCGGCTTGCGTCCTGCCTTTTCAGCGAAGCCCAGCGCATGTTCGCCCACCCGCTCCCGCAGGCGCGCGGCGAAGGCTTTTCCATCGATCCGTGTTGCGGTCATCTGTTCAGGCAACTCACACTGCGGCGCTGAGATTGCCCAGAATGATCAGAACGATCTGAGCCAGCAGGATGAGCACCAGCGGCGAAAAATCGATCGCTCCGGTCGCAGGCATGATGTTGCGGATCGGGCGCAGGACCGGATCGAGCAATCGATTGATCGATTCGTACACCTGTTGCAGGAACTGGTTCGACGGGTTGATCACATTGAACGCAAACAGCAGCCCGATCACGAATTGAATGATGATCAGCATCACAAACGCCTGCGTCAGCAGCGCGACGATTTGGTAAAGGGCGTCAAGTCCTTGCATATTCCGAATAGCTTCCATTTCTCGGCGCAAGCCCTCGCCGGGCCGCGCGTTTTGTCCCTCGCCGGGCGTGTTACCCGACTAATACGGCTTTAGCCACCCCTGACAAGCGTGCCAGCACCTCTCGCGGTAAAGAACTCCAGCAGCATCGCATGGGCGACCCGGCCATCGAGCACCACTGCCGCCTCGCAACCGGCCTCGACTGCGGAAACGCACGTTTCCAGCTTTGGCACCATACCCCCCGAAATCACCCCGTCCTCGCGCAGTTTGGCGATATCGGCGGGCGTGAGATCCGACAGCAACTTGCCTTCTTTGTCGAGCACCCCCGGCACGTCGGTCAGCAGAAACAGCCGCGCCGCGCCCAGCGCCGCCGCGATCGCGCCCGCCATTGTGTCAGCGTTGATATTGTAAGTCGCGCCGTCGTCCCCACCAGCGATAGGCGCGATCACCGGGATCATGCCTGCGGCCACCGCCGTGTCGATGACGCTGGTATCGACCTCGGCAGGTTCCCCGACAAAGCCGAGATCGACCACGCTTTCGATCAGGCTTTCAGGATCGCGGGTCGTCCGCGTGACCTTGCGCGCTTTCACCAGCTCGCCGTCCTTGCCGGAGATGCCGATCGCCTTGCCTCCGGCGTTGGACAGCCAGCCGACCAGTTCCTTGTTGATCGCGCCTGACAGGACCATCTCCGCGACTTTGGCGGTCGCTTCGTCGGTGACGCGCAGGCCATCGACAAAGGTGCTTTCCACGCCCAGCTTTTCCAGCATGGCGCCGATCTGCGGGCCGCCGCCATGGACGACGACAGGATTGATCCCGACCGCCTTCAGCAACACGATATCCTCGGCAAAATCGCTCGCCGCCTGAGGTTCGCCCATTGCGTGGCCGCCATACTTCACCACGAAGGTGCGCCCGGCGTAACGCTGAAAATAGGGCAGTGCCTCGATCAGCACTTCGGCCTTTGCCAGCATGGGTTCGTTGCTGCTCGCCGTCATGGCGGATATCTTTCCTTGTCGCGTCCCGCGGGCCATCCGCATGGGTGAATGGGCGCTTAGCGGGTTAGACGCGCGCTGCAAAGCGAAGGCGCAGATGCAACCGACTGTCGCGAGTTCCATATTTTGCACTTGGCAATGTAACCGAATGTTGGTTCACTGCGAACACGTCTCTGATGGCGCAACAATCCGCTGTTGAGACAACTTGGAACGGAGGAATTTCAATGAACACCACTCGCATCAAGGGTTCGATCGCTCTGGCGGCAGCTGCCGGTCTGGCTGCTGCATGCTCTGGCGGCGCCGACGCCCCTGCGGAAGCCCCGGCCGCTGGCGGCGAAGTCGAACAGGTCGCCGCATCGGACGCTGGCGAAAAGGAAAAATGCTACGGCGTGTCGCTGGCTGGCAAGAATGATTGCGCAGCCGGTCCTGGTACCAGCTGCGCCGGCACCAGCGTTGTCGACTATCAGGGTAACGCCTGGACCTATGTCGATGCTGGCACCTGCCTCGAAATCGAAACGCCGACCGGCACTGGTTCACTCGAGCCAATCGAAGCGTAAATCGGCATAGCAAAGGGCGGCGATCGCTGCTCTTGCTGATCTGAACGGCCGCTGGGAGAGATCCCGGTGGCCGTTTGTTTTGTGGGAGATCAGCCTGACCCGCCTGCATCGATCGACCGGCGTGGATGGCACGGTGCATCGCGCGCTGCTATGCAATGGTCATGTTGCAACGCCGAACCCGACGCGGGCGCAGACGCAGCCGGATGCTTACATGGTGGGTGCTGTGGCGCGTGCCGGTCCTGCTGCTGATCGTGATGGCAGCATGGTGGTTTGGCATTCGCCCGATCGCACACGAGCAGGGATGGGTGCGGGTCGATCAGGAATTCAGTCT
Organism: Pseudomonadota bacterium; assembly: GCA_039033835.1. Lineage (GTDB taxonomy): Bacteria > Pseudomonadota > Alphaproteobacteria > Sphingomonadales > Sphingomonadaceae > Erythrobacter. The sequence goes on from JBCCBW010000025.1 coordinate 26,967, forward strand.
ATGCGCCGATCGCGGCAGCACGGATGCGTGTGTGGTCGATGGCGACACGGTGATTATCGGCTTTGGAGAGAACCGCCGACGCATTCGCCTGACCGGTTTCGACGCGCCCGAACTCGAAGGGGCGTGCGAGGCTGAACGCGCACTGGCGGTCAAATCCCGCGATGCATTGCACGACTGGCTGGAACGCGGACCGTTCGAATGGAATGGTGCGGATGAACCGCCCTACGACCAATATGGCCGGGAGTTGCGGGAGGTGCGCCGGGTCGGTTCAGATGGCTCGCGTGAATATCTGGCCGAGACGCTCTTGGATCGCGATCTCGCTGCGGAAAGCGGATGGGGCGCCGAACCACAGGACTGGTGCGCTCGCTGAGTTGTCCGATGCAGTAATCCTCCACACCCAGATGCGCGCAATCGAGCTCTCACTGTCAGCTGTGGTATAATCCGCGAATCAGTCAGGTGAAAGAGGGGGATCACTATGAACGAACCAGTTGAACGACCGACGCCCACACCGCCGCAGGTCAGCGGTTTCGATTTCAATCAGCCGACGATTATCTCGGTCCTGTACCTCGCCAGTTTCGTCACAGGTATTACTGGTCTCGTGGGAATCGTTCTCGCGCATGTCTGGCAAGGCGAAAATCAGGAAGGCTGGGCCGCCTCGCACTTCAGTTATCTGATCCGTACATTCTGGATCGGCTTCGTCGCCAGCCTCGTTGCGATGGTGCTGTCCTTTGTGTTGATCGGCTTCTTGCTGTTACCGCTGATCGCGGTCTGGGTCGGCGTGCGCAGCGTCATGAGCATGCTGAAGGCACAGAAGCAGGAACCGATGCCGGACCCGGAAACGCTGCTGTTCTGACAAGCTTGGCCGACCATCGCTGGTCGGCTCCGCTCTCAGTCGTCGAAGAGTGCGTCAACTTCGGCAGCAAGGCTGGCGAAGTCGGGATGCCCCGTCCGTGGCAACACACGCTCGGCCCACATTGCGTCGATCGCATCGGCAATTACGGACGGAAGAACGTCCGCCGAACTGCCGGTCGACTGCACCTTCGATGAATCGCTTGCAGCAGATATTCCGCACTTCTCTTCGAGGACCGCGCACACCATCCCATCGTCGAAGCGATCCTTGTGCTCGACCATGAATTCACGCGAAGTGCGTTCCATGACCAGCGCGATCCGGTCGTCGGTCAGCTCGATTTCGCACAAAGCAGCCAGCCGCCGGAGCACTGTTTCACGGTTCTTCACAACCCAGCGATACGTCATCAACAGTGTGTCCGCATCGTCGCGACGCGCATACCAACTGTTGAGATAGGTGAAGTAGTCACAGCCATTCGGCCCGCCGCCAAGCCATAAGGGCATGAAATCTTCCATCGGCACAGCATCGCGCTCAAGCTGCCATCCATTGAAGAAGCGATAGAGTGAAACGAAGGTCTCCTTTGGATCGCGCACCACCGCTACATACCGCATGCCCGGCGGCAGCCGCTCATATTCGCGATGTGACTTGAATCCGCGCGGGGAGGCAACCTGCGGCTCGGTCATATCAAAATCGAGCATCACCGCCGTATCCTCCCACGGAACCACGCGGCTGATATCGTCGAAGTCCATATCCCCACCACTGCGCAGCTGGTGGAACATCTGCTGCATCAAGGTGGTGCCACTTTTGGCCCAGGGGGCAATGAACACATCGCCTGGCTGCGGCTCGTAAGGCCGGTAATTGACCTTCGGACCATCATGAGCGCGGCCCATGACGGCTCCAAACTGTTCTACTGAGCGAGCGCGCCCGGGGAGATTTTCTGCCACGTCGATCCTCTCAATATGCGTTGAGACCAAAGCCGCGCCGTTGCAAATCGGCATGGGCGACGGTTCCGCTTGGCGCCATCTTCACCCCTTCGATAAGGTGCGCGTTGCCCACTCCGTGATGTTTGGCGGCAACCCCGCAAACCCAGATCTCTGCGCCGCGCTCGATCAGTTCGGCGACGATTTGCGCATTGGGATTGACGGCGTAGTCCGCATCACCAGTGTCATGCTTGGCCACATACCGCGCGTCGCTGGCGACATCGAAGACGGAGGGACCATGCACGACAATGCCGATCTTTACCCGCGCAGCCTCAACGCCTTCGCGTTCCATCGCCTTTGAGAATGCGAGCGCGCGGCGCAGGGTCGCATTCACCTCACCGGCTTGCGCATCGTAAGCATCGAAGCTGTGCTTCCACACTGCGTCGGCAGGCATTTCCATCTGATTGATGACGATGACCTCGGGCTTGCCTTCGCCGACCCGATCATCAGCCAACAGCGGGGCAGCACAAGCGGCGACAAAAACCGCAGCTGCGGTCGCGAACGTACGTGGCATAATGGTCTCTCCAAAGTGATTGGAGAGACTTGTGGCCGAGTTCGCGGCGTGTCTCAAGCATGGCGAGAGTGGCATGTCGCCTGCCACACCACTCTCATGAACAGTCGGCTTCAGCGCATCCGGCGCGAAAGAGCATTCGCGAGCTTGACCGCGCGGCGAGCAGCGATCGCAGTTCCCATCGCCGCAAGCCCTGCCCGACGGAGGCGGCGACGCCGCGCGAGCGCGGTGAAGGGCGAGATGCCGCGTCGGGACCGTCCGGGGAACATAATCCTACGCATAAACCATCTCCATCTTCGCTTCCGCCTTTTCCAGAATGGCGGCGATTTCATCGAGCAGGGAAAGCCGCTGTTTCTTCAGCCGCTCGGAATGCTCATCGCTGCACGGTTCGACCTCAATCTCAATGCGGTGGATCGCGCGGTTCACGGCATGATACCGCTCCGCAAGGTTGCAGAAATGGGTGTCGCTCAGCTTGAGCATATGCAGCGTCTTCGCGTCATGGGGAAACTCATCGTGGAGTTCGTGCGGCGTGTGAGCGGACATGGTGGTGTTCTCCCTTGGATGTTTGAGAGACAAGCTAGGGGCCCCTGAAACGCCAGTCTTTGATACAAGTCAAAGCCTCATCAACGCTCAGCCAAGCTGACGATTTGTCGTATTGATACTATCATTACTTTGAGAAATATGGACTTGTTACTCAGTCAAAACAGCAGGGGGAATCGCCATGCGGCGCAATCAACACGCTTGGTCCGGATCGGTTCGGTCCAAATTTGCCGTCGCGGCGATGTCTGTGTCACTCATCGCGGGCGCAAGCATAGCTTATGCACAATCGGGCCTCACCGCGAATAGCCTCGATGTCGACGGCCTCAATTACGAAACCGAGATGACGGCGCTGTATCTGGGCGATTTCGCCAATGCTCGGCTGCAGAATAACGACATGCGGTTTCTGGTGTTCATGAACCAGTATATCGACGCGTTCTCGCGGCAGTGCGCAGCGTCGCTTCCCAAAAACAAGGTCGAGATCACCGAAAGCAGGTGCGTTCAGGAAAGCACGCCGGTCAATATCTATGGCAATCCTGTTGGGCCGACGACGTGCAGCCAGTACCAGAGTTTTGGCACTGACCGTTACGCCGACCCCGATCTGTATCGCGCGGCGAATCAGCTTGAAGCCAATCTTACGCCGCGTGCCATGGGCGATGCGCTTGGCCTGACCGGCGGCGATCCGATCGAATGGTCGCGGCAGATGGCCGACGTTGCTCTGTCGGTGGGCGACGACATGCCGAACCTGCTGACGAAGAACGGCTGCAACAGCGCGGCGGTAAGGCGGCTGCAGGCCAATATTCAGCGCTTCGCCGATGGCAGGGAGCCGCTTCGCCTAGCCAATGGAGCGACATTGGCCAGCCTACGGAGCGGGTCAGGCGGAGGTGCGTTTGTCGACTCCAATTATCAGAGGATGGTCGATGAGCTGATCAGGGAGAATGCCCAAGGGTGGAGCTTTAACCGCTATGTCGCTGGCAGCGCGTCGCAGGTGTCCGTCGGGCGGCGTGACAGTCAGGGTCGGCCCGCGAGACTAAGCGCGCGCTACCGCTTCAGCGGCTTTGGCGGAGCGCAGGCGGGATCGGTCGACATCTCGTTCGAGAATGGCGTGCCCAAATGCCTGTATTTCTTTGACGCGCCCAATGTGTGCCGCCTGCCCAGCCGCCGGGTGATTACCGCCTATGAGAAGGGCGACTATCGCGAGTAACCGGCAAAAACAGGGAGATGACTATGAATCGCGAAGACATGCTCACCAAAATTGAAACCTTGTACAAAGGGCGCGAGTCGGGCGACCGCGCGCAATTCGCCAGCGTTCTTGCGCCCGATGCGACGTTCCGCTTTGTCGGTGATGGCAGCGTTATCATGTCCTTCCCCGGCGGACGTACCGACGAGCCGGACAAGGTCGCTCGAGAGCTGTTCGAACAGATCGAGATGCTCGACCGCAGGCTCGTATCCGCGACGATCGAGGAAAACCGCGCGGCGGTGCACTGGCGCGTGGTGCTGAAGGTAAAGGGCGGTGCACCGTTCGAGCAGGAGCTGTTCGACCTGTGGGAATTCAACGAGACGGGGCTCATCACCAAGGGTAGCCAGTTCCAGGACACCGCAAAGATCCTGAACGAGATGGATGATGCGGAGATGGCGAAGTCAGCGCAAAGCGGGCCTCGCGGTCCGGACGACGATGGCGGCGGTCCGGGGCCATCGATAGACTTCGGTCTCGGGTCGCGCTGATCGGCAGTATCGCATTGTCAGGCTGGCTGTTACGGAACGCCATGATTTACACTCGCGCTCTGATGCTCTCGCCTGTTCTGCCTTTGATATTCTTGGCCGGTTGCGCCGACGAACCGGCACCAGCACCCGTCCCCGACCCCGGCCCACAAGATGAGTTCTGGGCGGCGCTTTCCAGCCATTGCGGCAAAGCCTATTCAGGCGGCCTTGTAAGCGCGGATGCGGAGGATGCGGATTTCGCGGGCGCACCGATGGTGATGCATGTACGCGAATGCTCCGACACGCAGATCGCCATCCCGTTTCACGTCCAGCTCGACGGCGAATGGGATCGCTCTCGCACCTGGCTGATCACCCGCAACGATGCGGGCGGATTGCGGCTCAAGCATGATCACCGCCACTCGGAAGGGGCAAGCGATGCGCTGACCATGTATGGCGGCGACACCGCAGACGAGGGATCGGCCCGCGCGCAGGACTTCCCCGTGGATGCCGAGAGCGTGGCCTTGTTCGAGCGTGAAGGCCTCTCCGCATCGGTCATCAACATCTGGACCGTCGAAGTCGATCCGGCGGGTAGCGAAGGCGGCGTCTTCGCCTACCAATTGCGCCGGACAATCGAGGGCGGCGCGCCCGAGCCTCGCCATTTCCGCGTCGAATTCGACCTTGGCCAGGAGATCAAGGCGCCGCCGCCCGCATGGGGTTGGGATTAGGCCTTAGCCCTCGCTTGGCGGATAGGCAGGCGCTTCACCGTGATCGACGCTGATGCTTTCCTGCAGGCGGAATTTGCCTTCTTCGCTCATCCATTTCCACACATGGATATAATGCGCGCCGCCGGTCTGCACCCATGACGGGCCACCGGGATCTTCTGCACCGTAATACCCAGCCGGACGCTGGCGCAGCTCCTGAAAGGTGTGCATCCCGCGCTCCAGCATGCCCCATTCGCCCAGCGGCGTGATGGTGCGGCTGCCCGGAACCAGCAGGCGGCGGTTTGTGTAGCCTTCCGTTGCTCCACCCGGAGCACGGTTGGCACATTCCTCTCGCAAGCCCCCGACGAAATCGCCGCCATTATCGGCAATCTGCCCTGCAAGGTCGTGCAACATCCGAAAGTCTTCGGTGACCAAGTTCTCGACCACGTCGGGCGTGCACGCTTCGAACGCGGCATAGAACAGCGCAGAATCGCTGGACGCGATTTCCGTGCTGGCCTGATCTATCGGAGGCATCGGCTGGGCAAGTCCCAGGGCGAGTGCAGTCAACATAATATCCCCTTCTCATCGGCTGTATTGCCGTATTGGTTATGCAATACAGTGTGGCACCTTGCTGTCAACGGACTTGCCAGATGGGAGGCCGAGAACCGTTGCGAAGTTGACACAACTGACACTGTGTCAACCGCGCCAAAAGCCCATTTTCTGCATGATTTCAGATGATTATTGCGATTGGGCAAAGTTGACACTTTGCCGACAAAACTCTCGCCTCCCGTACACGCAGTTCGCGAAGCAAGGGGCTGAAGGGGTCGCGGAAACATAGTTCGAGATCTATCATGAGGCCGCCGCTGTAGGAAAATCGTGGCTGACCGCGTCCACGCACGGGCTAATACTTAGGGCTTTCCCTGAGCCGACAGCCGGGCAGCGCGCTGCCAGAATCGCGCAATGCGATGGGGCAATCCCCTCTTTGCGATAGCCTTGCTGGTCACGGTGACCGGGATCAGCCCGGCCATGGCCGAGACCGCCGCGACAGCGCCCGAACACACCGCGCAAGCGACGGACGGCGAGAGCGCGTATTTCCCGATCTGCTCCGGCCGAAACCGCGTCACCTGCATCGTCGATGGCGACACGATCTGGTATCGCGGCACCAAGATCCGCATCGCCGATATCGACACACCCGAAACCTCGCGGCCCGGTTGCGCGCAGGAAGCAGCAACAGGCCACCGCGCGACGAAGCGGATGCAGGCGTTGCTAAATCAAGCCGCCTTCACTCTCGAACCCAGCGCCGATGGGCGCGACACCGACTATTTCGGCCGGGCGCTGAGAGTGATCACCCGCGACGGGTTGAGTCTGGGCGAAGTGCTGATGGAAGAGGGGTTGGCCGGGGTTTGGGGTGGGAATGAGGTCGAATGGTGTTGAGCGAGCGACTCACTCCCAGCCGAATGCGGCCTTGATCTCAGCGACGGTTTCGGGCGGCAGCTCGCTGAACAGCACGCGGGTGGTGCGGTGGCCCTGCATTACGCCGTCCATGTCGCGATAGGCCCAGTCCGACACGTCGGAGAGCGGCACGCGTACCCAATCACCATAGGCATGGCCTTCGGAATGCGGCGCATTGGCGAGCTGCCCTTCGAGGAAGTCACCCTCGCGCCGGACATTGGCGACCCAGATATGCTCCCACCCTTCGAGTGGAAACTTGAACCCAATCTCCCGCGCGCCGAGCGGCGGATTGTCGAGCACCGCAAGCCACTGCGCCAAGGTCGCCCGCGCCTCATCCTTCGCCGCATTCATCGCGACGTCCTCGGCGGGAAGCTCGACGATGGGATCGGGTTCAGAGGCATCCTGCGCAAAGGTTGGCGCAAATGGGGTGGCGGTGAGCGCGAGGGTTAGCGCGAGGAGGAGTAGCGGGCGGTTTGGCATGGTGGTGACCGCTATAGTGTTTCAAACCTGATCACCAGTTAACAGGATTGCAAGTCGTCTTGGGACGTTAGCCAGTTCTACCGATGTTTGCGTCTCTAAGCAGCATACTGATCTCGGATGAACTGGTTGAAGTAGGTTCCAGCCGACGATGCGGTCAGGAAGCCATGCCAAATGTACGAGGGAACGCCGTAGTAGTCATATGGCTGCCCAGAACTGGTGAACCATATGGTGAGTGTTTGGCTGCCGGCATCGTAACTGGCAGCGTGGATTGCGCTAGAATTGAAATAATGCATCGTTCTCTCAAGAAAGGGCTAGGCAATGCGTGAGAGCGTTGCCTAGCCCTTCGGTTGCGATACGCCTGTCATGCGTATGGACGGGGACGATCACTCGGATAGATCGGGCGAGTTGGCCTCGGATCGCCAGGAATTGGCCTAGGCGATGGCCGGGGGTTCGGGCGCGGCCGATTAGGGTATTCTACCACCAGCTATCTCCCTAGCGTTTGCTGTCAGGCGTACGACGAATTCGCGTCCAGCTACGGCCAGGTTGGGTGGTCGGCGGCATCCGCTCATTATCGCGGACTGTTGAATAATTCTCGTAGCGGCCACCACGAGGTCCCGTTTCCTGATAGATTCCGCCATCATCGCCGGAGTTGCTTCCGGGTTTCTTACTCATTGTAATTCCTTTCGTTTCTCACCCCGAATCGGAGTCTTTCCTACATAGCTCAAGCGCGAAGCCAGTCAACCATTAAGTATAATTTTGATGTCGTGCGTTTGTTAAACAAACATATGTGGGGATTGACAGTGCATGATGCTGTGGATTAGCAATCTGCTGGTGGAGCCGCAGGATCTCTATGTTCTTTTTGGTAGGCGGGTTGCTGAAGCGCGCGAGAAGGCGGAGCTGACTCAGCAACAGCTTGCCGACGAAATAGGTTTGAGCCGGGCTTCTGTTGCGAACATCGAAGCAGGACGGCAACGAATTGTGTTGCATCAAGCTATAGAGATTTCAGAAGCGCTAAAGCTTGCGACAGTTGCCGATCTGTTGCCGACCGATCTTATTCGCCCATCAAACCGCCCCGCTCCGAATGAACGTGTCAGCCTTTCTGGTGCAACTTTAACGCCGCTCGAGGCAGATGCGATTCAGTCGATCGTGGCTAGTTCCTGATGTCATATCTGAAGGTATCTAGAGCGCGCCAAAGAGGCGAGACGTTTGCTCGCGCTTTGCTCGCAAAACTTGGCGCGGTAAGCCTTCCGGTACCGATACGAGAAATTGCGATTGCCGAAGGGTGCATTGTGAAATCGTCAGTGCTTGATAGCGAGCTTTCTGGAATGGCATTCATAAAGGATGCGCAGAAGCACATTGTCTATAATGCTGCACATCACTCAAACCGCCAGCGCTTCACTATAGCCCATGAGCTGGGTCATCACATCATGGACGAGACGGTCCTAAGACGATCAGTTCATGTCGACCGCGGCACTCTACGACGTGACAGCCTGTCTGCAGATGGCATCGACAAGATGGAGATTGCGGCAAATGCCTTCGCTGCATCGGTTCTGATGCCCGAAGAGCTTGTCAGGACTGAATGTCCCGACGGTATAGACTTAGAAAATGACGCAGCGGTGCTGCGGATGGCGAAAGCCTTCGGCGTAAGTCAAGCTGCGTTTACCAATCGAATTCTAAATCTCTCTCTCGATTAGAGTTCGCAAACTACTCCGCCGCTTGCACCGAACTCTCGCCAAACATATCCGGGCCGTCATTCACAGCCTCACCCTCAGCCGGGGCCTTTGCCTTCTGGCGCTTGTCGAAGCTGGACCACACCGTGTTCCAGTCCCCGGTGGTCGCGCCCTTCGAATATTCCGTCGCGCGGGTTTCGAAGAAGTTCGCGTGCTCCACGCCGTTCAGCAGCGGGGAGAGCCATGGCAGCGGGTGTTCTTCGACCATGTAGATCGGCTGCAGGCCCAGCTGGTTCAGGCGCCAGTCGGCGATGTAGCGGATGTATTTCTTGATATCCTTCGCCGTCATCCCGTTGACCGGGCCCATTTCGAAGGCGAGGTCGATGAAGGCGTCTTCGAGCCGCACGGTCTTCTGACAGATATCGATGATGTCTTCCTTCACCGCCTTGGTCAGGCAGTCGCGCTCTTCGCAGAAGGTGTGGAACATCTTGATGATGCCTTCGCAATGCAGCGTTTCATCGCGGACCGACCAGCTGACAATCTGGCCCATGCCCTTCATCTTGTTGTGACGCGGGAAGTCGCGAAATTGTTTTCGAAGTAGCCTTTGACTCCGCCCATGAGAGCAAGCGGCACAAGTC
>JBCCBW010000026.1:0-34282 GCA_039033835.1 Pseudomonadota bacterium
AGCCCTTCGTCGCTGGCATAGGTCAGCACGTGTGCGCCCAGCCCGCCGATCGCGCCTTCCTCGACCGTCAGCACAACCTCATGCGTGCGCATCAGACGGGCAATCAGGTCTTCGTCCAATGGCTTGGCAAAGCGCATATCGGCGACCGTGGTTGAAAGGCCCTTTGCCTCCAACTGGTCGGCGGCTTTCTTCGCCTCTTCCAGACGCGCGCCTAGTGACAGGATCGCAACCTTGGTGCCTTCGCGAACGATCCGGCCTTTGCCGATTTCGAGCTTTTCAAGCTGGTCCGGTATCGGGACACCGGTGCCGCTGCCGCGCGGATAGCGGAAGGCAATCGGGCCTTCGTCATATTCAGCCGCGGTGTAGGTCATGTTTGCGAGTTCCGCCTCATCGGCGGCCGCCATCACCACCATGTTCGGCAGGGTGGCGAGATAGGTAATGTCGAAACTGCCTGCATGGGTGCAACCATCGGCACCGACGAGCCCGGCGCGGTCGATCGCAAAGCGAACCGGCAGGTTCTGGATCGCAACATCGTGCACGACCTGATCATAGGCGCGCTGCAGGAAGGTTGAATAGATCGCCGCGAACGGGCGCATCCCCTGCGCGGCAAGACCGGCAGCAAAGGTCACGCCATGCTGTTCGGCGATGCCTACGTCGAAGCTGCGTTCGGGATGAGCCTTTGCAAAGCGATCAACCCCGGTGCCCGATGGCATGGCGGCAGTGATGGCGCAGATCCGCTCATCGGTTTCGGCCAGCTTTGCCAGCGTATCGCCGAATACGTTCTGATAAGCGGGAGGACCGGCCGCGCCCTTCTTCTTCTCGCCGGTGATGACGTCGAATTTGGGCACGCCGTGATATTTGTCGGCGCTTTCCTCGGCGTATTTGTATCCCTTGCCCTTGGTGGTGACGACGTGGATCAGCACGGGGCCTTCGGACGTGTCGCGCACATTTTCGAGCACCGGGATCAGGTGATCGAGATTGTGACCGTCGATCGGGCCGACATAATAGAAGCCCAATTCTTCGAACAAAGTCCCGCCGGTCACCATGCCGCGCGTGTATTCCTCAGCCTTGCCGATGGCTTCGTGCATCCGGCGGCTCATCTTCTTGACCGCGCGCGAGGCAAGGCTGCGCAGGCCGAGATATTCGCTGGAGGAGACCATCCGCGCGAGATAGGCCGACAGACCGCCCACCGGTGGCGCGATCGACATATCGTTGTCGTTGAGGATCACGACCAGCCGGTTTCCCGCCTGCGCGGCGTTGTTCATCGCTTCGTAGGCCATGCCGGCGCTCATCGCGCCGTCGCCGATGACCGCGATGCCGCGACCTTCCTTGCCGGTGAGCTTGTTCGCCATCGCGAAGCCGAGCGCTGCCGAGATCGAGGTCGAGCTGTGCGCCGCGCCGAACGGATCGTATTCGCTCTCGGCCCGTTTGGTGAAGCCGGACAGCCCACCACCCTGCCGCAGCGTCCGAATGCGGTCGCGCCGTCCGGTGATGATCTTGTGCGGATAACACTGGTGGCCGACGTCCCAGACCAGCTTGTCGTCCGGCGTGTTGAAGACGTAATGGATCGCCACGGTCAGTTCGACCACGCCCAGTCCCGATCCCAGATGCCCGCCAGAGGTGCTGACCGCATCGATCATCTCAGCGCGCAATTCATCGGACAATTGGCGGAGGTCTTCGGGTTGTAATTTGCGGAGATCGTCAGGCGTATCCACCTGATCCAGCAACGGAGTTTCGGGCGATTGATTCATAGCAATTTGCCTTACACCGTCCAAACCAAACTGTCGATGAACGGCTTATCGCTGTTCATGCACGGTCTGTCGGCGATCTGTGAGTTTTCTGTGACTATCGAGCTGTCAGCGCAGCGTTACATGCAAGCCGCGCAATCAAGCGCAGGCGCGGCACAGGCCGCGAATCTCCAGCACCGGTCGTTCGGGTTTGAAACCGCGCGTCGTGGCCAGCGAGCGGACCGTCTCGCTGACCTTTTCATCATCGATGTGAGTCGCCTCGCCGCATTCGTCGCAGACCAGGAAAATGCAATCATGCGCGCAGCCCGGATGGGTGTTCGCCAGATAGGCGTTCGAGCTTTCGACCCGCATTGCGAGGTTGTTCGTCACGAACAGGTCGAGAATGCGATAGATGCTGTTGGGCGCCACCCGCTTTCCGCGTGCGGCGGACAGGTTATCGGCGATGTCGTAGGCGGAGACCGGCCGTTCATGCTTGGCAAGCTCGGTGAAGACGGCCTCTCGCATGCCGGTCCATTGCTCACCCGATCCGGTAAGCGATGCACGCGCGGCTTCGATCAGGCTGTCACCCGTATGCTCTTGATGGGCGTGCGAATGGTCGTTCGCACCTTTCAGTTCGTGATTCATGCTGCCTATATAAGCGCACTGCACGGCTTTCGCCAGCGGCGGCTTATCAGCCATCGCGCAGGAAGTTGGCCCGGTATTCCGACGGGAATTTCGCTTTCAGCGCCTGCACCTTGGGCTTGTCCCAGCGCAGGATGTATCCCGAGCGCGGGTTCTTCACCATGTAATCCTGATGGTACTTTTCCGCCGCGAAGAAGGTCTTGTGATTCTCGATCCGGGTGACGATCGGCCGTTTCCAAACGCCGGACGCGCCCATCTGCGCAAGGTACGCCTTGGCCACAACCCGCTGTTCGGCATTCATCGGCACCAGAGCGCTGCGATAATGCGCGCCAACATCGGGGCCCTGACGGTTCTTCAGGGTAGGATCGGCCACCACTGAGAAGAAAATCTGTAGCAGTTCGTCATAACGCACGACGTAGGGATCATAAGTGATCTTGACCGCCTCGGCGTGATTGGTCGTGCCGGTGATGATGCGATTGTAGGTCGCGGTTCCGGCTTTGCCGCCGTGATAGCCCGACACTGCCGATTTCACGCCTTTAACATGACTGAAGACACCCTCGACACCCCAAAAACAGCCGCCAGCGAAGATCGCAGTCTTCAAGCCGGCACCTTCCTTTGCGATGCGCTTGGGAGCGGGGGCGTTGAACACTTCCTCGGCCGCAGCAGGCGACGCGCAGCCAGTGATGGCGAGCGACGCGGCGGCAAGGGCCAGCGCGCCCTGTTTGAACAGGGCGGGCCTGGTCACCCGGAGTTTCATTGAGCGATCTCGACCTGCTCGTCGCGGATGAGGAATTCGCTGGAGGGTTGCGGTGCTTCGGCAGCGCGCGCGGCAGGCGCAATGTCCGTATCGATGTTTTGCCAGTCGTCGATCGTCGTCGCGCCAATAGCCAACGCACCGGCCACGAAGCCGATGCCAAAATTGCGATACAGGTCAGGGGCGAAGAGTTTCATTTTCTTTCTCGTTCGGCGTTTCTTGATCGTGTGTTGCCACAGATTGTCTTGCAACACGGTGAATGCCGCTTTCAGCTAGTGTTCGTCTCGAAACTCAATCTGGTTACTTGCCGGACCAGAAAAAGAGGCAGACGCCCGCCAGCACGCTAGATCATCTTTCAAACAAGAGAGAGTTTGTTTGTGCTGAACGAAGCCGAATTTGGGCTGTCAGATTGCGGGTGCGGGAAAGATCAGTGCCGGAAATGCCGCATCCCGGTAAACACCATCGCCAGCCCCGCTTCATCGGCGGCGGCGATGACTTCTTCATCCCTGATCGAACCGCCCGGCTGGATCACCGCGGTCGCGCCCGCTTCTGCCGCAGCTATCAATCCGTCGGCAAAGGGGAAGAACGCATCCGATGCGACCGCGCTGCCCACGGTCTTTGCAGCCGCCCATTCGTAAGTCTCGGCAGCCTCTTTCGCTTTGATCGCCGCGATGCGCGCGGAATCGCGGCGGTTCATCTGGCCAGCGCCGATCCCGGCGGTTGCGCCGTCCTTGGCGTAGACAATCGCGTTAGACTTCACGTGCCGCGCGACCGTCCAGGCGAACAGGCAGTCTTTCAGCTCTTGCTCGGTCGGCTCGCGCTTGGTCACGACTTTCAGATCATCCCGAGCCACTGCGCCATTGTCGCGCGACTGGATCAGCATGCCGCCTGCAATTGTCTTCATCGCGAAACCGCCGCGTCTTGGGTCGGGCAGTGTGCCGCATTCGAGCAAGCGCAGGTTCTTCTTTTTGGCGAAGATCTCGCGCGCCTCGGCACTTACTTTCGGCGCGATCACGACTTCGGTGAAGATGCTCGCAATGGCCTCGGCCGTCGCGCCGTCCAGCTCGGTGTTCACGGCGACGATCCCGCCGAACGCCGAGACGCTGTCGCATTGCAGCGCGTCGTTCCACGCATCGATCAGCGAGCCACCCTGCGCCACGCCGCAAGGATTGGCATGCTTGACGATCACGACCGCCGGATCGCTGCCAGCAAACTCCGCCGCCAGCTCCAACGCTGCATCGGCGTCGTTCAGATTGTTGTAACTGAGCGCCTTGCCCTGCAATTGCTCAGCCTGCGGAACGCCCGAGGTGCCGGTGACCTGCGGGACATAGACAGCCGCCGCCTGGTGCGGATTCTCGCCATAGCGCAACACATCCTCACGCTTGAACGCCAGCGGCATTGTTTCAGTGAACGGCGTGGCGTGCAGCGCCTCTGCACCGAGTGGATGGGTAAAGGCATCGCCGAATGCGAACCAGTTTGCGATTGCGGAATCATAAGCAGCCGTGCGCGCATAGGCCTTGCCCGCCATGCGAATGCGGAACGCCTCGCTGGTTGCGCCATCATTGGTGTCGAGTTCTTCGAGCAGCTCGGCATAGTCCGTCGCATCGGTGAGGATCGTCACAAAGCCGTGGTTCTTTGCGGCAGAGCGCACCATGCTCGGCCCGCCGATATCGATGTTCTCGATGATCTCGTCGCGACCTGCACCCTTCGCGACGGTCGCTTCGAACGGGTAGAGATTGACCACCACCAGATCGATCGCCCCGATTTCGTGCTCCGTCATCGCCGCGACGTGCTCGTCATTGTCACGCAGGGCGAGCAGCCCGCCATGGACCTTTGGGTGCAGCGTCTTGACCCGGCCATCCATCATTTCGGGAAAACCCGTGAGGTCGGAGACATCGCGCACGTCCAACCCCGCCTCGCGCAGAGTCCGCGCCGTGCCGCCGGTGCTGACCAGCTCGACCCCGCGAGCCGCCAAAGCCGCGCCCAGTTCTGCCAAACCGCTTTTGTCGGACACCGAAAGCAGCGCCCGCTTGATCGTCAAATCACCCACGTGAGATTATCCCATTTTCTTGAGCAGCCAGGAGAATTGTCCCCCGCCGCGCGATGTCATGCCTTCGATCACCAATTGCTCAGTCGCGTGCGGACGCCCCTCGCCATCGACCCACAGGCTGTCTTCGCAAGCGATCGAAAGGCTGCCCGCGCCCGGCCCGTCACCTGCCAGCCGGAACTGCCACAGGCGGCCATTGGGCAGCAACAGGCTTGCGCCGCGCTTGTCGTCCGAGAGATGCGCTTCGACGCCGCGACCAAGATGGAAGCGCAAGGCAAAGCCGATCTTGCCGCGTTTGCCCTTGCGCGAAACGGGGACGAGGATGTCTTCGCCCGCCAGCTGGTTGCCGTCGCTGCGCAGGGTGAGAATCCGGCGGTGCGTCAGGCCAAATCGCGCGGCATAGCCGTCATGGCTCGCCTCAAGCCGGGTCGCCTCACCGCGATGCCGGGTGAGCAGGCGCGTTTCGGTTTCGACCAGCTCGGCGCCCCTACCCAGCTTACCGTGCAGCAGGACCGCAGTGGAATTGGCGTTGTCGAGCGTCAGCGTAGAATGCGCCGCGGTCGCGCGCAGTCCCTGTCCGATCCGCGCCGGGACCAGCCCGCCTGCCATTGCTGCTCCACCGCAATTGACGATCAGGCGCGAAGGTCCATCCGACAGCTCGAATGCCAGCGTCGAAGCGCATCCGGTGCGAGCATGGCGTGCACGCGGTGGTGGCGCGGCGTCGAACTGAACGATCGTGTCGCCGCTCTTGATGCGTTGAAAGCCCCAATGCTGCACGTCCTTGAGCGGCCGTGTGCGAACGCCGGTCGCAGCGATCAGCGCGGCAACCGTGTCCGCCGCAATCGCACCCTGCCCCTGCCAGCTGCCAAGCGCGCCATCGCCGTGGCGCAAAGTCAACAAAGGCGGGACCAGCAGTTCGCGCATCAACGTGATCGCGCGCGGCGGCTCCCGCTCGACCGCTTCGTAACAGGCGATCAGCTGGGTCAGAACTTTGATCGCATCCATCTGCGTCGCGGGACAGCGCGCCAGAACACCGCCATCTTCCGCGACCAGATCGCCAAGCGACTTGATCAGCGCGGCCTCGCCATAAAGCCTACGCGGCTTTCCTTCGGGCAGCAACAACCCCGCTGCGGTGACTGCGGTCCAACCGGCAACCTGACCAAATCCGGCGCCTGCGCCAGCGGCCTTGCGATCGAGCCAGTCCGCCGTTTCCTCGATTGCCTTGAGCAGCCGAGGCTTGAGCGTCGCATCCTGCCCCGTCAGCACCAGCGGCGCATGGACCAGCCAGGCGAGCAGCCGCAGTCCGGCATGTTCGACGCTCCACGCCGCACCCCTGGCAGGTTTCAGGTTCGCATCGAGCCACAGCCCGGTGATACGCTCGGCAATGCTGAGGCAATCGGCGCGTGGTGCGCTCGCAGCGAGATCATCGAGCCAGGAGAAACCGTGAACTGCCCGCTCCAGCCCGCCGCCCAGCCGCGCCGCGCTGTCGAACTCCACCTGCCCGATCGGCGTTTTGACGCCATGGACCAGAAAATGCCCCGCGCGCAGAGCCGTGCCAGCCGCCCGATCGCCGGTGGCCGGGCTTTCGACGGTCGCCAGCACCCGCATGGCAGGAGGGCGGCGAAACGGCGCGGACAACGTATGGCCGGGAACGCCAAGGCGATAGGCCAGCCGGATCAGCGTATCCCCTGCACTCGATCGCGGGGCGATAACATCGGTGAGAGCCAACGCACGCGAGGTTTCGACCTCAGCCGCTTGCGCTTGCTCAGGGTCACTCGGGGTCGGCGCTTCGTCAGCCTTTAGCGGCATGGCGGAGCGAGGGGCGGTATCCTCAACCGGCTCGTCGAGCTGCTGCTCCGTCGTATTCTGGAACAGCGAGTCCATCACACCGCCCCTTTGAGCGCGGCGATATTGCTCGCATAATGATCAGGTCCGCACTTGAAGGTTGCGGACCCAGCGACCAGCACATCGGCTCCGGCAGCAACGCATTGCCTCGCGGTGTCGGGATTGACCCCGCCATCGACTTCAAGATGAATGTCGCGCCCGGTCGCATCGATCATGCTGCGGATGCGCACAATTTTTTCGAGCTGCGATGGGATGAAGCTCTGCCCGCCAAATCCGGGATTGACGCTCATGACGAGGACCAGATCGACAAGGTCCATCAGATTGTCGAGCACTTCGACAGGGGTGCCGGGGTTGAGCACAACACCCGCCTTCTTGCCCAGCGAACGGATCGCTTGAAGCGTGCGGTGGACATGCGGGCCGGATTCCGGGTGAACGGTGATGATGTCCGCTCCAGCCTCGGCGAAGGCTTCCAGATACGGATCGACCGGCGCGATCATCAGATGGACGTCGAACGTCTTGTCGGTGTGCGGACGCAGCGCCTTCACCACGTCCGGGCCGATGGTAATGTTGGGCACGTAATGCCCGTCCATCACGTCGATATGCACCCAATCGGCCCCGGCTGCGTCGATCGCGCGCACCTCTTCGCCAAGCCGCGCGAAGTCGGCTGACAGGATGGAGGGAGAGATCAACGGTGCTGGCATGATGGCTTTCTTGCGCCCATTTGCGTGGTTAACCCAATACGACGCGCGCGAATCACCCCACAAGCGCTTGCCGGGGCTTTTTCCACGGCGCACAGCGCCTTTTGCCCACCTGAACCCGCCTAACTGCACAAATTCAGGTGGAATTCAGCGGTTATCTGCAAAAAGGCAGAGCATATCGGCAGCGCTACGGCCACAAACCGGCTCTATTCAAAACCGGCGCTTCGCTTAGATCAGGCACCCAAAAGACGAGGACATATGAAGGCTATCGGCATCGGATTAAGCGCGCTTGGGCTGGCGGGAGCCGGCGCGGTGTTGATATCGCCCCCGCTCGCGGCCCAGTCCCAATATCGCCAGACGATCGGCAACGACATGCGCCAATGCGCGCCGGGTAAAGGCCCGGCGGTGCGCGTGACCATTCGCGGCGTGAAAAGCGCCACTGGGACGATCCGCCTGCAAAGCTATCGCGCGACCAAGGCGGACTGGCTGGAGAAAGGCCGCTGGCTCAGCCGCATCCAGATTCCCGCGCGCAAGGGTACGATGACGTTCTGCATGCCGGTGCCCGCATCGGGCAATTACGCTTTCGCCGCGCGCCACGATGTAAACGGCAATGGCAAGACCGACATCAGCAGCGATGGCGGTGCCATGTCGAACAACCCGTCGATCAACATCTTCAACCTCGGCAAACCGAGCGTGGACAAGACGCGCTTCTCGGTCGGGTCGGGCGTCAGCTCGATGACCATCACGATGAAATATATCGGCTGACGAATGCGCGCCCGTCAGGTCCGGTTTCGTTTATGCCGCCAGAGGGCCCACAGCACGCCGGGCGCGGCAAGGATCGGGTAGCGTTCGCGAAACGGCGTCACTTCGACCGGCATCCCGGTGTGACGTTCGATCTTCCACGCGGCATAGCGCGTTGCGCCTTCGAACGTCGTGCTGGCCTTTAGCAATCGGGCGAAGTTGAGCGGCTTTCCGAGCCGTCTGCGCCGTTTCCACCAGTCGAGAATGTCGCTGCGCATCGTTTTGGAAAGCTGCGGACGAAGCTGATCGCCCTCGCTGTGATACTCGATCCCCGCCGCGTCGAGCGCGAGGGGCAGCAATCCTGCGAAATGCTCGGCATTGACCGAGAGAATATCGTTCTCGCGCCCAGACTTTTCTACCCGAAACTCAGCCTGATAGGTCGCGCGAAACAGTGAGCGCCAGTAATCTTCTGCCGACCCGCGATCCGGCCCCAGCGCCACAGCCAACCGTGCCGCCGTTTGCGAAGCCGCCCCGATCGCGTCGATCACTTCACCACGAGCCACTTCGCCCGCCTGCCAGACAAGCGCCGATGGCTGGACGAACCGCGCCCAGATCGTGGTGTCGGCCAGATCGCCCGAAGCCGCCTTCGCAAAGGTATCAAGCGTCATCGTCGCGACCTTGGCGCGGAGTGTTTCTCCTGCAGATTCGCGCTCATGATAGCTGACCCGCGGCCAGATTTTGGCTCGCTCGTTGCCCGGCAGCAAAACGTAGAAATCGAGCACGCCCTCAAGCGAACCGGTGCGCAAATTGGACCCGTAAAACAGCACCGCCCGCGCGCCTGCATCCTCTGCGAGGCTGCGCGCGAACCCGGCCACCGCCGGATCGACCGGCGCGGCGAGGCGGGTTGCTATCCGCTCGCCAAGCGGGTCCATCAATCGTCCGATTTGGGGGTGACGAATTCCAGCTCGGGGCCCTGACCGATACGATACTGGCCCGCCGGGAAGGCTTCCCCGTCGAAGATGAACGGATCGTCGATATCCAGCGTGAAATCAGGAACGGCGACCTGGTGAAATCCGCGTTCACGCAGCCCATTCTTGACCCGGCCCGTCACAATCAGCGGCACCAGTGCCATCGAACGGCGCGCAACCTGATCGAGAGCGACCAGTTTCAATCCCTTGCGCAACTGCCCGAACGGCAGAATGTCCGCCGGAAAGCTCTCCAGCGTCGAGGCGAACAGCAATTGGCGGAACTCCGGATCGCCGACCCCGCTATGCGCCAGTGGCGCGCCATGCGGGCCGAGTTCGATGTTCATCCGCGACCCGATCCGCCAGATGTTCTTGCGGCTGCCAAACACCGATTGCAGCACCGTCCATCCGGTCGTGGCTGCTACGGCAAGGCTGTTGAACGCGCCCAGCCGGTGCGCGCTTTGCGCCGCCTGTGTCGCCTTCATGAAAGAGCCCGCGCCCAGAATAAAGCCAAGCACCGTCGATGACGCGTTATCCGCCGAAGAGATTTCGATAGGGCGGCGATGATCACGTTCGCCCGCATCGAAAGCATCGATCGCATCTTGCAGCGACCATTCGATCGGAATGCCCAGATCGGTCGTCAAAGCGTTGGTCTTGCCTTTGGGCAGCACCGCGATGGCTGGCCAGTTCTCGCCGAAAATGCTGTGCCCGCTGGTCAGCACGTCGCGGACCGTTCCGTCCCCGCCATTGATGACCAGCAGATCGATCCCGCGCTCGGCCAGCTCGGCCAGCGCCTGCGGCAGTTGTGACCTGTCACCCGGCTGCGAAATGAAGACATGCGGCGACATCCCGCAATCCAGATCCGCACCCTTGTTACGGTGGCTGCGGGGATTGTAGATGACACCGACCTGCGGAGCCTCACCCGGAGCACGAGCACGGCGCGCTTTCGACCATAAGGTCGGGCCGGTGCGCACGGGCGGCAGTTGCGCAAATTCGTAGATCGACGTCGCCATATGCAATTCCTTAAGCATGCGGCAGCGGCAAAGTCACTGCGATCTTTCGACCTCCTACCGTGACGCTCGGTAACAGATGCGTTTTGGTTACATGTCGGGTGCGTTGCATAAATGGCAACTTTCCCTGAACCAAATTTGGGCTGCGCCGAACCGTCTCACGCGGTAAGATGCGGTCATGCTGACAGACTCGCTGCTCGAATCCGCCCACTCGCTCGCCCCGCAAATCATCGCCTTGCGCCGCGCGATCCATGCCGAGCCAGAGCTGGGCCTTCACTGTCCGTCGACGATGGCGAAGGTCCGCGAAGCGCTCGACGGATTGCCGCTTGAGTGGCGCACCGGCCCTTCGACCACCGGCGCGGTCGCGACATTGCGTGGTGGCAAGACAACCGACGGTTCACCGCGTGTGCTGCTGCGCGGGGACATGGATGCGCTGCCGATGGACGAAAAGACCGGGCTTGATTTCGCCTCGACAATACCCGGTCGCATGCATGCCTGCGGGCACGACACGCACACCGCGATGCTTACCGGAGCGGCGAAGCTGCTGATCGAGCAGAAAGACGAGCTGGCCGGAACGGTCGACTTCATGTTCCAGCCGGGTGAGGAGGGCCATCACGGCGCGCGCTTCATGCTCGGCGACGGACTGATCGACCCGCTGCCCGATGCGGCTTTCGCATTGCACATCATGCCCAACGCGCCGTTCGGAGTGATCGGCGGGCGGCCCGGCCCGCTGATGGCGGCAGCAGACCAGTTCACCATCACAGTGAAAGGGCGCGGCGGGCACGCTTCGATGCCGCATGATTGCGCCGACCCGATACCTGCCGCAGCGGCCATCGTCGGCGCAATCCAGGCGATGGTGACGCGACGTTTCAAGGCAACCAATGCAGTCGTCGTCACGGTGACCCAGATCCACGGCGGCACCGCGCACAACGTCATCCCTGACGACATCACCTTGGCCGGAACGATCCGCACCCTGAGCGCCGATCACCGTGACAAGGTCCACACCCTGATCGCAGAAACCGCCAGCCAAACCGCAGCCGCCTATGGGGTGGAAGCGACGTGCGAGCTCGAATTCGGCTTTCCCGTGACCGTGTGCGACGGACGTGCGGTAAAGCTCGGCCAAAAGGTCGCTCGCAATCTCGGCGGCCCCGAAAGCTGGCGCGATCTGCCCGACCCGATCATGGGTGCAGAAGACTTTTCCTACGTGCTCGAAAAAGCACCCGGCGCGATGTTCTTCCTCGGCGTGGCTCCGCAGGGAGAGGATTGGTCGCAATGCTGCGCGATCCACTCACCGCGCATGCATGTCGACGAACAGGCCCTGCCCATGGGAGCGGCAATGCTGGCCGGCTGCGCGCTGGAGTTCGTGGAGAACGGCTTCGCGTGACAACAGCGCCGTCAGGTTGCAAAAACACAAAGCGGGTGACGGAGTACCTATCTGTCACAGCGGGTCTCATTTGGAGTAAGTTCGGCTGCTAGCCATCAGTCTGACAACCGTCGAAATCCAGGCCTAAGCGACTTTGCTCTCAAGCGCGCCCGCGTTTCCATCGAGCAGCTCGCCGACGTCGCTGGAGGACATCGGTCTGCCGAACAGATAGCCCTGAATATTGCGGCAGCCTTCGCGCCTGAGCACCTCAAGTTGCTCATTGACTTCGACACCCTCCGCAAGCGTATCCATGCCTAGCGCATCGGCGAGAGTAGTGATCGCGCGGACCACGGCATGGGCGTTTCCGCCGCGACCAAGATCTTCGACGAAACTGCGGTCGATCTTGACCTTGTCGAATGGAAACGAGCGCAAATAGCTGAGCGATGAGTAGCCCGTACCGAAATCGTCGAGCGCAATACGGACACCAAGATTGCGCAGGCTGTGGAGCGTCGAAAGGGTCTTTTCGACATCGACGATGAAGATGCTTTCGGTAATCTCCAGCTCCAGCCTGCCTGGTGCAAGCCCGCTGCTCGACAGCGCCTGAAGAATGGTGTTCGTCAGGCCGGAATAAGCGAACTGTTTCGGCGAGATGTTGACCGCCACCGAAACGTCTTCGGGCCATTCTGCCGCTTGGCGGCAGGCCTCTCTGATGACCCATTCTCCAATCGGCAGGATCAGGCCGGTTTCTTCGGCCAGGGGAATGAAGTCGAGCGGACTTACCCGGCCGCGCTCCGGGTGGTTCCAGCGGATCAACGCCTCGAAGCCGGTGAGCTTCTCTTTGGTTAAACTGTAGAGCGGCTGGTAATGCAATTCGAACCCACCATCGCGCAGCGCCGTGCGCAGATCGAGCTCCGTCTGCCGCCTTTCGCGCGCCTGTTCGTCCAGAGACGGTTCGAAGAAGTGATAGGTCGACTTGCCCTGGCTCTTCGCACGATAGAGCGCGAGATCGGCGTTCTTCATCAATGTGGTGCCGTCCATTCCGTCTCCAGGCGCGACCGCGATCCCGATACTCGCGCTGCATTCGGCCTGCTGACCATCCACTTCGATGGTCCGGGCAAAACACGCCTGAATCCGGTCGGCGACGGCGGCAAGGCTTTCCCCGTCGGGCAGTTCGTCGAACAGCATCGCGAACTCATCGCCGCCAAGCCGCGCGATGAGCGCTTCAGGGAGCATTTCGCACAGATTGGTAGCAACACGGCGCAGCAGTGCATCCCCGCTCGGATGGCCGAGCGTGTCGTTCACTACCTTGAAATTGTCGAGATCGGCATAGACGACCATCAATTGCTCTGCGCCGCGCAATCTTGAAAGCGCTCTGTTGAGCTGCTCGACGAACAGCTTGCGGTTGGGCAAACCCGTCAGATCGTCATGCAATCCAACATGGATGATCTTTCGCTCACGTTCTTCGATCGCGGTGACCATCTGGTTGAAGCTGCCCGCAAGCCGTCCGATCTCGTCATCGGACTCGATCCGCAATTCGACGTCATGGCCATCGCCGATCAGCCGGGTTGCTTCGTCGAGTTTCTGGAGCGGTGTGGTAACTGTTCGCGCAACACGCCAGCTGAGGCCCACGACCAGCGCAATGCCGCCTGCGGCCAGCGCGACGAGCAGCCATTGCAGCCCCGAATACTCGGCCAGCGATCCGGTTAGCGAGTGGCGTAGAACCAGACGCGGCGAGAGCCCATCTTCCAAGGCCGGAAGTTCCGACAGATGGTAGAGATAGCGCTCGTCCGTCTTGCGTTCGAACACTTCGCCGCTCGACGCATTGCGCAGGCTCTCAGGCAAAGCCGCAGCGTTTGCGACTTGCGCTTCGATATCGATTGCCGCCAGTTCGGTCAGCCGTGTCAGTTCGGCCTGATCCAACGGGTGAGCAAGCACGAGCCAGCCGATCAGATCCGGCGCTTCGATCGGTGCTGCGGCGGCAAGTGATAGCTTACCGCCCACCTTGATCATGCCGCGATCTTGACCTTCGTCGAGGCGGTACCAAAGCAATTCGGCAGAGCGTGTTTCGCCGCCGCTCGCAGCGAGCATCTCACCGTCAAGCGTCACCACCAGCGCCGCATCCGTGCGTGAACGCGATTTCAGGCTTTCCAAAGCGCTGTCGATGGTCATGACATCGTCTGTCGCCACGGCTTCCCTGAAGCCGAAATCGCGCGCCAGCAGATCGGCAGCATCGCGCATCTGGTTTGCCCGAAGATCGACGATTTCGTCGAACACGCGCGCATTGGCTTTCATATCGCGCGTCGCGCTGGCCTCGCCGAAACGGGCCAATCCTCCCCCAGCGATCATCACGACCGCTGCGAGGACGAGCGCAAACAGTCCGGCGTAAAGCACTGCAATGCGCAATTGCAGCGAGCCAAATCGCAGCGTGCCGATTTTCGGAAATGTAAGTCTCACCGCAGCCGCACTTTCAGCTTGCGCGACTGCTGGCCGCTGGTGATTGAAATGGTGCTGATCGACTCGTTGCGAGGAGCGCGCAGCTGGGGGTGCCACACGGTCAGCTTTGCCGATCCCCGTGGGATGGAGCGCAGCGTCAGGTAGCCATTGCTGTCGGTTTTCCCTGCAAATGGTGTCTCCGTGACGCGGATATAACCGCGCATCTGATCGTGAATATTGCACCCCAGCTTCACGCTGCCGGCAATCGCAAATCGCTGCGTCCGGCTTTGGTCGCGGCCGTAAAGGTCGAACTCAAACCGGGCAGGTTTCGAAAAGCTATAGACGGAATGGCGCACGCGATCGAGGTTGGGAAAGGCGACCGTGCTGCCCTTGGCGACGATCAACGTGCCTGGAGTAAACTGCTGGTTCTTTTGCGCCATGGCCATGCGCCAGGGAAAACGGATCTGGCCGGACACTCCCGAAGCGGGCATCACTTCGACAACGGCGTCGCGTACAGGCAAGCCGTGCTCGTCGGTCACCTGAACGCGCAGGCTGGTAGGAGACGCGGCGGCGACGGCATATCCGGTCGATATGACGGCTAGCGCCGATGCCAAAAAAGTGCGAAACATGGTCACGGCGACGCACTAGCGTGCACCCGTTAAGAAAACCTCGGCTCAGGCTTAAATTCGCCTTAACCATCCTGCTCTTACTGCGCTGCGTATGCCAAAGATATGTGTCTTTACATCAAGCGTTTGCGCTTTGATCAGCGCGACTTCAGCGCAGGCAGAAGAGATCGATTGGTTCGAAGGCGACAAGCTTGTCCTGACCAATGGCGTCTCGACCGTAGAAGGGACCAGCGGCGGCGGACTTTCTACCTGGTCGACGATCGCAGGACGAGAGCTTGAAAACGGCGTAGGCGCATCGGCGCATGTGACGGTTATCGAACTGCCCGATTATGGCTGGCAGAGCCACGGCGTGTCGATCGGGATCAAGAACCGCGTCGAACTGTCCTATGCGCGGCAGAATCTGGATACCCGCGACGTCGGTGCAGCGCTCGGATTGGGTAAAGGCTACACCCTCAATCAGGACGTATTCGGCGCGAAGCTCCGGCTGTTCGGAGATGTCGTCTACGGCGATCCGATCATGCCGCAGGTCAGCATCGGCATCGAGCACAAGCGCAATCTGGACGGGCCGGTCGCATTGGCAGTCGGCGCGAGAGATGATGAAGGCACCGACTACACAATCAGCGCAACCAAACTGTTCCTGCGCCACAGCCTGTTGGTCAATGCGACCCTGCGCTATACCGAGGCAAACCAGCTGGGATTGCTCGGGTTTGGCAGCGCGAACGGAGATGGTTATTCGCTCCAGTTCGAAGGGTCGGTCGCTTACCAGCTGTCCCGCCGCGCGGTTATAGGTGCAGAATTCCGAACGAAGCCCGACAATCTCGGTCTCGGCGAAGATGACTGGTTCGATCTGTTCGCGGCCTATGCTGTTACCGATAACGTGACGCTGACGGCGGCCTATGTCGATCTTGGCTCCATCGCCACATTCGAAGATCAGCGCGGCGCATTCCTTTCGGCACAGCTCGCATTTTGAGGAACATAACATGATTGCGATTTTCCTCGCGGCATTGATGGTGCTGCAACAGGCGCCCGCCGAAGGCATCGATTGGGACAAGGAATTCGGTGTCGAAGAACGCGTCCGCGATCCGGAAACCGGCGAGTTTCCAGTCGATCCCTATGATCAAAGCAATGCAAATGCCGGGGCCGATCCGTTCGAAGGCGAGAAACTTGCGGCTGCATTCGGCGGGCGCGAAGGCATCCAGAGCATCGCCAA
Source organism: Pseudomonadota bacterium (assembly GCA_039033835.1). GTDB lineage: Bacteria > Pseudomonadota > Alphaproteobacteria > Sphingomonadales > Sphingomonadaceae > Erythrobacter. The sequence continues at coordinate 16,062 of JBCCBW010000026.1, forward strand.
TCGAACTATCGATCTGAGCGAAGCGGACCCGCGCATCGCGGATATCTTCGTGGCGCACGATATGGTCCGCCTGAAACGGACCCTGGGCGAACAGTTCTGTTACTTGCTAAACGCAGGTTGCGACTACACCGGGCGCGACATGCGCACGGCGCACGCAGGGTTGGGAGTGAAAAAAGCCGATCTCAACGCGCTGGTCGAGAACCTTCAGCAAGCGATGCGCGAAGCAGACGTTCCCTTTGCAGCTCAGAACAAACTGCTGTCGAAGCTGGCTCCGATGTCCAAGGAAGTGATTGAGCGGTAGAGAGGCTGTCTGAGCAATCACTCGATGGTTTTGCGATTCTGGGGCCGAAACCGGACCGTCGGCGGGCGTACCCTTCTTCCAGATCCGTTTGACATTGCGAGGCAGACATTCACACAACTTCGCAAGCAACTTTGAAAAAATTAGGAGCGACGAACACGCCCCAGAGCCGATCTGAGCCATCTGAAACGCAAATTGACGCACTTGGTGAACAAGATGCTCGATACCGACAAACTGTTTGTCTCCGAACAAATTGAAAAGCGCATCACGTCGCTCGAGTCAGAAAAGGCACTACCGTCTGACCAGATCGACCTAATGGGCGCACCTGCGAAGTGCTTCGATAAAATGGTCGAACACGCTCTGGCGCCTCCTACAAATCTTTATAAGATATGGAAAAAATGGCACATTTGCCAACCGCCCAATGTGCTCAAATTGGCCTCCACGAGCAAGGTGAAATGCAGGCGCAATGAAGGACTTCGAACACCTGAAACCTCTATGCGTTTCAATGTCTCGGGAGAATCGCGGGATGGTGAAAGGAGTTGGCGCACCCGACAGGATTCGAACCTGTGACCTCTGCCTTCGGAGCTGGTCAAATGGCCTTTCCGAATTGCACGATAGAGCACGCCAGAGCACAATAACCACCTGAAATACATTGATTTTCAAAACCCGTACTCCGAAGTCTCTATCCGAGAATACGCCTTGATTTCCGCCCGCTCACTTGCGTGTCGCTTGCGTGAAATGGGGTCTTCGAAGGACCGGAGAATGAGCAAACTGACGAAACGATTTGTCGAGTCCGTAACACCAAGAAGCAAAGGCCATGTCGTCTGGGACGACGAATTGCCGTGTTTCGGTCTTCGTGTCTATCCATCCGGCAAACGAAGCTACCTCCTGCAGTATAGAGCTAAAGGTCGCTCGCGGCGATATACGATCGGAATACACGGCATTTGGACGCCGGAGACCGCACGGCGGGAAGCAAAGGCCTTGCTTGGGCAGATTGCGCAAGGAGAAGATCCTGCGACCGAAAGAGAGGAGGAAAGGCACGCCGTCACCGTCAGACAACTCTGTGAACAATACATCGCTGACATGGAGGCTGGCCTCATCCTCGGCAAAGGCGGACGGCCGAAGAAGCCCAAAACGATCGAAACGGACATCGGTCGCATTCGTCGGCACATCATTCCGTTGCTCGGCACACGGAGGATCAAGGACATCACCAAGCCGGATATGAACAATCTCATGAAGGACATCATCGCCGGTAAAACGCGTGTCGTGATGAAGACGAAGAAGTTGCGTGGCAAAGCAATCGTCACGGGCGGTCCTGGCACAGCGATCCGCACAATGGGTCTCCTCGGCGGCATCTTCACCTATGCGATCGAAGCGGGGATCATCGACCAAAACCCGACGCACGGTCTCAAGAAGCCGAGATACAAGGTACGGGACAGGCGGTTGAGCGAGGCAGAGTACCGAACGCTGGGTCGCCTTCTCAAGGACGTGCAGCATGACAGCCACTATGGCATCCACGCCGAGATCCTTCGTCTCATTGCCCTGACCGGCTGTCGACGAGGCGAGATCATCGGCCTGCGATGGAGTGAGGTCGACATCGAAGGCAGCTGCCTGCGTCTTAAAGACAGCAAGGAAGGAGCGTCCGTGCGACCGGTCGGCTTACCGGTCATCGACTATCTTGAGGCCGCCCGCCTGAAACGGGATGGAACCTATGTCTTCCCCGGCCAGGGCGAAGACAACGCCGTCGGAAACTTTCCGCAGAGCTGGAAGAAGCTCTTTGCCGACACGCCGCTCTGGGATGTGACACCGCATGTTCTACGGCATAGCTTCGCCAGCATCGCCAACGACCTTGGCTTTACCGAGATTACCATCGCCGCGTTGATCGGTCATGCCAAGGGGTCGGTCACGAGCAAGTATGTTCACACACTCGACGCAACACTTGTGATGGCCGCGGACACGGTTTCTGGTTACATTAGAGCTCTTCTTCAGGGCATTGAATTTAAGCGAAACAACTATGCGATGGATCGTCGAAGCAGGCAGAATAGTATCGATGACCTACTCAATGACGTACGCTGACAACACCGTTGTGGCGCGTGCCCGAAGGTCGAAGTGCATCTCAATTCCACAATCTGACCGAGACCTATCGTTTCTGACGCGGAGCAGTACGCAAGAGGTGTATCCAGATTGATGACCGACGAGACCTACCTCAAGCGACTCACTGACAAATCAAGGAAGCTTCAGGCGGCCCTGCGTGGTGAGCGATCCAGACCCTACTGCCTCCGTTTGTGGAGCGACTTTGTGCGTGATCGAGATGGCAACAGATGCGTCGATTGTCATTCAACGGTCGGGTTGTCCGCGCACCATATTTGTCGAAAGTCGTTCATTGCCTGCGGCCAGTTCCTGACGGGAAATGGGATAACCCTTTGCGCGCCATGCCATCGAGATATCCACCAGGGTTTCAATCGGCGTCCAGATCTTGCTTCCCCCGTCGATGCGCAAGGTGGCGAAAAGCTCGCGTGTATGGAGCGTTTCTACAGCATACTCGTGGATGACGGAGTGGAACGAGGGGTTATGTCGGAAGAGTTTTACTTTTTGAGCGACATGTTCCTATCTACGCTCAGGAGGATTCAAGGGATTGACTCAACTTCGACGTTCCCAGGGGGAAGGGTCGAGCAAGCTTATCTCATTTTGGCCGAGAGCGAGAATGCCACGCGTCGCGCTATGGCAGAAATGGTTGGCGCGCAATTCATCAACCAACCGTTTCTCCCGGGCGGTATCTTCATCGAAGTTTCGCAAAAAGGCATGCAAGCCAGCGAAGGTATCCTCATGCAAGGCTATCGGCCACGCACCAAGCCGTAGTGGGTTCAACCCGACGGGTAGCAAGCAATTGCTAGATCATCGACCTCAACGTGCATCTATTGCGTCAACACCCCCGACCACTTCACCCATGCTATTGACGAGGAAACCAGAGTCCGTCTGACCTCCGGCGAGACTGGGCCCGCGCAAAACCCTGTGGCCGGGAAACCTGACATGCGTACAATCACGGTCATAAATGTAACGAGGCGTAGCGGCTCCACCGCCCCACTCATCTACTAGCTGCTCCCAACCTTCACTTTGGACATCGATCAAAGGCAAAAGATCCATCTTTGCTCCCAGTGCAGGACTGCGTTCGCGAAAGCACCGACACCAACCATGTTCAAAAGTTATGGTCCGCGCACTGAAGGCATGTGATGCCTTCGCTACGCCACATGTCGACGACCCCAGACCGATCATCAACGACGAACAGCGGTACGGAACCCTCTTGCTTCAATTCGACCAACATTTCGCGCTTTATGACTTCATCGCTTCTGCGATCCCCGTCTACGCGCATGAGCATTCTCCCAAGAGGGATATCGTGACTGGCAAACCACTTTTCAGTGTTCTGCCGGTACCTCTCCGGACGTGCCGTTACAACTAAAACACTGAATTCCTCAGACGCGAAAAGGGCCTTGTACAGCGTTACTATAGGATCGTTCGGGACATCGTGCTCTTGTGCATCGAAGAAGGCGCCCCAGTCTTTCTTGTCACCCAACAGAAAGTGCTGTCGATGGCTGTTGTCGGCAAGGGTTCCATCCAAGTCGAACAGGATAGTGGAGCTCACGTCTCAGATCCAAGGATAGAATCGATATTTGCGCTTTGCGATCTCAGAGCCTTCCTAATCTCCACGCAGCGCGCGTCACTGTGGTCCTCTGCAAGCAGCTTCCTACTCTTGTGGGCATAGTCGTTCCGCAGCCCATTCAGGGGCTTTTCGCCCTCGGGCAGAACCGCGAACCTTTTGAGTTCAGCGATGTCATCTGCAGAGTGCCCGGCAAGCTCAAGGATCTTTTTCGTAAGTCTCCACCGAGTGTACGTATCGTATGAGGCGGTCAGGAACTTTTCAGCGATATGGGCGCCGAAGCCTTCGAGATCTTCTGGAAGTTTTGCGGCCTTAGATGAAGCAGACTTGGCCCGCTCGTTCAGGATACCCTGAAGATAACTCACGACTTGTGGTTGCTGCTCTTCGCTCAATCCTGGCCAAACCTTCTGGAAAATATCATTGAACTGCGTGTCAATCTCGGAAACCCCTTCCATCAAGAGCCCACGCACCTGTTTGACGGTTTGTTCGCGAACCAGAAGGCTTCCGACGACACTCTTGACCTTGTTCATTAGAGCTGAGCGGTTGGCGATGTAGACGCCATCCAACTCGGCCTCTCGCACAGCATCAAGCAGATCAGAAACTGAGCTAGACGAATAAAAGATAACAGGTAGGTAGATGTGGTCGGTTTCCCTAATAAGCCGAACCAGCTGATCTCCCTTCAGACCCTCCATATGGTAGTCAACCATGAGGATATCTAGGTCCTGGTTCTTCAGGTCGTGCTCCAACTTTTCTTTCACCGATCCGTCTGCTGGAGCCTCCACGAACGTTATATCAGCACGGATGCCGTATTCCTCAAGATAGTCTTTTACATCTTCTTGATCGGTATCGACGCTCTTGGGATCATCATCGACCCAAAGGATATTGTAGGATGTTTTCACGACTGGAATTCCATGCTTACAATAGCACCAGTGCGGTCATCTCTGTCTTGGATCGAGATTTTCCCCTTCAATTCTTCAACGATTTGTCTGGCGTGGCTTAGGCCAATGCCAGAGCCGGAAGTATCCGTTATGCCCTTGTCGAACAGCTCGTCAGGCCCGAACCGCTCCGTCAACCCATGTCCATCGTCGACAAACTCGATCACGACTTGCTTCTTTTCCCGACGAGCGCAAACCACGACCCTCTTCGCACCGGCCTTACCCGCATTGTCGATCAAATTATCGATAAGCATCGTCAATTCTATGGGTCGGAATGATTTGACCAACTTGCATTTTTCTGGGTTTTCAAAGTCAGTTCTGAGGTTCCATCCTAGCCCGATATCTTTGAAATTCTCTAGATATTCGTCCATGAACTGGAGAATGTCTTCTCGTACCCTATTCGTTGAAATATCAAAGTCAGCCTTGGATGCTAGCTTTGCGACATTCTGGATTTTCTCGATTTCGAAGATGCTCGCTTCAATCACCTCAAACAGTTGAGCCTTCGAATAGACTCCGTCGTCCTTTCGATACCTCCTCACCACACGATCCATACGCTTCAGGAGGGCTCCGGCAACCAGTCCGACCTGATGATGCAGCTGGATGATGCGCGTTTGATCTGCAGTGCTCTCGAATTCGGCGAATATGCGTTTTTTCTGCTCAGTTTTGAGCGCCGCAGTCGCTTTGCTAATCTTCTGCTCGAGGCCTTGGTTGGTGCGGTTCTTCTGGGCCAACTCCTTAGCCTGCCGGCTGATAAACCTAGATAGATCGCGCTTCTCCGACGGCTTGAGTTTATCAATCGGCGTCCCGTCGAACTTCTCTTCGAGGGATTCGACAAGCGTGTCATAGTCGTCGGTCTCTTGCTCAGCGAGCGAAGACAGATATCGAAGGTTGATATCGATATCCATGATGTGTGCTTGTGGCGATCTTATCCTTACGACTGAATCAATCGTCTCAAGGACAGGTTTTTCACCTTCAAGGAATTGATAGTTCCCGGCGAGTAGCTCTTCATCATTGTCCTCGCCGATCGTTCGATCGATACGATCCCAATCCAGGCCGTCGACAACAAATTTCTCTAGCTTCCGCATCGTCTTATGAAAGAAGCCATAGACGAGCTCATCATCAAACCCGCTATGGACGGACTGGCTGTCTGCGGCAAGCTGCACGAAAGCGCTGTTTCGCTTGAGGCCCTCTCGGCTCGAGACCGGCTCGAACCGGTCATCGTTGTCGGTAACCTGAATGAATCCTACTACTTCCCGCAGGCCGAAGAACCGGCGCTGGCCCTGAGCCTTCCGCTTATCGATCCCTAACCAGTCATCTCCGTAAGAGCCGTAGGGAAACACCCGAAAGCTGTTCAAGAAAAGGAAAACCGACCCATAGTCGACGGATCGATATCCAGTCCGCCGTTTGAAGAAAGCTTTGGCCGGTTGGTTCAAATAGAAGAGTGTAAGCTTTATGTCCTTCAACTCTGAGTATGGGTTGCGTTCGGTACTCCGAAAAAGGAAATCGCCATCGTGTCTTAGCTCAAACGTAATCGCGCCGCCCTGACCATCAATCTCGGCCTGTATTGAGGAGGCGCGGAAATCTAGTTCCTCAAATATTTTATTGGCTATTGGGCCATTGATCGGATGTTTTGGCTTGTATTTCCAGTGATGGAAATCGACCGTGAATTCATTGTCTGGATCAATGATGAAGCGCTCAAGCTCTTTTCGAAGAGACCGCAGACGATCCGCATCCCATTCGTTCCGTAGGCCGCGTATGATAAGGATCGTGCCGTGAGACGGTCGCTCGTGGTCTACTGCGGAGCGAAACTGCTCGACACTTAGTTCAGTCGGGAAGAGATTGATCTTGCCAATCTCTTGATCCCTATCGTCTACCTCGAAATCCGTCCAATTAACCTTCAATCCGATCGGCGTTTGGCGCCTCTTGCTTGTCAGGATCTCGAGCTCCGTGCCGAGCCGATCGCATGAGAACCGACCGATCCCCTTGCTACCAGCATAGGCCCCCACCTTTGGTGCAGTGTTCTTCTTTTCAGAATAGGCGATATTCAGCCATTTGTACTGGATATCGTCTAACGTCATTCCGTGACCATCATCCGATATGACGAGTTCTGTCGCCTCTGTCTTTCCGGATTGCCTAAAATCGATACGGACACGCGACGCGCCTGCGTCCTTGGAATTCTTTATCAGCTCAATGATCGCGATATTGTCGCTAATTATGAGGCCGCGACCGACGATGTCCTTTAGCCGGGCGTGAGCACTGAAATTGAGGGGGGGAAGCTCACTCATTGAGGTCAATCGCAAGAAGGGTTTCACCGATCGCTTCGGCTAATAGCGGTGGCACAGCGTTGCCAACCTGCGTGTATCGAGGGCATTCGTACTTACGGCGATGGCCGCCTGTCGTGTACTTGCCCTTGAAGCCAAACCAATCGGGAAATGTCTGCAAGCGCGCGTTCTCCCTAACGGTCAATATGCGTGGCTCGGAATAGTGGATCATGTCGTCTGGCAAGGTCGTGACGGTCCTGGCCAGCATTGCGGGGTGGAGGGGAGTTAGGCACTGCTTCTTTGTGCTGAACTTCTCGCGGTTCGCGGGTGATAGAGTCCTCCCACGAGGGCACTCCGCCAAGATCTTTGCGAAGCGCTCGACGATTTCGGGGCGGTGGTTCGGAAGCCGCAAACTATCCGGCGAAAACTGCGTTTCGACATCAGCCCTCATAAGCGCCTGAAACGGCGTCAAGGATCTCCGCCCAGTGTACTTTATCTGCTTGAAGCGAGGATCAGCGATGTATTCGACTGGCGCCACGCTTCGGATTTCCAGATCACCAATTGCTTCCCTCACGCCGATGTGGTGGCCATTTAACGACCGCCCCTCCCTAAACGCTGATACGTTGTCTCGGATGATGCCTAGAGGGTCATCTGAAGATGAACACAGATCTTTGCGGATGCATATCATGATAAACCGCTTACGCATTTGCGGCACGCCGAATTCAGATGTGTCGAGAAGGTCGGAGTAAACCTCGTAGCCAAATTGCCCAACCGATGCGAGGGACTTTGCGACTCGCTCTGAGTAGGGCAACTCATCTTCCGCGAACGGATGCTGGAAACCCCTGACGTTCTCGAGCAAGAGATACCGGGGCTCGATCAAACGGACGATCTCGATGTATTCTTCTGTTAGGCGGTTCCGAGGATCGTTGTTTCCCCTCAAGCCAGCCATGGAAAAACCTTGGCAGGGAGGTCCACCAGCAATGAGGTCCACTTTTCCTTGCAGCTCGTTGAGCCTGGCGCCATACGCTTGAAGCAGCTGCGAGGTCGTCATCGCTTCGCATGGCAGCCAATCCGGCCAATCGAACTGGAAGCGCGCGCTGTCCTCGCAGAGATTGTGCTTGAACGTCGCAAAGGCATCATCGGATTTCTCGACGGCGAACAGTCCCTGCCAACCAGCCATGGAGAGGCCGAGGGACAAGCCGCCACATCCTGAAAACAAGTCGATGAAATGCCGGGTCCTAAAGTCGGGATCTGCAGATGGTCGTGCGGCAGCTGTCATCCGGCCACCAAGTCTTCTGCGGCCAGCGGGCGCTCTAACTCCTGACTGAGCGCAGCTGCCATCTTGTGAAGTGACAGCTCCGATACAGATTTTCCCTGCTCGGCCTTCGATACAGTCGCACGGTCTAGATCAGCAAGCCGAGCAAAATGGCTCAGCGACAGCTTCGCTTCTAGGCGCAGAACCTTGATCCTAGTCATTCGCCCTCCCAGCGTCGACACGAATGCCGCCAAATCGCATGCGCAGTGCTTACTTCTACTACTTTAAGCAAAATTCTGCGGAAGTCAGCAGAAATCAGCAGAAACGTGTTAAATATCTGTGAAAATTGACTATTTCTAAGCTCATCTTTCCTATTTCTGGCCGCCACTAATCCGGGATGGTGCACCGACTGCATGGCCCTTGGTGGTCATTTCGATCGTAGTTCCCCATACTCCGTTCATGCCTACGTTGAACGCCGAAGAGCGGCGGCGCTTAATGGCCCGCTTTAGAAGCAAGGATACGAAGCCAGAGGTTCTCGTCAGGCGCGCGCTACACAGGGCTGGCCGACGTTTCAGGCTGCATAGAAAAGAACTTCCCGGTAAGCCAGACATCGTGCTGGCTCGCGACCGAACGGTGATTATGGTCCACGGATGCTTCTGGCACGCGCACGAAGGCTGCAGCATCGCGCGCACGCCGAAGACCCGGCCTGATTTCTGGCAGTCAAAATTCGATGCCAACAAGGCCAGGGATGCACGGAATAGGGCCGCCCTAGAAGAGCTCGGATGGCGAGTGGTGACGATCTGGGAATGCGAGGTGCTTGCGTCTGATTTGGATGAAATGCTGGCTGACCTAGGCCTTTTCGATGCTACTTAGTCTAGCCGTCCATCCCTAAGGCATACTCGCTATCGCGATGTTCAAATGCGCTCCTATAGAACGTGATATCTTGCGCAGATGCGCCCTCAGCGCGAAGAGCTTTGTGCCAAGCTCCCACAATCGTTCTGGCCATTCCGTTTATCGTTTGTCTGGCATGCTCCGGCTCGATTTCGAAAAACTCGCTTGCTTCAAGCGCAATCTCCAGCGACGCCTCAAACGACCCGCCTTGGATGATCCCTGTCTCCAGCATGCGATGCCGGGAGGGGGATGGATTGATGTCGAATGCCGGCGACAGCCGCCACCGATCTCCGCCCGCATAGATGAACCCGTGGTTCTTCAGGTGATCGTCCTTGTTCGACACCAGGATGGTGAACACGATCCGTCGCCAGAGTTCATGCAGGTCCTCGACCGGCTTGCTCGAAATCTGGCGGATCACGTCGGCGATGTCGGTGTAGAACCCGCCGTCCTCGCTCTGCCAGTCAAGCGCGGTGCGCGCCGAGATATAGGGAATGCGCGTGTCGCCGCGGCGATCAAACCGGCGGATCAACGCGATGGGACTGTCGCTGTCTCGCAGCTCAAGCCGGGCATCGGCCACGCGCAGCCCGCACATGCGCGCCAGTTTCAGTGTCGCCACCTCGGCGCGCTCGACCGGTTTGGTGTCCTGCGCGGAGGTGAACTTGGCGATCCAGAGATGCCCGTCACCTTCGACATTGGCCTTCGGGCGCGCACCACCCAGAGAACCAGCGACACCGGCAAGATCGCGCGCCTCCTCTTCCGCGCCGCCCGGATCCCGTTCGAAACGCTGCGCGAGCGTGCGCAAGCGTTCCAGCTCCACCAGCCGGGGAATGGGCGGCGTGAGGTCGGACAGCGGCTCCATGTCCTCGCCGAGGAAACGCAGCGCGCCTTGTCGGGTGCGGTCGTCTGACAGGACGAGATAATCGAACTCGCTGAGGCCGCCGCCAAGCGCCTTTGTCATCAGCGCGCGCCCCCAGGAATCCGGCGCCGCATCGGCAAAGCAGCCCGGCAACGCCGAGCGCTTGTCGTCCTTCCCGGACGAGAAATGGCTGCCTTCTCGCAGCGGCAACCCCGGTGCGAGCGCGAAGCGATCCTCGGCAGCGAGCCAGGCCTCATCATATTCGAACTGCGAATGCTGGCGCCGCCCGTCGCTTTCGAAGCGCAGGCGTCCCACAATCCGTTTTCCTTCGCCGAGCGCGACGATGGCCTCGGGCATCAGAAACCGACGCCTTCCTCGTCATCGCCATCAGCGATCGGAGCAGCCTTGTCCTGGCTTTTGCTCGAAGACTTCGGCATGCGCTTGCGGTCGATCCGCTTGGGCAGACTTTCCCGGTCGAGCAGCAACCCGGTGTCATCCGTGCCTGCGTCCAGGAAGTCTGAGATGCGGTCGATCTCGCCCAGGACGAGGCACGCCATGGCGAGCGTGCCGATGCTCACACCGTCATCACCTTTCTCGAGCCGGGCCACTGTGCTTTCGGACACACCGATCCGCTCCGCGAAGCCTTTCACGGAGATGCGCCGTTTCAAACGCGCCGTCTTGATATTTGCGCCCAGAGCCTCCAAGGCTCGGCGTGCCCTTACTGAGTTCACTTTAACCGCCATATCTGACGTCCAAACACAATTTAATCGTCAAATATGACTGATAGTGCAAATTCCGCCATTTAGCAAGTTCATTGTCGGATGAACGGTCAGAGCCGCCATTGTCCGAAATCTGTCTACACGCTTCGGACAGCTCCGCAGAATGGAAGTCTGTAGCCCGCAGATTGGAAGCGACGGTTGGGAAGATCGATAAAACGACGTTGATCTGAAGGCAGGAATGATACCTTTCCTCCGACTACGGGGCCTGTTGTTGGAGGTTTCGTATCATCTGAGGAGTCACAAGGGCGTCTCCCTGCGGGCCGGGCTGTCGGCAAAGCGGAAGCCCCATCGGGTCTTCCCCCTGACGGGCATCCATCCCTGACGCGGCGTGCGGCGCGCCGGTACGGAGCCAGACCGCAATGTCGTGCAGCGGTCAGAGTGAGAGGCCTGCGGCTGTCGCCGTGACGGGTTTGGAGGTCGAGAGAGAGGCTCTCGGACCGCCCGTCATGGAGATCAGCCATGACTGCAATCGAGATCATGAACGAGCGCCCCGAGAGCGGCGGCTACAAGGTGGATATGTCCCGCGGCGGGCACGACGGGCGGGTATCGTCCGAATGGTTTTCCCGGCCCGACGACGAGAAATATCTCTCCCTCTCGGACCTCTACGCCTCGGTGCAGGGCCGCGCCGAACGGAGCAAAACACGGACCGTCGAGAGCGCGGCGATCCGGGTCGAAGCCAATAGGGACGATCCGGAGAAGCTCGCGCTGGTCCTGCCCGACGCTGAAGCACCGATCGCGCCGACCCATTGGAGCTTCGGCCAGCTCGCAAGCCTCGTCGGCGCACCAGCGGCCTATCTGCGCCAACTCCCGGCGCCGCTGGCCGGCATCAATCTCCAATACGGCCTGACCAACCACCGCGCCGAGCAGGTGAAGACGATGGAGGTCGCAAACGGTCGCACGGAACTGCGCGCTGTCACCGGCCCCGACTATGGCCGCATTTACGATCACGAACTCGTCTCCGCCGTGCAGCGTATCGCGGGTGATGGCGTGGGCGACACGCGCTGGAACCGTCGCATCCATGTGCTCGTGAAGCCGACCCGGCCCGATCTTGTCACCAATCTCGTCATCAATACCGACCGGCGGACCTATCACCTTGAACTGCGCGCCACACCGCAGGCCTATATGGCCTCGGTCTCCTGGCAATACCCCGAAGACGAGCTGATCGCACTACGCCGCCAGAATGATCGTGCCGAGGCCAGCCTTCCGATCGGGCGCAATGTCGATCTCGACGACCTTAACTTCCGCTACCGGATCACCGGCGACCGCGCGCCCTGGCGGCCACGCCGCGCGTTTGATGACGGGCGGCAGGTCTTCATCGAGTTCCCGCGCGGGATCGGCCAGGGCGAGATGCCGCCGCTCTTCGTGATCGGGCCTGAAGGGGACGGTCAACTGGTCAACTACCGCATCCGCCGCAACTACATGATTGTCGACCGCCTCTTCGCCGCCGCCGAACTGCGGCTTGGGGATCGCCAGCGCGTCGTTCGGATCGTCCGGACTGACGGTGTGCGCCGGAGTGCGCAGCGGGAGGAGCGTGTAGTCTCCGCGTGGCGCCAGGACGATGACCGGTGAGCGACATGAGTGATCGTGAAGCAGACCGGAATGAGGATGGCGGCGAAACCGCGCCGCGGTCCGAGCAGGAGATCGCCAAGGAGCTGAGGCTGCGCCCGGACCCGCCGCGCGTGATGAGACTATCGCGTAGAGCGATCACGGTCATTACCGTGGCGGGCGGGCTGGGGATCGGTGCAATCCTGATCGTCGCGCTTCAAGGCCCAGATCGGGGCGATGGACCGTCGGAGCTCTTCTCCACCGAACGTGTTCAAGAGGCGGAAGGTCTCTCAAGATTGCCCCGCGACTATGGCTCGATCCCCCAGCTTGGTCCGCCGCTCCCTGGAGAACTGGGACGTCCGGTCTTATCTGCTCAGCGGCGCGGGGAGCCGGTGCCGGTCGTGCCTGCGACAGGTCCGGCCATTGATCCCGTTGAGCAGCTACGCCTTCAGGAAGCCGAAGCAGCGAGACTTGCAACGCTCTTTGCTGATGCACAGACCAGCGGCCCAGCGGCCAACTCTCAATCGGCAAGGCCGGCGCCGCCGCCATCGTCCGGGCTGCAAGGGCTGTTTCCGACTGCAGCGAGAGCGCCGGACCGACCTGACGCCATTGAGCGTCGAGAAGCGTTTCTGGACAGAGAGGTCGACCGTCGCACAACCGCGTCCGATCGGCTCCAACCCCCCGCTAGCCCGTATATTCTGCAAGCGGGCTCTGTGATCGAAGCGGCGCTCCTCACAGGGCTGCGCTCGGACCTGCCGGGCCAAATCAGCGCGCAGGTCACCGCCAATGTCTATGACAGCCCGACCGGGCGCTTCCTCCTCATCCCGCAAGGCGCGCGCTTGCTCGGAGAATATGACAGTCGTGTCGCGACAGGCCAGCGTCGCCTGCTGCTCGCCTGGACACGGCTCATCCTGCCCGACGGCCGCTCGATCGTGCTCGAGCGCGAACCGGGAACGGACGGAGCTGGCTATGCCGGCCTCGAGGACGGTGTCGACAACCACTGGAGATCGTTGTTCCTCGCCGCAGGACTCGCGACGATTCTCAATATCGGTCTGGAAACTGGCGAAGATAATGGTGACGAGATCGCCGAGGCCATTCGAGACGGGACGCAGGACACCATCGGGCGCGCGGGAGAGGCTATTGTCCAGCGCCAGCTCAATATTCCACCGACGCTCACCATCCGGCCCGGCTTCCCGGTGCGGGTGATGGTCACACGCGATCTGATCCTCGAACAGCAGGGAGATGCGCGATGAGCAAACTGAAACTGGGCGACATCCGCAACGACAAGCCGGTCAAACTGTCGGTCGAACTGCCTGCCCAGGTGCATCGGGATCTCGTCGCCTATGCTGAGATCCTTGGAGCAGAGAACGGACATACGCTCGAACCTGCCAAGCTCATCGCGCCGATGCTGGAGCGGTTCATGAAAACAGACCGTGGGTTTGCCAAGCTCAGAAAAGAGCGCCGTTCCGCTTTGCCTCAATCCGGGCCAGAGAGATGAACCGGCGGAGAGCAGGATTGTCGTTCTCGGGGCGCCAGGTCAGAGAGAACGGAACGGTTTCGTTTTCCGCCAAAGGCACAAGTGTGACATTCGGATAACTTACGCCTGCCGCATGGTCCCCGACGACGGTCACACCGAGCCCCAGTCCGACCAGCCCCATAATACCTTCCCGAGACAATTGATGGCGTGCGACAGTGACACTGCGACCAAACGCGGTCGTTTTTCGGACCACAAGTTCATGAATGTCTGGGCCAGCTTCCCGGGCGCTGATCAAGAGTTGCAAATCACCAATCTCAGACCAGCTTACATTCTCCCTTTTCGCGAGAGAGCTGTCACTCGCGACGGCCAAACAGATTGCATTGTCCCACACATGAAAACTGTCTCCATGCGTTCCGGTTTGATCGCTTACGGAGATGACGGCATCGAGAGTGCGATGGGCCAACATCGTCATCAACTGACGACGTTCGGTTTCCACGAAACAGAGCCGCACAAAAGGATGCTTCCGGACGAATGTTTTGAGCAGCGCCCGATGAGGACCGCTGGAAAAGGAACTCATTGTCCCGATGCGAAGCATCCCATTTTCTGCAATACCAAAGGATTGCGCGCTGGCGATTGCCGATTTCAGATTCTCGAAGACTGAGCCCGAACAAGCTACAAACTCCGATCCTGCGTAGGTTAGTCGTACTCCCGTCGAACTCCGTTCGAACAACGAGACACCTAGGAGCTCCTCCATCTTTTGAATGCGTCGAGAGACAGCGGACTGTCCTAGCCGTAGTTGCTGGCCCGCCCTGCGAAAACTCCCTGTCTCGGCAACTGTTAGCAAGACTTCGAGATCGCGAGTATCAATCCGTCTAAGAAGATTTTCGATCTGCATGGCCGTTGCTATTTTATTGCGCAGTGAGCGGAGCTGCGGCCTTCGGCACAGTCTTTGCTTATTAGGGTGTCGCAATGTAGCAGCGCGTAGGTGACAGGAATTTGCAGGGCAGTTTCCCGCCTGATTTTTTGCTGCTTACCGGTTGCGAGGGAGCTTTTGGCCAAATTTTTCATGACGTCTTACTCGCAGCCATTCTGTGGAAATGCAGGGGCCGCCGCGTTGCGAGGGCAAAGCCTGCGAAGATGATTGTCGCGCCTAGAACCTCGGCAGGTTGAGGCTGCGTCCCAAGGGCCATCCAGGCGATCACCATGGCGACAGCCGGCGTGAAAGTCGGCAACATGGCGGCGGTCTGGGTTGTTATCCTTTGCAGCGCCGCAACTAGCGCGACCACACTGATGACGCCGCCTACCAGGCCCTGCATGACGATCTGGATCATCACCATTTGAGCCTCTGCGGCGCGGAGCGAGTCCCATGCAAATGGCCCGACAGCAATCGCCGCAAAGACAGCGCCAAGCGAGGCGACTGCGGCGGTGCCCTCAAAAGTAGGGATCTGCCAGTAGCGCAGTAGGACCGTGTAACCGCCCCACATAGTACCTGCCGTCACGAAGAGTGCGATGCCAATAGGCCATTGCGACCCCAGCCCACCTGTCTCGACGCCGACCAAAAGAGCAAGACCAGCGAACATCACGATGGCGCCGAGGATACGTGGTCGGGTGATTTTTTCTTTCAACAGCACTGCACCTAATATCGTCCCGGCTACGAAGACCGCGACCGGCGCGAAGAGCAGTCCATGCGACAGCGGCGCGAATTGATATCCCGCCACCGCTACGAATCCGAAAATCGGCCCCCCGAGGATCGCCAGCACAAGGAGACGGGTGAAAGGCAGGCCGGCGCTTTGCGACCTGCTGCGCAGCCAAAACCAAAGCGGCACGGCAAGAAAAGCGGGCGTGAGATAGCGCAGAAAGCTGAGTGCCGCCGGGCTAAGTCCGGCATCAATTCCGGCCTTGGCCGCCACGTTAAAACCGGCCCATGAAAGCACGGTGAGTGCGCCTAGAAGCGCACCCGGGAACGGAAATGCATTACTGTTGAGCATGAGATCGGGCCTCTGTGTGGCGAATGTTACTTAAACGATGGCCCTTTATTCTGATGCTTTCCAATGCTATGATTCTCTATCTTCAATACCTGAGAGGCATATAAATGGAGCTTCGTCATCTGCGCTATTTTGTGGCCGTGGCCGAGCATGGCGGGATCAGCCATGCAGCAGAACGCCTGAATATCGCCCAGCCCGCTGTGTCACGGCAGATCAGGGACCTCGAGCTCGAACTCGGCTTTGACCTGCTCTCCCGCGAAGGCCGCCGGGTCGTTCTGACGGATGCCGGGCGTGACTTTGCCGTGCGGGCGCGATCAATCCTGGAAGAGACGCAGGCAGCGGCGGAGGCCGCCCGTCGCATCGCCAGCGGCGAAGCTGGCACCATCCGGGTTGGCTTGCTCGAAAGCGCATCCTGGGCTGATCACGTTCCCCTCACACTCAACCAGTTCAAGCGGCAACACGATTGCATCCGGCTCGATATCCGGCCGATGAGTTCGGTAGACCAGATCGATGCACTTCTCGCGGGCGAACTCGACGCCGCCTTCGCCTACCGCCAAGACAACATCGTTGAAGACATGTTGGCTATCCATCCTCTGCGGTGCGACGATGTCGTGCTCGCAGCGTCGGTCGACCTGGTGTTCGATCGCGAAGGGCCGCTTTCGTTTGAAGACATTGATGGCCTGCCGATCGTGGGGTTCCCCCGCGCATCGGCACCCGCCTATCATGACCAGCTCTTCGCAGCGCTCGCTGGTATCGGTTTTAAGCCGCAGATCGTTCAGGAGGCAGTGGATGAGACGACGATGCTGAGCCTCGTCTCAGCAGGGGTGGGTTGTGCTTTCGTGAACTCCGCAAACATGCAGCGCCCGCCTCGACGCGTGCAATTCCGCGAAGTCGAAGACCTTTCGGTACCCGTTGAATTGCTGTTCCTGACGCAGCGCGCGCCAGGAAGCCTGACGCAGTTACTCGTCGATACCGTGGTCGGATTGTGCAACAAAAAGGTATAAATAGGATACTTAAATAGACTTTTTGATTATCATCTTAAGGTGCCATACTTGCTCCATCAACGCGTCCAAAGATGGAGAACTGACATGAAACTCAGATTCACGACTATGATCGCCACCGCCGCTATCGCCCTTGCAGTCACAGCGCCGGTGCATGCTGAAACCACGGCTGGCACGCCGATCACGGCTGAGACGCTGGTCGATCATGCGGAAATGATCCGCGTCGCCGACGCGATCGATGCTGCCGTGGACGCCAAGGACTGGACGCTGGCACGCGGCCTGTTCACTGACGAGATCCGGGTTGACTTCACCTCGCTCACGGGCGGTGAACCGGCGACAATCCCGGCCGACGGTCTGATCGCCGGCTGGTCGTCGAACCTGACCGCGGAAAAGACCTCATTCCACCTGCGCGGCAATCACCGCATCACCTTCGAAGGTGAGGACGAAGCCACGATGGTCAGTCACGGCTATGCCTGGAACCGCTTGGAACGCGGCGCGCTTCCCGAGAATGGTGGCGAGGCGCTCTGGGAGGTCTGGGGAACCTATGAGCACAGCTTCATCCGCACCGAGGAAGGATGGCGCGTGGACGGTATGAGCTTCTTCGCCACCGCCGAGCGCGGCAACGCATTCGTCCGCAACACGCCCGGCAGCTGAGCCATCGCAACGCCGCCTGGCACGTTCCGCCAGAAAGACAAAGGAATTTTCCCATGTCCACAGACAACAATCACGAACTCGATCTTCGCCGCCGGTCGTTTCTGGCCGGTTTTCCGGTCACTGCCGCCGCGATCGCTCTTGGCAGCAAAGGGGCGACGGCTCAGACGACCCGGGCTGCTGCAGCCCCAGCACCTGGCCGCAGACTGCTTGGAAATCTCGAGGTGTCTGAGCTCGGTCTTGGCGTCCAGAACATGCACCGAACCTTCCACACCATCGTGCCGGATCGCGGTGATATGATCTCACTGATCCGCGCCGCTTACGATGAAGGCGTGACCTTCTTTGACTGCGCCGAAGTCTACGGCCCGTTTGAATGCGAGCGCATCCTCGCAGAAGCCATCGTTCCGTTTCGAGACGATATTCAAATCACCACCAAGTTCGGCTTCAATGTCGATCCCGAGACCGGCGAGTGGGACTTCGGCGTCAACAGTCAGCCGGCGCATATCCGACGCGCGGTCGAGGGATCGCTGCAGCGCCTGGGCACAGATCGTGTCGACCTGCTCTACCAGCACCGCGTCGATCCCAATGTTCCGATCGAGGACGTGGCCGGAACCGTCAAGGATCTGATGGAT
>JBCCBW010000027.1:0-17993 GCA_039033835.1 Pseudomonadota bacterium
AGCCAAAAATCTCGCGTAAGCATGGCGTAAGCATCTCGCGAACGGTATGCACCCGTAGCTCAGCTGGATAGAGCGCCGCCCTCCGAAGGCGGAGGCCAGAGGTTCGAATCCTCTCGGGTGCGCCATTTCAGTTCCAGAGTGGGCACGCCACCTGCCGCCGTTTGTGCGCTGGCGGCGGTGAGGGTTTTGAGGAGCGCGGTGCGCGATCCCATGATGCGCGCTTCGGTCTTGTCGATGACCTCGATACGCTGGGCAACGGCGCGCAGGTGATCGCGGCGGTAGGTGCCGTCGCTCTTGCGCAGACGTTTGCGGGCGGCTGCGGCGAACGCCTTCACTTTCTTCTCAGTCAGTTCCGGCCCTGCGCGTTCGATCGCGCCTGCCGCGCGCTCTGCGTCGCTGCGGGCTTGGTCGCGGATGGCGGAAAGTTCGGCGACCCGACTCTTCAAAGCCGGGTCGCTGAGATCGGCGATGCCGTTCTCGATGGCCTCGTAAAGTCGCTTGAGCTTTGCGTCCGCATCTGAGGCGCGCTGGCGCAGCTCGGTGATGTGGCTGCGCCGTCGGGCGATATAGTCATCCCGGCGGCCCAACACCTCAGACAGGAGGGACGTTAGCCTGCGCGGATCAAGCAGACGGTCTTCGATGTGGCTGGCGACGGCGGTATCGAGCTTGTCCATCGGCACCGTGGTGCCGCCACAGCCGGTGCTGCCCTGCCGGGCGCGTGTGGAGCAGGTGTAGTAGCGATAGCGCCCGCCCTTGCCGGTTCTCAGCGTCATCGCCCCGCCGCAGGAGGCGCAGAAGGCGATGCCGGTCAGAAGCGTCGGGCCGCTGACCGTGCGGGGCGGCGTCCATTTCGGGTTGCGGGATTTGAGATGCGCCTGCACCGCCTGCCACTCGTCTTTGGTGATGATGGCGGGCACGTCCATGACGACGTGCTCGGATTCGGGCTTCGGGCGCTTGGCCTTCGAGTCGTAGGTGTTGAAGCGATGTTCGCCGATATAGGTCGTCCGTGTCAGGATTTGATGCACGGCGGCGATGCCCCAGCGGCCGCCGTCGCGGGTGCGGATGTCGCGCGCGTTGAGATGCTTGGTGATCGTCTTCAGCCCCATCGGGCCGCTGTCGCCGTCACCGCGCAGGGCGAGGCGGTAGATCAGCCGCACGGTCTCGGCGTGGATCGGATCGATCTCCAGCTTCTTCTTGATCTTGGCGCCGCGCTTCTCGGCCTCGATCGTGCGATAGCCGATGGGCGGCAGCGCGCCGTTCCAGAAGCCCTGGCGGGCATTCTCCTTCATCGCGCGGAGGACGTGCTTGGCGTTCTCCTTCGACTGATACTCGTCGAACAGCGCCATGATCTGGCGGATCATATTGCTCATCGGATCGTCGCCCAGGTCCTGGGTGATCGAGACGAGTCGGACATCGGCCTTGGCGAGCTTGCGGACGTAGAACTCAAGCTGGAACTGGTCGCGGAAGAAGCGGCTGAAGGAATGGACCAGCACCACGTCGAAGGGCGAGCCGCCGTGCAGGGCCGCGTCCATCATGCGCTGGAACTCGGGCCGCCTGTCGTCGGTGGCCGACTGGCCCGGCTCGACATATTCGGCGACGATCTGCCAGCCCTTGGCCTCGCAGTAGCGCTCGGCCTGTCGGCGCTGGTCCGGGATGGAGAGGTCGTGCTCGGCCTGGCGGTTGGTCGAGACGCGCAGATAGAGCGCGGCGCGAATGGCGGGGCTATCAGACACAGCCTCCAGTGGGCGAGAGGCTGCGTCAGTCATGGCATGGTCCTCGGATTAGGGGAGCGGCCCGAACAGCTCGTCCAGGACGTCACCGAAATAGGCTTCGATGATGCGGACCTCGGCCTCCGTGATCGGCACCACCTCCGGCCAGTCGTCCGTGACCTTGATGAGCTTTTCCGGGCGGCGCTGCCTCCCGGTTGGCATAACCGGGCGGAGATAATCGTAAAGATCGGCCGGCCCGGCCCCCATAGCCGGGGGCCGGCCGATCGGTTCGCCGCGCTGGGGTTTGGGCTGCGCCATCCCGCCATGATCGGTGTCAGACAAGTGTGGCGGAACCGACCATCTGCACGCCGGAACGCGATGCGTAGTCTGGCGCACGGAGACAGGTGCACGGCAGGCGTAGATTGCTGTCGAGCGCCAGCGACGGTCATCACGCCGCCGCCGTTATCGGTTTTGCCCGCTCAATGCGCGCCTGTTCTTTCGGATCGTGCATCGCCTGCCAAAGCTCCGTGCGGCGCTGGACGTTGAGCCAGAAGTCCGGGCTGGTGCCGAACACGCGCGCCAGGATCAGCGCTGTCGCGGCGGTGACGTTCCGCCTGTCGTTGCACAGCTCGTTGACGTGCTTCCTCTGCACGCCCATCGCCTCGGCGAGCTGGGCCTGGGTCAGCTTCATCGGCTTCATGAACTCCTCGACGAGGATTTCCGACACCGGGGCCGGTTTGCGCTTGGTCATCAACATCAGGTCACCTCATCGGTAGCTATGGTCGTCGAGATAGACGTCGCTGGCCTCGCCCTTGCCGCCATCCCAGGCGAAGATCAGTCGCCACTGCTTGTTCACCCGGATCGAATGCAGATCCGCAAGGTTGCCGCGCAGCTTCTCGAAATGATTGCTCGGCGGTACCCGCAAGTCCTGATCGGTCATCGCGTCGTCGATCATCTGGAGCTTGCGAAACAACCGGCTTTCGAGATCGGCCGGGATGCTCCGCGAGCGCACGTCATCGACGAAGAACGCCCGCAGCCAGTCATCTCGAAAGCTCGTGATCATAGCGACTCCATGACGAGTGTATGTACCACTCCATGGGTCACTTTGCAAGCTCTAAGCGGCGAACATCATAGCCGCTATTTTCGGCCCACAGCGGCCATCCGCCGCTTTCCTATTCTCTGAAGCGCAGCTTCGCGGAAGCAGACATCGCTACACCACTACAGCGCATGCCTCGCCCCGTATCGACCTAGTGGTATCCGCTCAGGCCGCTTTAGGCTTCTTGCTTTGTGTGTAGACCACCTTCTTAACAGGAACAAAGCTAACGATAATATCTCGAAACTTGCATACGCGGCGCATGTGATCATGCATGAGCATCATCTCGTATTTCGCAATTAGGGGGATTCTTTCCATCGTTGGGACTGCTTCTTTCCAGTCATAGAGTAGCCAAAGACGCACGCGGTAGTCGCTTCCATTAATAGCCTCGATCTCCTCCTTAATGTGATCAAGATAGGTTTGTTTATCTACGCACGCCGACGCTTCAATGTGAGCCCTGATATCCCCGAGAAAGACCTGATCTTGTAGAAACGCATCCCCGTAAAACTTCGCTTGTGAGAACAGGTAGTTCATAGACGAAGCATCTTTCAGGGGTTTGCAGTGGACAATATCCACCACACCACCCTCGAAGTTTGCGAGAATATCACAAAATTCCTTGTCTTTCCTTCCCGTGCCGATTTGAAGTTTTGCCCTGTCGAATTTCACCCAGCCTGGGTTCGCTTCGCAGGCCTTGTCGTTGAATATCTCCTCCTTATTTTTCATATCCGTATCGTCGTTGATCGGAATATTCTTGCAGTTATCAAGGCACCCTTCGACTTTCACCTTTTTCTGCGAGAAATCGATGATTGCGTTGTAGAATTCGTTCTCAACGCGGGCCCAATTGCCATCGGCTAATATAAAGCAGGCATCTCCGATCTCTACCTCGAAAATGAGGCAACAATAAATGGACCATTTCTTGTATGGTAGGACGCGCTCCTCTTCGAGTGAATAAACGTAGACCACCCTATTTCTGAGATAATTGGCATCGACCTTGTCTATGTCCAGGTGCTCATACAGCTGTACGATGTCCAGGTGGGAATATACGATGTTCGCCTGCTTCTTTTTATTCGAATATGAAAAACTATAATCGTCGTCCGATATGAATTCAGGGATGCAAAGCTGAAGCTTTTCGATATCTTTTTTCTTGAGTGCGTTGATCAATGCGGTGTCGAGCTGTTCAATTTCCTCCTCCGTTGCCGGGGTGAAATTCTTATAATTTGGAAATAGAGCCTTGTAATCCTCTTTTGAGTAAGCAACTAAGAATTGCCTACACTGGTCGATTAGCTTATCCCAATTCAATTTATCCTTGCCAATAATCTTGATGGTCAGCCGATCTTTTCCTTGCAGCGTTATGAGGTTGTTACCCTTCATGTGAGCGGAAATATATTTCAGATCTTCGGCTTCGCTTAGACCAAAGACAAATGAGTCGGAGGGTCTGCTGACTTGACGGTCGATTTGTGTCGTAGTGATCGCGTTGCTCTGGCTTTTGGTCTGCCGGATTTCTTCGTTGCCGCACATGTTCATCGCCGTGCGAATTCCGAAGTCGTTTTCCAGATGCTTCTTGTCCAGCAAGCTCGTAGATGATCGCCCGAAGGTAGCTAAGAGCACGCGATCATCTATCGATACCATTAATAATCCGTTGGGGTTTTTGCTAACTGCGTTGAATGATAACTTGTCTTCGATTTGGGTGTTAACGAAGTCTAGCCATTTCGGGTTCTTCTTATGGCTAGTGGTCTCAAAGTAAATAAACCGACAGTCGGCATCTCCGACTTCCATTTTGAGCTGGCGAAACTCTCCATGCTCTTCCGGGTTGGCCTCGGCATCAAGAACCGTGTCGAAGGTATTATCCGACTTGGCTAAGAAGAAGGATACTTGCGAAATTTCCTGATCTTTATCTTCCAAGGAAGAATCCTCTAAACTTTACACGCATAACCTAGATCACCTCTAAGACAATCTTCACGTTCTAGAGTTCTGTTTTTAATGCGTTTTTCATGTTTCGTCTAGCGTCACGAGTCACAATCATAGATGGTGGTTTCTGCAAGGGCGAACGCATAGAAAAGAACATTGTTGATTGTTGCAAGGATGTCGGCCTGACTGGTGACTGAGAATAGCTGCTTTGTCGCTGCAACATATACATTTTTGCAATTGCAGTGAACTACCGCTTCAGCCCTGTACTTCGTTCAAACCTCCAACCCCCTCTGCCGCCCGAAGGTCCAGTCGACGCCGCCACCGGGCATAGCGATGCCGGTGATGTGCTTGCCGAGCTGCTTCTCCAGCGGCGGGCTCCAGGGCACGAGGCTGAACCCGAGGCCGTCGTCGATCATGGCGAAGCGTCCGCTGGCGAGCTTGGTCGAGCCGACAAGGGTGCCGGTGACATGGTCCCCGGCCTGGGCAGGCTCCCAAGTGCGATCGCGCTCAGCGGCCAGTGTTTTGCCCACTCGTTCCACTTCCCGGCGTTCCAGCACCGCGACCGTCTTGCGTAGGATATTGATGTGACCGTCCTTCGCCGTTGCGTGACCCATATCGACAAGGTGTTGAGCCCGCCGGTCGAGCGCCGTGTTGACCTCCTGCCCGAAGCCATGGGTCGCGACGGATAGAGGCCGGCGTGCCGTTAGCTCGCGGTCGAGCCAGGTCGCGCCGTCATGCGTGACCTGCCGATTGAGCGAAATGGGCGAGAGCAGCTTGAAGCGCGCCTCGCGACCGTCGCGTTTGAGGTCATGGGCGAGCCCGCGCTCGGGCAGGTCGGCGGGAATGGTCCAGTGCTCGGCATGGACGCGCTCGACGATGCCAGCACGGCGCAGCGCCTCCAGCCGACGGACATGGGCTTTGACGAACATCTCGGGATCGGTGCGCAGCTCCTTCGCTTGTGCTCGCGCCACCTCCAGATGCTCTGACGGGCTGTAGACGCCGTTGGCATCTGTGACGGCCAGGATGTTGCGATCGGCAGCGCGAGGTTGGCGCCGGGGCGGGGTGGCTTCGACGATCATCCCGCACCCGATCTCCTCGGTGCGCGCCGCGTCCACCTCCATGTGGTGGAGGTGGCCATCGACGCCGTCAATGACGAGATGCACGCGCTCGCTCAACTCGTCACCGCTGAGGCCCTTTGACAGGACGCGCCCGGTCACCGGCTCTGCCAGCATCGCACCATGCATGGCATAGCGCACGTCGCGTCGCCGATCGGCAAGGCCAGCCTCGTCCAGCGCCCGGTGCATGGTCTTGATGATATCATTGCGGGCGCCAAGGTCTCGCAGAGTCTCCTCGGCCTTCGGGGCGATCCGCCATTGGCCCGGCGTCACTTCGGTCGCCAATCCCATGCGCTCAAGATGGCGCGCTCGGTCGATCAGCAGTGCGCGGTTCCTGCGGAACATGGCGCGCATGTCCTTGTCCGGCCGCAGATCGGCGAACTCGTTTCTGGTCTCCTGTTCGGCGATCAGCATCCGGTCGAGCCGGGTAAAGCGCTCGGCACGGACTTCGGTCTGAAGCTGCTGCGATATTTCGTGCTCGGTCTGACGGCCCAGCTCCAGCGTGACGATCTCGCTCGCCCGCTCGCGGACGCCATGGGCGATATAGTCCCCGGCGATGTTGAGCGCCTTGCCCTGATCGGTGACGCCGCGCAGCAGGATATGGGTATGCGGATGACCGGTGTTGTGGTGATCGACCGCGATCCAGTCGAGCTTGGTATCGAGATCGCTCTCTATCTGGCGCATGAGGTCACGAGTGGTCTGGCGTAGATCGGATAATTCGACGCCGTCCTCGGCCGACACGATGAAGCGGAACTGGTGCCGGTCCTCGCGGCCGCGTTCCAGGAAGGCGCGGCCGTCCTCCACATCACGCTCGGCCGAATAGACTTGGCCTTTCTCGCCGTCGCGCGTGACGCCGTCGCGCTCCAGATAACGCAGATGCGCGTCCACCGCCTTGGCGCTGACGAACTGGCGGCCGCGCCGACCGCCGCGCTGCGGATTGAGCTTCACAACGCGCGCCTTCACCGCCACGCGGCGCGACCTCGTGCGCTGGCCGCTGAGGCTCCGGCTCCATCCGTTCCGGCCTTTCAGGCCCGCCGCGACCTTCGCGCCCCGGCCGCGCGCATTGAACCGGCCGCTGCTCTTTCCCCTCCAGGTCAATCTGTTCGGATCGACGCCCGCCCGACGAAGCGCCTGATGCACCTCGCCGACGAACGTCGTCGGGCGTTGGCCCTCTTATTCCATTCGCCTTCTGTCGCGCTCAACCCCTTATGAACGACAAAATGTGGCCTCGCAGAACCGGCAACTCACTGCGCCTGCAAACTCGCAAAAGCGGTGCGCGCGATGCGCAAAAACTGCGCGACGATGCCTTGTAGATCGCCCTCAGGATATGCCGCCGCGACGCGCATTCGGTGCCCGCCGGATGACAAGGGGCGCGTTATGATATTTGAGCCGTCCGATATTGATTTGGGCGAGATGCATCGTACTGCTCTCGTCCCGGCTCTGGCGCGTTTGGCTGTGTTCTGTCGTCGACATTCTTCATCCTCCAGCGCGCGAAAGCGCGTAAGGGTTTGATGAAGCGAAAGGGTTTGCGAAAAACGCTTCGATGCCTTCACCGATGCTCTGCGCATCGGTGCCGAACGCAACCATCAGGAAAGCTGCGGCGAGAGCGATGTTCTTCCAGAAGTCCCAGAAGATGCCGAGGCCACGGCTTGTGCCGACAAATGCAAAATCACCGGTCTTCCAGAATTGTTTGTAGAGAAGGGCCGTCATCACACAGAAGACCGCCAAGACCACAGCGGCGAACCTGTCGGCGACACCTGAGAGAACCCCAAGGGACATCACGATCTCGATAAACAACGCGGCCAGCATCATGAGACTGGCCACAGTTCGGCTAACTCCCAGAGTCATTGCGTGCGTTCGTGCTCCGGCGAAATCGACGAGGACGTAATAGGCGCTAAAGGGCAGGAAGAGCGCAACGAGCCCGAGCCGCATCAGGAACGCAATGACAATCTCAACCGTCATCGCGCCTTGTCCTTCGCGTCGGAGGGCATGTGGGCGAGTACTATGGCAGCGCGCGCGTTCACGCCACGAAGGAGGTCATCCCGGCTCTCGCCCGCACGGGCCCGAACCGCTTGAGCGCTCATGAGGTCGAGGAGCAGCTTTGCCCGTTCGTTCGCGGGTGGCTCCGATGAAAGCTCACCGTTCTCCACCTCTCGCTCGAAGCGCGCGCAAACGCGCGCCTCAGTTCGCCGGAACGAGTGCTCGATCTTAGCCCGCACGTCGGGCATCGTTTGGGCGCTGGTGATCGCACAGCAGGCAACGAGACAGCCCGCCGGATGATCAGGGTGCGTGTTGTTGCGCGCCGACACATCCAAAAACGCATGTACGGCCGACCGGATATCCGATTCAGCCTCGAACGCGGCCAACGCCTCAGCGCCGATACCGTCCTCATACGCGTCGATCGCGGCGAGAAACAGCGAGCGCTTGTCGTTGAAGGCGCTATAGAGCGTAGGGCGGGATACGCCCGTCGCTTCCGTCAAGAGTTCGAGCGACGCGCCTTCATACCCATGATCCCAGAAGACATCGACGGCCTGATCGAGCGCCGTCTGGCGTTCAAGAACACGGGGGCGACCTCGAGAGCGTTTCCGTGGACTCGGCTGCGGAGCGGTGGTGGCGTTCATAAGCGATCAAATCATTGGTGCGGCTCGACAAGTTGGCCGTATATAATATAATACCGATCGATAGATTATTCGCAAGAGGGACGATATGCCAGCACAGAAGCGTAGAACATGAAGAGGATTGCTTTGATCGTGGGGGCGGGACCGGGCCTGTCAGCATCACTCGCCCGCGCCCTTGCGAAGCGAGCGCACCACGTCGTGCTCGCAGCGCGCGATACATCTGATTTGCGTGATCTCGCCAGTGAGGTTGGGGCGACGACGATCGACTGCGATGCCAGTGACAGGCGCGACATGGCATCGCTTTTCGAGCGGGTTGATGCCTTGGACGGGACTCTGGAAGTCGCAGTCTACAATGCGAGCCATCGTGTGCGGGGGCCGATTGCCGAACTCGACCCTGTGGCCGTCGAGGCGGCGATATCCGTCTCGGAATATGGTGCGTTTCTCATGGCGCATCATGCGGCGAAACGGATGCTCGTGAAAAACTCAGGCGCGTTGCTCTTCACGGGCGCTTCGGCTGGCGTGAAAGGGTTTGCTGAGTCCGCTCCCTTCGCGATGGGGAAGTTCGCCCTACGCGGTTTGTGCCAGTCGCTGGCGCGCGAGCTTCATCCAAAGGGCATACATGTCGGCCATATCGTCATCGACGGCGGTATTGCGGACAGGTCATCGCCAGATGCCGGGCATGCCGATGACATGCTAGACCCGGGCGAAATCGCGAAATCCTACATGGCTCTCATCGACCAGCATCGGTCGGCTTGGACTTCGGAAATCGAGATCAGGCCTTGGGTAGAACGCTTTTAGACCCAAGCGGATCGCGGGCATCGTAGCTGCCGCTCGTCAACGCCGTAATCAAATCATCCATTCTTAGCTCGCTTGTTCAGCATCGAGCCGAACCCTGCAATCACCCGGGCTTCGGTTGTTCATAGTGCTATGGCGTAGACGTAGTGATCATCTTCATCCAGCGCTGCGCGCCATTTTTCTTAATAAAATCAGAATCTTAGAAATTTCCGGTTATCGGGAAATAGTGCTTACGCGGCGCTTACGTGGCCATTTTGCGGAAGCAAGCGTCTCACTCGGGCGCGCTGAAATGTCAATCGACCCGCTCAATCCTGTAGCGCCTGTGGGTTCAAATCTCACGTGCCCCATCAAGTGAGAAATGGTTCGCGGCTGTGAGAGTGAGTACGCCTTGATGCGCGTTGATCGCCCAAGGTTCAACTACTACACGGCAGGTCATATCTCTGAGTTCTTTGCAAAAATTCCATATAACGCCGGGGCACGCGCAAGTGCCTTCGATTGTTGCCTGCGAGATGTAGGTTAAAGCTGCTACGCCGGTCTGCGGAAAATCTCCCGCCTCTATGAAACCGCGAGAGTCAAATTCAAAAACCCGGCACCGCGCCGAAGTGTGAGATGAACAGGCGTTTGAAATGGTGCACGTTCGAATACCCAACTCTCTTCGCTGCTGCGGCCAGGTCTGTCCCGTCAGTAGGCATCAGCGTTCTGGCCTTTTCCATCTTCTTGGCCGTTACGAAGGCGTGTGGCGCCAGACCGGTGGCCGTCTTGAAGGTCCGGATGAACTGGAAGGGACTCATTGCGGCCACATCGGCGAGCCTGGACACTGTTAGCCGTTCCATAAGGTGAGCATCGACGAATTCTTCGATTGAGCCGCTTCCTATCCATTGGGCGGCTATTTGTACGAGCCGGGCGACCGCCGAGGTGCTCACAAATCATGTGACCGAGTAGACCGCGAATGAGTTCGTCTGCCTCTAACTCGGACAGCGGCGTTCCACCGCGCGCATGTGACCTGATCCTTGTCGCCGACGCCCACAGGGCCGCATCGTTCTGATCCCAGATTTCGGCCATTTCGAAGGCCGCGTCAGCCCGGAGATCGTGGGCGACTTCGCGACGGATCGGAGAACTCGGTGTTATCTCCACGCACTCAAACGGTTCTCGCACCTGAATCCAAGCGTATCCTTCACCGCCTACCATCCCGCCGGTACCCGCTGGCAGGTCGCGGTCGACGAGGGCACTGCTCGACTTTTCAATCACGGCTTGATCATGCTGCGTGAAAGTGAGGTCCATGGAGAACGGCGTGGATTTCGACACACGGTCACTTTCCTGGCTCGGCGGCATCGAGAGATAGGAAATCTGGCCGACCTCGAGCGCTTCCGAAACCCAGATCCGTTCCGGCTTGCTCGAAAATTGCGGAGTTGTGGTGCCAGACAAAATCTTCCCTTCAACTGTTGGTTCGAGAAGATTAACACACCACAGAGTGTAGTTACATATTCAAGATGTTCAAACAGTTGCGAGCTCGGAGGGATTAATCTGACAAAGAAAGTGCTAAATGTACCCTTAGATGGCCCACCCGCTGATAGCTTTCCAAGCATGGAGCGCGAAGTCGACAGTGGATCGATGCGTTTTATCTTGCTGCCTCCCGGTGAAACGGAATATTTCTCGGTCGCAAAACGCAGCTTCATCGATGTGAATCTGAATCCTATCGAGCACAAAATGGCCATCGCCTCGGACGTGCTTGAAACGATGCAAGTCCCCGCCGACAGTGTTGGGTTTGTGCCGGCAGGTATCGACTTCCGTGTGATGGTCAAGAATTTCCTGCCCGGGTTGATCGTGGAGATCCTGCCTGAAGTTTGGACCGACGTTTTCGAGGCTGAATTCGGTATCGATCAAGCCGATATAGAATTCCTCTCTTATGAGCGCGATCCCGTGGCAGCGGAACTCGGTCGGGCTGGCATACGGCTGCTCACAGAAGAACACTGGAGTGGCGAGCGCGCTGACTCCTTGGCGCTTGAATCGATCGGGATGGGGCTGATCTCTAGGATCGCGCGACGTTTCCAGGAGGATAGAAGTGTCTCCACCGAAAAACCGATGGCGAGTGCGCTGGCCCGCCAACGCCAAAAGGCGGTTCTTGAATATATCGAAGATCGTCTGAACAGTTCGATATCGTTGATCGATCTCGCTTCTGTCGCGAACATGTCCGTCTCGCATTTCAGCAGATCTTTCAAGCTGGCGATCGGCTCCAGCCCGCTGCGCTATGTAATGTACCGTCGTGTGACCCGGGCGAAACTCCTGCTTACCGACTCCAATATGTCGGTTGCGCAGGTCGCTCATGCCAGCGGCTTTTCCGGGCAGTCGCATCTCACGCGCGTATTCAAGGAGTTCACTGGCACGACTCCTGCGATGTTCCGAAGGAATGCCTAATCAGTGAGCCTCCATCTGTGATCGAGGCGTGCCGGGGGCCGCAGAAGCAATGATCAGATCAGTCAAAACTATAAGAGATCCATCCAAGAACCGGAACCGTCGCCCGAGTTAGTGTCTTAAGACCGTCGGTGCCGTCTGCATTGCAGAGCTGGCGACTGAGAGCGAGGTGCGATGGAGATTTTTGATTTCACGGGCAAGACCATCGCCATCACCGGAGCGACCGGCGGCATTGCTAACGCGATACTGCATGCCGCGGCGGTTGAGGGTGTGACACTGGTGCTGCACGGTCGAGACCGCCTGGAAGTCGCAACTCTGGCATCCGAACTCGAGCGGGTTGGGGCGCAAACCCACATGGTGCTTGGAGACCTTGCGAACGAAGCCGAAGGGATTGCCGATGAGATCGCGAACATCGCCGAGATCGACATCCTCGTGAACAATGCCGGTGTTTACACAGCCGGCGACATCCTCTCGACCGACCTTGAAAAGGTACGGCGTGACATCGAAATCAACGCGCTGGCGGCGTTGGCCACGATCCAGGCTGTCCTGCCCGGCATGAACCGGAGGGGCTGGGGACGGATCGTATCGGTTTCTTCTGGCGGTGGCTCCATGGGTGAAGGCCTTGCGCCCGGACATGCAGCCTATGCGATTTCCAAGGCGACCTTGAATGCGATCACGCTCCTTGCTGCCAATGCGGCGATGGGAGGTGTCAAGGCAAACGCTATGTGCCCGGGCTGGGTTCGCACGAGGATGGGTGGCAGTGGCGCGCCCCGAAGCCCGGAGGAAGGCGCTGATACCGCTCTGTGGCTGGCCTCCCTGGGCGCGGATGGCCCGAACGGCGGCTTCTTCCGAGACCGGAAGCAGATCCCATGGTGAAAACGGAAATCAATCACAAGAGAATGCTCAAAACGATGACCCGCAAGCCTGAGCCCAAGGAAATGTTGCTGGCCTCACTGAGGCACACCCGACCGCTGCCAGTCACTGCCGACGGGACCGTCGAGAGATCTTGCGTTTCTGCCCATCCGATGACGCTTGCCGCTTTCAGCAAGGCGCAGTCGCAACTCACAAACCAGAAAATGCAACGACTTTTGCTGCGGGAGGTAGCCCATGTCTGACGGAATAAATCGACGTAGTTTGCTTAAAGGTTCGACGGCTGCTTTGGGGGCTGCCGGTGCCGCGGCGCTCGGGTCTGCCAGCGCCCAAGCGCAGGACGTTCCACTTCTGAGCGGCTCCTCGAACGTCAACACGACCATGACCCTCAATTCCACGTCGCGCAGTTTTGCGCATGAAGCGCGTGTAACATTGCTTGATCTTCTGCGCGAACAAGCCGGGCTACCCGGGACCAAGAAGGGCTGCAACGAAGGCGCCTGCGGGGCCTGTACCGTCCTGCTTGATGGCGAGCGGATCAACGCGTGCATGACACTGGCTGCCACCTGCGACGGGCGATCGGTCACTACGGTCGAAGGATTGGCCGCAGTGGACGGAACCCTGCACCCGGTCCAGCGCGCCTTCATCGAGCAGGACGCCTTCCAGTGCGGATACTGCACCTCGGGCCAGGTCGTCTCGGCCGTCGCGTGCATCAATGAGGGCCATGCCGGGTCTGAGGAAGAGATCGCCGAGTGGATGAGCGGCAATATCTGCCGCTGCGCCTCCTACCCACAGATCATCGCCGCCGTTCAACAGGCCGCAACCGAGATGGAGGACTGATCGATGCAGAATTTCGCTTACGCAATTGCGCCCGATATCTCATCTGCCAGTGAAGCCGCCGCGCAAGGTGCTCAGCTTGTCGCCGGGGGCACTGAAATCCTCAACTGGATGCGGCTCGGCATCGTCTCGGCAGACCGCGTGATCGACATCACCCGCCTGCCGGAATTGTCGAGCATAGACCGCCAAGGCGACGAGATCCGGATCGGCGCGCTTGCCACACTGAACCAGATCGAAGGCAGTGACATCGTCCGTCAGGATGCGCCGGTTCTCAGCCAAGCCTGTCTGCTGGCGGCTTCCGCGCAGCTGCGCAACCGTGCGACGATTGGTGGAAATGTTCTTCAAAAAACACGCTGCCCTTACTTCCGCGCCGAAGCCGCCACTGATGATCGCATGCCTTGGCCCTGTAACAAACGGGTTCCCGGTTCAGGGTGTTCTGCGCGCGATGGATACTTCAACCGCGCAGCGCTGTTTGGAGCAACGGAGGCCTGTGTTGCGACCCAGCCTTCCGATCCCGCTGTGGCGCTTGCCGCTCTCGATGCCGAGTTGGATCTTGTCGGACCGGCGGGTTCGCGCAGCATCCCGGTCACACGCTTCCATGTCACGCAATCGGAGGCCGCCGATCTGGCGCAGACGCGTCAGGGCCGGCGGTTGCTCGGCGGCGATGTGCCTGAAACGCCCGACGCGCTGATCGAAAACCGGCTCATGCCCGGTGAAATCATCGTCGCCTACCGCTTCTACGTCGACACGGCCTCTCGCAATTCAGCTTATGTGAAGCTGAGAGAGCGAGAGAGCTATGAGTACGCCATGGCATCGGCGGCAGTCTGTCTGGATCAGTCGGCGGGACAAGTCCGCCAGACACGCATAGCACTTGGGTCCATAGCCCAGAAACCCTGGCGATTGTCCCGGGCCGAGGCGGCACTGAGCGGCCAGACGCTCGATGAGGAAAGGCTTACATCGGTTCTGGTGACGGCGTTTTCTGATGCCGAACCACTCCCCCATCAAGACTATAAGGTGAAGGTCGCCCAAGGGGCCGTTCGCCGTGCGCTGACGAAGGCCGGAGGCTCCATTCAATGACCGATATGCACAAGATTGAGACTGCCCTTACCGGCATCATCGTTGCCGACGACGGCGCGCCGCTCGCACTGCCTGAGAACGGCATCGGCAGCCCACAGCGCCGGATGGACGGTCCGGACAAGGTGACGGGACATGCGACTTACGCTGGCGAGGATATGCCAAACGGCACGCTTCACGCCGTCCTCGTGACAAGCCCTGTAGCAAAGGGGCGTATCGCCGCCATTGATACGGGTCGGGCACGTGCCGCGCCCGGCGTCGTGCGCGTTTTGACACCGGTCGACATGCCGACTCTCGGATCACCCTCAGTGCCGCCGACGGCGCAATCGAAGCTGCCGATGTCGAGCCTCGACATCGACTATGAGGGCCAGCCGATCGCGATCGTACTCGCCGAAACGCTCGAGCAAGCTGAAGCGGGTGCAGGCCTTGTTCGCATCGGGATAGAGCGCGCGGCACCCGCCGTGTTCAACACGGCTGAGGTCGAAGTCCCTCCAACGGAGGGCAATGGCTATGTACTGGGCGAGCTTGATCCAGCTCACGGTGATGTCGATGCGGGATTTGCCAATGCGGCCCATCGCATCGAGGCGACGTATACGACGCCCACCCGGCACCACAATATGATGGAGCCGTCTGTCACGCTCGCTGAATGGCGCGGCGGTGATCTCTATCTCAATGACGCCACCCAGTGGAGCTGGGGGCTTCAGCTTGCGCTTTCCGGCATTTTTGAGATGGAGCCGAACCGCATTCATATCAGATGCCCCTATACGGGCGGTGGGTTCGGGGCGAAAGGCTATGTCTGGCCGCATCAGATCTTGGCGCCCATCGCGGCACGGATTGTGGGCCGACCGGTCAAGCTGAACCTGACGCGGACTGGCTGCTACACAGGGTGTGGATACCAGTCAGGCACCCAGTCTCGGCTGCGGCTCGCGTCTGACGCCCAAGGCCGCCTGACCGCCGTCGAGCATCATACCGAGAATGTCACATCGATATCGGACGACTATATCGAGTTCGCCAATATAGGAACGCGGGGCATGTACGCAATGCCCGCGTACCGCATGACCACGCGCGTACGGCGCGCCAATGTTGGCACCCCCACGGCAATGCGTGCGCCGCATGAAGGTCCGGGCATGTTCGCGCTCGAATCCGCGATGGACGAGCTTGCCTACGAGATCGGCATGGACCCGCTGGAGCTGCGGCTCGCCAATTACACCGACAGCGATCCACATTCCGGCAAACCCTTCTCATCGAACAAATTGCTTGAGGCCTATGCTGAAGGCGCGCGGCGCATCGGTTGGTCCGATCGCGTCCATGAGCCGCGTTCTCGCCGGGATGGCGACAAGCTGCTCGGGCTTGGTATGGCGGGCGCGATCATGACCACATTCCGCAATGCCAGCCAGGCGCGCGTGGCAACGACGCCGGACGGACGCTTCACGGTTGAGGTCGGCAGTCAGGAAATCGGCACCGGCACGCGGACGATCTTCGCCCAGGTGGTTGCCGAACGTCTGGGTGTCCCAAGCGAGCGTGTCACGGTGGTTCTGGGGTCGACGGACCTTCCGCCCGCCAGTGCAACGCTCGGGTCCGCCTCCACGATCAGCATTGGTTCGGCCGTTGCAACAGCAACCGACAACCTCAAGACGCGCCTCGACCACATGGCGGGCCGCGAAACACGCCCCGATGAATGGCCAGACCTTCTCGCGCGGCTCGGTGTGGACAGGGTTCAGGCCGAAGGTGCGTTCACCTTACCGGGAGATGTTTCGTTCGATGCGCATGGAGGTCAGACGGACTACTCCATGCACACCTGGGGCGCTGTCTTTGTCGAGATGGAAGTCGACGAGATTACCGGGATCGCGCGCATGCGCCGGGCCGTGGCGGCCTATTCAGCGGGCCGCATCCTCAACCCGGTGACTGCTAGAAGCCAGATGATCGGCGGCATTATCTTTGGTTATGGCCGAGCCATGCTCGAAGCGAGTCCCATGGACCCGCGCTATGGCCGCTACCTTTCCAAGAACCTGTCCGGTGTTCAGTTGCCGGTCAATGCAGATATCCCCCGGAACATCGACGTGTGTTTCATCGAGGAACATGATCCGCATGCCTCGGCCATTGGGGTGCGCGGCATCGGCGAGCTTGGCGAGGTCGGCGTCGCCGCCGCAATCACGAATGCGATCTACAATGCCACCGGGAAACGGGTGCGCGACCTGCCCGTCCATTTCGAGCACCTCATCGCTTGAGATACAAAATAGGAGGTATGCCATGCAGTTTCGCGCCCTTGGATCACAGGGACTAAAGGTATCGGCCGTGGGGCTCGGCTGCATGGGCATGACCGGTATCTACAGCCGGCCCGCCGATCAATCACGGTCCATTCAAACACTTCAACGCGCGGTCGATCTTGGCGTGACGCTGTTTGATACGGCGGAAATGTATGGTCCTTATGAAAACGAACGCCTGGTGGGCGAGACCTTGAAGTCGGTCCGCAATGATATCGTCATCGCGACGAAATTCGGCGTTCGTATCAATGACAATGCGACGTCGAACGATCAGCGCTCCTTTGATGGCCGCCCCGAAACGGTCATCGCTTCCTGCGAGGCGTCCTTGAAGCGGCTTCAGACCGACTGGATCGATCTATACTATCAGCACCGTCCCGACCCTGATGTCCCCGTCGAGGAGACGATTGGTGCGCTCTCCGACCTCGTGAAGGCTGGCAAAATTCGCTACATCGGCCTTTCCGAAGTCGATCCCGAAACAATTCGCCGCGCACACAACGTTCATCCGCTCACGGCTGTCCAAAGCGAATGGTCACTCTGGACGCGTGATGTCGAAGAGAGCGTCCGACCGACCCTGCAAGAGTTGGGGATCGGCTTCGTGTGTTACAGCCCCATGGGGCGCGGGTTTCTCTCGGGAAAAATCAAAACGCTCGACGACCTTCCGCAAGATGACTGGCGGCGCACAAATGCGCGCTTCAGCGAGGCCAATCTCAAAAAGAACCTTGAACTCGTCGACGCTGTTGAGGAGATCGCCAGCGAAAAAGATGCGACGCCCGCCCAGATTGCACTCGCCTGGTTGTTATCGAAGGGCCCGGACGTTGTCCCCATTCCCGGCACAACCCGTCCTGAACGGGTCGAAGAGAATGTCGGCGCTCTGGATGTCTTCTTGTCGACCTCGGATCGCGATCGCTTGGAAGCGGTATTCACCCAAGATGCAGCGGCGGGTGAGCGTTACGGGCAAGTGCGCAAAACGGGCTCGTAACGCAGCCAAACCAGGACGCTCGTCGATACCTGCGGGCTTTTAGATCAGAAAGGAAATTTATTATGTCTGAAGTAATGGAGAATGTCCTGCGAGAAGACCTCGTCTTGAAGCAGAATGGCGGGTCAACAGATACCGTCAATGTGGAAACCGTTCGGTTTTCAGCGGGCGACCGCGAGGTCTCTGGCAATCTCTACATCCCGACGTCAATCCAATCAGGCAAGGCGCCGGCGGCGATTGTTGCCGGGTCGCTTACAGCCGTGAAAGAGATGATGGGCGGTATCTATGCGCGGGCATTGGCCGAGCGTGGCGTGATCGCGCTTTC
>JBCCBW010000028.1:0-17872 GCA_039033835.1 Pseudomonadota bacterium
GCTATCACGCGCCGGACCATCGTGGGAGTGCAATCATGCCTGGTAACTGGCGCAATGAATCCGACTACGATTACTTCGACACACTCGATCTTGGTGGCCTCGCCTGGGAATGCCTGAGGCGCAATGCGCGCTACTGCGCTGCATATCCGGCGATGTCCAGACGCAGCGCACTGACATGGGGGTTGCGATTTCCCTGTCGATCCAGAGCGCGACGCGACTGCAGCGACGGTGCTCTGGACACCCGCCGCGGCCCCGGCCGTCGCGACCGTGATCACCGAGCCTCCGGCCGAAGCACGCACCGACAGCGCCGTCCTGCGAAGCGCATCTACCCTGCCAGATAGTTCGAGCCGCGACGGATGGCAGGTCCTGGTTGGTGGCATCGTCGCGGTCTCGACAGCCTCCGAAGACACCGATCACGCCATCGCAATCGTCATCCCGGTCGACGATGACTGGCACGTCCGGCTCAAAGCCGCCCAGCGCTTGCGCGACATCCTGATCGGCAAACAACCGAAAAGGCAGCTCACGAAGCAACGCCGAACGCGCATTGCGCAGGCGCTTCGGACCGATGATGCGCGGCGATCCGGGGCCGTTTTGCGTGACATCGCGACAGTCTATTTTGGACAAGATCGAGTTGCCTCCGAGCCGTGGAAAACCAGCGCCCTGAAAGCGCAGGCGGCGCGTCTTGCCCGCTATGGCGAGCACCTCACCAGCACTGGTTATCGGCACATCCTGCGCGGCGAGACTGCAAGCCGACCGCACCTTCGCTGACATCATCTTCTCGTTTTCCCTGCGCGTCTCGCATCACTCCAATGGGGGTGACGATCTCTCTCCGGAATCTTCGTCATCCCTCCCGGGTGCTCTTCTCCGCTTCTCTGGCCGCGAGCCGTCCCTCGCATCCCGCGACGGACCCGCGATGACCAGAGGAGCCCCCGATGCCCGATCCCAATCTCGGCTTGCCGCCGCGCTATCTCAGAACCCCTGAAGCCGCCCGTTTTCTCGGCCTGTCCGGCCGAACGCTGGAGAAACACCGCACCTACGGGACCGGCCCGAAGTATTCCAAGATCGGCGGGCGTGTCGTTTACGCGGTCGATGATCTGCAAGCCTGGGTCAGCCGCGGAGAGAAACGCTCGACCTCGGACGACACTGGCGACACCGTCCTTCCGGCCAAACGCCATGCAGCGATCTCGCCAGCCTATAGTGGCGAGAAGCGCTCATGACTGCGCGGACGACCATCGAACTCACGTGGATCGAAGGCCGCATCGAACGCTGGCTGCGCTTCGGACGGATCGTTCAGGAGACGATCAAAAGTCGTTCCGTCCGCGTCGTCGGTATCGATCCTGGCAACATCTTCGCCTTCGTCCGCTGGGCCGCGAACGACTACGGAACGGTCGAGAGTCGGATCGACATCTTGCAGGCCGTCCGTCCCGGCGAGCGCTATTCCACGGTGCCGTTCGTGACGCCCGGCGGGGTGTCTTTGTTGCGGCTTTCGGGCTGGCCGAAGGTCGAAGCGGTGCTGCTCTCAATCGACCAGATTGAGGCCGAACACATCGCGCCGGAAGAGGTCTGCCCGGATTATTGGCGGCACGTCCACAATCGCCTCGCCTGCAATCTCGAGCCTCGTGCGTATACGCCTTTTCGGCATGAGGCCTGGCTCAAACGTCGGGCGCTAGCGGCATGAAACGTGTGCGCCCCTCGCTCCTTATCGGCAGCGCCGGTATCGCCCTGATCGCATTCTCCGCAATTGTCCGCGCTAACCCGATCGTCGTCTGGAACGCGTCCGCCAGCGTGCCCATTGGCTTCTACGCCGTGCAGCCGCTCGACACACCGAATGTCGGCGATCTGGTCGTGCTCGAACCGCCATCGCCGCTCGGCGACTGGCTTTTGGAGCACGGCTATCTCGGCGCCGATGTCCCGCTCATCAAGCATGTGGCGGCACTTCCGGGACAGCGTGTCTGCCGTATCGGCGTCACGGTCAGCATCGACGACGTGACCGTTGCCACCGCGAAGGAGCGCGACCGCTTCGATCGCCCGCTGCCCGTTTGGCAGGGCTGTCATCGGCTCACCTACGATCAGATTTTCTTCCTCAATCCCGACACCGAGGCGAGCCTCGACGGGCGGTATTTCGGGCCGCTTCCACGCGACACCATCATCGGCCGCGCCGTCCCAATCTGGACACGGGATGGCTGACGCGATGGCTCTTCTTCTTCCTTCCGGTTGTAGCTTCGTTGCCACTTCCGCGATCCTGATCGCACTTTCCGGCTGCGCCAATCCACCCGCCGCTGACGCACAGAACACGGTCTCGCGCTCCGCTGAGACCGCCGCGCCGACCTCCGATGTCAATGCGCACATTGTTGAAGCGGCGCAGCGCTTCGGCATCCCCGCGCGCTGGATACGCGCCGTCATTCAGGCCGAAAGCGCGGGTAATGTGGGCGCCGTCAGCAGCGCCGGTGCGATGGGCCTGATGCAGATCATGCCGGGCACGTGGGCCGAGCTTCGCGCAGAGCATGGGTTCGGCGACAACCCGTTCGACCGCCGCGAAAACATCCTCGCGGGTGCTGCCTATCTGCGCCAGATGTACGACCAATTCGGCGCGCCTGGGTTTCTGGCTGCCTACAATGCCGGACCCGGACGGTATGCTGAACACCTGCGAACCGGGCGCGCCTTGCCGCGTGAGACTCGTCGCTATGTGGCCGCTATTTCGCAAGAACTGGGCTTCTCAGATGCAACGCCATTGCAGCCGATCCGCAGCGTTTCTGCGGATAGATGGCAATCGGCACCGCTCTTTGCGCCGGTCTCCGCTGCGCGTGAACCGCAGCGGAGTGCAGAGCCGGACCGACCATCGGTGGAGGTTCAGACCGCAGAAAGACCAGCGCAGCCAGGTTCACAGAACAGCCAGCCAAACCCGCTTTTCGTGTCCAGAACGGGGGAGCCAGAGCGATGAGAGCACCGATCTGGACCCACCTCGTTCTGTCGTGCTGCTTCGTATGGAATGCGGCAGACGGAGGATTGCACCCGATATCAACGACGGGAGGGCGAGATAAAAGGCCGCGCGCAGATCTCTGCTACGGTGTTGTTGTTGTTGGGGATTTTCAGTGCCGCGAAGAGTCCCATAGTGCCACACCTTCATCTAAAGACCTGTTCGTAAACGCTTTTCACCGTGCCGCGCATGTTTGCCCACGGGTTCCAGCATGAAGGGGAACGAAGACAACCTCCAAGTTCGCCCCGGTCGGATAAGGGACAGAGGCACGCGTGGCAGCAAGCCCCAGAGCTTCGTCGGCGAGGTCATGCAAGCCGCACGGAAGGCAGGCTTCACCGGACGAAAGTTCCCAGGTCCAGGCAGCAGTCAGCGTCGATCATCGTTCGGGCGCGGCAAGTTCGTGCAAACGGCTCGCAGCCTCTCTAACGCGCGCCGTCGCGTCGTCATCAAGGCGCGCATCGTTCGTCATCGGGGACAGAGGTTTCGCTCCGCGCCGCTCGCCAAGCATCTCGACTATCTGAAGCGCGATGGCGTCACGCAGGACGGTCGTGATGCGGCCATGTTCGACAAGGAGCAAGACGGGGTCGACGACCTCGCCTTCGCCGAACACTGCGAGGACGACCGCCACCACTTTCGCTTCATCGTCTCGCCTGAAGACGCAAACCAGATGGAAGATTTGCGCGCCTTCACTCGCGATCTCATGGCCCAGGCCGAGCGCGATCTCGGGACGGAGTTGAGCTGGGTCGCCGTCGATCACTGGAACACCGACAACCCGCACGTCCATGTGCTGGTCCGCGGCAAGGCGGACAACGGCAAAGACCTCATCATCTCGCGCGACTACATCTCCAGCGGCCTGCGCGGGCGCGCCGAGGAGTTGGTCGATCTCGAACTCGGTCCTCGCAGCGA
The DNA here is from genome assembly GCA_039033835.1 of Pseudomonadota bacterium. GTDB lineage: Bacteria > Pseudomonadota > Alphaproteobacteria > Sphingomonadales > Sphingomonadaceae > Erythrobacter. The sequence continues at coordinate 3,884 of JBCCBW010000028.1, forward strand.
AAGAGAGATTGCCGCCAGTCTCGATGCGGAGGTGACGGCTGAGCGCTGGACCAGGCTCGACCGGGCGTTGCGGGACTATTCCGAGGACAGCCTTGGGCTCGCCGATCTGCGTCCGGGCGCACCCGGCATCGGCGACAAGGAGCTGCACCGCCGGATGATCGGACGGGCACAGACGCTCGAACGCTTCGGCCTCGCGGAGAAGCTCGCGCCTGCCGTCTGGCAGTTGAAGCCGGGCATGGAGAACACGTTGCGCGACCTCGCCATTCGAGGGGACATCATCAAATCCATGCACCGGGCCATGGGCAATGACCATGCCCGCGCCCAGGGCGATTTCGCGATCGAGGGCCACCCGGGTCGTCCGATCCTCGGCAGGCTCGTCGATCGCGGTCTGCACAACGAACTGACCGGCGAGGCCTATGCCGTCATCGACGGAGTCGATGGCCGGGTGCATCATCTCCGGTTTGGCGATCTCGAACTGACCGGCGACACGCCGGTCGGCGGCATCGTCGAGACGCGGAGCTGGACCGGAAAGGATGGCGAGACGAAACGCCTCGCCTTGGTCGGTCGCGCCGATCTGACCCTCGACAAACAGGTCGCCTCAGAAGGCGCGACCTGGATCGATCGGCTCGCCCTCGCGAAGACACGTGCTCCGCTCAGCCATGGCGGGTTCGGCGGAAAGGTCCGTGACGCGCTCGAACGGCGCGCCGATTATCTGGTCGAGCAGGGTCTGGCCGCACGGCAAGGCGAGCGCGTCACCTTCAACCGTGATCTCCTGAAGACCCTGCACGAGCGGGAATTGAGCGCGACCGGGAACAAGATCGCGAATGAGACGGGCATGCCGTTCCGCAAATCCGGTGATGGCGAGACAGTCGCGGGCACCTACACCAGACGCCTCGATCTCGCCTCGGGCCGCTTCGCCATGATTGATGACGGGATGGGGTTCGAGCTCGTCCCTTGGAAACCCCAACTCGAAAAGCATCTCGGTCAGACCGTGACCGGGACGGTCACGGCAGGCGGCGGCATCGACTGGTCGCTTGGCCGCAAGCGAGGCCTGTCCCTATGAGCCCGGAGATGTAGGCATGACCAAGCGACAGACGACACCCGCCACCGCGATCCTCTGGGGTCAGATCCTCATCGTTTCGACAGTCGCGCTCGCGTTTGTCTGGGCGGGGACGCAATGGGTGGCGTTCCGGCTCGGCTTCCAATTCCAGCTTGGCGAACCGATGACAACGATCCTCGGCCTGCCGATCTACGCGCCATGGAACGTCTTCGTCTGGTGGTATTGGTACGACGCCTATGCGCCGCGCGTGTTCATGGAAGGCGCGATCATCGCCGGTGCTGGCGGTATTGCAGCGGTCGGCGTTGCGATTTTCCTCTCCGTGCTGCGCGCCCGCGAAGCGAGCGACGTCACGACCTATGGGTCCGCGCGCTGGGGCACCGAGAATGAGATGCGCGAAGCCGGCCTGCTGGTTGACGATGGCGTGGTGCTCGGACGCTACCAATCGCGCTATCTCCGCCATGATGGACCAGAACACGTGCTCTGCTTCGCGCCGACAAGGTCCGGCAAGGGCGTCGGTCTGGTTGTGCCGTCTCTGCTGACCTGGCCGGGCTCGGCGATCGTTCATGACATCAAGGGCGAGAATTGGCAGCTCACGGCGAACTGGCGCTCTCGCTTCAGTCGCGTGCTGCTCTTCGATCCAACCGATCCGACCTCGGCGGCCTACAATCCGCTGCTCGAAGTGCGGCGCGGCGACAGTGAAGTGCGCGACGTCCAGAACGTCGCCGACATCCTGGTCGACCCCGAGGGTCTGCTCGAACGGCGGAACCATTGGGAGAAGACCAGCCATTCGCTTTTGGTCGGCGCGATCCTGCATGTGCTCTATGCCGAGGCGGACAAGACTTTGGCGGGCGTCGCGGCCTTTCTCTCCGATCCGAAGCGTCCGATCGAGTCAACGCTCGCGGCGATGATGCGGACGCCACATCTCGGCGACCACCCGCATCCGGTCGTCGCACAAGCCGCGCGGGAACTCCTGAACAAATCCGAAAATGAACGGTCGGGCGTGCTTTCGACAGCGATGAGTTTTCTCGGGCTCTATCGCGATCCGGTCGTCGCCAAGGTCACATCGCACTGCGACTGGCGGATCGACAGTCTCGTGACAGGCGACCAGCCAGTGACGCTCTATCTTGTGGTGCCGCCCTCAGACATCTCGCGGACCAAGCCGCTGGTCCGGCTCGTGCTCAATCAGATCGGTCGGCGACTGACCGAGGATCTGAACGCCCAACGAAGCCACCGTATGCTGCTGATGCTCGACGAGTTCCCGGCGCTCGGGCGGCTCGACTTCTTTGAGAGCCAACTCGCCTTTATGGCGGCCTACGGGATCAAGGCGTTCCTGATCGCGCAGTCGCTCAATCAGATCGAGAAGGCCTACGGGCAGAACAACGCCATCCTCGACAATTGCCATGTCCGCGTCGCCTTCGCGACCAATGACGAGCGGACCGCAAAGCGGGTGTCAGATGCCCTCGGCACTGCGACCGAAATGCGCGCGATGAAGAACTATGCCGGACACCGGCTGTCCCCCTGGCTCGGGCATCTCATGGTCTCGCGGCAGGAAACAGCACGACCGCTGCTGACACCCGGCGAGATGATGCAGCTGCCACCGACCGACGAGATCGTGCTGGTCTCCGGTTCGCCGCCAGTGCGGGGCGAGAAGGCGCGTTATTACACCGATCCGCAGTTCAAGGCGCGGATTGGTCCGCCGCCTGATCAAAGCACCCCTGAAAAAGAAGCAAGCATCGCGAAGGACGATTGGAGCGGCAGCGAGCCGATTGCCGCGCCGCCGCCCCGAAAGCGAAAATCCGGAGACGACGCTACCGATGGCGGCATCCGCCGCGAACCCGATCTGCCGGAGCATGAGGACATCGCGCCCGAACCGGCGCCCGCGCGTAGCGAGTTCGCCGATCTTGACGACGAACCGGATGACGACGCGCAACGGGCCAAGGCCATGCGCGACCGCTTCGGAACTGTCGCGCGTCAGGCCTCGCTCGACCCCGGTGACGCGATCGAGCTCTAGGAGTTGGCCGTGAAGAAAGACCGCCTCAACATATACTTCAACCCTTCGCTCAGTGCGGAGCTCGACGCGCTCGCGGCCCGGAGGAAAGTCTCGAAATCACAGATCGTGGAGGCCGCGCTGGCGGCGTTTCTCTCACCTGACGGCGCAGATCAGCGAGAAGCAGCCATCGTCCGGCGATTGGATCGGTTGACGCGAAGTGTCGAACGACTGGAACGGGATCAGTCCATCGGTAACGAGGCCGTCGCACTGTTCGTGAAGTTCTGGCTTTCCACAACACCACCGCTGCCGGACGACATGCGCGAGGCCGCGCAGGCGTCAGGCAAAGAGCGCTATGGCGGGTTCGTAGAGACGCTTGGGCGGCGACTGACGAAGGGGCGCACGCTGACCAAGGAGGTTTCAGAAGATCTCACCTCGAACGGAAACGAGTAACCGCCGCGCGCCCATAACCGAAGAATTCCAGCCCAGCCCGAGCCCGATCCAGGACAAAGCTCCAGCAATCGCGGCAACCTTGAGAGCCTGCTGACTCAAGATTCCATATCAATCAGTTTCAGCGCGGCCTTCGCCATGTCGCGAGCGGGTTCGATGTCACCGTATGCCCGATGAAGCACAGCCATGCCGCGGGAGACTCCGAGGAAAAAGCGTGCGAGCGATCGGACATCGACGTCACCCCGGAGCAAACCGCCATCCCGCCCGCGGCACAGGGTCTCGCGGATCGCCATCTCGACCCGCTGAAAATGGCGAGAAATGAAATCGGTGAGCGCGTCGTCCCGTCCTGAACACTCCATTACTGTCTGGCACATGAGGCAGCCTGCCGGGTTCTTCGGGTTCAGCATTCGATCCAAATGGCTTTCTAGAAACGCCTTCATCGCTTCGCGCGGGCTAGACTTTTCCAACGCCCTCTCCGCGGCGGCGCCGTACCGCTCGCCGTACCGTTCTAGGGACATCAGCAGCAGCCGATCCTTACCACCATAGGCATTGTAGAGACTGCCGCGCTGGACCCCGCTCGCCGCTGCAAGGTCCGCCATCGTCGTTTCGCAGTACCCCTTATCCCAGAAGGTCCGCAGCACGGCTTCGATGACGATATCCTCATCGAACTGCTTAACGCCGACCATTTGTACTCCCACGCCGCGTCATCGTCGCCTCTCCCGAAGTCTTCACCCGCGCCATCATTGACACGAATGTCAAAGATAACCACCTCTCTATTCATAACAGATCAGCAGCGATGCAAAGCAATCAGAGGAGGTTTCCGGATGATCGCGCGTTTGAAAAGGCGAACCAACGGCGAGGTAAACCACACTGGGACGTCCGAAGTTCTACAGCCCTCCTTAGTTGGGTCGGCCTTCGCATGGACCGTCGCGGCGGTCGGATTGGCGATTGCGGTCCCAGGACTGGTGCATGCCCAGGACACCGACGGAGGTGTCTCCGTCGAGGTCTATGCCTCGCCTGCTCTCGGCGAGGGCGGAGCTGGGAACAGCTTCGTCATCGACGTCGGCGAGGGTGTCCTGATTTTCGACACGCAGCGCCTCAGACCTCACGTTGATCAACTCCTTGATGTCATTGGCGATCGTGACGTTCTTGCGATCTTCGCAAGTCACCCGCATTCCGATCACTACGCTGGACTGGCTTTCCTCGCCGAACGTTTCCCTGACGCCGTTCGCATGTCGGGTCCTGAGACGCGGCGCGCGATCGCAGAAGATTCGAACGGCTTCAACGCGGCGCGAAGGGAGCGCCACGGCGACGCCTTTCCGAGCCAGGAGGCGCTCACCCGCGCGGCTCCCAATCGCATTCTGGAAGACGGAGAGACCCTCACCTTCGGCAGCGAAGCGTTTGAAGTCGTTGTCTTTGGTCTCGGCCATGCGGAAGACCATATCTCACTTTACCACGAAGACAGCCGTCAGCTCTTCGCGGGCGACCTCGTAGTCAACGGGTACGTTCCGATGTCCTGGGGGGATATCGACGCCTGGCTGGAGCAGTTGGAGCAGTTGAGAACGCGGTTCCCAGAAGTCGAGACAGTGCATGTCGGTCGTGGGCCTTCGGGAGACGCGACATCGCTTTTCGATGCGCAGATCGCGTATCTCACCGAAGTGCGACGCGTCGTTGTCACAGCGCTCGAAGACGACAACACGGTCGACGAAGCGGAGAAGGCTCAAATCGTATTCGACTTGGAACTGGCCCATCCCCATCGAATTGGCGCGGCGGGGCGCGACAGGCGCGCGACGCTGTCGACCCTAACCTCGCGGGTCGCCGAACAGTTGGGCGGGAGCGCATCCGAAGACGTCGGCTCTTTACCTGACAGATCAACCATCGCGCCGAGCGAAGATATCGGGGCCGTCAAGACCTACGCTTCGCCGGCGCTCGACGTCGACACCATCAATGCGCATCTCGTGACGACGCCGGAGGGTCTCATCATTATCGATGCACAGCGCCTTTCCACGGATGCGGAGCGGCTCGTGCGTCTGATCGGCGACCGGCCGGTCGCGGCCATCGTCATTACGCATGGTCATACGGATCACTACGGCGGGTTGCCGACGCTCGCAGCGGCCTTCCCAGACGCTCCGATCTACGCCAGCGCCACCACCGCGGGCGGCATCCGCGAAGACCGGCGCGGCTTCAACGCAATGCGTCGCGATCGTCACGGAGCCAGATTTCCGACCCAACAGGAACTGACCGCCGCGGCCCCGACTCAAATTGTCGAAGACGGCGCGACGCTCTTGCTTGGCGGTACGACGTTCGAGGCGATCGTCTACGGGCCGAGCGAGGCGGAGGATCATCTCGTCCTCTACCAGCCGGACACGAACGCGCTGTTTACCGGCGACCTTGTGAACAACGGCGTTATCCCGGTGCCGTTCGAGAACCTGGATGCATGGCTCGAGCAACTTGACGATCTGGAGCGTCGATTCCCTGATGCCGTCACGATCTACCCTGGGCACGGGGCGAACGGTCCGGCGCCGAGCCTAATCGACGGCAATCGTCGCTACCTGCTCGACATGCGTGACAAGATGCTGGCGGCGCTAGATGGCGACGGGGTGGTGACTATCGAGGAGAAGTCCACAATCGTGACCGAGCTCGAACTGTCCTACCCCCACCACTTGGGCGTGGCCGGCTTCGATCGTCGCGCCCTACTTTCGAACGTCGTCGATAGGCTCGCGACTCAATATGGTGGCGTCAGCGAAGGGGCCGTGGATTGGAACGACTCCAGTCGCGAGCGTGGCGGTTGACGCGGGACTGCTCGTGACCCTCTTCGACAGGGTCTTGGCGATCGCGTCGCTGATCACCGCGACGCTGATCCTTGGAGGCGGTTTCATAGCGGCGCGCTTCTATTTTGAGGTGGGCGGAACGCCCGCGGATGTAACGTTGCTGCGATACGGTACCGCCGCCGTCTTGCTTCTCCCAATCGCCTGGAAGGTCGCCTCCACAATCGGCGTCTTGCGGAGCTTTGTGCTTGCCATATGCGGCGGCGCCAGTTTTGGCGGATTGGTGTTCGTTGGGATGACGGGGGCGCCAATCGCACATGGTTCTGCGATCGTCCCAGGGCTCGGCCTGATCGCTGGAACCTTCGGAGGAGCAGTGTTTCTGAACGAGGCGCTGCCTAAGCTCAAACTAGCGGGGCTGGCGATTGGCCTCGGCGGTCTCTTGCTGCTCGTCGGTCCTACGGTCGTGTCGGCTGACGGCGGCGCGCTCTGGGCTGAACTCTGCTACGTCGCCGCTGGGCTTCTCTGGGCCACATTTACGGTCGCGCTGAAAGCCTGGGCCGTCAGACCTCTGCACGGAGCAGCGCTCGCGTCGGTTTTTTCGGTGCCGCTTCTGATCGCGATGTCGTTCGTCGCAGACCTAAACATTCACAACGTGCCGATCTGGGATACGGCCGGCCAAGCTCTGTATCAGGGCGTAGTATTCGCCATCGGCGGGATCGTCCTTTATGCTTTCGCCGTTGGAAAGCTCGGCGCTGGCACATCCGTCGCTGCGATGCCTCTTCTGCCCCTGTTTGCGACCCTACTCGATTGGGCACTGTTCGACGGTCCACTGACAACGACGACTTTGGTGGCTTTTGGCGTTATGGTCATCAGCGTGTTTCTGATTGCCGCCGCAATGCGAGGATCTTCTACGGCTTTCTCTGAGCGTGCCACAATTTCCAAGTGAACATGGGCCGAGCATCGTGAGCGATCCGGAAAGCATTTCTATTTTTCCTGCCTGTTCCCCTGCCTCTGCACGCCGACGCACTACTACGCCCAGTCCCCTGTTGCCGTTGATCTAATTCCGGTCTTCTTGATCGACCCCGTAACCAGATGCGGGGCCGCGAATGACCGTCCACACTCTCAAAACAGCAGCGATCGAGCGCGGTTCCCGCATGCTCCGGACAGCGCTCGGCGGCGATATCGCGGCCTGGCTCGACGAAGACGTCGTCGTCGAAGTAATGCTCAATCCCTGCGGTCGCCTCTGGGTCGACCGGTTCGGCGAAGGCCTCTGCGATACCGAAACCAGTCTCTCGCCGGAAGATGGCGAACGTATCGTTCGCCTTGTTGCCCACCATGTCGGCACAGAAGTCCATGCCGACGCGCCGCGAGTTTCGGCCGAATTGCCCGGTACGGGGGAACGCTTCGAAGGGCTTCTGCCGCCGGTCGTTGCGGCCCCGACCTTTGCGATCCGAAAGCCCGCCGTCGCCGTCTTCACGCTCGACGACTACGTTCGAGCGAAAATCATGTCGGAGGTTGCAGCAGACGCGCTTCGCGAAGCTGTCACATCCCGCGCCAATATCCTTGTTGCGGGCGGCACCTCGACCGGCAAGACGACGCTCACCAATGCGCTGCTCGCCGAAGTCGCCAGGACAAACGACCGCGTGGTCCTCATCGAGGACACGCGCGAGCTGCAATGCCTGACACCCAATCTGGTCGCGCTGCGCACCAAGGACGGCGTCGCAACCCTTTCTGACCTCGTCCGCTCGTCGCTCCGCCTACGTCCGGATCGCATTCCCATCGGCGAGGTGCGCGGACCCGAGGCGCTTGATCTGCTCAAAGCCTGGGGCACGGGCCATCCCGGCGGCATCGGCACCATCCATGCCGGCTCGGCGATCGGGGCACTGCGCCGCCTTGAACAGCTCATCCAGGAAGCCGTCGTCACCGTGCCGCGCGCTCTGATCGCCGACACGATCGACGTGCTGGCGATCCTTAAAGGCCGCGGCTCGGACCGCCGCCTCACAGACCTCGCCCGCGTCACAGGCCTGACCGCAGCCGGCGACTATGCGCTCGAACCCGTTCTCAACAGCTCGAAAGGAAACACTCCATGATGCGAACTCTCCAACTCTATCCGCGCACACCACTCTTCGCGTCGGCGCTCGCGATCGGCTTCCTGCTCGTCGCCGGTCAGGCCGAGGCCGCCGGGTCCGGCATGCCCTGGGAAGCCCCTCTGCAGGCAATCCTCGAATCCATCGAAGGCCCGGTCGCCAAGATCGTCGCGGTGATGATCATCATCATCACCGGTCTGACGCTCGCCTTCGGCGACACGTCCGGTGGTGCCAGGCGTCTTGTGCAAATCGTCTTCGGCCTCTCGATCGCCTTCGCGGCCTCAAGCTTCTTCCTCAGCTTCTTCTCCTTCGGCGGCGGTGCTCTCGTATGAGCGATCCTACCGACATCCCCGACTTCACCGCGCCCGTGCATCGCGCACTGACCGAGCCGATCCTGCTCGGCGGCGCACCGCGAACCATCGCGATCGCGAACGGCACGATAGCTGCAGCCGTGGGTCTGGGCCTCCGGCTCTGGCTGGTCGGGCTCGCTCTCTGGGCGATCGGTCACATGCTCGCAGTCTACGCCGCCAAGCGCGACGCCCAGATCGCCGACGTTGCACGTCGTCACCTCCGCTACCCGACCTGGATGGGGGTGTGAGCCGATGATGCGCCTCGCCGAATACCGCTCGAAATCAGCGCTGCTCGCCGATTTCCTGCCCTGGGCCGCGTTGATCGGCGAAGGCACAATCCTCAACAAGGATGGTAGCTTCCAGCGCACGGCGCGGTTCCGCGGTCCTGATCTCGATTCCGCGACGCCTGCCGAACTGGTCGCGACGGCCGCCCGCCTCAACAGCGCTTTGCGGCGTCTGGGCTCGGGATGGGCCGTCTTCGTCGAAGCGCAGCGCATCCCGGCTCGCGACTATCCGCTGTCGGAATTTCCTGATCCGGTGTCTGCGCTGGTCGATGCCGAGCGCCGCGCGCAATTCGAGGAAGCGTCATCCCACTATGAGAGCCGCTATTTCCTGACGCTCACGTGGATGCCACCCGCCGATGACACGAGCCGCGCGAGCGGCTGGCTGTTCGAGGACGCGCCGAGCAAGGGTGCGAACCCGCGCGAGCATCTCGCTGCGTTTCGGTCCCGCAGCGATCGGCTGCTCGACCTCTTCGAGGGCTTCATGCCGGAGGCGGCATGGCTCTCTGACGAAGAGACGCTGAGTTATTTGCATTCGACGATTTCGACCCAGCAGCAGAGTGTCCGTGTACCCGAGACACCGATGCATCTCGACGCCTATCTGGCGGACGAGCCGCTGGTTGCGGGACTCGCGCCAAAACTACGCGACGCGCATCTGCGCACGCTCTCCATCGTCGGCTTCCCTACGTCGACCTGGCCCGGCCTTCTCGACGAGCTCAACGCGCAAGCGTTCGAGTATCGCTGGGCCACCCGCGCGATCTGTCTGGACAAGACCGACGCGACCAAACTCTTCACGCGCATTCGCCGTCAATGGTTCGCCAAGCGCAAATCGGTCGCCGCGATCCTGAAAGAGGTGATGACTAACGAAGCATCGACACTTCTGGACTCGGACGCTGACAACAAGGCGCTCGATGCCGACGAAGCCTTGCAGGAGCTGGGAAGCGATATCGTCGGCGCGGCCTATGTCACCGCGACCATCACGGTCTGGGACGCGAAGGAACGCGCGGCGGACGCCAAGATCAAGCTCGCCGAGAAAGTCGTGCAGGGCCGTGACTTCACCTGTATCCAGGAGACGTTGAACGCGATCGAAGCCTGGCTCGGCTCGCTGCCCGGCCATCTCTACGCCAATGTCCGGCAGCCGCCGATCTCGACCCTCAATCTCGCCCACATGATCCCGATCTCGGCGGTCTGGGCCGGACCGGCGCGCGACGATCATCTGGACGGCCCGCCGCTCTTCTACGCCGAGACGCAAGGCGCGACGCCGTTCCGCTTCTCCACCCATGTCGGGGATGTCGGGCATACACTGATGGTCGGACCCACAGGTGCGGGCAAATCCGTGCTGCTGGCGCTCATGGCGCTGCAATTCCGGCGCTACGAGAACGCGCAGATCTTCGCCTTCGATTTCGGCGGCTCGATCCGCTGCGCGACGATGGCTTGCGGCGGCGACTGGGAGGATCTCGGTCTTGCGCTTTCGGACGAGGACGACGCGGTCCAGCTGCAACCGCTCGCGCAGATCGACGATGCCGCCGAACGCAGTTGGGCGCAGGACTGGCTCGCCGGGCTGCTCGCCCGCGAAGGCGTGACGATTGATCCGGTCGCGCGCGACCATCTTTGGTCGGCGCTGACCTCGCTTGCCTCGGCGCCCATCGAGGAGCGCACGCTGACTGGGCTCTCGGTCCTGCTGCAATCGAACGATCTCAAACGCGCACTGGCCCCATTCTGCCTTGGCGGACCGTTCGGGCGGTTGCTCGACGCGGAAAGCGAGGCCCTTGGCTCGGCCGACTTCCAAGCCTTCGAAACCGAAGGGCTGATCGGGTCGGCCGCAGCGCCCGCCGTCCTCGCCTATCTTTTCCACCGGATCGAAGCGCGGCTCGACGGGCGGCCGAGCCTCATCATCGTCGACGAGGGCTGGCTTGCCTTGGACGACGCCACCTTCGGCTCGCAACTGCGCGAGTGGCTGAAGACGCTCCGCAAGAAGAACGCCAGCGTGATCTTCGCCACCCAGTCGCTGGCTGACATCGACGGTTCGGACATCGCACCGGCCATCGTCGAGAGCTGCCCGACCCGCATCTTCCTACCCAACGAGCGCGCTTTCGAACCGCAGATCGCCGCGACCTATCGCAGCTTCGGGCTCAACGATCGTCAGATCGAGATCGTCGCAAGGGCGACGCCCAAGCGCGACTATTACTGCCAGTCGCGCCGCGGCAACCGGCTCTTCGCCCTCGGTCTCGGCGAGGTCGCACTCGCCTTCACCGCCGCGTCTTCCAAAGCCGACCACGCCGCCATCGACGCGATCCTCGAAGAACAAGGGCGCACCGGCTTCGCCGCCGCTTGGCTCGCCCGCCGCGATCTCGGCTGGGCGACCGAACTGCTCGGTCCCTCCAAGGCCGTGATCGAGGCCACCCCATCCGCAACCCCAGAAGCCAACGACGACAAGGAAACAACCAATGTACAAGACCAAGACACGTAAACTCGCTGGGCGCGCTGCGGCGGCGCTGCTGCTGTCGAGCGCCATCGCGCTTTCACCGGCAACCGCTCCGCCCGCAAATGCACTTTTCGGCGGCGGCTTCGGCGGAATCGTCTACGACCCGACGAACCATGCTGAGAACCTGCTGACCGCCGCGCGCACGCTGGAGCAGATCAACAATCAGATCGCCCAGCTCCAGAACGAGGCGCAGATGCTGGTCAATCAGGCGCGCAATCTCGCGAGCCTGCCATATTCCTCGTTGTCACGCCTTCAATCCTCGGTTCAGCAGACGCAAGCGCTCCTGAACCAAGCGCAACGCATCGCGCACGACGTGGCGACGATCGACGAGGCCTTCACCCAGGATTACGGGTCAGCCGCTGCAAGCGGCGATTTCGACGAGATGATCGCGGGCGCACAGGACCGCTGGCGGACCTCGGTCGCCGGCTTCGAAGATGCCCTCAAGGTCCAGGCCGGCGTCGTCGGCAACATCGAGACCGCGCGGGCCGAGATGCAGGCGCTCGTCGGCCGCAGCCAGGCCGCGACCGGTGCCTTGCAGGCAACCCAAGCTGGAAATCAGCTCCTCGCACTTCAAAGCCAGCAGATCTCCGACCTGACGGCCGCCATCGCTGCGCAGAACCGCGCGCAATCCCTCGAAGCCGCGCGCGCTGCGACGGCAGAAGCGCAGGCGCGTGAGAACCTGAATCGCTTTCTCGACTACGGCTCCGGCTACGAACCGACCACGGTGCGGATGTTCCGGTAGGCAGTTATGCGAACGGGTCCGGAAAACATCCTACGCCTGATCGCCTTCGGTATGGGCGCGATCGTTATCGCCATGGCGGCGATCGAACTGCGCGACGCGCTCGATGAGGATGCCGCCAGAGGTTTGACGGAAGTCGCGGATGATCCGCTGCGGATAACCCTCCGACGCTGCCGCACGCTCACGCCGGAAAGGCTTGAAACAGACAACGAATGCCAGACCGCCTGGGCCGAGAACCGTCGCCGCTTCTTCGGCACCAATCCTAACCGCGAAGGCGTGGAGTAACCCATGGGCGATGTCGGCGTCATCGATCGGTTCCTGGAGGTCTTCACGACCTATATCGATAGCGGCTTCGGGCTGCTCGGTGGCGATGTCGCCTTCCTGGCCACGACGCTGATCGTCATCGATGTCACGCTCGCGGCACTCTTCTGGGCCTGGGGCGCTGACGACGACATCATCGGGCGGCTCGTCAAGAAGACGCTTTTCGTCGGTGTCTTCGCCTACATCATCGGCAATTGGAACACGCTCGCTCGCATCGTCTTCGAGAGCTTCGCCGGGCTCGGTCTCGTCGCCACGGGCGGCGCCATCGGCGCGGGCGAGCTCTTGCAGCCCGGCCGCATCGCCGCCGTCGGCATGGAGGCTGGCCAGCCCATCCTCGAGTCCATCGCCGACCTGTTGGGCTTCGTCTCCTTCTTCGAGAACTTCATCCAGATCATGATCCTGCTCTTCGCCTGGATCATCGTCGTGCTGGCTTTCTTCATCCTCGCGATCCAGCTCTTCGTCACCCCGATCGAATTCAAGCTGGCGACGCTGGCAGGTTTCATCCTCGTGCCCTTCGGCCTCTTCAACAAGACGGCTTTCATGGCCGAGCGCGTCCTAGGTCTCGTCATCTCGTCCGGCGTCAAGGTGCTGGTCCTCGCGGTCATCGTAGGGATCGGCTCCACGATCTTCGGCGAGTTTACCACCGGCTTTACTGGGGAGCCGACCATCGCCGACGCCATGGCCGTCGTGCTCGGAGCGCTGTCCATCCTCGCGCTCGGTATCTTCGGTCCGGGCATCGCCAACGGCATCGTCTCGGGCGGTCCGCAGCTCGGTGCGGGCGCCGCCGTCGGAGCCGGCATCGCTGCGGGCGGCGTCGTCGCCGGAGGCTTGGCAGGCGCCAAGCTCGCAGGCGGGGCGGTCGCATCGACCACCAGAGGTGCGTCGGCTGTCGCGGGAGGTGCATCGACCGCCTTCCAGATCGGTGCAGCCTCCGGTTCCACGACGGTCGGAAAGGCGGCGGGCGGAATGGCAGCCGTCGGCCAGGCGGGCGCGTCCGCCGCCTTCAGCCCGCTCAAGCGCGCGATCGGCGACAGCTATCGCGCCGGCTCGCGCGCCGCCTTCGAAGCCACGGGCGGCAAGTTCAGCAACGCGCCAGCCGCTGCCGGACCCGCCGCCAATTCAAATGTCGGCCCACCCGCTTGGGCGCGCCGCATGAAGCGCCAGCAGAGCCTGCAACACGGCACCGCCATGGCCGCCCACGCCATCCGCTCCGGCGATGGCGGCGGTGCGGGCACGGCCATCAGCCTTTCGGAGAGATCATGAGATTCAAGCGACCGAGCGTGCGATACGCCAAAACCCCCGAACCCGTCACACCTTACTAGAAAGCCGCCCAGGTCTGGGATGAGCGCATGGGCTCTGCCCGTGTGCAGGCGCGCAACTGGCGGCTCATGGCGCTCGGCTGCCTCGCCACAACCGCCACCTTCGGTCTCGCGCTCGTCTGGCAATCAACCCAGGGGACCA
>JBCCBW010000029.1:0-14362 GCA_039033835.1 Pseudomonadota bacterium
GCGCCAATGCAACCAGTTGCTCCCTGAATTCCGCAGGGTACAGGTTCCTCGTTCTCGGCATGAAAAACACTCTCCTTCTTGAGGCGAAAAGCGTCCATCAAACCGGGGGAACTCCAACTCCAGAACAACAACGGCAGAGTGTACAGGTCCCCTCGCACCCTCGCTGAGGACATGGGCTGCACGGCGCGAACGGCGATGGCGGCCCTCGCAGACTTGCAGGCCCGCGGCTGGATCGTCTGCACTCAGCTGCCTGAGCGGGGACTTAGCGGTAAAGGTCAAACGGCGCACTTTCGGCTGACGATGCTACCGATGGGCGAAGGCGATGACGTCCGCTTGGCCAGTCGTGATCCTGAGCGGTGGAGAGAGGGCGCTGACTTCCCGGTGCTCGCCTATCTGAAGTATCTGCCGAAGCCCCGAAAGGGACGGATCAGCAATATCCAAAAAAACAAAACCCTGCATCCGAATAGGACGCAGGCAAACCGATTTAAGGGTAGTTCCTGCATCCGAATAGGACGCGGAAAACGGCCAAAATCGGCCTGAGCCTGCATCCGAATAGGACGCATATCTAATTACCATCTGCCCCGAGAAGTCTAGGACCGGAGAGAGGAGGCGAAGATGAGCGGAAAACAGGTCGGAAAACGCGAGCGCGCCAAAGCGAGTGCGAAGTCGGCCGGCGTTTCTGAGCCCGATCCACCTTCGAAGACCAAGAGCGCGGAGGATCTCCTCAACGCGATCACGCCAAGCTCGGTAGTCGTCAAGGACGGCGCATTGGTCATAAAGGTTCCTTGCGAAGATGCAGAGGACCCGGAGGCAGAGCTAAGGGACGCAATTGCATCGGACGCGATGGGGTTCGCGCTGAAGCTCGCTCGCAGCGGAGAGACGGTTAAGCTGGACGGGACTACAGCTGACCTTCGCACGGCCTCGAAGATGAACGACGGCGTCGGCTCGCCCATGGCGCGGGTCATTCTCGCATGCGAGCTGTCGTCGCTTGGCAAACACGAGGCGGCTGCTCTCTTCCATAGCATCGCTCCCGAGGACGGCGTTGAGGCGATGCTGGCGACGCAGATGGCGGCGATCCACTCAGCCACGCTCAAGCAGGCGGGTAAGCTTCAGAAGGCGGAGTACGTCGAGCAGGCCAAGTTCTACGAAGGATCGCTCAACCGGCTGGCGCGCACGTTCGCCGCCCAGGTCGAGGCGCTTCGAAAGCATCGCGGCAAAGGCACGCAGACCGTTCGGCATGTCCACGTGAACGAAGGCGGTCAGGCCATCGTCGCCGATACCGTCAACCACACCCGCCTGGAGGGGTCAGATGACTGAGAAGCCGGTTTACCCCTTTCAGCGAGCGCCCCGCTGTCAGGCGCGCTGCAAGCGGACAGGAGAGCCCTGCAAGAACCCCGCTGTTCGCGGTTGGAAGGTCTGCCGAATGCACGGGGCTCGCGGCGGCTCAAAGCGCGGCAAGGAGGCGAACAACTATCGCCATGGCGGCTACACCGCAGAGATGGAGGAGGAGCGGCGGGCGGTTCGGGAAGTGGTGGCGGACGCTGAAGCTTCAATCGCTTCAATGGATCGCTGTAGGTCTTAGTGGCCTGCTAAGTAAAAGTCGCAAACTCGGCTAAGTCCGTTCCCTTAAGGCAATATCGCAAAAATGGGGCCATCAGATAGGAAGGCAATGGCACGCTGTGTCATTGGACGACGACCGAACATGAACGCCGATTGGCCTTTCTGAACTGACGCATAAGTGCAAGAAACGCGAACGCGAGTAGCACACCTGACGGGGGAAGTGGGATCGATTCAATTGGGGCAGAGTCTATATTGTCTAGCCGAAAACCAACAAAAGAGGTCCCCTGGAGAATGATTGTTCCAAGGCTTGAACTCTCCATAAAATTGCTGAGATCCGGGAGTGAAGGCGGCAAACTACCATCGGCAAACGGGTTCGACACTTCAGCAGCCAACACTAAGTCTAAAGCGATGCGCTCGACGCCAAACCCTGCAATGCTTCCACTTAGAGGTGTGGGCGACGTAACAGAATCAATTCTAAAAACCACACCATCTCCCCTAAAGGAAGAACCTCCTCTAATAATAATGCGCGCACTATCTGATTCGACAATGAATTCGCCGATTTCGAGTTTTAGGCCGTCCGTAAAGTAAGCTCCCGCTGAGTCGGTTGGATTAAGGTCTTGGCTCGCTGTGTCATACTCAAAAGATAGCCTCACTGAGCTGAGTGGAGGGAGGTCCCTTACGACGTCCCCTGGCGTCCGAATCGTCGCACCTTCAAAGACTGTAGATACTGTTGCAGAATAGGACTGATGCGGAAAAAAAATTGCTGCTACAAATAAAATGCAAGAAAACCACAATTTTCTATGAATCATAGCTCCAATCCTTCCAGTCTTTTTTTTGCGCGAACATCGAACTTCGTGGCCGCAGATTTCCAAAATGGAGGGTGATGTAGAATCGAGCGCTACCACAAGCCTGAGGTTCGTCCATTGCACGTTGACCTAGCGTCATACTCCGGACGCACGATCCTCAATCCTTTCAACCTGCCGCCATCCCCGTCTGCCTTCGCGCTTCGACCCAAATCTCCCCCGTCTCCCAGTCCGTGAATGAGCTGCCCCTGCAACTGTCCGCGATGAGCTTCGCCGCGAAATCGCCGGGCGTCTCGCATGCAAGCGCCATGATGCGCTCTTCCAGTTGCGCAGCCGGATCGAAGAAGCGTTCGTTCAGCTCACCCTCGCTCAAGTCGGTCTCAACGACGGCCGCCTGTCCAGCCTCTATGAGGCGCTGATGCTCGCGAAACAGGCGGAGGATCTCTGTGTCGCCATCCTCCGTTGGTAGGCCGACTGAGGCAGCTGCGGCCCCCACAGAGGCCGGCAGCGTCGCGGCCGCGCGAATGAACGTTCGCCGCCTCATGCCAGACTTCCCGCGCCGGAAACCCTCTCAAGGCCCGCGGACAGCGTGTCGATGATCCGCTCGAAGCCATTGCCGTAGTTGGCTGGAATGTCGGGGCCGAAGTCTGCGAGGAAGAACCGCAGCTGGGCGTGGAAGCCTTCGACGGTTTTCGCCTCCGTCGCGCAGATTTTGCTGCCAAGCTCAGACTCCCGTTTGCAGGCTTCTTCGGCTGCGGTGTCGAGAGCCTTCGCTTTGACCGGGTCCGCCTCGTTCTCGACGACAGCGTAGTCTCGCGCCCTGTCGAAGGCCTCGTGCATCTCGTGGTAGAGGCGAAACCATTCGTTCACCATGGCGGGCAACGGATCGTTGGTGTGGTTAACGGCGATGTGCGCGCCAAGAGCGACGGTGGGGACGGCCAGAGCCGCCCCGGTGAAGAAATCGCGCCGTTTCATGCCGCAGCCCTCAGTTCGGTGAGTTGGGAGCGGAGCCGGGCGACTTCCGCGAAGTTCATGAAGCTGCGGCTTTCTTCGCTGAGAATGGCGGTTTCGACCGCGGCGATTTCGGCGGTCTTCGGATGCGTCGCCTGCGCCGCCATGTGCGCTTCATACGCCGCGGCGCGCTTTGCGTCGGCCCACGCCCAGCGGAGAGCGTTGGAGAAGTCCATGCGGTAGCAGTCGGAGCCTTCAGCGCGACGGCGGGCGGCGTGCGCGTGGGCGGTCTTAAAGAGGTCTCTAGTGTCGATCATTTGTCGCTCTGTCTTGGTTTTTTGATACCGTGTGCCTATTATATGCTAGTTGATACGCGCTGAGTCAACACAGGAGATCAAAAATATGATACATGGTGTCAATAATGACAGCTGAGCAGGTTCGTATGGCGCGGGCGGCGCTCCAGCTCGGCGTGCGCGACCTGGCGGATCTGGCCGGCGTTGCGCCCGGAACCTTGTCTCGCTTCGAAACTGGAAAGGGCGGCATCAATCTTTCTACGGCGCAAAAGATCCGTGAGGCGCTAGAGGCAGCGGGAATTCAATTCATTGATAAGAACGGTGGCGGTGTAGGGGTTAGATTCCGCGACAGGTTAGATACTTAACGCGTTAAGCATCTCGCCTCGTCCGCACCACCGCAATCAAATCGTTAACGTTTCCCGGTTGACCCGTGGACTCCGCTCAGCTCCCATCCTTGCTTACGGCAACGGATCGGGGATGCACGGCTATGGCGAAGTTTGATTTCAATGATGAGGAAATCGAGGAATTTCAAAGGGGGCGCGAGCTCTTCGAACGCGCCGTTAAGCGCGTCACGCTCCAGCTGCAGACCGAGATTGGCATGCGCCTTGAGTCGATAGGTTGCGAATTTGTCGAAGATGGAGCCTTCGATTCTTCGGGGCTTACTGACGGCGAGGTTGAAGAGTTCCGCCAGCTGCTTTTTGCCTGTCATGTCATCGAGTCATCTGTCGGTTCTTGCCCGACGCCGCATTTTCCCGACTCAGTCGCCGCGCTTAAGGCTCATCTACTGCCCGAACTTGCTTCATCGGAAAGCTAGAGAGCTTGCCTTTCGGGCAAACAAGTCAAAACAGCGTTGATTCCACTATCAAAAAAATCCTGAACATGTTAAGCATATGCGGACGTTGACCACCTGTTTCGAGGCGGAAGATGGACGCGGTTTCGGGGCGAACGACTGCACGAGAGAGCGCGACCCACGGGGTTGAACGGCCCGCGCTTGCGGCCGGCTGTGGCCTTGCGCCTGAACAGTTCTTCTTCCAGCGAAACGGCTTCACCGGACTGACTGACGCCGGCTGGCGCTGGGTGAAGATTTTCGGCGAACGGCTGGCTTTCGAGACCGACATGCGGCCGGACCCTCTGACCGGGGAGGTTTCAGTTCCCCTCTACGCCTTGCCGATATCCGCACTCACCGGTCGAGGCCCTGACTCCGGTGCGATCATTCTCACCGACGTCGGCGGCGCATCGCCTTTTGCGGTGCGGATCTGCAAGGGCGACCTCATGGCGGGAGAGCAGACGGGGTTTTCTTCGGCCGGAGCGTTCGCCGACCTCGAACAGGCGGAAGCGGCGTTTCTCTCGATTTCCTTCGCGACATTCGTGGTCGCGGCGGCTGATCGAACGGCGAGCCCTGAGAGCCTCGCACTGATGAGTTTGGAGACGAAGGGAAGGGCGTAGCATGGCGTCTGAGTTCGGAGCGGCGATGGGTCAGATGGCCCCTTTTCTGATGGGGCTTGGTTCAGACCTGCAAGGCAGGACGAACGGCGCTGCGATGCAGGGCCTTGGCGTCATGAACAAGCAAGCCGAAGCGCGAGCCGCTGAAGGGCGATCCAGAGCGCTTCTCCGCCGCCTTGGCTTGATCTCCGCAGCGCCGGACCAAGCGCCTGTCCCCATAGCGCGTCCAGACCGCAGCGCCCCGCCCGCTGCTCCGGCCCCGCCTGCGCCCGCAGTCAGCCCCTACGCGTTCAGCGGCGTCGGCGCAGGCGCTCGCGATATATCCGCGATACCGACCGCAAGGATAGCGGCTCCCCCAAGTCCAAGCCCCATAGCAGCTTCTCCGCCCCCAACGCCTGCGCCGACGCCGCCCGCGCCTTCAATCGGCTACGGCCTGGGCATGAGCCCGACTCCGCCGCCGGCCGGCATCAACTTTGGGCCTTCGCCATTCGGATCGCCGATGGGCTTTGGCGGAATGAACCCGGCCGTGCGCCGGAGCATCATGGCCTCGCTCGCCAGAAGGGGCGTTCTGCGATGACTGACTTCGGCACAGCGATGGGCGAGATGTCGCCGTTTCTCTTTGGCCTCGGCTCAGACCTTCAGGGCAGGACGAGCGGAGCGACGATGCAAGGGCTTGGGATGATGCGCGCCCGCCAAGAGCAGCGCCGCAGGGAAGAGAACGCCCGCGCCCTACTTGAAAAGACGATGGGACGGGCCGGCGGCGCTGGGCCTTCCTCCGGGCCCATTCCCGCAACGCCCCTCCCTCCGCCTTCTTCCTCCGCCGCTCCCCAGGCGACCGGTCCTAGCGGCGGCGGCGCGCTGGCGCTCGCCAGAGAGCGGTTGAACGAAATGGAGGCCAGCCAAGGCCCTGCCGCCGCCCCGACTGCGGATCAGGGCCCAGACGACCCCTTGGCGGACGTCACGCGCGATCAGCTTCCTGCCCGCTTCCGATCCAAGTGGTTCGCGGCCTACGCCGAGGCTTACCCCGAGGACGCCGTTAAGACGCTCATGGGCGCGATGGCGAGGGGTTCGGAGCCGAAGACGCAGCTTGCGCAGGCGATAGCGGACCACCGCGCCGGTTTTCTCTCGAAGGAAGAGCTGCTGGGCTATCGCCAGAAGCTTCTCGCGGGCGACCAACTGGTCCCGCTGGCGCTTCACCGCCGCGCCACGGCCGCAGGGCTTACGCCCGGTTCGCCCGAGTACCGAGAGTTCATGTTCAACGGCGGCCCCGGCTCCAACGGGATCACCTATACGACCCCTGACGGATCGACGATCCAAATCGGCGGAACGCGCGGCCAAAACGACGGCCTTTCCAAGTCCGGTTACACAAACGTCGAGAAACAGGAGCTTGCGGCGAGAGACGGGGTCGCGCGTCTGAACGCCATCACGGCGGAGTTGGCAGATCCAGCCTTCATGGAAAGCCTGACGGGTCTCGGCGGCCTTCGTGCTCGCGGGCTCGCTCTCGCCGACAAATGGATACCCGGCTCGCTTTCCGAAGAGCAGACGCAATGGCTTTCGAGCGTGAGCGGCGCGCGATCCAAAGTGCTGACCAACGTCAACAAGACCATTCAGGCGCTGACCGGCGCAGCGATGGGCCAGCAGGAGGCGCAGCGGATCATCGGGACGCTGCCGAACCCCGACGACAGCCCGACGCAGTTCATGGCCAAGCTGCAATCCGCAGTCGAGATGTCGCGAGCGGCGGTCGCGCGCTACGAGCTTTGGCGTCGCGAGGGCCTTGGCGGTTCGCCTCGCGCGCTGGGCTCAATCGAAGACATTCAGCGCCAGATGAACGCCCGCGCCGAAGAGCTGGCCCGCCAGGTCGATAGCGGCGACATGAGCATGGAGGAAGCCGAAGCCGCTTTCTCCGCCGAGTTTGGGGTCTGAGCATGACGCCCGGCTGGGAGAGCTATCGCTACTTCAAGCCCCACGAGTTCGCCTCGAAGGGCAATGGCGAGGTTCAAGTCGATCATCGGATGGTGGCGGCGCTCGACAACGTGCGTCACGAGTTCGGCCAGCCGATCCGCATCACGTCGGGCTATCGCGATCCCGAGCACAATCGCCGGGTCGGCGGCGCGCGCAATTCGCAGCACATGCACGGCACGGCGGTCGATATCGACCTGACCGGCATGGACGACGCGCAGCGCTCTCGGCTCGTTTCGCTGCTTAGTCAGAACGGCTTCCGGGGCTTCGGCACCTACGACGACAGTCCGAACATGCTTCACGCGGACACCCGCAAGAACTTCGCGCAATGGGACCATGGCGATGGCCGACACCCCGAATGGTTCCTCGCCGGAATGGATGGAGCCTCGACGATGACGGGCGGTCAGGCTGGCGACCAAATCGGCGCGGGCAACGCGCCCGCAACAGGCGGCGGCTTCTTTCGAGACTTCATGGAGAAGCGCGCCGGCGGGAACGGCGGCTCAATGGGCTCCTCTACGAGCGCAGAAGGCGACGGCAAGGCACCGCATATGGGCGGCGGCGGCTTCTTTCGAGATTTCATGGTCAATCGCCAGGGTGGCGCAACAGAGCCTGCAGCAGCGCCCGCCGCTTCGCCGGAGCCGCCCGAAGCCGCCAAGCCGGACGTCTCTCGCGCCGAGAGCTTCGCCAGGGGTGCGGTTCAAGGGGCTGCGCTCAACTTCGGCGACGAACTTTGGGCCAATCGAATTCATGTCGACCAGACGTCGGAGGCGATGCGTCAGGCCCTCCAAAACGGCGCGACGTTTGACGAAGCCGTGGATGCGGCCAGAGACGCTTCGCGCGCCGCTCAAGCGAAGACCCTCGGCGAGGTCAGAGCCGCCAATACGACTGCGGAAGAGGCGAACCCGAACACCTTCCTAGCAGGCGAAGTAATTGGAGCGGTCGCAGCGCCAGGCGCTGGCGTCGTCGGGGCCGCTCGCACGGGAGCGCGTGCGCCCGCAATCGTCCGCAATCTCACGACGGGTCGAACGACGACGGGTCAGGTGGCTCGCGGCGCAGCTGCAGGCGCAGGTCTTGGCGCAGTCGCCGGAGCGGGTCAGGGAACCGATGCCGAAAGCCGCGCTTCCGAAGCTCTGACAGGGGCGACCTTCGGTGGCGTCGGCGGGGCGCTTGGCGGCGCGGCGGCTCCGATCCTCGCGCGTCTCGCCAGACGCTTCGGCGCGAAGGTCGCAAGCATCATCGGCAAACCGGGCGGCGTAACCCCACAGGGCGAAGTTTCCGAGCAGGCCATACGTGAGCTGATCGACGCTGGCGCTAATCCGAACGACGTGACGGCTGAGCTTGCTGAAGCTTTCGCCCGCCAGTCCGACGAGCTGTCGCCGGCCGCTCGCCTTCGGGGCGCTGAAACTGATCAGCTTGGCATCTCCACGACGCCGGGTCAGCGGACAGGCGACGTCGCTCAACAAGCTTTGGAGGGTCGCCTTCGCGCAGGCGTCATGGGTCAACAGCCGGCCTCAGCCATGCGCCAGTTCGACGAGACGCAGGCGGCGGCGGTGGAGCGCGCGCGGCAAGGCGTGCGGGACGGTCTTGGCGGCGGTCGGGAAGTCGCCACCACCGCTGGGGAAGCGGCGGGAGATGCGCTCTCAGGCGTTCAGCGCGCCGCGGGCCGGGCGAAGGCCGATAGTCAGGCGTTCTATGCAGCGGCCGAAGGCGCAGGCGTTCGCATCAAGCCCGAAGCCTTCGATACGCTGCTCGATGGGATCGAAGCTCGTCTCGGCGCGGCTGAGGTCGCTGTGGACGCCGCTACGCCAAGCGCTCAACGCCTCCTGGCGATCCTCAGGGGCCGCTCCACGCGTCCTGAGGGCGCGTCGGAGGGCGTCAGCGTGATGCTGGTCGAGAACATGCGCCAGCGCGCCGGAAAATTCCTTGCGGCCGCTCAGAAGCGCGGAGACGTGATGGACGCCGAGGCGCTGACCGAGATCCGCGCCGGCCTCGACGACTGGATGGAGACCGCTGTCGAGGACGCCATCGAGAATGTCGATCCGGTGTTCTTCCGCGACCTGACCGCAGCCAGAAAGCTATGGGCGCGCTACCGGAAGGAATTCGGCGGCGGACAGGGCGCGCAGCGGTTCATTCAGAAAATGGCCGACGACAACGCGAGCCCGGAAGAGGTCGCCGGCTGGCTCTTCAGCAGCGGTAAGCTCGGCGGAAACAAGTATGCGGCCGACTTCGCCGGAAAGCTAAAGGGCGTCCTTGGCGAAGGGTCCGATGAGTGGAACGGGCTTCGCCAGGGCGTTTGGGCGCGCCTCACGCGATCCGCGGACGGAACGACGGAGCCGGGGCCGCAGAAGCAGGCTCAAGCCATCTTCGACTTCGTGAACGGCGACCGCACGAAGCGCATGGCGGAAACGATGTTCAACGCCGACGAACTGCGAGATATGCGCGCCTACGCAAGGGCGCTGAAAGTCCTGTCGCCTGAGAAGGCGGCGACCAATCCGAGCGGATCGGGCTACGAGGTCGGCCGGCAGGGCAAAGCGGCGTTCGAGCGCCTCATGCAGGTCTTCGGTTTCGGCATGGGGGGGCTTGAAGGCGCGGCGGTCGGCGGCGTGGTTGGGCGTGTCGTGCCGGCGGCGCGCGGTTTCCTCGCAGCGAGATACGCCACGTCTCCGCAGCGCGTGCGCCAGCCGGTCAACGTGTTGCCGGCGGCGTCGGGAGGCTCCGCGGCGGCGAACCAAGGGCCTTCGCCCGCAAGTATGGTCGGAGCGCTATGACGGCGGCGTCGTGCGATTGTCCGTCTCTCCGCATGATCGTGTAGCGGGGCCAGTCGTCTACTCTGAGGTCGAAGGGGTAGGTTTCCGGCCGCCGTTTGGCGAACGCATGGGCCCAGTCGTCGCACCAGTCTCTTATGCGTAGCCATGCGATCAGAACGACCGTGACAACCACGACGGTAGGCAGGCCGTAGAGCGCCCATTCCCGCCACGTCGCGCCGCTCGCTTCCAAGCCGTCGAGGTGGCCATAGGCGAAGTAGGCGACCAACCCTAGCGGTATGAGCGAGCCGGCCGCGTAGGCGATTAAGGTTGCGATGAGTGCGCTGCGCCAGCCGATCCTAAGCGCGACCCATGGGCCGGCGAGGTCGGACAGGCCAATCTGAATGTCTCCACCAGGGCGTTCTTGTCGGGGCACTGGGTCGCGCCGCTCCGCGAGCTTCATGGTCGCACTCACAAAGCTCAGTTGGGAGAGCCAATTGGGCGTTTCAACCCAACTTGCGCGAACTCCCCGCGATGTGAGTGGAGGAGCAATCCAGAGCCGAGGAAGTCACTTGCCAAACGAAGATATAGCTGTTGGCGAGGCGGTTGATACAAAGCATGGTACGACAAGCGAATCCAACCTCGCTAGACGTCTTGAAAAATAGGGGATTGCAAGCGCCAGAGTGGAGTGGCCGAGACTCACGGTCTCGGTTGCGAAGACGGTGGCGACCTTGCACCGACTGGTAATGACAGCCGAGATTGCAGTTATAAACAAGACAGCGATTGCTCTTGCAGCGGATAGCAAGGTCACTCTCTCGCAAAGAGGCGAGGAGCAAAAAATATTTGATGCTGCAGACAAGTTATTTGAGCTTTCTGAGCATAATCCGATTGGGATAATGTTTTACAACAATCTTCAGTTTATGGGGGTTCCCATAGATGTATTGGTTAGAGAATTTCGTTCGTCGTTGGGGCCAGTAGACCAAGTCTAGGACGCAGCAAACAAGTTTTGCGAGTACTTAAAAGAGGTTGGTCAAAACTCACCTGAAGTCACAAAAAAAGCTCACGTGCAAAGCGTGATTTCGTCTTTTTTGGCGCACTCCGCAGAAAATTTGGTGAACGATACGAGGCGGGTCTTAAAAAAATAAATCAAGAAAGGAATAATAGTGAAGTTCTAGCTATTAAGATCCACGAACGTGCACAGTTTATTTTTGATGACATAGTGAAACTCACAAATGGAATTACACACCGAATAGGCAGGGGTAACTTTATTGGAGGGCTTCGCCGGTTTTCAGCGAGCAAGAAGCTGGTGATTGATGGGACGGTGCGCGAACACTTTGCAGATGCGGGTCGGCTAGATCCATCTGGTCTAGTCGACGCATTGTGCGAAATCATTAAATCTTCACATCTATCAGATCATTTTACCGGATTTATTGTCGCTGGCTTCGGCTCTGCCGAGAAGTTTCCATCCCTGTTTTCGTTTGAATTAGATGGCTATTTGCTTGGAAAACTAAAGGTAAGAATAGTAGATTACATCGATATTGATCGAGAAGGAAAACGGGCAGCAATCGTTCCCTTTGCGCAAAATGATATGGTTGAAAGATTTCTGTACGGTCTCGATGATGATATTCGAAGGGGTATAGTTCAGTACTGCGAAGGGACCGTTGCTTCGATTCGGCAAGCTGTTATGAATGATCCTATATTTGAAGATGAAGAAGTGAGGCGGCGTATTGCCGAAACTCTAATCGTTGCTGAGGGAGAGTTCATAAATCAGTTGCAGACTCAAGCTTTCGACGAGATCCGTAAGTATTCCATTAGTGATATTGAAGGTATGGTAGAGTTCATGCCAAAGCCTGATCTGGCTCGAACCGCGGAGGCGTTGATAGAGCTCACCTCGATCAAGAGGAGGGTTTCGGCTGGCGTGGAAACTGTCGGCGGCCCGTGGACGTAGCCGTAGTGTCGAAGTCGGAAGGATTTGTGTGGGTGCGACGCAAGCACTACTTCCCGGCGGAGCTAAATCAGCGATATCTGCGGCGCGTCGGGGCAGCGAACAACCACAGGGAGAATGGCGATGAGTGAGAGCGCTGAGAGAAAGTTGATGCAGCTGCGGGATCAGGTTCGGGGGTTCCCTTCAATTGCGTCTGAGAAGCCGACTTCGGGCCTGCAGCGGGTGATTGAGGAGGCCAACTCCGCAATTATAGCAGCGGCACGAGCGGCTCAGGAAAAGCAGTCGAGCTAAGGAGGAGCCGAGGGTCTCGGGGCCGCGCGCCACTGTTTAGCGTCCATCGAAGTCCGAAGTGCTCTCGCGTCAGCCAGCGCCCGCAATCGTCTTCGATGGCAATCGGCGCTTCATACTTTCGATAGATGGCCCTCAGCGGCTCCATGTTCCCAAGGTCGGCGCGTTCGCGGGAGACGTCGAAGAGGCTCCGCATCGCGTCGAGCGGCATCGTGTTTGCGTAGAGAATTCACATGCGGGGGAAGGGCGTCTCTATAGTGGAGTAGCGGCAAGGAAATAAGCTGGAAGCCACTCGTGCACGACTGCTTATCGGTCGGTGAACCTAGCCGCCATGCCGCACTCTCGCTTGGGCCTCTCGCGATACGGAAGTTGATCACCTCCCTGGGTGGGATTGAAATGTAACTCTTGCAATTAGGCCAATTTTTGCCATCCTAATCTCTAAAGTTGATTCACGTTGAAGGTCATTGCAATGGCAGTTGATGGGCTTTGTCGTTGGTGCAAAAAAGCAATGCCGAAAGGTGCTCTTGTTTGCACTCAGTGTGACAGAAGCACAAGCAGACTGTTTGAATACGGAAAGGTCTTTCTGACTACGGCGAGTATCATTGGAGTGCTGTCTTCTGCGTTCGTATTTTTATATGATCCAACTTCACGAGTTGTAAGTATGATATTTGTAACGCCTGATATTACAGTTGAGTCTTTTCGCACTGAGCGATCAGCACGTGTTAGGAATGATTCAGGTCGCTCTGTGTTCCTGACGCGCTACGAAACCTCAATCGAGCTTCCAGTTGTCGAGAACGACAGTCGTATTCCTAAGATTCGGACTGCAAGAACTTTTGATCTTGTTGAAAAAGAAATTCCGCCCGGGCGATCAGTGCAGATTGAAACTAGGGGGCTAGAAACTCGGCGTGCTGAACGATTGGACTCGAAGGGGGGAGTAAATCCTGTCCCTTCAATTGGCCTGGATCAGTTTCCGTACGTTAACCATTATAGGGATATCGGAGTGGGTGGTTTCGGTCGCATACTATTTTATTCCGATGATGACCCGGAGCTACTCAGCAGGGTTTCGGTCGACGGCTCTCGTGAAGCTCTACCATCAGGGGTTTGCGCAATATACTACAGCGTTGAGTTTTCAAGGTTGGAACGTAAGAAGTCGTTCGATTGCCGAGCGGTAGCAGGCTTAATCGGTGAACTCGACTCAGCATTGAAGGGTTATCACCTATGGAAAAACGCAAAGCAGGAGGCCTTCGAATGACGGGGAGGTGGAGTGCACTTATCGCGGCGGCGGTCATTTATCCAGCCAGCACTGAGGCGCAGCAGGTTTTGCCAGGCATCTCAAACGATAGTATCACATACTCAACCGATCCGTTTGTAATAGAGAAGGACGCGCTATCAGAAGGTCTCAAAAGGCCGGGAACGCTTAGGAGTATTATTGAGCGAGAAACTGGCCTAGATTTGCCGGGCTCCGTTGATGGAATCTACTTAACGCTTCGCCCCGACGATACTCAGCAAGACACGTGCCAAGTAATTTGTATTGGCAAGAATGGTGGAGAACCTTGCTTTAGTACTTGTGGACCTGCTGTATTTGAGTGAGCATAATCATCCTTACTGGTTGATATTGTCAGCTTTTAAATAAAGATATCGTTGTTCCCACTTCTTTGATCCCTTCATTTAGTAAATTTTATGAGTTACGTCATGCGGAAGTGAAAATATCATAGAAATTGATTTCCTCTCTGAAGTCACTTGAGTAGCCAAGCAATTGCTATGGCGAGCGGCCGCCCAACTCTGGAGGCCTTAGAGGATCACTTTGGGGGCCTTCACCGTCGATAGGCCGAACAACATTCTGCTGCTCGAACCACTCGCGAAACGCCGCATAGAGATCAGCCGCGCCATGGTAGCGAAAGCCCATCACGGTTTCGAGGCGGTGGCGCAGGTCGTCGGGGAGGAGTTCGGGAAGCTTGTCCATGCGAACAAAAAATCGAACATTCTGGCCTGGCGTTCAAGCTCACACGCTCCCAGAAGCAGCCGAACACCTCGATTTTCCGCCGAACGCACCCAAAAACGCACCCAAAACAGAAAACGCCTCAGCCGGAAACTGGCTAAGGCGTTGATATGTCTGGCTCCGGCGGTAGGATTCGAACCTACGACCAGCGGATTAACAGTCCGATGCTCTACCACTGAGCTACGCCGGATCAGAGCCGTCGACGACGCGCCGTCTAGCAAAGGGCCGACGGCGCGTCCAGAGGGATTTGGTTAAGGCGCTCAGCGCGGCGTCTTGAACGGCGCGCCTCCGAAATCGCTGGTGATCGCGCGGGCCGCGGCGAGCGTCTCCGCCGCCGCTTCGGCGTGCGCGGCGGCGTTGAGCCGCGCCGTCGGGCC
>JBCCBW010000030.1:0-12265 GCA_039033835.1 Pseudomonadota bacterium
GATCAAAGAAGGACGCGTCAAGAAGATCACGGTAGGCGCAGATCGCTTCGATCCGCGCCGCCGGGTCGATACCTTTTAGTGGGATCGTAATCGTGCTGCGGTTTTTACGGAATGCGTCCGCCGTTTTGCGGTCCTTTTCCTCGTTGAAATGGTGCGCGGGGATGGATTCCGGCCCCAGCCACCCGTCGACATCTTTCGAAACGCAAACCGGTTCGTAGCGCGGCTCTGTGGGTGAGCCATCAACGATGAGACTGCCACCCTCGGTCTGCTCAATTTTCGACCATGACGGCAGGTTTGGATTGGAGGGCAGCTTGACCGCATGAAGGCGCCTTCCCTCCATCATTTCAATCCTGCCGGGCAGGTTAGGGAACGGCACAACCATCCGCTGCATCCCGGCGCGTTCGTACCAAATCTGCGGCGAAACCGCTCCATCCATGCCAACACAGATCAGGTGGCCCACACGGTCAAACCAGACGATCTCTTCGCCTTCCCAACAGGCCGAGTGCCTCAAAGCGTTCTGGAAGACATAGCCCATATTTGTTGTGACGGCGCGCCACAATTCATCATCGTGCGCCGCATCGCCAAACTCTTTGCGGCCCGGCAAGTCCGCTTCGGGGTCGGCGTCGGGGCAATGCATCCCGGTGCTCATCGCGACATAAACCGGCTCTCGCGGCATGGCATCTTCGGCCATCGCAGCGAGCCAGCGCTGATCTGGATCGCCTTTGGCCGAGGATGTACTCTTTCGTCCGAAAAGCCGCGAGGTGAAGCCGAAGGAAGACTTCCGCTGCGCCTCGGCTTCCACCTTTAACTGTTGATTCAATTCCTTCACCGCGCCGATGTCTGGGATGAAAGTCTGGTCCGGTAGGTTCTCCGCCTTGAGCCACGCCACAACAATGCGTTTCTCAAATTTCAGCGGCCAACCCGACCAGACCTGAAGCGTTAGGCCGAAATATTTGCGCGGGCGTCCACCGGGAGTATCCGCATATTCAACCATTGGGAAATGGGTATGGTCGATCCGGAGCCAGTAAGTCCCGCAAGGGCTCGCGTCGAAGAAATGGATATAGTTCGTTGTGTCGGGAGCTTTTCGACAAGCGACCCGGCTCTCGCTCACTTCGAGCGTTTCGGCATCGACATGGTAGAATTGATCATAGACCACATCATCAATCCGTGCGATCTTCTGACAGACAAGCGAGCCGTTTTGCGTCACCCGCCCGAGACCGAATTGGCGGGCTGAGACTCCAGAAATGCTAGCGGCAATCTCGGCCGATTCTAGGTCGATGGCAAACGCACTACCCTGCGCTTTATCATGAGGCACGATCCACAGGCGATTGTTACCCGAATAGACGCTTGCCTTCTCTGGAGCGTCGAGCCCGATCTTTAGCTGGTCGTAGAATTTGCGCGCTGTCAGGTCGGCAAAACGCAGTGTTCCATCGGCCATGAACTGCCAGAGGCGTGTCTTGTCTGAGCCAAACAATCCTTCAAAACGACCGCCACTAACGACCCATCCTTCGCCGTCATCATCCGCGCGGACGACAGACAGTTCCTGAAATCGATGACGTTGACCCGACATTCTTCACCTCTGACCTATAATCGAGGGTCTCGAGTAGAATAGCAGGGTTAATACTTCACACCTTGTCCCGGGTAATTCCTCTAGCAGGCCTTGGTGAGATCGATGTATGACCCACCATTGGTTATGCCCTAAACTGCCTCGGCAGCCGAATGCCCGCTTTGGCGTGTTTCCATCGCACAAAGCGGACATCGACTACTACCGATCAAATCTCGCGGCTGATCACTTCCTTCATGATCTCGCTTGTGCCGCCATAGATGCGCTGGACGCGGGCATCGCGCCAAAGCCTCGCAATGGCGTATTCGTTCATATAGCCCGCGCCGCCGTGCAATTGGAGGCAGGCATCGACCATTTCCCATTGCATTTCGGTGTGCCACAGCTTGGCAGACGACGCTTCGCCCGTCGTCAACTCTCCGCGCAGGTGGCGCGCGATTGCCCAGTCGAGATGCGCCCAGCCCACTTGCAGCTTTGCTTGCAAATCTGCGAGCGTGAACTTGGTGTTCTGAAACTCGAACACAGCCTTGCCAAATGCCTTGCGGTCCTTGGTGAATTTGACCGCTTCATCAAACGCGCGCTGCGCGCCGCCTTGCGCGGATACGGCGATAGAGAGGCGTTCTTGCGGCAGCTCTTCCATAAGGTGGATAAAGCCGCGATTTTCGCCGCCCAGAATGTTCGTTTTCGGCACGCGCACGTCCTGAAAAAACAGCTCAGAGGTGTCGGCGGAGTGCTGGCCGATCTTGTCGAGATTGCGCCCGCGCTCAAACCCCGGCGTGCCCGCATCGACAAGGACAAGCGATGTGCCTTTCGCGCCCGCGCTCGGATCGGTCTTTGCAACCACGATCACGCAATCGGCGTTCTGGCCGTTGGTGATGTAGGTTTTCGAGCCGTTGATGACGAGGTGATTGCCATCCTCAACCGCTGTCGTCTTGATGCCCTGAAAGTCAGATCCTGCACCCGGCTCCGTCATCGCGATGGCGGTAATGATGTCGCCAGAGATCATGCCGGGGAGATATTTCTCCTTCTGCTCGGGGCTGCCGAGACGCTCGAAGTAATTGACCGTGATGTCGTTCTGCAGCGTGAAACCGGCGCTGGTGCCGAGATAGGATAGCTCTTCAGCGAGCACGCAGTTAAACCCGAAATCGAGGCCCAGCCCGCCATTTTCTTCCTTTACCGTGGGGCACAGCATGCCTGCTTCACCCAACGCTTTCCAAGCCTCGCGCGGGACGATGCCTTCTTCCTCATGTTTGTCGAGATAAGGCTCCATATGTTCGCCCAGCACTTTGCGAACCGTGTCGCGAAACGCTTCGTGATCTTCGTTGTAAGCTGTGCGGTGAGCTGTATCGAGCATCCATAATCCCTTTATGCGAAATGCGTTGTGTTCTGGGACTGAATGAAGCGCGAGTTGACGCACGCGTCAAGCGCGAAAGATGCTAGTCAGGATTGAGAAATACGCATCTCAGCGTGAGGAATTGCGACGTCGGTTTACTCACGTGTGGGGGATGCTGGCAAAGCACCGCTCAAACAGAACACATTGCCGCCTCGCGCTCCCAGCCCGGCTGTTCGTGCCTAAGAGGGCAATCGAGGGGAGGACACAGGGCTTTGCAACACCTTAGCAGACGGGCGATCATCGCATCGGGCCTTGGCGCTTTTGCGGCGGGATGCACGGATGTTCGCCCAGCAACGCGTTTGGTTGTCGAACCTGCGCCGTCGATTGGGCAGGGTGCTCTCAAACCGCTCAGTCTGTCCGCCGACAACCTCACCCGAATAAGTGTTTGTCTGAGGCCATTTCGTCCTGCCGGGCCGCGGCTGGAAGCCGAGATAGTGAACGGCAAAACACTCATCCACAATTACGGTCACGGCGGTTCCGGCTGGTCGCTTGCTTGGGGCTATGCCGAGGCAGCGCGCGATCTTGCCGCCCTGTCTCGCCCAAGAACGGTTGCGGTGCTCGGCGCGGGAGCGATGGGGCTCACGGCGGCCATCGCTCTTGCGCAAACCGGGGCCAAAGTGACAGTCTACGCACGCGAATTCCCGATGGAGACGCCTTCATCACGAGCGAGCGGTGTATGGTCACCATCGAGTCGCATTGGTTTCGCATCCCAAGTCGATCCCGGTTTTGAGAGGCGCTGGGAAGCATTCGCGCGGCGCTCTTATGCGCGGCACATGCACTATGCGGGGCGCGCTGGCAGTCCTGTCGAATTTACGCCGCGCTACTATGTCCGCACACAATTGCGCGAACCGCCGTTGGTCAGCTCCTCGAACGGTGGAGGCCAATTTCTGCATCTCGACCGAACTCTGCGCGACATGACGCCCCGCTGGAGCGAGAAAGCAGGCACACCATTCCCAAGCGAAAACGGAGTGCGCGGCGGCATGGTGATGACTTTCAACATCGCTGAATACACCCGCCAGCTGGTCGCCGATTTGCAAGCCATGGGCGGACGGATCGAGCGAGCCGAAATCGCGTCCCTTTCCGAATTGGCGAGCCTTCCCGGCGATGTCGTGATCAATTGTTCAGGCTATGGCGCCAAAGCGCTTGTCGGCGATTCCTCGCTTGTCCCGGTCCGCGGTCAAATCGCGTGGATGCCGGCCCAAACAGACAGGCTCTACGGCGTCTTCCACCGCAACGTGATGGTGCTGTCGCGCCGCGATGGGCTCATGGTTCAGGAGACGGGCGGCAATGATTGGTTTGGCTTTGGCGATCAAAGCGAGACGCCAGATCGTGACGAATTCCTGGCAGCGCTAGAGAAAGTCGCACCGATATTTGCGTGGGCGCCATAAATTCGGCTGATCGCCCCGTCAATTGCATGATTTCATTTGACAATTCCTGATGCTTTTGCCCACTTAACACTCTCATCGATTTGGACAGGGGCGAGTCATATGATCGGTATTCTTGCAAGGATCGTGGTTTTCACAGGGCTCTTGATGGGAGCCAGCTTGGCCAACGCTCAAAGTGTGGGGCCCTTCTCTCACACGGGCAGTTTTGAGACGCGAGCAATGGTCGGCGTGACAATTCCGCTCGGGAGCCGATCAGAGAGCGCTGAGGCAAAGCCGCGATTTGACCTGACGATTGAGGGCGCGCAGCTGAGGCATCGTGTTGACGGCTTCGCGAACACGTTCTCCATCAGGCCAGAGCGCCGCAACATCAGGCGCGCGACTGTCTCGTGGACGATCGAAAACAGGCCTCAGTTTCTGCTGAATGGCTATTCGCTACAACCGAGCGTTCAACTCTATGCCGATGAACCTGCCGACGGTGAAGAAGGCGAGGATGGCGAGAAGAAAGGTCGCTCAACCGGCAAGAAGATCCTGCGCGGTGCAGCCGTTGCAGGAGGCGTTGCCACGCTCGCCGTTGGAGTGGGAATTGCCGCGATTATCGCCCAATGCAAAAGCGACGAGGGCTGCGGCGAGTAGCAGCCCCGTGCGGTGCGTAACTGCGGACACTTAATGGCGCGACGGATCAGAAAGCTCCAGATTGGCGGTGATACAAAGGTTAGCTGTGCCCGCTCAACCCTCTTTATCACTGGTCATTCCAAGTCTTTTGCGATCGCCAGCGTGAAGGTGCCCGACAGGAGAGCGGAGAAAGCCTGATCATCAGAGCGGCTCATATGGATGACGATGGTCGTGTCGGTTTTCGGCACGTAGAATGCACCTGACATATATCCATCGAGCGAACCCGTGTGACCGAACACCTTATCACCGCTGCGTGATTGGAAGATTTCGACGCCCAGCCCCTGCCGCTTGCGCGTGCTTTCAGGTGCGGTGTCGGCAATCATCTGGTCACCGATTTCCCGCAATGCGCCGTCTGAGGCAAAGAGCGTCCGGATCCATTTGGCCGCGTCATCCGCGCTTGCAAACATGCCGCCATCGGGGCCTGAGTTTTCGCGCAATGCAAAGGTTGACTCCCATGTGTCGATAGGTGATCCATAGCCGTGGATCACATCGCCAGGAGGTGATGCGACGCTATAATATGTCTCGGTCAAACCAAACCGCTTGAGCAGGCGCTCTTCGATCAGGGCATCGATGGTCTTGCCGGTTGCCTGCTCCAAAATGAGAGCCAGAACCTGATAATTGGTGTTCGAATAGTCAAACCGGGTGCCAGGGTTCATGGTGCGCTTCACTCCGCGGATCGAATGAAGGGCCACGTCGGGCGTCAACGGCGCGGTACGGTCCCAGTCCTTGAGATAGAATCGCCTCGAATAATAATCCGGTATGCCTGACTGATGGCCAAGCAATTGGCGCACGTTGGGATCGAGGTTTGCCGGAAGCCGAGCGAGCACTGATGACGGTAGAAGCTCCGAAATGGGCGAATCGAGATTGATCACACCTTCGCGAGACAGCTCAAGAGTAAGCGCCGCCATATAGGTTTTTGTGATCGAGCCGAGGCGCAAGGTCTCCTTGCCTGTCAGCGGCTCGCCGCCGTCCCGCATCGTTGTGCCCTCAGCGATCAGGTAGCTCGCATCGCCTCGTTCGAACAGAATGATGATGCCGGGAACTTCTCCATCTTTCGCGGTGGTTTCAGCAAGCTGCGTAAGCACTGCGCAGGGTTCGACCGCAAGAGCCGGGGTGCCGGAATCGCCGGTGAAGCTAAAGCCGATGAAATAACCAAAGAAGCAAAACCCGAGAAACAGTCTCGGTATGGCGGTGATACGGTTCATTTGGGGTGGCCTTCATAATTGGGCCTCCGTTTTAGTCGATCCTCGCCGTCGAATGTGGCTTATTTTGTTCGCCAAAGAGACGATTTTCGTTGATCTAGGCATCTATATGGAGGAATTCGTCGCAATGGATGATTTTGATCGGAAGATTTGCGCGCTTGTCCAGCGTGATAACCAGCGCACCCATGCCTCGATTGGGGCAGAAATTGGATTGTCGGAAGGTGCCGTACGCCGACGCTTGAAAGCGCTGCGGGCGCAAGGCGTGATCGAGCGCGACGTTGCGATCCTGAGGCAAAGCGAAGGCGGCGTGCGCCTGATTGTCACCTTGTCATTCGGGAATGAAAGCCCGGAAAGCTATCAGGCGCTCGACGATCAATTGGCGCAGCTTCCCGAGGTGCTGCAATCCTATCACGTCTCTGGATCGGTCGATTACGTCCTGATCGTGCAGGGGCCCAATGTCGAATGGTATGAGGATTGGAGCAAGGAGCACTTGATGGCCAATCCCGACATCCAGCGGTTCACGACGCACGTCGTGTGGTCGTGCAAGAAGTTCGAAACCGCTATCCCGCTGACGGGATAGGATTGCCAAGCGCAGCGTGTTTACCCCACAAACGCGCGTTCGATCACGAACTGGCCAGGCTTGTTGTTCGCGCCTTCTTCAAAGCCGCGCTTTTCGAGATCGGCTGCGTGATCCTTGATCATCGCCATTGATCCGCACAGCATCACGCGGTCTTCTTCGGGGACGAAGCGCTGGGGGCCTTTGGATTGTTCGAACAGACGGCCATCATCGATCAGCGTCTGGATGCGGCCCTGCATGCGGAAGCTTTCGCGCGTCACTGTCGGCACATAGATAAAGCGTTCGCGGTCTTCATCTTCCAACAAAGGATCGCCTTCGAGCTTGCTTTCCAGCAATTCGCGATAGGCAAGATCGTTTACTTGACGCACCGAGTGAACGACGATCACTTCATCGAACATCGCATAGACTTCAGGATCGCGCGCAAGGCTCATGAACGGGGCAAGGCCAGTGCCGGTCGACAGCATAAACAGGCGCTTTCCAGGAAGCAGCGCGTCGGTGACGAGGGTGCCCGTTGGCTTTTTGCCGAGATAGATTGGATCGCCCACTTTGATGTGCTGAAGGCGCGAGGTCAGCGGGCCGTCTTCCACCTTGATCGAGAGAAATTCGAGTTCCTCATCATAGCTCGGCGATGCCACCGAGTAAGCGCGCAAGAGCGGTTTGCCGTTCTCTTGCGGAAGGCCGATCATCACAAACTCCCCCGAACGGAAGCGGAAGCTTGCCGGGCGCGTGATCTTGAGGCTGAAAAGCGAATCGTTCCAGTGGTGAACATGCGTCACCGTCTCGACGGTTAAAGCAGCGCTTTCGGTAAACTGATCGCGATCAAGAACGGGTTGGTTCACGTAAAATAGCCTTCGGTGGGTGTCTCAATTGAGCGCGCAGATGGACCTTAGCGCTCGGCTCTTCAAGGTAGTTTAGTGATAAGGGGTGAAAGCGCGCCTTGCCCTCGCCCCTCTCTCGCGGACCTTAATTCCAGCCAGCACGATCGAAAATCTGCACGGCCTGCGTCTGGTTTTTGCCGAGCTCAGAAAGGTTGAGCGTATCGGGTTTAAATTCGCCCAATTGTTCGACGGTTGAACTCGCGTCGGTCCCTTGTGCAGCCGGGTATTCATTGTTGCCGTCGGCAAAGTAGCGCTGAGCGCTTGTCGAGGTGAGATATTCGAGGAAACGGATGGCGTTGTCGCGATTGGGCGCGGTTTTTACGAGGCCCGCCCCGCTGATATTGATGTGCGTACCAGTGCCCGCCTGATTGGGGAAAATCACTCCGATTTGATCGAGCAATCCGGCCTTCTCCTCATCGCCTGCATACCGCGCGAGGTAATAGGTGTTGACGACAGAGATACCGCATTCGCCATTTGCGACCGCTTCGATATTGGCCGTGTCATTGCCCTGCGGCGGGCGTTTGAAATTGGCGACAACCCCGCTTGCCCAATCCTCGGCGCGGTCCGGACCATCATGCGCGATGAGGCTGGAGAGAAGCGATATGTTATAGATGTTGGAGGAGGAGCGCATGCAGATCTCTCCGCGGTATGCGGGGTCAGCAAGGTCCTGATAGGTTGTAAGTCCTTCGGGTGCACCGGCTTCCTTGTTGTAGATGATGACGCGCGCTCTGGTCGAAAGCCCGAACCACAGGCCATCGGGGTGGCGCAAATATTCGGGCAGGCGTTCGCTCAGGATTTCGCTTTCAACGGGGGCCAATATGCCCGCTTCTTCCGCGCGCCAGAGGCGACCTGCATCGACTGTAATCAGCAGGTCAGCTTGTGAAAACTCCCCCTCGCTCGCGATCCGCTCGATAAGGGCATCGGCCTCGGCTTCGATGCGGTTTACCTCAATTCCGGTTTCGCGAGTGAAATCTTCATAAAGCGCAAGATCGGTGTCGTAGTGGCGCGAAGAATAGAGGTTTACCTCGCCGACGATTTCCGCAGCTTCGCCATTTTCGCCGCCCTCTTCAGCATTCTGGGAGCAGGCTGCGAGTGTCAGAGCGCACAGCCCCGCGATCAATGTCTTTTTCATGGAAATTCCCTCGTCCGAGTATTTGCGAGTGATTTGCATTATTATTTTAATCCGCGCAAGACTTAATCGCGCGCAAAGGCTCTGATGCTCCCCGCATCGGGCACCAGCCGGTATCGTTGATTGAGATCAATTGGCGCGCGCGTTTCGACCGTGATTTCGTTTCCCTGCTCGTCTGCCAAGGCCACCCGGGAGGCTGCGCCCATCAGGTGATGATCGCGCACGACAAGCCCGTTTTCATCCTCTGCCAGGCGCACCGCATCAGCGTAGATCAACAGGTCAAATTCGTCCGCGTCAGGCAGAGGTCCGGCGACACTTTCGGCATCAAACGTCCCGAAATCGCATTCGACGCCTGCGCCTGCGCGCCAGCCGGTGACAATCTGAGCGCCTCCGAAAATCGCTCCAACCGATGGTGCGGCGGGCGCTTCGTGCAGCTCGGCAGGGGTGCCGAATTGGACGATCCTGCCCGCTTCCATCACCGCAATGCGATCTGCCATGTCGAGCGCTTCGTCCGGATCATGCGTGACCAAAAGCGTCGTCGTCTGACTTGCACGCAGGACCAGGCGGCAATCGCGCCGCAGCTTGCGCCGCAGGACGATATCGACACTGGCAAAGGGTTCATCCATCAGCAGCACTGGCGGTTCAGGCGCCATTGCTCGGGCGAGCGCAGCGCGTTGCTGCTGACCGCCCGAAAGCTCATGCGGATAGCGGCTGCCAAGCCCCGAAAGCCCGACCTGGTTGAGCCATCCCTCAACCTCTCCCCGGCGCCCGCGCGGCAGGCCAAACCCGACATTTTTTGCAAGCGTCATATGCGGAAACAGCGCGCCGTCCTGAAACATCAGCCCCACGGGCCGCGCCTCAGGCGGCGGGCTTTGTTTTTCATCGGCAAGCACTTCCCCGCCGCAATGAATGCTGCCCGCCTGCACTTTCAAAAGCCCTGCTGCGAGCCCAAGCAAGGTTGACTTCCCGCAACCCGACGCGCCAAGCAGGCACGTAATCTCACCG
Organism: Pseudomonadota bacterium; assembly: GCA_039033835.1. GTDB lineage: Bacteria > Pseudomonadota > Alphaproteobacteria > Sphingomonadales > Sphingomonadaceae > Erythrobacter. The sequence continues at coordinate 9,803 of JBCCBW010000030.1, forward strand.
GCGGGCGCTGTGAAATTGATATCTTTCAACGCCTCCACGTCACCGTAAGCATGGGCAATATGGCGAAATTCAAGCGACATGGATGTTTGCGGACTTGTCCCGGATGGCAAAGGTGGCGGCAAAGATGATGCGCCGCTTTAGGCAGGTGAGCGTGGCGGGGGCAAGCGGAGATGGCGTTTCCGATGCTTCTCGCATTGCGGAAAAGCGCGCGCTGTCTGTCACGCTTGATCGCTGGACGATTGCTGCACTTATCATCGCCGCGCTTGCTGCCGTGCCGATCATCGCAGTCCTGTTCGCCATACCGTTGGGCGAAAGCGCCCCGATCAGCCATTTGATAAGCACAGTCCTGCCGCGCTATATCGCGAACACGGCTGCGCTGATGGCGATTGCTGGCGGCATTGCAGTGGTGATCGGCACGGGCTGCGCGTGGCTCGTCAGCGCGGCTGAGTTTCCGGGAAGGCGCGTCCTTTCATGGGCGCTCATCCTGCCGCTGGCCGTGCCCGCCTATATCGCGGCCTATCTCTATGCCGATCTGCTCGACTTTTCAGGGCCAGTGCAGACAGGCGTTCGCGCCGTGACGGGATGGGAAGTGGATGACTACTCCTTCCCGCAAATCCGCTCGCTATGGGGCGGCGGGGCAATCCTCGGGCTTGTCCTTTACCCATATGTCTACCTTCTCGCCCGCGCGTCATTCGCCACGCAGAGTATCGCGCAATTCCAGGCCGCGCGCAGTTTAGGCGCACGGCCGTGGGCAGCGTTCGCGCGCATAGCGCTGCCCGGAGCGCGCCCGGCGATTGCGGGGGGTCTGGCGCTTGTCCTGATGGAGGTGCTCGCCGATTTCGGGGTCGCCGACTACTTCGCGATCCCGACATTCAGCACGGGCATCTTCAGAAGCTGGCTCGCCATGGGGGACAAGCAGGCGGCGATGGGATTGGCCGCAATCATGTTGGTGTTCGTGATCGCGCTTGTCACATTTGAGGCGATGACACGGGGCGGTAGCAGCGAGAGCCGCGACGGCTTGGGCGCGCGCGCCGGGGCAGAGCCGCTGGTCGCGCTTTCGCCCATAGGCAAAGCTTTGGCGCTGATCGCCTGTCTACTGCCGGTGCTGTTGGGCTTCGTGATCCCAGCCCTCACTCTCGCTGGCATGGCGGTGACCGACCCCGCTATCGCGGCGGCGCGCGATCTCCCCGACTACGCTAGCGGCAGCTTGTGGCTCGGTATCGCGAGCGCGCTTATGTGCTGCCTTGCCGCTCTGCTTCTGGTGTTTGCTAAGACTCGATCGAACAGCCTTTTGACACGCGGCACCATCCGCATTGCGACCCTTGGCTATGCCTTGCCAGGCGCGCTTCTTGCCGTGGGTCTCCTCACGCCTTTGGGCGCTTTCGACCAGACGCTCACGCGCGCGGTGCGCGATGGTACGTCTTATACTGGCGGTCTGCTGCTGACGGGGACCAGCCTTATCCTCATCTACGCGCTTTCGGTTCGCTTTCTCACCGTCGCATACAACGCCTTGGATAGCGGCATGGAGAAAATCCCGCCGTCGCTCGATGCCGCGGCCCGATCGCTCGGTGCCCGTCCTGCTCGCGTCCTCGCGCGTATCTATGTGCCCCTGCTCAGCCCCAGCCTTGCTGCTGCTGGAGCATTGGTGCTGATCGATACCTTGCGCGAGCTTCCCGCGACGCTCATCCTGCGCCCGTTCAATCTCGAGACGCTGGCAACCCGCACTTACCGCCTCGCCAGCGATGAACGCCTGGTCGAGGCCTCGATCCCCGCGCTCATCCTGCTTGCAGCGGGATTGCTGCCCGTCCTTCTGCTCAACCGAACCGGAAAACGCGGCTGACCCAGCAAGTGTCAGGCAAAATTGTCACTAGCGCTTGTCCAATGCTTCAGAAGCGTCCAAAAGGCCTGAGAAATGGCGCGTTTTCCCTTTTCAGCCATCGTCGGACAGGACGAAATGAAGCAGGCTTTGCTGATTGCCGCGGTCGATCCGGGCATTGGCGGAGTGATGGTGTTTGGCGACCGTGGAACGGGCAAGTCGACCGCCGCGCGCGCTTTGGCAGGTCTATTGCCACCCATCACGGCGATCAAAGACTGCCCCTATGGCTGCTCAGCTGAGGACAAAGAGCGTTATCCCGATGTCTGCGGCACCGGCCCTTTGCGGAAACGCCCTGTTCCTTTCATCGACATGCCCTTGGGAGCGACCGAGGACCGGGTTATCGGCTCGCTCGATCTGGAGCGCGCCTTGCGCTCGGGCGAGAAGGGTTTTGAGCCGGGCCTTCTGGCCAAGGCGCATCGCGGGTTTCTTTACATCGACGAGATCAATCCCGACTGGCCCATCCACCGGACCGACTGGCCCGACCGGACCAACTGGACCATCCACTGGCCCGACGGGACCGACTGGACCAACTGGACCATCTACCGGCCCAACTGGACCCACTGGCCCGACTGGCCCATCCACCGGAC
>JBCCBW010000031.1:0-11926 GCA_039033835.1 Pseudomonadota bacterium
CACACCCCCCCCCCCCCCCCCCCCCGCGGCCCCACGGGCGACGCCCCCCCCCCCCCCCCCCCGCAGGTCCTGGGCTCGAAACTGGTGCGGGTGGCGGGACTCGAACCCGCACGTCCAAAGGACAGGGGATTTTAAGTCCCCGGCGTCTACCATTCCGCCACACCCGCCAATTGTTTGTAGCAGCGCCGCGATAGCCAGCCGCTATCCGACAGGCAAGCAGTGCCCCTTGCGCAGTCGCCTCCGGCGCTCCATTGGCTACCGCTTACCAACTGGCGAGCGTTTAGAGGGCACCGCATGGCGAACGAAGTGGTGGAGACGATCCAGCCAGCGGTGATGTTGCTTGGCCTGGGCATTGGTGCCGCGCTGGTGTCGAGAGCGTGCAAACTCAACCCGATTGTCGGCTACCTTGTGCTGGGGCTTGGTATTGCGGCCCTTGGATATGCCGATGACTTCAGCGGGCCCGCCGTTGCCACGATGGCCGAAGCGGGCGTCATGTTCCTGCTGTTCAATCTGGGCCTGCACTTCTCGCTCGGGCGAATACGAGACGAGGCTGCCAATATCTTCGGGTTCGGCAGCTTGCAGATGGTGGTGGCCGGGGGAGCGTTTGCGGCGTTGTTCTGGGCTATCGGCCTGCCGACCGAATTCGCGATCATCGGCGGTTTCGCCATGGGGCTTTCCTCCACAGCGGTAGTGATCGGACTGGTACGGGAGCGGGATCAGGAAGATTGCCCGGTCGGCCGCGCCGCGCAATCGATCCTCATATTTCAGGATATCGCCGCGATCCTGCTGCTGGTAGCGGCAGGTGCGCTCGCGACAGGCGGGGCCATGGCTTCCGAACTGGGTATGGCCGGGCTGAAGGCGCTCGCGGCGTTTGCTATCGCGGTGCTGTTCGCGCGCTATCTGACCGGGCCTTTGTTCCGCCTCATCGCCCGCGCGGGCAGCAGCGAGGTTTACACCGCGACCGCGCTCTTCATCGCGCTGGCGGCAGGGTGGGCGACGGGTGTTGCTGGGCTTTCGCTGACGCTTGGCGCGTTTCTGGGAGGGATGGCGGTTGCCGATTCGCGCTATCGCATCATGGTCCAGACGGAGATCGACGCCTTTCGCGGCCTCTTCCTGAGCTTCTTCTTCATCTCGGTCGGACTGGCGATCGATCCGGCCTTGTTGGTGGAGAACTGGTTGCTCGTCATTGCTGCGGCGACTGGCCTGATCGTGCTGAAGTGTTTCTTCAATGTGCTGGCCGGCCTTGCCAATCGCTGGTCGGTGCCAGGCTCGATCCAGCTCGGTTTCCTGCTGGGGCAAGGCAGCGAGTTTGCGCTTGTGCTGTTTGCCCTCCCCGCTGTCGCAGGTCTGGTCGAACCGCGGCTTATCTCGATCCTGGTGACGGCGATCGCGATAAGCCTCGCCGTGACGCCGCTCATTTCGAATATCGGGCGCAAACTTGCGGGCAAGTTGCGCGCTGGTCCGGCCGATGAAAAGCTGTCGGGCGACGACGCACCGGTCGTTATCATGGGGCTTGGACCTGCGGGACGAGCGGTCGCGGATGCGTTGTCCTTCAACGATGTCGGCTATCTCGCGGTCGAAACCGATACCGAACGCTTCGAGAATGCGGTGGCTGACGGCTATCAGGTTCACCAAGCCAATCCGGGCGATCCGCGCAGCTGGGATGCGCTCAATATGGCTCGGCGCGAGGTGGTCGTAATCGCCACGGGCGGCGACCTTCCCCTGTCGCGCCAGCTATCGCCATTGGTCCAGGAGCGGTTTCCGGACGTCGTGCGGATCGTCGCGCTGCGCGGCTCCGAAGGAGTCGAGGAATTCGCCGATTTGGGGATGCTGCCGGTCGACGTCGCGTCGTCGCGCGGGATCGAGATGATTGTCGATGCCGTGTTCAACGAACTCGATATCGAGCGAAAACGCCCGATGCGCGAGCGCACTCTCGAAGAAGAAGCGTTGGAGGCAGCCTAAAGCGGTCTCGGGCGAAGCGTTCGGCATTTGACGTTTGACGTTTGACGTTAGTCGTCGTTCAAGCGGCGCCGGATATCCTTGCCCGCCTTGAAATACGGCACTCGCTTTGCCGGAACGCTGACAGCTTCGCCCGTGCGCGGATTGCGCCCGGTTCGCGCTTCGCGTTCGCGTGTCGAAAACGCGCCAAAGCCACGCAATTCGACCCGGCCACCTTCGGCCAATCGCTGCGCGATTTCATCGAAGAAGATATCGACGACCTGTTCGATCTCTTCGGCGCGAAGTTCCGGATTGTCTTTGTGCAGTTCCTGCAACAGTTCGGATCTGATCATATCGATCTCCCGGCGATAACGGACAGAAGGTTCCACCGCTCCGCCGCATGCGAGTTTCCTCGCTATTTCCCACAATGCCCTGACCCGAAGGGCGCTCCCAATGAAACAATCTTGCCAGAGCAGCGCCGCTCTCGCAAGCGATCCACAAAATATTCTAGGTTAACAGGGTACAAAGCCGACCGAGCCCTCGATCTCCGTAGCGTCAATTGCGCTCCAACAGGCTCGAAAGATCGAGGCCAAGACGCTCCATCCGCGCGCGAATTTCAGGCCATTCCTCTTTGATGAAGTGATCGCGCTCGCGCGAACGCAGCCGTTCCGCTGCACCCTCGACGACATACATGCCGACGCCGCGCTGTACTTCGACCAGGCCATCGTTCTGAAATTGCTGGTAGGCTTTGGCGACCGTCAGCGGATTGGCGCCCTGTTCAGCGGCCAGCGCGCGGACCGATGGCAGCATTTTGCCTTCGGGATAGACACCTTCGATAATCGCGGCGGCAATCTGATCGCGCAGTTTCAGGTAGACGGGTCGGCTTTGGCTCATGAGTCCGTTATTCCTCTCGCAGGTGCGTCAGTGCCATAATACAGCCACGCGCGTCAAGTTCCCGGCTTGGTCAGGAATAGGGGAACGCCCTCATGCGGTATTCAGATGGGATGAAGCGTAATGAAGGCTTCACACGAACGATTTGCCCGCTAGGGTGCCGGGCTTTGCGGCCCGACAGGGACGGGCGCTTACGGGGATACATACGCTAGATGGCTACGCAGCAATTACCGCACGGGGATAGTGCAGGCACACTTCTGGGACATCCAAAGGGACTGTTCGTTCTCTTTTTCGCCGAGATGTGGGAGCGGTTTTCCTATTACGGAATGCGGGCGCTGCTGATCCTTTATCTTACAAAGCATTGGCTGTTCGGCGATAGCGATGCCGGGATCATTTACGGCGCTTACACAGCGTTGGTCTACATCACCCCGGTTATTGGCGGTTATCTCGCAGACAAGTTCATCGGCCAACGTAAGGCCGTTCTTTTCGGAGCCGTGCTGTTGACGCTCGGCCATATATTTATGGCGTTCGAGGGCGAGCCAGCGGCAGGCACCGAAGACAACCCATATGTCTTTGTTTTCTGGCTGGCACTGGCGCTCATTATTGTGGGTTCGGGTTTCCTGAAGGCCAACATATCGGTGATTGTCGGGCAGCTCTATCCGCGCACTGATGTTCGCCGCGACGGCGCTTATACAATCTTCTACATGGGCATTAACCTGGGCGCGGCTATCGGTGCACTGCTGTGCGGTTTCATCGGTGAAACCTATGGCTGGGCCTATGGCTTTGGTCTCGCGGGGATAGGCATGCTCGCCGGTCTCGTCGTTTTTGTCTGGGGCAAACCGCTTCTGCTTGGACGTGGCGAACCGCCAGCCCTTCTCGCCAAGGGTACGGAATGGTCCATCTATGGCTTTGGCCTTGGTCTGGTCGCACTTTGCTGGATCGCCATCCAGTATCAGGACGCCGTGGGCGTTTTTCTGGGCACATTCGGCGCTGCGCTCGTCTGTTATGTTCTGGCGATAGCGACCTTCCAGCTTCCTTACGGCAGCTACTCGGCGGCCCCGAAACCGGCACTCTACTCATTTATCGGGCTTGCTGGATTGCTCGTAGTTTCCATGTTCTTCGTCTCAAGCGGCATCGTTGCCGCCCGACTTCCGGCGACAATTGGGTTTGGCGGAGTCTTGTCGGTAATGATCCTGCAGATGATCGCGAAGACCGATCACGATCGAGATCGGATCGTCGCAGCGATGTTTCTGATCATCGTGTCGATCGTTTTCTGGGCACTGTTCGAACAAGCTGGATCGAGCCTTAATCTGTTCACTGACCGTAATGTCGACAGAAACATGCTCGGGATCGAATGGCCCGCCTCTACATTCCAGTCGATCAATGCAATCTACATCATCCTGCTCGCACCAGTTTTCGCAACCCTCTGGACCTGGTTGGGCCAGCGCGGAGTAGACCCGTCCGCGCCGATGAAGTTCGGACTTGGCGTGGTTCAGGTTGGGCTTGGCTTTCTTGTCCTAGTTTGGGGTGCCAACAGTGTTGGCGTGAATGTACCGACACCAGTGATTTTCATTTTTCTCATCTACTTGCTGCACACAACCGGCGAGCTATGCCTCTCACCGGTTGGGCTCTCAGCGATGAACCGCCTCGCACCTGCGCAAATTGCATCGCTCATCATGGGAACTTGGTTCTTCGCTTCGGCCACCGGCAACTTCGCGGCCGGCCTGATTGCGGCAGCCACGGGCGCTGAAGGTGTGGGCGATGCATCCGGAAAAGAGGTCGTGCTGAGCGTTTACGGCACGGTCGGTATGTACGCGGTCGGTATCGGAGTTGCGGTGATGGTCGTCAGTCCTCTGATCAAGCGACTGATGCACCTCGACACGCTGACCGATGACGCAATCGAAGGCGCAGCCGAAGCTGGTCTGGAAGCGCAAGAAGGCGGCGTCCACCCGACTACCCGCCCGGCGGAGTAAGCTGGCAGTATTGCAACAGGGGGAGCGTTACTGGACACTCCCCCTGTCCAGCGCCGTAGACATGCCCCCTGTTTCTCGCCAAGACGACAAAGCCTTGGAACACGGGGGACATCGATGTCGCTTTCTGGATTTTCGCGTACGCGGCTTTCTGCGCTAACCGTTTTGGGAAGCGCGCTCGCGCTTGCCGCTTGCACCACCACCGGCTCTGCCAACACCGCGAACGATAGTGCAAGCGACGACAAAGCGCCGCGCTTTACCGCGATGACCGAGAGCGACGGGCCGTTTCCATCGACCTATTCACGCTACCCCGGTGCCGCCACCGCACTGGTTGGCGCAACTGTGTTTAACGGGGCTGGTGACCGGATCGACAATGGCACGGTCCTCTTCCGCGACGGCGAAGTTGTAGCAGTCGGAACAAGCGAGCTTCCGACCGAAGGCTACACCGTGATCGACGGGACCGGCAAATTCGTCACCCCCGGCATTATCGACATCCACTCGCATCTCGGCGACTATCCCTCACCCGGAGTGGAAGCGCATAATGACGGCAACGAAGCCACCGCGCCGACCACACCCGATGTCTGGGCAGAGCACTCTGTCTGGCCGCAAGACCCCGGTTTCAGCCGCGCAATGGCCAATGGCGGGATCACCTCGCTGCAAATCCTGCCCGGTTCGGCAAACCTGATGGGGGGACGCTCGGTTACGCTGAAGAACGTGCCGAGCCGCACTGTGCAGGGCATGAAATTCCCCGGCGCGCCCTATGGCTTCAAGATGGCCTGTGGTGAAAATCCCAAGCGGGTCTATGGCGGACGCGGGCGCAAACCTTCGACCCGGATGGGCAATTTCGCGGTCAATCGCCAGACCTGGTACGAGGCGATCGACTACGCCAACAAAGACGATGCCAAGCGCGATCTTGGCAAGGAAACGCTGGTCGGCGTGCTCGAAGGCGACATCCTCGTCCACAACCACTGCTATCGCGCCGACGAGATGGCGCTGGTGATGGATATGGCGAAGGAGATCGGGTACAAGGTCACCGCCTTCCACCACGCGGTCGAGGCCTACAAGATCGGCGATCTGCTGCGCGAAAACGACGTGTGCAGCGCAATCTGGGCCGATTGGTACGGTTTCAAGATGGAGGCCTATGACGGCATTCTTGAAAACGCGGCGCTGCTCCAGCGTGAGGGCGCGTGCGTGGTGATTCATTCCGACAGCCAGAACGATATCCAGCGCCTGAATCAGGAGGCGTCCAAGGCCCGGCAAGCGGGCCTGCGCATGGGGATCGACATTTCCGAAGCCACGGCGATCCAGTGGATCACTCTCAACGCGGCCAAGGCGATGGGGATCGACGAAATGACGGGCAGCCTTGAGCCCGGCAAGATGGCCGATGTGGTGCTGTGGAACGGCGATCCGCTCAGCGTCTATTCTCGTCCCGAAAAGGTCTGGATCGATGGTGCGCTGATGTTCGACGCGATGGATCGCAAGCGTCGCCCGGTAAGCGATTTCGAACTGGGCCAGCCCGGCGAAGGAGACGTGAAATGAAGAACCTACTCACTCTCGCCGCTTCGGCACTCGCCATAGTTTCCGTTGAGGCCGCCGCGCAGGATGTCGCAATCACCAACGCCACGCTGGTCACCGGCGACGGCAGCGAGCCTGTCGAAGGCGCGACCGTAGTCGTGCGGGACGGGCAGGTCGTCGCTGTCGGGACCAATGCTGCAGCGCCCATCGGCCTGCCGACGCTCGATGCCGAAGGGGCCTATGTGACTCCAGGCATCTTTGCGACGATCACCACGCTCGGCATCTGGGATGTCAATGCGGTGAGCGAATCGAACGATCAGCGCGCGAGCGATTCACCCTTCAGCGCGGCGCTCGACACCGCGCCGATCGTCAATCCGAACTCGCAGCACATCCTTATTCACCGTGCGGCGGGAATTACTCGAGCGGCAACGACAACGCTGCCGTCCGCTTCGATCTTCGCAGGCCAAGGCGCGATCATCGATCTCGACAGCGATGGCGACCCCATTACTCGCCCGCGCGCATTTCAGATGGTCGATCTTGGCGAAGGCGGCGGGCGGATTTCCGGCGGCAGCCGCGCCTCGGCACACGCGCTGTTCCGCAACGCCTTGCGCGAAGCGGGCAGCTATGGCGATGCCGCGCGCATTCCCGGAGGCAGCAATCGCCCCCGCAATGCGCGGACGGTCGATGATGTCCCGATCGACGCGCGTATGACCGGGCGCGATACCGAGCGCGCAGGCGACACGCTGCTGACCCGCTTCGATGCAGCGGCCTTGGTGCCGGTCGTGCGGGGCAATCAGAAACTGTATGTGGCGGTCGAACGTGCGGCGGATATTCGCAGCGCGCTTGCCCTGCGTGAGGAATTTCCCCGTCTAGACATGGTGCTGGTCGGGGCGAGCGAAGGCTGGCTGGTCGCGAATGAGATTACAGCGGCGGGCGTCCCGGTGATTGCGGACGGACTCGACGATCTGCCAACCGGGTTCGATCAGCTGGCGGCAACGCAAAGCAATATCGGACGGATGGTGAAGGCCGGGGTGAAGGTGGCGATCAACGCCGCCGCGATGGAAGATCCACGCCGCCTGCCGCAGCATGCAGGCAATCTGGTCGCTCTGAACAAAGTACCGGGTGCAGACGGCCTGAGCTGGGGTCAGGCCTTCGCCGCGATCAGCTCAATCCCCGCTGATATCAGCGGCATGGGTGGCAGCGCAGGTGTGCTCGCGCCGGGTGCTGTCGGCGATGTGGTGATCTGGGATGGCGATCCGCTCGAAGTCGGATCGGTGCCAACCAAGGTCTATATCGGCGGGGTCGAGCAACCGCTCGACAACCACCAGAGCCGCCTGAAAGAGCGCTATCGCGATCTCGATGAAAGCGACCTGCCAAAGGCTTACGACTGGTAGGACTTTTCTTCGAGCCCGGGCCAGCCGACCGGCGCTTCGTCATCATCGAACAGGTGCTCTGAGCCCCATTGTGCCAACTCGCGGTAAAGCGGGATCAGCGCATGCCCGCTTTGTGTCAGTGCATAACGGGCGCGCTTGCCCTCCGGCGGATCGCGCTCAAGCAGCCCGGCTTCCTGCAAGATCGCCAGTCGCGAGGTCAAAGCCGCGCGGTTGATGCCCAGCCGGTCGACGAATTGTTCGAACCGATCTGCGCCGAGAAACGCCTCGCGCAGGATCAGCAGCACCCAACGGTCACCCAGCAGGCGCGCAGCGCGGCCTATCGGGCACGGAGCACGGGAGGGGCGATAGGTCTTCATGCCGTTACGTCATCCATAACGGTCTGCATATCAGACTTGCACACGATGCTGGCAAGAGGCATTACATCTGTAAATCAGACTTAAAAGGAGGCCCCCATGAGCAGCAAGCGATTCGACTCCCCCGAAGCATCCATCGAGTATATGAAGCGTGTGGCGGTCGCGAAATCGGGTTTTTCCAACTGGCTGGCGGTTGAACCGCTGGTGGTGTGGGAGGGCGCAAGCGAGCTTCTGCTCGAGTTGCGGGCCGAAATGACCCAGCATCACGGCTTTGCTCATGGCGCAATCGTGGGGTTGATGGCCGACAATGCCTGCGCATGGGCGGGCGCTTCGATGGTCGGTGATGTTGTCACGGGTGGCTACACGATCAACTTCCTGCGCCCCGCTTTGGGTGAAAGGCTGCGTGCCAAGGGCGAGGTTATCAAGCCGGGCAAGCGGCAGGTCGTGGTGCGATCGGACGTCTGGGCGGAAACCGAAGGTGAGGAGCCGGTGCATGTCGCGATCGCTCAGGCGACCATTATTCCCACCAGGATGACGCGGTGATACACTTGCTTTCATGGACGGGGCACTGATCGAACTCATCGCGGCCAATGCGGCCTTTGTCGGAACGCATTTTACGATGTCGCATCCCCTGCGCGCGCCGCTGGTCAAGCGACTCGGCGATGTCGGGTTTCAGATCGCCTATTCGCTGGTCAGCCTCGCAACGCTGGTCTGGGTCTATTTTGCCTTCACCGCCGCACCGCCCGCCGACCTGCCGGGATCGGGCGATATCGGCTGGATCATTGCGACGCTGCTGACCCTGCCTGCGATGGTGCTGTTTGCCGGATCGATGGTGGGCAACCCCGCACTGGGACTGCCGGGTTCCGACGACATGGCTCGCGCCGAACCGCGCGGTGCCATGCGCGTCACCCGCCACCCGATGATGTGGAGCTTTGCGCTCTGGGCGCTGTCGCACATGGTGCTGTTCTGGAGCATGCGGACGATGGCCACAGCGTTCTCGATGGGCTTTCTCGCGCTGGTTGGCGCACATATGCAGGATCGCAAGAAACAGGTGCTGATGGGGGAGGCTTGGGAGGTGTGGGAAAGCAACACCAGCTATTGGCCGCGCTTCGGAGCGATTTTCGGCGTCGGCGCGCTTCCCTGGACGGTTGGCCTGATCCTGTTCGTATTCCTCAGCTGGCTACACCTGCCATTGGGCGGAATTGCAGCGGGCATCTGGCGCTGGTTCTAGCGACGCGCACCGAGGCTCAGCAGCCAGTCCCGCCGCGCCTCCTGCGAACGTCGCTCGAACGATAGCGCGTGTCCGGATCTTGCGAACGGCTGGAACGTACCGTCCTTCGCGAGGGTCGATAAGGTCTTGCCATGCGAATCGGCGATCAACGTGTCCGCATCGCCGTGCTGGATGAGGATCGGCAGGTTCAGCTCACCAATCTTTGCCGCGTTCCGGTACTGGTCGCGCACCAGCATACGCGCAGGCACCCACCACAGATTGCTTTGTACGGCATCCGGCAGCGAGGTGAACGGCGCGACGAGTATAAGCGCCGCAGGATCGTGCCGCAGCGCCATTTCCGTCGCGACCCCGCCGCCAATCGAATTGCCGATAATCACCGTCTCGCTCGGGTCGATCCCCTGCCTGGCGAGCCATCCCATCGCCGCTTCGCCATCGCGGTAGAAGCCGTCTTCCGAGGGACTGCCGGGATTGCCGCCATAGCCGCGATATTCGACCAGCAACGCACCCATCCCCGCTTCGACCAGAGCCGCGTTGGAGACGCTCGCCCCGCTGATGCTTCCGCCGTTGCCGTGAAAATAGACTATGGTCGGCAGGCCTTCTTCGGCTTCGCGATAAATGGCGCGCAGGTCCAATCCATCGGAAGTCTGCAAGGTCACCTCCGCAAAGCCCGGAGTAAGCGGCGCGGCGGTTTGCGGCGCGGGATAGAGGAAGCGCGATTGGAGCACCCACAAGATGACGATGATGGCGATGTAAGCCGTCGCCAGCGCGACGAGTGTGCGAAACAGGAACGTCATGAATGCGGTCTACTCGCCCTTGAACCGGGCTTCGCGCTTTTCGATCAGAGCGGCGACACCTTCGGCGTGGTCTTCCGTCATATGCATCATCGCCTGAGTGTTGGCGGCCATTTCCAGCGCGCTGTCATAGTTGACCTGCTGGCCCTGCCGCAGCAGCATCTTCGCCTGCCGCAGAGCATGCGGAGGCATCCTGGCGATCTTTTCAGCCAGCGACTGCGCTTCGCCAAGCAGATCGTCATGTGGCACCACCCGGCTTACCAGACCCCAATCCTGCGCCGTCGCAGCGTCGATCACATCGCCGGTGTAAAACAACTCCGCCGCGCGGGCCTGCCCGATAACGCGCGGCAAAATCCATGCCCCGCCATCGCCGGGAATGATGCCGAGCTTCAGGAACGTGACACCGAACTTGGCCCTGTCGGACGCGATCCGCATATCGGCCAAGCATGCGACATCGCAGCCCAGACCGATGGCCGGGCCGTTGATCGCCGCGATGATCGGCACGCGCAATCCGTACAGCGCGCGCAGCATCATGTGGATGTTGTCGCGATATCCGTCCGAAATTGCCGGGGGTGTTCCACCGAACGTGCCGCTTTTTTCCCGCATCGCCTTGATATCTCCGCCAGCACTGAACGCGCGGCCAGCCCCGGTGATAATGACGCAACGAACCTCCATGTCGCGGTTCAATTGTGTACAGACATGCGCGAACTCGTCACCGTCCCCTGGACTGCCAAGCGGGTTCATCGTTTCGGCGCGGTCGATGGTGAGCGTGACGATGGAACCGGCACGGTCGATTGAGAGTAATGGCATGGCGAGTTCGAGACCTTTCTTTGGGGCGGGTCGAATGACGGGATTGCGCAAAAATGGATAGAATTTTGATAGAATTGAGAGGTCTAGTGATCGAGCATAGCTTGTGTTACGTGCGCCTGCAGCGGGGGCTGGAGATAAATTAAATGCCGGGTCTTCCGTTAGTTATCATAACATCGCCGTTGTTGATGGGCCAGCCGACCGCGCATATCGCTGCGGCTCCGATTGCGCACCTGCCCGAAGTTTCTGCCACATCGCCGCGTATCGACAATCCGCCAACTGCGCTGATCCCGTCGAATTGGTCGCTGATTGCGATGCAGGGCACCACGTCTGGGCCTCCCGCAGGCGAGGACCAGCCCGAAGGCGAGGGTGGGGAAGACGAGCCCATGAACGAGATCGTCGTGGAGGGTGAATTCGGACCCACCGAAGGCGATCCGATGGAGCAGATCAATGCGGAAAGCTTTCGGATAGTTCAGGACATCGACGGCGCAGTGGTGGCGCCGCTCGCCTATGCCTATGAAGATGGCATTCCGGGACCACTCCGCGATGGTCTGCGCAATGCCGTGCGCAATCTGAGCGAGCCGAGCAATGCGCTCAATTTCCTGCTTCAACTGAAGGTTGGTAAGGCGATCGAAACGCTGGGGCGGTTCGCCATCAACTCAACGCTCGGCATCGGCGGCCTGTTCGATATCGCTGGCGAACCTGGGATCGGCCTGCCGTATCGCCGCAACGGGTTCGCGAACACGTTCGGATATTACGGGATCGGCTCCGGACCGTATCTCGTCCTGCCATTGACGGGATCGACCAGCGTTCGCGATCTGGTCGGCAATAGTCTCGACAATATCCTCCTGCCAACGCTCGTCGGCGGCCCGTTTAACGATCCGGAGGTCACCATTCCTCTGATCGCGGTCAGTCAGCTGCAATCACGATTGGAGATCGATAAACAGATCGAACGGGTGAATGCTTCGGACGATCCGTATGCATCTGCGCGCGAAGGGTACCTGGCCGAGCGGGAAGCCACCATTCAGGAATTCCG
>JBCCBW010000032.1:0-8384 GCA_039033835.1 Pseudomonadota bacterium
AGTTCATCGAAGGATGGTACAACCCGTCCCGAAGGCATTCCGCTTTGGGTTACAAATCACCCATCAACTACGAAAGGGCCGCCGCTGAAGGACTGAAATCTACAAACCCGTAACCGTCCACGAAACCGGGGGAACTCCAATCTGCCACTCGCATGCAGATGACCGCTGATTTGAGACCGCCGCCTCTTGCGCTAATCGCCGCTTCAGCCGGCCCCGCCTGGGACAAATGGGGCTGAGATATGCTCGTGGGCGACGAGCCAGCGATCGCCGATCTTCTCCAGGACGACAGTCTGGCGGGCCTGCATGGCGTAAGGTGTTCCATCCGCAGTCTTGCCGTCGACATCGATGCTGGCGCTCATCCAGGCCACGTCGCCGTTTCGGGCGTAGCGGAATGTGTCCTCGCGCATCGCGACATTGAACTCAGACGAGCGGGCTACGATCGCGGTCAGCTCTTCGGCATAGGCGTCCCAGCCCTGGAAGCCTTCGGCGGGTGGAAAGACGTCGAAGGCGAAGAGCCGCTCGGTTTGCTGATAGAACTTCGCCGGCACGTCGATGTCGAAGCGGCTGGTCGCGCCAGGGCTCCAGGTTTCGTTGTATTGGACCATGAAGGCGCGGAAGAAGTCGGCTTCATACATAGCGGCTTCGCGCGCAGTCGCGTTGGCCTCGAAATCGATCGTCGCCGCCCATTCGGCGGCATGCGCATCGATGACGCCGTTGCCTGCGGCGTGAGCGGGAAGTGCGGTGAGGGACAGCGCCATGGCGGTGGCGGCTGCGAGCGACTGTAGGGTTGAGCGGGTCATGGCAGGTCTCCTTTGCTTTCGTTGAGCAGGAGATACGTCGCGAATGACCATACCGATAGACAGGTGTCACGTACTTCGACTATACATACCCATGTATGATTGATCTTACGCTCCGCCAGATCGAAGTTCTGCACGCTGCGTTGTCGGCGCGAGGTTTGACAGCGGCGGCGAACCGGCTCGGCCTGCCGCAATCGAACATGTCCGCGACGCTCGCCAAGGCGCGACGCATCTTCGGCGACAGCCTGCTGGTGCGCAGCGGATCGGTGATGGCCCTTACGGAGGAAGGCGCGCGGGTGCTGGAGGTCACGGAGCGACTGCTAGAAGACGTCGAGGCGTTGAGCGCGAATCGCGTGCACTACGATCCGAAAGACGACGATGGCGAGTTCCGGATCGCCGCCGTTGACTACGTTCAAGCGGCGATCTTGTCGGCAAGCATCGCAGCGTTGCGACGGGCCGCACCGAACCTGCGCACTGCTCTTGTACCGCTCGACCGGCTCAGTGTGCGAGAGTCTCTCGAAGCAGGCGAGATCGACCTCGCCGTAACGACGTCCGGATATGCGCCCGACGGTCTGCGCGTTGCGCCACTGGTGTCGGAGACGTTCGTGTGCGTCACCCGAAGAGACGACCTCGATGGCGAGACGCTGGACATCGACACCTATTGCCGACTGCCCCATATCCTGACGTCCCCGACCCGCGCGAATTTTCGCGGCGAGGTCGATGAGACGCTGGCCAAAGATGACCGCTCGCGTCGGATCCTCGCCTCGACCTCAAACTTCTTCGCTGCGTTGGCCCTGCTGAGAGAAGTCGGCGGTGTGGTCACGGCTCCCAGACGTCTGGCGGCAAGCCTTGATGGAGACTACGACCTGCACGAACCGCCCGTCTCAATGGCTGGTTTCGACCTCGTGCTTTGCTGGGCGTCACGGGTTCACACCAACAAGCGCCATCGGAGCTTGCGTGATGTCATCCTCAGTACTGCAAAGTAAATTCGAGCGTCTCGCTCGGAGCTAGGCCGACTAACGATCGTTTGCGACCGGGTCCGCCTGCGCGGTGTTCGGATGCAGTCGGTCATCTTCGTCCAACGGACCGGCGAGGCTGGCGATCCGCATCCAGGCGGTGCCCGAGACGATGATGCCGCCGATGATCGCAAACGCCATGGTCCAGCCCTCGCTCGCGCCGCCGATCTGGGAGAGGCCCTTGACGACGGAGTATCCAGCGATGGCGGCGGGCGCGGCGTAGAGGATACCGATCACAAACCTGACCGGAGCCGACTTGATCGACGCGAAGGCGACCTGGCCCAAGACCAGTGTGAAACCGCCTGCGAGCAGAGCGACGACGATGGCCGTCACCGCACCGGCATCGGTGTCGTAGAGGTACATGCCGACGGTCAGCGCGACGGCGAATGGCAGGGCGTAAACGGCGAGCGCGAACATCGCGTAAACGAGGAAGCCGAGGCCCAGAATGCTTAGGAATGCTGATACGAACATGGGCGGTCTCCTCTCATGGGATGCGCCTCCACCACCGCCACGGCGCTGATGGAGCATAGCACATCGGCGGTGTTCGCGGAATATTCCCGTGTAGCGCATCGCGATGCGATATGCGCATCACGGGTCATGACGACCCGCCTTTCGCGCCGCGGAAATCGTAGAGCGGGATGCCGAGCACCTTGGCCTTGTCGGCGAGATTGTCGGTGATGCCGGAGCCCGGGAACACGATCAGCCCGATGGGCAGAGTCTCCAGAAGTAGATCGTTGCGCTTGAACGGCGCGGCCTTGCCGTGGCGGGTCCAGTCCGGCTTGAAGACGATCTGTTGGCATTTCCGATTGTCGGCCCAGCAGGCTGCGATGCGCTCGGCGCCCTTGGGCGATCCGCCATGCAGGAGCACCATGTCGTCATGCTTGGCGCGCACCTTGTCGAGGGCGGCCCAGATGCCTTTCGTGTCGTTCACATCCTGTCCGCCGGTGAAGGCGATCTTGGTGCCGGTCGGGATGAGCGGTTCGAGCGCGGTCTTGCGCTTTGCGTCGAGATAGTCGCGGCTGTCGATCATCGCGGCGGTCATGTGCTTGCGATTGACGTGGCTGCCCGAGCGCGGATGCCAGGTCTGACCAAGATGTGCCTCGAAATGCTCGGCGGCGAGATCGCGCATGCTGTCGTAGGCGTTGCGCTGTTCGGTGAGGGTGAGCCCTTCGGCGATGAGGCGTTCCAGTTCGACCGAGCGGACTTCGGAGCCGTCCTGGCTGCGTTGCGAGCGCCGCTGCGCCTGTTCGTTGTCGTCGAGCTTGCGGTCTATGCGGGTCGCCATGCGGTGGAAGACATTGGTGGTCGACCAGAGCAAATCTTCCAAATCGGGTTCGAGCCGCGTGTCGCCGAGGCCGACGACAAGCGTGTCGAAGATGTCGGCGATGGCGCCTTCGACGGTGCCGGCGTCTGGCAGTGGCCGCGGATCGGGTTCGTCGGCGAAGGGTCGATGTCCGAAGAGTTGCAATTCGTCGAGGACGAGCGCTGTGGCGGACTGGGTGTCGGGCTCGTGCTGGGTCATGGGCGTTATGCCTCCTTGTCGCTGACCGCGCCTCGCGCGGCCTTCATGGGCAACGGAAAGCGGGACGCGAACGGGCCTGCATCCCTCATCAGAGGGACCGAAGCGTCAGCGGAGGATGGCGGAGGCGGCGCCGTTTTGGATCGCGATGCAAAGCCGAGGCTCGTCCTCGGCGGCGGAAAACGGTGTCGCCGCAGCCATTGCCGGACCGGGCGGGTTCCGCTCCGGCTCGCCCCTCTCGGGAAGGCCGTCAGGCGCGGCTTCGTGTCGAGAGCTACTTCTGCCTGTCCAGCTGAAGAGACCGGTTCTCTGCTTCAATCGGTCTCGACCGCGAGCAAGGTCGGAACATCGACTGGTAAGAGCTGGGCACGCAAATGGCTGCGTATCTCGTCGATGCCGCATTTCCGGAGGTCGCCATTGAAGTCGTCCAGAATCGGTCGCAACGGCAGAAGGTGAAGTTCCCGGTCCGCGAAGCGCTCGGCCAGTACGTCGAAGGCCGCCTGTCCGGCTTCGTCATTGTCGATGGCGACATAGAGCCGGCGGAGATCTGCGGGTGGATCGAATGCTGCGAGATGATTGCCCGACAGAGCCGCAGCAATCGGCAGGCCGGCAAGTGCTCGCTTGAGCGAGAGCATCGTCTCCAAGCCTTCGCCGACAGCGAGAACGTTAGTGGGAGGTCCGAACCTGACGGCGTGACCGAGCAGATTGCCCATCGCCTTGCGGTTGGGATCGAGCGGAGCCTTGTTGCCGGACTTCGGATCGAGCCAGGTCCGATGAACGCCGGTCAGCGTTCCGGCAGTGTCGGTGACTTTGGCGAGCAATGCCGGCCAGGCGTCGGGCCGGTCACTGGCGTCCGCGTCCTCTCGCCAGTAGTAGCAGTTCGGATGAAATCGAAGCGCGCTCACGCGTCGAAGGCCTTCCAGACCGCGTGCGGAGAGATAGCGTTCCGCCAGTGTGCCGCTGATCGGTTGGCCCATCGCCCATAGGCGTCGGGCCGCTTCAGGTGATCTTTGCGGAGCCGGTTTCTGTCGCTGTCGTTCGGGTGGTTCGGGACGTGGCAGGCTCAAAAAGCGTCGTGCCTCTTCGAGCGCGTCGCGCAGCGTCGAGAGATTGAGATTGGCCGCGATGAGATCGAGCAGATCGCCATGTTCGCCTGTGGCTGCGTCGGTCCATTTGCCGGCCGCGCCCTTGCCACGGGTGGGTCCGGTGAGCCGGACATAGAGGCTTCTACCGGGCGAATTGTCGACGTCGCCGACCACCCAGTAATGGCCGTGCTTGCGTCCATTGGAGAGGTACTGGCGGCATACAGCCTCGGCCTCGCGGCTGAGCTTCTGCGAAAGGTCTGCGGCGGGGCTGTCCATGTCGGTCTCCTGAATGATGCGCAGAAAAAGGGCCTGCCGCGTCCGACAGGCCCCAAGGTGAGGGAGTTGGGGGAACCTCTCCCTCGGTTGGTGGTCGCCAACTGCTAGAATGAGGGCGAAGACGGCGGCGACAGACCCATCTTCGCCGAAGAAGCGACGCTGGGCGATGGACCGTCAGCCGCCGCCAGCCTGCCTTTGCGCTACGCCCGTGCGAGGTTCGGCTTCGGCCGCGAACGGATCGACGATCTCGTGGATCGGCTGCGCGCGCTGCATCCAGGGTTCGGGCCGGATGCAACGCACCCAATCAGCGAAGCTCGGGATGAAGCCGAGATCCTCGATGACGTGCTGCTCGCCGATCTGGCGCACGGGCACTTCGCGCCCGGTCGAGACCGTGATGACGGTCCCAAAGATGCGTTCGAGCATGAAGATGCCTTCGGCATGGTGACGCAGCGCCCGATGCCGAAAGTCGGCGGTGATGCACTTGGACTCGTCGAACCAGTTATGCAGGGCGATGTAGTCGTCTGCCGTGCCGCCGAACTTGCGCGCCGACGAAAGCGCGTGGTGATAGCAATGTCCCATCTCCGCCTCCCTCAGAATGTGTGCTCGAAGAACTCGGTGTCTTCGAAGCGCATGTTGAACTCGAGGGTGATGGTCTCGGCAGCCACGTCGAAGACAAACTCGCCACAGGCCCCGGCATTGTTTTCCCAGCCGCCATGGGTTTGCCCCAGCAGCTCATAGACCATGTGCTCGATGGCTTCGCTGATGGGCATGGTGTTCTGGCTCGTTTCGGTCTCGCGCGAGCCGAGCGTGAACAGCGTGACTGAGCCGTCGGGCAGAGCGATCTCACTGCCATCGGCTTCGGCATGGACGCTTTCGATGCCACCGCTGTCGCCATAGCCGTCGAATTCGACGGTGACGCTGGTGATACCGGTCTCAGCGAGGACGGCGAAGATCGCCGCCTTGTTCTTGGGGCGGATGGTTTCGAGCAGCGCGTTTCGAGCCTGTTGTTCAGCCTCCCACTTGGCAAAATCGAAGGTCGGGGTGGATGCGGCCTGGGTCGCCGTATCGGTCGTATCTGTCATCGGACATCTCCTTGAAACGAAGAAGGCCCGGCGCGAGGGCCGGGCCTTTGAGGGGGTTGATGGGTTTGCGGACTTATTCGGCGGCCTGAAGCGCGGCCTCTTCGTCCTCGATCGCCGGTTCGTCGGGTGCGACATCGCCATCATCGACGATCTCGAACTCAGGCTCGTCGGGCTCTTCGGCGAGCGGGGCTGTGCGCAGCGGTTGCGGGAGCCAGCCCGTGCCCGCCAGCAGCTCCTCGGCCGCTTCGAACATGTCGGGCTTCTTGAACCCCGCGATCCGGTCGGCGTCCTTGTCGCCTTTCGCCTCGCGCACGGCGGCGAGGATCTGCGCCTTGGTCACGCGGCCGAGATAGCTGTCCGCCGTCGGCGTCCAGCCCGCATTCACCATGTCGAGCCCGAGCGTCGAAGCCAGGATATCGGCATGCGCAATCTGACGGGGCTTGCGATGATGCGGTTCCTGCACGGCGTTGACGGTCATCGCCACGCAATGGGCGAAGAGCGCGTCGCGGCTGTCGCTGTCCCACTCGGTCAGCGCGTCCCACAGATCTTCCGGCTGCTTCGGGAGATTGCCAGCCCAAGTCTCGATCCCAAGGTCGATCGACTGCACATATTGCGCATCGCCGAGGTTTGGCGCCTGCGATCCAAACTGCGTGGAACGCGGGCTGATCTCGACACAGCTGTCCTGTCCGTAATGGTAGAAGAGCTGCAGGACCATCGTGTGCAGGCAGGCGAGCATGGCCAGCTGCGGATCGTTGGCGAGCGCATCGCGCAGCGCCATCGTGCGATGGACGGTCAGTTCGCAGACGAGCCGGTCCGACAACGGCTTGGTGCCGTCGTCATTGTCTTCCTCATCCTGATCCGTCACCGGACCGGATTCGTCAGCGGCGACATCGTTCGCGTCTGGACCGACGGTCTCGACCTCGGGATCGTCCTCGGCTTCGACTGCCGGCTCGTCCTCGGGCCGGACATAGCCGCGTTCGACCCGCACCCCGCCGGAGCCGTCGATGCTGACGAAGGCGCCCGCGATGGCATAGTCTTCCGCCTCGAACCGGATCGGACGGTTCTGGAGCGCTTCCATCGCCGTCTCGATCTCGCCGAGCCGCGCGTCGACTTCCTCCGGGAGTTCATCCGCCTCGGCATAGTCGTCTTCGAGCTTGTCGTATTCGACCTTTAGCGCGGTGTAGGTCTTTTCTTCCTCCTCGCTTATCGGTTCGGCTTCGCCGCGAATGCGCCGCAGGTCGTAGGTATGGCCGTAGGGAAAGTCGGTCCCGACCTCGATCCAGTGCCAGCCTTCGGCGCGGATGGCTTCCGCTTCCTCGTTCAGCTTCTCGGCAACCATGGTCTCCAGCAAAGCCGCATCTTGCAGCCAGCCGCCATCGTCGGTCTGGAAGAGGTCGCGCAGCACCTCGCCTCCGGCTTCGACGTAATTGTCGAGCCCGACGAATTGCGCCCGCCGGTCGGAAGCACGCACGGCACCTTCGGTCAGCATGCGACGAATTTCATAGGGCTGCTTGTTGTAGTGCTGCTTGAGCGCGTCCCAGACCTGTTCCTGGCGCTCATGGTCGGGATTGACCGTGAAGGCCATGAGCTGGTCGAGGGTCATTTCCTCCTCGGCGTAGGCGTCGAGCAGTGTCGCCGAGACGGCGGCAAGCTTGAGGCGCTGCTTGACGACGCCCACCGAGACGAAGAAGGCCGCGGCGATCTCTTCTTGCGATTTGCCCTTCTCGCGCATCGCCTGGAAGGCGCGAAACTGGTCGAGCGGATGCAGCGGCGCGCGCTGGATGTTCTCGGCGAGGCTGTCCTCCTCGGCGAGACCCGCGGTGCGGACGATGCAGGGCACCGGCGCGGTCTTGTTGAGCCGCCGCTGCTTCACGAGGAGTTCGAGTGCCCGGTAACGGCGGCCACCGGCCGGGATCTCGAACATGCCGGTTTCCGCGCCTTCATCGTCGAGCACGGGCCGGACGGTGAGGCTCGCCAGGAGCGTGCGCCGGGCGATGTCCTCGGCCAGCTCCTCGATCGAGACGCCGGCCTTGACCTTCCGGACATTGGACTGGCCTAGCACCAGCCTGTTGAAGGGGATGTCGCGGGAGGCGCTGAGGGTGATTTTCTGTGACTTGGTCATCGGATGTCTCCGCGACGGGCGGTCACGAGACTCTCTCTGACCTCCAGACCCGTCACGAAACCCACGGCCCACCTCTCCCTCTAAGGAAGCGATGGACCGTGGACCGAGAATTGGGGCTTAAGCGGAACGGCGTCGCCTAGGCGGCGGTCTCCAGCAGCTTCTTGGCGCGGGTCTCCAGGGTAAGCCGTGCATCCTGCTGCGGTTTCGATCGGGCGACGGCGGTGATGCCTTGTACGAAGTCGAACACGCTCTCGGGCGGGCGGCCTTCCTCGGCGAGGACGGTCTCGACGATCTTGCCGGTCTCCGCCTTGGAGAAGCCGCGCTTGCGCAGGAAGTCGGTGCGGTCCTCGTCGCTACGGGCGACTATCCGTTCCCGTGCGGCGCGGATGCCCTGGATGAAGGGCTGCGGCGAGGAGTCGGCAAAGTTCGCCAGTGCTGGCGACGCTTCGTGCGCGAAGCGGTTGGCGGCGTATTTGGAATGCCGGAT
>JBCCBW010000033.1:0-6610 GCA_039033835.1 Pseudomonadota bacterium
TCGGCGGTCTTCTCGCTTCGCCACGCCCGGCCTTCCAGGCGACCGAAGAGGCGCCCTCAGTGCCTTGCTCGAACCACGCTTCCGCTTCGCCATCGCAACCTCCATTATCGAAGCGTTGCGACGACCGGTTGAGACCGCCCTGGGACCCGCGGTCGCTGTGGTGGACCAACCCAGTGCCCTTGTCCGGGCGCCGCTCATGGACCGCCTGTTCCAATGCATCGAGGACGAAACCCGCATGCGCCGACGTGCTGACCCGCCAGCCGACGACCTTGCGGGCATAGGCGTCGATGACGAAGGCGACATAGACGAACCCCTTCCAGGTGGCGATGTACGTGAAATCGCTGACCCAGAGCATGTTCGGCGCTGGCACCCGAAACTGCCGGTTCACCTTGTCCAGCGGACGCGGCGCCTTCTTGTCCGGGATCGTCGTCCGGTGCGGCTTGCCACGGATAATGCCCTGAATCCCAATGCTCTTCATCAGCCGTGCCACCGTGCGTCGGGCGACATCGAAGCCCTCGCGGCGGAGTTGCCGCCAGACCTTGCGCACGCCGTAGACGCCCCAGTTCTCCTCGAAGACACGCCGGATCTCGGGCCGCAGCGTCTCATCCCGGCGCGCACGGTCCGACCGCCGTGCCGGATCCGCCCGCTTTGCCAGGTGATCGTAGTAGGTGGATGGGGCGATCGGCAGCACCTCGCAGATCGGCTCGACCCCGTGTTCCCCCCGAAGCGCGTCGATGAACGACACCATCACTTCGACCGGCGGTCGAGCTCCGCCATCGCAAAATACGCCGACGCCTTGCGGAGGATCTCGTTAGCCTGGCGCAACTCCCGGTTCTCGCGTTCAAGCGCCTTCATCTTCTCGGCCATCTCGGTCGGCACGCCCGCGCGCTGACCGCTGTCGACTTCCGCCTTCTTGACCCACTCGTTCAAAGTCTGCGCTGTGCAGCCGATCTTCCCCGCGATCGACATCACCGCCTGCCAGCGCGATGAGTGGTGCCCCTCGGTCTCGAGAACCAGCCGCACGGCACGCTCGCGCACCTCGGGAGAAAACTTGTTCGTGGTCTTGCTCATGATGCTCCATCCTACTCAGGAGTTGGAGCCTCCGGCAGACCCGGCGCGGTTCACCAGCGCTTCGAGAGCCTGACAAACTGAAGCCGTGCGTTCGGAGATTGAATCCAGTTCTACAACCATCGCCGACCACATCAGGCGCTCGGCATGAGCACACCCGACGCAGCCTTCAAATTGGCGGCTGAATCGGAGCAGATTCCGATCGGTCGATACAATTATTCGTTAATGAACCGTTCTACATTGCAAAGATCGCATTAGCTGAAGTGCTCCCATCCCATTAGGACTGGTTTGCTTACGCTATGCGGAACACTGCTGAGCAAAATAAATTACAGCATTGGGCTACTTCTCCGTCGCAGCGATCACCTCATTGATACTTTCCAGCTTCACAAACAGTACGGAATAAGGTTCAGTGGACACTCCAATCAATACTAAAAAACGAAGAGATGGATTGGATTAGTTGCGCCCAACAGTTCGAGATAAAGTAGTTTACATGCTACGTGTATCTTTTAAGTCTCCTTTTTTGAATATCTCCTAAGGCGGCCGTCACAGCGAAGCCAAAAATGCTGATCGACCATAAAACGAATGACATGTCGGCCAGCCAAACTGGCCCATTATAGATAAGAATTTCGCCCTCCACCAGAAAGGAAAAAGTAAAACCCACCAAGAAAACTGATAAAAAAATAAGGGACTCAAAAAGAGATATCAAATAAAGGCGTCCCACACCTACTTTGTCAATAAACATCCCGTGCGTGCACATTATACAAATTCCGGTGATCATTTCATTTCCTGCTGATCAGAGCTACACGAACTAGACAGGCTAAACCCAATATCTTACTCGCCTCAAACCGAGTCTGCTGAGTTCACTAACTATCACGACACTCTGCATCAGAGTTACGCGCACTTAGATCGCACTGAAGCCCGTCGCCGCTCTTGAGGTCTCTCCCGCACCACTGAGCGCGAGTTTACCATCTATCGCTTGCAACTCAATCGAAACGTGCGCCGCTGACATAAACATGTCGCGTAGGTGGTGGAGCGAAATGGCGGGTGACACTCCTGATCGATCGCCGCCCGTTGAAGTGGTCCTGGAAATTCGAACAGGTCGCTAAGGTGTATCCCGCAGCCGAAGAAGGGATGCGCAGCTATGGGAAAGCGCCGGAATTTCACGGACCATTTCAAGGCGAAGGTCGCGCTTGAAGCACTGCGGGGCGACAAGACGCTCCAGGAGATCGCGGCGAAGTATCAGGTTCACCCCAACCAGGTCGGCCAGTGGAAGAAGCAGGCTGTCGAAGGGTTGGCGGATGTGTTCTCGCGAGGCCAGCAATCGGGGATCAGCGAGGCGAAGGTGAAGGATCTCCACGCGAAGATCGGGAGGCTGGCCGTCGAGAACGATTTTTTGTCACAAGGGCTCAAGCGTTGAGCCCCGCGGAGAAGAAGGCGCTCGTCCGCCGCGATCATCCCGGTCTCAGTGTTAGTCGCCTGTGCAGGTTGCTGAAGCTGAGCCGGTCGTCGCTCTACTACACTCCGGCCGGGATCAGCGCGGAGACGCTGGAGCTGATGAAGGCGATCGACAAGGTCTTCACGGCATACCTCTTCTTCGGCAGCCGTCAGATCGCGGCATACCTGCGCCGGGAGAAAATCGTCGCCGGTCGCCACAGGGTGCGCCGCCTAATGGCGAAGATGGGCCTCGAAGCGATCTATCGCCGACCGAATACAAGCCGTCCGCATCCGCAGCACCCGATCTATCCGTATCTGCTAAGGAATGTGGAAATCACGCGACCCAAACAGGCTTGGTGTTCGGACATCACGTTCATTCCGGTTCAGGGCGGCTTCCTCTACCTCGTCGCCATTATGGACTGGGCGACGCGCAAGGTGCTGAGCTGGCGGCTGTTGAACACGACGCACGCCGACTTCTGCGTCGAGGCGCTGAACGAGGCTTTGGAGCGCTCCGGCCCGCCGGAGATCATGAACACCGACCAGGGTTCGCAGTTCACCGGCGCCGCATGGATCACGACGCTGACCGAGGCGGGTGTCCGCGTCTCGATGGACGGGCGCGGGCGGTGTATGGACGACATCTTCCCCTTACGGCGTTTGCAGGCAAACGCCTACCGGGCAACGATCGAACGCTCTGGCGATCGCTGAAGCAGGAGGCGGTCTATCTGTCAGAGATCATCGACGGCTTCCATGCCCGGCGCGTGATCCGCGATTGGATCGGCTTCTACAACCAGAAACGCCCGCATACCGCCCTTGGGCGGCAAACGCCGAATGAGGCATATGGGGAGCGAGAAACAGAGAGACTGGCGGCCTGATCAGACCAAACGATACACCTTAGAAAAGCCGCCAAGTTGTACGAGAAACTGGGACCACTTCACCTCGCCGCAGCTTGGCGAGCGCGAACTCGGTAGAAGCCCCCTGTGGTGATTTGAACGGCAATCGAATACGCTAAGTTCATGCCGGATCCGCGCAAACAGGCTCGCAAAGTCGTCGCCAAACCGCTGCTGCGAGGACCCGACGGACGGATCATTTGATGTCGTCCGTCCGAAACCCGTCTTGCGAGGGTTCGTCGCATTGCGTTCGACGCCCTCGCATTCTTGATCGGATCGGCGCTTTGGATAGCGTTCCTTTTTTGAGTAATGTTGACAAGCTCCTGCCTCATAGGCGCGCGGCGACTATCTGAACGAAGCCGAGATTAGTTGCGGCGGTCTTGTCGTATCGGGTTGCGAAACGGCACGATCACTTCATCTTGTTGAATCAACGCCCGACTGATTTCTCAGGGTGTATGTGATGCTTTCTATAGCTTCTGGCGCTTCTCGGTTTGTCCTGGCGGGAATGACCGGCGCTCCGCCGTCGGCGGCGATGGCGTCGCGGATGTTGTTTGAAGCATAGCCCTTGTCGGCGATGAAGACCTTCAGGGCGGGAAGCGGATCGGCGCGCAAGAGATCGAAGCCCTTGCAGTCGGAGACCTCGCCGCCGCTAATCTCGGCCTTCATCGGCAGCCCGTGAGCGTTGGCGATCAGGTGGATCTTCGTCGTGAAGCCACCCTTTGAACGGCCAAAACCCTGTCTTTGAGTCCCCCTTTGCGCCTGCCGCCTGATAGTGGGCGTGGATGATCGTGCTGTCGATCATCTGGACCTGGTCCGGCATCGCCTCGCTTTCGTTTGGCGCGTCGAGGATCAGGTCCGAAAGCCTAGCGACCGTCCAGCCCCTGAACTGACGATAGACGCCCGACCATCTGCCGAATTCCTCCGGTAGGTCGCGCCATCGGGACCCAGTGCGCGCAATTCAGAATATCCCGTCCAGAACCTGACGATGGTTACTGGCGGGCTGACCGTCTCGTCCCCGTGTTCCGTGGATGAACGGCTCAAAGAACGCCAATTCCGCGTTCCCCATCAGCAATCGTGCAAAGGCTGCCCCCTCTGAAAGCAACCTTGAATCAGAACTCAGGAGACTTGGGAATCTAGTTTGTCAACAGAGGCTAAGCGATGATTGATCTCTCGCGGCGCCTGTTTGCGCTCTGAAACACGCCATGCGGAAAACCAAAAGACCCTGCCGACCATCTGCAGTGAGGAGAAGCAAAGTGAAGAGGCGCGAGTGTGATGGCCTACACCCGCGCCTAAGGGTCATGTGTGACGCGACCCTGCCGGCAGTACGTGGGGTTGGGGAAAGTAGCCGGCCTTCACCACACAGGGAGCACACGCATAAGTTGTTTCACGAAGGTTAGCGCCCGGTCAACGAGAAATTTGGCTTTGGCAGATCCGGCGCGCGTCTTTTCCTGCGAGGCAGACCGCAAGCGCAAATCTGGAAACCACATCAAGCGATTGAGTCTTATGAATACGCAATTCCCTTACAATGAGAGAAAGCGGTTGAGGTGTCCACATCTATGCGCATATGAAGTCGATGCTGGCTCAACCTTTACGGGTCGGTGGGGTGCTCTCTCAATTGCCCCTGAGGTGCGGGGACATCGCCACCGGGTCTCCGCACCTCGATGGCCTAGACCGTGCTCGCCAGTCCGATCAATCGGTCGGCAGCGCACGATTGCTGCTGCCCGGGCTCTACGCCCTGAAGGTAGAACGCTCGCGGAGCTGGACGGCCGCACTTGCCGCAATAGTGCCATTCCGGATCCGCCCAGTACGAGTAGTCATGCTCAGTGCAGTGACGCGAGCAAAGCGTCTGAGCTGGATCGCCGTTCGCCACGACGGTTTCGCCGCCGCAAACGGCGCACTGGAAGGCTGATGACTGCATAAGGCTCCCCCAAGAGCAGCGATGCATAGCACAAGTGTTAAGGGTGTCGGCGATCAAGCCGACGAAAGATGGGCGGAAAACCGGCGCTGCAGTGAAGCCTCAGCTTTCGCGTTGAAGGCTTCAGGCGATGAAATTCGAGAACGTGCAAGGACGCTTCATTTTCTGGAAACCAGAGCGCGCTATTCGAGGGTCGCTCGCATGGGCGACCGGCTGCGCAACTCCATCTAGGCCGGTGGAGCAAGGACCTCTCGGCTCCATAGCGCGGGCGACTGCTGGTCGCCCGCGCCTAACCTCTTCGAATCATGTCCTTCGGCGGACTCGTCCAGTAGCCGCGATGTGTTCGCAAGCAGCGCACGCGCACTTCCGCAAAGCAATTGCAGAAACGCACCCAAGCTAGGCTTTATTGGAGGTCTCTAGCCGAGACATTGCGTCAAGTGGGCGAAGGCCGATACGAGCTGGAGGAGCCAGCGTCGGCTCCGGATCGACCTGGCCCGAGAGAAGCATGTCTACCGCCGAACGAAGTGCCGTCAGACTTAGGGGCTTTTGGCGATATGCCGATGCCCCCACCGACTTGGCGATCCGCTCCATTGAGACGCCGGTAGAGGCGACGAATCCTCCTGAAATTGCGAGGATCGGAATGTCGGACAGACTCCAGTCGCCAAAACTATGCCGGGAGTTGCGCACCCGACCAATCAGCAGAACGCCGCCGTTTGGCTTTCCAATCTCGGCATGAGGCACGAGTATGTCGGAGACTAAGAGATCAAACCTGCTCTCCGTGAGGGCTTGAAGCGCAGACTGGGCCTCGTGCCGGATGACCACCTCATGCGAGCCATGTTTAAGACCTTCAGCGATCAATTCCGCCTGGGCGGCATCGTCCTCCATAAGCAGGATCTTCGCCATTACGGTCCCCGGAGGTTCTGAGGCCACAGACGGCGTGTCGCTTTAGCGGAGTCTCGGCTAAAGCGTCGACTTGTGTGAAGCAGCGTTCATCGATTTTCCAGTAAAGCGGCAATCTAGGCCGCCAAGCGAAAATGGATTTCAAACCTCAGAACTCAGAAGCATTTGCTCGGGGCCAATGCGAGGGCGTGTCGAAGCCAGACGTCTTCATGTAGTCCTTGTTCAGGATTAACCGGCGGTTAACCAACGCGAAGCGATTGTGAAGATGCTCGAAAGGGTCCTCGGCGCAGTTACCGCACCATTCCTACTATGGGGCGTCGGGATCAATTGCATCCGGGCACAGAGGCGCGGACAGCTGCGGGGGCAGCCTCCGCGTCTCGTCTCGCCGCCGAACCGCAAACGCCAA
>JBCCBW010000034.1:0-6447 GCA_039033835.1 Pseudomonadota bacterium
ATTGCTCGCCTGCCTGATGGCGCTGAAAGACGGCGTGATTGCCCCGACCATAGGCTATGAAGAGCCTGACCCTGAATGCGCGCTGGATGTGGTACCGAATGAAGCGCGGGAGGCTTCGGTGGATCATGTCTTGTCGAATGCGTTTGCATTCGGCGGTTTGAACGCGGTGCTGGCTTTGAAGTCGGCGGGTTAGGCCAGGGTCCGCTCTGCGGGACGAAGCTGCCGTTCAACTGTGTCGTTCGAAGGTTCGCTTTTAGCAGTTCGCGACGGAAGCGGAAAACACCAAGTGCGGAAAGCGGACGTGCGCTGTGCGGGCGAGATGGTGCAGCTGTAGTGCAAAAGCCGACTTTGGTGGCCCAGCGAGGATTGTTTGAAGTTTATGATGGATGTCAAATTCGTGGAGGTAGCTAACGCGACAAAGAAGGAACGGCACGGGAAGGTAGTCTCGCAATGACAGTTTTCGTCGTGACTGGGCTGGTCAGGTGGATTGAAGGACAGGCAGCGCATTCCAAACGCTGCAATTTCATCTGCTCGAGCAACCAGCAATCGGTGACCACGTCCATCAAACCTCATACCGGACAAGTGAGGTTTTCGACATCAGCTTGGCAAGAGCGGGCTCACAAAGCCATCCGGCTTCACAGCAAGTACGGGACACTCAAGACGGTTAATGATGTTCTCAGCTGTATTCCCAATGAACACGCCGCCCAAGCCAGTTCGTGCCACCGTGCCCATCACGACCAGGTCGGCCCCAAGCGTTTGGCTTTCTTCATGAATAACTGTCTCCGGCGCCCCGCGGACGAGGCGCGGGACTAGACGCGGTAAGGTACCGATATCCTTCCGGACGCCCGCGAGGAACGTGTCCATGGCGCGCCTTCGAGCATCGATTACTTCATTGACGTAGCGATCGACATTCAGACGTCCATCATTGCTGCCACCAAACGCCCAGATCATCCCCTCTCCGATCGCGTCCCAGGCGTGAAGTACGGTCACTTCGGCGTCCGCGTCGCCAACCATCGCGCAGGCGGTTTCGACCACACGCCGGTTTAGTGCTTTGAGAGTCTCGCTTTCGGCCGCGTCGGCAACGTCAAGATCGACCGTCGCGAGGATACGCCTGGGGCTCTTCGGCGCTGTCGCAGTCGTCAGCCACACTGGACAAGGGCATTTGCGCAGAAGATGCTGGTCGGTACTGGAGAAAAGGAAGCGATCCAAGCCGGAGAGCGGTTCGGCCCTTTTTACGACGAAGTCGCAGTCTGATTGCGCAACGTGACGGATAATCTCGAGAAAGGCCTTGCCGACTGACACCGTTAGGTTCAACGCAAGCCCGGGCGCGATCTTCGCCAGGTGAGTCTCAATCGTTTGGCGCGTATGGTGCACGGCATCTTTCACCAGCCTGTCGGGGGCTTCACCGGAGATCCGTGAGAGAATAGACAGTTCGGACGGCGTCTCTACGCAGGCGATGACGTCCAGCGACGCGCCATGTCTTTCGGCGAGGGCCAATGCTGAAGCAAGGGCAACCTGCGTATCGCCTGTATCTGCGACTGCGAGGATCCTTTGGGGCAGAGCGTTGCGCATCGTCATGCCAGCAGTTCCTTTTGTCCTTCGGGGTCTTCGATCACGCGGTCTGGCGCGGACGTTTCTCCTGCAATCATCTTCGCGGCAGCAAAAGCAGCGTCACGATACGGCATAAGGACGAGGTTCGCGTGTTCTGCCTTCAGAACTTCCGCCGTCGCGTCACGATGGGCGGCCACGGCGGTCTTACCAGAGAACCCAATGTCTCGCGCCGCCTTGAGTAAGGCTTGGCGCGGATCGTCATGTGTTAGACCCGTGTCGTGCTCCGGCACTGCCATGACCAGCCACTTCGCCTTCGAAAGCGGCAGGTGCGCGAGGAACTCGGGATCCGTCGCGTCGCCGAACATCACATCGAACCCATGAGTGCGGGCATGGCGTACAGCCTCGGGGCTGAAGTCGACGCCGAGGACGCAGCTGCCGGTTTCGCGGAGTGCCGCAGCGATGCCAAGCCCGTAACGGCCAAGCCCGAAAAGGATGACGTCATGAGGTTGGGGCGCGCTTGCGTTGTCTTCGTCTTCCGCATTGGGCTGGCGGCGTTCAAAGACACCCAACACGGGTTCGAAGATGCCATAAAGCTGGTGCGAGTACGTTATCATGTACGTCGAGGCGGCAATGGTCACGAGCCCGACGAGCGTCACCAGCCCAAGGGCCTCATCCGCTACGTGCCCGATTGATACTCCCATCGCCATAAAGATAAGGGAGAACTCGCTGATCTGCGCGACGGTCAAACCGGCGAGAAAGCCAGTCCGCTTGCGATATCCCATGGCGCCCATAATCGCGAGGACAATCAGCGGGTTGCCGATCAGCACGAAGAGCGCAAGAACGATGGCCGGACCGACGCTTGCTCCAAGGACCGAGAGGTCCAGCGAGGCGCCAAGCGCTATGAAGAAGAACAGAAGCAGGAAGTCGCGCAAGCTGGCCAGCCGGGCGGCGATCGCCTCGCGGAAGGGGGTCGATGCGAGCGAGACTCCGGCAAGCAATCCGCCGAGTTCCTTACCGAACCCGAGATAGTGGCCGACTGCTGCCAAGAGTGCGGCCCAACCGATTGCGAAAGAAACCAAAAGCTCGGGCGCGCGCGACAACCGTTCCACCAGCGGGTTGGCGACAAATCGGATGAAAAGTACCACAAAAGCCAACATCCCCAAGCCGTAGCCGAGCACACGCAGCACCTCAGTGATTGCGTTGTCGCTCTCGGCGGCGGCCCCTCCCACACCAATAGCCGAGAGCGCGATCATTGCGACGACAACGACGATGTCTTGCACGATCAGAAAGCCGAGCGCGATCCGACCATGCAGGGCGTCGATCTCGCGTTTGTCGGACAGAAGTTTCACGATGATGATCGTCGAGGAAAATGTCAGCGCAATGGCAACATAGATCGCGGTCAGCGGGTCGAGCCCTAACGCCAGCGCTATCAGGAAGCCGAAGACCGTTGTGAAGGCAACCTGACCGAGCCCGGTAACGAGCGCCACCGGTCCCAGCGTGCGCACGAGGTTAAAGTCGAGCTTGAGGCCAACGAGGAAGAGCAGAACGGCGATGCCGAGTTCGGCCAGCAGGTCAATCTGTTCGTCCGAGCGCGCGATGTCCAAAAACGACGGGCCGGCGAGAATGCCCACGGCGATAAAGCTTACGATGAGCGGTTGTCTTAGCAAAAGCCCGGCGAATCCCACCCCGGCCGCGAGGACCAGAAGGGCGGCAATTTCGTAAAAGACGTATCCTTCTATTGCAGTGGTCACGACTTGCCCTTTCGGGATTTTATGCGCACGCCCACTTGTCGGCTGAGCAAATGTCTTGCCACAGCGTGTGCGCAGCGGTGGCTTAAGAACGAAAAGTTGACTATTTTACTCTGTGATGCAATCCCAATCGTAGTCGAGGGTTGAACCGGCTTTCCGCCTTCGGCGGAACTTCGGAAGCATCCCGGATGACCCCCAGGCCAGTTTGGCGGCGGGAGGGTCCCGAATAGAGGAAAGGCTCCGATGAAAACCGCGGTGTTCAGTACGAAGCGCTATGACGAACGCTATCTGACGGCAGCCAACAAAGGCGTGCATGACCTTAAATTCTTCGAAATGCGTTTGTCGCCGGAAACAACGCCGCTTGCCGAAGGCTTCGACGCCGTTTGCGCCTTTGTAAATGATGACTTGGGGCGCGACACGGTCTGCGAACTCGCCACTGGAGGGGTACGGATTGTCGCTCTCCGCTCGGCAGGGTTCAACCATGTCGACTTGGAGGCTGCGGCATCAGCGGGTATCGCGGTGGCGCGCGTCCCGGCATACTCACCTTATGCGGTGGCCGAACACACGCTCGCTCTGATCCTGACGCTGAACCGCAAGTTGCACCGCGCATATAATCGCGTGCGCGAGGGAAACTTCGAGTTGGATGGATTGCTCGGCTTCGATCTATACGGGAAGACCGTCGGGATTGTCGGCACCGGGAACATCGGCGAGATTGTCGCCCGCATCCTCAATGGGTTCGGGTGCCATCTTTTGGCCTTCGATCCAAACCAGAATCCGAGCTGCGCCACCCTTGGCGTGACCTACGTGGACCTAGAGACGCTCTTCCAGCGAAGCGACGTGGTAACGCTGCAATGTCCACTAACGCCGCAAACCCATCACCTGATCAATCGTGAAGCCATCAAAAAGATGAAGCCAGGCGTTATGCTGATCAATACGAGCCGGGGCGCGGTCGTGGACACTGCCGCCCTCATCGCGGGCCTCAAGGAAGGGCGGATCGGCAGCGTCGGACTTGATGTCTACGAGGAGGAGGCGGACCTTTTCTTTGAGGATTATTCGGACACCTTCGTCGACGACGATGTCTTTGCGCGCCTTTTGACCTTTCCAAACGTCCTGATCACTGGCCACCAGGCCTTCTTTACCGACGAGGCACTGACTGCGATTGCCGAGACGACCATCGCCAACCTGACCGCTTTCGAGCGCGATGGCGCGCCGATTCACCCGGTGTCCGTGGGAGATTAGCCATGCTGGCTATGCTGGCGGCCGCACCCCTCGCCGTGATTCTGATTGGCATGGGGGTGCTGGGCAAGTCTGCGGTTGTCGTCGGGTCGGTGGGGTTGGCACTCACGATTGGCCTCTCGCTTATGCTGTTCCAGCCGGTAACCGCACCGGGCAGCGATGCCCTAATGTTGCTGCGTGGGACGGCGGCGGAGGCGGCCCATTCCACTGTGACGATCCTCTGGATCATCCTGCCAGCATTGGCAATTTACGAATTTCAGAAGGCCTCTGGTGCAATCGGGCGTATCCGCGACAACTTGACGTCCCTAACGGCCGAGCGGCGCCTTCAGACGATCCTGATCGCCTGGTTCTTCGGACTGTTCATGGAAGGCGCGGCGGGCTTTGGCACGCCAGTGGCCCTCGCCGCGCCGCTGCTGGTGGGGCTCGGA
Organism: Pseudomonadota bacterium; assembly: GCA_039033835.1. Classification (GTDB taxonomy): domain Bacteria; phylum Pseudomonadota; class Alphaproteobacteria; order Sphingomonadales; family Sphingomonadaceae; genus Erythrobacter. The sequence continues at coordinate 4,964 of JBCCBW010000034.1, forward strand.
TATGCGCCGGTCCGGGCGGTGGTGCTAGCGCTTTTCGGGCACGCTGCCGGCGTGTCTTTCGGCGCTGTAGGGACACCTGTTCTTGCCCAGGTCTCAGTCACCGGGCTAGATGCGCAGGAGATCGCATTGAGGACGGCAGCCCTCCACGCGGTTTCAGGCCCCATCATTCTGCTGGCCATGGTCAGATTGGCTGATCGATCACCGCTCTCGCGACGCGACGTCGGCTGGACACTGGCGGCCGGGCTCTGCTTTCTTCTGCCCTCGCTCGGACTGGCGTGGCTCACCGGGCCTGAATTGCCGACGCTCGGCGGCGCGCTGATTGGGGCCGTTGCGTTCGTGATGCTGCTCCCGCGACCCGGCAGACTTGAACTGAACCTGCGTCAGCTCTCACAAGATCTGGCGCCATATGCGATCATCCTCGCCCTGGTTCTCCTTACACGATTGATCGCGCCGGTGCAGGGCGCTCTCAGCGCTGTTTCAATGGGCTGGAGTTTCGGCGGAAGCTATAGTGGCACATTCCAGCCCCTTTACCACCCGGGCACAATGCTGCTTTTGGGGCTCGTTTTCGGCTCGGCAATCACGCGTCGGGCGGACCTGTTGCCCGGCGCCCTCCTCGCCGCCTTGAGGCGGATGGCGCCAGTGGCATTGGCGCTCTTGGTGATGCTGGCCTTGTCGAGAACAATGGTCCACTCGGGCATGATCGATGAGCTTGCCGCGGCTGCGGCAGGCGTCGGGCCTCTATGGCCGGTCCTCGCACCGCTAATCGGCATGTTCGGGACGTTCATTACGGGGTCTGCCACGGCATCAAACATCCTTTTTACCGAGCTTCAGGTAACGACGGCCACGCAACTCGCTCTGTCGGCCCCGCTCCTCGTCGCGGCGCAGGGCTTCGGCGCGGCAATCGGCAATATCGTCGCGCCACACAATATCATCGCAGGCAGCGCGACCGTCGGGCTCACCGGGCGGGAAGGAGAGGTGCTCAGGCGAACCGTAGTCACCTGCCTAATCTATGCCGTTCTTGGCGGCATAGTCGTTCTCCTTGCCTCCACCTAATCTGAGGGCCGCAACAGCAATCAAAGCAATGACGCATTAACTCTATGTCGTTCGTAGGTTCCGCTGGGACATTCCTGAAAACCATACGTCATCTTCGTGGCAGCTCGGGCGAACGGCCGAATATCCAGCAGAGCGGAATGCAATTGGGCTGTTAAGGTTTGCGGTCTGTCCACAGCGCTGCTCTCCTGCTTAGCGGGCGCGGTGCCGTGGAAGCGAATATCTGCAATCCGGCCGTCTCTACAGCATGTAAGCCAGATCGCCAAAGGCAGGTATTTGGCCGCTCATCTAGGGGTCAATGTCGGCTTCAGGTTCATCGCAGCGATTCTGGCAGAGTGCAGCATTTGGGAGAAATGGGCTCATAGCCGACTTTCACCCCTTCGCTCTCAACGTCCCCCGATCCACCACCTGACACGAGAACAGCCGCGCTTTGG
>JBCCBW010000035.1:0-6002 GCA_039033835.1 Pseudomonadota bacterium
GCTCTCGACACTCCGACCAGCTCGCGCCAATGCAACCAGTTGCTCCCTGAATTCCGCAGGGTACAGGTTCCTCGTTCTCGGCATGAAAAACACTCTCCTTCTTGAGGCGAAAAGCGTCCATCAAACCGGGGGAACTCCAATCATCGACGATGTCCTGACCGCCTCCAGAGCACGCCGCACCCATCGGGAGGAGCTGATGGGCAAGGCTGCGAAGCTTTTGGCCGATCTAGAAAAAGAAAGAAGCGCAAGCGCCTAGCTCGCGTCGAAAATCACGAAGGGGAGCACCATGGAAAACGATACACCTTATTGCAGCGGCGGCCGCCGCGATGATCCTACATCCGGCTGCGTCCTACGCGGCGTGCGACGATGGTGAAATCGTCATCAAGTTCAGTCACGCATCCAACACGGGCAGGCATCCGAAGGGTATCGCTGCGTCGCTCCTACAGGAGCGGGTCAACGACGAGATGGACGGCAGCGCGTGCATGGAAGTATGCCGCCGCGACGCCTACGCGGCCTTCTCCACGCCTAGCTTCACGGCGAGCCCGGCACGCGCGGACAGCTCGACGAGCGCGTCGAGGCTGAACTTGGCGATCTTCCCCCGCAGCAGGTCGTTCAGTCGTGGTTGGGTGACCCCGAGCCGCTCTGCCGCCTTCGCTTGCGTCAGGTTCCAAGACCGGACCTCTTGCTCGACAGCGGTCAGAAGCTGAGAACGCAGTCGCATGTTGGCCGCTTCCTCAGGCGTGTCCTCGATCGCGTCCCAGACGGAGTCGAAGGACTGCACTTCCATCTCTTCGTCGGTCATCGCTTCTTCTCCTTCGTCTGCATGGCGGTGAACGTCCGTAGCCGGTCGTTCGCCAGATCAAGGTCGCGCTTCGGGGTCTTCTGCGCCTTCTTCTCGAACGCGTGCAGCACAACGACAGCGTCGGCGAGCTGACCCACGTAGATGACGCGGAAGGCGCCGCCGTCCTCGCGGATGCGGATCTCGCGGACGCCCGGCCCGACCGTGGCCATCGACTTCCAGTCGCTCGGCTCCAGCCCCTGCTGAACCTTGTGTAGCTGTACGCCCGCTTCCTTCCGCGCGCCTTCGGGAAAGGATCGCACCTGGTCGAGGGCGTCGCCGAGGAACACGATACGCTTCATGCCGTCTCCTATATCGAATCCGATATAATCGGCAAGCTGATCCGGGTTTAACCTTAGAGGAGAACCCGACGATGAGTATTTCATGGAATGGCGAGAACGCCCCCGTCCCGCCCGGCAGCAGCTACGGATACGCCAGGGTGTCGACCACCGACCAGGATCTCGACGTACAGTACGAAGCGCTGGAGAAGGCGGGATGCCGCGTGATCCGCGCTGAGAAGGTCCCCGGTACATCGGTGCGAAGCAGGTACGAGCTACGCACTCTGCTCGACTTCATCCAGCCAGGCGACGAACTCGTCGTGACCCGTGTCGACCGGCTGGCCCGCTCGATGGGCGACCTTCAGGACATCATCCGCGAGCTGAAGGCGAAGGGCGCTACGCTCCGCGCCACGGAGCAGCCCATCGATACCTCTACACCGGCCGGGAAGGCGTTCCTCGATATGCTCGGCGTCTTCGCCGAGTTCGAGACCAATCTCCGGCGCGAACGCCAGATGGAGGGCATCGCGAAGGCCAAGGCCCGCGGCGTTTACAAGGGCAGGAGGGCGTCGATCAACGTCGAAGAAGTTCGTCGCCTCCTTTCCGAGGGCGTTCTGCCGAGCGCGGTCGCGCGGCAGCTCGGCATCAGCCGAACGAGCGTTTGGCGGGTGAGCCGGCCGACGGCGCCCGATACCGGGATCACGACAAATCCGACGGCTTGACGAAGCACCGGGACCGTTCCGTATGGGTCGGTTCCGGCCGCGTAACGCGATGAGACCCATAAAGAACGGTAGCAGGCCGTTTCCGAAGCGGATGCCGAAAAGGTTGAGCTTCGTTAGAAAGGTTCGACCGCCAGTCTTCCGTCCTCGAAGGTCTCGACGTCGCGCATAGGCGGCTTGCCGAACTGGCGGCGGTACTCGCGCGAAAACTGCGACGGGCTCTCATACCCGACGGCGAAGGCCGCCTCGGCAGCGCTGCGCGCTTCGAAGAGCATCAGGCGACGGGCCTCCAGGAGCCGCAGGCGCTTCTGGTACTGGAGCGGCGAGGTTTGCGTGATCGCCTTGAAGTGTTGATAGAGGGCCGAGGGCTGCATCCGGGCGGCCTCGGAGAGGCGGGCCATTTCGAAAGGCTCTCGGTATCGCTCCCGGATCCAGGCGATGGCGCGGGCGACGTGGCGCTCGGGGCCCGACGCCAGGACGGCGCGCGCGACTGCGCGGCCCCCCGGGGCACTTAGGACACGGTAGAGCAGTTCGCGCTCGTAGACCGGGGCAAGGACGGGCACGTCCTCCGGGGTCTCCACGAGGCGCAGTAGGCGGCTCGCCGCGTCGAGGACATTCGGCGTCGTCTGGCCGAGCGATAGGCCGGGTGCGCTTGGACCACGCCCACTGTCCCATGGTAGTCCTCCCACCAGTTCGGCGAGAAGGCTCTGCTCGATGTCAAGCCTCAGGCAGAGGTACGGCCGGTCCGGCTTCGCCTCCGTGATCTGCCCCACGATGGGCAGATCGAAGGAGACCGCAAGGTAGTGGGCCGCGTCGTACTCGTAGACCCGCTCGCCGAGCAGGACGCGCTTGGCGCCCTGCACGACGATGCAGATCGCCGGCTCATGGACGACATGGATGTCCTGCGTGGGGTGGTCGCTCCGAATGAGGTGCAGGCGCGAGACGGGCGTTGCATGGACGCCGTTACCTTTTGCCCATCGGGCAATTTCGGCGGCTAGATCGCGAAGGCGTTCCGTCATCTTGGCCCCTGGGGTTATGGCTCGAACTCGCTGTCTTTGTCGAGCTCTGACCGGCGTCGCTCAATGGGTTTCCCGGTCGGCGCGTAGGATTGGGCAATCATCCCGGGCGATTAGTCTACCGCTCCACTGGCCGCACTCGCCATCTTAGCTGTCAAAGGGCGGCCGCTCCGAGCCCGCCCCATATCGACGGAGAGAGACATGGCAGACGATAGCAAGGTCTGGTTCATCACGGGCGCATCGAGGGGCATGGGCCTCGAGATCGCCAAGGCCGCGCTTGCTGCAGGCGACAGAGTGGTGGCCACAGGTCGCGACGCGGGCGCGGTGGAGGCCGCCCTGCCAGAAGGGGACGACGTGCTCGCGCTCGCGCTCGACGTCATCGACGCAGGCCGCGCCGAGGTTTCGGTGGCCGAAGCGGTGGAGCGGTTCGGCCGCGTCGACGTGCTGGTCAACAACGCGGGCTACGGACAGCTCGGTGTCTTCGAAGAGATTGAGGCGGAGACGATTATGCGCCAGTTCGACACAAACGTGCACGGGTTGATGCACGTCACCCGCGCGGTGCTGCCGGTGATGCGCGCGCAGAAGGACGGACACGTCTTCAACATCTCCTCGGCGGGCGGCGCGCTCGGCTTCGACATTGCGGGCATCTACTGCGCGACGAAGTTCGCGGTAGAAGGCTTCTCGGAGTGCCTCGCGCTTGAGGTGAAACCCTTCGGGATCGGCGTGACGATCGTGCAGCCCGGCTTCTTCCGCACCGACTTCCTCGACGACAGTTCGATCCGCTACGGCGACACGCGGATCGCGGACTACGCCGAGTACGGCGACGCCACCAAGGGCTTCTACGGATCGCAGAACCAGGTCCAGGCGGGCGATCCGGCCAAGCTCGGCGCCGCGCTCGTGCGGATCAGTCGCGAGGCCGAGCCGCCCCTGCGCCTCGCCATGGGTTCGGATGCGGTCCAGTTCCTGGGCCACGCCTACGAGGCGCGGCAGGCGGAGCTGGCGAAGTGGGCCGAGCTGTCGAGCTCGACCGACTTCGAGGCGGCCGCCGCAGAGTGAGCGGCGACCAGCACGATAGAAAGGGCGGCGCGGGCACGCGCCGCCGCCGATACCCAACGAGGAGAGCGATCCATGTCATTCGAAAGACCGCGCTCGGTGCTTGGGTGCTGCTCATGAGCGCCATCGGGGCCTCGGGCCAGCTCGTCACCACCGACTTCCCGCCCGGACCCCGCCCCGAGGCCAAGACCGAATCGCAGGACCACCCCTATATCGGGATGTGGGTGACGGGGGACGGGTACATCCGCCATGAGCTCCGCGGCGACGGCCGCTACGACGAGGCGCGCGGCACCCGCGAAAGCGCATGGCAGGGGCGCTACCGCGTCACCGGCGACATCATCCAGTACTGGGATGACACCGGCTTCTACGCCGATGGGCAGTTCCGAGAAGGCGTTCTCTACCACGGCGGATACTTGTTCACTTCCTGCGACACCTCGACCCGATTTCCGAGTTGTCTGAAATGCTCGCATGGCACATCCCGCATCAACACTCCGCCGTGGCCTCCGTCCGGTCGGGACGGTGGTCCATGCTGACAAGCGAGGTCGGTTGCCGCGGATTGGTCGCCGTCCGAATGGTGGGATCGCTGAGGTCATCGATCAGCTCGATCGAGCGGCGCGCAGTCTGTTGGGCGACGAGGTGATCGCACTTCTGGTCCGTGGCTCGGTCGCCCACGGCGGCGTGCGCGATGCGCTGGACCTCGACCTTGTGCTCGTCACGCGCGAGCGAGAGGAAGACGACGAACTATGGCATGGGCTCCCCCGGACCGGACCCCTGCCAGTCGAGTGGTCGGTCCTGCCCCTGCGACAGCTTTGCGAAGCGCCCTCCCAAGCCCGTTTACGCTTTGCCCTCGCTCATGGGGGCGTGACGTGGTCGGGGTCCGACGTCGTGGGAGCCTTGCCGACCCGGTGCTGGGGCCGCACGTCTTCATGCACCTCCGAAGGCTACGAAGTTGATCGCGCGCCGTGCGGGTCTACTGGGATGCATCGGTCGAGGAACGCCGCGCAGTCTGCCGCTGGGTAGCCAAGCGGACGGTGCACGCCTTCGCGGAACCGGAACTTCTGCGGCTGCGGATCTACAGCCGCGATCTTTGGCCCTGCATGAGTATCGCCGCACCCGCGCATCCGAAGCACCGCATGGCGCTCCTCGACATAGCGTCCTTGGCGGTGCGGCCGGTTGCCAATCTGCGCACGTTGGAAGCATGCTTGGCTATGCTCCGGATCCCGCTCCTATCGGCCTATGGACGTGCATTCGGACGGCGCCCGCTTGTCCGGGCGTAACGCATGGGCATAGCCGTGGAACCATTCGCTCGGAACGCTACGCGCTGAGGAGGTAACGTCCCTCAATCCGCAGTTCGGCTCTCCCGCCCACATCCACGACTGCGATCGCTCCGGCCTTGATTGTAAGTGCGGTCTCGACCCGGCTCGGGCGACCCATCTCGAAGCCCTGCTCCGCGACCACGCGAACCTCGCCATCCGGCGTCGCCCTCACCCTGCCTGATCGATGAAGATGGCTCGCAAGCGCACCGTTCGTCGTGCCGCTGGCCGCTTCCTCCGGATCGCCGACGCAATGACACAGGTCGCGCACGCGCACGTTTGCTCTTCCCAGGTTGCCGCCCTGCCAGCACCACACGCCAATCGTGTCGATGCCATTCGCCCCGCTTGCGGTCCGCAACCCCTCGTCATCCGGTCGTAGTGCTGCGAGCGTCGCCTCATCCTGAACCTCCACGAACACGTGCCGCAGTGCGGTAGAAGCGGACGCGACATCCACGATCGCGGACGGGTCCAGTCCGAGCAGGGGTGCGATTTCCGACCGGTCCAACTCGTGTAGATCGAAGCGCGGCCGAGGCTGCTGCATCCATACCGTGCCGTCTGTCGCCACCTCAACCGGTATTGAGCCCGCCAGCGTATGCTGCTCGTGCGTCCCCGGCTCAATACGCCCTTCGGCTAGCAATGCCGCGAACATTGGAGTTCCCCCGGTTTGATGGACGCTTTTCGCCTCAAGAAGGAGAGTGTTTTTCATGCCGAGAACGAGGAACCTGTACCCTGCGGAATTCAGGGAGCAACTGGTTGCATTGGCGCGAGCTGGTCGGAGTGTCGAGAGC
>JBCCBW010000036.1:0-4963 GCA_039033835.1 Pseudomonadota bacterium
CGGCGGCGGACCTCGGCGGCTCGTTGGTCGCGCAGCGTCCGAGCCCCCATCGCCGCCCGATCGCGCGCGCAGGAACCGATCCCACGCCGCATCTCGCCGCAGGCCGGGCCAGCCTTCCGCCGCGTCGGGCCGCGTCTTGAGAGCGGCGACGACCGCGTCTAGGCCGGCCAACTCCACCCGCAGGAGATACTCGGAGAAGCCGGCGCGCATGTTGACCGCGACCGCGACCGCGACGAGCGACACCGCCAGCATGGCGACGACCGTCATCCCGCCGAAGAGCTTCACCCCGAGCGGCGTCCGCCGCCAGCGCCGGACGAGGGGCGAGCGACGGGCGGGCCGAGATAACGCGGCGTCGCGCAATTTCGGAACGCCGTTCCGATCACGCTTGACGCAACCGGCCGAATTGCGAACGGAATTGATCCCAGCGCGTTCCGTCATGCGATCCTCGCTCCTCGCCGTCGAAGCGGTTCCCACCGACCCGCCCTCACGCGGCTATCCGCGCAAAGTGAAGACAAGTCGAAGCCGCATCGGCATGAGGCGGCGCCGGCGTGCGGGATCGCTCACCCATGTCGCTCGACAGCCTCTCGATCCCGCGGCCGAACCGCGTCGCGAACGCACGGCCAAGGTCGGTCCGGCGCAGTTTCCGACGCGAGCGGGCGCTTCAACTACCGAAGCCATGCCGGACCATCGTCCTGACGATCCGCGTACACGCCGACATATAATCACAGAAAAGCTTCGAGGGTCGGCGCAACGAGCCGGCTTCACCAACCAAATGATCAGCGCTCCCCAGCGGGTTTGGATATTGTGCGCGCAGCCGCCGCATCGGGAGGCTGAAAGCGTCGATTGCCGGCTTTCGGAACGCCTCAGCTGGCGGGTCTAAATCTATACAGAACAATGTGCCGCGACTGCCGCGGAAGCGATCGAAGCTGCAATTTGCGAACTCCGCACTATCGGTGAATAAGCGTTCGAAGCGGTCCTTCGTCGCAGGGCCAAGAAGGGCAGCAAGGCGGTACAAACCGGGCGTTCGCTGCGATCTCGCGAAGGTCCGGTTCAACAGGCTACACACAAAGGACGTTCCGCCCTGCTGCTATGGCTGGATCACCTTCGCACGGACAACCAGCTCGATGAGGCATCCTTCATCCAGACCGACCCCGACGCATGCCCGCTGGGGCCAGTTCTCTTCGGGGCCGATCCACTCGATCCACACGGGGTCGATCTTCGCCTTGTCCTTCACGTCGGCGAGATAGACCATGACCTGCAGAAGACCGGCCTTGCTGCTTCCTGCGGTCGCGAGGATGCGGTCAATTTCGGCCAGAGCGGAACGGGTCTGGGCGACCACGCTCTCGGACGAACTAGGATCGGTCGCGACGGCGTAGACGATGCCGTCCGAGACCACGACTTCACATCGGCCGAGACCTTCGTATGGGAACCGCTCGATCATCCGCACAGCCTATCGCTCTCGGCGCCAGCCTCCAATGTGTTCGGTTGGGGATAGCAATGACGGGGGTGACGCCTATGCCATCCATACTCATCGGCGCTCCTGCGGCGCTCCTGCGGCGCATCGAGGCGGCCCCGGCATGAGCGCGTCGTTCTAGGCGGTGATCGGCCTTCTGGCCGTAGCGGCATTCGGAGTGTGGGTCGCGGGCCTCCTGGCGGGCGGACGCATTCGCGCAGCTCGGCATGCCTGGGTGCTCGGCGACCTGCCGGGCCTGATCATCGTCGGCTTGGTCGCGTCGTCGCTCGCCGGTCAGCCCTTGGCCACATGGATGGCGGCAGCGATCGCGCTCGCCGCCGCCATCGTGACGAACCACGTCATCGCCACGATGGTCGTCGGGGTCGCCGCATACGCTGGGATCACGTGGGTCGGTTTCTGACGTTTCGCCGGGTGCACCCTTCGAGAACGCTCTCGAACGCGTTCCCATCTGCACCCGTTTAGAACGCTGCCGGAGGTGTTCTCTGTCGCCCCAGTCCGATAAGCGCCCAGTCTGCGATCCTCGTCAGTCGACCCGTTCCAACGCGTCCGCGTGCCGGCGCCCCCATGCGCACATCGCTTCGGCGATCGGGGATAAGTCCTCCGCCAACGGGGTGGCCGCGTAATCGACGTGCGGGGGCACGACCGGATGGACGGTTCGCGTCACGAGGCCGTGGCCTTCCATCTCGCGCAACTGCTGGATCAGCACCTTCTGGCTGACGGAGGGAATAAGGCGCATCAGTTCGCTTTGGCGCTTTGGCCCCGGCGCGTCACCTCCCATCAGATGGTAGAGGATCGCCATCTTCCAACGGCCCCCGATCACTCTCAACGTCCGCTCGATGGGCTGGTCGGGTAGACGGTTGGTCATCTGTTTCCTCCGGTCTTCTGACATACAGACCTCACGGTGCGTATGTGATGCAAAAGTCGGTATGCGCCCCGTTCGACGTATCGCTATTCCTCTTCGCGACAGCGTGCAACGCGCGCGGCGATGGATACGGACGGACCGGACGACATGCAGATGAATGTGATGACGATGGCTCGTTTCGGGGGACCGGACGTGTTCGAGGCGGCTGTAGCGCCTTTGCCCGAGCCGGGTCCTGGAGACGTGCGCGTAAGGGTCCATGCGAGCGGCGTGAACTTCGCCGAGACCATGCAGCGGTCGGGCAGCTACCCCGGCCCCGAGACGCTTCTTCCCGCCGTTCTGGGGTCCGAGGCAGCGGGTGTGGTCGATGCGCTCGGCGCGGGGGTGGAGGACGTTGCCGTCGGCGACCGTGTCGCGGCACCGCTCTTCGCCTCCATGCGCCTGACGGGCGGCTACGCGGAGCAGGTCGTGGTGCCCTCCGTCCACGCGGTGCCGATCCCCGATGGGCTTGGGTTCGCCGAGGCGACGGCGGTGACGGTCCAAGGGACGACGGCTTGGCTGATGCTGCGCGAGGTTCCTTGCAAGGGGCGCCGCGTGCTTGCGACGGCCGCTGCGGGCGGGGTGGGCGCCATGATCGTGCAATTCGCCCGGCTACGCGGTGCCACAGCAGTCATCGGCGCGGCGAGCGGCGATAAGCTCGAGCGGGTGCGTGCGTTGGAGGTGGACGCCGCGCTCGACTATCGGACGGATGGCTGGACCCATGCTCTCGCGAGTGAAGCGGCCCCCGACCTGATCTACGATGCCGTTGGCGGGTCGATTGGACGTACGGCATTGGCTGCATTGGCACCAGGCGGGACGTTCGTGACCTACGGTGCCTTGTCGGGCGAGATCCTGACGCTCGATCAGGTGGCCATGGGGGGCGTCATCTTCGCCAACCAGTCCCTGCGCGGCTTCGCGAACTATGCGCTCCTGTCGGACGAGGTGATCCGCGAGGCGCTCACGGAGCTGTTCGATCTCGCAGCTACCCGACGCATCCAGGCGCGCGTCGGCGGACGCTACCCTCTTGCGGAGGTCGGACGAGCCCATGCCGATCTCGAGGCCCGGCGCACGAGCGGCAAGCTGGTGCTGATTCCCGAGGGAGTAGAGGCATGAGCGGCCTGCAAGACGATATGAGGGGCAAGACGGCCGTTCTGACCGGAGCGACGGGCGGCATTGGCCGTCAGGTCGCGCGGGCTTATGCGGAACGCGGCGCGCGGCTCGTCCTGGTGGGACGCGATCGCGGCAAGCTCGATGCGTTGCTCACTGCCCTGCCGGGCGGGAATCATGGTACCGTGCTGGCGGACCTCGCGCTGGTCGAGGGAAACCGTCGCGCTGCCGACGAGGTGATGAGGCAGGCCCCCGTGGTGGACCTGCTGCTCAACGTAGCCGGTGCCATCGTGGGCACGCGGCAGATGACGTCCGAAGGCATGGAATTGACGCTCGCGACCAACGTGCTCGGTCCCGTCGCGCTGAGCGAGGCCCTGCTGCCCGCCCTGCGCCGGGCTACCCACCCGCGCGTCGTCGTCACGGGCTCGGAAGCCCTCGCCTTCGTGCGCGACCCCAAACCCGAGGACATGCAGAGCGAAGCGGGCTACCGCGGCTTCCCCGGCGCTTACGCACGCGCCAAGGCATGGCTGACGATGTGGGCGCTGTCCGATCCGCTCGGGGGCGTTCCGGTCGTCGTGGCCGACCCGGGCGGCACGAAGACCGACATGACGATTCTGGATGCGCTGCCCCTGCCGATCCGCCTCCTGCGACCGTTCATCATGCACGGCCCGGAGGTTGCGGCTCTAGCGTTCCTGCGCGCCGGCGCCGATCTTCCCCTTGCCGAGATCGCCGGGCGGGTCGTGATGCCAAAGAAACTCGTGACGCTGAAGCCCCGGTACCGCGATGCCGCAAAGGTCCAAGCTGTCTGCGACGAGATCGAACGCTTCGTAGGTTCGCAGTGATGAGGAACGTTCCTTCCGGTATGCTCAAATGATGGTTATCCGTTCCAGATGGGTCGATTGAAGCACCGTCACCCGATGAGAATCGGCCGAAACGACCCAGAGCGCCAGGCGAGCCTGCACCCTAGGAGGGCATCCGAAACACGGTTGCGTTGAACATGCCGCCGGCAGGCGTGCGGTGCTTAAGGGTCCACCTCGTTGAAACCGTTGAACCGTTCAGTCCGCTAAGTCAGAAAGACTGAACCACTGTTCGAAATCCTGTTCTGTGCCCTACCTACCCACCTTCCTCTACGCCGCATTCCCCGCTACCCCGTTCGGTGGGAACATTGGCGGTGTCGTCTTCGAAGATGAACCGCTCACTCCCGAGCAGCGCCAGGGGATCGCGGCCGATCTTGCTGCTCCGACGACCGGCTTCGTCACTCTTTGCGAGGATGCTTCGTTCCGGACCCGCTTCCACTCGAGCCGCAGCGAGACGGCCATGTGCGGGCACGTCACCGTGGCCATGTGGAGTTCCCCCGGTTTCGTGGACGGTTACGGGTTTGTAGATTTCAGTCCTTCAGCGGCGGCCCTTTCGTAGTTGATGGGTGATTTGTAACCCAAAGCGGAATGCCTTCGGGACGGGTTGTACCATCCTTCGATGAACTC
>JBCCBW010000037.1:0-4795 GCA_039033835.1 Pseudomonadota bacterium
AAGGTTCTCGAAGGCCTCAAGGGCGACAACGATGACCAGACCCGCGGTATCGACATCGTGCGCCGCGCGATCCTGACGCCGCTGCGTCAGATCGCTCAGAACGCCGGTCACGACGGCGCGGTTGTCTCGGGCAACCTGCTGCGCGAAGGCGACGAAACGCAAGGCTTCAACGCCGCAACCGACGTCTACGAAAATCTGGTGGAAGCCGGCGTGATCGACCCGACCAAGGTCGTGCGCACCGCTCTGCAGGACGCGGCCTCGGTCGCCGGCCTGCTGATCACCACCGAAGCGGCGATCACCGACGCTCCGGAAGACAAAGCCGCAGGCGGCCCGGCCATGCCCGACATGGGCGGCATGGGCGGCATGGGCGGCGGCATGGGCTTCTGAGCCAGCCGTTAGCACCCACGCTTACAGAAAAGCCCCGTCGGACGCAGGTTCGGCGGGGCTTTTTTCTTGTCTAGGCCCAAACTGAATGATCGCTAGCACGCCGCGATTCTGGAGATGTACACATCCTCATCTTCCAAATCTCGCCTCCATTCAAATGCGGGATCTTCAACTAGGATTGTCAAATCAGGATAAAGGCGTGATATCTTCTCGGCATACCCATGTTTAGTTTCCTCCTGAGGAAGGCTTCCAGCGGGGAGATTCCAATTGAATCTGCTTAATGTCGTCGCGCTGGGCACGTAAATGTCGCGCTCAAGAACGACGTAGACATCACTTGGCAAAACGCGGCCCCTCTCTCCCTGCAAATACAGGCACTCGAGGCCAAGACCCTCCATAATTGGAATGACAACTTTTGGATCGATCCCAGAGTTTTCGTAGATCTTTAGAGCCCTATCTGACAGTTGGACTGGCCGGAGGCTGTTCATATCCCGACCAAGGTACTCTTCCGCATAATCTCGGATAAAAGACCACATGATTATCGGATTGTGAAAGCCAATCACTGCCCCTTCCGAGACTATGTTGTTCTGATTAGAGGCGAGTATAATTGATGCGCAGGCTGAAAAGCACTTTTCGCGCACGACTACCTGCATACCGTCTCGCTGAATCAATTCAGATGCAATTATCGCGATTTCGACGTTACCACCATCACTGTCGACAAATAGCCTCTTCTGCCCGCTTTCAGACGCATGCTGGATGAAATCCAAAAAGTTTTGGTCTATATGACCTCTATACTCCCATTTATGATTTTGTTGATTTGCAAATATTATAATTACAAGTGAGGTAGCGATAACCATCGCCACAATTAATACAATTTTTCCCCCGCCATATCGCATGCGAGCATCTTTCCAGTAGTTTCTAGCAGGCATGAACGACATTCCCGATTGATCTCCGCTAGAAATGTTCGACGGGCTTGCAGAGGCATGGTTTATGAGCACAGATTTGGCAACTTGTCAGATCCAGCAAACCTCAACGGGATGTATCATTGCATGCTGCAAGCCTCTTAGCGGACACCTGATCGGGCGTCGGCCTGAATTACTTTCGAGTTTAGCTTTGTGCGCAAACAGATGCGCTTTCCGGGTTGACGCGCCAATCTCCTTCGCTTTCCTACACACTATGCGCTGTGCGATATAACCGCAATGGCACATCAAAACTCATCAAACAAACCGCTTTGTCCTGTTCGCCCTCAGCCGCTTAAGACTACCCGCCGCGATGGCTGGTCCGCCGAGAAACAGCGCGGGTTTCTCCAGATGCTTGCCGCTACGCAGAGCGTTGCGCAGGCGGCGAAGGCGGTGGGGATGAGCCGGCAGTCGGCCTACAAGCTGCGCGCCCGGCTGGACGATGCGCCGTTTGGCGCCGCCTGGCGCATGGCCACGCGAAGTGCGCGCAATGCGCTGGTCGAGGCGGCGCTGGATCGCGCGATCAACGGCGTCGAAGTGCCGCATTACTGGCAGGGCGAGCTGGTGGGCACATCGCGCCGCTATGATGAGCGACTGACCGCGCTGCTGCTTCATTCGCCCACGTTGGAGACCGCGCAGCCGGTCGTGAACGGGGCGGAAAGCGAATTTGCTCAACAGGGCCTTGAGCGCTTGCTGGACCGGATCGCCGATGGTCCGGGGGAATGGTGCGATTACGCCGAAGAACGGTGCTATGCTTGGGGCGATGATTTGGGTGAAGACAGCGAGACCCCGCACGGCGAAGAAGCGCGCGAGGATGGCGAGCTGTGATGAAGCGGGCGCCCACGCCGGTTACGCTGTCGCCTTTGCGCGGTGCGGACCGATATTCAATAAAGAATAGAGTCACTTAAAGAGAAACGACGAAGGCGACACCGTGTCGCCTTCGTCGCTTTTGTCGCCCTCTAACGGCCACGATTGAAGCGCCTCAACCGCCCTTTCGGCTGGCGGCGGCGGCTTCGATCACGCTTTCATCCCATGTCACCTGCGTCTGGGTTTGCGGGTTGAAGCGGGTGTTGGCGTAGCTTGCGGCTTCGGCGGCTTCGATTTCGGCCTTGGTCAGATATTCGCTCTCTTCCAAGGCGAACACATCGACGCCGCGCGTGATTTCGGTCGCGTAGACGCGGCCGTTATACCAGTAGGACGACCAGTACCCGCCCACGACCAGTTGGTCCTCGTCAATCGGGCCACGGTCGAAGAAGGCGATCTCGACCGGGTTGGAGCTGTCGGTGAAGTCCATGACGCTCAGGCCGCCCTGATACCAGCTCTGCACAAAGATATCGCGCCCCGGCACCGGGATGATCGACCCGTTATGCGCGACGCAGTTCTCGGTGTCGCTCTGGGGTCCGGGCATCTTGTAGTGGCTGCGAAACTCGAGCTTGCCATCGACGATGTCGTAAATCGCGTTGGCGCCCCAGTTCATCGGGTCTTTCGCCGTGCAACGCGGACGGCCACCGCCGCCCCATTCATCGGTGAAGATGACTTTGGTGCCATCGTTGTTGAATGTGGCCGAGTGCCAATAGGCAAAGCCCTTGTCGAACACCGCATCCGTGCGGACAGGGTTGTAGGGGTCGGAGATATCCATGATGATCCCGTTGCCCGAACACGCGCCCGCCGCGAGGTTAAGCGACGGGAAGACGGTGATGTCGTGGCACTGATTGGTCTGGCGCGTGTTCTGCGTGCCATCGCCGCTATCGCCGCCTTTCCAAAGGCCAGCGATCTCGTCGGTTTCCAGATCCGCAAAGACGCGCGGGCTGCTGACGATGCGCGCTTTGGACGGGTCGGCGACCGGGATTTCAATCACGTCGATGCTAAACAGCGCCGTTTTCGAGCTGGCCGGATCGCCGATGCAGCGGCTGAGCTCTTCGGTCTTGCGAACGCGGCTGGTGCCCGAATTGTAGACGATGATCTTTTCATCATCGCTCGCGACAACCGAGTGCGTGTGGCTGCCCCGGCAGGTTTGCACCTGACCGACCTGGCGCACCGCGGTAAGGTCGGAGATGTCGAAAATGCGAAGGCCCCGGAAGCGTTCGTCGCTGACGTCTTCGGACACACCCTGAAGCCCGCAATCCACACGGCCCCGGGTCTGCTCGACGCTCATGACGAGCAGGTCGCCAACGACGGAAACATCGCCCTGACCGCCCGGACACACGACCGAGCTCATCAGCTCCGGCACACCGTCCTCGACCAGCTTGTAAATGTTGAAGCCGTGGTAATTGCCCGCGACCATGATGTCGTCAAAGAACGCCATATCGGTGTTTGCAAAATCAAGCAGCGGGGAACGCTCGGCGTATTGGGTGAGGCTTTCGCCTTCGTCCTCATCGCCGCGCTCTGCGGCGGCGGCGGTCCGCGCCGCTTCAAGCGCCTGCTCGGCCTCGAACACCGCACGCTCGGCGGGTGTCATTTCGGAGGTGTCGACCTCGTCCTCGTCTTCGCCTTCATCGTCGGCAATCTCGACGCGCAGATCCGCCGGGTTCTCCGGGTTGAAGAAGCCCGCCGGTTTGCGCAGCGAGACGACTTTGCGAAGGTTCATGATCGCTTCGCCCGCGTCGGCAAATCCGGGCTCCAGCCCTGCGCGCGGATCGGGCGACAGCTTCGACAAGAGCAGCGTCATCTGGTCAATCTCGGCCTGCTGATCGTTCTCGATATCGCCGACAAACTGGAACAGCACCGGATCGGTCGCTGTGCCCGGCTGGCCCAGCAGATCATCGACCATCTCGATCGCGCCTTCGTGGTGGGCGATCATCAGAGTGAGGAACATCTTGTCGAACTCGACGCCCGAAAGCGTGGCAAGCTCGGCCATCTGCTCAGGCGTCGCCATGCCGGCCATGGTCGAATGATCCATCATGGCGTGCTTGGAATGGTCCATCTTTGAATGGTCCATGCCTGAATGGTCCATTGCGTCCATCATGGCCCCGTCCGTCATGCCAACCATCACGGTCTTTTCGCCGCGCTCTTCGAGCCAGTTGTTCATAAACTCGATCTCGTCGGCCTGGCTAGATTCGATGCGCCCACCGATGGTCACGATCTCTTCGGTGTTGGTGCGGTCCTTGATCAGCATCGCCATTTCAACGGCCTGCGCGTGGTGGCCGATCATGCCTTGCATGAACATTACATCCGCCGGCGTGTATTTGGCTGCGGCGAGAGTGCTCGCCTCTTCAACGCTCAAGCGCTTGCTCGCCTCACCCGGAGCGCCGGGCTGAACGATCGGAGCCGCCTGCGCGAGAGCGACACAGGACGAGCCCATGAGAAGAGCCGAGAGAGTGACGCGCGCGGCGCCCAGACGAAGTGAAGTGGACATCAATTTCCCCAATTGTGAATCAAGTCTTGCGCCGCAAAGTGCCGCTGTTCACACGCCAGTCAAGGGCGCAGTGCTATCTGCAACGCCTAGATGGCGGGAA
>JBCCBW010000038.1:0-4014 GCA_039033835.1 Pseudomonadota bacterium
CAACCCATCGGCGGTGAAGTCGAGGAGATCGATACCGTCCTGCCAATCGGTGATCCGGTCGATGCCGCCGGTGACCGTGAACTGGAAGGTGTCTGCCCCTCCGCCGCCGGTGAGCTGGTCCGAGCTGGCGCCGCCGTTGAGGACATCCGACCCGCCGCCGCCAAAGAGTTCGTCAAGGCCTGAGCCGCCGTTCAGCGTGTCGTCCTGAGCACCGCCGTAGAGATCGTCGGCGAATTCATTGCCGTTGATCGTGTCGTTGCCGGCGCCGCCGTAGATCACGTCGTCGCCCGTCTCCGCGATGATCTCATCGTCCCCCGACGAGCCGGTGATCGTGTAAGCCTCGAAAGCATCGATATCGAAGAGCCGCGTCGAGCCATCGCTCAACTGCACGCTCTCATCTGTCGACGACGGCAGGTTCAGGAACACCGATGTCGCCGTCAGGCCACCGAGCGTTCCAGAGTAGTCGAGGGTTAGGGCGTCGGTCCCCGAACTGGCATCGAGGTCATCAGTCTGGAAGCCCGCATCGATCGTGTCGTTTAGCGCAGTCAGCCTTCCGAGGAAGCGCTCGATGCCGCTGATCGAGTGTCCGTCGTCAGATGATTTGGAACATGCGGGCCGTATGACGAGCGGAGGCTCTGGCTCGTTTCTGTTGCAGTCTATGCCGCTGTCTGACGATGCAGCAAGCGGCGCTTTTCGATGGTCTGTGCTTTGATCTCCTTTCGCTTTCTGATGATGGTCTCGGCCCTGCCGAAGTAGACGTTGGCTGGTGTCAGATTGCCGAGGCTGTCGTGGTAGCGCTGGTGATTGTAGTGCTCGACGAAGTCGGCGATGGCCTCCTCGAGTGCACCGGGCAGGTAGTAGTTCTCGAGAAGAATGCGGTTCTTTAGGGTCTGGTGCCAGCGCTCGATCTTGCCTTGGGTCTGGGGATGGTTCGGGGCGCCACGGACATGATCCATTCCCTTCTGCTCGAGCCAACTAGCGAGATCGCCAGAGATGTAGGATGCGCCATTGTCGCTGAGCAGCCGCGGCCGATGCGCCACCGTGGCGCTGTCGCAGCCGGAGGCCGCCAGAGCATCCTCAAGTGTCGCCGTCACATCTCCGGCACGCATCGTTGTGCAGAGCCGCCAGGCAACGATGTAGCGACTGTAATCATCGAGGATCGTCGAGAGATAGAACCAACCCCAGCCGATGACCTTCAGATAGGTGAAGTCGGTCTGCCAGAGCTGGTTCGGCCTGATGGTCTTCTCGTGGAACTCATCTGCCGCGCTGATCACGGCGAAGGCCGGGCTGGTGACGAGGTCATGGGCCTTCAGGAACCTGTAGACGCTGGCCTCGGAGACGAAGTAGCGACGCGTATCGGTGAAGCGGATCGCCAGTTCCCGCGGCGACAGCTCGGGTTCATCGAGGGCCAGCCCCACAATCTTCTGGCGGACAGGGTCAGGGATACGGTTCCAGATCCGGCCCGGGCGCGAGGAACGGTCCTCGAGACCCGCCTTGCCCAAGGCGATATACCGGTCATACCAGCGGTAGAAGGTGGTGCGCGGGATGCCGAGCTTACCCAAGGTGCGCTTCACCGACAGGTGTGATTGCTCGACAAGTCGGATGATCTCGAGCTTCTCGGAGGCGGGATATCTCATTCGTCGTCGCCCCCATCCCCGAGCATGCTTTTTTTGAGCAGGCGGTTCTCAAGGGTCAGATCGGCTACCGCCTCCTTGAGAGCGGCCGCCTCAGCGCGTAGCCCCTTCACCTCTGGGCTGGTCGCCTCTCTTGCTGTATCACCCGCAAGCCGCTTCTTCCCGGCTTCTAGGAACTCCTTCGACCAGCTGTAATAGAGGCTCGTCGCAATCCCTTCGCGTCGGCAAAGCTCGGCGATGCTTTCCTCGCCTCTCAGCCCTTCCAGGACGACGCGGAGCTTATCCTCCGCCGAATGCTGTTTGCGCGTACGACGCCGGATGTCTTTGACGACCTTCTCGGCCGACGGTTTAGCTGTTCCGGATCTCTGTCTCATCTTCACTCCTTGACGGTTCAGATGAGCCAGAAATCCTCCGCTACTCAATCACCCTAATCTGTCCCATGAGCGCTCATGCCGGACAAACAGCTGGGGTCGGGGCCACACCCGACGCAGTTCACCGCGACGAGCTACTCACAGGTCTGCGCGTTTGCAGACACTGAGATCTTCTCAATGCCAAGTCAGTGTGGCTGCAAAACACTGTCACTAGGCATCCCGCGATGGGCCTCCCCAACTCCCCAAGCATGAGATGATGGTTCAGGCAGGGAGCCCGACATATGAGCGCAAGGCTGAGTACCTGCTTGAGGCCGAGTGGCCGATTGCGGATGGGCACAGTCATGCAGCGATCGAACGAGCTTGGTTTTGATTGCACAACCTGCACCGAACGGGGACGGTGGCAGCATGATGAACCTTAGCCCGCTCCTGATCGTAGCACTTATGACCACCGCAGGCATCGCCGCCTGGGGTGTTTTGGACACTGAGAGCCTTTCTTCGACGGCTGAGGCTATCGTTTCGCAACAGTTCGAGAGCCGGGCCTGGTTTATCATGCTGACGGTCAGCGCTCTGCTGATTGTGAGCTTCGGTCTCGCCGTTTCGCGATACGGCAACATTGTCCTGGGGCAGGAAGGCGACAAACCAGAGTTCTCGACGATCTCCTGGATGACCATGCTGTTTGCGGCGGGCATGGGGGTCGGCCTGCTCTACTGGGGCACGGCCGAGCCACTGACGCACTTCATTCTTGTCGATGGAACCGATGCGCCCGTCGAACCGGCCTCCGCCGCGCTCTTCGTCACGTACTTCCACTGGGGGCTCCATGCCTGGGCGATCTATGCGCTCACGGGATTGGTCATCGCCTTCTTCAGCTTCCGCCTGGGGTGCCCAACCCTGGTCAGCGCGCCAATCATCAAGGTTTACGGATCGAACGCCGTGACACGTGGCGCAGGGTGGCTGTGCGATCTGCTGGCCATCGTTGCGATCGCGATCGGACTTGGTGGCTCGGTCGCCATGGGGGTCTTCCAGATCGAGGAGGGGGTCCGGGCCCTTGTCGACCTGAACAGCGGAGGGATCGTGCGATACGTGATCTTTGCGGTTCTCTGCTGCGCTTTCCTGCCGCCCCTGTTGGTAGACCTTGGGAAAGGCATGGCGCTGTTGTCGAACATCGCGATGGCAGTGGCAGCCGGGTTGCTGATCTTCATCCTGCTGACTGGACCGACTGCTTTCCTGATGAACGCGATCGTCCAGGGATTGGGGGAGTATGCAGGCGGCGCCTTGGTCCACGGGTTCAAGACCTTCACGTTCCTCGATGACAGTATCACTGGTTGG
Organism: Pseudomonadota bacterium; assembly: GCA_039033835.1. Taxonomy (GTDB): domain Bacteria; phylum Pseudomonadota; class Alphaproteobacteria; order Sphingomonadales; family Sphingomonadaceae; genus Erythrobacter. Next base: position 3,332 of record JBCCBW010000038.1, read on the forward strand.
TTCCAGTCCTGGACTCTGACCTACATGGTCTGGTGGCTGGCGTGGGCGCCGTTCGTGGGTGTGTTCATCGCCCGGATCTCACGCGGGCGCACGATCCGCGAGTTCATCGCTGGGGTGATCCTTGCGCCCACCGCGTTCTCCATCATGTGGTTCGGGGTGTTCGGCGGGGTCGGGTTCTTCAGCGCATTGCGCACCGATCTGCCCATCCTCGACATCGTTCAAAACAACGTCAGCCAGGTGACGTTCTTTGTCCTGGAGCAGTTCCCGGCACCCTGGCTGACCATCGGCGCTGTCGTTGTTGCCGCCTTCCTCTTCCTGGTCACCAGCGTGGTCAGCGCGGCCTTCGTGTTGGGCATGTTCTCGACGGGCGGCGATCTAAACCCTAGCGCGCGCATCAAACTGGCCTGGGGTGTCATCTTGGGCGCGCTCGGGCTTGTGATGATCCTGTCCGACAGCATTGATGCCGTGAAGTCGATCATTGCGCTCGGCGCTCTGCCTTTTGTGTTTGTCGTGCTTGTGCTGGTTGTCTGTCTGTTCCGGGCGCTGCAAGCGGAAGGGCTATAACAAATGGCCTTCATGTTATTAATGTTACACAATGCTCGGGAGGTGGCGTGTCAATGGGGCATTACAAGACAAGTCTAATGCTAAAAGAAATGCAAATGATTAACGGAAAGGACATTACA
>JBCCBW010000039.1:0-3868 GCA_039033835.1 Pseudomonadota bacterium
CGATTATCTGATGCTTATCCGCACCCGCGACATCGGTCACTTTCGCATCGTGCTCGAGGAGAAGGTGAACAGGCTGCCTGGGATCCTGCAAACCACGTCGTTCGCCGTCATGGAAACCGTGAAGGACATCCATTCCAACATCGGCAGGAAAGGCTGAGGGTGCGGTCCGCTATGCGCCAGTACATGCCGTTCGCCCCGGTCGCAACGAACACCCGATTGAGCCCATATTGACCGATGCTGCGAGGCGCACGAGCGTCGGCTTCCATCGATCCACATGGATCTAGGCCTTTCTTCGTTTACCTCCAACATCGCCGCGCATGCCAGAACCTACGATGCGCGTCCCGAAGATGCGAGCGCGCCTCCAAGGCCGATAAGGATGCCGCCGCCGACCGCTTCGATCCATTCAATGATCCGCTCCCGCATCATCCGCGCCGATAACGCGGAAGCGAGACTGTAGAAGACAAGAATGGGCAACTCCAGCAGGACCGACACAACACCAAGGATTACCATCTGCAAAGCGATGTTCCCGTCGGGCGAGATGAACTGCGGAAGGATGGCGACAAAGAACGCGAGGTTCTTTGGGTTCGATGCTTGAAGCGAGAAACCTTGCCAAAAGGACCTGGCGGCTGATTGCTGCGCTCTGGGGGCTGCTTGCTCAGCCTCACGTAGGTTTAGCCCGGCGTTCTCGGAGCTTCCGCGCCCACTCCACCAACGTTTGACTAACGGTGTGATCATTCCGAGTCCGAGATACACTAGGTAGGCCGCCCCGACCCACTTGAGGACGGTGAAGAGCGTGGCGCTTGTCACGATCAGAGCGCCGACGCCAAGGGCGGATAAGGTGAAAAACACAGCGTTGGTCGAAAGGATGCCCAATGTAGACATGAAGCCGATGCGGAACCCCTGTCGTATTGAGAGACCGATCACAAGAAGGACAGCAGGGCCAGGTGTGAGCGACAGAAGGAATTCAGTTAGGGCAAATATTGCGATGGTGTCGAGGCTCATGAAAGTATCCAAATTAGCTTAGCATCAACACCACAAAACCGGAACATACCTTCTGCCACAAGTGTCTGTTTGAGCATGACCGAACGGCACATCTCCAAAAAGCGGACCTACAAGTGCCCGGCCGAGAAGGCTATGGCCCAAGCTGCGCACAGGAGGCTCAAGGCGCTTCTGCAAGGCTCGACAGTGATCGAGACAGGAGAGAGACCGAACACAGGCTCGGCGCCCTCTGGTGCGTCTTCAGGTGGCTGACGGGCGGTATGCAGGCGACGTGCTCATTGCAGAGGGGCTGGCGCAGGAGTGGCCTGACGGTCCTGGGTGGTGCTAAGCGCTATCAGGACCCTCTTCGGCTTAACGGACTTGGCAGAAGTGTAAAACCTCAGACCGAGAGATGTTTGACTTCACCCGTCAGATGTCGGCTTGGAGCTCAGAGTGACCGATGCTGCAAAATGAACAAATGTCAGTTATCGAGAAGCGGCGCGACTGCCGATGGCTTCACTGAAGCGAAGCAAATATCCGTCTGGATCAGCGACAGCGAACTGTAGAACGCCAATTTCGAACTCTCCGACGCGATACCACCGTTCTTCTGGTTCAAGGGAAAGATCGACACCAGTTCGCTCCAGTTTCTGAACAAGCGGCTCTATGGATTTCGTTTGAATTTGCAGATTGACACCGCGACCTAGAGGTCGTTCCAAAGGTGCCTGATCAGTCACCAAATTACGCTCCAGATTCGCTTGATAGAACATGACCTGAGCGCCCTCGAACTCCAAGAAGACGAAGCCCTCGTCGGGACGTTGGAAGGAGATCTTGAATTCTAGGCATTTCGTGTAGAATTCTAGACTTTCCTGCCAGTCCAGAACGGCAAATTCCGCTACCAGTGAATTGATCTGAATTGGGGCAGTAGGCAATGGATCAGACCTGTTCCTTACTAGAACCAAATGCGACATTCCGCGAATAAGCCTTAACGCAGACGTTGGCGCGCGTCGAGTGAACGGCAGCTCTGTCCCGAATACAGACCGTCGATAGCCCGTCGGCGAACGTCTTGTTGCGCGCCTTTCGATAGCCTCAGATCGCGCTGCTCTGCTTAGCGGCGCCTTCGGATCAGTCCGCGTGATGGATTATAGGCGTAGATCGCGCCGGCGAGGAACACGGCAGCACAGCCCGACACGATCGCCAGGGCTTCCCAATTCACCTTCACGTACAGTCCGAAGCGGATCAGCTCGACGCAATGGGTGAAGGGATTGAAGTAGGCGATGTCGTGCAGCAGCACCGACCCCTCGCGCAGCCGCCATAATGGATAAAGCGCCGAGGACGCGAAGAACATCGGGAAGATCACGAAATTCATCACGCCCGCGAAATTCTCGAGCTGCTTGATCGCCGAGGACAGGAACAACCCGATCGCGCCCAGCAACAGGCCCGAGACGATCAGCGCGGGCAGGACCGCCAGATACCCCCAGAGAGGCGGCTCGACCCCCCACAGCCATGCGATGAACAGAAACGCGTAGACCTGGAACAACGAGACGATGACCGAGGCTGTCAGTTTCGATCCCAGTAGGAACCAGCGCGGATAGGGGCTGATCAGCAGCGTGCGCATGGCGCCGGTTTCGCGGTCGTAGACCATCGACAGGCTCGATTGCATGCCGTTGAAAAGCTGGATCATCGCGCAGAGACCCGGGACTACGTAGGTTTCGTACAGGATGTAGGTCTCGTAGGGTTCGGTGATCGAGAGGCCCAGCACCGCGCGGAACCCGGCGGCAAAGATGAACAGCCACACCAGCGGGCGAACCAATGCCGCGAAGAAGCGTTCCTTTTGTTGCAGGAAGCGTAGCGACTCGCGCCAGATGATGCCGTAGGCGCAGGTGAGCCAGCCGGTCATGCGGCTTGCGCGGCGGTCAAGGCCAGGAACGCATCCGAGAGCGTCCGGTCTCCGGCGATCTCGGCCGCCGGGCCCTCGGCCAGGATCTCGCCCTTGTGCAAAACGTACACGGGGTCTTCGAGAGCGACCTCGTCGATCAGGTGCGTGGTCCACAGGACGCCCAGCCCATCCTGGGCCGCCATGCGGTGAAGATCGGCGACAATGTCCGTGCGGGATTTGACGTCGAGACCGACCGTCGCCTCGTCGCAGAGGATCAGCTGGGGTCGGTGTAACAGCGCCCTGGCGATCTCGACCCGGCGTTGCTGGCCGCCTGACAGCCGCCCGGCCTTGTCGCCCATGCGATCCGCGAGATCCATTGCGGACAGTGCCGCCTCGGCCCGCTTCAGCGTCTCGCGCCGTCCGATGCCCTGAAGTGAGCCCTGATAGATCATGTTCTGAGCGACCGTCAGCGAGGTGTCGAGCGCGCGGCTCTGGAAAACGACGCCCATCCGGCGCAGAGCCTCCGAGGGAGCCCGGTTCAGATCCTCGCCGCAGATCTCGATCTCACCGGTCTGCGTTCCGAAAAGCCGGGTGATCAGGTTGAACAGCGTCGTCTTGCCAGCACCATTGACGCCGAGCAGCACGGTGAATGTGCCCGGGGCGACCCTGAGCGAAACATCGGACAGTGCGCGTGCTGCGCCGTAGCTGTGCGATACTCCGGTGACGCGCAAGGGATCCGGATCGGCGTCAGAAGGCACAGGTGTTTTCCGGCTCGTCGAACCCCAGCGTGTCCAGGCGCGTCTTCTGGTGCAAGAATTCTTCCTGCGGAGAGATTGTCACCACCAGCTTGCCGTCGCCCAGAATGACGCCGTGGCGCATCTGCTGGTTCCATGGGCGGAAGCTGAGGCCCTGGCCCTTGAAGCCCGCGATCGTGAACTCATCGGACAGCATGAAGTCCTTGAGCGTGGGGATATCGGCCGTGTTGGTCCGGGTCACCGCCTCGCCGACCGAGCG
>JBCCBW010000040.1:0-3375 GCA_039033835.1 Pseudomonadota bacterium
CGCGAGCGTCATCCAGAACGGCGCTGCGACCGGTTATGCGTTCAACCGGCGGCTTTGGTTCATGGGTCGACCGATGCCGGTGCGTCAGCCCGTTGTGCGGATCTGGCGGACGGGCAAGTGCCGGTTCTCGGACGTGATCGTCAATGAGCATCCAATCGTCGATGGTGATGTTGAAACACTGGCGGGCGAGATGGAACATCACGACAGCCCGAACCTGCACCACTGGTTCGACAAGCAGAACAAGTACATCACCGCCGAGGCGATGGCCCAGTTTCGCGGCGACAATCTATCGGTGGCACCCAGGCTTACCGGGTCGGCGCTGGAACGGCGCATGTGGTTGAAGCAGAACTTCTGGCGTCTGCCGGGCCGCTTTATCCTGATGCAGCTCTACTTCCTGTTCGGGTTGGGGGCATGGCGGGCCGGTAAGGTCGGCTGGATCTGGTCCCGTTTGCGCACGGATTTATATCGCAGCCAGCAATACAAACTCTACGAAATGCAATTGGCAGGATCTGAATACGCGATGGTCGCGACCGGCACCGGCACGCCCCATCCCGGTGCCATACAGGCCGACGTAACGTGACCGACACCTTCGACAAGGCCATCAGCCATCATCAGGATCTGGCGGCGGGCTGGGATGCGCGCTACCAATCCGGCAGTTTCAAACGCCGGGCCAACTTCTTCAGGGAATCCGTGCGACCGGCGCTCGAGCCGAACGGCCGCTGGCTGGACGCAGGATGCGGCAGTGGCTACTTCGCGCGGATCCTTGCCGAATCCGGCGCCGCCGTTCACGGCATCGATGGCGCCTCGGACATGGTGCAGGCCGCCCGGTCCGCGGCACGGGATCATCCGGCGACGGACCGTCTGAGCTTTGAGCTGGTCGAGACGATCGAACGCCTGCCCTTCGAGGACGCGAGCTTCGATGGCGTGCTCAGCCTGAGCGTGCTGGAGTATGTCCCGGATCCGCAACAAGCCCTGGCCGAGATGGCGCGAGTCCTGCGACCGGGCGGTCAACTGGTCGTCTCGATCCCGAACACCGGCAGCCTGATCCGTGCCTTGGCCGCATTGCGGCAACGCTTGAGACGCCAATCTGCTGGCGGCTCGGCGTATCTGGAGAGTTCTCATTTCACGGTCCGTCGGGCCGAGATCGCGCCGATGCTCAACCGCCATGGGATGGCCCTGCAATCGCTCCATCCCTGTGATCCGTCGCTCTATGGCCTGCTGGCGCGCATCTCGCCGAACCTCTACTTCATTACTGCACGGCGCGCCTGACACGCGCTGGAGTTGACCAACCTGCGCCGTACCCGCACACTTGGTGCGAAATGATTTGAACGGGGATTTTCGATGGACCGCATCATTCAGACGACGGGCACCGCATGGTTCATGACGCGTCCCGTGACATTTCCGGTCGAGATTATTCTGAACTCCGACAAACCGCCCACGAACGCCGAGCGTATGCGGCTGTCGATGGCCATGGACACGATGCTGAAGGGCATGCTCGACGCCGGGCTTCCATCCGAGCGCCTGCGCCAGCAGCCGGGCGGGGACCCGATGCAGTATCTGCGCGATCCACAGGAGTTGAAGGCCGGGACCATCATAGACTGCGCCCGGCCAACCGAACTGGGGCAAGTGCACGGGCTCGTCACCAAGCACACGCAGGGCGAACTGAAGGCCGAGATGACCGACCTGGCGCCCGTCTTCGGCGAGAACCCTGCGGACCGAGCCGAGGCGATGGCCCGTGCCACCGACGCCGCAACCGCCTCGGCCGTCGCGATTGCCAATCAAGTGGGTATCCAGTTGGGCGAGCTCGTCGGCGCGCACGAGATCCGCGCCGACCGCCCCGCCGGTGCCAGCGAGGCCGAGCGGATCAATGTTCGGTTGAGATGCTCCTTCGCGATTTCTTAGAGCCTGGCCCAAAGCGCGGGTTGGTGGAAAGCCCTTCGCGTCAAGCTCTTAGGCTCTGCAACGTTCGAACAAGTTTCGCTCAATCCTTTTTGCAGAAGTACAACGCGATGTAAGGTGGGACATTGTTATGGGGTCTTGACCCCCCTTGCGCTTGCGTTGGAGCATTTCGCCGCGATGTGCTGTTATGGCGCGTATCCGACATAACGGGATAACTCCCACCGCTGAGATTTGAAACCTCTGGGACGAATGCGAGGTTATGACTGTGTGCTGGCATTTCAGCCGCCGTGAGCTGAACAGATTCCTCTCCCCCGATGTCTCCGATCGGCCGCTTTGCAAAGCCATAAACGCCTTGCGGATTTGCGCCAAGAATCACGCGGCCTCGCGCTTGTTCATACTCGCGCCATCCGCCGGACAGTTCGCTGCACGCTTTTGTCGATGCAACAACAACATTCGCCGGGACCACGGGCGATTGATGAACATGATCACTGTTTGACTTCCGCTCGGTAAGTTCAAGTATCGCCGTTTCCAAACGGTCGACCCGCTGTTTCTCGGACGAAATCTGATCACTCAGTTCACTTACGCATTGAAATGCGCGTTGCGCGTCGGCGGCACGTGCCGGATCGAGGTTTGAACAATCAAATACTTGAGCGATTACCCCGGTCGGCAACAGCGCCAGAACCGAGGCTACAATTTTCCATGATTTATATGACACTTTTGAATCTCCAAAAATACGCCGTTGGCGTTTCTGACACATGCATCGTGCTCTTCGCCTATGACCAGAGAAGTGTCGGAAAGCCGCATGATCGACTGGCCAACCGTCTCACCAAACATGCTCTCCCAAAGACCAAAAACCGCTGAAGCCGCACCGACCAATACTATGACGCTTGCCGCAGTCCTGCTTCGCCGAAACTTGGCTGCAATTCGATCAACCTGATCATGTTCTTCTTCGCTACGATGTTGATCACTCATCATTCAGGTACTCAAGATTTTGGCGCGATTCTGATCTTCGACCCCCATCTTTGAGGCGGTAAGAAAATCATCCCCGTTACCGATTACAAACATATAGGTTTGGACAACGCCCCACATCATCAAAAAGGTCTAATTTTGGACTACCCGGTGCGCCCGACGCTCGAAAAACGTCGCGAAAATACCTAGGCTTTCACGCAATAGCTGACCGCCACGAATGGCGGCATGTTGTTGTGCGGTTTGCCCGATCCCTGGCGTGAGGTGTTGTAACGTGTCGATTTCTTCCGGCCCGCTGTCGCGATGCCTTCGTTCTTTCCAATCAGATGGACCGTCGGCACGGTGACGCTGTGTGAATGTGCCGGCATTTGCGCAATCGTCAGGGTCACGGCTTCGGCGCCGCCGACCGCATCAGGCGGGTACTTCTCGCTGGTCCCCAGCAGGAACCGTCCCGTTGCCGCCTCGTACGGGCCCCAGCCTGCCGGACATGTGCCGTTGGCGAACGCGACA
>JBCCBW010000041.1:0-3058 GCA_039033835.1 Pseudomonadota bacterium
CGAGCGATCTAAGACATAAGGGACTTTCGGATTTCGAGCGGCGGCGGCTTCGATGCGTTTGTGATGGTCGTGCGTGGCGATCGGCTCTTGTTTATGCGCAAAAAGTCTTCGAGCGCCGCTGCGTCCGACTTCCCAGCTTCGCGGGTCCAAGAAGCAACGGCCTTCTGCACGTATTCGCCGCGGTCGCCAGCCAGGATGGTCGCGATGCGGAACGCATCTTCGATCTCGCCGCGCTTGATGAAGGCGTAAGTCGCCACGATCGCGGTTCTCCGTCGATGCGGACCGGGCGACTGCGCCAGAGCGTCCAACCGCCGGCGATCGTTCGAGAAAAGGTGCTCGCCGACAACACGAGGCGCCGCACGATCCGCCAAATCCCAACTATTGATGCGATCATGTTTTCGAATGTGACATTCGTATAGCTTTTGTCGGTCGCCTTCATTGATTGACTTCTGCTGCGTCTTGAAGTCGAGAATAGCCATCGCCGCCATGCGGAATTCGTATCGATTATCATCAAGCATTTTCTGAACTTTTTCGAGCGGAAGAGGCGTATATTTATTGGCGACGGGAAATATTTGTCCGATTTGGACGCCCATGACCGTCGTATCGGGATCGCCGCCGCGATAGAAGCGGCTGATATTCTCGATTTCGTCGGGAGAGGCCATCTGCTCAAGCTCGGCGATCAGCTCTTCCATTCGGCGATCATAAACTTGGAGAAGCTGACGCAAAAGGTGGCTTTGTCCGCCCATCCGGCTGCGGCGACCTGAGCGGCGAGCAAGTGCGGCGAAGGGCGGCGAGCGGGAACGCGACCGCAACATCGACGCTCCAAGCCGAGGGCAGGTCAGGGTCGCCCGTCTGGGTCCCGTCAAAGCCCATTCCCGCGGCGCGCTAGACGACTGAATTTGGTCCTTAATTCCGAACGCGGCGACGCAAAGAACTCTCCAACGAGAGACTGCTGACACATCTTCGCCGAGCGGTGTGCGACATTCGAACGAGGCCTGTATCGGAGAGCGACGATGAGCGGCATCGAGACCTACAAGTCCGAAACCGGCAGACTGATCCCCGTATTCCGATTGGAGATAAATACGCGACCTGACGATGCCGAAAGACTCTTGAACGCCATCTTCGAGGTTCATCCGCTCGCAGTTGGCGCATACGAGCGGAATGCGACCGTGACTGCTCAAGGGGCGGAGACGGGACGGCCGGGAGAACAGACGGTCACGCGCATCCACAGCGAAGAATTCGAAGCTGACGGCGTCGAAGTCTACCCGTCGGTTGAGCTGAAAGTCTCATTCGAGCGCGACGTGCGGCTACTCCAAGACATAATGGAGGCGGTTCTCAATGCGCATCAATATGAGGAGCCGATCATTCACGTCCGCGAAGAATGGGCGAGCCGAGCAAACTACACGCCCAGAAACGATAATCCGAACCGCTGGTGGAATGACGGGCGCGGCGCTCCTGAGATGGTTTCACTCGACCAAAGCCGTAGATAGCTGGTCGTTCCGAAGGGCGTTTCCGTCCCGACGTTCGGCTGGCCGATAGCCTGCTTCGACGGCCGCCGTCAGGCACATTGCGAATGAAGCGTCGTTTTCCTTGGGTTCTCGCTTTCCGCGTTACGCGCAGAATTCTGGCGATCGGTAAGGAGCGCCGATCATGAAGATCGCTTTCGCAGTCTGCGGCGACGCTTTCGATAGCGGCGGGCGGTTCGACACGCGTTTCCACATGAGCGCGCAGAACACCCGCTTTCTGATCGACTGCGGCGCTTCCTCCATGATCGCGCTGAAAGCCTAGCGGCTCGATCCCAATTACTCATTTCCATTGGGATCGCTTTGGACCTGTCGCGCTTTCGCGCCGCTCCGGGTTCTCGTTTAGGCGACCTTTCTCTCGAAGGCGACGGGGCTTTTCCAGCCGAGGGCTGAGTGCCTGCGTCGCGGGTTATAGAAGCCGTTGATGTATTCGAAGATTGCGATTTCCGCTGCACGGCGCGTCCGCCATGAGCGTTGCCATAGAAGTTCGGCCTTGATGGTCTTGAAGAAGGTCTCCACGGCGGCGTTGTCGTAGCAGTTACCGGTCCCGCTCATTGACGCCTCGAAGCCGTGCTGGCGCAGCAGCTTCTGGTAATCATGCGAGCAGTATTGGCTTCCGCGATCCGAATGGTGGATGCAGCCTTTGGACGGTCGCCGCAGTGCGACGGCCATCTTCAAAGCGCGGATCGCCAGGTCGCGCTTCATCCGATTGCTGACGGCCCAGCCGATGACGCGCCTTGAATGAAGATCAAGGATGACGGCCAGATACAGCCAGCCCTCCTGGGTCCAGACGTAGCTGATATCCCCAGCCCATTTCTGGTTCGGGCGGTCGGCGCTGAAGTCGCGGTTCAGCAGGTTCGGCGCGATGTTGAAGCTATGATTGCTGTCCGTGGTCGCCCTGAACTTCTTGTTTCGCCTGACCTCAATGCCGTTCTCCCGCATCAAACGACCGACCCTGCGATGCCCAACGTTCAGACCTTGCTCTTTGAGCTCCTCAGTCATACGAGGCCGTCCATAGCTCCCGAGCGACAGGGCGAACTGCTCGCGGATATGCGCCAGCACCACCATGTCCTGGCGCTGGCTCGCGCTCATCGGCCTGCTCCGCCAGGACCGGTAGCCGCGAGGGCTGACCTCCATAATCTGGCACAGGCGATCCACCGGAAGCGCGCCCCTGTTCTCAGCAATGAAGGCGAACCTCATTTGCTTCGCTCCGCAAAGAACTGGGTGGCCTTTTTTAAGATGTCCCTCTCCTCCCGGAGGAGGCGGTTCTCTCTGCGAAGCTCAGCAAGCTCTCTCTCAAGATCAGATTGACCGGCAGGTTTCTCAGGGTCAGTGCGGTCCTTGCCAATCCAATTGTTCAGCGACGAATAGCCAACGCCCAGATCAGCTGCGATCTGGCGCCGCGGAAGCCCGCTCGTCAAAGCAAGGCGCACCGCCTCTGCGCGGAACTCAGGCGTGTATCGTGATCCCATCTCTCTTCTCCTTTGCGACACGACATGTGGTCAAAGGAGCGGCGCAATTCCGTCACAGGTCCA
>JBCCBW010000042.1:0-2913 GCA_039033835.1 Pseudomonadota bacterium
GTGAGGAAAGCCTGCACCGCACATGGCGCCAGGCCCACCGTCCCCGAAAATTCGCCTGAAAAGTCTTAGCTAAAATATCCCCGACAGCAGCACGCCATCCCCTCGGCTTGCTCCCGAGTCAGACTATAGCTTTGTTAACCGTTGATCTCAAAGCGACTTCTGCATCGGACGCAACTATCTTGCGCAAAACGCCCGGCGACTGACTGCTTGCCCGGAATCGGCGGACGATTTAAGCGCCGAGCAAACGAGAATGAGCAACGCGGAGACTGGGGGATCTGACCATGGCAGACGACAAGGGCGCGTCAGTGACTGACGATAAGGAACAGACAGCTCAGATCGACCCCGAGATCGCGAAGAAGATTACCCAACTCCGGTCCACTATCCGAGAGAACTTCGGCAAGGTGGCCATGGCCATGATGATGGTACCGCGATACCGGGCTCAGACGTTGGCCGATCTGAACCATCTGCTACTGGACCCGATGCTGCAGGACCGGATCGCGATCGCATACCCGGGAAAGGCCGATGATAAATCGGGACCGGACATGACCGGCTTCGCCATCTGGGCGAGCGTGTCCGAAGAGGTCGACACAAAGGTTCGCGAACAGGTCGCCAACGGCGTCTTTCCTGTGCGCCTGAAGCCCGAGGAATGGAACAGCGGCGAGATCAACTGGCTTTTGGATGTGATCGCTCCCGACCGCAAGACGACAGCGACGGTCATCGCGAACTTCCGCCAGGTCGTCAAAGGCGGTGAATTGCGCTTGCATCCGGTGGTCGCTCGGATGGTCGAGCCCGAAGTTCTGGAAAAGATGGGCGCGCGCAAGACATCGGGCACCGAAGAACCCGCTACGGAAGGCAAGTAGGTCCCAGAATGAGTCCTAAGTTCCGGGCGTGCTAAGCGGTTGACTTCGCTATGAATTGTGCATGGTCAGAGAGAGCATCGACACTCTGCCGTACGTCACGCACATTCATGTCGATGTACCGCTGCAGATCAGCAGCCGAGGCAGCATCGACCATCGGATGATGCTGCGAAGGGCGCAGGCCCTGGCCGTACATGACCTGTAGCCAGCTTGGGATATCGAACAACTCCGTATTGAATCGCACGATCCGGCCATCGGTACGGAACAGATCGATCTTCTCGGTCAACGTGTCCGGAATGCTCATGTTCCGGCAATAGCGCCAGAATTCCGATCCATCTCGCTCTGTGACGTGGTAGTGCAGGATCAGGAAATCGCGTACTGCCGCGTATTCGAAATCCATGTCCTTGTTGAAGGCCTCCCGAAGCGCGGGCGAGCAGTTTGCGTCAGGGAAGAACGCCAGAAGCTTCGCGATGCCGACCTGGATCAAGTGAATACTCGTCGACTCCAAGGGTTCCAGGAACCCGCTCGATAAACCGAGCGCCACGCAATTGCTCTTCCAGATCTCGCGCCGCTTGCCTGTCACGAACCGAAGCTGGCGCGGATCGGCATTTGGGGCCGCGGGCAGATTCGCCATCAAGATTTCCTGCGCCGCATCGTCATCGATGAAAGCACTGGAATAGACGTGCCCGTTGCCGATCCGGTGCTGTAACGGGATCTGCCATTGCCAGCCCGCAATCCGCGCGGTCGATCGCGTGAAGGGATCCAGCTTGCCAGTGCCTTCGGTTGGCACCGCATAGGCGCTGTCACATGGAAGCCAATGGGACCAATCCTCGTAGCCGCTTTCAAGGGCCTTTTCGATCAGGACACCGCGAAAACCACTGCAATCGATAAAAAGATCGCCCGCAACGGTACGCCCATCGGCGAGATTAAACGTTTCGATGAAACCGGTCTCGCCATTCCGGTGACACTCCCGCACGACGCCCTCGAAACGGGTTACGCCGCGTCTCTCGGCAAATCGGCGCAGATAGGCTGCGAACCGCATCGCATCCAGGTGATAGGCCGTCGCCGGCATCCGCTTGCCATTGGACGCCCCGGTCGGTCCATATCGCCCTTCTCGCGCCGCAACGGCGTTCTCGCTGAATTCCTCCAGATCGATGCTCCCGCCTTCGGCATGGTAGCGCAGCCAATAGTGGTAGAAAGGCACCAGCCCGATGGTTCGACCGACATCGCCAAAGCCGTGGAAATACCGATGGCCTTCACGAAACCAGTCAATGAATTCGATCCCCAGCTTCATCGTACCCGAGGTCTCACGCAGGAACTCACGTTCGTCGATGCCAAGACCGCTGTTAAACAGTTTGATCTGCGGGATGGTCGCTTCGCCGACGCCGACTGTTCCGATCGCTTCGGATTCGATCAAAGTAATCGACAGCCTGTGCGCAAAGTACTTCGAGAGCGCGGCAGCAGCCATCCAACCGGCAGTACCCCCGCCCACGATCACCACGCGCATCTGGTCTTTTTCGGATGAGGTCATGCAGTTGGCCAAGTCTTACAGTGTCCGCGCAAACGTGCCGCGCTCGCATCCCTGGCGCAAGTGGGTCAGAATGCCCGCATGGGACAGGTGGCCGCGAATCCGGAACTTACGATCGAGGTGCAAAGCGTTGGACGCTCCGGCGAGCCAGTACTCGTTGTCGACAACTTTCTAACCAATCCGGCTGGGATTGTAACCGCTGCAACCAAAGCTCCCGATTGGAGAGAGCTGCCGCCGGGCGGATATCCTGGACGCCGTGCAGCTCTGCCCCGCGCTTACGTTCAGGCACTGCTGCGCCGTCTGAATGGCCCGATCCGGCGGCAGCTTTTGTCGAATGCGATGAAGCTGGATCGGTTCGACTGCTCGTTTTCGATGGTCACGCGCCCGCCGGGCGATCTCACAGCCCTACAACGCGTACCGCACATCGACATCGCCAGCGACAAGAGGATCGCTGTGTTGCATTATCTGTGCGGCCCGACCTTTGGCGGCACGGCATTCTTTCGCCAGGACGTCACGGGCTTCGAACAA
>JBCCBW010000043.1:0-2888 GCA_039033835.1 Pseudomonadota bacterium
CCTTCCACGATGCCTATGACGCCTGGATCGGGATCAGCCACATCCAGTTCGGACCAATCGAGGATCAGGGCCTGTCGCTGGCCATGTCCTTCTGGCCGGACCCGAAAGACTCGACCGGCAAGGCCATCGCCCGCCTCACCACAGCGCAAGACCCGATTGTCAACACACAGGAAGAATTCAGTGAGGTTTCCGTCGCCGCACAAGGCTTCACCGCGCTCGAACGTCTGCTGTACGACCCACAACCTGATGCCGCTTATGCCTGCCGCCTGACCCAAGCCATCGCCACCGGCCTTGCCCGCAAAGCTGAGACTTTGGCGAACGGTTGGGGCGACCATGCCGCACTGATGCGCGCTGCGGGAACCAACAATCGCTATCAGACTGAAGACGAGGCCAAGCGCGCACTCTACACAGCGCTTTCCACCGGCCTCGAGTTTCTCCATGATCAACGGCTCGCCCGCCCTCTGGGCACGTTCGACCGCCCCCGTCCGCGCCGAGCCGAAGCGCGTCGGTCAGACCGCAGCTTGCGCCATATCAAACTAAGCCTTGCTGCGCTGGAAGACCTTGCGACCAAGATGCATGAAGGCGATCTGACGGAAACACGCGCCGCTTTTGCCGAGGCTCGCATGAGGGCCGACGCACTTGACGATCCGTCCCTTGCCGGGGTCGCCGATCCGTCCAAGCGGTTCCAAGTCGAAGTGCTGCAACGCGCGGTGAATGACATTCGCAATGCCGTAAACACCGAGATTGGCAAACCCCTCGGCATCACGGTAGGCTTCAACGCCTTGGACGGTGACTGAGATGCCGTCCCGCAGGGCGCTGCTGGCAGGAATGGCAGCTGTTTTGGCACCCCGTTTCGGCTGGGCCGCTGTTGGCAATCCCATTGCCATCAGCGCGGCCAAAACCCCATCGGACGGCTTTATTCTGGTCGGCATCGACGGCGCGGGTGATATCACGTTCCAAATCCCCCTGCCCGCTCGTGGCCACGCCGCTGCCGCCCATCCTACTGAAGCTGAAGTCGTGGCCATAGCCCGGCGGCCTGGAACATTCGCCAAGGTGATTGACTGCGTCACGGGCGTCGTCCGCCAGACCTTGAGAGCGCCCACAGGACGGCACTTTTACGGCCATGGCGCGTTTTCCGCGGATGGAGCGCTGTTGTTCACCACCGAGAACGATATCGCGTCGGGCGAGGGTCGCATTGGCGTCTGGGATCGAGGCATGAGTTATACGCGCATCGAGGAGCTTCCGTCCCATGGCATCGGCCCGCACGAGATCCTGCGCCGCCCTGACGGCTCTCTTGCAATCGCCAATGGTGGCATTCGCACCCATCCCGGGTCCGGCCGTCAAAAGCTGAATCTCGGCACGATGCGCCCAAACCTGACCATTCTGTCGGAACAGGGGTCGCTCATGGACCAAGCCGAAAGCAACACCTCACATAGCTCGCTCCGCCACATCGCGGCGCAACAGAACGGGACAATCGCCTGCGGCTTTCAATGGCAGGGCGACCCGTTCGAGGCCCCTGCCCTCATCGCGCTCTATCGGGGCGACGGGCAGCTTGTCGATGCCACCGTGGACGATGGGCTTCACCGGTCTCTTGACGGCTATATCGGCAGTGTTGGTGTCCATGGGAAGAGCGGTTTCATCGCCTCGTCCCCGCGTGGAAACCGCGTGATACTAGTCGACTCGGTTGGCTTAGTGACACATTCGCATCGCGCGACGGATGTTTGTGGTGTCGCCGAAAGCAAGGACGACACAAGCATCGTTACAGACGGGACCGGGGTCGTTTATGGCTGCGCATATGGGGATTTCCGTCGGTTGACGCACCATGCGCTGGCGTTCGATAACCACCTCGTGGCCGTTCAAAGCCAGTCGCGCTGAGATTTCTCTCAAGAGCAATGTAATTACCTCAGTTTTTTACACAAATTCAACCTAACGACCAACTTTGCAATCACCGCCTGCAAACGCTACCGATCATTGGCCGAAGATTTTTGCGCCCAACCCGTTGAGCTGCGCAACGACTAACTCGTACAAAACCACTGGACTTCCGCCCGAACCAGAGCGGTACTGCTCGCGTTAACGGCACAGACGCCGTCCGCCCTCTCCGCCCGGATCGCCGGGCTCTCTTCGGTAGCAGGAGCATTTCGCTCCTGACGCCAGCAAACGGAGAGCAAAATGGCCAAGTCTACCAGGAAGAAGGCACCGACCAAAAAGGATCAATTGATCCGAATGCTCAAGGCAAAGGCCGGGGCAGACGTGGAGGCACTCAGCGATAAGCTTGGATGGCAGCCCCATACCACGCGAGCGGCCATAACCAGACTTCGGAAAGCCGGGCACGAGATAATTGTGACGAAACCGGACGGCGGAAGAGTCTCGACGTATCGCATCATCGGAACCACTTCGAAACAACCTGCCACCGAAGTGCAGAATGCCGGGTAAACCGCATCCCGAACGAAACCGCGTCCGAACATCCTGGCAGGAGGCTTTCGGGTCTCCTCCCCCGCCGTATCTTTCCGTGGCGTTCATGGAGCGCGCGCTGGCCTACGAGGCGCAATGCCGACGGCATGGTGGGCTGCCAGTTAAGACGCGGAAGGCATTGCAGCGCATCGCAGAGGGAGAACCGGTGGCGCAGGCATCGAACGTCGTTGTAACGCCCGGCGCGCATCTGGTCCGCGAGTGGAACGGGCGGACCTATCAGGTCGAAGTCACGCGGGATGGCTACCTCATGGATGGCCGGACCTGGGCCTCGCTCTCGGCCATCGCAAAGCACATCACCGGCACATCGTGGTCGGGATCACGCTTCTTTGGACTGATTGGTCAGACAAAGGAGAGCGCATGAAGAAAATCCGCTGCGCCATCTATACCCGCAAGAGTTCTGAGGACGGTCTGGATCA
>JBCCBW010000044.1:0-2839 GCA_039033835.1 Pseudomonadota bacterium
CTCACACCGCCTCCTCGCTACTGCCTACACGTATAGAGAGCGCACTGATGGTAAATATCAAAACCGAAGTGTGTCGTGTGGTCGACGCCTACTGTCTCATCAAAACGCGCGAGCAAATACGTGTCTACCTGCGTCGCTTCACCCGACAACACCCGGGCGACGCCGCCACCGTGCGCTCGCTTCTCATTAGCGCCGTGTGCGCCGACGCCTGGCGCCAGAGGACGCGAGTCGGCATTGATGGATATGCGGATACGACGCAGCGCCAGAGTTTCACCCTAACCGGTGATCTGATCGGTGAGTTCGAGACCGGATCCATCGGCCATACCTTTGTCACCGGCCTGGAATATATCGACACTTCCAACGACAATGACCGTTTCAACGCGTTCTGGTCGGGTTCGTCTGACGATGTTGAATTCTTCCTGGTCGAGCGTCCGCTGAACTTCCGGGGCGGTGTGGGCGTCAACTTTGACGGCGTTGCGACAACCAATGATTTCACGGCTGACCTGAACGATCGTTCGCAAGCCGAAGTGGAAGTCTTCTCCGCCTATGTGAATGACCAGATCGAAGTGAACCCGTATCTCGATATCGTGGTCGGGCTGCGCTTTGACAGTTTCGACTTTGCCGTCGATGTCGTCGATCCCGTCTTGTTTGATACAGGTGTCGTTTCTATTGATCCGCGTTCGAGCACGGACGATCGCGTCTCGCCCCGCGCCGGCGTGATTTTCAAGCCCCAGGAAAATGTCTCGCTCTATGCCAGCTATAGTGAGAGCTTCCTGCCGCGCTCGGGCGAGCAATTTGCCACGATTAGCGGCGGCGACCCGTTTGATCCGGATGTATTTGAAACCGCTGAGATTGGTGTGAAATGGGACTTCGTCCCCGGCATGAGCTTCACGGCCGCCTATTTCCAGAACGAGCAGACCCGCGCCGATCGCGACGACACGACAGGCGAGAATTTCGAAGTCCGCGGCCTGGAGATTGATGGCTTTGAGCTTCAGCTACAAGGCAATGTCACCGAACAGCTCTTCGTGACTGCCGGCTATAGCTATCTCGATGGCGAAACCGACAATGGCGCGGAAATCCCGCGTGAGCTTCCGGAAAACACATTCTCGGTCTGGGGCGCGTATCAGGTTACCGACAAGCTGGGGTTCGGCCTGGGGGCGACTTATCAGGATGAGTCCTTCATCACCGATTTCGATATTGGCGATACTGGTCCCCATCCGACGCTGCCATCTTACACACGGATCGATGCGGCGGCTTACTATGACATTTCCGATGATTTGCGCATCCAGCTCAACGTCGAAAATCTCACGGATGAGCTCTACTTCCCAACCTCGCACAGCACGCACCAGGCCACGGTTGGGGCGCCGCTCAATGCGAAAATTACGATCAGCGGACGCTTCTAGCCCCGCCAACGAACAAGAGCCGCTGATCCCGGATCAGCGGCTTCTTTCATGATTGCCCCTATGCATATCCCATAGCTCGCCCCATATGGCGGCCTATGACTGCTGAAACACAGACTGTGGATCCGGATAAGATTGAAAGCGCCGATGGCGGCATTGGCGTTTCGATCGGACGAATTATCAAACTGCTGGCCCGCCCGGAGCTCAGTAAATGGCGCCCGGTTATCCTACTCGCGATATTGCTGACACTTGGCGCCGCAGTTCTCGAAGTCATTTCACCTCTTCTGATTGGACATGCCATCAATCAAGTTGATGCGGCAATCGGGGGCGACGCGGGTACTTTTGTGTCAGCGATACTGTTTCTGATATTAGGGATTGGTATTCGGTTCTCGGCGGCCGGCTTGCCTCAAATTCGCGATTGGTTGTTTTCGCCGGTTAGCCAGGATGCACAGCGCATCGCCTGCGTCGACGCATTTGGTCATGCGCAAAGCCTGTCATTGGGATTCCACCAAACCCGCCGCACCGGGGCTTTGAACCGGGTGATCGAGCGGGGGGCGAGCGCCATTGACTATCTCATTCGGTTTTTGGCGTTCAATATCGGTCCGACACTGGTGCGCCTTGTATTGGCGTCAGTGGCATTAGGCGTCGCGTTTGACTATCGCTTGTCTCTCATCGCGGTGGCGGCGGTCATTCTCTATGTCATTGCGACTGTGGTGATTACAGAGTGGCGCGTTCGGCAGCGTCGGCGGATGAATGTTGCGGATACCCGGTTCAGGGGGATCGCTGTCGATATTCTGACGAATTTTGAAACCGTGAAATCCTTCGCCGCCGAGCGTCGAGAAACCGATCGTTTCGGCGATGCCATGCGCAACTACAATTTGAGTTACGTAGATGCGATCCGAAGCATGTACGTCCTCAATTTTGTTCAAGCCTTGATCATGAATCTGGGCTTGCTGGGTGTTCTCGCACTCTCGGCTTGGAACGTTGTCGAGGGACGCATGGAAATCGGCGATATGACGGCCGTCATGCTGATGCTACTGAGCCTGTATGCGCCGCTCAATATTTTGGGTTGGGCATGGCGCGAGATTAAGCAAGGGGCCGTCGACCTCGAAAAGCTTTACGGCTTGCTCGATATGAAGCCGGAAGTTGCGGACAAGACCGACGCAGAGATTTTGACAGATCCAAAAGGTGACGTCGTATTCGACGCTGTCAGCTTCACCCATGATGCCCGCGCCGTCGGCGTCCAGGATGTCAGCTTTGACCTGCCCGCCGGCAAGAAGATTGCCTTTGTCGGCACATCTGGCGCGGGCAAGTCGACGCTCCTGAAACTGCTCTTCCGCTTCTATGACGTATTGCAGGGCCGGGTTCTGGTCGATGGCAAGGATGTCCGCGATCTCACGCAGGAAAGCCTGCGACAGGCGCTCGGCCTGGTGCCGCAG
>JBCCBW010000045.1:0-2596 GCA_039033835.1 Pseudomonadota bacterium
CGCAAGGCAAAGGCGAATGTCGTTGGCATCGTCGGTTTGGTTGAAAACATGCCGGATGCCGCGGCCCAACGTCCGGGCGATATCGTAACCTCGATGAAGGGCGATACGATCGAGATCATCAACACCGACGCCGAAGGGCGGTTGGTTTTGGCGGACGCGCTTTGGTACACACAGGAAACGTTCAAGCCGTCTGGTATTATTGATCTTGCGACCCTGACCGGGGCGATCATCGTAGGTCTATCGAAGTCGATGGCCGGGCATTTCTGTAACGATGAGGATCTGAACGCAGAATACCTGGCGGCCTGCGAGGCGACCGGTGACAAGAGCTGGCGGATGCCTCTCGACGAATCCTATCACAAACAGATCGAATCGACCTTCGCCGACGTGAAGAACACCGGCGGGCGCAATGGGGGTTCGTGCACGGCAGCCGCGTTTCTCGAGAAGTTCATCAAGGATGACATGCCTTGGATCCATATTGACATCGCAGGTGTGACAACGACGTCAAGTGCAACACATCTGGCGCCAAAAGGGGCAACAGGCTGGGGTGTTGCTGCGTTGGATCAGCTTGTGCGCAGACGAGAGACTTAAGTCTCGGAGAGAAGTATGACAGCTTCTCGGGAGCGGTATCGCTTGATCCGGTAGGGTTGTGCGCTCTCCTGAGGGGGAGCGCGAAACACCGTCAGACATCCGCTCTGTCAGCGTGCTTTGGATGTTTGCAAGCCTTCGACAGGATAAAACCTGCCGGAATACTATCGACGCGCTCTAGAGACGTTCGCGACATCTTCTACGTGGTCGGCCAGCATCTCAGCGGCATCAGGGTTTCCTTGGCTCAAAGCGGCCTCGGCCATTTCGCTCGCCAATCCCGGATGCTCAAAGATCGATTCGACAGCGGCAGACAGAGATTCCGGCGTAAACTCGAACTCGCGCAGCATGATGGCCCCTCCGGCCTCGACCAGACCACGGGCGTTCGCTTCTTGCTCATTGCGCTTGGCGATGGTCAGTGGGACCAAAATCGAGGGACGCCCGATGGCCGCTATGTCGGCGACCGAGGAAGCGCCGGACCGAGAAATCACCAATTGTGCCTGAGCGATGCGTTCGGGAACGTCCTCGAAGAAGGGTTTGACCGTCGCCTGGATGCCCAGTCGGTCATATGCGTCAACAACCATGTCATGGTCGGCATCGCGCGCTTGATGAGTGATGGTCAACCGCGACCGGATCGCTTCCGGTAGAAGACCGAGGCCTTCAGGCACGACCCGGCTGAGGATGCTCGCGCCCTGGCTGCCGCCGATGATCAGGACATCCAATGGCCAGTCGCCTGGCGGCGTGTACGGGGCTGCCGCCCGTTGCAACACGCTTGCCCGGATCGGATTTCCGGTATGATAGCCCTCGACACCTTCCGGCAGTGTCGTCGGCCAGGTTCCACACACGATGCGATCGACGCGTTTCGCGAACAGTTCGTTGACACGCCCGAGCACGCCATTTTGCTCATGGATCAGGCGCGGTCGTTTGAGCAGCCAAGCGGCGGCCATCGCTGGCAGTGCTGGATAGCCGCCGAACCCTGCCACGCAGGCCGGTTTGTCTCGGTAAGTCCGCCAAATCGCCGTGAGCACACCAAAAGCGATCTGAAATGGCGCCTGCAGCTTCGAGAGAGTACCACCCCGCTGGAATGTACCCGCACTGACGATCTGACGGTCGACTTCTGGCGGGAAACCGCCAGCATAGCGTGCGCCGCGTTCGTCGGTCGACAGACGGACACGCCAGCCGCGCGCCAGCATCTCTTCGGCCAGGGCTTGCGCCGGAAACATGTGCCCGCCCGTACCACCCGCCGCGATGATCAGCAGAGGTGCGGCCATCAGCGGATCCCGGGCCGGGCCGTTGGATCGTAAGAGCGTGTCCGGGTCAGCGCCAGCAGTGTACCCATGACAATGGCCCCGGCGATCATCGATGACCCGCCATACGAGATGAACGGCAGCGTCATGCCCTTGGCGGGCAGGAGCCGCGTCGCCACGCCAAAGTTCACGAAGGCCTGCAAACCGAACAATACCGCGAGCCCCGTTCCTCCAAGACGGATAAACGGATCGCGTTCATCCAACAGTTTCGAAAGCGCGCGAAGCGTGATGAACAGGTAGAGACCGATGATGCAGATGGTCAGGACTAGGCCGAACTCCTCCGCAGCGACAGCGATAATGAAATCGGTATGTGCGTCCGGCAGTGCCCACTTCACTTGGCCCTGCGCGGCCCCTGCGCCAAAAAAACCGCCCTCGCGGATGGCCGCCTGCGCATATGCAAGTTGCGAGTGCGGGTCGACGCCTTCGGCCAGATAGCCGTCGATGCGCCGTTGCACGTGCTCGGAGTTCAGGTAGGCGAGCGTGCCACCAATCCCTACGAAAGCTGCGAAACCAACCAATAGAAGAACCGGTGCGCCCGAAATGAAAAGCATCGCCGCCCAGACGGAAAGAACTAGCATTGCCTGGCCGAAATCCGGCTGCAGTGCGAGCATGATCGCGATGCATACCACGATTGCGGCGGTGATTGTTCGTCCGGGCGGGCCATGGCGTTCCAACGAGCCCGCCATCAACCAAGCGGCGGCAAGCGC
>JBCCBW010000046.1:0-2564 GCA_039033835.1 Pseudomonadota bacterium
CTTCGTCCGCATTGTTACATAATTTCGGGATTACGAAAGTCGGCGGGAGGTGAATTGAGCAACAATTCGCCTCACGATCCCGATATCCCTGTCGCTCCACCGACGTGCGGTTGTGTCGACGGTACAGATCACTCCGATAAGGCGTTGTTGCGGATCGCGCAACGGGGCACCGGCAAAAGCGCGCAGGCGGTGGCCGGACAGGATATCGCCTCGGCGGATCAGCGGGTGGGCATAGATGTCGTCGATCTTGAGTACGTCATAAAGGCAGGCGGCATGCGCCGCCAGCAACCGCGCCTGCGCCCGCAGGATATCGTCATGCCGCTCCGGGGCTGCGGATGCTGCAGGGTGCGGGCGCTCGTCAATCTCATCCGCGCAAAACAGGAAGGAGGCGGTCGACTGCAGCTGTGCCGTCAGCAGATGCGGCAAGGCCTGTGTCTGAACGCTCGCCGGATCAGCGGCGCTTTGCGGCGCAGGCCGCTGCGCTTCCAGCACGGTATCCCGATCCTTGTCAGTCTGCCGGAGGCGATCCGATGGTGTGCGGGTTTTCAAAAGATGTCTCCACGGCAGATCGGAAGGATGAGTGTGCCCGAAATCCCCGCTTGGGAGAATATGCAGATTTACCTAGGTAAATCTGCCTAGTTCCTGAACATGCAGGCAGAAAGGCGGCACGAATGCATGCCCTTTTCACGCGGGAAACTCAGAGTTCGAAAGGTAGATGGCGGACCCTAGAGGATTCGAACCTCTGGCCTCTGCCTTCGGAGGCACTATTGACACCTTTCCTAATTGCGCGATAGAGCGCGACGGAGCACGATAAGATACTGAATATATTTGTATTTCCGTTTCGCTGTCCCGAAGCTTCTATCCAGAAACAGGTCGCAGCTTTCGCCCGTGTGCTTACGTAGTGCTTACGTGAGAAGGCTGTCTGCCGATCGGAAAGGTCTGAATTCGGATGGCAAGACTTACGAAACGTTTCGTCGATGCGGTCGAGATCCGCGACAAGGACTATGTCGTATGGGATGATGAGTTGCCTGGTTTCGGGCTGCGCGTGTTCGCCTCAGGAAAACGCAGCTACGTGATACAGTATCGTGCAGCCGGTCGTTCGCGGCGCTACGCGATCGGCCTTCATGGAGTCTGGACGCCCGAGACCGCCCGAAGGGAAGCGATGGCACAGCTCGGCCAGGTCGCCCGCGGTGAGAACCCTGCCGAGAACCGGCAGCTCGACCGCAAAGCGATGACCGTAAAGGAACTGGCCGAGCAATACGTCAAAGCCATGGAAGCCGGGCTAATCATGGGCAAAGGCGGACGCCCAAAGCGACCGTCCACGATTTATACGAACATCGGTGCTTTGAACGGACACATCATCCCCCTGATCGGCCAACGCCGCGTGCGTGACCTCACCAAGGCAGACGTGACGAAGATGATGAACGATGTGATTGCCGGGAAAACGCGCGCTGTCAAAAAGACTGGCAAGAAGCGAGGTGTTTCTATTCTGCGCGGCGGTCGTGGAACGGCGAGCAAATGCGTCGGCCTGACTGGCTCGATGCTTACTTATGCAATTAACATCGGGATCATCGAACACAACGTCGCCCATGGTATTCGAAAGCCGAAAGATCAGGTGCGGGATCGGCGCTTGAGCGATGACGAATACCGCGAGCTTGGCAAGATGCTTCGCGAGGCTGGCGAGGACCATGAACTCGCTCCTACAATCGCTATCACACGGCTTCTCGCGCTCACCGGCTGTCGACGCGGCGAGATACTTGGCCTGAAATGGAGCGAAGTCGATTTTGAAAACAGCTGCCTGCGACTTGCGGACTCAAAGGAAGGTGCATCGACAAGACCGATCGGACTACCTGTCATCGAATTGCTCGAAGACCGCCGAAAGACGGTTTCTGGCGACTACGTTTTTCCTGGGACACGAGCGTCACAGACCTTTGGAAGTTTTCCAAACCATTGGAACAGGATCTTTGGCGGACGCAGGATTCCCGACTTCACCGCCCACATTCTTCGGCATAGCTTCGCCAGCACGGCGAATGATCTTGGCTTCACCGAAAGCACAATTGCTGCCCTCGTCGGCCATTCGACGGGATCGATTACGAGCAAGTACATCCACTCGGTTGACAGCGTCCTCATCATGGCTGCGGATACAATTGCAGGCTATATCCAAGGCCTCCTTGACGGCGTCGAGTTCAGACACACCGCCTACGCTCTGGATCGAGCTGCACGACGCGAGGCCCTGTCGCGGTTCATAGCGCAATCAAGCGCTTAGAACGGTTTCTATGCTCACCCAGACAAAGATAGCTTCCAGACTGGCCGGGCTGACTGTGGAGGAGAAGTCAGAGCGAGAATTTCGACGCGTGTGCTATCCGTCGCGTTGAGGTCTCTGGATTCTCAACGATGGCGTAAAAAAGAGCAAGAGTTCGGCGGCTTTCGCCGTGACGGGTTTGGAGGTCGAGAGAGAGGCTTTCGGCCGCCCGTCGTGGAGGTTTTCCAATGAACAGCGAAATCATCGATGCCGGGCGTGACATGAGCGGCGGTTACAAGGTGGATGTGTCGCGCGGCACGAA
>JBCCBW010000047.1:0-2511 GCA_039033835.1 Pseudomonadota bacterium
GCAAGGATGAACGCGATCACGAATGGCAGCACCGAGATCTCGAGCCGTCTGAACAGATACCCGAGCACGCCAAAACCCAACGTCACGACCAACGCCGACATGGACGTCTCTTGCACATAAATCGCGGTCAGGGTCACGAGCAGCACGCATGGCAGCAGAACCTGTTTCGGGATGCGGATCATCACGCTCATGGCCCGCATGATGCGCCCGCCGATCAGCCAGTTCAGAATGTTCGCGCACGTCATCGCCGTGAAGACCCCAAAGGCCAGCACCATTTCCGGGTTCACGCCATCAGATGGGATGCGGAATACCGCAGGGCCCGGATTGAAACCACCGATCGACTCGGTCGCGAGGATCAGAAAGACGGCGGCAGCATTCCCTGGTATTCCAAGCGACAGAACGGGGATCAGATTCGCCCCGGACACTGCAGAGTTCGCGGCCTCGGTCGCGGCGACGCCTTCCGGGGCACCCTTTCCGAACTCGGGACCAATCGCCTGACGTTTCGGATGCATCCGACGCCCGGATGCATAGCCGATCGTCGCCGCGAGTGTTGATCCTATCCCTGGCAACGCACCTATCAGCGTGCCAATCGCCGCCGAGTTCGCAATGAATGGAAACAGCTTGCGCCGCTCATGCCATGGCAGGTGACTGTCGCCGGCCTCGGGCATCTGCGCGATCTTGCCCGTCTCGGCGCGCTCGCGCATCATGTCCTCGAGACTGCGGAAGATCTCTCCAACAATCAGCACGCCCAGGACTGCGGAAGTTAACGAAAACCCCTGAGCAAGCCACGAGGCGCCACCCGTGAGACGCGGATAGAAGTCCTCTCCCGTCCCGACGAAAGCGGCGAGCATCCCGAGGCCCATCGCGATCATCCCTTTTGCGACCGACTCACCGACAACCGCTGCAATGAAGGCGAGTGAGAACAGGATCAAGGCCGTCTTCTCTGGCAGGTCGAGGTAGCGCTCGACGAGTACGGCAAGAAAGGGCGCGCAGACGAATAACACGAGATCGGAGATCGTGTCGCCCGAGACAGAAGCGAAATGCGCAACTTTGAGAGCCTTGCCGGATTGTCCGGCACGGGTCATCGGATGGCCGTCGATCGTCGTCAGAACCGCGTCCGGCGTCCCCGGTGTGTTGAAAAGGATGGCAGGGACCGCGCCGCCAATCGTGGCACCCTTCATCACGCCGATAAGGAACCCCATGACGGGCAGCAATGCCTCGGTTTCAAACCCGAAGACCGAAATCAGGATCGGCAACGAAACTGCCATAGCCATGGGCCCGGCAAGCCCCGGCGTCGCACCGACCAATACGCCCGTGATGAATCCAGCAGCGACCATCACCAGCGTGACAGGAATACCAAACCCCGCGATTTCAATCAGCGAAGGCCCCTGAAAGACCGCGAGGACGCCTAGCCAGACATAGTCCAGCATGTCCATCATACGTCTCCGTTCGGGGGCAGCAGCAAATCCTCGAAGGGCAAATCGTAGAACAGCGCCAAGGTGAGCGTAACGACAACTGCGATGACAATCCGGCTCCAATGCCAACGGCGCTCGACAATGTAGATCAACGCCGTGATCATCGAAACGCCGCCCAACATGAACCCGGCGTACTTCCATGGCGGGGTATCGCGCAGTGGGCGATAGTCGGCGCCGGTCGCATACGCGACCAGCGCGGGGCCTGCCCAACGCATCAGCCCGAGTGCCACACCCAGCGCGCAAATCAGACTCACGAGAAAAATCAAGTTTGCGAAGCTGAGCATCCGCTCGCCCTTGGCGGATAAACACAACCAAAAGCCGGACAGCGTCAGGATTGTTCCTGCGACGGTCGGGGCCAGCGCGTCGCCAATGGATGATCGCCCGCGCACGCGCTCGACCAATCCCGTTTCGCTATCCGCCGACGCCCAGTAGAATGTGATGAAGAGGCCGATCGCGAAAACGACCAGCCCGAGGACACGATCTTGCGTCAGTTTCGGCATTTTCTGGCGCCGTCCGGCGCTCCCCGGAACACCGAGCGGTCATCCCACTCGTTTACTGGTTCGCCTGCTCGAGCAGTGTCACAGCGGCGTCTTCGTCCGTCGCCAGCAATGCGTCGAGTTCACTGCCCTTTATGACCTTTGCACCGCCAAACGCCTTTGCCAGGAGCGCGCCTGCCTTCGTGTTGGTATCGGTGACAATCCCGGCAATCGCTTCGGAGATCTCTGATCGAGCATCATCAGGTAGCCCTGATGGCGCGGCGAACACAAAGTATCCACCCGCGTTCAGGTCGACACCAAGATCTTGCAGGGTCGGCGCGTCAGGAGATGCATCCAGTGGCTCTCCGATACCGGAGACGAGATTGATCATGTCCCCGGCCAGAACGGCTTTCGTCTGGATGCCTGCGCCCCAGCCAATATCCAGATCGCCGGCGTTCAACCCGTTCATGACCCCTTTGCCGCCTTTGACCATGACGATGTTGAAGTCGATCCCGTGGTGTTTACCGACCAGATAAGCAATGTCGGCCAGACGCGGTGAC
>JBCCBW010000048.1:0-2469 GCA_039033835.1 Pseudomonadota bacterium
CAATCGAGATGATTGGATAGTCTTCGACCAGGGCCGCGAGGTATTCCGCCATATCGGCGGGCCAGAGTTTCTTGTCCTCGCCCTTCAGGTGGTATTGCTGGTCTTCGAAAAATTCGGTCGAGGCGGCGTCGAGCGCGAGCATGACGTCGTCCCCAGCCGTGTACCCGGCTTTGTCGACGGCGGCCATGATGAAGTCCAGCGCATCGCGGGTCGAGGCAATGTCCGGCGCGAAGCCACCCTCGTCGCCAACATTGGTGTTGTGGCCCGCGGCTTTCAGTTCGCCGCGCAGCGTGTGGAAGATCTCGGACCCCATGCGGACCGCTTCGGTAAGGCTTTCGGCACCGACCGGCATGACCATGAATTCCTGGATGTCGATCGGGTTGTCGGCGTGTTCGCCGCCATTGATAATGTTCATCATCGGCACCGGCAGCGTGCGCGCGGCCACACCACCGACATAGCGATAGAGCGGCAGCCCCGAGGCCTCGGCGGCAGCCTTCGCGACGGCGAGCGAGACGCCGAGGATCGCGTTGGCGCCAATGCGGCCCTTGTTCGGCGTGCCATCGATTTCGATCAGCGTCTCGTCGATCGCGCGCTGTTCGGTGGAATCCGCACCCAAAAGTGCCTCGGCAATTTCACCGTTCACCGCCTCGACCGCCTTGAGCACGCCCTTGCCCTTGTAGCGATCGCCGCCATCACGCAGTTCGACCGCTTCGTGCGCGCCGGTGGAAGCGCCAGAGGGCACAGCGGCGCGGCCCATTTCGCCATCCTCCAGGATCACGTCGACCTCGACGGTCGGGTTGCCACGGCTGTCCAGGATCTCGCGTCCGGTGATGTCAACGATGGCGGTCATGGCGGGTTCTCCTGCGGCGCGGTTCGGGATCTGCCGCGGTGCATACTGGATCGGCTCGCTGCGGTAAATCACCCGGCGCCGCGCCCGATGTCGCGGGGCGCGTCTCGCGGGCCGCTTCTCGTGGTGTGTGTGGCGGGATCAGAGGGACCAGGGCATTGGAGGGCGCGCTTACGCTGACGCGCTTCAGATTCCGGACTTTTCCACCGCTTTTGCCTGATCCCACAGTGCGTCCATCTCGGCAAGCGTAGCGTTCTGAGGGCTGCGGTTCTGTGCTTTGAGGGCTGTTTCGATCGATCGAAACCGGCGTTCGAACTTCGCATTGGCGCGACGCAGCGCAGTGTCGGGATCGACCTTCAGGTGCCGTGCAAGGTTGGCCATGACGAACAGCAGGTCGCCGTATTCTTCCTCGGTCCGATCCTGATCTTCCCCGATTTCGGCAACAAGCTCGGCGGACTCTTCCTGGATTTTGCCAAGCACGTCCTGAGGATCGGTCCAGTCGAAGCCCACCTTGGCAGCGCGTTTCGTCAAGGTTGTCGCCCGGCTGAGGCCAGACAGCGTGTGCGGAACACCATCCAGGATCGAGTCCCGGACCTCGCCCTTCTCGGCCCGTTCCTGCGCTTTCAGTTCCTGCCAGTTCACATCCTCGGGCTTCGCGCGCGGCCCGCCCTGCTCAAAGCCGAACACGTGCGGGTGACGGCGCAGCATTTTGTCCGAAACGGCGCGCACCACATCCGCAAAAGCGAAGGCGCCTTCCTCCTCGGCAATGCGGGCGTGGTAGACGACCTGCAACAGCAGATCGCCGAGTTCCTCGCACAGATCGCCCAGATTGCCCCGTTCGATCGCATCGGCAACCTCGCACGCTTCTTCGATCGTATAGGGTGCAATCGTGCCATACGTCTGTTCCCGGTCCCACGGGCAGCCATCTGGCGCACGCAGGCGTTCCATGATCTCGAGCAGTCGTTCAATCCCGGCCTCACGATCATAGACCATGGCATCGGAACTGGTGCGGTCCGGGGTCTCGGTCATGCGGTGGCTCCGGGGCGGCGCTGTTCGGCGCGCAGGTTTATGGTGTTGGCAATCAGGATCAACCCGGCACCCAGCGCGACAGCGAGCGTCAGGGGTTCGAGATAGGCCAGCCATCCGACCACTGCGATAATCGGCAAACGGGCAAAATCCATCGGCGCGACGACCGAAGCCGGCGCGAGTGTCAGCGCCTTGGTAAGTGAGATATGAGCCGTGAGCCCGCAGATGCCCACCAGCACGACCCAGTGAAGGTTCTGCGCCGAGGGAAGCGTCACATCGCCGTCATAGCCGACGGCAACGGCTCCATAGATGGCCTGGGTCACACCCAGCCAGAACAGGATGCAAAATGTCGATTCGGTGCGGGACAGCGCCTTGGTCAACATGATGGAGCCGCAGAACCCGAGGGTCGACAAGGCGGCTGTCAGGTGGCCAGCATTCAGGGGAGCGTATCCGGGTTGAGCGATCACGAGGATCCCGGTGAAGCCCAAAACCGCCGCGATGACACGCCACTTGGTCAGCGCTTCGCCCAAGAACAACGGAGCCAGCAGCGCGATCCAGATCGGCGTGGTGAACTCGATGGCGAAGAGCTGAGCAAG
>JBCCBW010000049.1:0-2444 GCA_039033835.1 Pseudomonadota bacterium
TCGCCCGCAGCAAGATGCGAAGGACCTCGCTAAGGCGATGGAGGCTAAGTACCTGCCGCTTCCGCGCGCTGACGCCAAAGCGATCAGCAAGATGGTCCGGTCTTCGGTCGAGCAATGAGGGCGACAGTTCATCCCGAGTGGGAGCGGTTGGGGCAGGACTGGCCGAACCGGCAGGCGAGCCACTTCGTCGAAGCCGGTCGTATCCGGTGGCACTATCAGCGGATGGGATCGGGCCCGGTTTTGCTTTTGCTGCACGGGGCAGGAGCCGCGACTCACAGTTGGCGCGATCTGATGCCAAAGCTGTCGCAGTGGTTCGACGTGATCGCGCCCGATCTTCCTGGTCACGGCTTCACGCGGATCCAGTCGCGCAAGCAGTGTTCGCTGCCCGAGATGGCTGATGGTGTTCACGCGTTACTGGGTGCTTTGCAAGCGAGCCCGGCGCTTCTGGTCGGTCATTCGGCGGGTGCAGCGATCGCATTACAGATGGCTCTGAACGGGCAGGCGCATCCGCGCCTGATCATCGGGTTGAACCCGGCGCTGGCACCGTTTCGCGGCATGGCTGGTGCAGTTTTCCCGAGGCTCGCACGAGCGTTGGCCTTGAACCCCTTCGTGCCTTGGATGTTTTCAAGCTTTGCCAGCGCAGCAGGGCAGGTGCCCAGGCTGATCGAGACAACCGGTTCGGACATCGATCAGCGCGGGTTGGAATTCTACACAAGGATGATCACGCGATCCGAGCATGTCGATGGCGCATTGTCCATGATGGCGCTTTGGAACTTGGATCCGTTGCTGGACGCCCTGCCGTCGATCGACCTGCCAGTGCACCTGATCGTTGGGCAGGGGGATCGGACAGTTCCGACCGATGAGGCACCGGCGATCGCGCGGACCGCCCGCCAGATCAATGTTCGCGAAGTCGCAGCTTTGGGTCACTTGATGCACGAAGAGGATCCGGAGCTGTTCGCCGCGATGATCAAGGAACTCTATGCGACGACCGCGAACGCACCGTCGCTGTGATCAGATGCCGTCCTTGTCGAGCAAACCAAAGCGACGGAGCTTAACGTAAAGGCTCTGCCGGCTGAGACCAAGCATCTCGGCTGCGGACGCGCGATTGTTGCCGGTCTTCTTCAAGGCGGCCTCGATGCACATCTTTTCGATTTCATCGGTCGAAGCACGGACAAGGTCCTTCAGGGGAACCGAGCCGACAAGCTTCATCATGTCGGTCAAGGCTTCCTGGCTGCGTTCGGGTTTCCGCGCCGGGATCTGGTCGTACCGGCTGATATCGCGCATCACGAAACCAACCATTGGCCGCGGCTCAGAAAGCGCGGCCACCGAAATCTCAACCCGCGTTTCAGATCCGAAAGCGCCGGTGACGACGGAAGAAAAGGCGCGGAGGCGACCGTGCTCGCGCGCGTTCTCAATGATAATGTCGATCTCGACACCTGGCCGCCCGAGGAAGCGGGCAAGCGGTTCTCCGTCAATTTGCGCAGGCAGGGCGACCTCTGCCATGCCGAGAAAGGCGTCATTGCACCACTGAATCTCACCTTCTGCGCTGGTCAGGACCATCGCGTCAGGGATTCGCGCGACCATCCCGATCAGAAGGTCTTCGACGCCACCGGCCATAGCCCCTGCTTTTTCCCCGCGTGTGAGCGTGCAAAGCATCATCGTAGAGCTTGCGGCGCGAAAAATCGAAACGCTACACCCAACTTCTTCTCCAGTCAGGTCGAGCCGGCCGTTGAAGATGTCTGGTTGGCCGGTGGTGTTTACACTGTGCAGCGTCTCGCGCAGTGCGCGCTTCGCCTCGTCGGAGAACATATTTTCCAGCGCCTCGCCCTTAACTTCCGTTCGGTCCAATCCCAGGATTTGCGCGGCGGCTGAATTCACATCCTCGATTCGGCCACTGGACGCCTCTACCACCAGCAGGGCTTCGGAAGATGTTTGGAACAGAACCCGGTACTGGGTCTCGAGCTGACGCAGTCTGCTGTAGTCTTCGTCCAGTGCGCGTTGTGCTTCGATCAAACGGCTTTGGAGAGTCGCAATGGCGCGGATCTCATGACCCAGAAAAATCACCGAGTCGCCCGCACCCACAGCGCTGTATCGCACGGGAAACTCATCGATACCTTTAATCTTTTGATTGATTTCGCGCTGACGCCCTCCGTGATCAGGGCCATCGGCTTTCAGCATTTCCAGGATTTTGGGTCTGCTTTCTTCCGTGACGATGTCTGTCAGCAGCCTTCCGAACAGGATTTTTGGATCGAAACCGTCGTTCACGTCGACGTTCCAGATGAGATCAAGGATCACTCCATCCCGATCTGTGATGAACGAGATGTCCGACACCGAAGAGATCAAAGCTACGAAATTCTTCGGAAGCTCGATGTCGAGAATATCTTCCCGCAGGAAATGTGCGTTCATTGCCGACGCTCACGGCTATTTTTGCTGCTCATTGCTAA
>JBCCBW010000050.1:0-2332 GCA_039033835.1 Pseudomonadota bacterium
GAGGAAGCGCGTATTGCCAAGGAGCGGCAGGTGCGTTCAGCCGATATCGAGCGTGAACAGGCCATTCGCGCTGCCGAGATTGCAAAGGAGCGCGAGATCGAGGTTGCCGATCAGGAGCGTCAGATCATCATCGCGCAGAAATCCGAGGAGGAGAGTCGCGCCCGTGCTTCGGCTGACGAGGCCCGTGCGCAGGCGACCAAGGCAAGCGAGGCGATCACGACGGCACGCCAGGTGGCCGAAGCAGAACGGGTCAAGGAGGTCGCTCTGATTGAAGCTCGCCGCGAGGCCGAGCGTGCAGCAACGCGCGTTCGTTTAGAGGCGCAGGCCGAAAAGGAGGCCGCCGCCGACCGTGCGGAGGCTCGCCGCGAAGAAGCACAGGCCGATGCCGACGCGCTCACAATCAGGGCCGAGGCGAAGAAGAAGGACTTGCTGGCCGAGGCTGAGGGTCAGCGGGCGATCGTTGCCGCTGAGAATGCGCTGGATCAGCCGATCATCAACATGAAGCTGGAGGTGGCGCGCCTTGAAGCGTTGCCAAAACTGGCGCAGGAACTGGTCAAACCGGCGGAGAAGATCGACTCGATCAAGATCCACCAGGTCACAGGTCTTGGCGGTGTGGGGTCATCGGGCGCTGGCGGCGGGGGCGGAGATAAGCCGGTCGTCAATCAGGCGCTGGACTCGATCCTGGGCATGGCGGTGCAGATGCCTGCCATGAAAAAACTGGGCGAGGAACTCGGCCTGAGCCTGGAAGATGGTCTTGGTACCGCGAAGGACGCCAAACAGATCGAGGCACCCACCGAAAGCGCGGATACAAACGCGGGCAAAGGGGCGCCGGAAGCGGTCTAAGTCCGCAGAACCGAATGCTCGAAAGGCGTCCGCATGGGCGCCTTTCGCCGTTCAGGCGGGCATGCTCTGACGAGCGATCACACCCATAGCCGCTGCGATCAAGCGCGATACAGTGATCGCGCCGATGCCGTCGATGTCGCCGTCTGGGAAGATCTCGACTACGTCCATTGCCGCGACTCGTCCACGGGACGCGACGCCCTTGATCAGTCCCAGCGCCTGGACATAACTCAGCCCGCCCGGCGCCCGTCCGATCGTGTTCGGCGCGATCGCAGGGTCCAAACCGTCGATGTCAAAGCAGATGATGACATCTGAACCGTCCGGAATCGCCTCGATCACCGGCGCAATGCCTTGGGTCTGCATGTCTTCGCCGGTGAAGAATACGGCACCCCAGTCGAGCGCATCACGGTAGTCGTCGGGATGAGCCGACCCGATCCCGCGTGCGCCGACCTGGATGATCCGCTCGATATGCGCCATCTCGGAGGCACGCCGCATGGTCGAGGACAATCCGAAGCGTTCGCCCATATGTTCGTCGCGCCAGTCGATATGGGCATCGATCTGCAGGATCGTATAGCGGCCACCCGTATCGCCCAGCGCATCCAGCATCGGGATCGGCACCGAGTCGTCCCCGCCGACCACGATCGGCGCGACGCCCTGCCCCGCAATCGTCGAGACCGCCTGCCGGATCGTGGCACGGTTCGCAGCAAAGTCGCTTTCGCTGTAGGGAAGGTTCCCGCAATCGACAGCCGATTTCGTGCCATCCGGAAACAACGGCCCGCCGATGTCGAAGTTCATCCGGTCGATGTTCGCGGCTAAGGACGCAATCGACCGGCGCAACGAGTCCGGTCCGTCCTTCGCATACGGCCCGACCGATCCGTAGGGCGTGGCGCAAGGCACCCCGATGAAAGCAGAAGATGCGTCGATCCTCGACAGGTCCTCGCATCGCTCGAGCCCCAGGAATGTATCGACCTTCGGTGCGCCGAACAGGGCTGCGAGATCGGGCTTTTCGGTCATTACGACCTCCCTCAGCGATACAGATCCATGCGTGACGGTGGCAGCGGTGGGACGCCTTTGGCACTGAATGAGGCCAGCGTTTGATTGATCCGTGCTGACCCCCGAAGGAAAGCCAACGAGCATCCGCCCAGATAGGCTGCCCAAAGCCGGTAGATCTCGGGTCCCGCGATTTCTTCGGCCTCGGCCCGCCGCGCGGTCAGGCGTTCGCACCAGATCTGGGTCGTGCGCGCATAATGGCGCCGCCACGCCTCGACATCGTGGATTTCCAGCTTGGCTTTCTCCATCTCGGCCACGGTGTTGCCTATATCGTCCAGCTCTCCGCCCGGAAAGATGTATTTCTGAAGTGCCCGCTGCTCTGGGCGCTTGGAGAACCGGGCTTTCTTACGCTTCGCCCCACGGCTGATCGCATGGTTCAGAAACAGAGCATCCGGTTTCATCAAGCTGCGTACCTTGCCGAAATAGTGCGGGATGTTGTCCA
>JBCCBW010000051.1:0-2282 GCA_039033835.1 Pseudomonadota bacterium
AGAGCCCAACTCGAAAAGAGTTGAGCGGTTTCAGAAGGTTGTGATTCTGTCTGGTTGCCAGACAGGACGGAGCCGACGATGCCTTCGACTGAAACCGCCCGCCGGGAGTATCAGCGGACGACGCCGCGCTACGCAAGCGATCTGAATGACCGGTAATGGGCGCTGGTCGCGCCCTTAATCCCGGCGCCGGAGCGGATCGGGCGCCCCCGCACCACTGACCTGCGCGAGGTGATGAACGCGATCCTGTACATCGCGACGACGGGCTGCCAGTGGGCGATGTTGCCGAAGGATTTGCCGCCATATTCCACGGTGCAGCGCTACTTCTATGACTGGTGCGACAGCGGGTTGCTGCAGACGATCCGCTTCTCACTGGCGATGGAAACCCGCGAACTGGAGGGCCGCGAGGCCCAGCCGAGCGTTGGCGTGATCGACAGCCAAAGCGTGAAAACCACCGAAAGCGGCGGCGTTCGGGGCTACGACGCTGGAAAGAAGATCAACGGACGCAAGCGGCATATCCTTGTCGACACCATCGGCCTGCTCTTCGGCCTCGTCATTCACGCCGCCGACATTCAGGACCGCGACGGCGCGCCTGCGGTCCTTGCCACGATCCGAAAGTCCTGCCCATGGCTGCGCCACGTCTTCGCCGACGGCGGATACTCGGGGCCGAAACTGCGCCGCGCGCTCGACAGGATTGGCAAGTGAACCATCGAGATCGTCAAACGATCCGACGCCGCCAAGGGCTTCAAGCTCCTGCCCCGCCGATGGGCCGTGGAGCGCACCCTCGCGTGGCTCAGACGATGCCGCCGTCTGGCCAAGGAATGGGAGAAATCCATCGCCTCCGCCGAGGCGTGAATTAACGTCGCCCACTCGCAAGATATTGTCATGTCTGAAAGAGTTTCGAGTCAGGCACTAAGGCGGTCTCGACTTCATGGAACCAGGACGCAATGAGGCAGCGGCAACCCTGTCTGGCCAGAAGAGAATTTGATGATGCGCGCCGAGATCGTAAGAGATTGCGCGCTCAAGGCTTCGCATCACCTTATCCTTGCCGTAATTTCGATTTCAACAACAGTGGGTAGAAAATAGCAAGATCAACGGGGTTAGCCTTGGACTGCGAAAAACCGCGAGCTCGTGTCGCGGTGATCACCCGCACGAAAAACCGCCCAGTCCTGTTGCGTCGCGCCGCCGAATCGGTGAAGCGACAGAGCTTTCGCGATTTGATTTGGGTTGTTGTGAACGACGGTGGCGAGCCTGAACCGGTCGAAGTCGTCACGGGCAGTGCGCAGGATGGAGACCCCCATATCTTGGTTATGCACCATCCCGTGAGCTTGGGGATGGAGGCGGCATCAAACCGGGGTATCTCCGCCTGCGACAGCGATTACTTCGTGATCCATGACGACGACGATACATGGGAGCCGGATTTCCTCGAACGCACGGTAGGGTTTTTGTCCGATAATAATGAGTACGGCGGCGTCGTTACTCATTCCACAAAAGTGATCGAGGAGGTGGACGGTGATGAGGTGCGGGAGATCGAACGCTGGCCCAATACGCCTAACCTTCTAGCCATATCGATAATTGAGATGGCGAGGATCAATCGCTTCCCTCCGATTTCATTCCTCGTGAAGCGCTCCTTGTTCGAGCAGGTCGGCCCCTTCGACGAAGATATGCCCGTGCTTGGGGACTGGGACTTTGCGCTGCGCGTGCTTATGGTCGCTGATATTGGAGTCATTCAAGAACCGCTCGCCTTGTACCACCATCGTGCGAAGCGAGCCGATGGCGGCGGAGCCTATGGCAACACCGTCGTCGAGGCACTCGAAGTTCATCGGACTCAGACAACACGGTATCGCAACCGTAAGCTTCGCGAGGATGTTGCGGCGGGCTCGCTTGGCCTCGGCACGATCCTCGCGCTTGGTACGATCACGGAACTTAGGGAGAAGACCGGCGGGCCCCATCGCCCTCCAGGTTTGATTGCCTTCGTAGCGAAGGCAGCGAATAGCATGAAGCGGCTATTGCTGCGCTAGAGCTGACCTGAGACCCGACTTCCCTCCACTCGTTGGGAGAAGCGGTCGGTTGATTTCTGGCCTCAAGCGGCCTCGCTTTCCAGTGCCATCTTCGCTGAGAATTCGTTGGGCGTGAGGTTGTCATGACCTTCCCCCCGAGATCCGGGCCGTTGCGAGCTGGAATTTTCCACCTTTGAATGGACGAAGGAGGATGTCCCATGAAGCGCAGCCGGTTCAGCGACGAGAAGATCATCGCGGTCCTGAAGGAGAACGAGGCGGGAGCGA
>JBCCBW010000052.1:0-2116 GCA_039033835.1 Pseudomonadota bacterium
ACTGTCGAACCTTCTCCCGCACCGCAAGCGGCAAGCGCCAAAAGCGGGGAGGTCAGCGCCAGATTTCGAAATGCGTCCATCATTCCGCCGCCATGGGTTGAGCGCGGTCTTCGGCCAGGCGCGCCAAGTCCGCCATAATCTCCGACGCGCGAAGGATCGGATTGGTGAGATAGTGGCTTGTCGCGCGGTTCTGGAACGGGGCGCTGTCGACGTCGCCGTCAGGGACGGCCTGCCAGTCATTCTCGGGAACCTGATCGACTGCCGCGAGATGTGGATGCAACTCGAACAGTGCTGACCGCAATGCGCCCAGCGAGTCGAACGGCAGCGTGTGGCCCAATTCGGCCGACAGAGCGCGCAGGATCGCCCAGTCCTCGCGCGCATCCCCTGGAGGGAACCCAGCACGATTTGCCATCTGGGCGCGCCCCTCGGTGTTCACGAAGATGCCGGACTGTTCCGTGTAGGCGGCACCTGGCAGAATTACGTCAGCCCGATGAGCGCCACGATCACCATGGCTTCCCTGGTAGACAACAAACGGACCGTCAACGATCTCGATCTCGTCCGCGCCAAGGTTGAAGATCACGCCGGCGCCCTTCAAGCAATCGAAGCCGTCAGCATGAGCAAATCCGACGTCCATTCCCCCAACGCGGGCGGCTGCCGTGTGCAGAACCATCAGCTTTGCGTCGCCAGCTTCGGCGAGCGCCATTGCTTGCCCCAAGACGGCGTCGCCGTCGGCGCGCGCCAGCGCCGCCCGTCCGACGATAATGACCTTGCTGTCCATTCCGGACATGTTTTCGATCAGTTTGGCCCGGCTGTCGCCCTGCAATGCCTCGGGACCGGTGCCGACATGATAAGTGGCGTAGCTGAGATCGACCGCCTCGCCGATCAGCGCGACATGCGCCCCGGCCAACCAGGCCTTTCGGATTCGGCTGTTCAGAACCGGAGCTTCATCGCGCGGGTTCGATCCGATCAGCAGAATACCATCCGCCGTGTCCAGATCCTCGATCGTCGCCGTTCCGACGTAACCGGAGCGGTTTCCGATCGGCAGTTGCGATCCGTCCTGCCGGCATTCGATCCGGTCGCTTCCCAGACGCGCGACCAAGTCCTTCAGCGCATACATCGCCTCGACCGGCGCAAGATCGCCGGCGACAGCCGCGACATTACTTCCCGCCTGGGAGACAGCGTCTTTGATCGCTGTAAAGGCCTCGTTCCAGCTTGCGGGAGCCAACTTCCCTTCGCGACGCACAAACGGGCGGTCAAGCCTTTGTCGCCGCAGCCCGTCCCAGATGTAACGAGAGCGGTCCGCCAGCCATTCCTCGTTCACGCCATCATGGTTGCGTGGCAAGACCCGCATAACCTCACGTCCGCGGGTATCAACCCGGATGTTCGAGCCAAGCGCATCCATCACATCAATCGATTGCGTCTTCTTCAACTCCCATGGGCGCGCCGAAAACGCATAGGGCTTTGAGGTCAGCGCACCAACCGGGCAGAGATCAACGATGTTGCCCTGCATTTCGGACCCGAGCGTCTGACCCAGGTAGTTGGTGATCTCGCTGTCTTCGCCACGGCCGACCTGTCCCATCTCGGGCACGCCTGCAACCTCGGTGATAAAACGCACGCAACGGGTGCAACTAATGCAGCGCGTCATGTGCGTCTCGACCAGCGGACCAAGATCAAGGTCAATCGCCGCGCGCTTCGGCTCACGGTAGCGCGAAAAGTCGACACCATAAGCCATGGCTTGATCCTGCAGATCGCACTCACCCCCTTGATCGCAGATCGGGCAATCGAGCGGGTGGTTTATCAGCAGAAACTCCATGACGCCCTCGCGGGCTTTCTTGACCATCGGTGAGTTTGTCCGAAGCTGCGGCGGTTCGCCGTTCGGACCGCCGCGCATGTCGCGCACCTGCATGTGGCACGCCGCTGCGGGCTTAGGTGCGCCGACAGGTTCGACCAGGCACATCCGGCAATTGCCCGCAATGCTGAGCCGTTCGTGATAGCAGAAACGCGGTATCTCGATCCCTGCCTGCTCACAGGCTTGGATGAGCGTCAAGTTCGGATCGGCTTCGACCTCGTTTCCGTCGATTATGATCTTGCGCAGCTCAGTCATGTCCTACTCCGC
>JBCCBW010000053.1:0-1814 GCA_039033835.1 Pseudomonadota bacterium
CCGTCTGAACACGGATAGTCCTGCCGTCGCTGCGTTATAACTTTTGTTTGAAAGACAAAGTGTAATGCAGTCTCGAATTCTCTTTCTTGCGCTCGGCGCAAGCCTGCTGGATGGCCAGAGCGCAATCGCGCAGGAGGCCAGCGAAAAGAAACTCTATGTGGATCTAGGTTACAGCCTGTTGGGTGAAAATCTGCTCGGCTCGGAGGATAAGTTTGATGTCGAACTCGGTGCGATTAGCGGACATGTCGGCTACCAGTTCGCCAAACACTGGAGCATCGAAGGCGAAGCCATGATCGGCGTCGAAAACGACAAACGGGGCTATACCACCACCGATATAGACACCATCTCGGATCTACGTGTGGAAGGCGAGCTCGACGGGCTCTTGGGAGTTTACCTGAAACGCGATCTACCGGTCAGCAAGAATCTGAATATTTTTGGTCGCGTTGGGGCCACCGCGTTGGAAGTTGATGCCTCCGCTCGATTCGTTTCAATCGATCTGGAAACGGATGAAACCACAACACAGAGTTACAGTGATAGCGACTATGAATATGGCGGAGCGGTCGGCCTGGGCATGACCTATGATCTGACCGATAAGCTCTTTCTTCGCAGCGATTTAACCGTCATATTCATGCACGAATGGGAGATGCATAACGCAAATCTCGGCATTGGTGTTCGGTTCTAGTTCAGCGCGGAAGGCGTGGTCTGTTCCCTGATCACGCCCTAAGCCTCGAGCGGACAGCCTTCAATCGTAATGCGGTGCATGACCCGGCGCTGGCCATGATAGTCATTCATAGCCCAGTGCCAGGTTGAGCGATTGTCCCACATCGCGATCGAGCCGGGCTTCCACTCGAACCGATGGTGAAATCCATGGCCGGTGAACACGTGCGTGTAGAGCACTGAAAGAAGCTCATCGCTATCTTTCTTTTCGATCCCGACAACTTCACGCGTGAAGGCCGGATTGACATAGAGCGCCTTCTTGCCGCTGAGCGGATGTTTGATGACGATTGGGTGCACAGGGTCGGTGAGCGTTTCAGCGACGGCGGAATTGCCGATCCGGTTCGTGCCATCATCATGGCTGCCGGCGTCGGATGTGTTGTAATAGCTGTCCGGGCCCTCGCCAAAAATATGCTTGCCGGAATGCAATGCCGAGAGCCCGTCAATTCGGTCTTTCATCTCATCGCTGAGCGTTTCATACGCCTTGTACATGGAGGCAAACATGGTGTCGCCGCCCGTCTCAGGCAGTTCGCGCGCGACCAGAACAGAGCCCAAAGCCGGTTCATGATCATAAGAGTGATCAGTGTGCCAGCCGCCGCCAATATTGTCCTTTTGATCCGGTTCCTTGGCGACCAGCGCGATCTGCGGATAGTCGGGATGCGCGGCGAAGAAGCGATTGACGTTAATATCCCCGAACCGTTCCGCGAAGGCAATATGATCGGTCTCGCGCGTGTCCTGATCGCGGAAGAAGATCACGCCGTGCTCGGCAAACGCGGCCTTCACATCGGCGAATTCCTGATCGGTCAGGTTTTTAATGTCGACGCCTGTAATCTCGGCGCCCAATCAATCTGTCGATCTAATCTGCATCTCATTCCTCCGCGCGCCTCATCTATTGCAAGCGTCTTCGAAGGTGATGTTAGTCGCCTGACGCCGCGGACGTCAATTCTGCGCGAAACAGGGCAGAACCTGATTTTCAAAGTACGGCGCCTGGTCGACCCAGAACATGTAATCGACGCGCAGGAAGTCCTTCGCAAATGCCTGCAGCATCGGAACCTGCGACAGCGTTTCCAATCCGCCATCATTGCGGCTCTGGAAATGCG
>JBCCBW010000054.1:0-1611 GCA_039033835.1 Pseudomonadota bacterium
GGCCGTCCGGGCTCAACACGAATCGCCCGTATGGAGACGGTTTGATCAACGCGCGCGCAGGGACGAGTTCCTCGGTTTCTGCGCTTGTCGGTCCAACCAGAAAACACAGAGACAACAGGACGCCGACGGCGCCAGCGAATAAACGATTCACGGGTAGCACATCCTTCACGGTGGGTATTCGTTCGGTAATGCGGCGAAAGGTTAGCGTATCCCAGCATTTCTTTCATCTGGTCAGGTCGGACCAAGCGCGGTGGGTTATGGTGAGCGCTGCCTGGGGCGCTGCATTTGGTTCACTTCGAGCGGAAATGCTCGAGTTGCTGCATTAAGTAACGTTTTTCCTGATCATTTTCGGAAATCTCGATTGCTTTGTTCAGGTATTCCGATGCGCGTTGTGGTTCAGATTCGGCCAGACCGTCGAGTGCATGCGCTCGTGCGGTCAGGAACGGCACGTACTGCAACATTCTCTCGGAGTGGCTGGATTCGAGCTGTTCGAGCAGTGCGTTGGCGGCTTCAGAATCGCCGGCGTGCAGCATCGCGACAGCGCGATTCAGGGTCACCACGGGGTTCGGAAGCTGCTCTTCGAGAATCTGATAGAGCAATGCGATTTGCCGCCAGTCGGTGTCTTCGGCTGTGGTTGCCTCACCATGGATTGCGGCGATCGCGGCCTGGGTTTGGTACGGCCCCGGATTACGGCGCGCGAGGGTCACCTTAATTAACGTGGTGCCCTCGGTCAGCAAGTCGGTGCGCCACAGGCTGCGGTCCTGTTGATCGAGCGCGATCAACGTGTCTTTTTCGACGCGGGCCGGGTGCCTTGCATGCTGCAGCAACATCAATGCGAGCAGCCCGGCGGTTTCGTCGTGGCTCGGGTTCAATCGCCGCACCAGGCGGGTGAGCCAGATGGCTTCCTCGCAGGTTCTCGGGTCGGCGACGGAATCTTTGCGGGCGCTATAGCCCTGGTTGAAGATCAGGTACAGCGTCGCAAGCACAGCATCGAGCCGGTCGGGCAAATCGCGCTCGGCCGGAATCGCGAACGGAATGCCCGCTTCGCGGATCTTCTTTTTTGCCCGCGCGAGGCGCTGCTCCATCGTTCGCACCGGTGTCAGGAATGCCAGTGCGAGATCATTGGTGGACAGGCCCGCAATGATCTTCAGCGTCAGCGCGACCTGTGCTTCCTCCGACAACGCCGGGTGACAACAGGTGTAGATCAGGCGCAGCACGTCATCGTCGATGCGTTTGATTTCTTCGTCTTCTGGCTTTGCTGCTGGATCTTCGTCGAGCGTGGTTTGGAATCGTCCTCGGCGTGCGCCATCGATCAAGCGGTTGCGACCGACTTGAATCAGCCAGCCGGTCGGGTTGTCGGGAACGCCTTGCTCGGGCCACTTCTTGAGCGCCTGTTCGGCGGCGTCCTGGAATGCGTCCTCGGCGGCATCGAGGTCGCCGGAAAACCGGCGCAGCGCCGCCACTGCCCTGGGACGGGCGGCTTTCAGCGCTGCACCGGGACTACTCACTCGAGCGGTTCCGCGAAGACCGGTCGGATTTCGACCGAGCCGACATCGTCATGCGGCAGCATGGACGCGTAGGCGATCACCTGATCGATTGAGTCGCACTCGA
>JBCCBW010000055.1:0-1543 GCA_039033835.1 Pseudomonadota bacterium
TCCAGCGTCCACGCTGCCCGGCATTCTCGACGAACTGAACAGGCAAGGCTTCGCCTATCGCTGGGCGACACGCTTCATCGCCATGGACAAAGCAGAAGCTGAAAAAGTCCTTGGAAAGAAGCGGCGACACTGGTTCGCCAAGCGCAAATCGATCGGCGCAGTGCTGCGCGAGACCATGTTCGATGAACAGGCTGCGCTCGTCGACAATGACGCGGACAACAAAGCGACCGATGCCGATGCGGCCTTGCAGGAGCTTGGCGGCGACCTCGTCTCCTATGGGTACGTCACCACGACCATCACCGTCGCCGACCCTGACCGGCGCACCGTCGATGAACATATCCGCGTTGCCGAGCGCATCGTGAATGGTCGCGGCTTCACAGCCATCAAGGAAACGCTGAACGCCGTCGATGCCTGGCTCGGAAGTCTGCCTGGTCATCCTTACGCCAATGTCCGCCAACCCATTCTGCATACATTGAACCTCGCCCACATGGTGCCGCTGTCTGCAGTCTGGGCGGGCGAAGAGACAAACCGGCACCTGCAATCGCCAGCGCTTATACAGGCGCAAACTGATGGCACGACGCCCTTCCGGCTCAACCTCCACATCGGCGATGTCGGTCATACGCTGGTGGTGGGACCGACCGGCGCCGGCAAGTCCATCCTGCTGTCACTGCTGGCGCTGCAGTGGAAGCGCTATGAAGGTGCGCAAGTTTTCATTTTCGACAAGGGCCGGTCGGCCCGCGCCGCAACGCTCACCATGAGCGGCGCACATATCGACCTTGGCGCC
Organism: Pseudomonadota bacterium; assembly: GCA_039033835.1. Taxonomy (GTDB): domain Bacteria; phylum Pseudomonadota; class Alphaproteobacteria; order Sphingomonadales; family Sphingomonadaceae; genus Erythrobacter. The sequence continues at coordinate 785 of JBCCBW010000055.1, forward strand.
AGCAATGCCCCAAGCCTGCAACCGCTCAAAGATATCGACACGGATATCGGTGCGAGCTTTGCCGCAGACTGGCTCGCAGGTCTCTGCGAAAATGAAGGCGTCTCGATAACGCCCGATCTCAAAGCCGCCCTCTGGCAAGCCGTTCAATCTCTCGCATCCGCTCCGGAGGCCGAACGCACGCTAACGGGTCTGACCCTCATGCTGCAGGATGAGACACTAAAATTAGCCCTGCATCCGTTCACGCTGGAAGGGCCTCATGGCCGCCTGCTCGACGCCGATCACGAAAGTCTCGCGCTCGCCGACACGGTCTGTTTCGAGATGGAAGAGCTGATGCACGCCAGGGGCGCGGCAGCACCAGTAATTACATATCTCTTTCACCGCCTCGAAGAGCGGTTCGATGGCAAACCAACACTGCTTGTTCTCGATGAAGCCTGGCTCTTCCTCGATGATCCAATGTTTGCCGCGCGCATTCGTGAATGGCTGAAGACCCTGCGCAAAAAGAACGTGTCCGTTGTGTTCGCCACGCAGAGCCTCGCGGACATTGCGAACTCAAGCATCGCCCCCGCGCTGGTCGAGAGCTGCCCCACACGGATCTTCCTCCCGAACGAACGCGCCCAAGAACCGCAAATGAGTGAGACCTATGAGCGCTTCGGTCTCAATGCGCGTCAGATTGAACTGATCAGCCGGGCAACGCCTAAGCGCGACTATTACTATCAGTCACCGCTTGGCTGCCGGGTGTTCGAACTCGGTCTCGGCCCA